>NZ_JAUSYG010000001.1:1200000-2400000 GCF_030816725.1 Pseudarthrobacter defluvii
TCTGGTTTGGGCGCGTGTCCGGCGGGGTGGACGTCTTCCTCTTCATTTCCGCTTTCCTGATGACGCTGCAATTCCTCGGCCGCCACGACCGGAACCAACCCTTTGCACTCGCAAAGCACTGGCTCCACCTGTTCCGCCGTCTCCTTCCGGCAGCTGTCACCGTCATCGTGGCAACCCTGGCTGCGTCTGCCCTGGTCCTTCCACCAACCAGGTGGCTGGACCTTATCGCGCAGGGCTGGGCGTCCCTGTCCTACTCGGAGAACCGGCTGCTGCAGCACGAGGCGGTCGATTACTACGCCAACGACCACAGCCTGGCCAGCCCCTTCCAGCACTTTTGGTCACTGTCCATCCAGGCGCAGGTCTTCATCCTGTGGCCCCTGATCTTTGCGGTGGCCGGCTGGACCGCCCGGCGCTACCGGTTGTCCTACCGGCCCCTACTGGCCTACATCTTCTTCGCCCTGTTCCTCGGTTCACTGGGCTACTCCATTTTCTTCACCGCCACCAACCAGGTCCAGGCCTACTTCGATACCGGCGCCCGGCTGTGGGAATTCGCCCTGGGTACGCTCGTGGCGTTGATCCTGCCGGGCCTGCGTTTCAAGCGGCAGACCCGCATTGTCATGGGCTGGGTGGGTGTTCTTGCCATGCTGGCGTGCGGCATAGTCCTGGACGTGCAGGGGGCGTTCCCGGGTGTCGCCGCGTTGTGGCCCACGGTCGCAGCGGCCTTGGTCATCGTGGCGGGCCAAACAGAAAGCGCCGCAGGGGTTGACCGGATCCTCTCCGCCAAGCCACTGGTCAAGCTCGGCGACATCTCCTATGCCCTGTACCTGTGGCACTGGCCGCTCCTGGTACTGGCGCTCGCCTGGAGCGGCAAGGACCATGCCGGCTGGCTGTCCGGCTCTGTCATCATCCTGGTGGCCCTGGGGCTCGCCTACCTGACGACGCGCTATATCGAAAGGCCCTGGCGGGAGTGGAAATGGCCCGAAGTCCGGAAGCGGCGGGCAGTCCTGGCCATCATGCTGGCCGTGGCCGTGGCAGCGGTGCCCCTGTCCGGCTGGAACCTCCAGCTTGATCTGGAACGCCGTGCCATCCAGGCACAGAAGATCGCCAACAATCCCGGATCCCGTGTCCTTGACCCGGCTTTCACCGCCGCAATCCCCTCGGGAGAAGTGTCCCTCCTGCCGCTGGCGGCGGATTTGTCCAAGAACTGGGTATCCCTGGACGGGCCTTGCACGAAGGACATCGCACCTGAGGACCGTTTACTGAAGGGTTCGTGTTTTGAACAGCGGCCGTCCGGCGGTCCTTCCAAACGGGTCCTGGTGGTCGGCGACAGTCACGCGCAGCAATGGTCCGGTGCTGTCAAACCGCTGGCAGCCCAGAAGAACTGGCTTCTGTATTCCATCCTCAAGGGCGCTTGCAAGGCCGCGCCGCCCGGGCTCGGGGGAAGCGCAGACTGTGACGACTTCAACGCCGCCGTCCAGAAGGAAATCAGCAGGCAGAAGCCCGATGCCATCATCCTGCTGGGGACCGCGGCGGCTCCCTCGAGCACTGCAGAGGCCCTGACACCGGGTTTCGAGGAGCTGGTTTCCGGGTGGCTGGACCAGGGGATCGCAGTTGTAGCGCTCCGGGACAACCCGCGCTTTTCCTTCAACATGGCGGAATGCGTACTGCAGGCCGGGACCGATGACCAGGCCTGCCGCCCGGCGATCGGCGACAATCTTCCGGCCGCCAGTCCCTTCGAAACCCTTGACCCGGCCAGGCTTCCTGGCTTGTCCTTGGTGGACCTCACGGACAGGATCTGCACCCCGACGGAGTGCCCTGCCGTTGTGGGCAATGTTTTTGTCTACCTGGACGATAACCACCTAAGCGCCGAATACGCCGACAGCATGGCAGACGAGTTCGCCATCCGGTTGCAGAACGCGGCCGGATGGGCGAAGTGATTCCGCGTGTAACAGCAGGCACAAAGAGAGCGATGGCGGACTCCCCGGCTGCGAAGCCACGGAAAGCCTCCTTCCGCCCGGAGGTACAGGGACTGCGCGCCCTGGCGGTCCTCATGGTCGTGGCCTACCACGTCTGGCTGGGCCGGGTGTCGGGCGGTGTGGACATCTTCCTGCTGATCTCGGCTTTCCTGCTCACCCTTTCCTTCGTCCGCAGGGCGGAGTCAGGCAAGCCCTTCCGACTCCTGGCGCACTGGCTGCACCTGTTCAAGCGCCTGCTGCCCGCCGCCGTCGTGGTGATCCTCGGGGTGCTGGCCGGCACATGGCTGATCCTGCCCCAGGGGCGATGGCCGGAGGTGCTCGACCAGGCGTGGGCGTCGTTGCTCTACCGCCAGAACTGGCTGCTGGCGGAGGCTGCCGTGGACTACTACGCGCAGGACCATGCGGGCGCCAGCCCGTTGCAGCACATCTGGTCACTGTCCATCCAGGGCCAGGTGTTCATCCTGTGGCCGCTGATCTTCGCCGCCACGGCCGTCGCGTTGACCCGGCTGCGCCGGATAGCTGGACTGCACGGGCTGACCTACCGCGCCCTGCTGGCCGTGGTGTTCGCGATGGTACTTGCCGTGTCCCTGGCCTATTCCGTAGACCAGACCGCCGGCAACCAGGCGTACGCATACTTCGACACCCGCGCCCGGCTCTGGGAGTTTGCGCTCGGATCGCTGCTGGCGCTCTGCTGCCGTATCTCAAGCCCGGCCGCACGCTCCGGATGGCCCTGGGCTGGGCAGGACTGGCCGGCATGGTTTCATGCGGGCTGCTCCTCACTGTTGACAGGTCCTTCCCCGGGTACGCGGCGCTGTGGCCAACTTTGTCGGCTGCAGCCATCATCATCGCAGGTCAAAGCGGCAGCAGGTTCGGGGTGGACCGCCTCCTCAGCAGCAGGCCCGCCGTTGCCCTGGGGGACAACTCCTACGCCCTGTACCTGTGGCATTGGCCGGTCCTGGTGCTCGCCCTCGCCGCCACCGGAGTTGAAACGCCAAACCTCAAGCAGGGCCTGGGAATCGTCGCCGCCTCCATCGTGCTCGCCGTCCTGACCACCCGTTTTGTCGAAAAGCCATTGCGCGACTGGCACTGGCCCAAGTTGCGCACCTGGCGCACCGCCGTCGTCATTGCTGCCTGCGGTGCCCTGCTTGCAGGCCCTGTGGCTGTCTGGCAGACGTCGCTCACTGCTGAGGAAAGCGCGACGGCGGCACAACCGCGGGAGCGGACGCCAGGGGCGCTGGCACTCACCCCGGAGAACGAAAACAGTCCCGTGCCAAGGGCCCGGACCATTCCCGGACCCGCCGCGCTGGACAATGACTGGGCCGGCATCGACTCGCCCTGCACCGGAGCCAATGCCACCAGCGATCCCATTTTGGCGGGCTGCCGGCAGGAGCTTCCGGAGGAACCGCCCACCAAGCGCATTGTGGTGCTGGGTGACTCCCCCGCCCAGCAGTACCTCGCCGCCCTGGCTCCGGTGGCGGTGGCCCGTGGCTGGGAACTGGTGACGCTGCTGATGCCTGCCTGCCGGTTCGGCGCCCAATCGGAGGCGCGGACCGCCGACTGCAACGCCTACAACCGGGCCAGTTCCGCCTACGTCCTGGAACACATGCCGGACGCCGTATTCACTGTGGCATCACTGACGCACGAGGAAGCCCCGTTCGAAACGGAAGTGCCCGGCTACCTCGAAGGCATCAGGCCGTTCGCCGACGCGGGAATCGAAGTCGCGGGCATCCGGGACAACCCGCGGTTCACGTTCAACATGCCCGAGTGTGCCCAGCGGCATGGCGCAGCTGCGCCGGCCTGCAACCCGGCCATGGCCGAATCCCTGGTGGAGCCGTCGCCCCTGGAGAACTACCGGGGCAAACTCCATGGCCTGCACCTGATGGACATGAGCGACTTCATCTGCGCACGTGGTGTATGCCCCGCGGTGGTGGGAAACGTGTACGTCTACAAGGACGACAACCACCTGACCCGGACGTACGTGGAGACCATGATCCCCATGTTCGAGCAGCGGCTGCTGGGTGCCACGGGCTGGAGCTGAGTGCGGTTCCTCACATTGCCGGCGTGGAATAGGGGGATCGGCGCCGAGGTTCTAATATTTACTCAACACTTTCTGCCCCGGAACGCCGTGCTGCACGGTGCTCCCGCAGGATCGTCTGCACAGGCCAGTACCGTAATAACGGGCTGGTCATCGGCTGCAACCCCTACCCGTGACCCAGCAACCAAGGTAAGAGGCGCACTCATGACCGAGCCCGAACACAATCCCTTTGGCTTCATCGGCCTGACCTACGACGACGTGCTCCTCCTCCCGGGCCACACCGACGTCATCCCGTCCGAGGCAGACACCTCATCGCGGATCTCCAAGCGGATCAGCGTGCAGACCCCGCTGCTCTCTGCCGCCATGGACACCGTTACGGAATCCCGCATGGCCATTGCCATGGCCCGCCAGGGCGGCCTGGGCGTGGTGCACCGCAACCTGTCCATCGCCGACCAGGCGGACCAGGTGGACCGGGTCAAGCGGAGCGAGTCCGGCATGATTACCAATCCGTTGACCATTCGGCCCGAGGCCACGCTGCGGGAGCTGGATGATCTCTGTGCCCACTACCGCGTGTCCGGCCTGCCCGTAGTTGACGAGGACAACCGCCTCCTGGGCATCGTGACCAACCGCGACACCCGCTTTGTGCCGGAGTCCGATTTTCCGCTGCGGCTGGTCAGCGACGTCATGACCAAAATGCCCCTGGTCACCGGGCATGTGGGCATCAGCCGCGAGGAAGCCTCGCACAAGCTGGCCACCAACAAGATCGAAAAGCTCCCGCTCGTTGACGACCAGGGCCGGCTCAAGGGCCTGATCACCACCAAGGACTTCACCAAGGCGGAGCAGTACCCGCTGGCCACCAAGGACGACGAAGGCCGACTCCGCGTCGGTGCAGCCATCGGCTTCTTCGGCGACGGCTGGGAGCGCGCCATGACCCTGGTGGACGCCGGCGTCGACGCCCTGTTCGTGGATACCGCCAACGGCCACTCCCAGGGCGTGCTGGACATGATCCGCAGGTTGAAGTCCGACCCCGTAGCTGCCCACGTGGACATCATCGGCGGCCAGGCCGCCACCCGCGAAGGTGCGCAGGCACTGATCGACGCCGGCGCCGACGGCATCAAGGTGGGTGTGGGCCCGGGCTCCATCTGCACCACCCGCGTGGTGGCAGGCGTGGGCGTCCCGCAGATCACCGCCATTTACGAGTCCGCCAAGGCCGCCATCCCGGCCGGCGTGCCGCTGATCGCCGACGGCGGCCTGCAGTACTCAGGCGATATCGGCAAGGCGTTGGTGGCCGGAGCCGACACGGTTATGCTGGGCTCGCTCCTGGCGGGCTGCGACGAGTCCCCGGGCGACCTGATCTTCGTGAACGGCAAGCAGTTCAAGTCCTACCGTGGCATGGGCTCCCTGGGGGCCATGCAGTCGCGGGGCAAGAACACGTCCTACTCCAAGGACCGCTACTTCCAGGCCGACGTGTCCGGTGACGACAAGCTGATCCCCGAAGGCATCGAAGGCCGGGTTGCTTACCGCGGCCCGCTGTCCTCCGTGGCCTACCAGTTGGTTGGCGGACTGCGGCAGACCATGTTCTACACCGGCGCCCCCACCATTCCGGAGCTGAAGGTCCGCGGCAAGTTTGTCCGGATCACCTCGGCAGGACTGAAGGAATCGCACCCGCACGACATCCAGATGACCGTCGAGGCGCCGAACTACGGTTCGCGGTAGGCTGCGACGGTTTAATACACGTTGACGTGTGTGAAGGAGGAGGCGGGATAATCCCGCCTCCTCCTGTTTTGTGCACCCGGATGGCGCTGTCGGTCTAAATGTCGGACCCCCGCTGCATGATGTTTATATGGGAATCAGCGGTGGTGTTGGGGTGGCGTTGGAGGGTGTTTCTGCCTCTGTTGCTGCCCTTGATGCGCTGGACCGTGAAGATGCTTTCCTGACTTCCGCGGTCCCTGTTGGTGCCGGTATGGATGTGCTGGAGCGGCGGTATGGGATCCGGTTGGAACGGCTGGAGGTTATCTCCCGATTGGAGGCACAGCTCGCGGCGGTGAAGGCGCAGGACGCCGCCGGGGCCGTTGAGTTCCAGCAGGCCATGACCCCGCCCGATGCCTCGGTGCAGGACCGCACCTACACCGAAATGTCCGTCGTTGAGGAGATCGCCGGGGTCCTGACCATCAGCTCCGCGGCGGCCGGGGCTTTCGTGGATCAGTCCCGGCGGGTCTGCTCCCTGCCGCGGGTGTTCGAGGCCCTGTCCGCCGGGGCGATGTCCTGGCAGCACGCAAGGATTATTGCCGACGAGACCGAGGGCCTTGACCCTGCGGGGGCGGCCGGGCTGGTGGCGCACTTCTTCGACCCCGACGCCCCCAACCCCGCCCGCGGCGCAGCGCCCGGCGAACTCATCCCCTCCCGGTTCCGGGCCAAGGTCCGTACCTGGCGGGAACGCCACCACCCCGAAACCCTGGAGAAGCGGCATGCCAAGGGCGTGGCGGACCGGCGGATGGAATACACACCGGACAAGGACGGCATGGCCTGGGTCTCGCTTTACCTCCCCGCAGACACCGCGTGCGCCATCTGGAACCGCGCCACCGCCACCGCCCGCGGACTCCAGGGCCCCAATGAACCCCGCACCCTCACCCAACTCCGCCCCGACATCGCAGCATCCCTGCTCCTCGGCGCCGGGAACACCACACAGACCGGGAAACCCACGGAGGTCGGACAGGTCCCCACCCCGCGGGCCGACGTCCTGGTGATGGTTCCCGTGTTCGCCCTCTTCGGCCACACCGGCGAACCCGCCGTACTGGATGGTTTCGGACCGATCCCCGCGTCCATGGCACGCAAACTCGTCGCTGACGGGGCACAGTCGTTCTACCGGGTGCTGGTGGATCCCCGGGACGGGGCGCCACTGGAGATCGGGCGGAAGAACTACCGGCTCACCGAGGCCATCAAACGCTGGATCAGGATGCGGGATGCCAAATGCACCTTCCCCGGCTGCACCAACCGCACCCCTGACAACGACACCGACCACCTCACCGCCTGGCAACACGGCGGCACCACCAACGTCAACAACCTCGCACAGCTCTGCCCCAAACACCACCGACTCAAACACCACAGCCAATGGACACCCGACCCGGCGACCGAAAATGAACCGCCCGGCTGGACCTCACCAACAGGCAGACACCACAAATCCGAACAGGAGGATGCAGAACCACCCCACTGGCCTCAGTGGCTGAGCCCGGAGTGGATGAATGCGGCACACCACAGCGGGGGAGCACGTCGATTGGCCGGTGGGCGGCCGGACTTCCAGTACGTGGCACACTCACCAGGGGAAGATGCCCTGCTGCGCTGTCTCCATTCCAGGTCATGACGAACTGCCCGGCACTAGGCTGATTCCATGTCCCAACCGCGCCATCCGGCGGAACTGACCCCCAAACGCAATCCGCAAAAGCGGCTGGCCCTGCGCCCCTATGCCAGGGCCGTGGCCCAGGTGCTTCGAGTGAGCTTCCGGGCCTCGCCGGGAGCTGTGGTCATGAAGGTGCTTGGTTCGCTGATCTCCGCCGTGCTGCCGCTGGTCACCACCTACTTCGCCTCCCTCACCACCACCGCGTTGGCGGCAGCGTACGCGGGCGACGGCGGAGCGGGGCGGCTTGCCATCGTCTACGTCATCGTCACTGCCGCGCTGGGTCTGTTCTGGGGCGCCTTCAACAGTGTTGACCGATACATCCAGCAGCTGATGAGTTTCAAGGTGGGCGCCATCGTGGGCGACCAGATGTATGAGCGCTTCCTGGCCCTGGAGTTTTGGCGCTACGACGATAAAGAGACGATCGACCTCTACGACCGGGCCAAGAGATTCTCCGATTCCTACGCCCGGGTGCTGGACCGCATCGCTGCCATCTTCACCCAGCTCGTTTCCGTCATCCTGGCCATCGGCGCCTTGCTGCTGGTCAGCTGGTGGATCGCCGTCATCGTACTGGTGGCCATCGTGCCCAGCGTGTACCTGCAGTTCAAGCTGTCCAGGGAACAGATCGCGCACTGGAACACCCAGGTGGACTCGCGCCGTCAGCGCCGCATGATCGAAACGAACCTCCTCCGTCCCCAGTACATCGCCGAGATGCGGCTCTACGGGATCGTCGGTTTCCTTATGGGCCTCCGTTCGCGGCTCCGGGATGCCGACGAGCGGCGCCGCCTCGATTACCAGCGACGCTACATCCCCAAGCAACTGGCCGCGGATGCCCTCCAGTACGGCGCGGAGGTGGTGTCGCTGATCTGGGTGGTGGGCCAGATCATTGCCCGTGCAGCCCCTGTTGGTCAGTTCCTTTACGTCCAGCAGATCGTGAGCCGCGCCCTGTCCACGGCCAACAATTTGGTCTCGTCCCTGAGCTCCATTGACGAGGATCTCGCCAACCTGAAGGACTATGAGCTGTTCATGGCGCTGCCTGTGCACAGCGAACACGCACCGCCGTTGCTGCAAGCACCCGGGGAAGTCGAGCTGAAGGACATCCGGTTTACCTACACGGGCAGCGACATCGAGGTCATCCGGGGCATCAGCCTCACCATCCGCCAGGGCCAACACATCGCCACCGTGGGGGAGAACGGTGCCGGCAAGTCGACGCTGATCCGCATTCTCGCCGGGCTCTACCGTCCCGACTCGGGCCAAGTACTGCTCGACGGCGTGGACCTCGCCGCCGCCGACGTGACCTCCTGGCACCGGCACCTGGCCGTGCTCAGCCAGGAGTTCCTCAAGTACGAATTCGCGACGGCCGCCGAGAACATCTACTTCGGCGACGTGGAAAGCCGGCGCGACGACGGGCGGATTCAACGCGCAGCCGCCGACGCCGAGGCGCTGGACTTCATCAACAAGCTCCCCAACGGCCTGGACAACCACGTGAGCAACTGGATGGAGGACCCCCGCGGCCGCAAAGGCAGCGGCCTGTCCGGCGGTCAATGGCAGCGTTTGGCGATGGCCCGGAACTTCTACCGGGACGCCTCCTTCATGGTGATGGACGAGCCCACGTCCGCCATCGATGCCCTCGCCGAGCACCGCATCTTTACCCGGCTTTTCGCGGACCGCAGCAGCACCATCATCGCCATCAGCCACCGGCTCGCCACCATCGAGAAGGCGGACGTCGTGTACATGCTGGAGGACGGGAAGATCGTGGAGCAGGGCACGCACAAGGACCTTGTGGCCCTGCGCGGCCGCTACTTCCGGATGTTCGAGTCCCAACTGACCGTGGAGGAAGCGACCGGGCCCTAGTTCTCCATCACGGTGGTCCGCACCCGCGCAACACTGGGCCGCGGCGGCACGCTGCTGAAGCCGAACCGTGACGGCGGGCCGGATGGGGGAGAGCGTCCCGGCATCGGCACCTTCCCAAGTGACGACGGCGGACGTCACGTGGTGCAGGTCCGTCACCCCATAGAACTCCGTCCTTCCGCTGCCCGCAGTACCGTAGGTGCGGGCGCCGGGTGCCACAAGGGCGGCGAACGGATTGACGGCGGTGAGCCAGCGGGGATGGGCGGCAAGGCGCCGGGGCACTGCCCGCAGCGCCGAACCCAGGAAAGTCCTTGTACCGGTGATGGCCCGGATGGCCAGCGGGCCGACGTCGACCGTCAACGCCTGATCGGCGAGTAAGGCGGCAACGTCAACCACCCGCACTTCGTCAAAGCTGTACGTGGCTGAGATAAAGCCAGCCACTTCGGGTGTCGGTGCCAGCAGCAGGCGGTGCCCGGAGGGTTGCTGCACCATGACGTCGGCGAAAGACCCAAAGGGGGACTCTTGCCATATGCCCACCACGGTACGCAGCCCGGAGGCCGTGCCGATACCGGTGATGTGACCGTCGAATGTCCAGCGCTGTCCCATCAGGCCACTCTAGCCAAGCCCTCGCAGCCGATCCGGGACAGCGGAGCGGCTGGGATAACCTAGAGCAGTGACTTATGAGATCGAGATCGGCCGTGGCAAGCGTGGGCGTCGTGCCTACTCCCTGGATGACATTGCAATCGTCCCCAACCGTCGGACGCGCGACCCCAAGGATGTCTCCGTCTCCTGGCAGATCGACGCGTACCAGTTCGACATGCCCGTGATCGCCGCCCCGATGGACTCCGCCATGTCCCCGGCCACCGCAATCGCCCTGGGCAAGCTGGGCGGCCTGGGCGTGCTGGACCTGGAAGGCCTCTGGACCCGCTATGAGGACCCGCAGGCGGTCCTCGATGAGATTGCGGGACTGGAAGACGAGACCAACAGTCCTGCCGTCACGGGACGGATGCAGGAGCTGTACCAGGCACCCATCCAGCCCGACCTCATCACGTCCCGCCTGGCCGAAATACGCGAGGCAGGCGTCACCGTCGCCGGGTCCCTGACCCCGCAGCGCACCCAGGAACACTACAAGACCGTCCTTGCCGCCGGCGTCGACATCTTCGTCATCCGCGGCACCACCGTGTCCGCCGAGCACGTATCCAAGGATCACGAACCGCTGAACCTCAAGCAGTTCATCTACGAACTCGACGTTCCCGTCATCGTGGGCGGCGCAGCAGGCTACACCCCGGCCCTGCACCTCATGCGCACCGGCGCGGCCGGCGTCCTGGTGGGCTTCGGCGGCGGCGCCACCACCACCACGCGGCGGGCGCTGGGCATCCACTCGCCCATGGCCTCCGCCATTTCCGACGTCGCGGCCGCCCGCCGCGACTACATGGACGAGTCCGGCGGCCGCTACGTCCACGTTATTGCCGACGGCGGCATGGGTACCTCGGGCGACATCGTCAAGGCAATCGCCATGGGCGCCGACGCCGTCATGCTCGGCAGCGCGCTGGCCAGGGCAGAAGAAGCACCGGGCAAGGGCTGGCACTGGGGCCAGGAAGCCCACCACACCGAACTGCCGCGCGGGGACCGCGCCAACGTCGGCACCGTGGGTCCGCTGGAAGAGGTCCTCTTCGGACCCGGCCACCACACCAACGGCACGTCCAACCTCATCGGGGCGCTGCGGCGCTCAATGGCGACCACCGGCTACTCGGACCTGAAGGAATTCCAGCGGGTCGACGTCGTCGTATCTCCTTACGAAGGGAACTGACGCACAGGGCAGGGCCGGGTGGTCACCACCCTGTCCTGCCCTGCCCAAAGCACGCCACTTGCAAGTAGTCTGGGTCTACTACCGGCACTAGAGGCACTGGAGGCGTTCAATGAAGAGTGTTCCTGCAAACGGCGGGGTCCTCGGCCCGCAGGCCAGGGAAGCATCCGTCCAGCGGCTGCGCGCCACTTCCGAACCCGGCCAGGAACTGGACATCCTGATTGTCGGCGGCGGCATCGTTGGCGCAGGAGCGGCGCTTGACGCCGTGACCCGCGGGCTGAGCGTAGGCATCGTTGAAGCAAGCGACTGGGCCGCGGGCACGTCTTCACGGTCGTCGAAACTGATCCACGGCGGCCTGCGCTACCTGGAAATGCTGGACTTTGCCCTGGTCAAGGAGGCCCTGCAGGAACGCGGGCTGCTGCTCTCCGAGATTGCCCCGCACCTGGCCCGGCCGGTGCCCTTCCTGTACCCGCTCACCAAGCCGTTCATCGAGCGGCCCTACGTGGGCGCCGGCATCGCGCTGTATGACGCGATGTCAGTCTCCGCCGGACACAGCAGGGGAGTGCCGTTCCACAAACACCTCAGCCGCCGTGGAACCCTCCGGGCCGCCCCCAGCCTCAAGAACGACGCCTTCGTCGGGTCCATCCGGTACTACGACGGCCAGGTGGATGACGCGAAATACGTGGCAAACCTGGTCCGCACCGCTGCCTACTACGGCGCCCACGCCGTGAACCAGATGAAGGTGGTGGACTTCCTCCGCGAAGGTGAACGGGTGGTCGGCGCCAAAGTGGAGAACCGCGAGGACGGCACGCAGTTCAGTGTCCGCGCAAAGCAGGTCATCAACGCCACCGGCGTGTGGACCGACGAAACCCAGGCCATGGTGACGGACCGCGGCCAGTTGAAGGTCCGCGCCTCCAAGGGCATCCACCTGGTGGTTCCCCGGGACCGCTTCCAATCCACGGTGGGGCTGATCCTGCGCACCGAGAAGTCGGTGCTGTTCGTCATCCCGTGGGGACGCCACTGGATCATCGGCACCACCGATACCGACTGGCACCTGGACAAGGCCCACCCGGCGGCTTCGAGCAAGGACATCGACTACGTTCTGGAACACGTCAACCAGGTGCTCAAACGCCCGCTGACCCGGGAAGACGTCGAAGGGGTCTACGCAGGGCTGCGGCCGCTGCTCGCCGGCGAGAACGACTCCACTGCCAAGCTCTCCCGGGAGCACGTGGTGGCGCACCCGGTTCCGGGCCTGGTGGTGGTGGCCGGGGGCAAATGGACCACCTACCGGGTCATGGCCAAGGACGCCGTCGATGAGGCCACCCGCACCATGGACGAGCGGGTGCCACCCAGCTGTACTGAAACCATCCCGCTGCTGGGTGCCAGCGGTTTCCGGGCGGCCTGGAACCGCCGCAACCGGACGGCCGAGGAATCCGGCGTGCATGTGGCGCGGATCGAGCACCTGCTCAACCGGTACGGGTCCATGACGCCCGAAGTCCTGGAAATCATCGAGCAGAATCCGGAGCTCGCCGAGCCCATCCCGGGTGCGGACGACTACCTGCAGGCGGAGGCCGTGTACGCTGCCACCCACGAAGGTGCCCGCCATGTGCAGGACGTCCTCACCCGGCGGACGCGGATCTCCATCGAGGCCTGGGACCGCGGCGTGTCCGCGGCCCCAGTTGTCGCTAAACTGATGGGTGACGTCCTTGGCTGGAGTGAGGCGCAGCGCGAAAACGAAGTCCGCCACTACCTTGCCCGCGTGGAGGCGGAGCGCCTTAGCCAGCAACAGCCGGACGACGAATCCGCAGACGCGGCCCGCCTGGGCGCGGAAGACATCGTGCCCTTGCGTTGAGGGGCCGCTCTGCGTGGAGGGGCTGTCCGCCCCACTGCTGACTGAAGGGATACGCCTTGGCGGAACCGCTGGACCCGTATGACGCCCACCTGACCACCGCCGACATGGTCATCCTGGAAATGGAGGCGAAGGACAAGACCGACGCCACCAACCAGCTCGCAGAGCGGCTGTACGCTGCCGGTCGGATCTCGGATTTGGACGGCTTCCTGAAAAACGTCAACGCCCGGGAACACCAGCTGGCCACGGGGCTCCCGGGCGGCATCGGGCTGCCGCATGCCCGCAGCGAATTCGTTTCCCAGACGTCGATCGCAGTCGGAATCGCGAAGTACGGCCATGCGCTTGACTTCGGTGCCGCAGACGGTCCCGCCTCCGTCATCCTGCTGATAGCCACTCCGGCCAGCTCCTTCTCAGATCACCTGGAGGTACTGGCCACCTTGGCCCGGTCGCTTTCCAAGGAGTCCTTCCGTGAGTCGCTGCGGCGTGCCTACGACGCCGAAGTGATCGCCGAGCTCATCAACTCCAGCCTGGTGTTCTTCGACCACTAGGCAGGACCGGGCTGGTCCCGGTCTGTTCGCCCCTGGCGTTTAGTTGTTCTACAGAAGTACGAAGTACGGTTAAGACGTGTGGAAAACAGCCCTTAAGCCCCGGTGGATCGCAGGCTTTATCTTCGCGATCGCTCTCTCCGGGGTCTTCGTGCTGCTGAGCCAGTGGCAGTTTGGCCGGTCCACCCAACCCGAAGTGCCGGTCAATCCGGCCACCGAGCAGGTCCAGCCACTGACAAGCACGCTCCAGCCGGGAGAGTTCTTCCACGGCAGCGTTGCCGACCAAATGGTGACAGCCCAGGGAACATACAGCCCCGACAAACAGGTGCTGGTTCCAGGGCGGCTCCATGACGGAAAGAGCGGCTATTGGGTAGTTTCGGCCTTTGCCGTCAACGGCGCCCCGGCCCTGACCGGAGCTGCCGCAACCCCCCAGACCTGGATACCGGTGGCACGCGGCTGGGTGGCCGAACCCGGGGACGCGGCAGCACCGCCGTCGGGCGTCGTTGAACTGACCGGACGCCTCCTGCCCTCCGAGGCGCCGGTGGCCGGGAAGGCACCAAAGCCGGGGGAGGCCTCAGCCGTTTCCGTGGCCGAGCTCATCAATTACTGGGAAGTCAGCAGCTACCCAGGCTTCGTGTCGGCCACCGCAGAGGTGGTGGGCGGCGAGGACGTCAGTGCCGCGGCAGTTCCCGGGAGCCTTCTTCCGCTGGACATCGGCCCCCAGCCGCCCGCACAGCACATCAACTGGCTGAATCTTTTCTACTCCATCGAATGGGTCGTCTTCGCCGGCTTTGCCCTCTTCATCTGGTGGCGCCTGGTCAAGGACGACTACCACCGGGACCTCGAGGAAGCCCTTGATGACGCCGAAGCCGCCGGCAACGACGGGCAGCACGCACCAGACCAGCAACCTGACCAGCCCCAGCAGAAGGTACAGCCATGATTGATCCGAAACCGGCCACCCCCTCGTCGCAGGCACCCGGCGGCAAAACTTCCGGGAAGAAGCGCCGCTTCGGCGGAACGGAGGCGCAGATCCGGTCGGCCCTGAAGTTCTACAAGGTCATGGCCTACCTCACCGGCACCATGCTGCTCCTGCTGTGCGCGGAACTGGTGGCACGGTACGGCTTCGGGCAATACCTGTTTGCCGGCGGCACCAACGCCGTCACCGGCCAGCCCTTCGGCTTCGGATTCGCCGACGCCGAGCCGCCCGGGGTGATCAACGGCGTCAACGTCTCCGTCACGGTGCTGATCGTCCACGGCTGGATGTACGTGGTGTACCTGGTCTCCAACTTCCGGCTGTGGTCACTCATGCGCTGGCCATTCCTGAAGCTGGTCCTGCTGGCACTTGGCGGCGTGGTGCCGTTCCTGTCCTTCATCGTGGAAAAGAAGTTCCACGCCGAGGTGGAAGCCGAGCTGGCCGCCAACCCGCAGGCGCCCCAGCGGTACTGACGCCGCGGCGGGGCCTGCAACGCCTGCCGGCCGCACGCCGTCGGGCGTCTGCTCCATCACAGCGCGGCTTCTCAAGATGCGCCGGTGCAACGCCGCAAAGTAGGCTATTACGGTGACTACTCCCACTGCATCCCAGACTTCACAGAAGCCGGTGCTGGTTGTTGATTACGGTGCCCAGTACGCGCAGCTGATTGCCCGCCGCGTCAGGGAAGCGAATGTGTATTCGGAAGTGGTTCCGCATACTTACTCCACCGAACAGCTCCTGGCCAAGAACCCCGCCGCCATCATCCTCTCCGGCGGCCCCTCCAGCGTTTATGCCGACGGCGCGCCAAGCGTGGGTGCCGACCTCTTCGAAGCGGGTGTCCCCGTCTTCGGCATCTGCTACGGGTTCCAGGCCATGGCTAACGCGCTGGGCGGCAAGGTGGACAAGACCGGCCTGCGGGAGTATGGCTCCACCGAAACCACCATCCTGGGCGAGGGGCGTTCCGTGCTTGAAGGCATGCCCCAGCACCAGAAGACCTGGATGAGCCACGGCGATTCCGTCCACGCGGCGCCCGAGGGCTTCGAGGTCCTGGCCACAACGGCAGGCGCGGAAGTGGCCGCCTTCGCCAACGAGGAACGGGGCCTCTTCGGCGTGCAGTGGCACCCCGAGGTCAAGCACTCCGCGTACGGCCAGCAGGTGCTCGAAAACTTCCTGTTCAACTGCGCCAAGATCGAGCCCAACTGGACCACCGGCAACATCCTGGAAGAACAGGTGGAGCGAATCCGGCAGCAGATCGGCGATGCCCGGGTGATCTGCGGGCTTTCCGGCGGCGTTGACTCGGCGGTGGCGGCAGCGCTGGTCCAGCGCGCCGTTGGCGACCAGCTGACCTGCGTGTTCGTTGACCACGGACTGCTGCGCGAGGGCGAAGCGGAACAGGTGGAACGCGACTTTGTGGCCGCCACCGGCGTCAAGCTGTATGTGGCCAACGAGCAGGAGCGCTTCCTCTCGGCGCTGGCAGGTGTCAGCGACCCCGAAACCAAGCGCAAGATCATCGGCCGCGAGTTCATCCGCGCCTTTGAAGAGGCCGAACTGGCCATCATCGCCGAGGCCGCCGCGCACGGTGAGAAGATCAGGTTCCTGGTCCAGGGCACCCTGTACCCGGACGTCGTCGAATCCGGCGGCGGCGAAGGTGCGGCGAACATCAAGAGCCACCACAACGTGGGCGGGCTCCCCGAGGACCTGCAGTTCGAGCTCGTCGAACCGCTGCGCGCCCTGTTCAAGGATGAGGTCCGCGCCGTGGGCGCCCAGCTGGGACTGCCGCAGGAGATTGTGGGCCGCCAGCCGTTCCCCGGCCCCGGCCTGGGCATCCGGATCGTCGGCGACGTCACCAAGGAGCGGCTGGACCTCCTCCGCAAGGCAGACGCCATTGCGCGCGCCGAGCTGACCGCCGCCGGCCTGGACAACGAAGTATGGCAGATGCCGGTCGTCCTGCTCGCAGACGTCCGCAGCGTCGGTGTCATGGGCGACGGCCGCACCTACGGCCACCCCATCGTGCTCCGTCCCGTTTCCTCCGAGGACGCCATGACCGCCGACTGGTCACGGCTGCCCTACGACCTCCTCGCCCGGATCTCCAACCGGATCACCAATGAGGTGGACGGCGTCAACCGGGTGGTGCTGGACGTCACCAGCAAGCCGCCGGGAACCATCGAATGGGAATAGCATCCTAAGTGGCCGGCCTCCGCCAAGGGGGCCGGCCACTGCTTTTCCCAGTGAAATCGACCGCAAATTCCCGTGCTCCAGTGTTGCGGTCGCTCAAGTCCGGCGCCGAAGAGGCTACTCTCGAACCTATGCCGGTATGGTCCAGGACGTCACGTGCAAACGCAGAAAAGAAGGCAGAAGTGTCAGTTGGTCAAGGCCACCCGGAGGGCTCGGAAGAGCTCCGTAAATGGCTGTCCGGGCTCAAACCCGTCACCGGCGCGGACACCATGCTGCGCTTCACCAAGACGCCCGAGGGCTCCATTGACCTCACCTCGGCCCACCCCTCCGGACTGGCCCAGCTCATGGCCGGGCGCCGCACCCGCCTGTCCACGCTGATCCGCGACCGGCAGCAGTATGTGGTGGCAGCCAGGGCATCGCGCAACATCCGGTCCAAGATCTTCGAGCTCGCCAACGACCGCGGCATCGACGCCGGGTACCTCTCCGCCGGCACCGTGGTGTGGACGTCCGCCGTCGGAGGTAAACCGCAACGCGTCTCCGCCCCAGTGATGCTGACCGCCATCTCCCTCACGGTCCGCCCGGGGGAGGACGACTTCGAACTGCAGCTCACCGAGCAGGCGCAGATCAACCCCGCCCTGGTGCGGCATCTGAAGAACATCCACGGCATCGTGTTCGACGTCAACGCCGTGACCCGCCTGGCCTACAGCACCGCGCGGTTCGATCCGCAGCCCGTCCTGGACCGGCTGGCCACCCTGATCCGGCCCATCCACGGAGCGGAAACCCAGCACAACCTGCTGGTCTCCACCTTCGCCGACCTCTCCGGCAACCTGGACGATCCCTGGATCAACGACACCCACCCCATCGTCTCCGCGCTGGCCACCGCGGCCGGCGGCGAGGTGGTGGACGTCGAAGAACCGGACCCGTCCCGCTTCCCGCACCTTGACAACCGGCACCCCGAGGACGAACTGCTCCTGCTCGACGCGGACACGGACCAGCAGTACGTGATCGATGCAGCCCGTGCCGGTGACTCCCTGGTGGTCAGCAGCCCGCCCGGCACCGGCCAGACCCAGACCGCGATCAACACCATCGGCGCCCTGGTGGATGCCGGCAGGACCGTGCTGGTAGTCGGTGACCGCCGCGCCAGCCTCAACGAAGTCTCCTCGCACCTGGAATCGCTGGGGCTGGACTCCATCCTGTTCCAGCTCTCGGGAACCGTCTCCGCGCAGCAGTTGAAGGGCCAGCTGGTCAGGGCAATCGTCCGCAACGAAAAGTCTCTGGAACCACAGCTCGGGAACCTCCACGACACGCTCACCGAGCACCGGCATGCCCTCATGGACCACGTGGCGTCGCTGCACAACGTCCGCGAACGGTGGGGTTGCTCGCCGTACCAGGCCATGCAGTCACTCGCCGAGCTCACCTCCATCCATCCCGCACCGGCCACCACCGTCAGGCTCAAGCGCAGCGTCCTGGACAGCATCCGGGACCGGGAAGAGCTGGCCGGAAGGCTGCGGCGTGCCGCGGAACTGGGCAGCTTCAGCAAGGCGGCCACCACCAGCCCGTGGCACGGCGCCAGGCTGCTGACCCGCAAGGAAACCGAGGAAGCACAGGACCTGGTCCGTTCCGTTGCCAAGAGCCTGCCCATCCTGCGGGAGCGCATGGATGCTGTCGCCGACCACGCCGAAATCCGCCTTGGTGATACTTTCGCGGAGTGGGGCGAGCAGCTGGAACTGCTGGTGGCCGTCCGCGGCAGCCTGGACAAGTTCACCCCGGACATCTTCGACCGCCCCGTGACGGATCTGATCTCCGCCACCGCACCCTCCTCGTGGCGGCGTGAGCGCGGCATCGAGCTGACAGCCATGCAGCGCTCCAGGCTGCGCCGGGTGGCAAAGGAATACGTGCGTCCGGGCGTTCACATCGCGGACCTGCACTCATCCCTGGTACTGGTCCAGGAACAGCGGGCCCTCTGGGCAGCCTACGCCACCACCCAGCGGCACCCTGCAGTTCCATCCGGCCTTGCCGAAATGAACGCCATGTACCGCTCGCTGGACCAGGAGCTGGCGCAACTGGGTGAGGCGCTGCGGCACACTGAAGGCGGCGGGTCGCTGACCGGCCTTCCCTACGCGCAGCTGATGGAGCGCCTGGACCGGCTGGTGGCGGACACCGATACGCTCAAGACCCTGCCCGAACGCACGCTCCTCATCGAGAGTATGCGCGAACACGGCTTGGGTGAACTGCTTGCCGACCTCGCCGAACGGGAGGTGCCCGAAGGGTCCGTTGGCGCCGAACTGGAACTTGCCTGGTGGCAGTCCGCACTCGAGGCCATGATCAGCGGCGACGACTACCTTGCCATGTCTGACGGCGACGCCCTGCGCCAGCTCGAAGCCGAGTACCGGCTTGCGGACAACGCGCATATCGCCAGCGGCGCGGCCCGCCTGCGGTGGGACCTTGCAGAGCGGTGGCGTACCGCCATTGGCGCCCAGCCGCGGCAGGCTGACCTCCTGCGCAGCCTGCTCAAAGACGGGCGGGTCTCCCTCGCCGCCTTGACCGCGCAGGCTCCGGACCTCATCGGCACCCTGGTTCCCGTCTGGTCCGTTAGCCCTTACCTGATGACGGGCCTGCTGCCGGCGGAACAGCACTTCGACGCCGTCGTGATCCTCGATGCGGAGGCCACGTCACTGCAGGCGGTCCTGCCCTCGATTGCCCGCGCCCGGCAGGTGATTGCCTTCGGTGATGCCCGCATTGCCACGCCCCGGACCTTCACCGTCGGGGTGGAGCGGCTGGCGCCCGGCGAGTCCGCGCACCACAGGGTGGAAAGCGCCTTCACCGCGCTCTCTGCCGTCCTGCCCGTCTGGCGGCTTAACGTGGTGTACCGCGCGGTTGACGAGGACTTGGTCCTTCAGCTGAGTAAAAGCTTCTACGACGGCGGCCTGCGCCGGCTGCCGGAAGGGCAGTCGGCCACTGGGCTGGACCGGTCCCTGCTGGTTGAGTACCTGCCGGACGGCACCGGCCTGCCAAGTGCAGACCACGAGGGCGTGGAATCCGTGGTGGCAGAGGTCAACCGGGTGGTGGAGCTGGTCTTCGAACATGCCCGCACGCGTCCCCGGACGTCGCTCGCCGTGGTAACCGCCAGCTTGCGGCACGCGGCCCGGATAGGCGAGTCCATCAGGCTCCATCTGTCCAACCAGCCAGGCCTGGCCGGATTCTTCGGCGCCGGCCCGGAATCCTTCCGGGTGGTTGACCTGGAACGCGCCCAGGGCCTGGTCCGTGACCACGTCATTTTCTCGCCGGGATTCGGGCGGACCCCGCATGGCCGTGCACTCCACAACTTCGGTCCGCTGTCTGCTGAGGGCGGCCGGGAGAAGTTTGCCCTGGCCATGACCCGGGCACGGCGCTCCCTGCACGTGCTGACCTGCTTCCGGCCCGAAGACCTGGACCACACCCGCCTCACCCACGGGGCGGTGGACCTGTATGGGCTGCTGGACCGGGAAATTTCCGGCAACACCGATCTTGGCACGCCGGCGTCCCGTGCGGCTGCCAGCGAGCAGGCACTGGGAGCCGACCCGCTGGTGGCAGACTTGGGGGACCGGCTGCGCGCCCGCGGCGCCAGGGTGTGGCACCAGTACGACGGCGCCATCGACGTTGTGGCCGCGGCCGACCCACTGAACACCATGGGCCAGGACGACCTGGACCTCCCGCGGCCCGTGGCCATCGAGTCCGACGGCACTTCCCAATACCGCACCATGAGCGTGCGTGAACGCAGCAGGCTGCGACCGCAGTTGCTGGAACGCCTGGGGTGGCGCTACATGCCCCTGTGGACCATCGAGGTGTTCACCGACCCCTCGTCCTGCGCAGACCGCATCGCAGGGTACCTGGGACTTGAAAAAATGGTGCTGCCGGCCCGGACCACGCCCTCTGCGGGGTTCCTTGACGACGACGTTCACCAGGCGCTCACTGAAATCGACGACGCGCCCTCTGCAGCTGTTTCCTATCTGCCAAGTGCCGGCGGTACCCGGCGCAGCGAGGGCGGAAACCACCAGGAAGCAGGCGGAGTCCGGTACAGCTCCAGCGGGAAGCTGCAGGAGAGCGGCGAAGACAACCCTGGCGCCGATCCCGGCCAGGACAGCCAGGGCAGCCATGGCAGCCGGGCAGGCGTCCCGGACACGAAGGAGGCGGATCCTGTGAGTACGGAAGACAGGGCTGAGGGAGCCAATCCCGAGGAAGAAGAGTCGCACCCGGACGGGAACAAGAACGGGACTGAACCAGGCACTGACGGTGCCGCTCCTGCCGGCCATGCGGCACCTGCCCCGGCCGTAACCGCAGCCCCGGCAACAAAGGGCGGCAGCGAGGAAATCCTCCCGAGCAAGGCTGCGGAAGACGATGCCCGCAGCTGGGGTGACCGGGAGGACGACCACGACACCTGGTTGAAGGAACAGAAGCCGCCGCACTGGGGCTGACAACGTGGTCTGGCCCTTGGCCGGGAGCCGTTCCGAAATCGGTATCCGGGTTGGGGCCGGCAACGGTGGGGTCACGGCGGGCTGACCAGGACGAAGAACAGCCGGCCTTGGGTGGAGGCTCCAGCCAGGCGGGATGACTGTTCCGCGTTGGCCGCCACCACGATCAGGCCATCCGTTTCAGTGGTGCCCAGCCATTGCCCGCTCTGGCCGCCCGTATTGGAGGTCCACAGCACCGGGACTGCAGCTGCCAGAACCTGGGAGGGGCTTTGCTGGTCGAACCCGTTGGCGGCTGTCAGCACCACGTTGACCAGCTGGCCCGGGGAGACCAGCTGGGTGGACGAGGCATCCGCCATTCGCAGCGGAACGGCGGCTGAACCCGGCGGCGTGCCTGCCAGGAGCCCGGGGCCCACCAGCTGGGCATCAGTGAGGAGCTGGCCCTTGCGCATGGGCGCGGCGAGCTGCTTGCCCGTTGCAGCGGCGTCGTCCTGCAGGAACCCGTTGCCCACCATTCCCGGCGGAGCCTGGACGTCAGCGAGATCGGCTGCCGTCACTGCGGTTCCGGCGGCGAGATCCCGGGCGGCGGCCAGCACCGTAACAGTGGAGAGCGGGGCTGGAGTGAGCTGCTGGACTGCAAGGGCTGCCGCTGCGCATAGGAACAGTGCTGCAGCGAGCCGGCGGTTGCGGTTCAGCCATCCGGCAAACCGTGCCACCAGGGGCCGGTCCTTGCGGCGGGTTGCGATATTTCGGGGGCCGGCAGCAAGCCGGTAGGAATCACGGCGACGGCGGGGAAATCTGGGCATGCGCCCACGCTAGTTGCGGGTAACCCGGCAGGGGAGCGGGAACTGACGCTATGTGGACAAAGGCGGCCGGCGCTGGAACGCGCCGGCCGCCGTCGTACTAAGAAATATGCGTCTCTAGCTGGCTGCTGCAGCCGGCGCCGGGGCGGAGGGGGCAGCAGCGGGCGCAGCCGGAGCCGCGGCAGGAGCGGGCGAAACGGAGCTGCCCTTGGAATCGCGGGAGTCCGTACGATAGAAACCCGAGCCCTTGAAGACAACACCAACGCTGTTGAACTTCTTGCGCAACGTACCCTGGCATTCAGGGCAGGACGTCAGGCTGCTGTCTGAGAACGACTGGACAATGTCGAAGGCGTGGCCGCAATCCTTGCAGGCGTAAGCATATGTTGGCACTGGTGCTCCTCCTCTTGGGCAAACGAGAGGTCCCGTGCTGCCAGCTGGTAAACCGTTAGCAGTCGCAGGGCCTGAGTGCTAATTCTATCACTGCCTCCGGGCGGGCCTGGCTCAGGCGCGGGGCGTGAGCGGCTGGTACCCGGACGGTGTAAGGACGGCCGGGACCGGCCGGTCGAACTCCTCGGCAGGAATCCGCCCCGCAGGAAGCAAATCGTCGTCGTAGATAACAGCAGCCAGGGGAATTTCCTTCCCGGCCGTGGCAAGGTGCCCCAGGAATTTGTCGTAGTACCCGCCGCCTTGGCCGATCCTGTTGCCGCTACGGTCCACCGCAGTGGCCGGAATAAAGAGCACGGCTGCCTCGCCGGCGGTCTCCGGCCCGTGCCGGTGCCCGGCGGGCTCGAGGATGGGCGCATATTTGCTGCGCTCGAGACCGGCTTCCGGCGTCCAAAAGACCCAACTCAGCTCCCTGCCTGGTTCGCATACCGGAAGCAGGACCTTGTGCCCGCTGCTGTGCAGGGCATTGATCAGTGGCAGGGTGGGCGGTTCATGACCCACGCCGAGGTACACGCAGGCGATGCCGGGACGGCCGCCGGTAACAGCGCCGGCCCAGGCTTCCCCGTGGACAGCCAAAGCTGACCCCGCCGCTTCCAGTTGCGCCGGGGCCAGCCCTGCACGCCGCTGCCGGTGGGCGGCCCGGATATCGTCCTTTGCGGAGTTCGTCTCCTGCAGCATGGTGTCCTTTCCTGCGTTGCCCGCACTCCGCGGCTTTTGACCGGATGCCAGCGTGCCGCGACTGTAGTTACTGAAATGCTTGACGCTGACGTTAGATTAGTCCGGTGAGTACCACTAATCCCAGAGTCCGCAAAGCCGTCATTCCCGCAGCGGGCCTGGGCACCAGGTTCCTGCCTGCCACCAAGGCGATGCCCAAGGAAATGCTTCCCGTCGTGGACAAGCCTGCCATCCAGTATGTGGTGGAGGAAGCGGTCCATGTGGGGCTCAACGACGTGCTGATGATTACCGGCCGCAACAAACGCGCCCTGGAAGACCACTTCGACAGGGTGCCCTCCCTTGAATCGACGCTCGAGGACAAGGGGGACACGGAGAAGCTTGCGTCCATCCAGGCCGCCAGCCAGTTGGGCGACATCCACTATGTCCGGCAGGGCGACCCCCACGGCCTGGGCCACGCCGTGCTCCGGGCCAAGCAGCATGTGGGCAACGAAGCCTTCGCTGTCCTGCTCGGAGACGACCTGATTGACGCCCGCGACGAACTCCTCAGCACCATGATCGATGTGCAGGCGAAGACGGGAGGGTCCGTCATCGCCCTGATCGAGGTGGATCCCTCGCAGATCAGCGCCTACGGCTGCGCCGACATCGAGGAAATTGACGGCGAAGACTACGTCCGCGTCAACAGGATGGTGGAGAAGCCCTCGCCGGAGGAAGCCCCGTCCAACCTTGCAATGATCGGCCGGTACGTCCTGCACCCCGCCGTGTTCGAAGTCCTCGAGCACACCGAGCCGGGACGGGGCGGCGAGATCCAGCTGACGGATGCCCTCCAGGAACTGGCCTCCGGCGATTCCGAGGGGCACGGCGTGTACGGGGTGGTCTTCAGGGGCCGCCGCTACGACACCGGAGACAAGCTGAGTTACCTCAAGGCCTGCGTCCAACTGGCCATCGACAGCGAAGACCTGGGTCCGGGCCTGCGGGAATGGCTGCCCGGGTTCACAGCCGGCCTTTCCCGGTAGCCCCGTGCGCACAGGTCCCATTTGGCCGGTCACCCTCGAATGCGGGGACCTGGTCCTGCGGCCTATCCGGTACCGCGACAAGAAGGAGTGGACCGAAGTACGGTCACGGAACAGTGACTGGCTGGCGCCATGGGAGGCGTCCAACCCGGATCCGGCGGGTGGGCTCCCTGACTACCGGCACATGGTGCGCTCACTCAATATCCAGGCTGCGCAGGCCACAGCACTGCCTTTTCTCATCACCGAATGGAGGCCCGGTCTCAGGAACCCTGCCATCGTGGGCCAGTTGACGGTATCTTCCATCGTTTGGGGTTCGGCCATGATGGCCACCCTGGGGTACTGGGTTGACCGGGACCGGGCAGGACATGGGATAGCACCCACCTCCGTGGCTCTTGTCACCGACCACTGCTTCCGTGCCCTGGGCCTTCACCGGATGGAAATCAACATCCGGCCGGAGAACGGGCCCAGCCTGCGGGTGGTGGAAAAACTGGGGTTCCGTGACGAGGGCTACCGGCCCCGCTTCCTGCACATCAACGGCAAGTGGGCCGACCACCGCTCGTTCGCCGTCACCGCCGAAGAAGTCCCGGAAGGCCTCTTGGTTCCATGGCTGGCATCGCGCCGGTCATAAATCCAACGGTTTGTCCCCGGGGCACGACACACCGTTGGTAATGCGGCCTGAGCAGCCATGATGCTCATACGGTTTTGAGTGTGGACTTCCCCCTTAGCAGCTCAGTGATCCTTGTGGTTGCCGTCGCGCTCTGGATTGTATGGGTTGCCCCTTACGTCCTCCGGAACCGCAGGCAGCAATTCCAGCCCGCCGGCGACTTCCGGGCAGACGCCCCCGCCGATGAAAGGCCGGACCCGCACGCCGGCCTGGTCTTGAACGTCGCCGCCCAGCAGGAGAAAGCCATGGAACCCAGGAAGAGTGCCGCATCCGCTGCAGGCACTGCAAGCACCCCAGCTCCGGCCAGGTTCCGCGTCCGATACGGCCGCACCGCCCTGGCCCTTGTGGGACTGCTGTCCCTGGTCACCGCTTTTATCTCTGGTGCGCTGCTTCCTTTCGGTGTCGGTTCATCCGCTCTTCCGCTCACATGCGCCCTGTTGACCCTCGCCTCGGTGGCGCTGCTGCGCTGGCTCGCCGTCCGCGACCGCAAGGCGAAGGTGGACGCAGCCTTCCGCTCTGCCATGAGCGCGCCGGCACGCAGCCCGGAAGCCGCCGTCGCCATCCCCGCGAAGCCTGATGCTGTGCCGTCGCTGAAGCCGGAAAGCCCGCTTTTCGACGCGGAGGCAGGCCAACCGAAGGTCAAGCCGCTGACGGCCATGGAGCTGCGTGAAGCTGCCCTCGCCGTCGCTGTGGCCGCCGGCGACACCAGCGCAGCGGCTCCGTCAACTGCCCCTGTGGGCACGCCCTGGGAGCCGGTGGAAGTTCCCAAGCCCGTTTACGTTGAAGCGGCCAAGGCTGAGCGCCCCGAGCCGCAGCCGCTCGAACTTCCGGAGGCGCCCAAAGCAGTTGGGAAGCCGTCGCTGAAGAAGGGTGCTGCCGGGGCAACGGCAGCGGAGGCCGGCGAAGCGGAGCGGCTGGGCGCAGAGCAGACGTCCAAGGCACAGAGCGCGCTGAGCAACCTCGACGACGTCCTCCAGCGCCGCCGCGCGTAGGGCCAGGCGGGGGAGCCTCGCGTGACCGGTAGGTGCAGGTGTTCGTCGATTGGCGTTAGGCAGGGAAAATTTGTAGCCTAGGGACACCGGTTCCGCACCAGCTTGGGAGTCCTTGCAGGATACGGCCAGTTCCGGGGCTATAGCTCAGTTGGTAGAGCGCTTCGTTCGCATCGAAGAGGTCAGGAGTTCGAATCTCCTTAGCTCCACAAATTTCAGCGGTTGCGCGGAGACGCTCCTCGGTGCCCGTTAGTGTCAGACGGACCAGGGCATTATTACCCGGGCGGCTCCGATGCCGACGGCGACCGTCACAGTGGCCGGTGATGCAACAAGAAAGAACGAGGAGAACCCGCCGGCGGCGTAGCCGCCGCCTCGCAGGGAGAGTGCCCATAGGGTCCCGTAAACCGCACTGGCGATCAGGTACGGGACGGCAGCCAGTGCGAAGAGCACATCGACAATCAGCAGCAGGATGGAAGCCGATGTCCTGCCGGCCGCTTCACGTGGGGACAGTGCGTAGCCTGCGGCAATGATCAGAAGCCAGGCCATGGCGACGAATCCCAGGACGATAAGGACGGTCCGGTAGGTCTTCGCCCATCCCGGCAGCTTGTTTGAAGCGGCCGGAGCGGCGTAGGCAAAGCCGTCAGGCTCACTCCACTGGGAGGGGTTGGTCACTAGACGCCTTTCGGGTTTGCGGCGAGTCCCGCCTGGTCAGCATACGGGGTCCCTGGCCGGGGGCCTGGGCGTACTGTGATCATCGGCAACGGTCTCCGGGATGCTGCCGGGCACCGCCCTGATCGGCGTGCTGCTTGTCGCGGTCTCCGTTGTCCTGATCGCGGAGGCCAAGTCCATAATGATCGGTGAGGCCGCTGACCCGAACGACGTCGACCCGATCGCGACCAGGATGTACCTGGACGGGCCTCTACTCAGCGGCAGGAAGTCGGGCGCACCGCCACGCCGTCACATCGGTCGCCTCTAGCCTGGACAGTGAAAGGCCGTTTCGCCGTCCGGGGCGGCCTTTGCTGCGTCTAGTGCCGGGTGTCAGCA
Organism: Pseudarthrobacter defluvii; assembly: GCF_030816725.1. Taxonomy (NCBI): domain Bacteria; kingdom Bacillati; phylum Actinomycetota; class Actinomycetes; order Micrococcales; family Micrococcaceae; genus Pseudarthrobacter; species Pseudarthrobacter defluvii. Next base: position 1,226,680 of record NZ_JAUSYG010000001.1, read on the forward strand.
GTGCACCTGGGTGGTGTACCCCCAAGCCCTCCGCACCATTTCGTCTGCCGCACCGGCAGTATTGAAGCCGGTCCGCGAAACACCGGGCAATGCCCGGAGCATTCGTGCAGGTCAGGCCTAGAGTGGGGCCATGGGAATCATCATCGGACTTCTGGTCATCTGGCTCATCCTGTCCATCGTCGGCTTCGTCGTGAAGGGCCTTATCTGGCTCGCCATCATTGGCCTGGTTCTCTTCGTAGCTACCGCCGTCTGGGGTTGGCTGAAACGCAGGACCAACGCCTGACCCTGATCCGCCTGGGGGGACGGGTTGTGGGCCGGGTGGGCCTGCCGAAGGACCCTAGCCTTTTCCGTCCGGCCGCCGCCATGCTGTGTCCATGGGCCTCGCAGCGAAATCGAGCGGCCTGGAGCCGGTCGTTCCTCCGGTCCGGCGCAATGTTGCCGTCAACCGCGCCCTCCACCCGGACCGTCCGTGGATTCGGGCTCTCCGGGTCCTAACAGGGCTGGTGGTGCTCGCCGCCGTAGTTCAGAAGACCTTTGATGCCACCCTGCCCGGCAATGATGTTGACGTGCCCCAGCTGTATTCGGAATTCACGGTGCAGGGGAACCTTGCTTTTGGTCTTGCCCTACTCATTTCCGGGGTGCTGCGGCGGAGCGGGTTGCCGGCGTGGTGGGACCACTTCTTCGGGGCATTGGTTCTGTACCTGGTGATGACCGGGATCATCTACGTGGTGCTGGTCGCTCCGCCGGAAGAACCCTGGTGGACCCTGGATCTGTACTGGCCGCAGCTGGTCCACCACCGCCTGGCCCCGCTGGTGGCGGTCCTTGACTGGGCTCTCGTAACCCGCACTGTCCGCGGTCCCTGGTGGCGTCCCTTTGCCTGGCTGGGTTATCCGGTGGTGTTTCTGCTGTTCTCCTGGGCCCGGGGCGGGTTCGACGGGTGGTACGTCTACGACTTTCTTGACCCCACCCTGGACGGCGGCTGGCCAAGGGTGCTGGCGGCCACCGGCCAGGTTCTCGCCGCGTTCCTGGCAGTGTCCGTCCTGGTCCACGCTGCGGGCAACGCGCGCGTGGCTCTGGCGGCCGGAAAGGCCGGCCGGCTCAAAACCCCTAGATCCAGCCCTTCTTTTTGAAGATCCCGTACATGAGGGCCCCGGTGGCAATCATGAGGACCAGCGCGAAGGGATAGCCGAAGGTCCAGTGCAGTTCGGGCATGGTGTCAAAGTTCATCCCGTAGATCCCGGCTACGAACGAGGGCGCGAACAGGATGGCCGCCCAGGACGAGATCTTCTTCACCTGCTCGTTCTGCTCCGCGCTGGCCTCGTTTTGACGGTTCGCCGTGAGGGTTCCGTCCAGGGTCAGGGCGTTCTGCAGCAGGTCACGGAAGGAATCCGCCCGGGAAATCACCCGCTCAACATGGTCTTCCACGTCCCGCAGGCTGTGCCGAAGGTCGCTTTCGACCTGGTATTTTTCAAAGCCCCGCTTGAGCTGGTCCAGCATTTCCGGCAGGGGGTGGATGGCGCGCTGGAACTGGATGACCTCCCGCGCCAGTTCATAAATCCGGCGGGACACGGAAGAGTCGCCGCTGAACAGCTGGTCCTCGATCTCATCGATGTCGTTCTCCAGGCCGGCCACCACCGGCGCATAGTCGTCCACAACACGGTCCAGCAGGGCGTACAGCACCGCCTCGGGGCCGTGCTGGAGGAGGTCCGGCCGTGCCTCCAGCCGCCGCCGCACGGTGGCGACACCCGGGGTTTCGGCGTGCCGCACGGTCACCACGAAATTCTTGCCGGTGAAAACGTGGAGTTCGCCGAACTCCACGGTCTCGTCCTCGTCCAAATACCTGGCCGGACGCAGGACCGTAAAAAGGTTGTCATCGTATCGCTCCAGCTTGGGCCGCTGGTGGGCGGAGACCGCATCCTCCACCGCCAGGGCGTGGAGCCCGAACTCGGCGGCCACGGCGGCCATTTCCTCCACAGTGGGCCGGTAAAGCCCGATCCAGGCCATGCCTCCGTGCCGGGACAGGGTCTCAAAGGTTTGCTCAAGGTTTTCAGGCTCTGCGTGGCGGACGCCGTTGACGTAAACGGCGTTATCGATGATGGTCATTCAGGAGATCCTAGCCGCCGAAGCTGCGCCACTGCTGAGACCGCTGATAAGGGGCTCGGTCCGGTAGGGGATGTGTGTGTTCAGGGCCAGCACCGTTTCGGTCCGGATGACTCCCTTGATCCTCAGGACCTGCCGCAGCGACGCCTGAAGGTTGTGGGTGTCCGTGGCCACCACGCGGCACCAAACATCCCCGCGGCCGGAGATCTCGTGGACTTCCAGGACCTGCGGAATGAGCCTTAGCGCCGCCACGACCCCGTCAAGTTCGCGGTGGGAAACCTCTATGGTCACGAACGCCACCACGTCATAGCCCACCGCCTCCAGGTCCACCTCGCGGCCGCCCGGGCGCAGCACGCCCGCGCGCAGCAGGCGGCGCACGCGGGACTGCGCTGTGTTGCGGGCGATGCCCAGGGATTCACTCAGCTCCCCGATCTGGATCCGGGGATCCCTGATCAAGGCGAGGAGGATCTTCAGGTCTGTGGGGTCCAACTTGTTCAAAACTGTCACTCTCCATCACATCAATATCCAAAGATTGATGATTCCGCTCAATTATCCATGTGGAAACGGACGTACAGAGCAAGGGTGCTGCATTCTTGGATCACTACAGTTGTATCCGCGCCGGGCTCCCACAAGGACCACCTGCCGCGGCGATCCCTAAGGCGGCACATTGACGGTCTTCAGCGAACTGCGCATGCGTCCGGCAGCGGCAGCGCCCAGCGGGTGGAACGCCTCCACCACCGCGCGGCTGGTTCTTTCCAGCGCAGCCATCTTCCTGCTCCTGGTGGGCGCCAACCTCGCCACGCCGCTGTACCCGCTGCTGCAGGCCAATCTTGGACTCACCAGCCTCGAAGTGACCGCAGCCTTCGCCAGCTACGTCCTGGCGCTGGTGGGAACACTGCTCCTGGCCGGGCACTGGTCGGACCACATCGGTCGCCGGGCGGCCCTGCTGGTCGCCGTGCTGGCGGGACTGGCGGGCGGCTGGATCTTTGCGGAAGCGGCCACGCTGGCCGCACTGTGTGCCGGGCGGGCACTGCAGGGAATGGCTGTCGCGCTTGCCACCGGAGCCAGTGCCGCTGCCCTCCGGGAACTGCTCCCGTCCCGCCCGGATTGGGCATCGCGCTTCACGCTGCTGGCCTCGTCCGGGGGAGTTGCCGCCGGCCCTGTCATTGGCGGGCTGCTGTCGCTGCTTCCCGGCCCGACAACCGCCCCTTACGTTGTCCACTCGCTGCTGCTCGCCGGGCTCCTGGTCCCGCTGTACCTGGTCCGCGCACGCCCGGCCATTGTGGCACCGGCGGTGTCCCGTCCACTGCACGCCCTCGCGCCGCGCCGGCCGTCCGTGTCACGGCAGGCGAGGGGCGCTTTCTGGCTGGCGTCCGGCGTCGGCTTCCTGAGCTTTGCCGTGTTCGGCTTCTCCCTGTCCCTCGCTCCGGGCTACTTCGCGCAGGTCCTGGGCACGGATTCCCGGCCGCTGATCGGGGTGCTGGCGGGCTTGCCGTTGGGGGCATCTGCCCTGAGCCAGCTGGTGACTGTGCGCGGGCGCCTGACCCTCCCTGCGGGCCTGGCAGTCCTTGGCGTCTCCGTAATGTTGTTGGGTGCCGCCGGCGCCTGGCACAGCCCCCTGTTGCTGGTGGCGGCCGCCGTGGCAGCCGGGCTGGGGCAGGGCCTGGCGTTCCGGATTGTCTTCAACGACGTTGCGGACAGGGTGGAGCCCACCCGCCACGCCCAGATCATCAGCACCGTCTACGTCATCACCTACCTGGGGAGCGCAGTGCCGGTCCTGGGCCTTGGCTGGGCCAGCGCCGCGTTCGGGACGACCCCGGCCGTCCAGGGCTTCGTCCTGCTGTGCGGCGCGGCCGCCCTTGGCCTGTCAGCCTGGACGCTCGCCGCCTTGGTCAAAGGGCAGTCAAAGCGGCAATCCGCGTCCATGGCCAGGCGAGGCTAGTCCGGAAGAGGCCCGTGGTTGCCCTGGATGTGTTCGAACACGAGGGTGGTCTCGGTATGCCCCACCACGGGATCGGTCGCCAGGTTGTCCAGGACCCAGTCCCGCAGGTCTTCGGTGCTTCCGACGGCGATGTGCAGCAGGTAGTCCACTGAACCTGAGGTGTGAAAGGTGGAGAGCACGGCCGGCAGGTGCGGGACGCGTGCGGTAAAGCGGTCGATCTGGTCCCGGTCGTGGGCGCGAAGCCGTACGGCCACCAGCGCCTGAACGGACCGGCCGATCGCGGACAGGTTCAGCTTCGCCTCGTAGCCCTGGACAATGCCCCGCTCCGAGAGCGCACGGGTGCGCATCAGGGCCGTCGACGGTGCGATCCCCACCATCTCGGCGAGCTGCTTGTTGGAAATCCTCGCGTCTGACACGAGGGCGTCCAGCAGCCTTTCGTCGATGGCGTCCAGGGGCTCGGCATGCGCCCCGGGCCTGGTGTTCCTGGGATTCGTACTCACGGCGGTTCCTTCCACGCGGTCTTCCGTTCATCCTAGACCGCGCAACCGCAGCCAACCGCGCAACAGGAGCGGGTCCTACCGAACATCCACAGCACCCACGGGGCAGCCAAGGGCACTTAATTCAACGACGGCTCGCAGCGTCAGGCAGGGAGCGATTCGGCCCGGGAATGGACGACGGCGACGGTTGCGGCGGTGAGGCATGCCAAGGCCATGACGGCTCCCGCCAGCGCGTCCCAGCCCCAGGTCTGGAAGACCAGGCCTCCGGCCCAACCCAGGAGGCTGGAGCCCAGGTAGTAGGCCAGGTTGTACAGCGAGGCGGCCTGGGCCCGGCCGGTACTGGCGATGGCGCCGGTCCACCCTGAGCCGATGCTGTGGGCCGCGAAAAAGCCGCCGGTGAACACCACCAGCCCGGACAGGATGAGCACCAGGGACGGAGTGAGGGTCAGGGCGAGGCCTGCCATGGTCAGGGCAAGTCCTGCGAGCAGGACGTTCCGGCGCCCGTACCTCGTGGTGAGGGCCGCGGCCCAGCGGGAGGAGACCGTGCCGGACAGGTAGGCAAGGAAGATCAGGCTGATCACGGTGGCGGGGAGCCCGTATGGAGCGCTGGACAGCCGGAAGCCAAGGTAGTTGTAGACGGCCACGAACCCGCCCATCATCAGGAATGCCTGGGCGTAAATGGCCAGCAACCGGACGTTCCGCAGATGGGCACCGAGCGTTTGCAGGGCGCTGCGGAGGCCGGCGGACCGGGCGGGGACGAAGCCCCGGGCCCGGGGCACCAGGACAAGGAATGCGACGGCGGCCACGGTCGCCAGCAGCGACACGGCCAGGGCTGCCGACCGCCAGCCCCAAAGCTCGCCCACCGGCCCCGCCACGAGCCGTCCGGACAGGCCGCCAAGCGTGGTTCCGGCAACGTAGCTTCCGGCTGCCAGTGCGGCGTGGGCCTTGCTGACCTCCTCGTTGAGGTAGGCAATGGCGATGGCGGGGATGCCGCCCAGGGCCATCCCTTCCAGCAGCCGCAGCACGAGCAGCATGGTGAAATTGGCGGACATCGGCACCAGCAGGCCCAGGACGGTGGCGGCGGTGATGCCCCACATCATGGCCTTCACGCGACCGATGCGGTCCGCCAGGAACGACCAGGGGATCACCGTGGCGGCCAGGCCCACGGTGGCCAGGGAGATGGTGAGGGCGGCCTCGGCGGCTGTGACGCCAATGTCAGCGGCCAGGAGGGGCAGGACCGCCTGGGTGGAGTAGAGCTGCGCGAAGGTGGCCACGCCGGCGCAGGACAGGCCGGCAAGGATCCGGCCATAGTCCCGCGAACCCTTGACATGGCCGTTCCAAAGGGAAGAAGGGCCAGCGCCGGCTGCTGCATTCTGTGGCATCCAGCCAGCGTAGTCCCGGGCAACAGATGCCTCCAATGCATTGTTCATGCCAGACTGATAGCGAAACCGGATGATTGCCGACCTAAGGGGAGCTTTGCTGTTGGAACCTGACCGGAAACAGCTGGCGCAGCTGCTGCCGCTCCTGCCGGTACTGGCCGAGTTGGGCCGCACGGAACATGTCACGGAGACGGCCGAACTGCTCGGAGTACCCCAGTCAACGGTGAGCAGGGCACTTGCCCGCGCCAGCGCCGCCGTCGGCACCGAACTCCTGGTACGGGACGGCCGGGGGGTCCGCCTGACCCCTGCGGCCCGCACACTCCTGCCTTACATCGAGCAGGCGCTCGCGGAGTTCCAGGCCGGACTGGACCTGGTGCGGAACGAGTCCGAGGTGGTCAGGGGCACCGTGTCCGTGTCTTTCCAGCACACCTTCGGCGAGGCCACCCTGCCGCTGCTGATCAGCGCGTTCCGCGCGCGGCACCCCGGGACGGGATTCCGGTTGAGCCAGGGCGCCCGGAGCTCCTGCCTTGAGGAGCTTGCCTCCGGGGAAGCCGACCTCGCCCTCACCGCGCCCGTGGCCCCACCCGGCAAGAACCTCGATTCGGCGCCGCTGTACCGCGAGCCGCTCCGGTTGGTGGTGCATCACAGCCATCCAGTGGCGCGGCAGCGGATGGCGCGGCTTGCCGACATCCGCACAGAGCCGTTCGTCGCGCTGGGACGCGGTTACGGCCTGCGGTCGTTGACGGACGCCTTGTTCCGGGAGGCCGGCTACCGCCCGCGGATTGCGTTTGAAAGCCAGGATTCGCACACGGTCCGCGGGCTTGTCTCGGCAGGCCTCGGCGTCAGTATCCTGCCGCCCGGCGGTGACGCGCCCGGCCGCACGCTGCGCCCCGAAACGGGTGATCTCGGATGGGTGGAAGTAGCGCTCGACTCCGCGTTGGCCTTCCGTGAAGTCGGCGTGAGCTGGCGGCGCCGAAAGCCTGAAAGCGAGCCGGTGCCAGCCCGGCTCTTCCGCGACCTGGTGGTGGCGCAGGGGCCCGGCCTGTTGGCGGGCCTGGTCACCAGGGCGGGCCCGGTGGCCAGGCCGGGACGCTGAGCAGGAAAAGCGTCCGACGGCGGTGGGTCACCTAAAGGCGCCGGTGCCGGGTGTGTGGGCGGGCCGGGGAAGCCACCAGTCACAAGTACCCTTGTGACGTGACGAACATCGAGAACGCTTCCGCAGGTGCAGCGGAGCACGGGCAGGGTGCCCCAGCCAATCCACTCCAGGGCATTACGATCGGCCTGGACATCGGCGGCACCAAGACGCACGGGGTCCGCTTTGAAGACGGCCTGCCGGTCGCTGACGATTCGGCCGGGAGTTCCAATGTCCAGAACGTTACCCGTGAGCAGGCAGCACGCAATCTGGCGGACCTTTTTGCCAGGATCGGCCGGGGGCGCGTGGACCGGGTGTATGCAGGGTCAGGCGGAATCGATACCGACGAGGACGCCGCCGCCCTGGCAGCCCTGATCCAGCCGCTGGCCCCGGAAGCGCGCGTCACCGTTGTCCACGACTCCCGCCTGCTGCTGGCGGCGGGCCGTGCCGCCACCGGTGCGGCCATCATCGCGGGCACCGGCTCAGCCGCCTGGGGACGCAATGCCGACGGCGGCGAGGCCCGGGCGGGCGGCTGGGGTTACCTGCTCGGGGATGAAGGCAGCGGTTACTGGCTGGGCAGGGAAGCGGTGCGGCACAGCCTCCGCAGGATGAACCAAGGCCTGCCCATTGACCAGCTGACCGCGGCACTGTTGGTGTCCTGCGGCCTGGACCACCCCAACAAGCTGATTGCGCTGTTCCACTCCCCGGACACCGGGCGGCGCTTCTGGGCCCAGCAGGCAAGGCATGTTGTGGAAGCGGCAGCAGCCGGGCACCAGGACAGCGCAGCCCTGCTGGACCAGGCCGGACAGGACCTTGCCGCCTTGGCGGGACAGGTGCTGGGCCAGCTGAGGATTGAAGGCCCGGTGATTCTGGGCGGCGGGCTGGGCATGAACGTGGTTCCCCTGCAGGAGTCGTTCCGGCGAAACCTTGCCGCCGCCGGGATCATGGATGTGCGCGTCCTGGACCAGGAACCTGTGTTCGGTGTCCTGCAGCTCGTCGCAGAACCCGCCTGACCTTCCGGCCGGATTCCTAGCCGACAGACCGCTTGCGGGGCGTCAGCCTGACAGCGGGAAGCGGGGGAGCCGGAATGCGGCCTGCTTCTGCCCCGGCGTCCGGGCCGTGACCGGGAACCAGGCCGTAACGTGCCGCAGCCGTAGCCGCGTCCGGCAGCCCGGCCTGCGCCTCCCAGTCGTTCCGCGCCTGTTCCACTTCGTCATGGGTGCGGCCCACAAAGTTCCACCACATCAGCAGTTCCTCACCGAACGGCTCGCCGCCGATCAGCAGGAACCGCGTGCCCGGGCGCGCCTGCATCCGGAGTTCGCTGCGGCCGGTGCCCAGGTAGCCCAGCGGACCCGCAGGCAAGTCCTGCCCGTCCACCGCCAGGCCGCCGTCGAGCACCAGGACGCCGTGCTCAAAGGCGGGGTTCAGCGGGAGGACTGCGGCGCCTTCGCAGGAAACGTCAGCCCCGACTATCGGCGAGTACATGGTTGCCGGCGATGTTATTCCCGCAAGTTCACCCACCATGACGGTGGCGGTGAAGCCCGGGCCGGCAGCGCGCGGGAGCTCGCGGTGCTGTTCAAACGCCGGTTCCCGGTGCCGGTCGCCGTCGGGAAGGGCAACCCACAGCTGCAGGCCCCGCTGCAGCGGCAACTCCTGGCCGCCGCCGGCAGGAAGCACCGCGAACTCCGAGTGTGAGACCCCATGCCCTGCAGTCATGATGTTCAGCTCCCCGGGGCGCACCACCACGTCGCTGCCCACGCTGTCGCGGTGGCGGATGTGCCCAGCCAGCGGCCAGGTCACCGTCTGCAGCCCGATGTGGGGATGCGGAAGGACGGACATCGCGGTCCGGTCCGGGCCAAAGCTGTCCAGGAAGCACCAGGCGCCGATCGTGGGAAGTCCGCGCTGCGGCAGCGTCCGCTTGACGTTCATCGCGCGGACGCCGCCCAAAGGCACCTCGCGCTCAGGCCACAGCTGCAGGCACGGGCCTGCGGTCCCTTCGGCGGCAGGGGGACACAGCTCTTCCTGGGGTGAAACTTCCAAGTTGGTCACGCCTTTACTTTAGGCGCGCCGGCACCGCCGGGACAGAAGCGGCCGGGCGTCCCAGTTGCCATACCCATCCGCGCGGGCCGGGGTACCGAATGGTTACAGTAGGGATTCCTTTGCGGTGATTAGGGCTTCAGCTGCTGAAGGCCGCCGCCGTTTGGGTTACCGTAACTAACAGCGTGCTGATGGCAATGTCGCGGTGCTGGGAGCAGCCCGTCCAAGAGAACAGGTAAGTCCGCACCATGGACCAGGCGATGATCGAGTTCCAGAGCGTTACCAAGCAGTACCCGGGCGGCCAGCCGGCCGTGGATGGATTGTCCATGTCCATCGCCAAAGGTTCTGTCACCGTCTTCGTGGGACCGTCCGGCTGCGGTAAGACAACATCGCTGCGGATGATCAACCGGATGGTGGAACCCACCTCCGGAACCATCACGGTGGACGGCCGCGACGTCACCTCGGTACCGGCGGCGGAACTGCGCCGGTCCATGGGATACGTCATGCAGTCCGCCGGGTTGCTGCCGCACCGCTCGGTCCTGGACAACATCGCCACTGTTCCCCGGCTGAACGGGGTTTCCAAAGCGGACGCCCGGAAGCGGGCCGAGGAGCTCCTGGATGTGGTTGGTTTGGCGCACTCCCTGGGCAGGCGCTACCCGTCCCAGCTGTCCGGCGGCCAGCAGCAGCGTGTGGGCGTGGCACGGGCTCTGGCGGCAGATCCGCCCATCCTCCTCATGGATGAGCCGTTCAGCGCGGTGGATCCTGTGGTCCGGGACGAACTCCAGCAGGAACTGCTGCGCCTGCAGAGGGACCTGGCCAAGACCATCGTGTTTGTCACCCACGACATCGATGAAGCCACCATCCTGGGCGACAAGGTTGCTGTCTTTGCCACTGGCGGCAAGCTCGCCCAATACGCCACGCCCGAGGAAATCCTGAGGGCGCCGGCCAACAACTTCGTAGCCTCCTTTGTAGGCCGGGACCGCGGCTTCCGCCACCTCGGTTTCAGTTCATCCGAGGGCGTGTCGATCCACCCCGTGCCCACCATCATCCGTGCCTCCGGCGGATATGAGTCGGATTCCCGCGCTGCCGGTGGCTGGCAGTTGGTGGTGGACGCGGACAAGCGCCCGCTGGGCTGGTCGGCCCCGGGCACCGAGACTGAACTTGTTCCCGGGGGTTCGCTGTTCCGTCCTGGCGAGAGCCTGCGGCGCGCCCTGGATGCTGCCTTGTCCTCGCCGTCGGGCCCTGGGTGTCGCCGTCGACTCCGACGGCAGGGTCCTGGGCGTGGTCCGCGGCGGTGAAGTCCTGGCGCTGATCGAAGAAGCACGCCAAGTGCGGCAGGCTGCCCTCTGATGGAATGGTTCCTTGCCAATACCGGCATGATCCTGGAGCGCGGCGGCCAGCATCTGGTGCTGGCGCTCGTCCCCATGGTCCTGGGCCTGTTGATTTCCATTCCACTGGCGCAGCTGGCGCGGCGAAACAGCGCATTGCGTTCCGTGGTGCTGACCGCATCCTCCCTCCTGTACACCATCCCGTCACTGGCGCTGTTCATCATCCTGCCGACCGTCCTGGGCACCCGGATCCTGGACCCCCTGAACGTCGTGGTGGCACTGACCATCTACGCGGTGGCCCTGCTGGTCCGCGCCGCCCTGGACGCCTTCGATTCCGTGGACGCAGACATCAGCCGGGCCGCGCAGGCCATGGGCTTCAAACCGCTGGCCCGGTTCCTCCAGGTCGACCTGCCGCTCTCCCTGCCGGTTCTGTTCGCCGGGCTTCGGGTGGTGTCCGTCAGCAACATCTCGCTGGTGAGCGTGGCGGCCCTTTTGGGAGTCGGCAACCTGGGCATGCTCTTCACCGACGGCCTCCAACGCGACTTCGTCACGGAGGTGGTGGTGGGCATCATCGCTATCCTGGTCCTTGCGTTGGTCATGGACGCCGTCCTGGTCCTCGTGGAACGCGTCCTCACTCCATGGGAGCGGGCGGGCAGCCGGCGGGGCCGCGACGCGGACGATTCCGCAACAGCCGCTGCACAGCGGTTTGCGCGGCCCAAGACCGGTGGTGGTAACCCGTGAGCAACGTTTTCGCCGACACTTTCGCCTGGCTCGCCGACCCCCTGCACTGGTCCGGAAGCATGGGTATTCCCGCCCGCATGGGGGAGCACCTCCAGTACACCGGACTGGTCATGCTGATCGCCACCGCCATCGCCGTTCCTGTCGGGCTCTACGTCGGCCACACCGGAAAGGGCGGGGTAGCTGTCGTGGCCCTGGCCGGCGCCCTCCGGGCCCTTCCCACCCTTGGCCTGCTGATCCTGTTCGTGCTGATGGCCGGCATCGGACTGATGCCCCCGGTCTGGGCCCTGGTGATCCTCACCGTCCCGCCGCTGCTGGCCGGAACCTACGCCGGAATTTCCAGCGTGGACCGGAACGTGGTGGACGCCGCCCGTGCCATGGGCATGACCGAACTGCAGGTCCTGTTCCGCGCCGAGCTGCCCAACGCGCTCACCGTCATGTTCGGCGGGTTCCGCACAGGCGTGCTGCAGGTGATCGCCACCGTCTCCGTGGTGGCCTACATCAACCTCGGAGGCCTGGGCCGTTACCTTTTCGACGGCCTGGTCCTCAGCGACTTCCCCCAGATGCTGGGAGGATCCCTCCTCATCGCGGTGCTGGCGATCGCCGTCGACCTCGTCCTGTCCCTGTTCCAGAGGCTGTTCCTGACCCAAGGTGCCTCGAAGCTGTCCTACCGCAGCCAGGCGGCTGCGGTTGATCTCACAGACCCCGTTGTTGCGGAGACTGTTGTACAAGGAGGTAAGTCATGAAAGATAGCCGTCCCCTGCACCTGGGCCGGAGGGCCTTCGGCGGCCTGGCTGCCGGACTCGGCCTGGCAGTGGTGCTGTCCGCCTGTGGCGGTTCATCCGATCCGCTGAAGAACCCGCCGGCGTCCAGCAGCGGGGCTTCCGGCGAGGCCACGTCCCTGGTCGTGGGTTCCGCCGACTTCCCCGAAAGCCAGATCATCGCCGAGCTCTACGCCGGCGCGCTGAACGCGAACGGAATCACCGCCACCACCAAGCCGAACATCGGCTCCCGAGAGGTCTATTTCAAGGCAGTGCAGGACGGCTCGGTGGACGTGGTGCCGGATTACAGCGGCAACCTGCTGCTGTACGTGGACAAGGAAGCCAAGGAAGTCTCCGCCGGCGACATCATCAAGGCGCTGCCGGGCAAGCTGCCCGACGGGCTGGCCGTGCTGGACGCAGCAAAGGCCGAAGACAAGGACGCCATGGTGGTCACCAAGGCAACAGCGGAGAAGTACCAGCTGAAGTCCATCGAGGACCTGGCCAAGGTCTGCAGCGACATCGTGGTGGGCGCACCTGCCACGTTCGCCGAGCGCGCTTACGGCCTGCCCGGGTTGAAGAAGAACTACAACTGTGTACCCAAGAAGCTGGAGCCCTTCAGCGACGGCGGCGGGCCGGTGACGCTGAAGGCACTGCTGGAGGACAAGGTGCAGGTGGCTGACATTTACACCACCACGCCGTCCATCGCGGACAACGACCTGGTGGTGCTGGAGGATCCCAAGAACAACTTCATTGCCCAGCAGGTCCTGCCCCTGTACAACAAGGCGAAGATGACGGACAAGGCCAAGCAGGCGCTGAACTCGGTGTCCAGCACCCTCACCACCGATGACCTGATCAACCTCAACCGGGCGGTCAGCGGCAGCCAGAAGCAGGATGCCAAGACGGCAGCAATGGCGTGGCTGAAGGACAAGGGCATCGTCAAGTAGGCGTTGCGCCGGTCCGCGGGTGCGGGCAACTCAGGAAATGACGACGGCGGCTGCCGGACTTGCAGAAGTCCGGCAGCCGCCGTCGGCCGTGTGGGGGATGTCTCAACGGGGATGCATCCTTCCTATGGCATATTTGAGGAATGGCAGAATTCAGGCAGTCCACGAAGCTTCACAACGTTCTTTATGACATCCGTGGACCGATCCTGCAGGCCGCCCAGCAGATGGAGGCGGAGGGCCACCGGATCCTCAAGCTGAACATCGGAAATCCGGCCCCGTTCGGCTTCGAAGCGCCGGACGCCATCCTGGTGGACATGATCCGCCACCTACCGCACGCGCAGGGCTACAGCGATTCGCGGGGTATTTTCTCCGCGCGCACCGCCGTCTCGCAGTACTACCAGACACGCGGCATCCAGAACATCCACGTGGATGACATCTACCTCGGCAACGGTGTCAGCGAGCTCATCACCATGTCCCTGATGGCGCTGCTGGACTCGGGTGATGAGGTCCTCATTCCCACGCCGGACTACCCGCTGTGGACGGCATCCGTGGCGCTCGCGGGCGGGAAACCTGTCCACTACCTGTGCGATGAGGAATCCGGCTGGCAGCCTGACCTTGACGACATGGAAGCCAAGATCACGCCCCGCACCAAGGGGATTGTGGTGATCAACCCGAACAACCCCACGGGCGCGGTTTACCCGGAAGAGACGCTGAAGCGGATCGTTGCCCTGGCTGAGAAGCACGGCCTGGTGATTTTCGCCGACGAGATCTACGAAAAAATCCTGTATGAGGACGCCGTCCATGTAAACCTTGCCGAGCTCACAGGCGACCACGTCCTGTGTTTGACCTTCAGCGGGCTGTCCAAGGCTTACCGCGTTTGCGGCTACCGGGCGGGCTGGATGGCCATTTCCGGCCCCAAGAAGGAGGCAGCCGACTACCTCGAAGGCATTAACCTCCTTGCCAACATGCGCCTGTGCGCCAACGTGCCTGCCCAGCACGCCATCCAGACTGCACTGGGCGGCTACCAGAGCATCAACGACCTGATCCTCCCGGGCGGCCGGCTGCTGGAGCAGCGGAACAAGGCCTACGACATGCTCAACGCCATTCCCGGCGTCAGCACCCAGCAGGCCAGGGGCGCGCTTTATCTCTTCCCGCGCCTGGATCCCGAGGTCTACCACATCCGGGACGACGAAAAGTTTGTCCTTGACCTGCTGCGGGACCAAAAGATCCTGGTGTCCCACGGCCGTGCCTTCAACTGGGTGCGCCCGGACCATTTCCGCATGGTGACGCTGCCCAACGTGAAGGACATCGAGGAAGCCATTGCCCGGATGGGGGACTTCCTAAGCAGGTACCAGGGGAACTAGCCTGTGCTCACGGGCCCTCCGGTCCGTGTAATCCCTTGCCGAAAGGACTCCCATGGCCCGCGTCGTTGGCTTCGATCAGCACCCTGCCCAAACCCTCCGGGCAGGGGAGGGCTTCTCCCTTGCCGCAGTGGATCCCAACTCCACGCCCGGCTACAGCGGAAACAAGGACGACGGCAAGCTGCTCCTGGCGGAGATGGACGACGAACTGTCCGAGTTGCAGGAAAAGCTCTTTGCCGAGTCCCGCTACGGCGGAACCAAGCGGGTCCTGCTGATCCTGCAGGCCATGGACACTGCCGGCAAGGGCGGGATCGTCAGCCATGTGATGGCGTCCATGAACCCGCAGGGCGTCCAGTTCAAGGCTTTCAAGGCCCCCACCGACGAGGAAAAGTCCTATGACTTCCTGTGGCGGATCGAGAAGGAAGTGCCGGCTGCGGGGATGGTGGGTGTCTTTGACCGTTCCCACTATGAGGACGTCCTTATCCACCGGGTACACAACTGGGCCACCCCGGATGAAATCAAGCGGCGGTACGTTGCCATCAATGAATTCGAGGCCAGGTTGACGGATTCCGGGACCAAGGTGGTCAAGGTGATGCTGCACATCAGCGGGGATGAGCAGAAGGAACGCCTGCTGGCGCGCCTGGACAATCCTGCCAAACACTGGAAGTACAGCCACGGCGACCTGGACGAGCGCGCCTTCTGGAACGATTACATGGATGCGTACCAGGCGGCGATCGACGAAACGAGCACGCCGGCCGCGCCGTGGCACGTCGTCCCTGCCAACAAGAAGTGGTTTGCCCGGATCGCGGTCCAGCAGCTGCTGCTCGGCGCCCTGTCCGGGATGAACCTCAAATGGCCAAAGGCCGAATTCGATGTCGCCACGGAGCGCGAACTGGTGGCCCGTTCCTGAATCTCCGCCCCTGGCATCCGTTCCGCGGGCCCCGGTGGCGCCGGACTTTTGTGTCCGCGGTGGCTACAGTGGCTGGTCCCGGGCTGCAGCCAAGCGCTTCCGTGCCCCTTCCAGCCACTCCTCGCAGCGCGCGGCCAGCGCCTCGCCGCGTTCCCAGAGGGCCAGGGATTCCTCGAGGCTTGCGCCTCCCGCCTCCAGCCTGCCCCACCACCGCGATGAGCTGCTCCCGCGCTTCCTCATAGCTCAGGGCTGCGACGTCGGACTCTGGTTTCTGTTCGCTCATGCCTTCTCTTCCAATTCCTGGTGGTGTTCTGGGTTTCCTGGCTGGGATGCGCCGTTGGACGGCGTGGGACCGTTGGAGGTGGCGCCGAACCGTCCCTCAGCCACGCGGATGGACAGGGCGGCACCCGCAGGGGCCTCGGCCGGGCGGCGGACAACAGCGTGCCCGGCTTCGGCGATCCGCGCGGCCTGGTCTCCTGCCAGTTCGACGACGGCGTACCCCCTGTCCAGCGTCTTCTGCGGGGAGAGCGCGCGTACCTGGGCCTTCAGGTGCCCAAGCTGGTCGGCCGCGCGCACCACGGTGGAACTCACTGCGGCGGAGGAGCGGCGCAGGAGCCGCTCAATTTCCTCGGCGCGGACCGAGACCATGCCCTCAGGCGCGGCCATGACCGGCCGGGAATGCAGGGCCGCCAGCCGGTCCGATTCCCGGTCCACCAGGCGCTCCATGCAGCGCCTCAACTGTTCGCGCGCCTGGCGCACTCCGGCAAGCTCTTCGGAGACTTCCGGGACGATCCGCTTGGCGGCATCGGTGGGGGTGGACGCCCGAAGGTCCGCGACGTAGTCCAGCAGCGGGCGGTCCGCCTCGTGGCCGATGGCGCTCACCACTGGCGTGGCGGCTGCGGCTACCGCGCGGATCAGGTCTTCGCTGTTGAACGGCAAAAGGTCTTCCAGCGCGCCACCGCCGCGGGCGATGACGATGACGTCCACTTCGGGCTTTGCGTCCAGTTCCCGCAGGGCGCGGACCACCTGGGCCACGGCCGTGTTTCCCTGGACGGCCACTTCGCGGATCTCGAACTCCACCGCTGGCCACCGCAGGGCTGCATTGCGCAGGATGTCCTTTTTCGCGTCCGAGTCACGGCCCGTGATGAGCCCAATCCGGTGCGGCAGCAGGGGCAGGGGCTTCTTCCGGGAGTCCGCGAACAGGCCTTCGGCGGCCAGTGCCTGGCGCAGCCGCTCAATCCTGGCCAGCAAGTCCCCGAGCCCGACCGGACGGATGTCCCGCACGAGCATGTTGAGCCTGCCCGTTTTCAGCCAGAATTCCGGCTTGAGCAGTGCGACCACCCGCGACCCTCGCTCCAGCGGCAGGTTCTGGCGTTCCAGCACCTTGGTCCACACGGACGCAGGAAGGGATACCTCTGCGTCCACGTCACGAAGGGTCAAATAGGCATTGGTGCCGCGCCGGTTCAGCTCGATGACCTGGCCTTCCACCCACGCGGAGGGAGTCCTGTCGATGTGGGCCTTCAGCTTCTGCGACAACAGCTGCAGGGGCCACGGATTATCCGGGCTGGTTTCCGCTGCTGTGGCAGGCAGCGTGGTGGGCGCGGTACCCGGAAGGGATGCCTGGTCAGACATGCGGACGCCAAGGGGAAGCTGGTGCTGCGGGCATGCGGTCCTTCGTCTCTTGTGGGCGGTCAATCAACCTTATCCATAAGGTGTAGCACCGGGGACTGACAGGGACAGTCCAGCCGTCCTGCCTAGGATGGGTTAAGGCCCCCAACCCCGAAGGACCTGTTGTGCGCACTTTTGTCTCTGCCATTGCCACCGTGCTGGGCATCCTCCTGGCCGCAGTCGCGGTCCCCGCCATTTGGGTGGACCGGAACATCGTCCAGGAAGACGGGTTTGTCCGCCTTGCGGCTCCGCTCGGCAAGGACTCGGAATTCCAGCGGAAGCTCGCGGCGGCGGCCGTGGGCACGATCGACACCGGATCGGTTCCGGGCTTCCTTTCGGGACTGGTTGAACCGATGCTTGAGAAGGCGGCGGAGTCCCTGACCGGTCTTCCCGGCTACCCGGCGGCCTGGGAGGAAACGCTTCGCAGAAGCCATCGCCTGAGTTTCGCCGACCCTTCGGCGGCCCCCCAGGGCGCGGCGCCGACGTCATCGTTGACACTGGATGTGGCCCCATTGGTTGCCCTCGGCTCCGAGGAAATCTCCCGGACCACGCGGCTTCCCCTCGACCCGCCGGAGCAAACACTGATCAATGTCGGCCAACCCGCGCAGAGGGAGTGGACAGAACGCCTGGCCACCTACGCGCCCATGGGTTACCTCCTGGCCATCGGTTCGGCCGTAGCGTTCCTGCTGGCTCTCGTCGCTGCACGGCGCCGGTGGACCGTGCTGCTGGCAGCCGGCCTTGGGGGATTGGGCCTCGCCGCCCTCTGGGGGGCTGGATTGCAGCTGGGCTCGGCCCGTGCCCAGGCGACGGACACTGGAAACGCGGTGGCCAACATGTTCCGGGACGAGTTCCTGGCCGCCGCAGGCGCGGACTTCCAGGGGTGGATCACCACGGGCGCCGTTGCGGGCGGTGTCCTGGCGGCAGCGGGCATTGTGACGTTGTTCGCATCCCGGAAACGTGTGCGGACCAGCCGGTAGCATGGAGGGATGACCACCACGGCCGTACCCCTTTCGATGCCAACCATTCCACGCAGGCGCCGTTCGCCTGAGGACGTAGCCGCCGCAGCCCCCGTCAACGGCACCAAGAAGGTGCTCCTGGCTGCTCCCCGCGGTTATTGCGCAGGCGTTGACCGGGCCGTCATTGCGGTCGAAAAGGCGCTGGAACACTACGGTCCGCCCGTGTACGTCCGCAAACAGATCGTCCACAACGTCCACGTCGTCAGCTCGCTGGAGGAAAAGGGTGCCATCTTTGTTGACGAGACGGACGAAGTTCCCGAAGGCGCCCTGGTGATCTTTTCTGCCCACGGCGTTTCCCCAGCCGTGGTCCAGTCGGCCGAAAGCCGCGGCCTGCGCACCATCGATGCCACCTGCCCGCTGGTCACCAAAGTGCACAAAGAGGCCGTCCGCTTCGCCAAGGACGATTTCGACATCCTCCTGATCGGCCACGACGGGCACGAGGAAGTGGAAGGCACCTCCGGGGAAGCGCCGGAGCACATCCAGATCATCAACGGACCCCACGAAGTGGACAAGGTAACCGTCCGCGACCCCGACAAGGTCATCTGGCTTTCCCAGACGACGCTGAGTGTTGACGAGACCATGGAGACTGTCCGGCTCCTCAAGGACCGGTTCCCCACCCTTCAGGATCCGCCCAGCGACGACATCTGCTACGCCACCACCAACCGCCAGGTAGCCATCAAGAAGATCGCGCCCAAGGCGGACCTGGTGATTGTGGTCGGCTCGGCCAACTCCTCCAATTCGGTCCGGCTGGTGGAGGTGGCCCTCGAATACGGCGCCAAGGCCTCCTACCGGGTGGACTTCGCCAATGAGGTCGACGAAGCGTGGTTTGAAGGCGTTGCCACCGTGGGCATTACGTCCGGGGCTTCCGTTCCTGAGGTGCTGGTACAGGACGTCCTGAGGCTCCTGGCCGACTATGGCTATGGGACCGTGGAGGAAGTGGTCACCGCCGAAGAGGACCTGCTGTTCTCGCTGCCCAAGGAACTCCGCGCAACCCTGAAACAGGCCGGTGACGTCAGCCGCGCGCTGGGCGGCCGGAGGTCCCGCAACTAAAAACGAAGCACGGCAACAATCAGCATGCCGGAAAGGAGGGGCCGGGCAGTCAGCGACTGCCCGGCCCCTCCTGCTTTCAGCAACGCTTCAGGCGGCCTCTTCGTTACCCTGCAGTTCGGGCGCCACCAGTGCACGCGGGGTTACCTCCACCACCGGAGGCGTGGCCAGGCCCGACTCCTCCAGGCTGTTCAGCTTCCGCGCCGTGGGCAGGATGCGGGCTTCCAGGGTGCCGACCATGGCGTTGTAGCGGTCCACGGAGGTCTTCAGGGAAGATCCCAGCTTGCTGACGTTCTCTCCCAGCGTGCCCATCCGGTCGTACAGCTGCCGTGCCAGCTCGAACAACTCGCGGGCGCTGTCTGTGAGGACGTCCTGGCGCCAGGTGAAGGCCACGGACTTCAGGACGGCCAGCAGGGTGCTGGGGGACGCGAGGACAACGTTTCGGGACAAGGCGTGGTCCAGGAGCCCGGCGTCAGCCGTCAGGGCCGCCGCCAGGATGGACTCGGCGGGGATGAAGCAAACCACGAGTTCCGGGGAGTTCCCCGGGATGTCCCAATACTTCTTGGTGCCGAGTGCATCGACGTGTGCCCTCAGGGCCTTAGCGTGTGCGGCCAGCAGGGCCTGCCGGTTCCGGTTTTCGTTTGCAGACTGCGCACCAGACGGCCGGCCAGGGCTGACATCCACCGCGCCCAGTTCCTGGGCTTCGAGATAGGACGACAACGGTACCTTCGCGTCCACCACCAGTTGCTTTTCGCCGGGCAACTGCACCACCAGGTCCGGCCGCACAGCTGAGTCCTGGCCTGCGCTGTGCACCTGTTCCACGAAGTCCACGTGGCGCAGCATGCCGGCGGCCTCCACCACGCGCCGAAGCTGCACCTCGCCCCACTGGCCCCTGGCGCTGTTGGATCTAAGGGCCGATTCCAGGGCATACGTGGACCGGATGAGCTGTTCATCCGAAAGCCTGGCCTCCTGCAGTTGCTGGGCCAGTTGGCCGTACTGTTCAACCCGGTCCCGCTCCAGCAACGCCACCTGCTGCTGGACCGCGGAAAGCTTCTCGGCCACCGGAGCAAGGGCACGCAGCACACTGCCGTCCTGGTTCCTTGCCTCGCCCAGCTCACGGTTCTGGGCGGCCAAAAGCCGCCGCTCGGCGTCGGCCGCTGCCAACTGCGCCGTGACCTCCGAAAGGCGGGACGACACCTGGTCAAAGTCCGCCTCCAGTCCGTGCGAGTTCCGGCGCAGGGAAAAATAGGTGGCCGCGGCGCCGGCAAGGGCGCCAAGCAGCAGCATGAAGAGGGCCAGAATCAAGGCAAAAGCATCCATGCCTTCACTGTTGCACGGGCCTCTGACATTCATGGGCAGTGACATTCCCCGGTACTGTTCCCGGCGGCCCGGCGGGTAGAATTAATGCTCGTGGCTCTTACTATTGGCATCGTCGGACTGCCCAACGTCGGCAAATCAACCCTCTTCAACGCGCTTACCCGCAACCAGGTCCTGGCCGCGAACTATCCGTTCGCCACCATCGAACCCAATGTGGGCGTGGTGAACCTCCCCGACCCCAGGCTGCAGAAGCTCGCCGGCATCTTCGGCTCGCAGCGCGTCCTGCCCGCCGCCGTGTCCTTCGTCGACATCGCCGGCATCGTCAAGGGCGCGTCCGAGGGGGAGGGGCTGGGCAACCAGTTCCTGGCCAATATCCGCGAGGCTGAAGCCATTGCCGAGGTTGTCCGGGTCTTTGACGACCCCGACGTTGTCCACGTTGACGGCAAGGTGGACCCGCGCTCGGACATGGAAACCATCAACACCGAGCTGATCCTTGCCGATCTGCAGACCATCGAAAAAGCGATCCCGCGGATCGAAAAAGAAGTAAAGATCAAAAAGCGGGAGGCCGCCGAGCTTGCCGCAATCAGGGCCGCGCAGGCGGTGCTGGAACGCGGCGACACCATCTACTCATCCATCAAGAGCGACAAGCTGGAGATGGAACATCTCAAGGAATTGGGCCTGCTGACGGCCAAGCCCTTCATCTACGTCTTCAATGCCGACGAAGCCATCCTGGGCAGCCCGGAAAAGCAGGAGGAGCTGCGCGCCATGGTCGCGCCGGCAGACTGCATCTTCCTGGACGCCAAGCTCGAAGCGGACCTCGTGGAACTGGACGAGGAAGAAGCGCGCGAGATGCTTGAGATGAATGGCCAGGACGAATCGGGCCTGGACCAGCTGGCACGCGTTGGCTTCCACACCCTGGGGCTCCAGACCTACCTGACGGCCGGACCCAAGGAAGCACGGGCCTGGACCATCCGGCAGGGGGACACGGCACCGCAGGCCGCGGGCGTCATCCACTCTGACTTCCAGCGCGGCTTCATCAAGGCTGAAGTGGTTTCCTTCAATGACCTCGTGGACGCCGGCTCCATGGCCGAGGCCAAGTCCCGCGGCAAGGTGCGGATCGAAGGCAAGGAATACGTCATGGCCGACGGCGACGTGGTGGAGTTCCGCTTCAACGTCTAAAACCCCAGGAATTTCTTACCCCTCTTCCGGCAGAAAGCTGTTGGACGAGGGGTACGCGTTTTCCCTGTGTGTCAGGCTGTTGTGTGACAGTTTCGCTGTCGTTGCGGCCGGCGCTCAGGACGGGGAAGGTCCATCATGGATTTCGTTATGCCTGTCCGTGTCACGAATCGGAAGCACTTCACGACCGACCAGAAGCACGCGATTCTGGATGAGTACGACAAATGCTTGGAGTGGGGCTCTAAGGCCGCATTCATCCGGGCGGCCGGCGTCACCGAAGGCACCATCAACACCTGGTGCCGGCAGAGGGAAGCCGGTCAGCTGAGGTCCAGATCCGACACGGTAAAGGAGGACCAGCGATTGAACGCAGGCGATAAGCAGTTGCTCAAACGGGTCTTGAAAGAAAACGAAATCCTCAAGGCCAAACTGGCACGGTCCGAGGCTGCCGTGGACATTCTGGGAAAAGCTTCGGCGCTCTTGGACGCGATGGCCAAGAGCGCGGCGGCGACGGATCCGAAACTCGAAGAACCGGAGCCGCAGCGGCCCGAGTGGCTGACGCCAAAATCTGGAAAGACATCGCCCTGACCTTTGCCGGGAAACTGATCACGGCCGGCTGGTCAGCGGTGAAGGCCTGCGCCCTGGTGGGCATTCACCGCACGGCCTGGTACCGGCACTTGAGCCCGCCCAGGCCGCCCGGGATCCTGGTGCCCCATGTCGACCGGGCCTACCCGAACCGGATCAGCGACGCCGAAGCCGAGGCGTTCATGGAGCTGTTGAACTCCCGGGAATACGCCAACCTTTCCGTTACCCAGGCCTACTACCGGATGCTCGATGCCGGGCACTGCTTCTTCTCCATCGCCGCCGCCCATCGCATCGTGGCCCGGCACGGACAGAACGGCGACCGCCGCGAACAACGCACGGCAACCGGTCCCAAACGAGCCAAACCGGTCGTGCACGCCACCGCCCCGAACCAGCTGTGGAGCTGGGACATCACGATGCTCCACGGCCCGGGGAAACACACCTACCGGCTCTACACGATGTTGGACGTATTCTCCCGCAAGGTCGTTGGGCACCGGGTCGAACACACCGAAACCGCGTCCCTGGCCGCGGCACTGATCAACGACGCGGTCACCGTGAACCGGCAGCGCCCCGAGGTGCTTCATGCCGATAACGGGGCACCCATGAGGGCTGGCAGTACCCTTCAGCTGGCCCAGTCCCTGGGCATCACCCTGTCCTACTCCCGGCCAAGAGTCTCGGACGACAATCCCTACTCCGAATCACTGTTCAAGACCGTGAAATACGACCTGGACTTTCCGCGCCGCTTCCGCGACATCCAGCACGCCCGGGACTACATGGCGGCTTTCTTCGCCAACTACAACGCCAACCACCGCCACAGCGGTTTGAACTACTACACCCCGGACCTCGTCCACAAAGGGCGCGGGAACCAAGCACGCCTACAACGGCAAGCCACCCTCGACGCGATCTATGCACGCCATCCGCAGAGATACCGCAACAAACCTGCCGCACCAGCCGTGCCCTCTCAGGCCGGCATCAACCACAAAACCACCCCGCTGTCACAGACAGCTTGATATGTACCGTTTTAGTAAGGGTCTCGAGAGAATACGGCTTTTTAGGCGCGGGTTGCTTTCAGGAGTTCGCCGCTGCTGTCTCCAGTCGCTGTGCCTGCAGGCTTCCCTCTCCCGCCCTGGACTTTTTCACCGGGCGCCTTGACCTGAACAAGCAACTGATCAAGGATGGGCGCCGTGACCAGTCCCGGAGCCGCGATCAAAAAGCCCAAGTCCCTCCTGCGCCGCATGGTGAATGTGCTGTTTACTGCCGCTTTGATGCTGGTGGGGCCCGCACTGATGGTGACCAGCTATCAGCAGGTGGACGCCGACGAAGAGCTCGCCCGCACAGGGGCGCAAGTCTCCGGGACCATCACCTACTTTAGTGACGCCAGGAAGGCGTCGAACCGGGACATCACGGTGGAGTACGAGGCGGCCGACGGCGTGAGCCGCTACGCGAATGCCCCCGTGGATCATGAGCAGCACCCGTCCGTCGGTGAGCAGGTCACCGTCGCGTACAGCGAACAAAACCCAGAGCAGGCAGTCGTGCTCGGCTATGAAAGCAACAGCGAGTTCCTGGGCGGTGTCGGCCTGATCCTGACGACGGTCTTCACAACGCTTGGCCTCATCCTCACCATTTCACGGCTGGGGAGGAGACGACGGGACAAAGTCCGCAGCTCGGACGTGCGGAGTGGTGCGGCGGAATTTTGAGGGACGTAGGGACTCCTGTGGGACTTAATAACGGGCAGGTACGGATGCGAGGTCACGAACTACCGGCTCGCGACACCGGTGCCCGCCGTCTCTGTGAGTACCAGAGCCAGAGCACCAGGGCAGCGCCCCAGACCAGGAACAGCGGATCCCACAACCAGGCGTGCCCGATCATGGCCTCAACGTCGTAGCCGTCTGCTGGCCGGATCAGGCCAGTAAGGACAGCGCTGCTCACCACGACGTTGACACCGCCATATATGACCAGAAGTGAACCGCCAGCCCAGGCCACTGCCCGCCAAAACCTCGGCCAGGGCACCCGCCCATAGGCGACGCCGATGGGAATTCCTGCTCCCAGCAGCTTCCCTGCCGCGACCACGCCCAGAGCGAGTCCTGCTTCGAGTGGAGCCTCAACTGACAACTCGACAGCCCACTTGCCTACCGTGGGCAGGAGCCACTGCCCGCCGAGGGCCCAGTACAGGCTGAAGCCCGCGTGCACTGTACCTGCTGCGGCTGCCACCCACACGAAAGACCGGCTGCGGGCCAGATTCCTCTCGTGCATCATGCACTTCAGCCTATTGCGGTGGCCGCCCGAATGGCTTTTTCCGGGCGGCCGGACGGCGACTCCCGTCTCCCGCGTCCAGGCGCTGGCGCGCGGTGTTCAGGCCTGCCCCCACCGGGGCAGGGCCGGTAGCAGCTGCCAGCCCGAAGACGGGCATATCGCTGTACACGCTTTCCCTGCCACCCGGCGTCGTCTCGTAGGTCTCGTGCCATACCCCGACGTCGCCGGTGCCGGCCGATTCACGCATGAACCGGCGCCAGGGCTCAAGGTGCGGCGCCGACTGGTCAGCCGCGAACCGCTGCAGATGGTCCGCCCGAACCATTGCTGGTAGCCCAGCAACCCGGCCTCCGGCGTCTTGGCTAAGTGGGCAAGCATCTTGGGCATTGCCGCGCCCACCCGTGACACCTTCCCGAACTTCCACCACCGGTTCGCACGCATCCCGATCAGGAAGACAGTCACCGCGCCCGCCTCCGGATCGGCAGTGAACCTTCCTGTCTGCACTTTTTCAGTCATGTGCTTCCCCTCTCCATAACAATGTTATGGAACAGTGTTATGCAATACTGGTTCCATGGCAAGACCCGTAGTACATGATGAAACCCTGCGTCGCAGGCTGCTTGATACCGCAGCCACCCTGATCGCACGGGACGGCGCCGCTTCTGTGTCGCTGCGAAGTATTGCCGCTACTGCCGGGACGTCGACTACTGCGGTGTATTCGCTCTTCGGGGGCAAAGCGGAACTGCTGACGGCCGTGCTCGACGACGGATTCGCTTCTTTTGCCGCCGCCCAACAAGAAGCAGCCGCCGCCGGCCTCGAAGCGTTGGGTCGGGCCTACCGAACCTGGGCACTGGAGCATCCGGTCCTCTACGGCCTGATGTTTGGCGGCTCACTGGCCAGCCGGGTGCCGTGCCGGCCGACGCCGGGAGCCACTGAGCCCTCGATCGCGCCGCTGTTCGCGGCGGTTGCGGCAGCGTTACCCGGAGCAGCGGAGAAGGAGATCGCCTCGATGGTCGGCGTGGTGTGGGGGCAGGTCCACGGGCTGGTGTCGCTGGAACTGGCCGGTGCACCAGCGGCCGGCTGGACCTGGGATGCGGCCTATGATGCCGCCCTTGGGCAGATTGGCCACTCGCTGGGCCGCTGAGGGGGTTCGGTCCACCCCGGCAAGCGATCCGGTACCTCCTGCGAGTCCTTGGCCAGGGTGTTGGGGAACCTAACGTTCTTCCGAAATGGAGACTGCTCCCGAGGCGGGGGCTGCTCGACGTGCGCTAGCCTGAGCGGCATGAACCGCATGGACATGTCTGACGCTGCGACGCTCATGACCCTGCTGCGTGATGCGAAGCGCTCCTCGGCACTCCGTACGCTGCTGCCGGGGTGGGACATGCTGCAGGCCGACGTCCCTTCAAGGGAACGGGTAGAAACGGCAATAGCGATCCTGGTCGGTTCCGGTCTTGCTGAGGTCGACTCCTCCTGGGGGATGCGGCTCACGGAACAGGGTGCACAACTCAGGCGGTCCGTGAAACGCACCCAGGGGATGCGGATGATCCCGGGGGCGATCGGCGATCTGCTTGCAGGATGCCAGTTGAGCCGTGCGACGCTGAACCTGCCTCAGTCGGTCTTTGATCCGGCGCTCAACGACTATCTCGACGCGGCCAGCCGCAGGGCTGAGCGCCGATCGCGGCATCGTTGGTGGTGGCCCGGCCCATTCAGGCGCCCCGTCCGGTGAAGCCGTCACCCTCGACATCCGGTTCTGGGGCGTGCCCGCTTCCTCGAACGGCTGCCGCCGCTACCGCGCCCGGAGCCTGTAACGGATTATCTCGACGGCGGCCTCGACGTCCGCGGGGGAGTGAAGCTCGACGATGACAGGCAGCATCGCACCGGACATCTCCGCCCCGGCGATCCGGGCCCGGAGATGGTCGGGGAGACGCAGCGTGGTCAGGCCGGGCCGGTGCCGGGCGGAGAAGTAACACGTGACCGTGGCGTAGCCTTCCCAAACCGCCAGCCAAGCCATGTTCTTCCTGCCCTGGAGCGCTTTGCACAGCCATCCGCCGTCCCGATAGTGGTGCCACGACAACTCCAGGCCGAACTCTGGACCGGACAGCGTTTCCTTGAGGTTCACCCAAGCGTCGAAGGAAGCTCCAAGGTATTGGCGGATCTGCTCGTCGTCGGGTACGCGGCCGGGATCATTCAGGACAGCAACACGGGCAGGCACCGACCGATCCTAGCGGCCAGACGGGTGGGACCACAGGGCCGAACGGCCCGCGTCAACTTCTGGCAGGCCGACCGCTTATCCTGAATTGGTAGGGCGCAATCGCGGCGACCCGGGTCTCCCCAGAGAGGCAAGACATTACAAGGAGGCGGCATGCCGGTACGGCGTCTGATGCAGTTGCTCGTCGCCGCGTTGGCGGCTGCCCTGGTTCTCTCGGGCTGCACGAGCGGCAGCGCCCCGACTGTGGTGGTGGGGGAGGCAAAGCGTGGCGGCAGCGTCACCGTGGCCGAGGTCAACGCCTTTTCCTCGTTCAACCCCTTCAGCGCGAACGGCAACACCGACATCAATTCGAAGATCGGTGCCATCACGCACTCCGGCTTCTTCTACCTCGACGACGGTTCCAAGGTTGTCCGCAACGACAAGTTTGGACACTTTGAAAAGGTCTCCGACCAGCCGCTCAAGGTGAAGTACACGGTCAGCGAGGGAGTCAAGTGGTCAGACGGGGCGCCCATCGGTGCAGCCGACCTCCTGTTGAGCTGGGCCGCCGGTTCCGGCTACTACGACGACGTCGATCCCGCTGGCGGCAAGGGGACCAGGTACTTCTCGGTTGCCTCCGACACCACCGGGCTCGCCGGTTCCCTCTTTCCAGAAATCGGGGCTGACGGCCGTTCCATCACCATTGAGTACGCCGCACCGTACGCTGACTGGGAGGTAGCGTTCGACGTCGGCCTCCCGGCCCACGTCGTTGCTGCAAAGAGCGGACTCAATGATGAGGAAGACCTGGTGGCGCTGCTCAAGGAAACGCCCCGCGGTAACCCTGGGAAGCCGGCGTCGAACCCCGCCCTCAAGAAAGTCAGCGACTTCTGGAACACCGGGTTCAATACAAAATCCATTCCGGACGATCCGGCCCTCTACCTGTCCAGCGGACCCTACATCGTCCGCGACATCGTCCCGGAAGTCTCGATGAAACTGGTCCGCAACCGGGACTACGTGTGGGGTGCGGAACCTTGGCTGGACGAGATCAATGTCAGGTTCACCGGGGCAGTGCCAGCGGCGGTGGATGCCCTGCGCAATGGCCAGGCGGACATCATCTCGCCGCAGCCCTCTGCCGCCACGGACGATCTCCTCACCGGCCTGTCCAGCCAGGGCATCACCGTCGAACGGTACAAACAATCCGGCTACGACCACCTGGACCTCAGCTTTTCCGGGCCGTTTGCCGACAAGGACGTCAGGGAAGCCTTTCTGAAAACAGTGCCGCGGCAGGCCATCATGGACGCCGTGGTGGGAACCCAGGTGACGGACAGCACGCCGCTGGATTCGCAGGTGTTCCTGCCAGGACAGCCAAAGTACGAAGACACCGTTAAGAAAAACGGGTCTTCCGAGTACGCCAAGGTGGACATTGATGGGGCAAAGAAGCTCCTGAAGGATGCTGCCCCCAGCGTCCTGATTCTCTACAACCGCGACAACCCCAACAGGGCCAAGGCCTTCGCCCTGATCCGCGACTCGGCCGGACTGGCCGGGTTCCGCGTGGTGGACGGCGGGCAGGGAAATGCCGACTGGGCCGCCGCCCTAAGCCGGGGAGGCTATGACGCCGCCTTGTCCGGATGGATCGGGACAGAAGCGGGCGTCAGCCGCGTGCCGCAGATCTTCCGCACCGGCGCTGGCAGCAACTTCACCGGATATTCCGACGGCGACGCGGACAAGGTCATGGAGCAACTGGCCGTGACCACGGACCTGGGCAAACAGGATGAACTCCTCGCCGAAATCGATAAGCACATCTGGGAGGACGCTTACGGCCTCCCGCTCTACCAAACACTCGGGACTACTGCCTTCAACTCGCGTGTCGCCGGCATTAAGACCAGCCCAGGCCCCCTTGGCATCTGGTGGAACGTCTGGGAGTGGCGTCTGTCCAACCCTGTCGCCGGGTGACTCAGGGGTCTTTCGCCCCTTGCGGAGCCTGAACTTCCCGGATTCGCCGTACGGCTTACCGGCGAGTAGCATGTGACGAGCCTAACTACCCTCCCCTGTCCAGGGCCTTGCACTGCCCCGGTCACGGTTTGGCAACGGAGTACCAATATCTGGACTTCGTGCGGCTAGGCTAACCCATATTGTGTAGGTCTCATCACAGCGCTGTGCTGCGTGCGTCCTGCGGGGAAGCACAAGATTCCCCAATATTTCTCCCACAACTCATAGGAGGCGGAATGCGTTTTACGCGCACTTCCAAAGCACTGGGCATCGTGGCAGTCGCCGCGCTTGCCCTGACCGGGTGCGGCGCCGGCGGCGGCGGCAGCACCGACGGGTCCAGCAATGCAGCTGGGGACCCGAATAAGGTCATCACCGCCTACAGCAACGAACCACAAAACCCGTTGCTGCCGGCTAATACAGGAGAGGTCTACGGCGGGCGTGTTGTTAACCTGCTCTTCGAGGGTCTGCGCACGTACGATGCCAACGGCAAAGCGGTTAACTCTCTGGCCGAATCCATCGAGTCGCCCGACGCCCAGAACTGGACCATCAAGGTCAAGCAGGGCCAGAAATTCACCAACGGTGAAGCCATCACGGCCAAGACCTTCGTTGACTCCTGGAACTTCGCCGCTAATTCAAAGAACCTCCAGCAGAACGGCTTCTTCTTCGAGTCCATCGAGGGCTATCCAGAAGTTTCCGCAGTGACTTCCTCAACAGGCGCGGATGGCAAGAAGACCACCACTCCTGCCCCGACCGCAGAAACGATGTCCGGGCTCAAGGCGACCGATGACTCCACCATCACGGTGAAGCTCGCCCAGCCGGAGGCCGACTGGTCACTGCGCCTTGGCTACTCCGCCTTCTATCCGATGCCTTCCGCCGCACTGGCAGATCCCAAAGCCTACGGTGAGAACCCGGTGGGCAACGGACCCTACAAGTTCCCGAAGCAGGGCTCCTGGGTCCACGACCAGTCCATCTCCCTGGTGAAGAACGCCGATTACAAAGGCAACCGCGAGGCCAAGAACGGTGGCGTGACCTTCAAGTTCTACACGGATCCGGGTCCCGCCTACACCGACCTGCAGTCCGACAACCTGGACATCACCGACGTCCTGCCGTCCAACGCATTGAAGACTTACGTCTCCGACTTCCCGGACCGGAATGCAACGAAGCCCGTTGCCACGGATTCCACGCTCAACATCCCGGGCTACAACCCGAACTTCCAGGGTGAAGCTGGCAAGCTGCGCCGCCAGGCACTGTCCTACGCCATCAACCGCGAAGAAATCGCCAAAGTGGTCTTCAACGGCACGCGCACCCCGGCCAAGGCATTCGCTCCTCCTGTCATTGACGGGTTCAAGGAAGGCCTTAAGGGCAGCGAGGTCCTGAAGTTCGACGCCGCCAAGGCCAAGGACCTGTGGACCCAGGCTGACAAAATCCAGCCGTACGACAACTCCAAGCCCCTCCAGATTGCCTCCAACACCGACGGTGGCAACAAGGAATGGATCGACGCTGTGGCCAACGGCTTCAAGAACAACCTCGGCATCCAGGCTGAAATCCAGCCCTTCGCCAAGTTCGCGGAAGTCCTCAACCTGCGTAAATCCGGGGAGCTGCCCGGCCTGACCCGCTCCGGCTGGCAGGGTGACTACCCGTCGCTGTACAACTTCCTCGGACCGGTCTGGGCTACGGGTGCTCCGTCCAACTACGAGAAGTACTCGAACCCTGAGTTCGACAAGCTGCTCAAGGAAGGGCTTGCAAGCAAGACCACGGACGAGGCAAACGCCAAGTTCAACCAGGCGCAGGAGATCCTGTTCCAGGACCTGCCCGGACTGCCGCTCTGGGATCAGGCACGCCCGATCGTATGGAGCAACAACGTCACGAAGGCCGAGACCGGCTGGAACGGCGAAATTCTCTACTACGGCATCACGGCCAAGTAGTCCCAGATCTAACTTGCCGTCAGGCTGATGGGGGTTCGGGTCATCCGGGCCCCCATTGGCCTGCAAGCGGCAGGAAGGCATTCATGAACGCGTTCTCCACCGTCCCGGAAGGCAGGTGATCCTGTGATCCGGTTCATTCTGCGCCGACTCCTTCAGGTGATCCCTGTTTTCATCGGCACTACCCTCCTGGTGTATTACATGGTGTTCGCCCTGCCCGGCGATCCTATCGCCGCGTTGTTCGGCGACCGCCAGCCCCCGCAGGCAGTCATTGACACTCTGCGCACCCAGTACAACCTGGACCAGCCGTTCTGGGTCCAGTACGGTCTGTTCCTCAAGAACCTCTTTACCTTCAACCTCGGCAACGATTTCACGGGCCAACCCATTGCGGCGAGCCTGGCCCGCGTCTTTCCGGTGACGGCAATGCTCGCCATCGAGGCGCTGGCCATCCAGGCCATCTTCGGCGTGGCCTTCGGCGTCTTCGCCGGCCTGCGGCGCGGCGGCTGGTTCGATTCCACCGTCCTGGTGGCGTCGCTGGTGGTCATCGCAGTCCCCACGTTTGTCCTGGGCTTCGTTTTCCAGCTCGTCTTCGGCGTGCAGCTCGGCTGGGCCAAACCCACGGTGGGCGCCAACGCCAACTGGGCCACCCTGCTGCTGCCTGCGGTGGTCCTGGGCCTCGTTTCCTTTGCCTATGTTCTCCGGTTGACCCGCGCGTCGGTCAGCGAAAACATGAACGCCGATTATGTCCGGACCGCCACCGCCAAGGGACTCTCCCGGCCCCGCGTGGTCCTGGCCCATATCCTGCGCAACTCGCTGATTCCGGTGGTGACCTATCTGGGCGCCAACCTTGGCGGCCTGATGGGCGGTGCCATCGTCACAGAAGGCATTTTCAACGTTCCCGGCGTCGGCAACAAGCTCTACCAGGCAGTCCTCCGCAGTGAAGGCCCCACTATTGTCTCCATCGTCAGCGTTCTGGTGCTGGTGTTCGTGGTGGCCAACCTGCTTGTCGATCTCCTGTACGCCTGGCTTGACCCGAGGATCCGCTATGACCAGTAATAACAGCCACTTCGTGGCCCCCATCGACGAGACACCGCTGCAGGCAACGGATGCCGTCAAGACTGACCAGGCCCCGCTCAGCCTGTGGGCAGACGCCTGGCGCAAGCTCCGCCGTCGTCCGCTGTTCATCATCTCGGCACTGCTCATCCTTGCCCTGATCGTTATTGCGCTCTTCCCCGGGCTTTTCACGTCCACGCCGCCCAACGCAGGCTGCGAGCTATCCAACTCAGAGGGCGGCCCCACCGCCGGACACCCGTTCGGCTTCACCTTCCAGGGCTGCGACGTGTACTCCAGGGTCATCCACGGCACCCAGGCCTCGTTGTCCGTGGGCCTGCTCTCGGTGCTCTGCGTCCTGGTCATTGGCGTGACCCTCGGTGCCCTCGCCGGCTACTACGGCGGCTGGATCGACGCCGTCCTGGCCCGCCTGGGCGACATCTTCTTCGCCTTGCCGCTCATCCTTGGCGCGCTGGTGATCACGCAGCTCCCGCTGTTCCGGGAAAACAAGAGCGTCTGGACCGTGGTGTTCGTCATCTCGCTCCTGGCGTGGCCGCAAATGGCCCGCATCACCCGTGGCGCCGTGATTGAGGTTCGCAACGCGGACTTCGTCACAGCTGCACGCGCCCTCGGCGTCTCCAAATTCGGCGCGCTGATCCGACACGTCCTCCCCAACGCGCTCGCTCCGATCATTGTGCTGGCAACGCTGGAGCTTGGCGTGTTCATCGTGGCCGAAGCCACCCTGTCCTTCCTGGGCATCGGTTTGCCCCAGAGCATCATGTCGTGGGGCAACGACATTGCGGGCGCGCAGGCATCGATCAGGACCCGGCCGGAAATCATGCTTTACCCGGCCGCGGCGCTGTCCATCACGGTGTTGAGCTTCATCATGCTGGGCGACGCCGTACGTGACGCCCTCGACCCGAAGAGCCGTCAGCGATGAGAGATAAAGAGATGACAAGTCCAGACGTCCGCATTGATGAGGCCGGTGCCACCGGCGTCAGGCCGCTGCTCGAAATCCGCGACCTCGCCATTACCTTCAAGACCGGCGGCGGTGAGGTCCAGGCGGTGCGGAATGCGCACCTGACCATCATGCCCGGTGAGACGGTGGCCATCGTGGGGGAGTCCGGCTCCGGCAAGTCCACCACAGCCCTGGCCGCCATCGGCCTCCTGCCCAACAACGGCAGGGTGTCCGGCGGGCAGATCCTGCTCGACGGCGAGGACATCGCCCACGCCACGGAGCAGCGCATGATCGAACTGCGTGGCAACACCATCGGCATGGTTCCGCAGGACCCGATGTCCAACCTGAACCCCGTGTGGAAGATCGGCTACCAGGTCCGCGAGACATTGCGGGCCAACGGCAGGCCCAGCGGGCCGGACGATATCGCCACGGTGCTGTCCCAGGCGGGACTGCCGGACGCCAAACGCCGGGCCAACCAGTACCCGCACGAGTTCTCGGGCGGCATGCGCCAGCGCGCGCTGATCGCCATCGGCCTCTCCTGCCAGCCGCGCCTGCTGATTGCTGATGAGCCAACGTCGGCCCTCGACGTCACGGTCCAGCGGCAGATCCTGGACCACCTGGAAACCATGACCAACGAGCTGGGCACCTCGGTGCTGTTGATCACCCACGACCTGGGCCTGGCAGCCGAGCGTGCAGACAAAGTGGTGGTCATGTACCAGGGGCGGGTGGTTGAAGCGGGTCCCTCGCTGGAACTGCTCCGTGATCCTCAGCACCCGTACACCAAGCGGCTCGTTGAGTCAGCGCCGTCCCTGGCGAGCCGGCGCATCCAGGCTGCCAGGGAGCAGGGCCTGGCAACCACGGACCTCCTGGCGCCGGCTGCCGAGAGAGCCAAATCGGATACCTTCCTGCAGATCCAGGACCTGCGCAAGGTCTACAAGCTCCGCCAGGGGCTGGGCAAGACGACGGACTTCGCAGCGGTTGACGGCGTGAGCTTCGACGTCAAGCGGGGAACCACGACGGCGATCGTGGGGGAGTCGGGTTCCGGCAAGTCCACGGTGGCCAAGATGGTGCTCCAGCTGGAAAAGCCGACGGAGGGCAGGATCCTGTTCGACGGCGTGGACACTTCCGCACTGAAGCCCGCCGAACTGTTCAAGTTCCGCAGGCGCGTCCAGCCGATCTTCCAGGACCCGTACGGCTCCCTCGATCCGATGTACAACATCTACCGCACGATTGAGGAACCGCTGCGGGTGCACAAAATCGGGGACCAGGCCAGCCGGGAGAAGAAGGTCAGGACACTGCTGGACCAGGTGGCGCTGCCCCAGTCCGCCATGCAGCGGTACCCGAACGAGTTGTCCGGCGGGCAGCGTCAGCGTGTTGCCATTGCGCGTGCACTGGCACTCGACCCCGAGGTCATTATCTGTGACGAGGCAGTTTCCGCGCTGGACGTGCTGGTGCAGGCCCAGGTGCTGAACCTGCTGGCCGACCTGCAGGCCAACCTCGGCCTGACCTACCTGTTCATCACGCACGACCTTGCCGTGGTGCGGCAGATTGCGGACCACGTTTGCGTGATGGAGAAGGGCCGACTGGTGGAGACCGGTTCAACCGACGAGGTCTTCGAATCGCCCAAGCAGGAGTACACCAACGCGCTGCTCAACGCGATCCCGGGTGCGAAGCTGATGCTTCCGCCCGAGGTGGCATAGCCGGTGGCGTAGCGGAAAGTCTTCCTGTTGACGGCTGGAGCCGGGACCTTCGGGTCCCGGCTTCAGCCGTTTGTGCCGTTCGCTCCCGTATATGCCAGCGCCCGAGCGGCGCCGGGGGCGGCCGGAACCCCGAGTTCACGCATGCGGCGCTCCAGAACCACGCCAAGCTGCTTGCGGCCTTCGGCATCCATGTGTACTGCATCGGCAAGGTGCTCGGTGAGGTTGTACTTGGTCAGCCAGTCGCCCGCGCTCACGAACGTGAGTTGCTGCCGGGCTGCAATGCCCGCCAGCAGTGCGTCCACCTGGGTGCGCCGCCCGCCGCCGTTCTGGGCCCCGCGCGCAAGGGTTCCCACCAGGACGATTCGGGTGCCGGGGTACCTGTCTTTCAGCGCGTCGATGAGCCGGTTGGCGTTGGCGCTGATCTGCGCGTCGGAGGCACCGCGGGCAGCGTCGTTGCCGCCCCCTTCAATCACGATCAAGCCGGGTGCACCGGCTGGCATCAGCCAATCGCCGCGTTCCAGGGCGTCGGCGTAGTTGCCCACCTTCCCGTTCGCGGCGGTGAACCCGGTGCCGCCGTAGCCGCAGAAGTGGACGCCGTAGCCCAGGCCTGCCAGTGCCCTGCGCGGCCAGCTGTCGTCCGGCACGGACTGGGAGTCGCCGATCAGGACCGCGGTGCTTCTGGCGTTCGCCACCACCACCTCATTGCGTCCAAAGACCGGGTTGCGGTAGATCTCACCCGGGAACAGCGCGGGGCGGGTGAGCACCGTTGAGAGGTCGACACCTGAGGCGTATGGCGTTGCATTCGGCTGGCCGACGGCGTTGGCCCTGAGCAAAGCGGACGGCAGGTAGCCCTCCACATTGGAGGTCCCCCCGGTGCCGATTCCTGGCTGCTGCCCGGGGGCGGACAGGACCAGTCCCGCGGCGAGGGCCAGTACCGCGGCACGCGTCAGCACACGCGCGGGACGAGGGGACTCTTTGCGGGGGGATGGGCTGGTCATCAACAGCAATAATGGTTCATTGCCGGCCATTTATCCAGTGAGTGTGGCCTGGTACGCAGGCATGGTTCCGGCGTGCGCCGGCGGGTGGCCCAGCGAGCGGTTTTAGGCCATCACTTGCCGCAGCGTTTAGACTGGAACAAGACGCCCTGTGTTAAGGGCCAAGTCCGTCGTGCGTTCCAGTTGGAAATGTCGCGATACAACAGCTGACTCCACTGAATCGAGCCTTTACGCATGTCTGAAACCACCACCAACACCGCGGTAGCCACTGCATCGCGCAGTGATCTGCGCAACGTCGCGATTGTGGCCCACGTTGACCACGGCAAGACCACCCTGGTCGACGCCATGCTCAAGCAGACCAACTCCTTTGCCGAGCATAACCACCTCGAAGACCGGGTCATGGACTCCGGTGACCTGGAGCGCGAAAAGGGCATCACCATCCTGGCCAAGAACACCACGGTGGCCTACAACGGTCCGTCTTCCAAGGGCGAAACCATCACCATTAACGTGATCGACACCCCCGGCCACGCCGACTTCGGCGGCGAGGTTGAGCGCGGTCTGTCCATGGTCGACGGCGTCGTCCTCCTCGTCGATGCTTCTGAAGGCCCGCTGCCGCAGACCCGCTTTGTGCTGCGCAAGGCCCTCGCCGCGCACCTGCCCGTGATCCTGCTGGTCAACAAGACCGACCGCCCCGACGCGCGGATCGACGAAGTGGTGCACGAGTCCATGGACCTGCTCCTCGGCCTGGCATCCGATCTCGCGGATGAAGTTCCGGACCTGGACCTGGACAAGATCCTTAACGTCCCCGTGGTCTACGCCGCAGCCAAGGTTGGCCGCGCCTCCCTTGAGCAGCCCGCCAACGGCACTGCCCCGGAGAACGAGGACCTTGAGCCGCTGTTCCAGACCATTGTTGAGCACATCCCGGCTCCCACCTACAACCCCGAGGGTGTCCTGCAGGCGCACGTGACCAACCTGGATGCTTCGCCGTTCCTGGGCCGCCTGGCGCTGCTCCGCATCTACAACGGCACCCTCCGCAAGGGCCAGCAGGTGGCCTGGGCCCGCCAGAACGGTGAGCTGAAGACCGTCAAGATCACCGAACTGCTCGCCACCAAGGCACTGGAGCGTGTTCCGGCCGAGTCCGCCGGCCCCGGCGAGATCGTCGCCGTCGCCGGTATCGAGGAAATCACTATCGGTGAAACCCTCACGGACGTCGAGAACCCGCAGCCGCTGCCGCTGATCACCGTGGATGATCCCGCTATCTCCATGACGATCGGTATCAACACCTCCCCGCTGGCCGGCAAGGTCAAGGGCGCAAAGGTCACCGCCCGCCAGGTCAAGGACCGGCTGGACAAGGAACTGATCGGTAACGTCTCCATCAAGGTTCTCCCCACCGAGCGTCCCGACGCCTGGGAAGTACAGGGCCGTGGCGAGCTCGCGCTGGCCATCCTGGTGGAGCAGATGCGCCGCGAGGGCTTCGAACTCACCGTGGGCAAGCCGCAGGTTGTCACCAGGATCGTGGACGGCAAGGTGCACGAGCCGATGGAGCACATGACCATCGACGTGCCGGAAGAATACCTTGGCGCCGTCACCCAGCTCATGGCCGCCCGTAAGGGCCGCATGACCAACATGGCCAACCACGGCACCGGCTGGTGCCGCATGGAGTTCATCGTTCCGGCCCGTGGCCTGATCGGTTTCCGTACCCGGTTCCTCACCGACACCCGCGGCGCCGGCATCGCGGCCTCCATCTCCGAAGGCTACGAGCCCTGGGCCGGCCCCATCGAGTACCGCACCAACGGTTCGATGATCGCGGACCGCGCCGGTGTTGTGACCCCCTTCGCCATGATCAACCTGCAGGAACGCGGCTCCTTCTTCGTGAAGCCCACCTCCGAGGTCTACGAAGGCATGATCGTGGGCGAGAACTCGCGCGCCGACGACATGGACGTCAACATCACCAAGGAAAAGAAGCTCACCAACATGCGTGCCGCTTCCTCGGACACCTTCGAGAACCTGACCCCGCCGCGCGATCTCACCCTTGAAGAGTCGCTGGAATTCGCCCGCGAGGACGAGTGCGTTGAGGTGACCCCGGAAGCCATCCGCATCCGCAAGGTCATCCTGGACACCAACGAGCGCTCCAAGGCCAACCGCGCCCGCGCCAAGGCCTAGCAACTCAGCAGGTCCTCAGAATGCCACCGGTACTTACCGGTGGCGTTCTGCTTTAAGGGCTGTGCCGCGCAGTGAAGCGGAGACTTGTTGTGCAGGGGCAGTCGCTGCACAACGAGCCGGCCGTTCAAGGCGCTGCCAGGGGTTTCCACATAGCGGGTTGCTGGTCCTGCGCCCGGCTCCGTGAACCGCGAGCATGCAGTTATGGCAACTGTTCTGGAAGCCCTGGCTGCCCTGGGCGGCGTTGCCAGCACCCGTGCACTGTCAACGGCCGGAGTTTCGCGCCGGAGCCTGGAGTCAGGAGTGGCCGGGGGCTCAGTCCACAGGATTGCCCGCGGCGTCTATGCCCACCCGCAAGCAGATCCTGTACTCGTTCACGCGGGCCGCCACCACGCGGCCCTGGGCTGCGTCTCGGCTGCCCAGGCAGCTGGCCTCTGGGTGGTCAGGCGCCCCCACAGGCCGCACCTGGCCGCGCAGCATGGGCGGCCGATCCCTGGCTGCATCGTGCACCGCAGCAAGATTCCGCTGACTCACCTGGATATCGTGGTTCAAGCCCTCCGCTGCCTGCCGCCCCTCGAGGGATTGACCATTGCCGAATCCGCAGTCAAAACCGGGCTCATCCAGCTTCCGGCCCTGCGTGAGCGGTTTCCGGCTGTCCGCGAAAAGGGCATGAGGAAGCTGGTGTCACGCATCCGCCCCCAATCCGGGTCCATCATCGAAACGATGGCGCGGTACCTTTTGGAGGAGGCAGGGTTGACGGTGGAACTGCAGGTCAGCATCCCCGGTATGGGGCATCTGGATCTTCTCGTGGATGGCCTGCTTGGTATTGAAACCGACGGCTACGCCCACCACAGCAGCCGGGAGGCATACCGGGAAGACCGGCGGCGGTGGAATGTCACCGTTGTCCGCGGTGTTCCAACACTGCGGGTGACGTTCGAAATGCTGCTCAACGAGCCAAGCGAGTTCGTGCGGATGGTGCAGCGGGCGCTGGCCGCGTACCGCACTGCGCAGTGACGGCGGGGGTGGATGCGCCCAAGCAGTCCCTGCGTACTGAGAACAGACTTCAGCGCGCAGCCCGGGGACGCCGCGGGGGAGCGGGCGGCACTTCCTTCGCCGCCACAACGCGCTCGAGGGGAATCACGACGTCGGCCTGCCGGGTGCGGACGGTACAGGAACCGGCGTCGCACCCGAGCAGGTGCCCCAGGGCATCCGTGAGGCCGCCTTCGATTTCGTAGCGCACCACCACCCGGGTGCCTGGCTCAACCGAGGCAAGGAAGCGCGCTGGCGCAGGTACGGGCTGACTCACCAGTTCATACTAGGACCCCCGGCTAGGTTCGCGGGAAAGGGCCGGGGGATAATAGGCTCAGATGTCAGACTCCGGCCGTACCGCCGGATGCAAGAGCCGGCGGGACGCCGGAACCCCAACGTGGAGAGGCCAGGGACGTGACGTACGTAATCGCGCAGCCGTGTGTGGATGTCAAGGACAAGGCGTGCATTGAAGAATGCCCGGTCGACTGCATCTACGAGGGCGAGCGTTCGCTGTACATCCATCCGGACGAATGCGTCGACTGTGGAGCCTGCGAACCGGTGTGCCCGGTTGAGGCGATCTACTACGAGGACGACACCCCGGAGGAGTGGGCCGACTACTACAAAGCCAACGTGGAGTTCTTCGATGACCTCGGCTCCCCGGGCGGCGCGGCCAAGATCGGCAACACCGGCAAGGACCACCCGATGATCGCTGCCCTGCCCCCGCAGAACCAAGACCACTGACGCGGACGTACACAGTGACCGCAGCAGTGAATTCTTTTGGCCTGGATCTGCCCGATTACCCATGGGAGGCCATGGCACCGTACGTGGCCAAAGCCTCCGCGCATCCCGGCGGAGCCGTCAACCTTTCGATCGGGACTCCGGTGGATCCCACGCCGCAGCTGGTGCAGGATGCCCTGAAGGCTGCGGCAAATGCCCCGGGCTATCCCACCGTCCACGGCACGCCGGCGCTGCGGGAAGCCATCGCGGGCTGGTTCGAACGCCGGCGCGGAGTGGGGGGCATGGACCCCAAAAACATCATGCCCACGGTGGGCTCCAAGGAACTCGTTGCGTGGCTCCCGCTGCTGCTGGGCCTGAAGCCCGGAGACGTCGTCGTACGGCCCAAGGTGGCTTACCCCACGTACGATATCGGCGCGACCCTCGCCGGGGTCACCTCGGTGGCAACGGACAACCTGGACGAGCTTGACGACGCCACCCGCTCCCGCGTGCGCCTCATCTGGGTCAACTCCCCGGGGAACCCCACCGGCAGCGTCCGGGACGCGGAATCGCTGAAAGCCCTGGTGGTCCAGGCCCGCGAACTGGGCGCGGTAGTGGCCTCGGACGAATGCTACGCAGAGCTTGGATGGGGTGACTGGGACGTCCAGCGCGGCGGCCAGCGCGTCCCCAGCATCCTCGATCCCCGGGTGGCAGGAGGGTCGCACCAGGGCCTGCTCGCCGTCTATTCGCTCAGCAAGCAGTCCAACCTTGCCGGCTACAGGGCTGCGTTCGTGGCCGGGGATCCGGACCTGATGCCGAACCTGGTCAACAGCCGCAAGCACGCAGGCATGATTGTGCCGTACCCCATCCAGGAAGCCATGCGGGTTGCCTTGGGCGACGACGCGCACGTGGAGGCCCAGAAGGACCTGTACCGGGGCCGGCGCGAACGCCTGGTGCCCGCGCTGCTGGACTTCGGCCTGGAGATCAAGGAATCCGACGCCGGACTGTACCTTTGGTCGACGGCAGGAGAGGGCACGTGGGACACCGTGGAGCGCCTCGCCCAGCGTGGCATCGTGGTGGGGCCGGGCGTCTTCTACGGGGACGCCGGCAACGGCTACGTCAGGGTTGCCCTCACCGGTTCTGATGAGCGCATTGATGCGGCCGTCGCGCGGCTGGCGGGGTCCGGCTCCTAAGGGTACGTAATATTCGTGTGACTCGCCCCACATACTGCGTGTTTTAGGCCGCACAGGCAGGCCCCGGATTAGTGACACCCGCCAAGGAGCGGTACTTTTTAACTGATCAATGGTGGCTTTCTACAAGAAGGCAGCCCGGGTGTTGGAACCTGTCTTCTCAGGATTCGTGCGCGGCTCACCTGATGTTGGATCAAGCTTTCGACAGAGGCCAAAGACGCCTCATGAAGGGGACTCCATGACTGAGACCAACAATGCTGCGACCCTGCTCCACGCAGGTGGCGAGCTGAAGCTCCCGCGCATCCAGGTTGTTGAAGGGAACGAAGGCTACGACGTCTCCAAGCTGCTGAAGCAGACCGGTGCCGTGACCTTTGACCCCGGCTTCATGAACACCGCAGCAACCACGTCCGCCATCACCTACATCGATGGCGATGCAGGCATCCTGCGCTACCGCGGATACCCCATCGAGCAGCTGGCGCAGCACTCCAGCTTCCTCGAGGTGTCCTACCTGCTGATCTACGGCAACCTGCCCACGCCCACCGAGCTGGACGAGTTCGACCAGAAGATCCGCCGCCACACCCTGCTGCACGAAGAGCTCAAGGGCTTCTTCGGTGGCTTCCCCCGTGACGCGCACCCCATGCCGGTGCTGTCCTCGGCCGTGTCCGCGCTGTCCACCTTCTACCAGGACTCGCTGGACCCGTTCAACGCCGAGCAGGTGGAGGTTTCCACCATCCGCCTGATGGCCAAGCTGCCGGTCATCGCCGCGTACGCGCACAAGAAGTCCATCGGCCAGCCCATGCTGTACCCGGACAACTCCATGAACCTGGTGGAGAACTTCCTGCGCCTGAGCTTCGGCCTGCCCGCCGAGCAGTACGAGCTGGACCCGGTGATCGTCAAGGCCCTGGACCTGCTCCTGATCCTGCACGCGGACCACGAGCAGAACTGCTCCACCTCCACCGTGCGCCTGGTGGGCTCCTCCAACGCCAACCTGTTCGCCTCCGTCTCCGCCGGCATCAATGCCCTCTTCGGCCCTGCCCACGGCGGCGCCAACGAGGCAGTGCTGAAGATGCTCCGCCAGATTCAGGCCGAGGGCCTCAAGCCCGAGGACTACATGGAGAAGGTGAAGAACAAGGAAGACGGCGTCCGCCTCATGGGCTTCGGACACCGCGTCTACAAGAACTACGATCCGCGCGCCAAGATCGTCAAGGCCACGGCCCACGAGATCCTGAGCAAGCTCGGCGGCAACGACGAACTGCTGGACATCGCCATGCGCCTGGAAGAAAAGGCGCTCAGCGACGACTACTTCATCCAGCGCAAGCTCTACCCGAATGTGGACTTCTACACCGGCCTGATCTACAAGGCCATGGGCTTCCCCGAGAAGATGTTCACCGTCCTGTTCGCCATCGGGCGCCTGCCCGGCTGGATTGCCCAGTGGCGCGAAATGATCAGCGACCCGAACACCAAGATCGGCCGCCCGCGCCAGCTGTACATCGGCGAGCCGGAGCGGGACTACCCCGCCCGCTGACCGTCCCCGGCGCAGCAGCAATGACGACGACGGCCGCCCACCTTCCAAAGGTGGGCGGCCGCTCTTGTTTAAATCGAGTGCTCCGTAAGTGTCGTTTTGGAACGTGATAACGACAAGTACGGAGCAATCGATGGGGGAGGGTCAGGAAGCGTAGCCCTGGGGGTTGTTCTTCTGCCAGCGCCAGTGGTCCTCGCACATCTGGTCCACCGTCTTGGTGGTGGACCAGCTCAGGTACGCCAAGGCTGAGGTGGCGTCCGCCCAGAACGCCGGAAGGTCTCCGGCGCGGCGCCCGGTGATCTCGTAGGGGATGGGCTTGCCGACGGCCTTCTCGAAGGAGCGCAGGACCTCCAGGACAGAGGAGCCCTTGCCGGAGCCGAGGTTCCAGCGGAAGACGCCGGTGCGGTCCGCGATGTGGTTCAGCGCTGCGACGTGTCCTTCGGCCAGGTCCACCACGTGGATGTAGTCGCGCAGGCAGGTGCCGTCCGGGGTGTCGTAGTCGCCGCCGAACACCATGAGCTTCTCCCGGCGGCCCACGGCCACCTGGGCGATGAACGGGACCAGGTTGTTGGGGATGCCCTGGGGGTCCTCGCCGATGCGGCCCGAGGGGTGCGCGCCCACCGGGTTGAAATAGCGCAGCAGTGCTATGTGCCAGCGGGAGTCGGCGGCGCCGAGGTCGGAGAGGATGTCCTCGATCTGCTCCTTGGTGCGCCCGTAGGGGTTGTTGGCGCCGATCTCCATCTTTTCCACATAGGGAATGGGGTTGTGTTCGCCGTACACGGTGGCTGACGAGCTGAAGACGATGGACCGGACGTCGTGCCTGTCCATGACGCGGATCAGGTTCAGGGTGCCCACCAGGTTGTTGTAGTAGTACTTCAGCGGCTCCTGCACTGATTCACCCACGGCCTTGAGCCCGGCGAAATGGATGACCGCGTCGATGCCTGCCCCGTCAAACACTTCTTCGACGGCGGCCTCATCCACGAGGTCGACGTGGTGGAACTCCGCGGCCTTGCCGCTGAGTTCGGCCACCCGCCGCAGCGATTCCTCACTGGAGTTGACCAGGTTGTCGATGACGACCACGTCATGGCCGGCTTCCTGCAGGGAAAGAACGGTGTGGGAACCGATGTAGCCGGTGCCCCCTGTAACCAAGATTTTCATGCCCCAACGCTATCCCACAGCAGGTAGTCCCCGCCCGCGCGTCCCGGATGGCGGGCGCATGGGTACCGTGATGGAAGCACATCTGTGCTAATAAGAATGGTGCCCAAAATAGTTGATGCCGAGGCCCGGCGGCAGGATGTAGTCCACGCGGTTCTCCGCATCATCGCCGTGGACGGACTGGAACGTGCCTCCCTGCGCGAAGTAGCGGACGAAGCCGGGCTGGCGGTTGGTTCCGTCCGCCACTACTTCGAAGGCAGCGAGGAGCTCCTGGCGTTCTCTTTCGGCACGGTGGTGGACCGCATAGTGTCCCGGCTTCAGGCCCTGCTGCCACCGGTGCAGGACGCAGCCGGGGGCAGTGGCGAACAGCGGGAAGCAGTCCTAACCCTCCTGGGCGGCATGCTTCCCCTGGACGAGGTAACAGCCGTTGAGGCGTGCGCTTGGCTGGCATTCAAGAATGCTGCGCGGATCA
Organism: Pseudarthrobacter defluvii; assembly: GCF_030816725.1. NCBI lineage: Bacteria > Bacillati > Actinomycetota > Actinomycetes > Micrococcales > Micrococcaceae > Pseudarthrobacter > Pseudarthrobacter defluvii. Next base: position 1,269,897 of record NZ_JAUSYG010000001.1, read on the forward strand.
GGCCCTTCCTGGCCGCCGAAGCGGACCGCAGCCACCGCGAAGTCGCGGCCATCGTCGGCGCGGTGGTGGCCTCCCTGCTCCCGGACGACGAGCCGCAGGAGACGCTGGTGGTCGAGGCGGAACGGCTCCTGGCTACACTGGACGGCCTGTGCATGCATGCCCTGCTGCAACCCGGGTGGATGACGGCGCAGGTATGCCGTGACGTCCTGGAGCGGCACCTCGACGGGCTGGCCCGGTAAGCGGGCGGGCAAATCTGCAGTCCCATCCGCCGCCCAACCGGCACTACCGCGAAATGGCTGCGGGAATAGACTGATAGCCGGTACGCCGGACCGGATCATGGCGCCCGGAACGAGCAGGCCAGGAAAGGACTTCGGATGCAGCACGCAAGCGGTTCAGGGTGGCAAATCATCACGGACACGTCCGGGCCGATGATGATTGCGCTCTACGTCCGGGACACGGCCGGCCTAAATGGAGTGGGCCAGCCCATACTGTCCCACGCGTCACCCAAAGTCCGCCCTGCCGACCACACGCACCTGACCGCCGACGTGGGCGGGCTCAGCGCACTGAAGACCGAATGGGAAGCCTGGTGGGAACAACTGCTGAAGGCCTATCCCAAATCGTCGCCGGAACTATCGCCACCCGGTTTTGAAGCGTTCGGCAACTCGCCGGCGCTGCGGCGGGTACTGCAGGCGCACTTCGGTTCCGCCCTCACCTGGGCAAGGGAGCGCAGGAGCGAGTATTCGGAGTTGGAAGCTGAACGCGTGGCCACCGGAACGGCCCAGCTGCTCCTGGACATGGTGGATGACCGGCTGATGGAAGTGGGACGGGACTCACGGGACTTCAAGCTGACCATCATTGAGCTGCCACTGGATGAGCAGCGGGCCTGGTACCTGGAGCCGGACAAGATCATCATGAGCCAGGAACTGATGAGCCAGCCCGAACTGTTCCGCAGCTACGTCCAGCCGGTGCTGGAGATCCTGGTTTAGCCCCCCCCGACGGCGAGGCCGACGACGGCCTCAGCTGTCGCCGTCGGCCGTCCGTACGGTGATGCGCACCTGCCCGTCCGGGGAACCCGTTACCTGCCAGCCGTCGCCACCGGCACGCTGCCAGGTGTGTCCGGCCACCTCCACGCGGGTCACGGCGAGGTCCTTGGCGTTGGCAACGGCCCACTGCGCAACCGACCAGGCCAACGCGCCATCGGCGTCCACCACCAGCGCGGCACCGTCCACCTGGCTGTCCACGCCGCCATAGGCCTGGTCCAGTTCGGTGGCCACCGATGCTGAATTCCCGCCTGCCGTGGGGGAGCGCAGCGTGCATTGCACTCCTGCCGGCGTTTGTCCCGTCAGCCCTGAAGCGAACGCCCGTCCCATGTCCTCGTGCTGTGCATAAGCCTTGGGGTAGGCGGACCGCTGGACCTCCTGGGCCGCCTCGGTGATGTCCAGCGTCTCGTACCCGGGAATCTTCACCAGGGCGTCATAGAACGCATTGACCGCGTAGTAGGGGTCCATGATCTGCGCTTCCGTGCCCCAGCCTTGGGACGGCCGCTGCTGGAAGAGTCCGCGCGAGTCCGGTCCGGCCTGGTCGCCGTGGCCGATGTTGCGCAGCTTCGACTCCTGCATGGCCGTCGCCAAGGCGATGGTGGCAGCACGCGGGGGAAGGCCCCGCCGGACCGCCGCGGCAGTGATCAAAGCCGCGTTGGACGCCTGGTCGGGTGCCAGCTCCCCGGTCCGGTCGGCGGCTTTGGCTGTGCAGCGTTCCGAAACGAGGGTCTCGGAACGCTGCACAAAGTACACCGCCGTATAAATGCCTCCCGCTACCAGTGCGAGGGTGAGGAGCAGCACCGCCAGACGGCGCAGGCCGCGTCTGCGCGGCACAGACAGAGGTGCCATGAAGGAACTAGTTGGCGTGCAGGGCGTCGTTCAGTTCAACGGTCTGGCCCTTGCGGTGCAGCGCCTCCACCGCGCCGGTGGTGGAATTGCGGCGGAACAGCAGGTTGGGGACGCCGGAGAGCTCGGCGGCCTTGACGATCCTGGTGGTGTCCTCGCCCACCTCGTCCTTGGGCCCGGGAACACGGACGCGGGTGCCTGCCGTGACGTACAGTCCTGCCTCCACCACCGAGTCGTCGCCAATGCTGATGCCCACGCCGGAGTTCGCACCGAGCAGTACGCGCTCACCGATGGTGATCTTTTCCTTGCCACCGCCGGAGAGGGTGCCCATGATCGAGGCACCGCCGCCTACGTCGCTGCCGTCGCCCGTCACGACGCCCGCGGAAATCCGCCCCTCCACCATGGAGGTACCCAGGGTCCCGGCGTTGAAGTTCACGAAACCTTCGTGCATGACGGTGGTGCCGGCGGCCAGGTGCGCGCCCAGGCGGACCCTGTCGGCGTCGGCAATCCGCACGCCGCTGGGCACCACGTAATCCACCATGCGCGGGAACTTGTCGATGCCGTAGACGGTGACGGCGCCTCGGCGGCGCAGCCTTGCGCGCGTCAATTCAAAGCCTTCAACAGCCGCCGGCCCGAAGTTGGTCCACACGACGTTGGGCAGCTTGCCGAAGATCCCGTCCAGGTTGATGGTGTTGGGCTGGACCAGCCGGTGCGACAGCAGGTGCAGGCGCAGGTATGCGTCAGCGGTATCCGCCGGGGCCTCGTCCAGGTTGATCTGGACGAAGACCACCTTCTGCTCGGTGCCGCGGTCCTCGTCGGCGCCGTTCTCGGCGATGGCGGTCAGGGCTTCGTCGGCGTTTTCCACCGAGCGGAGGTTCTCCTCCGCCACACCGAGGGCCGGTGCCGGGAACCAGGCATCCAGGACAGTTGGTTCGCTCCCGGCGGTGGCGATGGTGGCTACGCCAAAGCCATAGGCGGAACGGTCGTCAGCGTTGGAGGTCAAGGTTTCGGGCACGGCGGAGGAAGCGGTCTCAGTCATGTGCCCCAGTCTATCGAGGGCCGGGCGGACGGTTCGAACTAGACTGGCTTCGTGACTGCTGAAACCGCCCCTGAACCTTCCGTGTCCGTCCTTGACCTTCGCCAGGACGTAGCGATGCTGACCGCGGCCCTGATGGACATCAACAGCGTGTCGGGCAACGAGACGCAGCTGGCGGACGCGGTTGAGGCTGCCCTGCTGGAGATCCCACAGCTGGCCGTGGTGCGCGACGGTGATGCCATCATCGCCCGGACGGAACTCGGCTTGGGTGAGAGGGTAATCCTTGCCGGACACCTGGACACGGTCCCGCTGCCCCAGACCGAAGGTTCCAGGGGCACCGTCCCCTCCAGCTGGGAGTCGGGGGTCCCCGGGGAGGGCATTCTGTACGGCCGCGGGGCCACGGACATGAAGGGCGGCGTGGCGGTCCAGCTGGCACTGGCTGCAGGAATGTTCGACGGCGGCGCGCAGCCCAAGCGGGACGTCACCTTTGTGTTCTACGACCATGAGGAAGTGGAGGCCGTGAAGAGCGGCCTGGGCCGCCTGGTCCGCCACCACGGAGACCTGCTGCAGGGGGACTTCGCGATCCTGCTGGAGCCTACCGACGGCACTGTGGAGGGTGGCTGCAACGGCACCAGCAGGTTTGAGGCCAGCACGTCGGGGGAGGCCGCGCACTCGGCCCGCGCATGGATGGGCAGCAATGCCATCCACGACGCTGCGCCCATCCTGGCCCGCCTGGCAGCCTACGAGCCACGGACCATCAACGTGGACGGGCTCGACTACCGGGAAAGCCTCAACGCGGTGAAGATCAACGGCGGCACCGCCGGCAACGTCATCCCGGACCGCTGCGTGGTGGAAATCAACTACCGGTTCGCCCCAGACAAGACGCCGGACCAGGCCGAAGCCCACGTAAGGGAACTGCTGGAAGGCTTTGACGTGGTGCGCACCGATGCCGCCGCGGGCGCGCGGCCCGGACTGCAGCACCCGGCTGCCGCCTCCTTCGTTGCCGCCGTGGGAGCCGAGCCCAAGCCCAAATACGGCTGGACCGACGTCGCGCGCTTCAGCGAACTGGGGATCCCGGCAGTGAACTTCGGTCCCGGCAATGCGCTCCTTGCGCATAAGGACAACGAGCACGTCCACGCCGACGCCATCCGCAAATGCCTCGCCGCGCTGCAAAGCTGGCTCGCTTCCTGAGGAGATCCACGCAAAACAAGAAAAGGGTCTGCCGCTCGCAGCGGCAGACCCTTTTGTTGGGAGAGGCGTTACTTCTGTCCCGGACCCGGGACCGTGTTCCTGGCAACGGGATCGTTCCCGGCGCCCTCCAAGCCTGTTCGTATCATTGCTGGCGCCGTGCCGCCGGCGGCCTTCTTCGAGCCCCGCCGTTCAATCCACACGGCGAGCCGTGAAACCGAAATGTTGATGGCGATGTAGATGGCCGCCGCCACAAAGAAGATGGGGAACAGGTACTGGGTGCCCAGGAAGTCCGCCATGACCTGGACGGCGCGCAGCAGCTCCCCGTACGCCACGATGTAGCCCAGTGAGGTGTCCTTCAGCAGCACCACCATCTGCGCAACGAGCGAGGGCATCATGCGGCGGATTGCCTGCGGCAGTTCGATCAGCATGCGCGACTTGTAGCTGGTCAGGCCGATGGCCAGGCCGGCTTCGCGCTGCCCCTTGGGCAGGGACTGGATACCGGCGCGGATGATTTCGGCGAAGACAGCCGCGTTGTACAGCACCAGGCCGGCCACGACGGCGACGAACGCGGAGGTGCCGAAGCCCAGGAGGATGAAGAGCATCATCAGGACCACGGGCATGCCGCGCAGGAATTCCAGGATGACCCGTATGGGCACCCGGATGGCTGCGGCGTCCGAGATGCGCAGCAGGCACAGCATCAGGCCCAGCGGGAACGCAATGACGGCCGCGAGTGCAGCAGCGGAGAGCGTGGAGCCCAGCCCGTTGCCGAGCAAGCGCCACACGTCGGCGCGGGTGAAGATCTGCCAGCGGCGGGCTTCGAAAATGCCCTGTTGGGCGAGAATCAGGACCACCCAGGCCAACAGGCCAAGAATCAGCAGGCCGCCGACGATGGAGGCAATGAGGGAAACCCGGCGTGCTTTGGGGCCGGGGACATCGTAAAGAACCGAGCTCATCGGGCAATCGCCACCTTTCGTTCCACCGTGTTGGCGAGGATTCCCAGCGGGACGGTGAGGAGCAGATAGAAGAACGCCGTGCCCAGCAGGACTGTGATGACGGCGTCACCGTTGGCGTTGGCCAGCTGGCGGCCGTAGCCGAACAGCTCCAGCACGAAGAAGGCGCCGGCCACCGAGGAGTTCTTGACCAAGGCGATCAGGATGTTGATCAGCGGCGGGATCACAGTCCGCAGCGCCTGGGGGAGGATGATGAGCGAGAGCACCTGGCTGAACTTCATGCCGATGCTGCGTGCTGCCTCGGCCTGGCCCACGGGCACGCTGTTGACACCTGAGCGGACAGCTTCGGCGATGAACGCGGCGGTGTAGGTGCTGAGGGCGATGATGGCGGCGATCTCGAACTGCTCGAACTTGACCCCGATCCGGGGGAGCACCACCGCTGCGAAGAAGAACGCGATGGTCAGCGGGGTGTTGCGGAGGACCTCCACGTACACGGTGCTGAAGCCGCGGAGCGCCGCAACCGGGGAGACGCGCGCCGCGGCCAGCAAGGTGCCAAGGATCAACGCGAAAATGCCGGAGACGACGGAGAGAAAAAGAGTGCGGAGAAAACCCTCCCAGTACAGGGGCAGGTTTTCAAAGATGACGTCCATAAGATCCTTCGGCTGTAAGCGTGGACGGATTAAAGGCTGTACCGCCGGGGCTGCAGGCAGCCCCGGCGGTGCGGCGGACGCTACTTAGTAACGGTTGATGGCCGGGAGGGTCGGCGCAGTCTTGATGACCGAACCTGCAGTGGCTTCCCATGCCTTCTTGTAGGAGCCGTCCTTTTCGAAGGATTCGAGCTGGTCGTTGATCCAGTTGCGGAATTCGGTGTCGCCCTTCTTCAGGCCGATGCCGTACGGCTCCTTGGTGAAGGTTTCATCGGAGGCGAGCTTGAAGGCGTCCGGTTCCTTGTCCACAAAGCCGGCGAGGATCACGTTGTCCGTGGTCACGGCTTCAACCTGCTTGTTGCGCAGCGGCTCAAGGCAGGCGGAGTAGGTGGCTGCCGGAACCAGTTCGGCACCGTACTTGTCCACGATGGTGGCAGCCGGGGTGGAGCCGGTGACGGAGCAAACCTTCTTGCCCTTAACGTCCTCGGGCTTCTTGATGCTGTCATTGTCCTTGTTCACCATGAGCGCCTGGCCGGCTTCGTAGTACGGGCCGGCGAAGTCCACAACCTGCTTGCGCTTGTCGCTGATGGTGTAGGTGGCGATGACCAGGTCCACCTTGCCCTGCTCGATGAAGGGCTCGCGGTTGGCCGAGACAGTCTCGGACCATTCGATCTTGTCTGCAGGGATGCCCAGCTTGGCGGCGACCAGCTTGCCGATTTCAACGTCGAAACCGACCGGCTTGCCGTCCAGGCCCACCTGGCCGAACAGCGGCTGGTCGAACTTGGTGCCGATCTTGATACTGCCGGCGGAGGAGAGTTTCTGCATGGTGGTGCCGGCAGCGAAGGACGGCTTCTCGACGGGGCTGGGGTTGCTGGACCCGCCGGAGTCGCCGCCGCCGCAGGCGCTGAGGGACAGGGCGAGGGCAGCGGTAGCCGCCACGACGAAGGACTTCCGCCGGGACATAAATGCCTTCATGACATTCCTTTCATTGGTGGCCGTGGGATCTTCGGCCTGGATGCGAACTGAAGTGTGGTGGTTCGGATGGATCAGTGCGTGAGCAGCTTGGACAGGAAGTCCTTGGCGCGGTCACTCTTCGGGTTGGTGAAGAATTCCTCCGGGGTGGCGTCTTCCACGATCTGGCCGTCCGCCATGAAGACCACGCGGTCGGCGGCCTTGCGGGCGAAGCCCATCTCGTGCGTAACCACGATCATGGTCATGCCTTCCTTTGCGAGTTGGACCATGACATCCAGGACCTCGTTGATCATTTCGGGGTCCAGGGCCGACGTGGGCTCATCGAACAGCATGACCTTCGGCTTCATTGCCAAGGCGCGGGCAATCGCGACGCGCTGCTGCTGGCCACCGGAGAGCTGGGCCGGGAGCTTGGGAGCCTGGTGGCCCACGCCCACCCGTTCAAGGAGCGCCATGGCGTCCTTTTCCGCGGCCGCCTTGGAAACGCCTTTGACCTTGATAGGCCCCAACGTCACGTTCTCAAGGATGGTTTTGTGCGCAAACAGGTTGAAGGACTGGAAAACCATTCCGACGTCGGCGCGGAGCTGTGCGAGTTCCTTGCCTTCCTCGGGGAGGACTTTCCCGTCGATGCTGATGGTTCCGCCCTCGATGGTCTCCAGGCGGTTGATGGCCCGGCACAGGGTGGACTTACCGGAGCCGGAGGGCCCGATGACCACAACAACCTCGCCCTTGCGGACCTGCAGGTTGATGTCCTTCAGAACGTGCAGCTGGCCGTAATGCTTATTTACGGCGTTCAGGGAGACGAGAGTATCGCCGGGCACATGAGTAGTCATAGGAAAGAATCTAGCGAACAACAGGAGGTTATGACGCCAATCACCCCAAGATCATGCTGATCGTGATTCAAGAGATACCTGCCGTTGGAGGTTAGCCTAGGGGAATGAGCATCAACGCAGATTCGGCCAAGAATTCCCAGCCGCGCCACAAGGGGCCCCTTGAGCTGCGCCGCAAGCAAGCGGCAGTGGAAATGTCGGACCAACATCTGCTCGACACCAAAGGCCCGGGCCAGTTTGTCCACACCGATCCCTGGCGCGTCCTGCGCATCCAGAGCGAATTCGTGGAGGGCTTCGGGGCGCTCGCAGACATTGGAAAAGCGGTCAGCGTCTTCGGCTCGGCCCGTACCAAGCCGGGAAGCCTGTACTACGAAATGGGCGTGCAAGTGGGGCGCAAGCTCGCTGAAGCCGGGGTAGCCGTGATCACCGGCGGCGGCCCGGGGTCCATGGAAGCGGCCAACCGGGGAACGGTGGAAGGCAACGGCGTGTCGGTGGGCCTGGGCATTGAGCTGCCGTTCGAACAGGGCCTGAACCAGTGGGTGGACCTCGGCATCAACTTCCGTTACTTCTTTGCCCGCAAAACCATGTTCGTGAAGTACGCGCAGGGCTTCATCGTGCTGCCCGGCGGGCTGGGCACCTTGGACGAACTGTTCGAAGCCATGGTCCTGGTGCAGACCCGGAAGGTGACCTCCTTCCCCATCGTGCTTCTCGGCGTCGACTTTTGGGGACCGATGATCGACTGGATCAGGGGCACCCTGGTGGCCGAGGGGATGGTCTCCGAGAAGGACCTCGACCTCATCCAGCTGGTGGACGACCCCGCCGAAGCCGTGGACCGCGTCCTCCACGCCGCGGTGGCCCCCGCCATGAACGGCGAGCAGCGGCCGGAGTAGCCGCCGGAGCAGCGCGCGCAACGGTTCCAGCCGGCGGTCTGGCACGATGGAACCGTGAGCTTCTTCCTCGTTTTCCTCGCTGTCGTGCTGGCGGCGGCGGTCCTCTGGGCCGGCCTGGGCCGGCGTTCCCGCAAAGCCGGCAAAGCCGGGCTGCCTGCACTCCTTGACGGTGGGTTCGAAGAACCGCCCGCCAACCTTCCGCCGGTGCTGCTGCCGGAGCAGGCCGTGCCGGAGGACGTGACCCGGCTGCGCTTTTCGCTGGGATTGCGCGGCTACCGGATGGACCAGGTGGACCAGGTCCTGGACGAACTGCGGGACCAGCTGGCAGCAAAGGACGCGGAAATAGCAGAGCTGCGCGGCCGGCTGGAGACCTCCCCGGAGCTGCCGGCGGAGCAGGCTTCCGGCGATGGATCCGCCGCCGGCAATGAAGCCGGGGAGCGGTCCGGAGCGGCGGGAGCCGGGGACAGCGGGGAAACCGCCCTCCCGGCCGGTTCCGCACCCGTCCCTGAGGACGCAGCACCGGGGAAAGGCGGCCTGTGAGTACCGTGGCCCGCCGCAGCCCGCTGGCGTCCGCCGGCAACGCAGCCCACCGCGTGGCGTCCGCTGTCGGCAGCTGGCCGTCGTGGCTTCAGGTAACCGCGCTGTATGCCGCGGCGCGGCTGGTTTCAGCCTGCATCTTCATGGCCGCGGCACTTCATCAGGGCCCCAACCCATGGTTCCCGCCCAAGCCGGATTACTGGAACTTCATCAACATCTGGGATGCCCGCTGGTACGGCCAAGTCATCGCCAACGGCTACCCGTCGGTCCTTCCCACGGACAGTGCCGGCAATGTGCAGGAGAACACCTGGGCTTTCTACCCGCTCTATCCGGCACTCGCCGGCGGACTCAGCCGCCTCACCGGTCTCAGTTCCGCCGCGTCGCTTACGCTGATCGCCATGTTGGCCGGCTGGGGCGCCGCGCTCGCGGTTTACAGACTGTTCCGGCAGAAGGCAGGCCACCCGTCCGCCATGTGGGGCGTTGCCTTCTTCTCAGCCTTCCCCGTCTCCGCCGTCCTCCAGGTGCCCTACGCCGAACCCCTGTCGCTGCTGCTGCTCGCGTGGGCCCTGCTGCTGGTGGTCCGCCGGCACTACCTGTGGGCCATCCCCGTGGTGGTCCTGCTGTGCCTGTCCCGGCCCGTCGGTGTCCCCTTTGCCGCCACGGTGGGGCTGCTCCTGGTCTTCCGCGCCGTGGCATTCGTCCGTGGCGGCCCGCAGCGCGGCGACGACGACGCGGCCCACTCTGGCCGGGACCTCGCGGCACTTACCGGGCTCACCGCCGTCGCGGGCGTCTCCGCTCTGGCCTGGCCCGCCATGGCGTGGGCCGCCACGGGGGACCCGCGGGCGTACACCAAGACGGAGACGGTGTGGCGTGGCCAGGACCTGGTGCCTTTCAAGCCGTGGTTCGACACCGGCGTCGAGCTTTTTGGCCCCGTGCTGGGCGTCCTTGCACCCCTGGCCTTCGTTGCACTGTTTGGCGCGATGCTGTTCCTTCGCCCGGTGGTACGGCTCGGCGTCGAACTGAGGCTTTGGTGTGCCTGCTACATGGGATACCTGCTGGCATTCCTCCATCCCCAGACCAGCACTTTCAGGATGCTGCTTCCGCTGTTCCCGCTGGCGCTGGGCGCGGTGTTCCTGTCCCGCTCAAGGGCATACCGGGGGGCCGTGGTGGTGATGTTCCTGCTGCTCCAGGTTGTATGGATCGTCTGGCTGTGGGCCTGGGCGCCGCTGCCCGGCGGAGGCGATTATCCGCCCTAGCAAAACCTGCTTCTGCGCAGGTCAGGGCGGGAATACCCCCTGCAGGAAAATGTCCATCGATTAGCTACGGACGGGTAATTCCGCGATAATGATAGGTAAGCAAGGACAAAAGCATTCAGAAAACTCGCAGCCCTGGCCGTGGTGACCACCACGCCGCCAGAGCCGCCTGATCGACATGCGGACACAGCCCGCCCGGGCTGATTAGTCCTGGAACAAAATGGAGGGGAATTCCTCATGGCGGCTATGAAACCACGCACCGGCGACGGCCCAATGGAAGTCACCAAGGAGGGCCGCAGCCTGATCATGCGCGTCCCGCTCGAAGGCGGCGGGCGCCTTGTGGTCGAGCTCAATGCTGCCGAAGCAGCCAATCTCAGGGAATGCCTGGTCGGCGTTACCGAATAAATCGTGCACGACAGGGTCCGCGGCCTACCGGCTGCGGGCCCTGTTCTGTCTCCGGGGATCCCTATTTCTTGACGGCCACCAGCAGGCCGTCCCCGGTGGGAAGCATGGCGGAAGCCAACCTGTCGTCGTCGCGGATTGCCCTGCCCACCTGCCGCAAGGTCACTGTGTTCGGCTCCCGGCCCGCAGGGTTGGCCACCTTGTCCTTGTCCAGGGCGTCATTGATGACCAGCAAACCGGAACGCTTGAGCAGCCGGATGGCCTGTTCCACATAGCCGGGGAGGCCCGGCTTGTCCGCGTCGATAAACACCAGGTCGTAGGCGCCGTCCGTCAGCCGTGGCAGGACATCGCGCGCGCGGCCGGAAATGGTGCGGGTTCTGTTGGCGGGGCTGCCGGCTTCGGCGAAGGCCTCCCGGGCGGCCCTCAGGTGTTCGACGTCGACGTCGATAGTGGTCAGGACCGCGTGCGGACCCAGACCCCGCAGCAGGCACACGCCGGACACTCCGGCGCCAGTGCCGATTTCCACTGCGGTCTGGGCCTTGGATGCCGAAGCCAGCACCGTGAGGACTGCGCCCACGCCGGGGCTGATGGCGTTGACCCCCAGTTCAAACGAACGTTCCCGGGCCCGAAGCATAACCTCATCCTCAGCGGGCAGATCTTCTGCATAGGACCAGCTGCTGGACTTGTCGGCGCTCATGGATTATCGCTTTCTGGGCGTAAGGGGGGAATGTTTCCTCAAGCCTACTGGGTGCGGGACTGCAGGCCGGGGAAGAACCTGTTGGGCCCAAGGCTGAAGTTTGCCGGCAGTCAGGAAATTCCCAGCCAAGTTTGACATGATTGGTATCCGCTCATCCAAACGGTGACCGGCGCCGAATCAGAGATGTCAACAGTATCCGGGCGTTAGCATTCCACGAGGGGAGTGGACGATGTCATCTTCAGTTGTGGCACCTGTCCCTGCAGTCACCAATCCCGATGATGAGTGGGTCCGTCCCACCTGGGAAGAAGTGGTCACCAACCATTCCGCAAAGGTCTACCGGTTGGCTTACCGCCTGACCGGCAACAAGTTTGACGCCGAGGACCTTACCCAGGAAGTGTTCGTCCGCGTCTTCCGTTCCCTGGAGAACTTCAAACCCGGAACGCTTGACGGCTGGCTGCACCGAATCACCACCAACCTGTTCCTTGACCAGGCGCGCCGCAAGACCCGCATCCGTTTCGACGCACTGGCGGAAGACGCAGAGTCCCGCCTGCCCGGCCGGGAACCCGGTCCGGAACAGAGCTTCGAACTGAACAACCTGGACCTGGATGTGCAGGCCGCGCTGGAGGAACTTCCGCCGGACTTCCGCGCCGCCGTCGTCCTGTGTGACCTCGAAGGGCTGTCCTACGACGAAGTCGCGGAAGCGCTGGGCGTAAAACTGGGCACCGTCCGCTCGCGCATCCACCGCGGCAGGACCATGCTCCGGGAGAAGCTGGCCCACCGTGACCCGCGTCCGCAGCAGTCCCGCCGGAAGCTTTCGATGCCGCGCATCGCCGGCATCCTCTGAACGGGACATGAATTCCAAGTTTCCTTTCGGCGGCAGGCATCAGCGCACGGGCAGCCACCTTGAGGCCTGCCACGAGTGCGCCGCCACCGTCCGCCGGGAACGGCAGTACCTTGAGCGTCTCCGGGACGCTCCCATCCCGCCCGCCAGCGACGACCTGACGGCACGGCTGCTGGCGCGCACCCACGAACTGGCCGCCCAGCCGCCCCCGCCCGGGCACCAAAGCAGCACCTCGCGCCTGGCCGTACGGGCCCTCGCGCTGACCGCAGGCGGAACCATGGCCGCCGCCGGAGTGCTGGCCGTGGGGGCCTTCACAGCTGCAGGCGATCCTGCCGGCGGCGAGGCCCAGGGCACCGAAGCCGCCTTCTCGCACGTGTCGTCACAGACCCCCGCCGATGGCCGGACTTTGAGCCCAGCCCAACTGGCCACCCTGCGCTCCGAGGGATGGGCCTGCCCCGACCTGCAGGCCCTGGGATTCCGCCTCGAAACGGCCAAGGCGCTGGTGGTTGACGGCCAGCCCGCAGTGGAGCTCCGGCTCACCAACGGAGCCCAGCATGCCACCGTTACCGAGCAGCACCCGGTCAGCGGGCACCCCGCAGCACAGGCCACGCCGGCTGCAGGAAGCGTGCCGGGGGAAACCGCCGGAGCCCGAGGTAGCACGGGCCTCTCAGGGGATTGGGCCACCACTCCCTGGACTGCCACTTACCGGGCAGCCGGCCTGACTATCACCTACCGCTCGGACCTGCCCGCCGCGCAGGCCAACGAAGCACTGCCTATCCTCAAGCGACTTGCGGACACTGCCGCGGAGGGGGTGGCGGCCGCCGTTCCGGAAACCCCTGAGGGACAGACCGCCGAGCCCCTGGAGACCCGGCTGGAGCGCGGGTTCAGCAAGATTGCCGCTTTGTTCACCCAGTGATGCGGACTCTTGCTCCGTCCGCCGGACGGGAATCGTCACTCGCAGCCCGGAAAGGGTAATCTTCCTAAAGTGTTTGGAATCAACGGCCCGGAGTTCATTCTTCTGCTGATCATAGGCGTGATGGTGATCGGCCCCCAGCGGCTGCCGGAATATACCCAAAAGCTGGCAAACCTGGTCAAGGAAGTGCGGCGCATGGCCAACGGTGCCCGTGAACAGATCAAGGAAGAAGTGGGCATCGACATCGACGATGTCGACTGGAAGAAATACGATCCCCGGCAGTACGACCCCCGGCGCATCATCAAGGAAGCACTGCTCGACGACGACACCAAGCCGGTGAGCGCAGGCGCCCCGGCCGCCGTGGCCGCAGTCTCCGGCGCAGCGGCAGTTGCCGAAGCGGCTCCCGCCCGCCCCGAACGGGTTGTACAAAGGCTGGCTCCGGGCGACATTGCCCCATTCGACACCGAAGCAACCTAGCCCCGCACTCAGCGGGGCTGCAGCCCGAGTTTCATCCCGGCAAGGCCACGCGGCTTGGCCGCCAGCTGCCCCGCGATGCCCGCCAACGCCGCTGCTCCTGCCGAATCCGGCTTGCCCAGGACGATCGGCACCCCTGAATCCCCGCCTTCGCGCAACTGGATGTCCAGGGGAATCTGGCCCAGCAGCGGAACATCCGTCCCCACCAAGGCGCTGAGGCGTTCAGTGAGGACGTCCCCGCCGCCGCTTCCAAACAATTCCATCCGGCCGCCGTCGGGCATTTCAAGGTAGGACATGTTCTCGATGACGCCTGCGATCTTCTGACCTGTCTGCATAGCAATGGCGCCGGCCCGTTCTGCGACGTCCGCTGCCGCGGGCTGCGGTGTGGTGACCACCAGGATTTCGGCCTTGGGCAGCAACTGCGCAACGGAGATGGCAATGTCACCGGTCCCCGGCGGAAGGTCCAGGAACAGGGCGTCCAGGTCGCCGAAATAGACGTCGGTGAGGAACTGTTCCAAGGCCCGGTGCAGCATGGGTCCGCGCCAGGCAACGGGCTTGTTGCCACTGACGAACATGCCGATGGAGATTACCTTTACCCCGTAGGCAACCGGCGGCAGGATCATGTCGTCCACCTGGGTGGGTTTTTGCGTGATGCCCATCAGCGCCGGGACGGAGAAGCCGTACACGTCAGCGTCCACGATTCCTACCCGGAGGCCCTGGGCAGCCAAGGCGCTGGCCAGGTTGACGGTGACAGAGGATTTGCCTACCCCGCCTTTGCCGCTTGCCACCGCATAGACCTTGGTAAGCGAGCCGGCCTCGTTGAACGGGATGCTGCGCTGCCCGCCCGCGCCGCGCAGCTTCTCCTTGAGGGCGTCGCGCTGGGCCTGGTCCATCACCCTGAGTTCGACGTCGACGGCGGTGACCCCGGGGACCGCGAAAAGAGCCTTCCGGGAATCTGCGGTAATGGTGTCCCGCAGCGGGCAGCCCGCAATGGTGAGCAGGACCGCCACGGCGACCCTGCCGTCGTCGGAAACCTTGACGGAATCCACCATGCCCAGCTCGGTGATGGGCCGGCGGAGCTCAGGGTCGATGACCGTGGCCAGGGCGTTGTTGACCGCCTGGTGCAGCGGAGTCTCGCTGGATGTTGCCGGATCGGTGGGGGCGCTCATGGGAGAAGCCTCGGCTTTCATGCGGTTGCGGGCCGGCACCTGGTGGGCGGCCTGGCGGTCATTGTGCAGAGTGGCCGGGTTTGACCCGGGGAATCTGCTGGGTACGCGGGCTGCGCTGCCGGTCCCGTTGTTCACGCAGCTTGTCCTTGACCTTGTCCCGCGGCGACTCGTGGGAACCAGGGCCGGTGTCGTCGTGGGTGCGGAGCTCCTCCTGGGCTTCCAGCATGTCCTCAAGGAGGGAGCGCAGCTCGGCCCGGACGTAGTCGCGGGTGGCCACCTCGCGCAGCGCGATCCGGAGGGAGGCAAGCTCACGGGTCAGGTACTCGGTATCGGACAGGTTGCGCTCGGCACGCTGGCGGTCCTGCTGCAACGAGACGCGGTCACGGTCATCCTGCCGGTTTTGCGCCAGCAGCAGCAGGGGTGCTGCGTAAGAGGCTTGCAACGACAGCATCAGGGTCAGCAGGGTGAAGCCAAGGTCCCTGGAGTCGAACTGCCAATCGACGGGCGCCCACGTGTTCCAGCCCAGCCAGAAGATGCAGAACACGGTCATGTAAACCAGGAACTGGGGCGTGCCCATGAACCGAGCAAAGCCTTCCGTGGCGTGGCCGAATGCGTCGGGGTCCGGGGAGAGTTTGGGCAGGATCCGCTGCCGGCCGCTGAGGGGCGTGTCGAGGCTGCCCTTTGATTCCGCTTTGGCCGGGTTCCGCTGGTTGGGGCTCTTCGGAGTGCTGATCTCAGCCAATGCGGCCACCGAGCTTTCTTATCGGGGCTTCGCCATCATGGGCGCGCCAGTCGTCCGGCAACAAATGATCCAATACGTCATCAACAGTCACCGCCCCCACAAGCCGGCCGGCGTCATTGACCACCGGAAGGGAGTTCAGGTTATAGGTAGCCAGCGTGCGCGCCACTTCGCTGATGTGGGCCTGGTCGGACAACGGCTCAAGGTTCTTGTCCACCAGGTTTCCCAAGGCCTCGAACGGCGGGAAACGCAGCAGCTGCTGGATATGCACCACGCCCAGGAAACGGCCTGTGGGCGTTTCCAGGGGCGGCCGGGCAATGAAGATCGACGACGCCAGCGCGGGGGAGAGCTCCTCGCGCCGGACGTGGGCCAGGGCTTCGGCGACGGTGGCCTCCGGCGGAAGGATGACCGGCACGGGAGTCATCAGGCCGCCGGCTGTGTCCTCGTCGTACTCGAGCAGGCGGCGGACGTCCTCGGCGCCTTCGGGCTCCATCAGCTGGAGCAGTTCCTCGGCCTGGGCGGAGGGGAGCTCGCCGAGGAGGTCGGCGGCGTCGTCCGGATCCATCTCTTCCAGGACGTCGGCTGCGCGCTGGACATCCAGGGCGGAGAGGATCTCCACCTGGTCGTCCTCCGGCAGTTCCTGGAGGACGTCCGCCAGGCGTTCGTCCTGCAGTTCACTGGCCACCTCGAAGCGGCGCTTGTCGCTCATCTCCTGGAGGGCCTCGGCGAAGTCTGCAGGTTTGAGGTCCTCGTGGTTGGCCACGAACTGGGTGGCGGCCTGCGGCTCGGTCTTCTGGCCCTGCTGGGCGTCCGCCCAGTCGATAATCAGGGTTTCGTTGCGGCGCAGCCGGCTCAGGGGGGACAGCGAGTGCCCGCGCCTTACGAAGAGCTTGCTGACGAACCAGTCACGGGACCTGTGCTGGTCTATGGCGATGTCTTCGATGGTGGCGTCGCCGCTGCCGTCGCGGAGGGTGACCCGGCGGTCGAACATCTCGGCCACCACCAGCGTTTCGGCCCCGCGCTGTTCAAACCGGCGCAGGTTGACCAGTCCCGTGCAGATGATCTGTGTCTGGTCGATCGAGGTGATCCGGGTCATGGGCACGAAGACCCGCTTCTTTCCCGGAACTTCCACCACGATGCCCACCACATGAGGGGCTCCCTGCGTTCCCCGGGACAGCACAACAACGTCGCGCAGCCGGCCCAGCCGGTCGCCCAGCGGGTCGAAAACATCGAGGCCCAGGAGGCGTGCCACGAAGACGCGTGTAGGTGTTGTACTCACCACTACAGGCTACCGAGTCTGCTCTCTTTTAGCTGAATTTACAGGCAGCACCCACCTTGATGGGCAAGAATGGGGTTATGTCGAACATATTTGGTGCACCCAAGCCCGGCGCTCCGAACGGACCGGACGATGCCCGGGCTGTTCCCACCGGTGACACCGTTGGCTCCTACACCTCCTACCTCGACGCCCAAAAAGCGGTCGACTACCTGGCGGACCAGCAGTTCCCGGTCCAGATGGTCTCCATCGTGGGTAACGAGCTGAAGATGGTGGAGCGGGTAACGGGGCGCCTGAGCTACCCCAGGGTGGCCCTTTCGGGTGCACTGAGCGGCATGTGGTTTGGCCTGTTCGTGGGCGTCATGCTCTCCTTCTTTGCGCCTTCCCCGGGTTACTTTTCGATCATGACCTCGGTGCTGATGGGTGCCGCCTTCTTCATGCTGTTCGGCATCGTCACCTACGCCATGCAGCGCGGCAAGCGGGACTTCACGTCCACCAGCCAGGTAGTGGCAACGAGCTACGACGTCATCGTGGCACCCGAAGCAGCGCATGAGGCGCGGCGCCTCCTGCAGCAGTTGCCGATGTCGCGTTCGGATGCTGCCTCAGGCCACGGCCCCTACACGCAAAACGATTACTACAACCAGCCGTACCAGCAGCAGCATCCGCAGCAGCAGGGCCAGGGTCCGGCACGTCCGGCCGGCTGGAACGATCCCTACGGCCAGCGGTCTTCTGGCACCCCTGAACACGGCTCCCCGGAACACGGTGGACCCGCCCAGGACGGGGCAGCTCAGGCCGGGCACGGTTACCCGGACGACGGCGGGCAGCAGGCCAACCAGCAGTACGGCGGCGGCCAGCAGCAGCAGCCGGTCCGTTCCGTCCGCTACCCCGACCTGCCGGACGGCCGGCCGCAGTACGGCGTCCGCCTCCCGCAGGATTCCGCCGCGGATGCCGGGCAGCAAGGTCCGGGACATAGCCCGGAACATGCTGCGGAACAGCAGGAACACCACGGTGGAGCTCATCGTGCGGAAGAACACTACGGATCCGAGGGCGACCAGCACCACGGCGAACACCGGCAGTAGCGGCCGGGAGGTTTACAGAGCCTGACATCAGGACGCACAAAGAGCGGGACCGCTGGATAGAATCCGGCGGTCCCGCTCTGTTCGTGTCTGTGCTGCGGCAGGCTTTATCCCTGCCGCGGATCAGGCTTCTTCGGTCCGGTAGATGCCGGCCATCCAGTCCTCCACGTCCTCGGCATTACGCGGCAGGGCGGCGCTGAGGTTCACGGGGCCATCAGCAGTCATGAGGATATCGTCCTCAATCCTGACGCCAATGCCGCGGTATTCCTCCGGGATGGCAAGGTCTTCCTTCTTGAAGTACAGGCCGGGCTCGATGGTGAAGACCATGCCCTCGGTGAGGACGCCGTCGAGGTAGAGTTCCCGCTTGGCCTGCGCGCAGTCATGCACGTCCAGTCCCAGGTGGTGGCTGGTACCGTGCGGCATCCAGCGGCGGTGCTGCTGGCCCTCGGGGCTGATTGCCTCCTCCACGCTGACAGGCAGGATCCCCCATTCGGACAGGCGCTCCGCAAGGACCGTGGTGGCCGCGGTGTGGATGTCGCGGAACTTGGTACCCGGCTGGGCAGCAGCGAAGCCGGCATCCGCGGCATCGAGGACTGCCTGGTAGACCTTGCGCTGGACGTCGCTGAAGGTGCCGCTGGCCGGCAGCGTCCGGGTGATGTCCGCGGTGTAAAGCGAGTCAGCCTCGACGCCAGCATCAAGGAGCAGGAGTTCCCCGGCGTGGATGCGCCCCGTGTTGCGGGTCCAGTGCAGCACGGTGGCGTTGTTGCCCGACGCGGCGATGGTGTCGTAGCCGAGTTCGTTCCCCACCTCGCGCGCCCGGGCGAAGAACGCGCCTTCCACCACGCGTTCCCCGCGGGCGTGCGTGAGGGCCCGGGGCAAGGCCTTAACAACTTCCTCGAAGCCTTCCACGGTGGCGGACACTGCAATCCGCATCTGCTCAATCTCCCACTCGTCCTTGAGCAGGCGCAGTTCGGAGAGTGCCTCGCTGAGCTTTTCGTCCAGGGCATCCAGGACACCAAGGTCCAGGTTCTCAGGGTCCTTGGCAGTGTTGTACCGGGCCGTGTCCACCAGTGCGTCGATGTTCTCGTCAACTTTGCGGACCAGGCGAATGGAGATACCGCCGATTTCCGGGGCCCCCACGTCCTTGGTGATGGCCGTTTCCAGCTGGTCGATGTGCGCGGGGGCCAGTCCCAGGCGGGCCTCAAACTCTTCGAGGGTGGGGCGTGCCCCGATCCAGAACTCCCCGGAGCGGGAGTCCGCGTAGAACTGTTCCGTGTCCCTGCCCGCCAGCGGGCGGAAGTAAAGGGTGGCAGTGTGGTGGCTGCCGTCGTCGCCCTTTCCTTCGGCAACCGGTTCGAGAATGAGCACGGCATCCGGCTCGTGGTCCAGGCCAAGCCCGGTGAGGTGCGCGAAACCTGAGTGCGGGCGGAAGCGGTAATCGCAGTCGTTGGAGCGGACCTTCAGCGGTCCAGCCGGGACGACCAGGCGTTCGCCCTTGAACTGGGCGGAGATCGCCTTGCGCCGGGTTGCGGCGTAGCCGGCTACCTCGTCCCGCGGGGGCAGGTCCTGGCTGGACGGCGCCCAGTTGCTGGCCATGAAGGCCTTGAAGGCATTGGAACTGGGCCGCTGGGAGCGGTTGTTGACGCGCTCCTCCAGCGGCTGGGAAGCAGAGTTTTGGGTGTTTTCGGCATCGTTCACGGCACCATCGTCTCACCAGCATCCCGGCTAAGCGAACAGGCCTCCCCGGTCTCCTGTCCCCGGTCCACTACGCTGGATAAGTGAGGATTGACCTGCATGCCCACTCCAACGTCTCCGACGGCACCGAGACGCCTGCCGACGTCATGGCCTCTGCTGCCCGCGCGGGACTGGACGTGGTGGCCCTGACCGACCATGATTCAACTGCAGGCTGGGCGGAAGCCACCGCGGCTGCAGCCACGTACGGGGTGGCCCTGGTGCCCGGCATGGAGGTCTCCTGCCGGACGGCGGAGGGCATCAGCGTCCACCTCCTGAGCTACCTGCATGATCCCGCCCACCCCGGCCTCCTCGAGGAAATTACCAAGGCCAAGGATTCCCGCCTGACCCGGGCCGAGCGGATGGTGACCATCCTGGCGGAGGACTACCCGCTCACGTGGGACGACGTGATCCATCACGTCGCGCCCGGCGCCACCCTGGGCCGGCCGCACATCGCGGACGCCCTCGTCGCCGCTGGTGTGGTGGAGGACCGCTCGGAGGCTTTCGCCTCCATTCTCACCTCCCGCTCGCGGTACTTCATTCCGCACTACGCACCGGACCCCGCTACCGCCGTCGAACTTGTCCGTGCCGCCGGCGGGGTGCCGGTGTTTGCCCATCCCGTGGCGTCGTCCAGGGGAAGGATCGTGGGGGAGCGGACCTACCGGGAAATGATCGACGCCGGCCTGGCGGGCCTGGAGATCGACCACCGGGACAATCCGGAGGAGGGCCGCGACTTCCTGCGGAAGCTGGCGGCAAGGCATGACCTGCTGATCACCGGGTCCTCGGATTATCACGGCACCGGCAAGCCCAACCTGCTCGGCGAAAACGTCACGGCACCGGACATGCTGGCGAGGATCGAGGAACTCGGCACGGGAGCCGCCATCGTCCGTCCCTAGTTGGGCTGGAACGAAGCCACGGTGGCGTGCGCACCCAGCCGCTTGGCCATAATGTCGATGGCCGGCTGGTTCTGGTCCACGCACACGAACTTCCGGCCAAGCTTGGCGGCCACTGCCCCCAGGGTGCCGGAGCCGGCGAAGAAGTCCAGGCACCAGTCACCGGGCCGGGACGATGCGGCGACAATCCTGCGCACCAGGCCTTCCGGTTTCTGCGTGGGGTAGCCGGTCTTTTCCTTGCCGGTGGGCGAGACGATGGTGTGCCACCAGACGTCGGTGGGCAGCTTGCCCAGCTCCCGCTTGGCGGGGGTCACCAGTCCGGGGGCCATGTACGGCTCACGGTCCACCTCGGCGCTGTTGAAGTGGTACTTGGCCGGGTTCTTCACGTACACCAGGATGTTGTCGTGCTTGGTGGGCCACCGGTTTTTCGCCCGTGCACCATAGTCGTAGGCCCAGATGATCTCGTTCAGGAAGCATTCCCGGCCAAAGATGGCGTCCAGCATTACCTTGGCGTAGTGCACCTCACGGTAGTCCAGGTGCAGGTACAGGGTCCCGTCGTCGGCCAGCAGGCGCCAGGCCTCCACGAGCCGGGGTTCCAGGAACGACCAGTAGTCGCTGAAGGCGTCATCGTAGCGGTGCAGGGCGCCCTTGATGGTGTCGTACGAGCGGCCCTTGAAACCCACCCGGTCCCCGCTGCCGCCGGCGTTCACCACCATCCGGGTTTCCTGGCGCTGCTGCGGCCTGCCCGTGTTGAAGGGCGGATCCACGTAAATGAGTGTGAAGGCGCCGTCCGGCAGCGTAGGGAGGTACTCCGCATTATCCGCGTGCACCACCAGGCTGCCGCCGTCCGGCGCCCAAACAGTGTCAGTCATCAGGGCAGTTAGGCCTCGGCGTTGCCGGGCTGGGTGCCGTTGTCCGCGCCGGCAACCACTTCGCCGTTGCGGCGGCGGGTACGCGTGCGGGTCCGGCGGGCGCGCGAGGGCTTCTCGCCGTCGGTTGCAGGGACGGCAGTGTCGGCGACAGGAGCTGCTGCAGAGTCCGGCGTACGACGACGGCGCTCACCTGAGCGGCCAGCGGAGCCACTGCTGCGGGCACCGTCGCGGCTGCCGCCCTTACCGCCGTCGGCCTTTCCGCGGCCCCGTCCGTCACGGTCGCGTGACCGGTCTGAGTCACGGCCGCCGCGGCTGTTCTTCTTGCCGGTTTCGCCCAGGTCCTCAAGTACCTCGGCATCGACGCCGGCAAGGGTCCGCTTGTCGCGGGGAAGGCGGCCCTTGGTGCCCTCGGGGATGTCAAGATCTGTGTACAAGTGCGACGAGGACGAGTAGGTTTCCACGGGCTCGGGGACGCTCAGGCCCAGCGCCTTGTTGATCAGCGCCCAGCGCGGCATGTCGTCCCAGTCAACGAACGTGACGGCGGTGCCCTTGTTGCCGGCGCGGCCGGTACGGCCCACCCGGTGCAGGTAGATCTTCTCGTCTTCCACGCACTGGTAGTTGATCACGTGGGTCACGTCATCAACGTCGATGCCGCGGGCAGCCACGTCGGTGGCCACCAGGACGTCCACCTTGTTGTTTCGGAACGCGCGCAGCGCCTGTTCGCGGGCGCCCTGGCCCAGGTCGCCGTGGATGGCGGCGGCAGCGAACCCGCGGTCCACCAGTTCTTCGGCCACTTTGGCGGCGGTGCGCTTGGTCTTGGTGAAGATGATGGTCCGTCCGCGGCCGCGGGCCTGCAGGATGCGGGCCACCACCTCGGTCTTGTCCATGCTGTGTGCCCGGTAAATGAGCTGGCGGATGTCCCGCTTGGTCAGGCCCTCGTCCTCGGGATCCGCTGCGCGGATATGGGTGGGCTGGGTCATGTAGCGGCGCGCCATGGCAATGACCGGGCCGGGCATGGTGGCCGAGAACAGGAGCGTCTGGCGGACTGCAGGGGTGCCGGCGATGAGGGTCTCAACGTCCGGCAGGAAGCCGAGGTCCAGCATTTCGTCGGCCTCGTCGAGGACCACGAGCTTCACGTTCTTCAGGCTCAGGTGCTTCTGCTTGTACAGGTCGATCAGGCGCCCGGGGGTGCCCACCACTACCTCGACACCCTGCTTGAGCGCGTCTACCTGGGGCTCGTAGGCGCGGCCACCGTAGATGGTGGTGATCCTGGCGTTGCGTTTGCGGGACGCGGTCTGCAGGTCACTGGCCACCTGAACGGCAAGTTCGCGGGTGGGAACGATCACCAGGGCCTGCGGGGCTCCCGGCACGGCCAGCTTGGCGTAGCCGGGGTCGTCCTGGCCGATGACGCGCTGCAGCGCGGGAATACCGAAGCCGAGTGTCTTGCCGGTGCCGGTCTTGGCCTGGCCGATGATGTCGTGGCCGCCCAGGGCGACCGGCAGGGTCATGGCCTGGATGGGGAAGGGGTGGGTGATCCCGGCGTCGGCCAGGGATTCCACGATGTCTGCGCGGACGTTGTAGTCGGCGAAGGACTTCTCGGCGATCTCGTGCGGCGTCTCGTCCGAGATGATGGTCTCTTCCGGTTCGAGGGTCTCTGTGCCGGACTCGTCGCTCAGAAGCTGGTGGGTATGCAATTCACTCACAGGGGAGTTTCCTTATTCATTAGGCATTGGCGCTGCCTGCTCAACGGGCCGGCCAGTGCTGGCCGCTCCGGAGCACGCTCAAGCGCGCAAGCAATTCCAGTGGAAGCCGATCGCGGGCTATCTAAATGCTGGCACTGGGGACCAGCGGGTAAATCTCAAGATCGCGTAGGGGCGGGCTTGTTGGTTTCAAATGGAGGAAATCAACGACCGGGCATCCAGTTCTACCCCTCCAGTCTAGCCGCACGGGGGTGGAAACACGGTTTCGGCCCACCCGCGGCGTCCGCAGGTCCCTCAGGAAACGAGTTCGAAGTGGATCCGACGGGTGGTGATGTCCGAGGCAACCAGGCGGACCCGGACCTTGGTGCCGGACTCCAGTTCGCCTGCGCAGCGTGCGGTCACGGCAGGTTCGGCGATCTGGATGATCCCGGAACTACCGTTGCCGTTCCTGCCATTGCCGTTTCCGTTGCCGTTCCCGTTCTGCGGCTTGGACCCTGAAATTACGATCGCGTCGAACTCCTGTCCGATGTGGTTCAGCAGTAGCGCTGCCTCCACGGTGTCCAGTGCCAGGCGTTCCATCCGGGACGCGAGCTGGTCGGACCCGGCCATGATGCCCGGCAGCAGCGGAAGGGCTTCGCGGGCCCAGCCGGGGACATCGCCGCCATTACTCAGGGCCTCGCAGATGACCAGGACGAAGCGGTCCACCAAGCGGCGCAGCGGCGCGGTGGTGTGGGCATATGCCGCGCCGATGGCGGACTGGATCCCATCCTCGGGGACGGTTCCGTCAAAGGCGGTGTAGGAGGCTCCACGGAACAGCATGCCTGCCGAATGCATGATGGCCAGCTGCCTCGGGTCGGTGGGATCAAGGGAGCGCAGGTATTCGCCGTAGCTGACTTCGCCGTCCCACGGCCTGCCCAGCACCTCGGTCTGTAGCCGGAAATGCCTCAGGGAACGTTCATCCGGCGCCGGCATGGTGCGCAGGATGCCCACCTTGCCCTCCAGCATGAGCGCCGCTGCCGCCATCCCGGTCATCAACGAAATCTGCGCGTTCCAGTCCTCCACGGGAAGCTGCGGAACGGCGTCAATCCGGTAGCCGCCGTCGGGCAGTTGGACAATCTCCTGCTCGGGCATGTTGAGGCTGGCACCTTGGCGTGCCCGTTCCAGCGCCACCCGCTTCAGGCCCACCTCGCGGAGCAGTTCCAGCACGCCGGAAGCAGTCCCGGCGTCGAGGTCTGCCTGGGCGCCTTTGTAGCTGAGCTTGTCTCGGCTGCGGACCCGTGCCCGCCGGACGCCGACTGTCAGCACCGACGCGTCGCCGTCGAGCGTGAACTCCCATACGAAGGCTGAGCATTCCTGGCCCGGCAGCAGGCTTCCTGCCCCTTCGCTGATCACCTCCGGATGCAGCGGAATCCGGCCGTCAGGGGCGTAGAACGTTTGGCCGCGGCGGCGCGTCTCCGCGTCCAGCGGGCCGCCGGGGACGACGAACGCGGGGACGTCGGCAATCGCGTACATCACACGGTAGCCGTCCCCATCCAGTTCGATGAAGACTGCCTGGTCCAGGTCCGTGGAGGACGCCGGGTCGATGGTCACAAACTCGACGGCGGTCAGGTCGTAGGACGGCAGCTCCAGCGCCGCCACGGCGGCCAGGGCATCTTCCACGGCTTCGGCAGGATACGGGCCGGGAAGTTCCAGTTCCGTCCGCAGCAGTCCCAGCGCCTCTTCCAGGGCGTTCTTGTGGTCGTGGACGTTGGGAGCCAGCCGATGATGTGACACAAAATTCAGCGTAGCCCCAAGTTCCGGGATTAAGCAGGCTCAGGCGCCGGCGGCCGCCAGCGCGTCGAGGAGGGAGGCAGCAGCTGCCGCAGGATCGGAGGCTTCGGTGATGGCACGGACAACCACGATCCTGCGAGCACCCGCCTCCGCTACCTGGTGGATGTTGCCGTGGTCGATGCCGCCAATGGCAAACCAGGGGACCGGTTCCGCCGCATGCCGGGACGCCTCGGCGGCGTACTTCACCAGTTCAGGGCCGACGGCGGTCCTGCCGGGTTTGGTGGGCGTGGCCCAGACCGGACCCACGCAGAAGTAGTCCAGCCCGGAGGGGCCGGCAGCTGCCAGCAGGGCGGCGTCCACCTGTTCGGGTGTGTGGCTGGAGAGTCCGATGGCGGCGTTGCCATTCACCAGCGCGCGTGCTGCAGCCAGGGGAAGGTCTTTCTGGCCAATGTGGAACACCGGGGCGCCGGAGAGAACGGCGATGTCTGCACGGTCATTAACGGCCCAGAGCCTGCCGTGCCGTACCGCCGTCTCCTTCAGGACCGCCAAAAAGTCCAGTTCCTCGGCTGCCTCGATGGTCTTGTCGCGGAGCTGGATGATGTCCACGCCCCCGGCAAAGGCCGCGTCCACGAACTCCGCAAAGTCGCCGCGGTCACGCCGTGCATCAGTGCAGAGGTACAGCCGGGCCGCCTTGAGGGCCTCGCTGTCGCGGGCGTTGACAACCTCGGCACTGGCAACGGCGTTGGCCGGTGCATGGGAACCTGCGGCGAAGGATGGGGTGGTCGCATTCATGCCTGCAAGCCTAGTTCCTCTAAACTGGGCTGGTACTGCGGGAGCCCGCGGCAGCTGTCACAAAGCGCCGGGCTGAGAGGGCGTCAGAGCCGACCGCTTGACCTGATCCGGTTAATGCCGGCGTAGGGAAGGAACCCCCATATGCGTACTCCCGGCACCACCCATCCCGTGTCCGCGGACGCCGCCGGCCCTGCCACCCTCCGGGCGGACGTCGCCGTTATCGGCGGGGGAGTGGTGGGGCACGGCATCGCGTGGGAGGTGCAGCGTTCCGGACGGTCCGTCGTCCTCATTGATGATGCGCCCGGAACCGGAGCCAGTTGGGCCGCCGCCGGGATGCTGGCCCCCGTCAGCGAACTGCATTACCAGGAGGAGGACCTCCTGGAGCTCATGCTGGAGGCGTCCTCCCGCTGGCCCGGGTTTGCCGCCGGCGTCGCTGAGGCGTCCGGCTCGGATTGTGGGTATCTTACGACGCCGACTCTCGCCGTGGGTGCCGACGCCGCCGACCGCCGCGCACTGATGGACCTGCGGACAGTGCAGCAGGCCAACGGGCTGGCAGTGGAACCCCTGACAGTGCGGGAGGCCCGCCAGCGCGAACCACTCCTCAGCCCCGCCATCGCCTGCGCCCTCGACATCCCCGGTGACCACCAGGTGGATCCCCGCCGGCTGGTGGCAGCGGTGCGGCTTGCCCTCGCAGGTGCTGCCCGGGAGAAGCCTGACCTGGGCGTGGACGGGGCGGTGGACGGGTACGCCGTGCCGGACCGGGCAGCCTGCCTGGTGTGGGAGGACGGATCGGTCGCGGGCGTCCGCCTGGTAGGCGGCGGGACGGTCCTGGCAGCGGAAACCGTGGTTGCCAACGGCCTGCAGGCGGGAACATTGGGCGGACTGCCCGACGGCCTTGAGCTGCCGCTGCGGCCGGTGCACGGGGACATCCTCCGCCTTGCGGTTCCCCGCCATCTCCAACCCCTGGTGACCGCAACCGTGCGGGGCCTGGTGCACGGGGTTCCGGTGTACATCGTCCCGCGGGCGGACGGGACCGTGGTGATCGGAGCCACCCAGCGGGAGGACGCCCTGTCCGACGCCGTGAGCGCCGGCGGCGTCTACCAGCTGCTGCGCGATGCGCAGGCACTGGTGCCCGCCGTCGCCGAACTCGAACTTCTGGAATCCACAGCCCGGGCCCGCCCCGGAACCCCGGACAACGCTCCACTGCTGGGACGTGTGCCGGCGGTCCCTGGTGCAGGAAGCACAGCGTCCGATACAACAGGACCCGCCCACGTGCCGGGACTCATCATCGCTACCGGCTTCTTCCGGCACGGCGTCCTGCTCACCCCCGCCGCAGCAGCCATCTGTGCAGAACTGCTGGACGGAAAAGCCGATCCCCGGTGGGCGCCCTTCCGCCCGGACCGGTTCTCCAGGCCGGCGGGCGCCGCCCAACGCACCCACATCAAGGAGACAGCGTGAACATCACCCTCAACGGAAACCCGCACACGGTGGCCGACGGCGCCTCCATCACCACGCTCGTCAGCCAGGTCACCGGACGCCCGCTGGCTGCCAACGGGCAGGCGATGGACGGCGGGAAACTGGGCGTCGCCGTCGCGCACAACGCGCAGGTGGTCCCGCGGAGCCAATGGTTCGCCACGGCGCTCGCCGACGGCGACGACATCGAACTCGTCACAGCAGTACAGGGAGGCTGACGCCATGACCGAAACCAGCACCATCAACCCCGCCGGAGACACCGGTGCAAACGACAACCTGGTGATTGACGGCGTAGCCCTCGGATCCCGGCTCATCATGGGCACCGGCGGAGCACCGAGCCTGGACGGCCTGGGCGCAGCGCTCCTGGCCTCCGGCACCGCCCTGACCACCGTCGCCATGCGCCGCTACTCCACCGCGGAAACCGGCTCTCTGTTCCAACTGCTGGTGGACCACGGGATCCGTGTGCTGCCCAACACCGCCGGTTGCTTCACCGCCAGGGACGCGGTCCTCACGGCGGAACTGGCCCGGGAAGCCCTGGAGACCGACTGGGTGAAACTGGAGGTTATCGCGGACGAACAGACGCTCCTGCCCGACGCCGTGGAACTCGTGGAAGCCACGGAGCAGCTGGTCAACCGCGGCTTCAAGGTCTTTGCCTACACCAACGATGACCCCGTGCTTGCGCTGCGGCTCGAAAACCTCGGCGCCACCGCCGTGATGCCGCTGGGCGCCCCGATCGGCACGGGCCTGGGGATCCTGAACCCGCACAACATCGAGCTCATCGTGTCGCGCGCGTCTGTTCCCGTGGTCCTGGATGCAGGCATCGGTACGGCATCCGATGCAGCTTTGGCCATGGAGCTGGGCTGCGACGCCGTCCTGCTGGCTACGGCCGTGACGCGCGCGCAGAACCCTGCCCTCATGGGCGAGGCGTTCAAGCATGCGGTCATCGCTGGCCGGATGGCCCGGGCAGCGGGGCGCATCCCGCGCCGGGAGCATGCCCTCGCGTCGTCCGCGATGGAGGGCAGGGCCGAGTTCCTCTGATCCGGTCTTAAACAGGTGTGGCCACCACCCGGGCGGGTGGTGGCCACACCTGTTTAAGGACAGTTCAGCGGCGCAGGATGGCAGTCATCCGCTCCATGTCGTGGCGGGCACGCGTGCGGCCCAGGTAGACGACAGCGCCGACGGCGGCAGCAATGCCCAGGACCGTGGGCAGGACCCACGGGAGCCAGGTCAGGCCAGGCAGGTAGCCGAAGCCGGCGGCCATCAGGATGATCCATGCCAGCGCCGCAACACCGACGGCAATGCCCGCCGGCACTGCCGCACCATACTTGGCATGGCGCTTGTCATTGGCCCAGACGATGAAGCCGGCGGCCACGGTGGCCAGCACCACGATGGTCAGCGAAAGCACGGATCTCCCTCCTGGCCGGGGTCTAGAACTGGCCGAAGCCTACGCGGCGGACCTCTTCGGCACCGATTTCGACGTACGCCAAGGCGTTACCCGGAACAATGATCAAGCGTCCCTTGTCATCCTTCAGGCGCAGCTCGCTGCCTGCGTTAATGGCTTCGCCGACAACCTTGGCCACCGTCTCTGCATCCTGGGCCGATTCCAGCACGATTTCGCGGCCAACGTTTTGAACGCCGATCTTAATTTCCAAGGGGGCCTCCCAGCCTGTGAAGTTCTCGTGCTTCTCTACGAGGTGTTGTCTTATTTGTAGTCTAGGACTCTTTGGGGAAGCGAGAGATTCCGCGCCAAGCTAAACGGTAGATGAGATCACTGGCTACATCGAGGTCCAGGTTGCCGTCGGTTTCCAGCCAATACCGGGCGCTGACATGCGCCAACCCGGCCAGTCCCCGGCCCAGGAGCTGCGCTTCCAGCTGGGGAAGTTTGGTGTCTTCGGCGATCACCCTGGCGATGGCGTCCGCGAAGGTCCGGTTGAAGGTTTCCAGCCTGGAGCTGACATCGGGGTCGTTGATCAGGTCGGATTCGAACACCAGGCGGTGGGCCTGGTCATCGTTGGCGATGAACTGGAAGTAGGCGCGCATGACGGCCTGGACGCGTTCATCGTTGTCCGTGGTGGAGTTCAGGGCACCCAGCATGAGCTCGGTCAGGGAGGCCAGGTGGCTTTCCAGCAGGGCGAGGTACAAGTCGCGTTTGGAGGGGAAGTGCTGGTACAGCACCGGCTTGCTGACATGGGCCGTCTCCGCAATCTCATCCATCGCGGCTCCATGGTAGCCGTTGGCGACGAACACCTCCTGAGCGGCAGCAAGGAGTTGTGCGCGGCGCTCATCCCTGGGCAGCCGGGCGGACCGATGGCCTGCGGGGCGGGAGGCAGTTTGCGGTTCGGCGGCGGGCGGGCGGTCAGCCCGTGCTTCAGGGACCACAGTTGTCCTTCTTTCCATTGCAGTTACCTTCACTTTACTGCGCGGTAATATGACCCGGCGGTATCCCGGGGCATACATTGAAGTATGGCTTCGTCTTTCACCGCAAATGTTTCAAACCTTTCCCTGGATCCGCTGGTGGAACCCGCCGCAGAGCTCACCCCCGCCGAGGTGGAACGGTACTCCCGGCACCTGATCATTCCGGAGATCGGCGCCCTGGGACAGCGGCGGCTCAAGAACGCCAAGGTCCTGGTCATCGGCGCCGGCGGGCTCGGTGCTCCCGCCTTGCTCTACCTTGCGGCTGCGGGTGTTGGCACCATTGGAATCGTTGACGACGACGTGGTGGACCTGAGCAACCTGCAGCGCCAGGTGATCCACGGCGTCAGCGACGTGGGACGGCCCAAAATCGAATCAGCCCGGGACGCCATCGCCGAACTGAACCCGCTGGTGGAAGTCCGTCTGCATAACCTCCGCCTGGACTCGTCCAACGCCCTGGAACTGTTCAGCGGGTACGATCTCATCCTTGACGGCGCGGACAACTTCGCCACCAGATACCTGGTGAACGACGCCGCCGCCATCCTTGGCAAGCCCTACGTGTGGGGTTCCATCTTCCGTTTTGATGGCCAGGTCAGCGTGTTCTGGGAAAAGCATGGCCCCACCTACCGCGACCTCTACCCGGAGGCCCCGCCTGCAGGTTCCGTCCCGTCCTGTGGTGAGGGCGGCGTGTTCGGCATGCTCTGCGCTGCCGTGGGATCGCTGATGGTGACCGAGGCGGTGAAGCTGATCACCGGCGTCGGACGTTCCCTGCTGGGCCGCGTGGCACTGTTTGACGCCCTGGGCGGCAGCTGGCGCGAGATCCGTGTGTCCAAGGACCCGGCTGCGGAGCCCATCACCGAGCTGACGGACTATGAGGCCTTCTGCGGCATCGCTCCGGCGACGCAGGCGGACACTGAACACACCGTCACCGCCACCCAGCTCGCCACCATGCTGGCCTCGCGGAAGGCCGGGCTCAAGGACTTCGAACTGGTGGATGTCCGGGAAGCAGGGGAGTACGACATCGTCCGGATCGAGGGTGCCAAGCTGATCCCGCAGGGACGCATCCTCGCGGGGGAGGCGTGGGATGAACTCCCGCAGGACCGGGACATCGTGTTCCACTGCAAGGCCGGGACGAGGTCTGCCAACGTGCTGGCAGCGGCGCGGGAGGCCGGCTACCAGCGGGTCAGCCATCTCGACGGCGGGATCCTTGCCTGGGTGCGGGACGTGGAACCCCAAAAGCCCGTCTACTGACCGGTTGCTCTATCAGATATGGCTCCTAAACCGGTGGTTTAGGAGCCATATCTGATAGAGCAAGTTACCTCAGGCGGTTTCGCGGCCCTCGTGGTCCACCGGGCATTCGGCCTCGGCCAAGGCGGGGGAGCCGGCGGGTGCCGTGCCGGGCTGGGCGCCGGGCTGTTCCACCGTGATGCCGTACAGCGCCTCCAGCGCGGCCACGTAGTCGTCCTGCTGGCCGTTCGCGGCGAGTTCGCGGGCGCGGACGGTGGGGACGTGCAGCAGCTGCTTGACCATGCGGCGGAGGGCGAACTCGACCTCTTCGGCGGCGGCCGTGCACCCATGGCGCGCCCGGACCTTTTCCATTTCCGCGTCCAGCACGTTCATGGTGTGGCGCCGAAGGGCAACGATGGCTGAATCGACGGAGCGGGCTTCGCGTTCCTGCTGGAAAGCCTTGGCGGCGTCCTTCACGATGCTGCTCGCCTGGGCAAGCGATTCCGCCTGCTCCTGCGGTGCTGCGAGGCGCACGGACTCGAGGGTCAGCAGTTCCACCCCGTCCAGTTCGCCGACGGCGGGATCAAAGTCGTGCGTGAGGGCCAGGTCAATGGCGATCAGGGGCTGCGGGGAGTTGGCGCGGACCTGGGCCAGTTCATCGGCTTCAACCCGGGTATCCGAGCCGCTGCAGCCGATCATGACGTCGGCAGCGGCCACCGCGGGCCGCAGCGAATCCACGTCCAGGGCCGCGCCGCCGCGGGAGGCAACGAACCCTTCGGCCCGGCCGGACGACGAGAAGACGGAGATGTCGGTGCAGCCGCGTTCGCGCAGCAGTGCCATGGTGGCGCCCGCGTAGGCGCCGGTCCCGAAGAGCACAACCTTCTTGGCTGACCAGTCAGGGCTTTCGGAAAGGTCCGTTGCCAGGTCCAGTGCCACGGAGACGATGGAAAGCCCGCGGGAACCAAGTGCGGTCTGCGCGCCCACGTCCTTGGCGGTCTTCGAGGCGGCCTGGAACAGCCGGACCAGGCCGGCGCTGGCAGTGCCGTCGTGCTGGGCGGTGATCAGGGCGCGGCGCACCTGGCCGGCGATTTCGCGTTCACCCACGACGGCGGAGTCCAGCCCCGCGCTGACGGCGAACAGGTGCTGGGTCACCTCGGGTCCGGTGCGCGTGCTGAAGGAACGTGAGACAAGGGGTTCGGCGAGGCCGCTGGCCTCGCTGATCCGGGAGACGAGTGCCGCCCGGGCTGCCTCGACGTCGTTCGGGTTGGGGGCCTCGCCGTAGATCTCGTAGCGGTTGCAGGTGGCAAGGACCACCGCCCCGGCCACGGCAGGGGATTCGGTGAGCGCGGATGCGGCAATCCCGGAGGAACCGTTGCTCAACTGAGCAACGGTTTCAAGATCGATGTCGGCGTGTGTAGCCACCAATGAGAAAAGAACCACAACAGGCCAATCATAGCTTTTTCGTTGCCCGGTAGAACAACCACCGGAAAGGATAGTCGCCACACTCCAAGGTGATCCGCGCCACCTTGCCGGAGTGACCGCCGGAGTGGGCCGGGCAGCGACAGGTTGTCGTTATCTTTTGCTGTTCTTTTTCGGCACAATCAAAAGCATGACTCCTAGCCCCGCCGTCTCCGCTGCCGGCGCCCTCGCCGCAGACCATCCACTGATGGACGGCCGCACAGCCGACTCCCCTCTGATTACGGCCTACCGCGGGGGCAAGCCGTCCCGCCGTCCTGTCTGGTTCATGCGGCAGGCAGGCCGGTCCCTGCCGGAGTACCTGAAGGTGCGCGAGGGCATCGCCATGCTTGATTCCTGCCTCCGCCCTGAGCTGGCCTCCGAGATCACGCTGCAGCCCGTCCGCCGCCACGACGTGGACGCAGGCATCTTCTTCTCCGACATCGTGATCCCGTTGAAGCTGGCCGGGGTCGGAGTGGACATCGTTCCGGGGGTGGGGCCGGTCCTGGACAAGCCCGTGCGCACAGCAGCGGATGTCGCCGCCCTGCCCCAGCTCACCTGGGAAGCCCTCGAGCCAATCCGCGAAGCCGTCCGGCTCACGGTGGCCGAACTGGGCAAGACACCCCTGATCGGCTTCGCCGGTGCGCCGTTTACCCTTGCCGCCTACATGGTGGAGGGAAAACCGTCCCGCGACCACCTGGGCCCCCGGACCATGATGCACGCGGACCCGGAGACCTGGGCCGCGCTGGCCAACTGGGCCGCCGACGCTTCCGGCATGTTCCTCCAGGCCCAACTGGAGGCCGGTGCCTCCGCCGCCCAGCTCTTCGACTCCTGGGCGGGCTCGCTGGGACTGGCCGACTACACCAAGTACGTTGCGCCGGCGTCGGCCCGTGCCCTTGACCATGTCCGCCACCTCGGCGCCCCGCTCATCCACTTCGGCACCGGCACCTCTGAACTTCTCGTTGCCATGCGCGACGTGGGTGTGGACGTGGTGGGCGTCGACTACCGGCTGCCCCTCGATGAGGCCAACCGTCGCCTGGGCGGGACTGTTCCGTTGCAGGGAAACATCGACCCCGCCCTGCTGGCAGCCCCCTGGGAGATCCTCGAAGCCCACGTCCGCGACGTTATCGCCGCCGGCTCAGCCGCTCCCGGCCACGTCCTGAACCTCGGACACGGGGTACCGCCCGAAACGGACCCTGACGTCCTGACCCGCGTGGTGGAGCTCATCCACTCCATCGCGCCGGAGTAAACCCATGGGGAGTTCTCCGGCGAAGCCTGGCACGGCGCTGGTGGTGGGCGGCGGGATTTCCGGGCTCCTGTCGGCCCGGGAGCTTGCCGCAGCCGGCCACGAGGTGACCGTCCTTGAGGCGGGGACGGCGTGGGGCGGCTGTGTGGGCAGCCATACGGTAGCAGGACTTACCCTCGACAGCGGGGCCGAGTCGTTCGCCACAAGGTCCGACGCCGTTGCCCGGCTCTGTGCCGAGCTGGGACTGGGTGGAATGATCGTTCCTCCCCGTCCCGGCGGTGCGTGGGTGCAGCTTCCGGACGGGGCCCGCGAACTGCCCAAGACCGGCGTCCTGGGCATCCCGGCAAACCCCTGGGATCCTGAGGTGCGCCGCACCCTGGGCACACTCGGCTCGCTGCGTGCCTCGTTGGACCGCCTCCTGCCTGCCTCCGTGGGGGCCGGTGCGGGTGTTACCAGCGTCGCGGCCCTGGTGCGGGCGCGGATGGGTTCCCGGGTGTTGGAGCGCCTCGTCTCACCGGTGGTGGGCGGCGTCCACTCCGCCGACCCCGGCCTGCTCGACGTCGACATGGTGGCTCCCGGCCTCCGTGCCGGACTGCGGAAACACGGTTCGCTCGCTGCCGCAGTGTCGGCCCAGCGGCGCGGCCCCGCAACCCCCGTCAACGCCCAGGCGGCCCAGCCTGCGAAGGCCGGTTCCGCCGTCGCGGGCCTCGAAGGCGGCATGCACACCCTGGTGGATGCCCTGGTGGCGGAACTCCAACGCCTTGGCGTGACGCTGCTGCCGGGCGCCGCCGCCACGTCGGTGTCCCGCGTCCCGGGGGGATGGAGCGTCGAGGCAGCCGGAACAGCCTTCCCCGCCGCCCTGCTGGTCGTAGCGGTGGACGGGCCGGCCGCCGTCGGACTCCTGGAAGGCGCGGTTCCTGCCATCGCGGGGAAGAGGCCAGCGTTAGGGCCGGACGTCAAGCTGGTCACGCTGGTCCTGGACAAACCGGATCTGGACCGGCGGCCCCGCGGAACGGGAATCCTGGTGGCTCCGCAGACGCACGGAATACAGGCCAAAGCGCTCACGCATGCCACCGGCAAATGGGACTGGCTCGCCACTGCCGCCGGTCCGGGGCGCCATGTGGTGCGCCTCTCCTACGGCCGGGTGGATGGCGTTTCGGTGCAGCCGGGCAGCGGCCCGGAAACCGATGATGAGCTGTTCGCAGCCGCCGTGCGTGACGCGTCCGCGCTGCTCAGCGTCCGCATCACCGGGGAAGACGTCCAAGGGTGGGATGTGGTCCGTTGGCGGGGAGCGCTGCCGTTCGCGGCCGTGGGGCACCGCGCACGGGCAGCGGAGATCCGCCGGGCCTGCACCGCCGCCGGCAATGTGGCCGTGGTGGGCGGCTGGGTGGCAGGGAACGGACTGGCAGCCGTCGTTGCCGACACACGTGAGCAAATCGGCCAACTGACCGCCGCCTGAGCATCGCTGCTGGTCAAGTGCCAGGGCGGCATTCGGAGCCTGTCCGGGACGCGCCGTGCAGGCCTTTCCTGTTTTCAATGGACCAGCTGTTCTGGTTAGGGTCGATGACTATGCTTTACAACAGGTCCGAGCTTTCCATGTCCCGGACCGGTATCCAGGGGGACTCCAACGCGGTGCCGCAGCAGCGGCCGTTGGAGCGGTACTGGTTCTTTCCACCGGCGTGCAGGCGTCCTTGGCTGACGACGCGCCGCCCCCATTGCAGGACCCCGTGGCGCAATCTTCCGCGGCGGGGGCCTCCACGGTGCAGGCCTCCCCGGCGGCTACTGCCGGTGCGGGTGCCGCCGAACGCGGGGATGGTGCGAGGGTCCAGCAGGTTTCGCAGAAGGGCGATAAAGCACCCACCAACGGCGTGCGCTCCCCGGCTCCGGCTCTCCCGGCAGTGCCGGGCGCCTTCCTTCCAGCCGTGACGGCGTCCCCGGCGGCTGCGCCCACGGCTGCGGCGCGGGCCACAGGTGGTGCTTCGGCGAAACTTCCCCTTCCCGGCCTTCCGCTCCCGATCGTTTCCGGGACGCCCCTGGTGACAGGCGGGCAGACCACCGCGCCCACGACGCCGACGGCCAACGCGTCTTCCCAGGCACCAACTTCCCGAACACCGTCTCCGGAGGCACCAACCTCCCAGGCACCAACCTCGCAGGCACCAACCTCGCAGGCACCCACCTCACAGATGCCGACCTCGCAGGCACCGTCCCGCCAGGTGCCCGCCCAGCCGGGATCGCCGACGGCGGCCGTGCCCACCGCGGCTTCCACGCCAGGCGCTGCTCCTGCATCCGGCACGTCCGCGGCGGCAGGTTCCTCAACGACGTCAGGCCCGCCCGCCTCGGCCGCGGCCCGTCCGTTCGGTGGATCGGTAACCGGAACAAACGCTGCCGCAGGCCAGTCAACGGGCGCGGGTACGGCGGGAACATCTGATGCAGCGACCGCCGGCGGTTTGGAATCCGCTGTGGCTTGGGCCGGCCAGGCGGGTTCGGCCAGCCCTGGAGCCAAGCCCGCTCCCGCCCTGCCGACAGCACTGTCCATCAATGCCCGGCATTCCCAGCCCACCCGCATGCCGCAGGCCGCCGCAGCTCCGGCAAGCGCCGGCCGGGCTGTTTCCTCAACGCGGCCGTTGCCCGGAATGTCCCACGCCTTGGTGTGGCTGGGAGCCGGTTTGGTGGGGGTGGGTGCCGCTGCAGTGCTGGTGTTCCTTCGCATGCGCCGCCTCTAAGTCTGCGACAGAGAAGCGGCCCGCGGCAGTGACAAACGTGACTTTGCTCACTTCTACGAGTTGTAGAACTCTTTGGTTTCGCCTTGGGGGCACGGAAGGGGCAAACTTGTAACCATGAGCCACACTTCTGCCGAATCTGTCACTAAAACCGAAGAATCAGCCGAGCAGTTCTTTACCCTTTGGACGGTCTTCAAGCGGTCGGAGTCAGTGGTCCGCAGCGCGAATGCCGCCGCGGACTTCGAAGCGCTGCTGGAGCGGCTCGCCGCTGCAGGGGTCACCCACCGGGGCAGCTACGACGTCTCGGCCATGCGCGCCGATGCCGACGTCATGGTGTGGCTCCACGGCTCCAAGCCGGAGGCGCTGCAGCAAGCCATCCGCGACATCCGCCGCAGCACCCTCTTTGCCGGCACCGAGATCGTCTGGTCCGCCATGGGCGTCCACCGCGAGGCCGAGTTCGCCAAAAACCACACGCCCGCCTACTCCCGCGGCGTGGCTCCGGCCGAGTGGCTCTGCGTCTACCCGTTCGTGCGCTCCTACGAGTGGTACCTCCTGCCGGATGCCGAGCGCGGCAAGATGCTCCGCGACCACGGCCTGCTGGGACGGGACTTCCCCCAGGTCATCTCCAACACCGTCTCCTCCTTCGCCCTGGGCGACTGGGAATGGATCCTCGGCCTGGAAGCGCCGGAACTGGTGGACCTGGTGGACCTGATGCGGCACCTGCGCTCCACGGAGGCGCGCAACCATGTGCGGGAGGAAGTGCCGTTCTACACCGGACGCCGTATTTCTGCGGACGAGGTCGCCGAGGTGCTCGCATGAGCCCGGAACAGCAGGCCGCAACCGACGTCAACCCGGTGACCGAGGCCGGACGCATGACGCCGAAGAATTACGACGCCGTCCTGCTCGCCTCCTTCGGCGGCCCGGAAGGCCAGGAAGACGTCATTCCGTTCCTCCGCAACGTCACCCGGGGGCGCGGCATCCCGGATGAACGGCTCGAGGAAGTCTCGCACCACTACCGCGCCAACGGCGGTGTCAGCCCCATCAACCAGCAGAACCGCGAGCTCAAGGCGGCGCTGGAGGCCGAGCTGGCTTCCCGCGGCATCGAACTGCCGGTGCTGTGGGGCAACCGCAACTGGGCGCCATACATCCCGGAGACCCTGCAGGAAGCGTACGACGCCGGCCACCGCCGGGTGCTGATGCTCACCACGAGTGCCTACTCCTGTTACTCCAGCTGCCGCCAGTACCGTGAGGACATTGGCATGGCGCTGACGGAAACCGGCCTGGACGGCAAGCTTGAGGTGGACAAGGTCCGCCAGTACTTCGACCACCCGGGCTTCGTGGAGCCGTTTGTGGAGGGAACTGCCGCCGGCCTCGAGGAGGTCCACGCAAAGCTGGCCGAAGCCGGCACGCCGGACGCCCCCATCCACATCCTGTTCGCCACCCACTCCATCCCCACGCGGGACGCTGAGGCTGCCGGCCGGTCCGAGGGTGAGCCGCGCGAGTTCGAGGAAGGCTCCGCCTACGTGGCCCAGCACCTCGCCAACGCCGCCGCCGTCATCGACCGGGTCAAGGACGAATCCGGCCTGACCGCACCATGGTCCCTGGTGTACCAGTCCCGTTCAGGGGCGCCGCACGTGCCGTGGTTGGAACCGGACATCAACGACGCCATCGAGGAGTTGTCAGGCCAGGGCGTCAAGGGCATTGTCATCGTTCCGCTCGGCTTTGTCAGCGACCACATGGAAGTTGTCTGGGACCTGGACACCGAGGCCATGGAAACGTGCGCCAACCTGGGCCTGGCCGCCACGCGCGTGCCCACCCCCGGGACGCACCGCAAGTTCGTCAACGGCCTGGTGGACCTCATCTGCGAGCGGACCGTTGCCAACAACATCGCCGACCGCCCCGCTGTCACGGATCTAGGGCCTTGGTACGACGTGTGCCGGCCGGGCTGCTGTGCCAACTTCCGTGGCGAGAAGCCCACCATCGCAGGGGCCGACACCACCGTGGGCACCGGCCATGACCCGTACCCCTCCGGCGCACCCGGGGAAGCGGCCCAGCTGTGACAGTCCGGATCGGAACCCGTGCCAGCAAGCTGGCGCTTACGCAGACCCAGCAGACCGCAGACCAGCTGGCTGCCGTCGGAGGGTTCCCGGTGGAACTGGTGCACATCCGCACTGACGGCGACGTCCTCAAGGGGTCGTTGTCCCAGATGGGCGGTACGGGTGTCTTTGTCGCTGCCCTGCGCGATGCGCTGCTGCGCAATGAGTGTGATGTGGCGGTTCATTCGCTCAAGGACCTGCCCACCGGAGCCGCCTTGGGGTTGAGCCTTGCCGCCACCCCGCGCCGCGTGGATGTCCGCGATGTCCTGTGCGCCCGCGATGGACTTAAGCTGGCAGACCTGCCGGCCGGTGCCCGCGTCGGCACTGGTTCGCCGCGGCGTGCAGCCCAGTTGCGCGCCGCCCGTGCGGACCTGGACATTGTCGATATCCGCGGCAATGTGGACACCCGCCTGGGCCGCGTTCCTGGGCTGCCGGGCAACACCACCGACCAGGTGGTGCCGGGCAAGTCCTGCGACTTGGATGCCGTGGTCCTCGCCGCGGCAGGCCTGGAGCGGATCGGCCGGCTGGACGCCGTCACCGAGTACCTCGAAACCGACGTGATGCTGCCCGCGGCAGGCCAGGGATCCCTGGCCATCGAGTGCCGCACCGCCGACGCGCCGCCGAAGCCGGGATCAGCCGAAGGGTCCCGGGAGGTCCTGGCCCAGGCACTGGCAGCGCTGGACGACCCCGACACCCGCCTCGCCGTTACAGCCGAACGCGCCCTGCTGGCCCGGCTCGAAGCGGGCTGCGCGGCCCCCGTCGGCGCCTACGCCTACCGGAAGGGCAGCATCCTGCACCTGGAGGCCGTGGTGTGCGCCGTTGACGGCACGGAAACGGTCCGGGACAAGCGCGCTACGGACGGGCTGACCGAAGTGGGGGCGACCCTGCTGGGCATCGAACTGGCTGAAGCCCTCCTGGCTGCCGGCGCTGCCGGGATCGCAGACCTTCAGGCCTCCTGACCTGGCAATGACGCAGTCTTCCAGCGGGCCCGGACACGACAAGCCGCACGGCGGCATGCCGCTCGGCGGGGTCCGGGTCCTGGTTACGCGCAGCCCGGAACGCTCGGCAGCCTTGGTGGCCGCCCTGCGGGAAGCCGGTGCTACTCCCGTGCTGCTCCCGCTCATCGACTTCGAACGGGCTCCGGACCAACACGCGCTGGACGTCGCCTGCGACGCCCTGGCGGCGGGCGCCTTCGACTGGCTTGTTGTCAGCAGCGCCACCACCGTGCATGTCCTGATGGAAAAGGCAGCCGAACGTGGCCTGGACTTGGCCCAACTGGTTCCTGCCGGCACGCGGGTCGCCGCCATCGGTCCCGCAACACGCCGCCTGCTGCAGGCAGGCGGACTGGACGTCGCACTCACACCGGACGGCGAGCAGTCGGCTGCCGGCCTCCTCGCTGTCTGGCCCGGCGGCGGCAGGATCCTGCTGCCCCAGGCGGACATCGCCGCACCCACCCTCGCCGAAGGCCTGGCAGCCGCGGGGGATGCCGTGGACGCGGTGACCGCCTACCGCACCGTTGACTACCCGGCGGCAGCGGAGCGAAGGCTCGCCGTGCAGCCGGAGGACGGCGACGCCGGCCCCCAGCCGCCGTCGTACTCCCTCGTCACACCGGAGACCGCTGCAGCGGAGATCGCCGAAGGCCGCCTGGCCGCGGTGATCGCCGCCTCTCCGAGCGCCGTCCGGCGGATCGCCGGGCTGGGGCCGCTGGCAGGCTGCCGGCTGGTGGCCATAGGACGTTCGACGGCGGACCAGGCCTTGGCCATGGGCCTGGACGTGGCGGCGGTGGCAGCTGAGCCGACCCCCGGCGGGCTTGTAGCGGCCGTGGCGAAGGCACTCAACCCGCCCTGATAAGTGACCCGCACGCTTCCCCCAAAGCTTCACAATCCAACGCGAAGGACAGGATCCATGACTTTCCCCACCCAACGCCCCCGCCGCCTGCGCACCACCCCCGCCATGCGCCGTCTGACCGCCGAAACCCGCCTTGCTCCTGCCGAACTCATCCTCCCGGCCTTCATCAGGGAAGGCCTTACCGAGCCCAACCCCATCACGTCCATGCCGGGCGTGGTCCAGCACACCACAGACACCCTGAAGCGGGCCGCGGCGGAAGCCGTTGAACTCGGCCTGGGCGGCATCATGCTTTTCGGCATCCCCGAAACCCGCGACCCCGAAGGCTCTGCAGCCCTTGACCCTGATGGCGTGCTGAACAAGGCCATCCGGGACGTCCGCGCCGAGGTGGGCGATGATCTGGTCATCATGAGCGATGTGTGCCTGGATGAGTTCACCGACCACGGCCACTGCGGAGTGCTCGACGCCGACGGGTACGTGGACAACGACCGCACCGTGGAAATCTACGCCCGGATGGCCGTGGCACAGGCAGAGGCAGGCGCGCACATGCTTGGCCCCTCGGGCATGATGGACGGCCAGATTGCCGCCATCCGG
Source organism: Pseudarthrobacter defluvii (assembly GCF_030816725.1). Taxonomy (NCBI): domain Bacteria; kingdom Bacillati; phylum Actinomycetota; class Actinomycetes; order Micrococcales; family Micrococcaceae; genus Pseudarthrobacter; species Pseudarthrobacter defluvii. Next base: position 1,310,496 of record NZ_JAUSYG010000001.1, read on the forward strand.
TCAGCCCTTGATGAGGCCGGCCATGTCAACACCTCGGTCATCGCCTATGCCGCGAAGTACGCCTCGGCGTTCTACGGGCCGTTCCGGGAAGCCGTGGACTCCCAGCTCAAGGGGGACCGACGGACATACCAGATGGATGCCGGCAACCGGACCGAAGCATTGCGCGAGGTTGAACTGGACCTTGCCGAGGGCGCAGACATCATCATGGTCAAGCCCGCCATGAGCTACCTGGACATCGTGGCAGACGTCGCCGCCATGAGCCCGGTTCCCGTGTCGGCGTACCAGATCTCCGGCGAGTACGCGATGATCGAGGCCGCGGCCGCCAATGGCTGGATCGACCGCCGGGCCGCCATCACCGAATCCGTGCTGGGCATCCGCCGCGCGGGCGCCCACACCGTCCTCACCTACTGGGCGGCCGAGCTGGCCGGCTGGCTGCAGGAATCCCGGTGACCGAACCTTCCGCCTCGCCCACCGCACCGGTGGGGGAGGACCGGATCCTCCTCGGCCTGAACACCTTCGGTGACGTGGGTGCGGATCCCGACGGGAGCCCCCAACCGCACGCCCAGGTACTGCGTCAGCTGCTGGAGCAGGCGGAACTGGCGGACGCCGTCGGGCTCCATGCCTTTGGGGTGGGGGAGCACCACCGCAAGGATTATGCCGTCTCCGCGCCGGAAGTCTTCCTGGCCGCCGCAGCGGCGCGGACGTCCCGCATCCGGCTGGGTTCCGCCGTGACGGTCCTGAGCTCGGACGATCCGATCAGGGTGTTCCAGCGCTTCGCCACCGTGGACGCTCTTTCCAACGGCCGGGCTGAAGTGATGCTGGGCCGCGGATCGTTCGTGGAGTCCTTCCCGCTGTTCGGCCTGGACCTGGCGGATTATGAGGTGCTGTTCGAGGAGAAACTCGAGCTGTTCGACAAGGTGCGGGCGCAAAAGCCGGTGCACTGGGAGGGCCGCACGCGGCCCGCCCTGCACGGGCTGAGCGCCTACCCGCCGCTGGAACACCACCTGCTGCCCACATGGATCGGGGTGGGCGGAACGCCTGAATCGGTGCTCCGCTGCGCCCAGTACGGGTACCCGATCATCTTTGCCATCATCGGCGGCCAGCCGCGCGGCTTCCGGCCGCTGGCCGACCTCTACCGTGAGGCGATGGGCAAGTACGGGCACCCGATGCAGCAGGTCGCCACCCACTCGCCGGGGCACGTGGCCGACACGGATGAGCAGGCCCGCGAGGAGCTGTTCCCGCACTGGCTTGCGCTGCGGAACAGGCTCGGGGCCGAGCGCGGGTGGGGTCCGGCGGGGCGGGGCGAGTTCGACGCGCTGTGCTCCATGGAGGGGGCCCTCTACGTGGGGTCGCCGGAAACGGTTGCCCAGAAGATTGTGCGTCTGAAGCGGAACCTCGGTGTTGACCGCTTCGACCTCAAATACAGCAACGGCCCGCTGCCGCACGCGGCCATGATGCGCTCCATTGAACTGATGGGCACGGCGGTGGCGCCCCGGGTGGCAGAACTGCTCGCCGGCTGACTGAACTCCCCGGCTAACTGAGCCCCCGGCTAACTGAGAGAATAGGAACCATGACTTCCAGCAATCCTCGCAACGAGGCACTCTTCGACCGCGCCCGCCAGCTGATGCCGGGCGGAGTCAACTCCCCGGTCCGGGCCTTCGGGTCCGTCGGCGGAACGCCGCGCTTCATGGTCTCCGCAAAGGGGCCGTACCTGACGGATGCCGACGGCAAGGAATACGTGGACCTCGTCTGCTCCTGGGGCCCCGCCCTCCTGGGCCACGCCCACCCGGCCGTGCTGGATGCAGTGCACGCCGCCGTCGACCGTGGCCTGTCCTTCGGTGCCTCCACCCCTGACGAAGCGAACCTGGCGGAGATCGTGAAGGAGCGCGTGCCCGCCGTCGAACGACTCCGGATGGTGTCCACCGGCACCGAAGCCACCATGACGGCCGTCCGGCTGGCCCGCGGCTTCACCGGCCGCAACCTCATCATCAAGTTCGCCGGCTGCTACCACGGTCACCTTGACGGCCTCCTGGCCGCGGCGGGCTCCGGCCTGGCAACCCTCGCCCTGCCCGGTTCCGCCGGCGTCACCGAAGCCACGGCCGCAGAGACGCTGGTGCTGCCCTACAACGATCTCGGGGCCGTCAAGGAAGCCTTCGCCGTGCACGGCGGGAACATCGCCGCTGTGATCACCGAAGCGGCCCCCGCGAACATGGGCGTCGTGACTCCTGCGGAGGGATTCAACGCAGGGCTCTCACGGATCACCCGCGAGCACGGCGCACTCCTCATCGTTGATGAGGTCCTCACCGGCTTCCGCACCGGCTACTCCGGCTACTGGGGCCTCACATGCGGAGCGCCGGATGCTGAAGACCCGTGGACGCCGGACCTGCTCACCTTCGGGAAGGTCATCGGCGGCGGCATGCCGACGGCGGCGCTCGGCGGCCGTGCCGACGTCATGGACTACCTGGCCCCCACCGGGCCGGTATACCAGGCCGGAACGCTGTCCGGCAACCCGGTGGCCATGGCAGCCGGCGTTGCCACCCTGACCAACGCCACCCGCGACGTCTACTCCTTCATCGACGTCCGCTCGCTGGAGCTCTCCTCGGCGCTGTCCAACGCCCTGGACGCCGCGGGCGTTGACCACTCCATCCAGTTCGCGGGGAACCTCTTCTCGGTTGCGTTCGGGACGTCCGCGAACGGCGTGCACAACTACGCGGACGCCCAGGCGCAGGAGGCGTTCCGCTACGCGCCGTTCTTCCACTCCATGCTGGAGTCGGGGGTCTACCTGCCGCCGTCGGTCTTCGAGGCCTGGTTCCTCTCGGCCGCCCACGACGACGCCGCCATGAACCGGATCTACGACGCCCTCCCCGCGGCAGCGAACGCCGCTGCCGCCGCCCGGGGCTAGTTGCCGGCGCAAGGCGCGTCCCGCCGTCGTGCATTAACCGAAAAGTCCCCGCCTTCCGGACAATTCCCCCCTTCCTGTGAGGGGGAAAAGTCCGGAAGGCGGGGATTTTCCGTTTGTGCCTGGTCCGTGGGCTAGAGGACGTCCGAGAGGAAGCCCTTCAGCCGGTCAGTCCGAGGATCGGTGAAGAGCTGCTCCGGGGGACCGGTTTCCACCACCACGCCGGCATCCATGAACGTCACGGAGTCCGACACGTTGCGGGAGAAGCCCATCTCGTGCGTCACCACCACCATGGTCATGCCGCCCTTCGCCAGGTCCGCCATCAGCGCCAGCACGCCCTTGACCAGCTCCGGGTCCAGGGCAGAGGTGGCCTCGTCGAAGAACATGACCTCCGGCTTCATGGCAAGCGCGCGGGCGATGGCCACGCGCTGCTGCTGCCCGCCGGAGAGGTTGGCCGGACGGGAATCCGCCTTGTGCTTCAGGCCCACCAGATCCAGCTGCTCCAGCGCCGCGGCGCGGGCCTGGTCCTTTGGCAACTTCCGCAGCTTCTGCAGGGCCAGTGAGACGTTCTCCTCCACCGTTTTGTGCGGGAAGAGGTTGAACTGCTGGAACACCATGCCGATCCGGCGCCGGAGTTCGTCCGGGTTATCCTTCAGGACCGAACGGCCGTCCAGCAGGATGTCCCCCTGGTCGGGTTCGATCAGCCGGTTCATGACGCGCAGCAGGGTGGACTTGCCCGAACCGGACGGGCCGATCACGGAGGCCGTGGTGCCCTGCGGGACATGCAGGTCGATGCCCCGCAGCACGTGGTTGCTGCCGAAGGAAAGGTGGATGTTCTTGGCGCTTAACGTTCCCGACGCGAACTCGCTCATGCCTGCGCTCCCTTTCCAACGACGGCTGCGGCCTCGTCCGGTTCTTTCTTTTCCGGCCGGCCGGTGCGAAGGCGCCGGTCGATCCAGTTCACGAAGTGCGTCAATGGGACGGTGAGCACCAGGTAGAAGACTGCTGCCGCCACGTAGGGCGAAAGGTTACCGGTGGTGGCCGCCGCATCCTTGCCGATCTGGAAGATTTCCCGCTCACTGGCCAGCAGGCCCAGAAGGAAGACCAAGGACGATTCCTTGATCAGCGCAATGAACTGGTTCACCAGGGCCGGAAGCACCCGGCGGATGCCTTGGGGCACAACTACGAGGCGCATGGACGCGCCGTAGCCGAACCCCAGGGCACGGGATGCCTCGAGTTGTCCCTTGTCGACGCTCTGGATGCCGGAGCGGAAGATCTCGCCGATGTAGGCGCCGGACATCAAGGAAAGCGCGGCGACCGCCATGGGATAGGGGCTCGTGGAACCAGTCAGTTCTCGAATAATCGGTCCGAACCCGAATCCGATGACCAGGATGGTCAGGACCGGCGGAAGGCCGCGCAGGATGTCGGTGTAGACCCGTGCGATCCAGCGCGCCACGGCGTTCCGGGAAATCCCCATCAGGGCGAGCAGCATCCCCAGGGCTGTCCCGATGATGCCTGAGATGATGGCGAGCACGAGGGTGTTCGGCAAACCGACGGCGAACATCTTGGGGATGACTTCGCCCATCGCCTTCCAGTCAAGGAAGGTGTCAGCGAGTTGCTTGAGGATATCCATGGAACGTCCTGGTTACTTGGCGGCCGGGATCTGGACGGCCTTGCTGCCCGGCTTCCAGCCCTGCGGGGTCTGCTCGGCGACGGTGGGGCGGTCCTTGTACCACTCGGACGTCAGCTTGGTCCAGGTCCCATCGGCGATGACGGCGTCAAGGCCGGAGTTCAGGGCGTCGATCAGCGGCTGGTTGTCCTTGTTCACTGCGTAGGCGGTGAAGTTCTGGGTGTTGACGACCTTTTCGGCGATCTTGGTGTTGTCGCCTTCCTTGACCTGCCCGGTCGCCTGCTGGGACGGAGCCACCCAGGCGTCGATCTGCCCGTTCTTCACGTTGCCGTAAACGGTGTTGTAGTCCGGGAAGCGGACGGGTTCCAGCTTGAGGGTGTTGGTGACGTAGTCGTCCTGCACGGTTCCCTGGACAACGCCGATGCGGACGCCTTCCTTGAGGTCGGCGAAGCCGTTGACCTTGGAGTCGTTCTTGGTGACGACGGCCATGTAGCCGAAGTCGTAACCATTGGTGAAGCCAACGGTCTTGCGGCGGGCGTCGGTGGTGGAGATCGAGGAGGATCCGACGTCGAACTGCTTGTTTGCTACCTGGGAGAGCAGGGCGGAGAAGTCGGTGGAGGCGAACTCAACCTTGAGGCCGAGCTTGTCACCGATGGCGCGCAGCAGTTCGTTGTCGTAGCCGGTGAACTTGCCGGAGGGGTCGATGAAGATGTTCGGCGGGGCGTCCGAGAGGGTTCCGACACGCAGCGTGCCTTCGGTGATGAGGCCGAGTTTGGTCTTGTCGATCTTATCGATCGGGGTGACGCTGGCAGTGGTGTACTTGTCCAGCGTCTGCTGGTCGCTGCCCGCGAGGGCATCGGTGGGGGTGCCGCTGGGCTGGGAGGACCCGCCACCGCAGGCAGCGAGGGAAACCGCGAGGGCCAGTGCAACGGGAGCGGTAGTGAGCCACTTCATCGCTTTGATTTTCATCAGGTTGTCACTTTCATATGGGGCATAAGTCGACCGGGCCGCAAGGCAGCGCTGTGGCGCCTGGCACCTGCCCGGCGCTGGTCCAGCTGTCCGGGGCAGGGGTGACCGCAAAACTTTATTGTCTCACCTGGGCGGGTTTGCGACCTTGACCGAAGAAGCTGGAGCCTCTTCCCGTAAAGGCCGAACTTTGTGCACTCGCAGGGGCGGCTAGGCACTCATCGGGAGGGCCCGGGGCCCACCGTGGCGAACGGGCCGCGGCTTGGGCGGGCCCTTATATTGCCCGCCATGACTGTGACATGCCTCCCACTTGAACCTGGCGCAGCGGACTAGAAGCCGCCTGTCGTGGCATCCTGCGGCGGCAACACCGGCCAGTCTCCCTCGATGACAGCGGCCGGCTTCGTCTTCCGAAGGTACTCCTGGAAGTCCGATGCCTGGCTGACCGCCCAGTCCACCTGAAGCTGGTGCAGCTGGCTGGCCGGCATCATCAGCTTGGGAAACTTGCCTGCCATTGCATCCAGCACCCTGAGGGTTGCCAGGGCGTCCGCCGCGGAAGTGTGCGCGTTGTCCAGGACCACTCCGTACTCCTCGCACAGTGCGGTGAGTGTTCGCTTTCCCTTGCGGTAGCGGTCAACCTGCTTGTTCATGATGTAGGGATCCAGGACCGGGAAGCGGGTGAGCTGGGGGACGCCGTATCTGGCCGATTCGGCGGCAAGGACCGTGAAGTCGTAGCTGGCGTTGAAGGCGATCACCGGGGTTCCGGAATCAAAGAGCTCCTGGAGTACCCCTGCCACTTCGCGCGTGACCTCGTCCGCGGGCCGGCCGTCCCGTTTGGCCTGCTCGGTGGTGATGCCGTGGATGTCACTTGCCTCGGTGGGGATTTCCACGCCTGGATCGGCCAACCACTCGTGCTCCTTGATAACGCCGCCTTCGTGGTCCACCACGGTGATCGATGCCGTGACGATTCGTGCCGCCCGTGAGTTGCGGCCGGTGGTTTCAAGGTCGAAGGCTGCGCGGGGGAGTGTGTTCCAGGAGCTCATGCTTCAACGCTAAGGGGACCCCCCGACAATTCCGGGGAACGCCACTGCGGCTACATTGGATCAATGCGGAATGAGTATGTCCAAGCGGTCCTGGCCATCGTCAGGATGGTGCCGGCAGGGTCCGCAGTGGCGTACGGGGACGTTGCCGAGCTCCTGGGATCAGGGGGTCCGCGTCAAGTAGGGTTCGTCATGAGCCACCACGGGGGCGGGGTACCCTGGTGGCGGGTTTTGAAAGCCAGCGGCCATGCTCCCGAGGGCCATGAAGCCGAGGCGCTGCTCCTTTACCTTGAGGAAGGCACCCCGCTCGTGGGCGCCTACAGTTCTTATCTGCGGACCGGGGAGGGGCGGTGGCGGGTGGACCTGGCCGCCGCGCGCTGGACGCCCACAGACAGTGATTTTGACGGTGTCGACGCAGTCGCCGAGGATCTGGAGCGCCGCCTCCACAGATTGTCGGTGCCTGATGATGGAATGATTTTGTGACCGTAACGATTCCTTTGACCGGCCCCTGGGGCCCGCACCGGCAAGAGCCCGGTATCGGCCAGGAGCCGGGGGCCCCCCTGGACCTGGCCGGCAGCAGTGCCCTGCCGGGATTCCCTGCCCTTCGGCTGCTTCCGCCACGGCAGGTGCACGCGGAAGCTCCCCGGCTCACACCGGACCAGCTTGCAGCGGTCGACGTAGTGCAGGGCTCCGGGCCCGTCCTGGTGCCGGGCGCGCCGGGAACGGGCAAGACCACGGTCCTCGTCGAGGCCGCTGTCCAGCGCGTCTTCCGCGACGGCGTCGATCCCGAACGCATGCTGATCCTCGCCCCCACCCGCCTTGCAGCTGATTTCCTGCGGGACCGTTTCACCGCCCGGCTGGACAGGAGCCTCAGCACCACGCCGGCCAGGACATGGGCCTCCTACGCATTCGACCTCATCCGGCGGGCAAAGGCCGAAGGCGTGATTCCGCTGTCCAGGCCCCCGCGCCTGTTGTCGGGTCCGGAGCAGGACCTCATCATCAAGGAGCTTCTCGAGGGCCACCGGCTTCCGGGACTCGAACTGCCGTGGCCCGCGGATCTTGACGGGGCTTTGGAGACCCGCGGCTTTCGCCAGGAGGTGCGGCAGCTCTTTGACCGCATCATTGAATCGGGCCGTACCGCCGAAGACCTTGCCCAATTGGCGGATCACTGCGGCCGGCCGGACTGGAAAGCGGCAGCATCCCTGTATGCCGAATACCGGGACATCCTTGACCTGCGGATGCCGGAGGCCTTCGACCCCGCCGGCATCATCACGGCAGCGCGGCAGATTTTCCAGGATGCACCGGATTTCCTCGCCGCGGAACGTTCCCGGCTGCAGGTTGTCCTGGTGGACGACATCCAGGAAGCGAACACCGCGATCTTCGAGCTGCTGGCAGATATCACCGCCGGCAAGGACTGCTATGTGACGTCGTCGCCGGACACGGTGGTCCAGGGCTTCCGGGGGGCCCGGCCTGATCTGGTGGCTGAATTGCCCCGGCTGCTCTCGGCCAATGCGGCTGTCATTGAGCGCCCGCTCTGGCACGCGCATGGCCTCACGCCGGCCGTGGCGCAGGCATGGCTGAATGTTGCGGGGCGTATTTCCCAGCGCGCCGGCGGGCAACTGGCGCGCCGCCTTGAGCAGCCCGAACTACGCGAGCAACCCGAACTGTCCGAGCAGCAACCAACAAGTACTGCACAGCCCGGACACCACGCGGTGGCGGGCCGAGTGGAGGCCCACCTGGTCCCTACCCCCGTGCATGAGCTGCGCTACGTCGCCCAGCGGATTTTGGACCAGCACATCAACCACAACCGCGATCTGGCCCACATTGCAGTCATCGTGCGCAACGGCGGGCAGGTGAGTGAGCTGCAGCGTTACCTTTCCGGGCAGGGCATTCCGGTACGGGTACCAGTGGCTGAATCGGCGGTCAGGGACGAGGTGGCTGTACGTCCTCTTCTTGATGCCTTCGCCATCGCCCTGGATCCGTCCCTGTTGACGCCGGAAGCTGCGGTATCCCTGCTTACCTCCCGCATCGGCGGGGCTACCTCCATCGAGCTGCGCAGGCTCCGGCAATCGTTGCGGCGTGAAGAACTCCTGGGCGGCGGGGGCCGCGCCAGCGACGTGCTGCTGGTCGAGGCCCTGCTCGAGCCCGGAGCCTTGGGGGCGTTGGGGATCGAGGGACGCGCCGCACGGCGCACGGCGCGGATGATCCACGCCGGGCGGAAAGCTGCGGGCCTCCCCGGCGCCAATGCGGAGTCGGTCCTGTGGGCGCTCTGGAACTCCACAGGGCTGTCCTCGGCCTGGACGGCCACGGCACTGTCGGGCGGGCCCCATGGCGCCCGGGCCGACCGCGACCTTGACGCCATGATGGCACTTTTCCAGACGGCGGAGCGCTATGTGGACCAGATGCCTGGCGCCGGCCCCGAGCAGTTCCTCGAATACCTCCTCAACCAGGAGCTTCCCATGGACACCCTCGCCGCCCGTGCCCAGCTCGATGATGCTGTTGAGTTGATGACCCCGGCCAGTGCGGCGGGGCGGGAATGGCCGGTGGTGATCATCGCCGGGCTCCAGGAAGGAGTATGGCCCAACACGAGGCTCCGCGGTGAACTCTTGGGAAGCACTCTTTACGCTGACGCCGTGGAGCATGGTCCCGCCTATGCCCTCCAGCGTGACCCCCTGAGCCGGTTGCGGGACATCCGCTACGACGAACTTCGAAGCTTCTCCACGGCGGTCTCCAGGGCACGGGAACTGCTGGTGTGCACCGCAGTCTCGTCGGAGGACGATCAGCCATCGTCCTTCCTGGACTTTGTTGCACCCTTGGAACCGGGCCAGCAGGGCAGGTCGTTCACACAGGTGGAACGGCCCATGACCCTGCGCGCCCTGGTAGCTGAACTCCGGCAGCATGCCCAGCTGGAAGCGGGTTCGGCACAAGCGGAAGAAGCCGCCTGGATCCTGGCACATCTCGCCTCGGCGCAACCGGCCGTTGCGGGTGCGCACCCGGACAGCTGGTGGGGACTGGCGCCCCTGACTTCTTCCGAAGCTGTGGTTCCGCCGGGAGGAACGGTTTCCGTATCGCCGTCGAAGGTGGAGACGGTGCAAAAGTCGCCGTTGGACTGGTTCGTCCAGGCGGCAGGCGGGGAACCGGCCACTGACTTCGCCCGGAGCCTGGGAACCCTGGTGCATGCGATCGCCCAGGACATGCCGGACGCTTCCGGATCCGAGTACGTTGCTGAACTTGTGCGCCGCTGGCCGGCACTGGGCATGAAGGACAACTGGGAGGGAAGGCTCGATTTCCAGCGTGCCGAGGCCATGGTGCGGAAGCTGGCGCAGTACGTGCTGTCCATGAGGAGCGAGGGCCGCAGCCTGCTGGGCGTGGAACAGGACTTCGAAGTGGCCCTGGGTGAAGTGGCCGTGGACGAAGCACCGCCCCGGGATGCGGTTCTCCGCGGCCAAGTGGACAGGCTCGAAATCGACGGCGAAGGCCGGCTGGTGGTGGTGGACCTCAAGACCGGAAAGCGGCAGCCGGGCAAGGACGAACTGAACCGCCATCCGCAGCTTGGTGCGTACCAGGCCGCGGTGCTGGCTGACGGTTTCGACACCGGGTCCGCCCAAAACGGGCAGCCCGGTGGAGCGGTGCTGGCGCAGCTCGGCACCACAGCCAAGAGTCCCGCCATCCAGCAGCAGGAACCACTCGACCCGCAGGAGAACTGGGCATTGGACATGGTCAAGGACGCCGCCGCCGTGATGGGTGGCAGCGAATTCATGGCGCGACACGACCCCTCAAAGGGCAGCCATGGCGGCCACGGTTGCCGGCTTCCCGAGGTATGCCCCCTGTGTGTGCGTGGAAGGCAGGTGACAGAATGAGCGACGCCCTGTCCTCGCCGCCTGCGGCGCAGGTGGCCCAGTCGGTACGCTTCAGTCCCGAAGAGCTGTCCGTGCTGCTCGGTGAAAAGAACACCCCCACACCCGAGCAATCCGCCATTATCTCCTCCCCCCTGGCACCCCGCCTGGTGATCGCGGGAGCCGGATCGGGAAAGACCGCCACCATGGCGGACCGGGTGGTGTGGCTCGTGGCCAACGGCTGGGTCACCCCCGAGGAGGTCCTGGGCGTAACCTTCACCCGCAAGGCAGCTGGTGAGCTGGCCACCCGGATCAGGTCAAAGCTCCTGGCCCTGCAGCGACTCGCGGCCACGGCCCCAGGGAAGGGGATCATTCCGGAGGGCCTGCTCAGCAGCGACGCCTTGGAGCCCAAGGTGTCCACCTACCATTCCTTCGCAAGCGGCATTGTCTCGGACTATGGGCTGAGGCTCGGCGTGGAGCGGGACGTGGTTCTCTTGGGCGGCGCGCAGGCTTGGCAGTTGGCAAGCGAAGTGGTCGAGGCCTACGACGGCGAATACGCCCACTTCAGGGCCGCCAAGTCCACCCTTGTCAAAGCCGTCATCCAGTTGGCGGGAGAGTGCGCCGAGCACCTCCAGGAACCCGAGGACGTCGAAGCCTGGCTCATGGCGCGCCTCGCGGAGTTTGAGTCCCTGCCTTACCTGGCCGACAAGAAGAAGAACCCGCCAAAAGCGGCCGCAGACCTCGCCGGCATGCTCCGGACCCGCGCCAGCGTTGCTGACATGGTGGGCCGTTACGCCGCAGCCAAACGTGCCCGCGGCGCGCTCGATTTCGGCGACCTGGTGGCGCTCGCCGCCAAGGTGTCCCAGGATGTCCCGCTGGCAGCCCAAATGGAACGACGGCGGTACAAGGTGGTTCTGCTGGACGAGTTCCAGGACACTTCCTACGCTCAGCTGGTCCTCTTCTCGCGCCTCTTCGGCGGCGGCCACGCAGTGACAGCGGTCGGCGACCCCAACCAGTCGATCTATGGGTTCCGCGGCGCGTCGGCAGGGCAGCTGTTCCATTTCGTCCGGGAGTTTCCCGTCCACACCGGTACAGCTGAAGATGGATTCGGCTGGGCACCGGCCCCGACCTCCTACCTGACAACGGCGTGGCGGAACGGCCGGTCAATTCTCTCCGCCGCCAATGTCATGTCCCAGTCCCTTGGAAGGGCGGCTGCGAACAATGCAGCTGCGGGGCACAAGGCAGCCGCGGCTGAGGTTCCTCCCTTGCAGCCGAGTCCTTTTGCCGTGGACGGCACTGTCGTACTGGGCCGTTTTGCCAGCGACGTGGAGGAAGCGGCCGCCTTGGCCGAGGACGTCCTGAAATACCGGGTGACCGATTTTGAGCTGAAGCCCGACGGCACTGCCGTGCCTCCGGCCCTCGCCGTGCTCTGCCGCAGGCGGGCCCAGATGGAGACAGTCCGGCGGCAGTTCGAAGCCCGGGGAATCCCTTACGAAATTGTGGGCCTCGGAGGGCTCCTGGACACCCCGGAGATCGTCGATCTTGTGGCTACGCTGCGGGTCCTTGCCGATCCCGGCCGCTCCGACGCCCTGATGCGGCTGCTTGCCGGGGCACGGTGGCGGATCGGTCCCGCCGACCTCATGGCGTTGCGCGACTGGTCCAGCCAGTTAGCCAGGAGCCGGGGGAAGGCGGCGCAGGGGCTCGACGGCGCCAGCGTTGACAGCGACAGCGACGAAGCGGACGCTCCAATCCTGGAGGGTGACCTGACCGATGGTGCCAGCCTGGTGGAGGCTTTGGACTTCCTGCCGCGGGACGGGTGGACCTCGCCGAACGGCCGGAGCCTCAGCACTCCGGCCCGAAACCGGCTGGCGCGCTTGTCCGTCGAGCTGCGCCAACTGCGGGCCTACCTGGGTGACGACCTCACCACTCTCCTGGGCGAGGTGGAGAGGGCCATGCTGCTGGACATCGAGGTGGCCGCGCGGCCGGGGATCGGCATCCACCAGGCCCGCCGCAACCTCGACGCCTTCCAGGACGCTGCCGCCGGGTTCCTCCGCACCTCCCAGCGGGTGGACATCCTTGCGTTCCTGTCCTGGCTGGAGGCCGCGTCGGCGGAAGAGAACGGGTTGGAAGCGCCCGCAAGCGACGTTAACCGGGAAGCGGTGCAGTTGCTGACCGTTCACGCATCCAAGGGCCTCGAGTGGGATGTTGTGTTTGTCCCCGGCATGAACGCGGGCGCTTTCCCCAGCGACAGGGATTCCCGCTGGAGCAGCGGCGCTGCCGCGCTGCCCTGGCCCTTGCGCGGGGACCGGGCGGACCTCCCGCAATGGGACCTTGACCAGCCGGACCAGAAAGGCTGGCTCGATGCCGAGAAGGACTACAAGGCCGGCGTCCAGGCGCACGGCGAGTCGGAGGAACGGCGGCTGGCCTATGTCGCTTACACCAGGGCAAAGCATGTCCTGTGGGTGTCCAGTGCCGCCTGGGTTGGTTCCCGGGCCGGGCGGGCGGAGATGTCACCGTTCCTTGCAGAACTCGAGACCCTGACGCACCCCGCCGACGGTGCGTCCCGCCCGAATGCGGCGGTCCACCCGCTGTCGCTGGAAGAGGCTGCCCTGCCCGACCAGAGCCCGTTGACGCTCCAAACCGAAGAAGCAAGCTGGCCGTACGATCCGCTGGAAGGTCCGGTGGACCCACGGAGCGGTGAGCGCCTGCGCCTGGCCGGCGGACGCCGGACAGCTATGGAAGCAGCCGCCCGCCGCGTACTCGGCATCCTGGCGGAAGACACCGGTCACCTGGTTCCCGGAGGGGTGTCGGGGCATAACGGCAGATCGGGGCAGGGGAGCAGTGAACTGGCTGGGCCCCGCCCGGGACTTACGGGAGCGGCGGCAGGCTGGGCCCGCGAAGCTGCGTTGCTGCTGGAGCGCAGGGCAAGAAGGTCGGGGGGCCAGGACGTGCACCTGCCCAGCCATATATCGGCGTCCACCCTGGTTGACCTCGGGGACGATCCCGAGGCTGTCTTGGGACAGCTGCGCCGCCCGGTGCCGCGCGAACCCGGCATGTCCGCGCGGAAGGGCACCGCTTTCCATGCGTGGGTGGAGGAGTACTTCGGAAGGGCCGGCATGCTGGACCTTGATGAGGCGCCGGGTTCGGACGACCACATCGATGCTGCCTACGACCTGGATGAGATGGTGGCCACCTTCAAGGCCTCCCCTTGGGCTGACAGGTCGCCCGCATTCGTTGAGGTTCCCGTGGAAACCAGGGTGGGGGAGGTGGTGGTCCGCGGTCGCGTGGATGCCGTCTTCCAGGATGCCGATGGCCGCTGGGACCTGGTGGACTGGAAGACCGGCCGGCGCCCTTCCGGGGCCCAGCTGAAGACCCGGTCGATTCAGCTCGCGGTGTATCGGCTGGCGTGGGCGCGCCTCAAGGAGGTGCCGCTTGAGGACGTGCGGGCCGCGTTCTTTTACGTTGCCGACAACGCCGTGGTGCGGCCGCACGACCTCGCCACCGGAGCCGAGCTGGAAGGTATCGTTGCTGCTGCTCTCAGCCGCCCGTAAGGCCATTTCGAACCTGCGCCGGCACAGTCACCGGCGCGGCGCCGGGGAAGCGTCCCGCAAAGGTCAGCCCTGTTTTACGTTGATGATCGAGATGGCGGCCGTTGATGTATCGTCCGGACCGTTTTCTTCCCGCTCCGGCTTTTCCTGCGCTTTGCTTGCGGCTGCGGCCGGCTCCGCCGGAATGGGGGCCACGTGCACGGCCGGACTGGAGTGCACGCCCGGTGGTGCCTGCACGGCAGCGGTAGCGGGGGCAGACTGCACAGGACCGGGTTCGGCAGGAGCAGAGTCCACGGGGACGGGTATCACCGTGACGGCGGGAGTCACGGCGGAACTTCCTCTCCCTGTTCCGTGGGCGCCCCCGGAAGCTTCCGCCGGTGCAGGTGCTGCCGTCCCGGAGGTGTCGGGCTCGTTTTTGCCAGGAAGCGGCTCAACGCTGATCGGCTGCCCGCCGTATTCCGCAATGTCGCTGGCCAGGCTTTCCAGCATTCCCTCGGCTTCACTGACCATGTCCCGGTCACCCGCAGCCAGGCCCTTGACCAGGTACTGCGCCAGGGCGAACTCAGCTGACAGCGCGGCCCGGCGCAGCAGGTGCTGGTCCGGAACGTCGCGGCGGCTTGACGTATAGGCCGCCAGCACGCTGTCAATGAAGTCCTGTTCATTGGACGCCACCAGCCAGGCGAAGTCGTCCGCAGGGTCGCCGATGCGCAGGTCCGTCCAGCCGGTGACCGCGGTGACCCGCCCCGACTCCACCAGCAGGTTGTCCTCGTGCAGGTCGCCGTGGACAACGCTGGGGTTGAACCGCCACAGGGACACGTCCTCCATGGCGTGTTCCCACCGGCGCAGCAGGGAGGCAGGAATCTGTCCGGTGGTCGCAGCCTGGTCCAGTTCGTTCAGCCTCCGTTGGCGGAACTCGTTGGGGGTGTAACTGGGAAGGTCGGCGTTGCTGACCAGCGATCGCGGCAGGTCATGGATCGCGGCCAGGGCGGAACCGATTTCGCGGGCCAGGCTGGCGGGACCCGACGTCAACTCCTCAACACTGCGCGTACTTCCGGACAGGTGTGAGTAGACGAAAGTGGTCAAGGTGCCCAGCCGGACGCTGCCGGCCACGGTCGGCATGAGGAAAGGTAGTTCCGCCCGAACCGCCGGCGCGAAGGCCCGCAGCACCAGGAACTCCGTTTCCAGCCGGGCGCTGGCTTCCGCGTGCCGAGGCGACCGGACCCGCCAGCGTTTCCCTTCGGAGTCAAGGAGCAGGGCTGAGTCGAAGTCCGCGGGGTCGTCCGGCGCAGAGCTAACGGCCGTCGGGGTCAGTCCGGGGACTGCCGCGGTTGCAATCGCCGCCAGTTCAATCGGTTTTCTTCTCACCGTTCCACGGTAGATTGCCCGCCGTCCCACAGGGCGGTCCGGCCGCGGCGAGTCTCGAGATACCTGCAAATTAGGGGGTACTTACCCACAGCAGCTGTCCGGGAAATGTGAAATGTGGGTGGCAGTCAGTACGGTGGAACCATGAGCCATGCGGAGTCCGTAACACCCGTCCACCCGGCTGCGCCTGCACCATTGCCGGCGAATCATTTGGTGGATACCCTCCTCCCGGTGAGGCCGGCCCTGGTGGACCGCGGATCCGCCGTGCGAGGCAGGCCCGGCATGGTCGAGGAGCTGCTGGCCGGTCCCCACGCCGTGGCCGCTGTACTGTCCGGACGTCAGGGGCTTGTGCAGGGCAGCAGCCTGGCGCTGACCGGCGCCAGGGAACTCCTTGCGGAACTCAATGAAGCAGGCTCCCCGCCCGAGCTCGTGGTCTACCTGGGATCGGCACTTCCGGCGGCCGATCTTCCATCCGGCACCGAGTTACTGCTGTTTGTGCTGCCTGAAGCACCCGAGCCCGGCACCGCCGGTATACCCGGTGACGCGGTCTGGGCGGGGTTCCGGGAGGTCGCGGCAGAATTGACCGCCACCTCCACCGCGTTGTTCGTGGAGTCCAGCGCCATCGCCAACTGGCATGCGGCCCACACCCACTGTCCCCGCTGCGGTACGCCTACCGAGGTGGAGTCCGGCGGCTGGGTTCGACGGTGCCCCGCGGACAGGTCGGAACACTTTCCCCGGACTGACCCGGCCATCATTGTCACGGTGGTCGGCCCGGACGGCCGGCTGCTCCTCGGCGGCGGCGGTCCCGTGGATGCCCGGAACTACTCCACCCTGGCCGGATTCGTCGAGCCGGGGGAGTCTCTGGAAGAGGCCGTGGTCCGCGAGATCCAGGAAGAGGTTGGGGTGCGGGTCACCGCCTGCCAGTACCTTGGCTCCCAGTCGTGGCCGTTCCCGGCCTCCCTTATGCTTGGTTTTACCGCCGTCACCGAGGACGCCCAGGCAACGCCCGACGGCGTGGAGGTTACCAGGGCGCGCTGGTTCAGCCGTGAGGAGCTCCAGGACGCGGTGCTCAGCGGGGAGATCACGATCTCCAGCAGGCTCTCCATCGCCCGCTCGTTGATTGAGCACTGGTACGGCGGCCGGATCCAGGACCTGGCCGGCGCATAAGTTATTCCATCCACCAGACACCAGCACGCGGTAGTCGAGAAACAAAGCAGCAGAAGTGACTACAGAGAATTTTGACGGACCTGGCTCCCTCGAAGACCGGATCCTTGGAGGGCTGGACGACGAACAGCGTGAGGTGGCCAGCACCCTGAACGGCCCGCTCTGCGTGCTGGCGGGCGCGGGAACCGGGAAGACCCGTGCCATCACGCACCGAATTGCCTACGGCGTGCACTCAGGGGTCTATACGCCGCAGCGCCTGCTCGCGGTAACCTTCACCGCCCGGGCCGCGGCGGAGATGCGCAGCCGACTGCGGGACCTTGGCGCGGGAAATGTCCAGGCCCGGACCTTCCACGCCGCAGCCCTGCGGCAGTTGCAGTTCTTTTGGCCGCAGGCTGTGGGGGGCACGTTGCCCAACCTGCTGGACCACAAGGCCCAGATGCTTGCAGAGGCAGCCCGCCGGCTGAGGCTCAGCACTGACCGGGCGTCCATTCGTGACCTCGCGTCGGAAATCGAGTGGGCCAAGGTGTCCATGCTGACCCCTGCCAACTACCTTGAAAACGCCCAGGGAAGGGGCGCGCCAGGCGGGTTCGACCTTACTGCCGTGGCCCGGGTCTTCCAGTCCTACGAGGACGTCAAGACCGACCGCAACGTGATCGACTTCGAAGACGTGCTGCTGATCACGGTGGGCATCCTGCAGGAGGACGAGAGGGTAGCCGCCACCGTTCGTGAACAGTACCGGCACTTCGTGGTGGACGAATACCAGGACGTGTCACCGCTGCAGCAGCGGCTCCTGGAGCTCTGGCTCGGCGGCCGGGACGAACTCTGTGTGGTGGGTGACGCCAGCCAGACCATCTACTCCTTCACCGGCGCTTCACCCCGGCACCTTCTGGACTTCAAGACCCGTTACCCGCAGGCCAATGTGGTCAAGCTCATCAGGGACTACCGCTCCACGCCGCAGGTGGTGAAGCTGGCCAATGACCTGTTGGCGGGGCGCCCCAGCGGCGGGCCCACCGCCGACGCCGCCTGGGCAGCGCCGCTGCAGCTCGTGGCGCAACGACCCGCCGGGCCCGCGCCGCAGTTCACCGAGTGTACGGATGACGAAGCCGAAGCCGCCACGGTGGCACAGAAGATCAAGGCACTGCTCGACGCCGGCACTCCAGCCAGCGAGGTCGCCGTCCTTTTCCGCACCAACGGCCAGTCCGAGGCCTACGAGCAGGCGCTGGCAGCGGCGGGCATCGGCTACCAGCTCCGGGGCGGCGAACGCTTCTTCGCCCGGAAGGAGGTCCGGGATGCCATCCTTCAGCTGCGTGCAGCCACTAGGGCTGTATCCGAAACGGAAACCCCCGAGCCTCTGGGGCAGCTGGTCCGCGACATCGTTTCCTCCCTCGGCTACACCGATTCCGCGCCGCACAGCGGCGGTGCCTTGCGCGAACGCTGGGAGTCCCTGGCAGCCCTGGTAGCGCTGGCTGACGAGCTCGCGCAGAACCGCGGACCGCAGTTCGGACTGGGCGACTTCGTCACCGAACTTCAGGAACGTTCCCTCGCCCAGCACGCACCAACAGTGCAGGGCGTCACGCTCGCATCCCTGCACGCCGCGAAGGGCCTCGAATGGGACGCCGTCTTCCTGGTAGGCCTCAGCGAAGGATTGATGCCCATTTCTTTCGCCGATTCCCCTGAATCGGTGGATGAGGAACGCCGGCTGCTGTATGTCGGCATTACCCGCGCGCGCGAGCACCTTTCCCTCTCGTGGAGCACGGCAAGGACTCCCGGGGGCCGGGCCAACCGCAAGCCGTCCCGGTTCCTCGACGGCCTGCGGCCCGACTCGGTGGCAAGCTCAAGCACCCGCGGGAAGGGAACCGTACCCCGCCGCAAGGCTGCCGCGCCCGCCGTCTGCCGGGTCTGCGGCAGCATGCTCGCCACCGGTGCCGAACGGAAGGTGGGCCGCTGCAACGCGTGCCCGCCCACATACGAGGAACAGACGTTTGACGCCCTTCGCAGCTGGCGCCGCGAGGTGGCGCAGTCCGCGGACGTTCCGGCCTTCGTGGTCTTCACCGATGCCACGCTCACAGCCATCGCCGAGGCCCGGCCCTCGTCGCTGGAGGAACTGTCGGGGCTTGCCGGCGTCGGTCCCTCCAAGCTGGAAAGATACGGGGAAGACGTTCTCCGGGTCCTGGCGGAGAGCTCTGTCCTGTGAGGCGCAGCCCCAACAGCGCTTCCCGGCAGGCAGCCGCAGAGCCGGCGGGGTTGACAACGCCGGACGGCTCCCCGGTGGAAGTTCGGCGGTCCACCCGGCGCACCAGGACGGTAGCGGCCTTCTGGGAGGACGGGACGGCGGTGGTTGCCATTCCGGCCCGTTTCACTGCCGCACAGGAGCGGGAGTGGGTCCACCGCATGCTTGCCAAACTGCACAAGCAGGGGGAGCGGCCCGCGGCATCCGGCCGGCGGCGTCCTGCCACAGACGAAGCCCTTGCAGCCCATGCAGCGCAGCTGTCCGCACAATATCTTGGCGGCCGGTCAAGGCCTGCCGCGGTCCGGTGGGTAGGCAACCAGAACTCCCGGTGGGGTTCCGCCACTCCGGCCGACGGAACCATCAGGCTGTCGGACAAACTCCGGCCCATGCCGCAATGGGTCATCGACTACGTGCTGCTCCACGAACTGGCCCACCTCCTGGTGGCCTCGCACAACGCGGCGTTCTGGAAGCTGCTGGAGGCATACCCGGACACCCAGCGGGCCAAGGCATTCCTCGAGGGCGTCTCGTTTGCCACGTCCCGGGGCCTGGACAGGGACGGCACGGCCAGCAGCGCTGACGCCGACTAATTCATTGTCCGGAGCACCGGTCGCGACGCCAAAAACCCCGGTGGGCCAGGAGGTCCTGGCCCACCGGGGTTTTAGGCCGGGATGTCTAAGTGTCAGCCCTTCGGCTGGTCAGTTCCGCCGTCGTCGTCCTTGCCCCCGTCAGCTCCGCCACCCGCGGATCCGCCCTCTTCGGAGGTGTCGTCAAACCCGCCGCTCAGCAGCTTCTGCAGGGCATCATCCACCTCGCTGTCGCTGGCTTCGGCGAGCTTGCGGCGGGAGCTGAAGCCCTTCGGGTCATCCAGGTCCTCGGCGGTGGGCAGCAGGTCGGGGTGGTGCCAGATCGCGTCGCGGCCCTCAATGCCGCGTTCCTCCTTCAGGGTGGCCCACAGGGTGGCGGCATCGCGGAGCCGGCGCGGACGCAGCTCGAGTCCCACCAGGGAAGCGAAAGCGTGCTCGGCGGGACCGCCCGTTGCGCGCCGGCGCCGCACCGTTTCGCGCAGCGCGCCGGCTGACGGAAGGACCTTTTCGGTGGCAGCAGCGGTGAGTTCGTCCACCCAGCCCTCCACCAGGGCCAGCGCTGTCTCAAGCTTCTCCAGGGCCTGCTCCTGCGCGGGGGTCCGCTGCGGCATGAAGACGCCCTGGGACAGGGCCTCCTGGATGCCCTCGGGGTTGCTGGGGTCGAGGTCGCGGGCAAGCTCCTCGATGCGTGAGGTGTCGATGTGGATGCCGCGGGCGTAAGCCTCGATGGCGCCCAGCAGGTGTCCGCGGAGCCAGGGGACCTGCACGAAGAGCCTCGCGTGAGCGGCTTCCCGGACGGCGAGGAACAGCCTGATGTCGTTCTCAGGCAGGGACAGGCCCTGGCCGAACGCGGCAACATTCGTTGGCAGCAGCGCCATTTCAAGGTCGGCGAGCGGTACGCCGATGTCGGTGGAGCTGACCACGTCCTGG
Organism: Pseudarthrobacter defluvii; assembly: GCF_030816725.1. Lineage (NCBI taxonomy): Bacteria > Bacillati > Actinomycetota > Actinomycetes > Micrococcales > Micrococcaceae > Pseudarthrobacter > Pseudarthrobacter defluvii. Next base: position 1,330,682 of record NZ_JAUSYG010000001.1, read on the forward strand.
GACAGGGCGCCGATGGCCTGCCCCAGCTGCATGCCGAAGATGGCGCCGCCCATGTTCTGCAGCATGGAGGAGGCCCCGCCCATCATGGCCTTCATTTCCTCGGGCATCTGCTCCGTCATGGCGGAGGACAGGGCGTTGGCGATGCTGTTGGCGACGGGCTCGGTCAGCCGCTTCCACGTCCCCAGGGTGGCCTCCACCCATTCTGCGCGGGACCAGGCCTTGCCGATCAGCCCTGTGGAGGGCAGGTCGGTGACAGGGTCCAGCCACAGCTCCGCGAGGCGGAGGGCCTCGTCCACGTCCCGCGACTGCTGTGCGGTGACCGACGGGTCGGAACTGCTTGCGGCCACCCTGCGGGCATTGTCGTGGGCCAGTGTCCAGTTGACGGGGCCCTCGGACGGGGAGCTCATCATGGCCTGCACCTGGGAGAACATTTGTGCCAGCAGGTTGGGGTCATCCGGCAGGCCGGCAGCCTTGGCGAGTTCGGCGGGGTCGAAGTTCTCCATCCCCTTGCCGCCCATCAGGTTCTGCAGCATTTCGGTCAACGGATCTTTTGGATTGTCGTCGCCGTTGGACGGATTGAGTGGGTTGGAGGTCATGGTCCCGCCGATCGATGGTGTGACTGTTGATCAACCTTCACGGTACCCCGGCGGGGGTCGGCTGTCTGCCGCCTGCCGCCGTCGTTCGCTCTAGGCAAAGCGTCCCCGGCCCCCCTCACCGCGTACTGTTGGTGGGGTGACTACAACCCGTGGCGGCCATCCCTCCGAGGACCACGTTCCCGATGTTTCCCCCTTCTCCACTCCCGGCCCCTTTGGAGCCGGCGGCCCGCGGGAACGCACGGGCAGCACCGGTGTTGCGGGCGCGGGCGAAGGCAACGGAGCGGCCGACGGCGGACGTCCCGTCCGGCGGCTTTCCACCATGATGGTTGCCGGGCTGGCGGCGTTGGGGCTGGGGATCGCCGTAGGCACACTTCCCGTGCCCTACGTCATCGAGTCGCCCGGACCCACCTACAACACGCTGGGGGAGAGCCAGGGCCATCCGGTGATCAATGTCAGCGGCCATGAGACATATCCCGCTGCCGGGAGCCTGGACCTGACCACGGTGTACGTCGACGGCGGCCCCACGGGCTCCGTCAGCATCCTGACTGCCTTCTCCGCCTGGCTGGACGGTTCCAAGTCCGTCTACCCGGTTGAACTGATCTATCCCACGGGCACCACCAAGGAAGAGGCCCAGGAGCAGAGCGCGGTGGCGATGGCCACGTCCCAGGAGAACGCCGTGGCCTCCGCGCTCAACGAACTGAAGATCCCGTTCGGCCAGCAGCTCCAGGCCGCGGACCTGTCCAAGGATTCGGCGTCCGCGGGCAAGATCCAGCAGGGGGACATCCTCAAGACCATCAACGGCAAGGACATCACCGCGCTGTCCGTCGTCCAGGATGAACTGGCCGCAGGCAAAGGCGCGCCGGCCACGGTGACGGTGGAGCGTGCAGGCCAGCCCGTCACTGTCCAAATCACCCCCAAGGACAACGGCCAGGGCCGCTTCATCCTGGGTGTCATGCTGAAATACCTCTTCACCTTCCCCTTCCAGGTCCAGATTTCCCTGGACAAGGTGGGTGGGCCCAGTGCCGGGCTCATGTTCTCGCTGGGCATCATCGACACCGTCACGCCGGGCGACCTCACAGGCGGCAAACACATCGCGGGCACCGGCACCATCTCCCCGGACGGAGCGGTAGGCCCTATCGGAGGCATTGCCCAGAAGATGCGGGGTGCGCGCTCGGCCGGGGCCACCCTCTTCCTGGCCCCCGCCGGCAACTGCGAGGAGGTTGCCGGCCACGTTCCCGACGGCCTCCAGGTGGTGCGGGTGGAGAACCTTGCCCAGGCCCGGCACGCGGTGGAACTGGCAGGAACCGGGCAGGATGCCTCCGCCCTGCCGGCATGCACCGGCAAATAGCCACTGGGCCAGCAGATAGACTGCGCCCAACTAGACTCGACAGGAACTAAGCTCTACCGCCACTCGTGGCAATGATGACGGACGAAACCAGCCGTTTGACCGGTACCGTACGTCGCTCGCACGCTTCGAATTTCGACGACCAGCTATGAGGTACCCAGTTTGTCCCGTCCCGCCAGCACCATGTCCACAGGCAGGCCCCCTTCACGACGGGGCGCCCTGACGCCCACCTTGATCGTCGTCGCCCTTGTGGTGGTGGGTTTCATCTTCTTCGCCAACGTCTGGACCGACGTCCTCTGGTACCGGCAGCTGGGCTTCGTCGAGGTTTTCGTCACCGAGAACCTCGCGAAGCTCGCGACATTCGCCGCGGGCTTCGCCATCATGTTCGCGGCCGTTTTCTTCTCAATCCGCATCGCCTACAACGCCAGGCCGGTCTACGCGCCTGACTCCGAGATCCGGGACAACCTCAACCGGTACCAGGCCCAGCTGGAGCCTGTGCGTCGGATTGTCATGGTCGGCCTGCCGGTCCTCTTTGGCCTGTTCGCGGGCAGCGCGGCGGCGAGCCAGTGGCAGAAGGTCCTGCTGTTCTTCAACCAGGTTGGCTTCGGCCAGGCCGATCCGCAGTTCAACATGGACATCAGCTTCTACCTGATGACCCTGCCGTTCCTCGGTTTTGTCACCGGGTTCCTGATCAGCGTCGTGGTGATTGCAGGCATCGCCGGCATCCTCACCCACTACCTCTACGGCAGCATCCGGCTGATGGAGCGCGGCGTGTTCACCAGCCGCGCGGCGCAAATCCACATCGCGGTCACGGGTGCAGCCTTCCTGGTGCTCCTGGGCGTGAATTTCTGGCTTGACCGCTACTCTTCGGTGCAGGGCAACGGCGGCCGCTGGGCCGGCGCCCTCTACACCGACGTCAACGCCGTCATCCCCACCAAGGCCATCCTTGCCGTTGCCGCCGTCCTGGTGGCCATCCTCTTCATCGTGGCCGCCGTGATCGGCCGCTGGCGGCTGCCGGTGATCGGCACCGCCATGCTGATCATCACCTCCATCCTGGCCGGCGGCGTTTATCCGTGGGTCATCCAGCAGTTCCAGGTCCGCCCCTCGGAGCAAACACTGGAGCGGGAGTACATTCAGCGCAACATTGATAACACCCGCAGGGCGTATGGCCTGGACAGCGTCCAGGAAACCCGGTACGACGCAACCAACACGGCAAACACCGGCGCGCTCGCCCCGGATGCCCAGACCACCGCCAACATCCGGCTCCTGGACCCGAACCTGATTTCTGACGCCTTTGCGCAGCTGGAACAGTACCGCCCGTACTATCAGTTCCCCAAGGCCCTCAACGTGGACCGCTACGAGGTGGACGGCAAGGTTCAGGACACCGTAATTGCCGTGCGGGAACTGAACCCCACCAACGTCGCAACCAACCAGCAGGGCTGGTTGAACCAGCACGTCGTCTACACGCACGGCTATGGTGTCGTGGCGGCCAAGGGCAACAAGTTCACCGTGGACGGCAAGCCCGAATTCCTGCAGTCCGGCATCCCGTCCACTGGCGTGTTGGGCAACGACACCACCTATGAACCGCGGATCTACTTCGGTGAGACCTCGCCCGAATACTCGATCGTGGGCGCCCCCGACGGCGCCACGCCCCGCGAGCAGGACCGGCCCTCCGGCAAGGAAGGGGAGGGCGAAACCCAGTACACGTTCAAGGGCAATGGCGGGCCGAACGTTGGCTCCTTCTTCAACAAGATCCTCTACGCCATCAAGTTCCAGTCCTCCGACCTGCTGCTCTCGGACGGCGTGAACCCGGCGTCGCAGATCCTGTACGACCGCAACCCCCGCGAACGTGTCCAGAAGGTGGCCCCCTACCTGACGGTGGACGGCGGCGCCTACCCGGCGGTCGTGGACGGCCGGGTCAAGTGGATCGTGGACGGCTACACCACAAGCCAGTATTACCCGTACTCGCAGCAGAAGTCGCTGTCGGATGCCACCGCCGATTCCCAGACGAGTTCCGGCCGTGCGGTGGCCCTGCCCAACAGCACCGTGAACTACATCCGCAACTCCGTAAAAGCCACTGTGGACGCCTATGACGGCTCGGTGACCCTCTACGCCTGGGACGATACCGATCCCGTCCTCAAGGCCTGGCAGAAGGTCTTCCCGTCCTCCGTGAAGCCGTACTCGGAGATGTCAGGGGCGGTCATGAGCCACGTCCGCTACCCGGAGGACCTGTTCAAGGTCCAGCGGGAGCTGCTGGGGCAGTACCACGTGACCGATCCCATCAGTTTCTACAAGAACAACGACGCGTGGAGCGTGCCTGCCGATCCCACCGTGGATACCGACGTGAAGCAGCCCCCGTTCTACATGTCGCTGCAGATGCCGGACCAGGAGAAGCCGGCCTTCCAGCTGACGTCGTCCTTCATCCCGCAGATTGTCAATGGAAACGCACGTAACGTGCTGTACGGCTTCCTCGCGGCGGATTCCGATGCAGGCAACCAGGCCGGCGTGAAGGCCGACGGCTATGGCAAGCTGCGGCTCCTGCAGATCCCGCCAGAGACGCAGGTTCCCGGCCCGGGGCAGGCGCAGAACAAGTTCAACTCCGATCCCACCGTGTCGCAGGCGCTTAACCTGCTTCGGCAGGGTGCCTCGGACGTCCTGAACGGCAACCTGCTCACCCTGCCCGTGGGCGGCGGCATCCTCTACGTCCAGCCGGTCTACCTGAAGTCGACAGGTGAGACGTCGTACCCCACCCTGCAGCGCGTCCTGGTGGCGTTCGGTGACAAGGTGGGTTTCGCCCCGACGCTGGACGCGGCGCTCAAGCAGCTCTTCGGTGGGGACTCGGGTGCAGCAGCGGGTGACTCCGCCAACAACGGCCAGACCCCCGCTGGCCCGGCAGCACCCGCCACGCCTGCGGAAGCGGACGCCAAGGCCCAGCTAAAGGCGGCCCTGGACGAGGCCAACTCGGCCATCCAGGCGGGCCAGGCCGCGCTGGCGGCCGGCGACTTCGCTGCCTACGGTGACGCGCAGAAGAAGGTTTCTGCAGCGCTGAAGAAGGCCATGGACGCCGAGGCCAAGATTCCGGTGACGGCTCCGGAGGCCAACCCGGCCCCTGCGGCTTCCGGCTCACCTTCGGCCACAGCTTCGCCGTCCGCCTCAGCCGGGCAGTAGTACGACGGCGGCGGCCCGGCATCCGAGCCCTTTGGGGGAGCGGGTGCCGGGCTGGCGTAACGGACGTCACCCCGTTCCGATTTGGCCTGCGGTTCACCTCCCGGTAAAGTAGTTCTTGCGACGCGGGGTGGAGCAGTTCGGTAGCTCGCTGGGCTCATAACCCAGAGGTCACAGGTTCAAATCCTGTCCCCGCAACTGAGGAAAGGCCCGGACACTGGAAACAGTGTCCGGGCCTTTTGCTTTCCCCGTTGCCAGCGGCAGCACCGCCGTCGGACGTTCGGAAAGTGACGCCAGCGCGACTGGTCCGGGCGGCGGCAAAAGTAGGGTAGTGTTAATCAAGCGACGCGGGGTGGAGCAGTTCGGTAGCTCGCTGGGCTCATAACCCAGAGGTCACAGGTTCAAATCCTGTCCCCGCAACTTATGAAGGCCCCGTCCGGCAGTTACGCCGGTCGGGGTTTTCCTTTTCCTTGGATGCGCTTGGTTCCTAGTATTCTCTTTCGAAGGGTCCCGCCATCTGCGGGCAGACCCCAGTCATTCCTGAGAGGTATGTAGTTCGATGGCCACACCCACGAAGAAGCCCGGCGCCGCGACGGGTAAGCGGTCCCGGCTTTACTGGATGGTTCCCGCCGTCCTCGTGGCCATGGTCCTGGTGGTGCTGATCGCCAAGCTGCTCATGGGGCTTCCAGCGGTGGCCTCCTTCGTTGCCGCTTATCCGGGCCAGTCGGAGCTGCCGGACAACGCCCCGGTGGGATTCCCCGCATGGCTGGCGTGGCAGCACTTCCTCAACGCTTTCTTCCTGCTCCTCATCATCCGCACCGGGTGGCAGGTGCGGACCACCACGCGGCCCAGCGGGCACTGGACCAGGAACAACAAAGGATTGATCCGCACCAGGAACGCGCCCACCAAGATCAGCCTTGAGCTCTGGTTCCACCTGACACTGGATGCCCTCTGGATCCTGAACGGCGTCATCTTCGCCGTCCTGCTGTTCGCTACCGGGCAGTGGATGCGCATCGTCCCCACCAGCTGGGACATCTTCCCGAACGCCGTCTCAGCCGCCCTGCAGTATGCGTCGCTGGACTGGCCTACGGAGGACGGGTGGATCAACTACAACGCGCTGCAGCTCCTTGCGTACTTCGTGACTGTCTTCATCGCGGCGCCGCTGGCGTTCATCACAGGCCTGCGAATGTCCGGTGCCTGGCCAAAGAAGGCGGCGGGCCTCAACAAGGCGTTCCCGATCGAATGGGCCCGCGCCGTCCACTTCCCCGTAATGATCTACTTCGTGGCCTTCATCGTGGTCCACGTCTTCCTGGTCCTCACCACCGGTGCCCTGCGGAACCTGAACCACATGTACGGTGTCCGCGACGGCGACAGCTGGTTCGGTTTCTGGGTATTCCTCGCCTCCGTCGCCGTGATGGTGGCCGCCTGGTTCCTGGCCCGCCCCATCTTCCTGCGGCCCATCGCCTCGCTCATGGGCAAGGTCAGCCGCTAAGGCTGTACCTCCGCGAGGACCCCGTCAGGTGCTCTTGATCTTCTGGTACGCATCGAGGGCCCGTTCCCGCGACCCGGCTAGATCGACGAGTGGTTCGGGATAGCCCTCCGCATCAGCCGCCCACGGTTCGTGGATGGCCTTGCCCTTGAGGCCCCGGAGCTCGGGAATGAAGGTCCGCAGGTAACTGCCGTCGGCGTCGAACTTTTTGCTTTGGGTGACGGGGTTGAAGATCCGGTAGTAGGGCGAGGCGTCCGCCCCGGACCCGGCCACCCACTGCCAGTTGGCGGGGTTGTTGGCGGCGTCGGCATCCACCAGCGTGTCCCAGAACCAGCGCTCCCCGACCCGCCAGTCGGTCAGGAGGTTCTTGACCAGGAAGGACGCGGCCGCCATCCGCACCCTGTTGTGCATCCAGCCTGTCTGCCACAGCTGCCGCATCCCGGCATCCACCAAGGGGTACCCGGTGGTTCCCTGCTGCCACGCAGCCAGCTCCTGCCGGCTGGTGGAAGCCCACTGGAAGTTGTCGAACGCCGGCCGGAAGTTGCGGGTGGCCAGGTCCGGGTTGTGGTACAGCAGATGCCAGTTGAATTCCCGCCACCCCAGCTCGGCCCGGTAGGTGCCGACGTCGGAAGGGACTTGGCGCGGATGCCGGCGCCGGATTTCCCGCCACACGCGGAAGGGGCTGACCTCCCCGAAACGCAGGTGCGGCGACAGCCGGCTGGTGCCTTCCGTCCCGGGCAGGTTCCTGCCGGTTCCGTACTCCTCGATGGGCCCGTCCAGGAAGTCCTGCAGGCGCTGCTGTGCGCCATTCTCGCCTGGCCGCCAGGTGGCAGCCAGGCCCCCGCTCCAGTCGGGAGAGGTGGGCAGCAGCTTCCAGCTGGCCAGAGTGTCACTGCCAGGCAGCCCGGGGCCGGCTGGGGCGGGAGCGGGCAGCGAATCCGGTGCCTCGAGCGGGTCGCGGATTTCCTGTGACGCGAGGCAGGCGCGCCAGAAGGGGGAGTAGACCTTGTAGGGCCCACCGGAGCCGGTGCGGATGGTCCAGGGCTCGAACAGCAGGTTTGCCTGGAAGCTGGCGGCCTGGATGCCATTGGCGCCGGCCCAGTCCTTGAGGTCGGCGTCGATGGTCTGCTCCGGCTGCGCGTAACGGCGGTTCCAGAAGACATGGGTGGCTTTCGTCTGGGTGGCAAGCTTCCTGATGGCCTCTCCCGCCGGACCCCGGCGAAGCACCAGGCGTGATCCCTTGCCTTCGAGGTCCTCGGACAGTGCAGCCAGGGAGTGGTGCAGCCACCAGCGGGCCGCCCCACCAAGGGGGCGTACACCGTCGGACTCCTCGTCCAGGATGTAGACCACCGTGAGCGGCATGCCCCGTCCCGCCGCCTCGGCGAGGGCCGGGTTATCGTCCAGGCGCAAATCGTCACGCAGCCAGACCAGGGACGTTCCTTCGGAAGAAGTCATGGCACCACGCTACACACCGATGACACGGCGATGGCCGGGACTGCGGTCCCGGCCATCGCCGTGTATTCGCTGAAGGCGTGACGCCCAGGTTTACAGCTTGTCGAAGTCTGCCTCGTCCAGCGTTGATTCTGACGAGGCGGGGCTCGCTGCACCCAGGGCAGGCTTGGAGTTTCCGGCCTTGAGGGCCGCCAGGCGGGCATCAATTTCGGTCTGCTCGCCCAGATCCTCCAGCTGGTTGAACTGCGCGTCCAGGCTGGATGCGGCCAGTTCCTCCTGGCCGCGGACCTTGGCCTCTTCGCGGCGGATCTTCTCCTCGAAGCGGCCCACTTCGCTGGTGGGGTCCATGATGTCAATGCTCTTGATCGCGTCGTGGACCTGGGACTGCGCCGCTGCCGTCTTGGACCTGGCTACCAGTTCGTTTCGCTTGCTGGTCAGCTGGTTGAGCTTGTTCTTCATCTGGTCCAGGCCGGTTTTCAGCTTGTCCACCACCTCCCGCTGTGAGGCGATGCTCGGCTCTGCACCCTTGGCTTCATTCTCCGCAGCCATCTGGCGCTGCAGGGCCACCTTTGCCAGGTTGTCGAACTTTTCGGCGTCCGTTACGTCACCGGCAGCGCGGAACTCGTCAGCCTTGCGGGAGGCGGCAAGCGCCTTGTTCCCCCAGTCGCGGGCGTTCTTGACGTCTTCGTTGTAGTCGTCTTCCAGCATGCGGAGGTTGCCGATGGTCTGTGCCACGGCCGACTCGGCTTCGGCGATGTTGTTGGTGTAATCGCGGACCATCTGGTCCAGCATCTTCTGCGGGTCCTCGGCGTTGTCCAGCAACGAGTTGATGTTCGCCTTTGCCAGCTGCGCGATCCGGCCGAAAATGGACTGCTTAACCATGGTGTTTGCCTTTCGTCCTGCTCTGTGTTGACCACTGGAACCGGTGCACAGTGGTGTACTGCGTCTGTCCGCCTGCCGGGATCGTCCGGCGTGTCCGGCGGAAGTTTTTAGAAACTGCCGGAGTCTCCGCCGCCGAAATCGCCGCCGCCAAAGTCCCCGCCACCGAAGCCGCCGCCGTCGCCGCCGAAGCCGCCGCCGCCGTCTCCGCCCCAGCCACCGCCGCCGCCCCAGCCTCCATGGCCCCCGTTGAGGATGGAGTTGATCAGGATGCCGCCCAGGATGGCGCCGCCCAGTCCGCCGCCGCCTCCGCCGCCGAACATGCCGCCACGGCCGTAGCCCTGGTTGGCGTAACCGTCAAAATGGTCGACGTCGGCCTGGGCCAGCTGCGCCGCCTGTGCCGCAAGGGCATGCGCCTGCTGCGCGTAGGTGAGCGCGGTGACCGGATCGGTGCGGGCGATGGACAGCGCATAGTCGAGGTTCCGCTGTGACTCTGCGAGCCGGGTACGTGCCTCGGTCCCTACACCGCCGCGCCGGGCGGTGATGTAGTCGGACGTGGCACTGATCTGGGCCTGGGCCGACATGATGGTCTGCTGCAGGGATGCCTGTGCGCGCCTTGCCTGCTCCTGCTGGTCGCGGATGCCGGTCAGGGCCTGGTCCAGCGACTGGTGGGCGGTCTCCACCCGCTGAAGGGTGGCGATGGGGTCGATCTTTCCGCCCTGGATTTCGGTCTTCACCTGGGCCAGCGCGGCCTCCACCGCGGCTACAGGGCCCGCCAGCTCCGCGTGGGCGCCGGACTGGATCATGGCCTTCGCCTGGGCCAGGTCCTGGGAAGTGTCCACCACCGCGGTCTCGAGGCCGTTGCGGGCCTCGTCCAGGTTGGCGGCGACCTTGGAAATGGCGTCCAGCAGGACGTTGGTCTGGTGCAGGCTTTCCTCTGCGGCCCGGACGGCGACTGCGGCCATGCTGCCCTCGCCCTCGCCGAGCTTCTGCTGGGCTGTTTCGGTGGCATTCTGCACGAAGGCCAGGCGTTCCTTGGCCTGCACGATGTTGTCCGAAACCTGCACAAGCGCGCTGTCCGCGTACTTGGACCGCATGGCCGCCAGGGACTGCTCTGCGCTGGCGATCTTGGTGTCCGCCTCGCGGGCGCCGGCGTTGACGGCCGCAAGGGCCTGCGGAGCGTTCTTCTCCAGCTCACGCAGCGAATCGAAGTCCGCCTTCTGCTCCTGGAGGGATTCGAGGGCGGCCTCGGAGCGGCGGATGATCTCGCCCAGCCACGTGCGTTGCTGTTCCTCGGTATCGGGGATGTGGTCATCAAGCTGCTGCTGCAGTTTGAAGGACTCCGTCATGTGGGCCTTCGCTTCCGCGAGGGCCTTGGTGAAGTTGCCGACGGCAGAATCCCCGTACTGTGCCTGGGCGAAGCCGAGTTCCTGCTCACTGGACTTGATGGCGTCATCCGCCTCGATCAACAGTGAACCGCTCTTCCGGCGGAGTTCCTCCACGCTAAGCGACGCCAGCGGGTCCAGCTCGGCACCCTGGGGACCGTAGCTTCCGCTGGACGCCGCCTGGCCGGCAGCCTTCTTCCGGCGGTTGCGGTAGTACAGGTAGGCGCCGCCTCCGACGGCCACGACGCCTGCACCCACGAGCAGGCCGGCACCGGCTCCGTCACCGGATGAGACGTTGCCGCTGCCCCCGCCGGCCGCATCTCCGACGGCCGAGGCGGTGTCAATGGCGGCCTGGGCGAAGTCGCGCTTGCCGCCGGCGAGGTTGGCCACCACCGCATTCTGGGTGATGTTGGAACGCTTGGAGTAGATGGCGCTCGCCGAATTGGGGGAGAAATAGTACTTGCCCTGATCGGTGGCAATGGCAAGGATGACGTCCGCCTTGCCCATGCCCTTTGCCTTTGCCACAGCCTGGCTCCAGGCCGTGGGGTCAGAGGGGTTGTCGAACGACTTCACCGTGACCACGTACAGGTTGTACTTGTGGTCCTTCAACAGCTTCTGGATGGCATCCTGGACCTCACCCTTGCGGCTGCCCAGCACGTTGGCGTTGTCAACGATGTTGGTCCCGGAAGGAATGGTCACCGGGTCTTCAGCCCATGCGGCGCCGGCGGGTACCGCCAGCAGCCCGGCAAGGCCGATCACGGCGAGGATACGTTTGAACTTTGACCGCATGTGCAACCCTTCAGCACGCCTGACACCGATTCGGGACGAATCAGTCGTCGAATCCAACAGCGCCCCCACGCTTGGTGTGAAGCCGCAGGTCGCTGTGGCAATTCATCTTGATTCTATGGTGCACCCCACAGCCAGTCCATGCGGCCGAATATGCCTCCAGCGAAAACGCCTCGCGGGGAGGATGGCCTTCCTCCAAGCGTTCAGGAAGCTCTCAGCAAACATCCGAGCTTGTTCCAGCGGGACGGTTCATAGTTAATGGCAGACGAGGATGAAAGGAAGTCCCATGACTGAGAATCAAACCCCAGGACCGGTCCCGGAGGACAACCGCGCTGACAGCCGGAGCGCTTGGCAGCAGCAGGGCCCGCAGCAACCCGGAGACCGCCCGGCGGACACTCAGTATGGGAACGCAGGCGGGAGCACTCAAAACAACCCAGCTCCGCAGAATCATGCCCCCGAAAACACTACGGAGCGGATTGACCGGCCGCAGTCAGGTCACCATCACACCCAAGAGTTGCCGGGGGCGCCACGTCCGGTATACCCGCAGCGCCAGCCGTTCTACGGGCAGTCCGCACAGTACGGACAGCAGCAGCGCCAGGACGGCCAGCCCGGATATTACGGCCAGCAGCAGAACCAGAACGGCCGGCCCATGGACGGGCCGGGGCATGGCATGCCTAACGGGAGCGTGGGCCTGGCCCCCAATCCCAAGGACGCCCCGCGCCGGAAGGCCTCCTTCGGCGTCGGCACCCTTGTGGCCAGCATCCTTGCCGCAGGCCTGGTGGGCGGCGGAGTCGCTACGGTCGGTGCGGGGGAGCTCGCCGGAAACAACAGCGCCAGCACCTCGAGCATTGGCAGCAATAGCCAGCCCGGCACGGTGATCGTCAACAACAAGGACGACGTCAACGCCATCACCGCAGCGGCAGTGAAGGCCTCGCCCAGCGTTGTCACCATCAGCGCCACTAGCGGCAGTTCCGGTGGCACCGGTTCGGGGATCGTCCTGGACGACCAAGGGCACATCCTGACCAACACGCACGTGGTGACCCTGGATGGCCAGACCGCCAACGCCACCCTTGAAATCCGCACCAGCGACGGAAAGGTCCTGCCGGCGAAGCTGGTGGGCACCGATCCCTTGTCCGACCTCGCCGTCATCAAGGTGGACGACACCTCCGGTTTGACCCCGGCAACCCTCGGTGACTCGTCCAGGCTGAACGTGGGGGACACTGCCATCGCCATCGGTTCCCCGCTGGGCCTGACCGGGACCGTCACGGACGGCATCGTGTCCACCCTCAACCGGACCATCAGCGTGGCATCCTCGGCTGCGCCCAAGGGCGGGGATAACAGCCAGGGCGGCGACCAGGGCTTCCAGTTCGCCCCTCCGGGCGGCGGGCAGAGCCAGCAGAACTCCAATGAGGGCTCAATCGCCATCAATGTGATCCAGACTGATGCAGCCATCAACCCCGGCAACTCAGGCGGCGCCCTGGTGAACAGCAGGGGCGAAATCATCGGCGTGAACGTGGCCATCGCCTCCGCCGGGTCCGGCACCTCCACGTCCCAGAGCGGCAACATCGGCGTGGGGTTTAGTATCCCCATCAACAACGCCAAGCGGGTGGCCCAGGAAATCATTGACAACGGCAAGGCCTCCCACGGCCAGCTTGGCGTGAGTGTCAAGGCCAAGACCACGTCGGGCGGAGCCTCAGAATTCTCCGTCGGAGCCGACGTAGCCACCGTTGATGCCAGTTCCGCAGCAGGAAAGGCGGGCATCAAGGTGGGCGACGTCATCACCAAGTTCAACGACCTCACCATCGGCGAACCCAACCAGTTGACCGCGGCCGTCCGCGAGCAGCCGGCAGGATCCAAGGTCAAGATCACTGTCCAGCGCGGCGGCAGCGAGCAGACGTTCGACGTCACGCTGGGTGCGGCTGCCAGCTAACCCAGACGGCCGCAGCGCCAATTAATTGACGACGGCGGCGTCCCCACCCGTGGGGGCGCCGCCGTCGTCGTGCTGCGCCGGGGAAGCGCTGCTGCCCCGGGAACGGGGCTGAAACAGGCGTTAACGGAAGAGGGCGCCGGGACGCGCCGATATGGTTAGCTAGGAGCTACCCGCCTGCCGGGCATTCCGCGGCCATGCCTACCCGGCTGGCTGTCCACAAGCATGGAAGGCTGCTGTAAACACAGTGGAAGAGACATTGAAGATCGTAGTCCTGGTCAAACATGTACCGGACGCCCAGTTCGACCGCCACCTCAACGGGGAGGGCAACACCGCGGACCGCGACGAAAGCATTCTGTCCGAGCTTGACGAATACGCCCTCGAAGCAGCGCTGCAGCTGGCGGAGGCGCGCGGCGGAAGCAAAGCCGGCAACCAGGTCATCGCCCTCAGCATGGGCCCGGCCCGGGCAGTGAACGCGGTGAAGAAGTCGCTGCAGATGGGCGCCACGGAGGGCGTGCACCTTACCGACGACGCCCTGGCCGGCTCCGACGCCGCCGCCACCTCGCTTGCGCTCGCCGCAGCCGTACGCCACCTGGGCAGCGTGGACCTGGTCATCACCGGCATGGCCTCCACCGACGGCGAGACCTCGCTGGTTCCGGCGCAGCTGGCCGAGCGGCTCGGGCTCCCGCAGGTCACCTTCGCTTCCACGCTTGAGGTGGACGGCGGCCGGCTGACGGCCCGCCGCGACGCCGACACCTCCTCTGAAACGGTGGAGGCACCGCTGCCCGCCGTCGTGTCCGTCACGGACCAGATCAACGAGCCCCGGTACCCCAATTTCAAGGGCATCATTGCCGCCAAGCGCAAGAGCATCACCACGCTGTCCCTGGCCGACATCGGCGTTGACCCCGCCCAGGTGGGCTTCGCCGGTTCCTGGACCACCGTGACCAGCGCGGAGCAGCGGCCGCCCAGGACCGCAGGCACCATCATCACCGACGAGGGCGACGCCGGCATCAAGCTGGTTGATTTCCTGGCCGCCCAGAAGCTGCTCTAAGAGGGACATCGACATGGCAAAAGTACTCGTATTCATCGACAACCCCGGCGCGTCACTCAAGAAGAGCAGCCTCGAACTGCTGACCCTGGCCCGTTCCCTCGGCGAGAGCACCGTCGCGCTCAACGGCGAGCTTTCGGACGGCGTCGCTGCCACCTTTGCCGAGTACGGCGTGGGCAGCATCCTGCGCCCGTCGGCCCAGGACCTGGATGACTTCCTGGTGGCACCCAAGGCCGCCTATGTGGCCGCCGCTGCCGAGACCACAGGCGCCAACATCGTCCTGCTGGACAACTCGCCGGAAGGCAAGGAGATTGCTGCGCGGCTGGGCATCAGGCTGAACGCCGGCGTCATCACCGACGTTGTCGCCGTGGACCCGGACGGCACGGCCCACAAAGCGGTGCTGGCCGGTTCCTACAACACTGCCTGCAAAGCCACCACCCCGGTGTCCGTGCTGACCCTCAAGGCGAACAACGTCACCCCGGACCCTGCCCCGGCCGCCACCAGCCCTGAGACCGGCACCGTGGAGGTTCCCGCGGTGGCCGCGGCGGCCCGCATCACCGCGCGGGAGCAGAAGGTGGCCAGCGGCCGCCCCGACCTCACCGATGCGCGGATTGTGGTGGCTGGCGGGCGCGGCATGGACGGCGACTTCGGCCCCGTCGAAGAACTGGCAGATGCCCTCGGCGCAGCCGTCGGCGCCTCCCGTGCCGCCACGGACGCGGGCTGGATCAGCCACGATGCCCAGGTGGGGCAGACCGGCAAGACCGTTTCGCCGCAGTTGTACATCTCTGCGGGCATCTCCGGCGCCATCCAGCAGAAGGCCGGCATGCAGACATCCAAGGTCATCGTCGCGGTTAACAAGGATGCTGAATCCCCGGTCTTCGAGATCGCGGACTTCGGTATCATCGGCGACGTCTTCGATGTCCTGCCGCAGGCCGCCGCCGAAATCAAGAAGCGCAAGGGCTGATTCTTTGACTGCCTCCCTTGGGCAGGCAGGGAGCCCGTTCAACCCGGACATCCACCGGGTTGGGCGGGTGCTCTGTTTTGCGGCCCATCCTGACGACATCGACTTTGGCGCTGCCGGAACCGTCGCAGCCTGGACGGCGGCCGGCGTGCAGGTCAGCTACTGCATCATGACCGACGGCGACGCGGGCGGCTTCGATCCCGCGCACCGTGCGGACATCATCGCCATGCGCGACGCCGAACAGCGCCGGGCTGCGGAGATGGTGGGTGTCAGCGATATCCATTACCTCCACCAGCGGGACGGGTACCTCGAGCCGTCGCACGAGGTGATGAAGGAGGTGGTGCGGCTGATCCGCAAGCTGCGTCCCGACGTCGTCCTTGCCATGCACCCGGAACGGAACTGGCAGCGGATCCAAAAGAGCCACCCTGACCACCTGGCAGTGGGGGAGGCGGTGACCCGGGCAGTGTATCCGGCACTCGAGAACCCGTTCGCCTATCCGGAACTGGCCGAAGCCGGGCTGGAGGCCTACAAGCTGCCCTGGCTCTGGCTGTACGCGGGGCCGGAGGAACGGGAAAACCACTTCGTCGACGTCACGGGCCACGTGGACGCCAAGCTGTCCGCCATCCATGTCCACGTCAGCCAGCACCCTGACGTGGCGGCCATGGAAGCCACCGTCCGCCGAGGGATGCAGCTCAACGCCGCCAGGGCAGGCATGCCGGAAGGGCGCAGTGCCGAGGCCTTCCATGTGGTGGCTGTCAACGGACCCGGCACCATCGCCGGCTTCTGAGCCACGCAAAAGTGCCCCGTTCCTTTGATGAAAAGGAACGGGGCACTTGGCGTTGATGAAGGTGCTAAGCGCCCAGCGGAGCCGCCGCCACTGTGGGCAGCGTGGGGGCCTTGGAGCCTCCTGCCGGCTCAACAGTGATGCCCAGCGACGCGGCCGAGTGGATGCCCTGGACCACGGCGGGCTTGGAGAGGGCTTGCTCGTCCATCAGCCCCTGCGATACCGGCGCCGAACCGTCCTTGGGAATCAGCCACATCTGGTAAACCTTGCCCGCAGGGGGAGCAGGCACGCCGCTCATCTTCACCACGGCTGCGTCCTCGGATGCTGAAATCAGGAGCGTTGCCTTGCCGCCGCCGGCGACGTTCACCGAAGCTTCGCGCAGGTCACCGGCCCTGGCAACCTGGTTGACGGGGTCGTTCTGGTCAGCCATGTAGGCACCCACGCCCACGCCGCCCAGTGCGATGGCCGCTGCCGCTGCGACGCCCACCAGCCACCGCCGCGTGCCGGACGGGCCGCGCCGTTCCTGCCGGCGCCTGCGGGCCTGCGCCAGCTCATCGACTTCCCCACGTCCGTCATGCGTGCCCTCGGAAGGAACCGGTGGCGTGCTTACGGCTGATGCCGGTGCGTCGCCGCCGCTCACTGCATTCCGGCTGGGGAATTGTGCGGGAAGCTGGGCAACGATCCGGTCAAAGAGGTCCGACGGCGGTTCCTCCTCTGCCCGGAACGTACGGGCCAGCGCCTCCCGGGACTGCCGGACGCGCGCAAGGAAGGCCAGCCGTTCCGGCTCCGGCGCCGTGGAGATGTAGCGGTCGATGGCGTCGCGTTCCTGCTCCGTGACGGCGTCAAGTGCATAGAGCTCGGCGAGGTCCACGGCGCGGCCGGAGGCAAGATCCATCGCCACAGTGTCGCCGAAGGAACCTGACCGGCCATTGCGGCCTTCATCCATTTCGCTCATCTCAACTCACCCCCAAGCAGGTCTTCAAGCGGATCAGTCCGTCGCGGATGCGGGACTTGATCGTGGGAACCGCTGCGTTCAGCCGTTCCGCGACTTCCCGGTACGTAAGGCCCCCGTAGTAGGCAAGGCGCACAGATTCCTGCTGTGTCTCCGTCAGTGTCCCCAGGCAGCGGACCACGGCCTCCGCCTCCAGCCGGCTCCCCACTTCGTCGGAAACGGTGTCGTGATCGATGTCCTGCGTGCTGGCACCGTACCTGGCTTCCCTGTCCGTGGCCGACTGGGACGAGCGCACCTTGTCCACTGCCCGCCGGTGCGAGATGGTCATCAGCCAGGAGAGCGGGCTCCCCGCCTGCGGATCAAATTTCGAGGCGCCCTGCCAGACCTGGAGGAAGACTTCCTGGGTGGTGTCCTCGCTGAGTTCGGGATCGATCAGGACGCGTCGTGCCATGCCGAAGACCCGCCGGGAGGTCAGCTGGTAGAACTCGGCAAAGGACGCCTGGTCCCCGCGGGCGATGCCCGCCAGCAGGAGCGAGAGGCGCTGGCTGAGGTCCGCCGGTGGATCAGTCACCGCTGCGGAGCCCTCGGAATTCGGCGCGTTGGGAGTTTCCATTACGTCCAAGCATAAGTCTCCGGGCGGCGGATGCTCAGCAGTGCCAGGCCGGCCGCGGCGGTCCTGCCTGGATCCTGCCTCCAGTAGTGTCACCTGCCGCTCCTAGGTTCTGCTCCGCTCGAAATGCCTTCAGGAGCTATTCGGCGCAGGGGTGGCCGTGGATGGGATGGCGGGGTGAAGATTTTGCGTGCCGGTGGGCAGGGACTCCTGGCTAGAGCCTGGCCCCGGCGAAGCCCTGCTGGCGCCAGGCCTCGTAGACGGCGATGGACGCCGCGTTGGCAAGGTTGAGGGAGCGCAGGGCCGGCAACATGGGCAGCCGCACCGTGGCGGTCACATGGGAATCGGACTTCAACTCGGCCGGCAACCCTACGGATTCGCGGCCAAACATCAGGACGTCTCCGGGAGCGTACGCAATGTCCGTGTAGCTGGTGGTGCCGTCAGAGGGTGAACGCGAAGACGCGCTCAGGCTGGAGGTGCTGCCAGGCGTCCTCAATGGTCTTGTGCACGGTAACAACGGCGAGGTCGTGGTAGTCCAGCCCTGCCCGGCGCAGTTTGGCGTCCGAAAAATCGAAACCCAGGGGTTCCACGAGGTGCAGCTCTGCGCCGGTAACGGCCGCAAGCCGGATCGCGTTGCCGGTATTGCCGGGGATTTCTGGTTCATGGAAAAGGATGCGGAACACCTCCCCATCCTAGCCATCGCGGTCAGTGCATGCCGCGCAGCAGCCGCGCCAGGACCGGGACGTTTACAGTGTTGGGGGCGGGACCGGAGGCAAGGAACTCCTTCAATCCCCGCACCATACCGGCAGCATTGACGATCTGGACAGTCTCCAAAGCACCGGCCGGGCGCCGGTGGTGGTCGATGACGGGCTCATGCAGGTTTCCACCGGAGCTGAGCACTACGGTCCACCCGGTGACGTTGAGCTCCGGGAAGATTTCCTGCATGGCCCACACCACCCTGGCAAGCTGCGGAGGTGCCACCGCGCGGCCGCCATGGTTGAGGGTCCGGCCGTCCCAGGCGTAGGCGCCCTTGGGCAGGAGCATTGAGTTCACCAGCGCCAGCCGGTAGCCGGAAAGGACTGCATGGTCGATGTGGCTGTTGTCCGCCGGCGATTGCAGGCCGTTAATGAGCCGGGCAGCGGGGATGGCGGGCAGTACCTGCCGGGTCAGCAGCTGCACGGTCCGCATTTCGCGCTGGATCCGGGCCTCGGCACCAAAGATTCCCCGTTTCCGCGGAATCCCGTGAACCTGCTGGCGGGCTTGGGTCAGGGGGATGAGCGGAACGTCGTTTCCGTCGTACGGCGGAACGTAGACCGGAGGGTCCCCGGCGGTGTTCCTGCCGTTGCCCGGCCTGCGCACGGTGGCCGACGCCCGGCTTCCGGCCGGCGGGGCATCAAAGTGCGCGCCGTCGTCGGACGAAGCGTTACTGACTGTACCGGCGCCATAGGAGCGGTCGTAGGCCTTGCGCCGTTGCGGATCGATCAGGGTCTCATAGGCAGCGGTCACGCGGCGGAAGGCTGCGGCATCGCCCCCGTGGTCCGGGTGCGCCATCCTCGCGGCACGCCGGTAGGCCACCTTGATTTCCTTTTCGGTGGCGGTGACGGCCACGCGAAGGATCTGGTAGTGGGAGCTGCTGCTCTCGGTCAAGCAATCTTCCTTTTCATCGTGCGCGGCGTCCTGGTTCCCCGGAAGGGGTTGCCAACTGCCCGCCCAGTCTAGCCAGCGCTGGTGGGTGGCCTGCCGTGAACAACGAATGCCCGGGCCGTTCGGGTTCCCGGGGGAGTGGCGTCTAGACTCGTCCCTGCATGGCCGACCACCGGCCGAAGGGGGAAGCGACGGAAGTGCAGACCGAGATGCCGACGACGGCGGGAGGGCCCGGCAGGGCGCGGTACCGGGGGACGCCACTTGCCATCGCCTTCCTGGGCGCAGTGCTCTTGGGCGGCTGCAGCGTCGGCGTTCCGGACCCCTCAGTACCCGCGGCAACTGCCGGCCCTCCAGTGCTGGCCACTCCCACCATCACCCCGGGACACGATGCCGCCGCCGTTGCGGCTCGCGACCTGCCCTTCGCCGCCGGAGACACCCTGGCGCCGGGGGTGGCCGTAGGCATCTCGGATGAGCTGAAGGGCGCGCCGGGCTGGCGGCTGGAGAAGGAAAATGTGGCCGGTGCCAGCCAATACGCCAAGGCCGATGGCTGCGTTGCTGCCGCCAGGGTCAGTACCGGGCAGGGCCCGCTGGTACGGGGCGGGGACCGGGACTCAACCGTTGCGCTTTTCCAATACCTGGATGCCACCATCGAGCCTTCGTACCTGAAGACGGAAACATTGCGGTGGGGTGGTACTGCCGATGCCCCCGGCAAGAACGTGGAAGTGCTGGCACTCCAGCAAACGGCCCCGGGCGGAAGGTCAACTGCCGTGCTGGCAAGGCTTTTTGGCACGGCGGGTTCGTCAACGTACATATCGCTGTCCTGCCCGGACGCGGCAACCCTTGCCCTGGCACGTGCAGATGTGGTCCGGTTCCTGCCGTTGCTTCCGCCGGCTGCTTGAGCGGCCAGGCCGGCGCAAAGCCGCCGGTGGCTGGAGGGCACAGCTGCCGGCGGATTCCTTGCGCCCAGTGCCCGCGTTAGGCGGGACGGCTGGGGTCGTCACACCGCGGTTCGGCGGGTCCCCGTTGACAGCCGGTTGAGGGCAAGGGCGGCCACCAGGAGCCCGAAGTCGCGCAGGGCCACGTCGTAGAAGCTTCCCAGCAGCAGCAGGTTGACGATGATCCCTGCCAGCCAGGCGGCCACCAGCAACGAGCCATACTTGGGGCGCAGTGCCACGGCGAGGCCCGCAATGATCTCCACGACACCCACAACGTACATGAAGGTCTGCGGCGCCAAAGGCACGACGGCGGTGGCTTGGGGCGCTAAGTAGACCGTCCAGTCAGTGAGGATGTTCGTGAATTTGTCCAGGCCGAAGAGGATGGGTGCGACGGTGAAGACAGTGCGCAGCAGCAGGAATGCCTGTCGCTCCGCCGGCATGGTGCCGGGTGCATGCTGGGTGCGCACTGCCGATGCTGATTTCATGGGGTTCTCCTTCTAAAAGTAGGTATGCCAATTTTAGAAAGCGCACGGCTCTATAATCAATAGATATTGACTTTGGATTTGGAGGCTCCCATGTACCGACTTCCCTGGGCGGACAGGATTGCCGCCGTCGCCTCGCTCACGGATGCAAAAAGGCTGCAGCTGTTCGAGCTGGTTGCAGCGTCACCCCGGCCGGTGGGGCGCGACGAAGTGGCCGAGGCCGCAGGCATGGCCCGGAGCACCGTTTCGTTCCATTTGGACAGGCTGGTCCAGGACGGGCTGCTGGCCGTGGAATTCCATAAGCCCGCCGGCAGGGCGGGGCCCGGCTCCGGACGGCCGGCCAAAATGTACCGCCCCGTGGGCAACGAAGTGGGTGCGTCCGTGCCGGACCGGAACTATGACCTCGCCGGGGAACTGATGGCGGCTGCCATCGAGGCCTCCCAGTCCGAAGGGGACCCGGTGGGGGAGTCTCTGCGCGCAGTCGCGTTCCGGAGGGGCCGCGAGCTGGCAGAGGCAGCCGGCGGCCTGGAGGAGTTCCTGGCGGAAGCGGGCTACCAGCCGGAGCCCGACGGCGACGGCGGCTACCTCCTTCCCAACTGCCCCTTCCACCGCCTCTCCCGGGCACATGCGGGCGTAGTGTGCGACATGAACGGAGCCTTCCTTCGGGGAGCAGCGACCGGCTGCGGCAGCCCGGAAGGCCGCGTTGCCGAGGCCGCCGGACCCGGTCACTGCTGTGCACGGATCAAGGGCGCAGGCTGACCCGCGCCGGCGGGGGCGAAGGCATGCCGCGATAGAATTGCAGGATGCCCGCCTACCTCGACCATGCCGCCACTACGCCGCTTTCCGGCGCCGCGCTCGCCGCCTTGACCCGCGAACTTGCACGCACCGGCAACCCCTCATCCCTGCACGGATCCGGCCGCCGGGCGCGCCGTGCCGTGGAGGACGCACGGGAGGCTATCGCCGCAGCAGCGGGAGCCCACCCCTCGGAAGTGATTTTCACGTCGGGCGGGACCGAGTCGGACAACCTCGCGGTGAAGGGCATGTACTGGTCCCGGGTGGCAGAAGACCCCAAGCGGCGCCGCATCCTCTGCTCCGCCGTCGAACATCACGCGGTGCTTGACACGGTGGAATGGCTCGAGCGCCACGAAGGTGCTGAGGTGACCTGGCTGCCGGTGGACGGCGAAGGGGTCCTGGACCTGGAGGTCCTCGAAACGGAACTTTCGCGCGAGCCAGGAACCGTGGCACTGGTGACCGTCATGTGGGCCAACAATGAGGTGGGCACCATTCAACCGATCCAGCGCATCGTTGAGCTGGCGCACGCCGCCGGCGCCCCGGTGCATTCCGACGCCGTCCAGGCGTTCGGCTCAGTACCGGTGCGCTTCAAGGAATCGGGCCTGGAGGCCATGTCCATCTCCGCGCACAAAATCGGCGGCCCCGTCGGCGTGGGCGCACTCCTGCTGGGGCGGGCGGTGACGCTGACGCCCGTGCAGCACGGCGGCGGGCAGGAACGTGACGTCCGCTCGGGCACACTGGACACCGCCTCCATCGCCGCGTTCGCCGCAGCCGCGGAAGCCGCCGCTGCTGCCCTGCCCGCCGAGGCGGCCCGGATCGCCGGGCTGCGTGACCGGCTGATTGACGGCGTCCGTGAACGCGTGCCCGAGGCCGTCCTTCGCGGCGCACCCGGGGCCGGGCGTCTTCCGGGCAACGCACACTTCACGTTCCCCGGCTGCGAAGGGGACTCGCTGCTGTTCCTCCTCGACCTGGCCGGCATCGAGTCCTCCACCGGTTCGGCCTGCACCGCCGGCGTGCCCCGGCCCTCCCACGTGCTGCTGGCCATGGGCCTGGATGAGGAAACGGCGCGTGGAGCCCAGCGGTTCAGCCTGGGGCACGCGTCAACCGGGGCTGACGTGGATGCCCTGCTTGCAGCACTCCCCGAGGCATACGCGCGGGCGCGCCAGGCGGGCATGGCCGGCCATGAGTCCTCGATCCAGACCGCCGGCACCGTGGCGCGGCAGGCGCTGGGCGGTGCCTGACCCTTCGCAAGCGGCCTCTCCGGCCGATTTGCCTGCCGCCGTAGAATGGATAGGCGAAGATCATTTCCGCGCCGGCGCGCCGCGCACGGACCCGGAAAGCCAGCAAACCCGAACAGAAAGCCAGCATGCGAGTACTAGCAGCCATGAGTGGCGGAGTTGACTCCGCTGTTGCCGCCGCCCGCGCGGTGGAGGCCGGGCACGACGTCGTCGGCGTCCACCTGGCCCTATCACGCATGCCGGGCACCCTGCGGACGGGCAGCCGCGGCTGCTGCACCATCGAGGACTCCCGGGACGCCTGGCGGGCGTGCGACGTGCTGGGCATTCCCTACTACGTGTGGGATTTCTCCGAGCGCTTCAAGGAAGACGTCGTCCAGGACTTCATCGACGAATACGCCGCCGGCAGGACGCCCAACCCCTGCATGCGCTGCAACGAACGCATCAAGTTCGCCGCCCTGCTGGAAAAGGCCATCGCCCTGGGCTTCGACGCCGTCTGCACCGGCCACTACGCCAAGGTCATCGAGGACGCCGACGGCAACCGGGAACTGCACCGCGCAGCCGACTGGGCCAAGGACCAGAGCTACGTCCTGGGCGTCCTCACCCACGAACAGCTCAAGCACTCCATGTTCCCGCTGGCGGACACCCCCTCCAAGGCCGAGGTAAGGGCCGAAGCGGAGCGCCGCGGCCTCTCGGTAGCCAACAAGCCGGACAGCCACGACATCTGCTTTATCCCCGACGGCGACACTGCCGGCTGGCTCGCTGAAAAGATCGCCATGACCAGTGGTGACATCGTCGATGAGACGGGCACAAAGGTAGGCGAGCACCCCGGCGCCAACGCCTTCACCGTCGGCCAGCGGCGCGGACTCAAGCTTGGCACGCCTGCTGCCGACGGAAAGCCCCGCTTCGTGCTCGAAATCCGGCCCAAGGAAAACAAAGTGGTGGTGGGTCCGGAGGCGCTGCTGGCCATCGATGAGATCCGCGGCATCAAGGTCTCCTGGGCCGGCCTGCCCATCGCCGAGGTGGAATCCGCTGCCGAATTCGACTGCTATGCGCAGGTCCGGGCACACGGGGATCCGGTTCCGGCCACTGCATGGATGGAACCGGCAGCGGACGGTGCCGCCGGAAGCCAGCTCGTGGTCCGGCTGGTGACGCCGCTGCGCGGCGTGGCTCCCGGCCAGACAGTGGTGCTGTACCAGGGGAGCCGGGTTCTGGGCCAGGCCACCATCGACGCCGCCCGCTCGCTCCAGCGGGCCGCCCTGTAATCCACAGCTGAACAAAGCACCGCCCCCGGTTTCCATAGGGGCGGTGCTTTGCTGTGCCCGGCTCTCCACATGCCTTGCGGGCCAGCGAATCAATGAAGGTATCAACGAGATAAAGTTTGTGTTTCAACTCACAGGATTGGCCGTCCTGAGGGCAGACTCTCTGATTGAATCAAGGGATCAGCACTGCACGCCGGGGCAGGGGCCACCTTTGCCCATGTCTCCGGCGCGCGCGTACTCATCGGACAGAAAGTTCACAGATGATCAAGAGCACAACGGCCTTGCACCGCGCCATCGCGCTGGCAGGCATCTCCGCCCTGGCCCTGACAGCCTGCACAGGGCCATCGGGCGGTGGCGGTGGAACGTCCACCGGCGGCAGCGCCGGCGGCGGTGCCATCACTTTCGGAACCACAGACAAAGTCGTCACCCTCGACCCCGCCGGCTCCTATGACGCAGGGTCCTTCCTGGTCATGAACCAGGTCTACCCCTTCCTGATGAACTCCAAACCCGGCTCTGCCGAGGTCAGCCCGGACATCGCGGAGTCTGCATCATTCACCGCGCCCACGGAATTCACGGTAAAGCTCAAGCCCAACCTGAAGTTCGCAAATGGCCATGCCCTCACCGCCTCGGACGTGAAGTTCTCCTACGACCGCGTTGTTAAGATCGATGACCCCAATGGGCCCGCATCCCTGCTGTCAAACCTCAAGTCGGTTGAGGCCAAGGACGACACCACCGTGGTCTTCACGCTCAAGCAGGCCAATGACCAGGTGTTCCCCAGCGTCCTGGGCACCAACACGGGACCGATCATCGATGAGGAAGTGTTCCCGGCAGACAAGATCATGAGCGATGAGGACATCGTCGCCGGCAAGCCCTTCGCCGGCCCCTACACCATCGACTCCTACAAGAAGAACGAACTGGTCAGCCTCAAGGCCAATGCGGACTACAGCGGGCTGCTGGGCAAGCCGGCCAATGACAGTGCCGTCATCAAGTACTACGCCGACTCCAACAACCTCAAGCTGGACGTCCAGGGCGGCAACATCGACGTTGCCGGCCGCAGCCTCACCGCAACCGATGCCGCAGACCTGGACAAGGACTCCAAGGTCAAGGTCTACAAGGGTCCGGGCGGGGAACTGCGCTACATCGTGTTCAACTTCGACACCATGCCCTTCGGCGCCAAGACACCCGAAGCCAACCCCGCCAAGGCCCTCGCGGTGCGGCAGGCCATGGCTGACATCGTGGACCGCCAGGCCATCTCGGACCAGGTCTACAAGGGCACGTATGTTCCGGCCTACTCCGTGGTGCCGGACGGCCTGCCTGGTGCAACCCAGCCGATGAAGGAGATGTACGGCGACGGCAGCGGCAAGCCGAGCCTGGACAAAGCCAAGAAGGTCCTGGCGGATGCCGGAGTCACCGGGCCGGTCAACATCAAGCTGCAGTACAACCCGGACCACTACGGCAAGTCCTCCGGTGACGAATACGCCATGGTCAAGGAGCAGCTGGAGAAGTCAGGCCTGTTCACCGTTGACCTGCAGTCCACCGAGTGGGTGACCTACTCCAAGGCACGCACCGCAGACGCCTACCCTGTGTACCAGTTGGGCTGGTTCCCGGACTACTCGGATGCGGACAACTACCTCACGCCGTTCTTCATCCCTGGCAACTTCCTGAAGAACCACTACGAGAACCCGACCGTCACGGACCTGGTGCAGAAGCAGCTCACCACCCCGGACAAGACCGAGCGCCAGAAGCTGATCGGCGACGTACAGACGGCTGTCGCCAAGGACCTGTCCACGCTGCCGCTCCTCCAGGGCTCGCAGCTGCTGGTGGCAGGGAAAGACGTCAAGGGTGTCGAAAAGACCCTTGATCCCTCCTTCAAGACCCGCCTTGGCGTCCTGTCCAAGTAAGCACTCCACCCCCATCGGGCTTTGACAGGCCAGAGGCGGGACGCCGCAACGGTGTCCCGCCTTTTGCCGGTCATCAGCCAGCACCGAGGGGACTGCTGGCTCCCGGTCACCACGAATTCAGGTACCGATGACAACTTTGATTGACGCGCCACCCAGTGACGCGGACGCACTCCTTCCGCCCAAGAAAAAGCAGGCTGGCGGAGGGCTGGGCCAGTACATCCTGGTCCGCTTCCTGCTGATCTTCCCCACCATCCTCATCCTCGTCACCATGGTGTTCTTCCTGATGCGGATCACCGGTGATCCCATCACGGCCGCCATGGGTGGCCGGCTGCCCCCGGAACAGCTGCAGGAACGGATCCATGCTGCCGGTTACGACCGGCCGCTGCTCGTGCAGTACTTCGAATACCTGGGCCAGCTGGTCACAGGAAACTTTGGCACAACGCTTTCGGACAACCGACAGGTCACCGAGATGCTGACCACCTACGGCTCGGCCACACTGGAGCTGGCCATCAACGCGCTTATCGTCGCCCTGCTGGTCGGCATCCCGCTGGGCATGGTCGCCGCACACCGGCGTGACCACCTGCCCGATGCGGTACTCCGTATCCTGGCCATCCTGTTCTATGCAACCCCGGTCTTCTTCGCGGGCATGCTGCTTAAGCTGGTGTTCTCCGTATGGCTGGGCTGGCTTCCCGTGGCCGGCCGCGCCGGCACAAGGACCGAACTGTCCCTCACCGCACTGCAGGCTCCCAGCGGGATCTACTGGCTGGACGCGCTGCGCAGC
This sequence comes from Pseudarthrobacter defluvii, assembly GCF_030816725.1. Taxonomy (NCBI): domain Bacteria; kingdom Bacillati; phylum Actinomycetota; class Actinomycetes; order Micrococcales; family Micrococcaceae; genus Pseudarthrobacter; species Pseudarthrobacter defluvii. The sequence continues at coordinate 1,357,093 of NZ_JAUSYG010000001.1, forward strand.
GGAAACATGGCGGCCTTCAGCGACGTCATGTCCCACGCCGTCCTTCCGGCGCTGGCACTGGGTTTCCTGACCGCCGGGGTGTTCCTGCGCCTGGTCCGGACGAACGTCATCGGCACCCTCGGCAAGGACTACGTCGAGGCCGGCCGTTCACGCGGCGTCAGTGAGTTCCGGCTGGTGACCAAGCACGCCTACAAGCCGGCGCTGATTCCAATCATCACGGTCATGGGCCTGCAGATCGCTGTGCTGCTGGGCGGCGCCGTGCTCACGGAAACCACCTTCGAATGGAAGGGCCTCGGGTTCCAGCTGGCCAACTACCTCACGGCGCGCGACTTCGTGGCTGTCCAGGGCATTGTGGTGCTGCTGGCCGTCATCGTCGCCGTCACCAACTTCATCGTGGACATCATCGCCGCGCTGATCGACCCCCGCGTGAGGTACTGACATGACCACCGCTCCCACTCTCGAACCCACCGCCAACCCGCGGGCTTCCTTCATCCGGCGGCTGCCGGTTGTTTCGCACTTCAACAAGAGCGTCGGCCTGCAGCGCTTCATGCTGGTGGTGGGGCTCGTTCTCACCGGCATCTTCCTGCTCACCGCGCTTGCCGCACCACTGCTGGCGCCCTACGGCTTCGCGCAGCTGTCGGACGCCGACGGCAGTTTCCCCACCCAGCAGGCGCCGGGCGGCAAACACCTCCTGGGCACAACGGTGGGCGGCTACGACGTCCTGTCACGTGTCATCTGGGGTACCCAGACAGCACTGCTGGTCATCATCGTGGCCGTAATCCTCTCCATCTTCGCCGGCGTCATCCTCGGCCTGGTGAGCGGCTACATCGGCGGGTGGCTGGACCGCATCCTGGTGGTTGTGGCTGACGCGATCTACGCGTTTCCGTCACTGCTGGTTGCCATCGTGATGGCCATCGTCATCAGCGGAGGCCAGTCCAGCCTGCTGGGCGGCATCCTGGCAGCCGCCATCTCCATCACCGTGGTGTTCATCCCGCAGTACTTCAGGGTGATCCGGGCTGAGACCATCCGGCTGAAGGCAGAGCCCTTCGTTGAGTCCGCCAAGGTGGTGGGGGCGTCGAACATCCGCATCATGACCCGGCACATCTACCGAAACGCCACCCGGACGCTGCCGCTGATCTTCACCCTCAATGCGTCCGAGGCCATCCTGACCCTTGCAGGGTTGGGCTTCCTCGGCTTCGGTATTGAGCCCAGCTCGGCGGCAGAATGGGGCTTCGACCTCAACAAGGCGCTCGCCGACACCACATCGGGCATCTGGTGGACGGGTCTGTTCCCCGGCTTGGCCATCGTTTGGACCGTTCTCGGGCTCACTCTGGTGGGCGAAAGCATCAATGACCTCAACGATCCTCGGCTCCGCGGGCGCAAACGGAGCGGACGCAAGGGGACTGCTGCCGCTACGGCCGTGCCTGCTGCAACCACCGCTCCTCGTGGATCCGGCCCCGAAACAGAATTGAGCAACCCGTGAGCGAACACCCCGGTTCCGAAAACCTCGGTTCACTATCCGATCAGCACATCCACGACCGGAAGACAGTCCTGGACATAGACCACCTGAAGGTCACCTTCGCCACGGACGGTGGCGACGTGCACGCCGTCAAGGATGTCAGCCTGGACGTCAGGGCCGGCGAGGTGCTGGCCATCGTCGGCGAATCCGGGTCAGGCAAGACGGTCACCGCGAAAACCATCCTGGGCCTGCTCCCCGAAACGGCTGTCAGTTCGGGAACGGTGCTGATCAACGGTGCCAACGTCATCAGCCTCAGTCCGGGGCGGCTGCGCCAGATCCGCGGCCGGGACGTGGCCATGGTGTTCCAGGAACCCTCCACAGCCCTGAACCCCGTCTTCACCGTGGGTTGGCAGATTGCCGAAGGCATTCGTGCCCACGCCGGCGCCAACGGCGGGGGGACGGGTATCCGCGAAGGAAGCCAAAGCGCGGGCCATCGAGGCGCTGGGCAAGGTGGGCATCCCCGATCCCGAACACCGCGTCAACTACTATCCGCACCAGTTTTCGGGCGGGCAGAAGCAGCGTGTAGTGATTGCCGCGGCCCTGGCGCTAAACCCAGGGCTCATCGTGGCAGATGAACCCACCACCGCCCTGGACGTCACCGTCCAGGCCGAAATCCTGGAGCTCCTCCGGGATCTGCGGGACAAGTACGGCACCTCCATTGTGCTGATCACGCACAACATGGGCGTGGTGGCAGACCTGGCGGACCGTGTGGTGGTGATGTACCAGGGTGACGTGGTGGAGGAAGCTCCCGCGAAGACGCTGTTCGCCGAACCCAGGCAGGACTACACCCGCAACCTCCTCGCCGCAGTGCCGCACCTGGGCCGCAATTCGGCGTCGGCAGGCCTGACCGAGCGTCGCCACCAGGATGAGGAAATCCTGGTGGCTGCAGAGAACCTCGAGATCGAGTATCCGGGGCGGCTGGGGACGCCCGCCTTCAAAGCCGTGGACGGGGTCAGTTTCACCCTGTCCAGGGGTGAGGTGTTTGGTCTGGTGGGGGAGTCGGGGTCCGGCAAGACCACCATTGGCCGTGCCATTGCCGGCCTCAACCGGACCACCGGCGGGAGCCTCAAGGTACTGGGCTACGAAATGCTGAACCTTCGGGAACGCACTTTCAAGCCGCTGCGCAAGGATATCGGCTTCGTGTTCCAGGATCCTGCCGCCTCCTTCAACCCGCAGCTGACCATCGGCGAGTGCATCGCCGAGCCGATGATCATCCACACCAAGCCGAGCGACGCCCAGGCGCGCAAACGCGTCGGTGAGCTGCTCGAGTCAGTCCAGCTGCCGGCGTCGTACGCGGGCCGGTACCCGCACGAACTGTCCGGCGGCCAGCGGCAGCGGGCATCTCTGGCACGGGCCCTGAGCCTGAACCCGCGGCTGCTGATTGCGGACGAGCCGACGTCGGCCCTGGACGTTTCGGTGCAGGCGAAGGTCCTGGAGCTGTTCAAGGACATCCAGGAGGAGTTCGGGTTCGGCTGCCTGTTCATCAGCCATGACCTCGCCGTGGTGGACATTTTGTCCTCCTGGGTGGGCGTGCTGTACAAAGGCAAGCTGGTGGAGCAGGGGATCGGAAGCCAGGTCATGGGCAATCCGCAGCATGACTACACGCGGCGGCTGATTGCCTCGCTGCCGGTGCCTGATCCGGCCGAACAGGCAAAACGCAGGGAGGAACACCGGGCGCTCCTGGGCATCTGACCCTGCAAGGATACCGCGGCGGAAAGCGCCGGTGCCGGCGGCTGCCGGCACCGGCACCGCCACCGGCGCTTCACACCCGCGGTGATTCAGTCGGCTCCCATAGACTGGAGCCATGACGCAGCACAACCCCAGCTCTCCTGGCTCCGATGACTTTGATCCCTCCGCCAGTTCCCTGGCAGGTCACGTGGACGATTCGGTGATGGCTGAACTGCTGTCCATTCGTTCCAGCATCGACAACATCGATGCCACCCTGGTGTATCTCCTGGCCGAGCGCTTCAAGGCCACCCAGAAGGTGGGCTTCCTCAAGGCAACCCACCGCCTGCCCGCAGGTGACCCGGGACGGGAAGCCGCCCAGATCGCACGCCTGCGGCGCCTCGCCGAGGACGCCCATCTTGACCCGGCGTTCGCCGAAAAGTTTCTCAACTTCATCATCGGTGAGGTGATCCGGCACCACGAGGCCATCGCAGAGGACCACCAGGCCTCCTCCGGCCAGCAGTCCCAGACCTCAGCGCTGGCGTGAGCCCGGAACAGCACCAGCGGGGGTCCGCCCAGCTGCCGGCTGAGGCTGCGGCCAAGGAGGTCACGGCCACTGCCCTGGGTCCGTGGCCTGGCGAAGACCCGCTCGAAGCCGCCAGGATCATCCGCGGCGAACTCGGCAGCCCGCACCTGCCATTCCTGGCCGAGCTTCCGGACCGGGGAGTCGGTTCCGACGCCCTGGGCCGCACCGCTTCCCTCCTTGAGGAACTCGCGGTGGACGTCCAGCCCCACGGGTGGCGGCTGGTGGACCGCCCGGGCAAGGACATGCGGCGGGCCGTGTCTGCGCTCTCCACCGACCTGAATGTCCTCGCCGATGTGGCCGGCGCAGAAGACGTTCCTGCTGACGAATTCAAGGTGCAGCTGGTTGGGCCGCTGAGCCTTGCCGCAGGCCTGTACCTGCACAACGGTGAGCGTGCGCTGCTGGACCACGGCGCTCGCCGTGACATTGCGGCCTCCCTTGCAGCGGGAGTGGTGGGCTACCTTACCCGGGTGGCTGCGGCCGTTCCGGGCACCCGTTTGGTGGTGCAGATGGACGAGCCAGCCGTCGCCGCCGTGCTGGCCGGAACCATCCCCACCGCCAGCGGCTACCGCACCCTTCGTGCCGTGGCGGCATCGGAAGCGCGCGAATCCTGGCGCCTGGTGATGGATGCCCTCCGCGCAGCCGGTGCCGCCGACGTGGTGGTGTCATTCCCGGAGATCGAAGCCCCTATCGAACTGGCCCTGGCCGCAGGCGCTGACGGTGTCGCCCTGCCGCTGAAGGCATTGACCAACCGCCAGTGGGAGATGGTGGCCGGAGCGGTGGAGGCCGGAAAACAGTTCTGGGCCGGCGCCCTCGATGTGTCCGCCGGGCCGCTGCCCAGGGTTGCAGATTGCGTTGAGTCAGTATGGACTCCTTGGCGCCAACTGGGCCTTCCCGCGGCACTGCTCGGCGCCGCCAGGGTGACGCCGTCGGCAGGACTTGCCGGCATCACACCGGCACAGGCCACCGCGGTCCTCGGCCGGCTTACCCAGGTGGCCGACGGCCTCAACCAGCGGGCACTGGGCTAGGCATCAGGCCCTGTTCTCCCAGCGGTCAGGCTGCGCGTAGCGGGGAAGGTAGCTTTGCGCGGAGCTGCCGCCGGTGTAGGGGCGCAGCCGGTAATCGAAGGCTCCCGCATACACCAGGACCAGGCCGATCTGCGGCTGGATGACCTTCACCTGGATCCGGTGCCGTCCGGTGGGGCCCTCCGCCGGGTCCCACCACTGTTCGGCGTACGCCTTGGCGTCAAGCGCCATCGGAAGGGGCACCCGAAGTCGCCCCAGGAACAGCCTCGAAGCCTCCGAAACACCTCGAAGCCTTCCTTCCAGGGTGACGCTCAGGTTCAGGTCCGTTACCAGGCGCCGATACCGTCCCACGTAGTCCACCAGCTGCGTGGAGCCGCTTCGGGTGGTGGCGCTGGTGGTGTCCTGGAAGAGCCTGGTGCGTCCCGGGAAACGGATTTCGCGGCGGGCGGTGAGGCTGGAGCGGCCGAACGGATCCTGGTGCGCGTGGTTCTCAATCCGGAACGGGATGTTCTCGCCGTACTCAGGGAAGAAGGCCTCTTCGCCCGCGGTGAGCCGCAGCAAAGGGCGCAGCCACCGCTGACGGCACCCCACGACGTCGAACGTTCCTTCCCCCACGCCGTAGTGCCCGGATCCCGGCGCCAGGGAGAAGTACTCCTGCAGCTCGGGCTGCAGCCGGGAGAACTCCGCGCCCAGGGCCTGCTGGTAGATGGGAACGCTCATGAAGTGGACCTCCTGTTGCCTGTGATCACAATCTACCGGCAGCCTTGAGCCGGATGTACATGTCGGCAAGCCGGGGCGGCAGCTCGTGGGGCTCGGCGTCCACTACTTCCACCCCGTAGCGGCGCAGCTCGGCGGTGACCGCCGCGCGCTGGAGGAGGGCCCGCTCAGCCGCAGCCGCGCGGAAGACCCCGGTTGCATCATTGCGTTCCCTGAGCATGGCGCCCAGTTGCGGGTCGCGGACGGCTGCCACCACCACGACGTGCTGGCCGGCCAGCCGCTCGGCCACCGGCAGCAGGCCTTCTTCCGGGGCCCCGCTGTCCAGCGATGTCAGCAGCACCACGAGGGACCGGTGCGCGGATACCGCCCTGACCTGCGCAGGGACACCGGGCCAGTCCATCTCGATCAGTTCGGCGTCAAGCGGAGCCATGGCCTGGACCAGCCGGCCCAGAATGGTGCCCTGCCCGGCAGAGCCGGCGCGCGCCCGGGCCCTGCGGTCGAAGGCCACAAAGTCCACCCGGTCACCGCCACGTTCTGCCAGGACACCCAAGAGGAGCGCTGCCTCGATCCCGGTGTCCAGGCGCGTCTCATCACCGATCCTGGCCGCGGACGTGCGGGACGTGTCGAGGACCATCACCACCCGCCGGTCCCGTTCCGGGCGCCACGTCCGAACGACGACGGAGGAGCGCCTGGCGGTGGCGCGCCAGTCAATGGACCGGACATCATCCCCGCGGACGTAGTCACGCAGGGAGTCGAACTCGGTCCCGGCGCCGCGGATCTGCACGGCGGCCTTCCCGTCGAGTTCGCGCAGCTTCCGCAGCTTGGAGGGAAGATGCCGCCTGGAATGGAAGGGCGGCAGCACCCGCACCGAACCAGGGCATTCAATGGTGCGCTGGCGGGCAGCCAAGCGCAGCGGTCCGAAAGAGCGAAGCGTCACGTGCGGCGCCGCGAGGTCGCCCCGCCGGACCGGCCGGAGGCTGACCGCGTACCGCCTGCCTTCACCGGCCGGGACGTCGATGTCCTGGACCGGGTTCAGCGCACCGGCGGAGGGTTGCCAGCCATCCCGCAGTGTGCCGCGGAGCGGGCGGGTACCGCCGTTGCGGACCGTGAGGACGGCGTCCACCGAATTATTGAGCGTCACGTTTTCCGGTTCCGCACGGGTGATCCCGACCTTGCGCAGCGCTGCCGCGGACAGCAGGTCGGCAACCAGCAGGGCCGCGAGCACGGCGGCAGTGGCCAGTACGGTCAGCCACCCGGGAGACAGCAGGACCGGCACCAGGCCAAGCACCACCAGAGCCACGAACCGGCCCGAAATGGCCATCAGCGGGGAACGGGGACGGACGCGAGGATGCTGCCCAGGACGTCGTCCACACGGACCCCGTCCATCTGGGCTTCGGGCTGCAGCGCCACGCGGTGCCGCAGGCACGGCAGGGCCAGCGCTTTCACGTCGTCAGGCGTAACGAATGGACGGCCGGAGAGCCATGCCCAGGACCGGGAAGTGTTCAGCAGAGCGGTGGCACCGCGAGGTGAAACCCCGAGCTGGAACGAGGGGGCGGCCCTGGTTGCCCGCACCAGGTCAACGATGTAGCCGATGATTTCCGGCTCCACCGCCACACGGGTCACAGCCTCCCGCGCGCGCTCCAGGTCCGCTGCCCCTGCCACCGCCCTGACGCCCGCTGCTGCCAGGTCCCGGGGATCAAACCCGGCGGCATGGCGTCGGATGACTTCAATTTCGTCCCCGCGCCCGGGCAGCGGCATGGTGAGCTTGAGCAGGAACCGGTCCAGCTGTGCCTCGGGCAGGGGGTAGGTCCCCTCGTACTCCACCGGATTCTGGGTGGCCGCCACCAGGAACGGGGCGGGCAGCCGCCGGGACACTCCGTCAACGGATACCTGCCGCTCCTCCATGGCTTCGAGCAGTGACGCCTGCGTCTTTGGCGGGGTGCGGTTGATTTCATCCGCGAGCAGGAGGTTGGTGAAGACGGGCCCCTCCCTGAAACTGAACTCGGACGTGTGGGAGTCGTAAACGAGTGAACCGGTGACATCACCAGGCATGAGGTCGGGGGTGAACTGCACACGCTTGGTGTCCAGGCTCAGGGCGGAGGAGAGCGCACGGACCAGCAGGGTTTTGGCTACCCCGGGTACGCCCTCCAGCAGCACATGCCCCTGCGAAAGCAGGGCAATCAGGAGGCCGCTGACGGTGGCGTCCTGTCCCACCACTGCCTTTGCCACCTCCCGCCGGACAGCAAGGAGCGCCTGCCGTGCATCGTCGTCGTCCATGGGGCTGCCGGAGTTCCTTGCATTGAGGACTCCGGGGCCGCTGCTGTGTTCGCTCATCGCGTCATGACCTCTTTCTCGAGTGTGTCCAGGGCCTGCGACCAGGCCACCAGCCGGGCTTCGGTTGCAGGGCGTTCGCCAATCAGCGTGCGGATGGCCGCGGCGTCCCTGCCGAGGAGCCGGGCCGCCGCCGCTATGGTGTCCTCGGCCGTGGCGCCAGGGCCCAGCCGGAGCTTTCCGGAGAGCCGCACCAGCAGCCCGGCCCGCAGGTTGTCCCGGGCCTGGCCGATGGAGCGGGAATCCTGGTAGAGCCGCGCGCGCCCCTCGGCAGTCTCAACAGCCTTGACCACCACCGGCAGCGGCTCGAAGACCAGCGGACCGTGGCGGCGTCCGCGCCACACGACGGCCGCCACTGCCACCAGGAGCAACCAGGGACCCAGGAAGCGGGCCCAGCCCGGTGCGAGTTCATCGAGTGTTTTCCCGGATTCGCTCACTGCCACGTCCTCAAGCGAGGGCAGGTACCAGACGAGGTCCGGCGACGCGCCAAGCATCCGGATCGCCAGCGCGGCGTTGCCCAGTTCGTCCAGCTTGTCATTGCCCAGCACCGCCGCGCTGCCGAGCACGGCCAGCCGTCCGTCACCGCTGACCGCAAGCATCCCGGCGGTTCCTGCCGCACGGTAACAGGACGTCCCGCCGTCGTACACGAAGCCGCCTTGACCGGTGACCTGTCCCGCTGCCTCCGCATCCGGCTGGGCGCAGCCGGGCTCCAGGACCGGGAAGCCATCGGGAACCACACCGGCCTGGCGAATGCCGCCGTCAAGGGCGGCGAGGGTTTCCAACCTGGGGGAGACCACCACCACTTTGTCCGCGGCCGCCATCAGGGCGGCCACTTGCGGCTCGCCCAGGATCCCATTCCTGTCATAGAGCAGGAGGGTGGAGGAGCTGGAGCGCAGGTCATCCAGCGCGGCATCGAACCGCGCGGGTGTGTGGACGGTGACTCCGTGCCGGCCCAGGATTTCCGCGAGTGCCCTGGCACCGTCAGGCCGGGCATTGTGGACGGAGAGAGGCACCGTGTCGCCCTTGGGAGCGAGTTGCGTGCCGATCACGAGAGCCAGGGCAGCCACCACCACTGCGCGCCCGCTGCCGTCAGTCCGCGGTGCTGCCGCAGCCGGCCCACGAGCTTGCCGGCGTGAAAGCGGCGCTGTGGCGTGGCACCGGTGGTCCCTTCCAGAACGTCGGCCGGGCCCCGGGGGCTGGTTCCGGCAGTGGAGGGCCCGCTCATGACAGTTGTACCGCGCCGAGCGGGGCGGGCCTCGTCGCTTCCAATGCGGCGTCCAGCCCCACCATTTCCTGGTAGTCCGAGCTGCCGGCTGCCCTGTTCCCAAACCGGATGCCATCAAAGAGGGCCGCAGCCCGGGCCAGACGCGCGGCTTCGCTGTTGAAGGGCACGGACAGCGCACGTGCTGCTTCGTCCGCGGTGCGGCCCGGTTGCGGGTCCAGGATGGTGCGGTCTTCGGCGCTGCGGACCACCGCCCGGAAACGGTCGACGACGGCGTCCCCCCACTTCCCGGCTCCGGCCGCCGTTTCTGCACGGTTCCGGTAGTCCACGGCGGACATGGTTACTTCCCTTTCGAAGACGTCCCTGGCCTTCCTGGCGCGGGCATTCAGCCGGGGGCGGGCGAGGATGACGGCGGCTGCGATGATGGCCGCAATGACGAGGGCGATGACCGGGCTGGGCACCGGCGCGGCGTCTCCCGGGGAGCCGTCGAGTGACTGCAACCAGTCGAGGAAGTTCCGCCAGAGGGTGTCCAGCCAGGACGGGGCGGCCTCCCGGTATTCGGGTTTGGCCAGCTCCTCGGCGGCCCAGCGCCGTGCCTCGCCGGCATCTGGGAGCACGGGGGGTTCAGCGCCCATACGGCCATGCCCCGGGTGATCCTGGCGGCGTTCCGTACCCGGGGTACGCCGGGGTGCTGCCTGCCTGCGTTCCCCGTCCCGGCACGCCGCTGGGATCGGCGCCGGTCTCCATTTGGCGCAGCAGCGTGATGTCCAGGCCGTCCTTTCGCATCCGCAGGTCCATATAGAGCAGCGCCATGACGGACGTCTGGTACGCGTAAGCCACCGCGCCCACCAAGGCGCCGAGCACTGCTGTAACGATGCCCATGACGATGCCCAACGCGGCGTCCTGCCCGCTTCCGCCGTGCGGTGAGACAACCCCGGACAGGACCGTGGGAAGAATGCTTGCCGGAATAAGGACCACCTGGGTGATCACCCCGACCAGGATCCCCACCACCAAGGTGATGCCCAGGATGCGCCACCAGTTGGCCCGGGTCAGCTCCCAGGAGCGGCGGATTCCGGCAACGGCGCCGAGTTCTTCGACAACGACGGCGGCGGGGGCCACCATGACCTTGACCGCCACCCAGGCGGCCGCGACGCCGAAAGCCAGCATGAGGGGAAGGACCAGCAGCACGCCTGCGCCCCGCACGTTGGAGAACAGGAACACGATGACGGTAAAGAAGAGTGCCGCGGTGACGAGAACCGCCGCCACCAGCAGCGCCGCCAGCCTGATCAGGGCGCCGAAGCTCGGACGCGCCAGCGCCAGCATGCGGCGGAAGCCGGTGGGCCGGTTCAGGATGGACCGCGCCACGGGCACCACCATGGCGCCCTGGAGGACGGCTGAGATGAACACCGACAAGATGGACAGGACGGCGAAGCCAGCCATCATCCCGATCCCCAGGGAAGCGACGTCGGCACTGTTCGCCGTCTCTGCCCAGGCCTCGATGGATCTCGTCGAGGTGGCAAGGACCCCTGTGAGCACCGCCGCGAGGATGGCCGACAGGGACTGCGCCAGCAGGCTCGCGCCGAGCATCGCCTTGGCATTGCGCCTGATGGCCTGGAAGGATCCGTCCAGGACCTCCCCGAACATCAAGGGCCGCAGCGGGATGATGCCCGGTTTGGGTGGAGCTGCGTAGCGGGGCTGTCCGTAGGGTGAGGCCCCGTATCCAGGGGCTCCGGATGGCGCAACTGGGTACGGGGAGCCGTTATAAAGAGAGCCGCTTTGGCCCTGCCCGCCGTACGCCGGACCGCCGTAAGACCGGCCCGGGTTGGCCTGCCCACCGTACGGCTTACCGCCATAGGCCTGGCCTGGATCGGCCTGTCCACCGTAAGCGTGTCCGCCGTATGGAGAGCTGCCGGGGTACGGGTTGTTGCCTGAAGGTGGCTGTCCGGGTGGTTGCTGCCAGGAGGGTGGTTGCTGCCCGGACTGTGACTGCTGGCCTGGCATGGCCCAGGGCTGTTCCCACCCAGGCCCGCCTGGTCTGGGCGTCGCTGGACCGGACACCCCTTGTCCGGGCGTGGCTGCTGACGCAGGTTTGCCGCCGTCCGGCCCATCGACCGGCCGCTCCTGTGCGGGCTCTCCCGGCCCCGACTCCTGTGGTGACACTGATTCCTCCCCCAATACCAGTCCGCCTGGCCCGCGCATGCCGCCCGCCGGAGGGCGCGCACCGGCAGCGCGGAACATGACCCCAAGACTATAGTTCCGGCGTCGGACGGCCTAGTACCCCGCCATGCCGGAAGCCGCTCAACAGGACAAACCCATCCCGATAAGGGAATATATAGCTATGAAGGCACGCATTCTGGTGGTAGATGATGACGAGGCGCTGGCCGAGATGATTGGAATTGTCCTCCGCAATGACGGCTTCGAGCCGGTTTTTTGCGCCGACGGCGCCCAGGCGCTGGACGTCTTCCGGTCGTCGCGGCCGGACCTGGTCCTGCTCGACCTCATGCTTCCCGGCATGGACGGCATCGAGGTTTGCCGCCAGATCCGCGCTGAGTCGGACGTGCCGATCGTGATGCTGACTGCCAAGTCGGATACCTCCGACGTCGTCCGTGGGCTGGAATCCGGTGCCGATGACTACGTGCCGAAGCCCTTCAAGCCCGCCGAACTGGTGGCGCGCGTACGCGCCCGCCTTCGCCCCGGGGACCAGAAGGCGCCGGAAACGCTTCGGATCGCAGACATCACCATTGACGTCGCCGGCCACACCGTCAGCCGGGGCAGTGAGCGGATCTCCCTGACCCCGCTGGAATTCGATCTCCTGGTGGCACTGGCCCGCAAACCCTGGCAGGTCTTTACCCGGGAACTGCTGCTGGAGCAGGTGTGGGGCTACCGCCATGCTGCCGACACCAGACTGGTCAATGTCCATGTCCAGAGACTGCGGTCCAAGATCGAGCAGGACCCGGAAGCTCCGGAAGTTGTATTGACGGTTCGTGGTGTCGGCTACAAAGCAGGGGTCTGACCCCAACGCGGAGGACGGCGAACCGGACCAGCGCACCACCCCGCACTCTACGGGCACCGGCCTGAGCCGGAACACCGCGGGGAAGGACGTTGCGACCCGCGAGGGGTCAGCCGGGGAGCACAGCGCCCACGACGGCGCCGACCAAGGAACGTCCGGCGCCGGTGACGGCATCACCCCCGTCCTCAGGCATGTGGCCTTCCGGACCAGGATTTGGCAGCGGCGGGCCCTGATCGTGGCGCTGCGCGTGGCGAGGCTGGTCCGGACCGGTGTCCGCAGGTTCCTTCCCGGCTTGAGGTACCTTGGCCGCGCCCTGCACCAGCGCTGGCGCCGGTCCCTGCAGTTCCGCACGGTCCTCACCACCCTCCTGCTGGCCGTGACGTCGTTCGCCGTCGTGGGCGCTTACCTGTCCAGCCAGATTGCCAACAACCTGTTCCAGGAGCGGCTGACCCAGGCGGAGTCGGAGACCCGCTACAACGTCAAGCAGGTGCAGGACACGTTCGACGGCGCCCAGGTCACCGACCAGTCCAGCGTCATTACCTTGGTCTCGGACACGCTCAGCGCAGTGGAAGGCCGGGGTTCGGTGATTCAAAGACGCTACGTGTTTGAGGCCATGCCCAATCAGACCAAACCCCGCAACCGCTGGGTGGAATCACGTGCATCCGACCAACTGACTGTCAGTGTCATTCCACCGGAGCTTCGCAAGGCCGTCCAGGAATCGGGGAAGGACCAGTACTGGGCGTCCACCGTCATCCCGGTGGGCACGGAGGACCGGCCGGGAATCGCCGTCGGGAACAAAGTGACCTTCAACGGCACCGTCTACGAGCTTTACCTGATCTATGACCTGAACACAGCGCAGCAGACCCTCAACGAAATCCAAAGCGTCCTGTGGGCCGGCGGTGCTGTGTTGGTCCTCCTGATTGGTGCCGTGGCCTGGTACGTCACGCGCAACGTGGTCAGCCCGGTCAGCCACGCCGCCATGGTGTCGGAGAAGCTGGCAGCCGGGCAGCTGCAGGAGCGCATGGTGGTCAGGGGCGAGGACGAGGTGGCCCGCCTCGGCGCGTCCTTCAACCACATGGCGGCCAGCCTGCAGGAACAGATCACCCAGCTGGCGACGCTCTCGCAGATGCAGCAGCGCTTTGTCTCCGACGTCTCGCACGAACTGCGGACGCCGTTGACCACTGTCCGCATGGCAGCAGAAGTCCTCTACGACGCGCGTGACGATTTCGACCCCATCAACAAGCGGTCCGCGGAGCTGCTCTACAACCAGGTGGAGCGGTTCCAGTCCCTCCTCTCCGATCTCCTCGAAATCAGCCGCTTCGACGCGGGGGTGGCAATGCTGGATGCCGAACCGGAGGACCTGGTCCAGGTGATCGCACACGTCATCGAAGGAGCCGCGCCGGTGGCTGCGGAGTACGGTTCAGAGATCATTTTCGCGGCCCCCGATGGCGCCCTGGTTGTGGAGATGGACGCCCGGCGGATTGACAGGATTTTGCGGAACCTGATCCTGAACGCTGTGGAGCACGGCGAGGGCAAGCCGGTCACTGTCACGGTCGCAGCCAATGAAACTGCCGTGGGCGTCGCCGTGCGGGACCACGGAATCGGCATGGACCAGTCCCAGGCTGCCCGGGTTTTCGACAGGTTCTGGCGTGCCGATCCTGCCCGTGCCCGCACAACGGGCGGCAGCGGCCTCGGGTTGTCCATCGCCATGGAGGACACAAAGCTGCACCACGGATGGCTGCAGGCCTGGGGAAGGAAGGGCGACGGCGCCAACTTCCGTCTGACCCTTCCTTTGCGCCAGGATGTGGTGATCTCCGAGTCGCCCGTGCAACTGGAGCCCAAGGACGCGACCATTCCCGGGGCACCGGGAAGCATCCCGGCGGAACAGGACTACAAGAACATGCTGGTGCTGCAGACGGGAACCCCCAGGCCTGCTCCGGGCCGGGCACCTGAGGAGACACCATGAGCCCGGCTGCGCGTTACGCGAAGTACCCGGCCGCACTGTTGGCGTTGTTGATCGTCCTGCTGTCGGGCTGCGCGCGGATTCCCACGTCCGGCCCGGTGGGTAAGAGCAGCGAAAGCAGCGCGGGAAACGTCAGCGCACCAGTGTTCCTCCCGGCAGCGCCGCAGCAGGGCGCATCACCTGAGACCATCATCGACTACTTCTACCGGGCGGGCAGCGGCTACGAGGACGACTACGCGGTGGCCCGCCAATACCTGACCCAGGCCTCGGCTGTGTCCTGGAAGCCGGACAAGCGTGCGCTGGTGTACCGGGAGGCACGCGTTGTCCCCACGGGCGCCGAAAACGTCTTCAACTACGAATTGGACGTCTCATACACCGTGGACGCGGACGGCATCGCCACGCAATCGCCGCCGGGAACAGTGGAACGCATTCCCGTCACAGTGACACAGGTGGAGGGGGAGTGGCGGATCTCCGCGATTCCGGATGGCACCGCCATTGCCGAGGAGACGTTCAAGGTGATCTACGGGGCCTACCCCATCTACTTTTACGACCCCACCTTCACCTACGCCATCCCCGACGTCCGCTGGTTCCTGAAAAACAAGACCGTCAAGGCCATGACCAGCGCACTCCTGGCCGGGCCCGCTCCTTACCTTCGCGGCGCCGTCGTCAGCGCCTTCCCCTCCGGGATAAAGCTGGCACGTGAATCCGTGCCTGTGGTGTCCGGTGCCGCCCAGGTGGACCTGACGGCCAAGGAGCTGACGGAAACATCGGCTGAGGACCGGCTGCGCATGCAGATGCAGCTGACCCTGACATTCAGAAGCCAACCGGACGTGGTCAACGTTGAGCTGCGGGCCAACCAGGACCTGGTGCGGGTGGAGGACAACGGGTCCGTTCTTCCGCCCGTGCTGGACAAGACCGTGCCCTCGCGGCAGATCGCCATCAGCGGCAACGAGCTGGTGCGCTACGAGAACAACCGGGTGTCCCCGCTGCCCGACATGCAGCCGGTTTCCGCCCTCAACCCACGGTTTCCTGCCGAGTCGCCGGTATCGCAGGCTGCTGCTTTCCTCAATGAGGGCCGGACCACCCTCTACAGCATTAGCCCGGGGCAGCCGGCCCGCGCCCTCACCACCCGGAGCACCCTCAGCCCGCCGTCCATCAGCCTCAACGACTGGGTATGGACATCCGGGCCCGGCGCCACGGGTGCCACCGAGGTGGTGGCCTTCCACCCAGCCGGGGTGGCGGAAGGTGCAACAGTCCCGTCCGTCACCCTGGCACCCTCATGGCTTGCCGGGCGTACGGTGAAGGAACTGCGCATCTCGCGTGACGGCGTGCGCGCCCTGGTCATCTCCGAACAAAACGGCAAGTCCAGGGTGCAGGTAACGGGCCTGATCCGGGCTGGGGACGGCACACCCCGGGAGCTCACCGCGCCCATCACCCTTGTGACTTCCAGCGATCCCGACCAAGGGGTCTGGGTGAACGGCACCACCGTTGCGGTCATGAAGGGGTCTGCCGGTTCGAACGTCACGCCGGAACTGCTGTCCCTCACTTCCGGGCAGCCGCAGCAGCTGGCCCCCTGGCCGGGCCTGGTTGCCATCAGCGCCGGAAACGGCGCCGACGACATTTATGTGCAATCCGGGGAGGGGATTTTCCAGCGCCTCGGCAATGGCTGGTCGCCTCAGATCAAGGGGCCCATCGATCCTGCATTTCCGGGCTGACCCACGACTGCCCCGGCAACGGCGGGCTGTGGCCACCGCAATCCTCACCGACCTGGAGTTCCGCGCCTTTTCCACATAGCGGCAAGCTGACCGCCCGCTCGGCCGGGATCTGGACCACAGTGGGACTGTGATCGGCGTACCCCCAAGAGACGGCCCCGGGAATGGCGGCCGTCACGGAACCCATGCAATGGATCCGGACCTGGTCCCGCCCCTACCATCGGCACTGCACCGGGCTGAACACCAGTCCACCCATTTGCGCCTTCTCGACTGGGTGGCCGGCGCCGCGGAAGAACTCCTCGCTTTGGCCGTTCCGGTGGACTGCGTCTGCTGCGGATCGGAGGACCACAGTCTTTGCCCATCCTGCGCCAGCCGGATCCGCCGGCTGACCAGGAGGCCCTTCCGGGCGGAAAGCGCAGCACCGGCCCTGATGGACGTCAGCGGGACGGTCATGCTGCCAGTGGTGGCAGCAGGTGTGTACCGCGACGAGCTGGCCCAGGGGCTGCTGTCGTTCAAACGGCACGGACAATACCAGCTTGGCAAAAGCCTTGGCCGCGCGCTGGCCTCAGCAGTCAGGGCGGCAGCCCATGGCGGTAACGGGTTCCTGCTGATTCCGGTGCCCACCAGCACGTCCGCCTACGTCAGCCGCGGGTTTAGTCCCGTCCACCTTCTGCTTCGGCAGGCGGCACAGCAGCTGCCAGGTTTCGACGTTGCGGACGTTCTGCGCAAGGCCCCGGCATCCGGCCGCCTGCTTCCAGATTGGTGCGCTGGGCCCGTCAGCCGGAAAGCTGTGGGTGGCCAAAAAGGGCTCGGAAGGGGAGCCCGCTCACAGCGGGTCCGGGGATCCATGCGGGTCAGGCCCAGCACCCGGGCAAAGGTGTCCGGGCGCCCCTGCATCATCATCGACGACGTCCTGACCACGGGCGCCACCCTTGCCGAAGCAGCCCGGGCATTGCACCTCGCCGGCGCCCAGGTGAGGGGCGCCGTCGTGCTGGCGGCGACACGCCCGCCCGCCGCCCCAGAGACGGACGCGGCACCCGCGGCGCTGCCACGGAGCCACCACGACTTAGAAAAAAATAAACCGGGAAAGGATGAATAACGGGTGGCTATGAACTAACGTCTGAGGTGGGTACCAAGAACAGAATGTACCTTTCGATGGCGGCTCGGAGAGGGGCTCGACTGTCAGGCAGCCCGGCCCAAGGAAGTGCCGCCGTCGTGTCACCGAAGTCATTTGGAGGGCACCATGGAGTTTATGATCAGCGGACGAAATCTGACAGTTTCAGACCGGTTCCGCGAATACGCCGGGGAAAAGATCGCAAAGATCGAATCGCTGGGCGACAAAATCCAGCGGGTTGATACGAAGGTCTCCAAGGAGACCAATACCCGGCAAACCGGCGACCAGTTGACCGTCGAGGTGACAGTCCTGGGCCGGGGCCCCGTAATCCGTGCCGAAGCGAGCGCCGCAGACAAATTTGCCGCCTTTGACCTCGCCTACAACAAACTGCTTGAACGGCTCCGGCGGGCGAAGGACCGCAAAAAGGTCCACCATGGCCGCCACACGCCCAAGGCTGTCCGTGAAGCAACCGCCTCCCTTGAGCCAGCCAGCCCCCACGAACCGCTGTACCTTGAGGCCAACCGCAGGACCGAAACCGCCCAGGCGCCGGAAGAGAAATCCCCTTACGATGTCGAGAACGACATCCCGGCCGGAAATTCGCCGGTACTCATCCGGCGGAAAGTGTTTCCTGCTGCCTCCATGACGCTCGATGACGCCGTAGACAATATGGAACTCGTCGGCCACGACTTCTACCTCTTCGTTGACAAAGCGACCAACACCCCCTCCGTCGTGTACCGCCGCCGCGGCTGGACCTACGGAGTCATCACGCTCGATCATGAATGCGAGCCGGGGGACACCGCGGTGGAGGAAAAGGTGCTGGCCTACCGTTCCGATGACGCCGCCGCCAACGCTTAAGGTGGAACAAACCACCGCCAGAGAGGACCGAATTGTCAGCAACGCTGAGCCTTGACCAGGCACGGCGGATCGCATTGGCAGCGCAGGGACTCCATAAAGTACGGCCCACCGGCCCCGTGACAGCACGGGCGGTGGGCCGTACTTTTGCCCGACTGCAGCTCGTCCAGATCGATTCCGTGAACGTCCTGGTGCGTAGCCATTTCCTGCCCTTTTATTCCCGCCTTGGCAATTACGACCGCGACATCCTCCAACGCATGTCAGCCAGCCATCCGCGCCGGATGCTCGAGTACTGGGCGCACGAGGCGAGCTATATCCGGCCGGAGCATTACCAGGATCTGCTTCCCTGGCAAAAGCGGTCCTGGGTGGGCGCCTCCCGGCTGGACCCGGTGATCCGTGATGACGTCGCGGCCCGGATCCTGGCAGTCCTCGCCCGGTCGCGGCCCCTGACTGCCTCAGAACTGACGGCACGGCTGGGCCACGTGGAGGAGAAACAGTCCGCCAACTGGGGATGGAACTGGAACGCCGTAAAACGGGTGCTGGAAGACCTCTTCGAAGAAGGCGTGATATCGGCGGCGTCCAGGACCGGGCAATTCGAGCGCAGGTACACGCTCACTGCGAAGGTCCTGCCGTACCAGGCCGCTGCAGTAGGCGAGGTGGATCCAACTGCTGCACTCGACCGGCTCACCGAGGCGGCGGCACGGGCACACGGCATCGGCAGCATCCGCTGCTTCGCCGACTACTTCAGGACGCCGGTCAAGGCCACGGCCCTGGCCGTCGAGCACCTGGTGCAGCAAGGCAGGCTGGAACCCGTCACGGTCGCCGGCTGGGGCCGGGACGTCTTCCGGCACGTGGAAGCGGCACTGCCACGGCGTGCAACCGGGCGGGCCCTGCTGAGCCCTTTTGATTCCCTGGTCTTCGAGCGCCGGCGCCTTTGGGAACTGTTCGGCTTCCATTACCGGATCGAGATCTACACCCCCGAGCCAAAGCGGCGATTCGGCTACTACGTCCTGCCTTTCCTGCTGCGCGACCGGATCGTGGCACGGGTGGACCTGAAAGCGGACCGGATGGGCGGCCGCCTGCTGGTGAGGTCCGCATTTGCCGAGCCTGACGCGCCGGTGGACACCGCCGTCGAACTCGCTGCCGAGCTGAAGCTCATGGCCCAATGGCTTGGCCTGCCTGACGTGGAGGTGGCGCAGGCAGGGGACCTGGCCCCCGGGCTTGCGCAGGAGCTGGCGCGTGCGTAAGGAGTATCCGCTCTGAGGGAAAAGGGGCACCGGGCGCGTGTGTCTCCCGTAGACTGAACACGCCAGAATTCGGCGGCATCAGACTGGGAGCATCTTCACGTGGCATCACTTATCGAAAAAATTCTCCGCACGGGTGACAAAAGAACACTCCGGCAGCTGCGGAACTATGCCGACTCCATCAACGCCCTCGAAGACTCATTCAAGACCTTCACCGACGCCGAGCTGCGTGAGGAGACTGACCGTCTCCGCGAACGCCACCAGGACGGTGAAAAACTCGACGACCTGCTTCCGGAGGCCTTTGCCGCGGTGCGGGAAGCGTCCTCCCGCACCCTGGGGATGCGCCACTTCGATGTCCAGCTGATGGGCGGCGCTGCCCTGCACCTGGGCAACATCGCTGAAATGAAGACCGGTGAAGGCAAGACCCTGGTGGCGACCGCTCCCGCCTACCTGAACGCCCTCACCGGCAAGGGCGTGCACGTGGTCACCGTTAACGACTACCTCGCCGAATACCAGTCCGAGCTCATGGGCCGCGTTTACCGTTTCCTCGGGCTCACCAGCGGTGTCATCCTCGCCAACCAGGACCCGGCCGTACGCCGGCAGCAGTACGCCGCAGACATCACCTACGGAACCAATAACGAGTTCGGGTTCGACTACCTGCGCGACAACATGGCCTGGGACCGGAACGAACTGGTCCAGCGCGGCCATAACTTCGCCATCGTTGACGAAGTTGACTCCATCCTTATCGACGAGGCCCGCACGCCGCTGATCATCTCCGGCCCCGCCCAGGGGGATACCAACCGCTGGTACAGCGAATTCGCCAAAGTCGTGCTCCGGCTCCAGCCCGAGAAGGACTACGAAGTCGATGAAAAGAAACGCACCGTGGGCGTCCTGGAGAGCGGCATTGAAAAGGTAGAGGACTACCTCGGCATCACCAACCTCTACGAATCCGCAAACACCCCTCTCATCGGCTTCCTGAACAACGCCATCAAGGCCAAGGAACTGTTCAAGCGGGACAAGGACTACGTCATCCTGGATGGCGAAGTGCTGATTGTCGACGAGCACACCGGCCGCATCCTCGCCGGACGCCGCTACAACGAAGGCATGCACCAGGCGATCGAGGCCAAGGAAGGCGTCGAGATCAAAGCGGAAAATCAGACCCTGGCCACCGTGACGCTGCAGAACTACTTCCGCATGTACGGCAAGCTTTCCGGCATGACGGGTACCGCCGAAACTGAGGCGGCAGAGTTCATGAGCACCTACAAGCTGGGCGTTGTGGCCATCCCCACCAACCGGGACATGCAGCGGATCGACCAGTCTGACCTCGTGTTCAAGAATGAAGTAGTGAAGTTCGACGCCGTCGTTCGCGACATCGCCGAACGGCATGAAAAAGGCCAGCCCGTCCTCGTTGGCACCACCAGCGTGGAGAAGAGCGAGTACCTGTCGAAGCTGCTCGCCAAGGAAGGCGTCCGCCATGAGGTCCTGAACGCCAAGAACCATGCCCGCGAAGCTGCCATCATTGCCCAGGCGGGCCGGAAGGGTGCCGTCACCGTGGCCACCAACATGGCCGGCCGCGGCACTGACATCATGCTGGGCGGCAACGCCGAATTCACTGCCGTCGCGGAGCTCGCCAAACGCGGGCTGGATCCGGAGGAGAATTCCGAAGAGTACGAGGCCGCGTGGCCTGCTGCCCTCGAAGCAGCCAAGCAGTCCGTGAAGGATGAACACGAGGAGGTCCTGGACCTCGGAGGGCTCTACGTCCTGGGCACCGAACGCCACGAGTCGCGCCGCATCGACAACCAGCTCCGCGGCCGCTCCGGCCGCCAGGGCGACCCCGGTGAATCACGGTTCTACCTGTCGCTGACCGATGACCTGATGCGGCTCTTCAACTCCGGAGCCGCAGAACGGCTGATGAACAGTTCCGTCCCGGACGACGTGGCGCTGGAATCGAAGCTCGTTTCGCGGGCCATCGCTTCGGCCCAGGGACAGGTGGAAGGCCGCAACGCCGAGCAGCGCAAGAATGTGCTTAAGTACGATGACGTTCTTAACCGCCAGCGTGAGGCCATCTACAGTGACCGCCGGCGCATCCTTGAAGGCGACGACCTGCACGAGAAGGTGCAGTTCTTCGTGGAGGACACCATCACGGCACTGATCGATGCAGCAACGGCAGAAGGCAACGGCGACGACTGGGACTTCCACCAGCTGTGGACGAACCTCAAGACGCTCTACCCGGTCAGCGTTACTGCTGAAGACATCATCGAAGAGGCCGGCGGCAAGTCCAGGCTCACCGTGGAAATGCTGAAGGAGGAAATCCTCTCCGACGCCCGCCTGGTGTACCAGGCCCGCGAGGAGGCAATAGGTTCCGAAAGCATGCGCGAGCTTGAGCGCCGGGTGGTGCTTTCCGTCATTGGCCGCAAGTGGCAGGAACACCTCTACGAGATGGACTACCTCAAGGAGGGCATCGGCCTGCGGGCCATGGCGCAGCGCGATCCGCTGGTGGAGTACCAGCGCGAAGGTTTCGCCATGTTCCAAAGCATGATGGAAGCCATCCGGGAGGAAAGTGTCGGGTTCCTCTTCAACCTCGAGGTGGAAGTAACACCTGCCCAGGACATCGTTGTGCAGGACGCTGCCGGCGGGCACACGGAACACGTGGACCCACAGGTTCGCGCCGCCGGCCTGGAAGCTCCCGAGAAGCCTGCGCAGCTGCAGTACACCGCTCCCAGCGAGGGCGGCGGAACCCAGACCCGGGTGGAAACCCGGACCGGGGGAGGACGCTCCGGAAACCCGGCCAAGGCTGCAGCCCAGG
Source organism: Pseudarthrobacter defluvii (assembly GCF_030816725.1). Classification (NCBI taxonomy): domain Bacteria; kingdom Bacillati; phylum Actinomycetota; class Actinomycetes; order Micrococcales; family Micrococcaceae; genus Pseudarthrobacter; species Pseudarthrobacter defluvii. The sequence continues at coordinate 1,378,856 of NZ_JAUSYG010000001.1, forward strand.
ATGCCGCCAAACGGCCCGGGAAGAAGAAAAAGCGATAGCAACACCGCCAGAGGTATTGGCGGCAGCAACCAGGGCAGGGATGCAAATCCCTGCCCTGGTTGCTGCCGCCTTGTTGTATCTCCGCCACACCCGTTCTTCCGGACGTCAGCCGATGACCAGTTCGACGATCCGCCATACCTGTTTGCTCCGTTCGATCCGGACAGCAACAGCACGGGCGCGCACGTCATCCACCACCACAGCACTGGCCTCATAGATCCCGTCGGCCACCTCGCACAAGCGTACCGAGCGGACAATCGAATTCCGGTGGAGCCGGGCCAGCGCCGGATTGCCGGTCCTGGTTAGTTCGCGCCTAATCAGTGCTGCGCGGTGCTGCAGCGATGCAAGGCACTGCGGATCAAGGCGACGGGCCAGCTGGTGGACGGGGCGGACTCCGGCCAGGACCTCCATGGACGCCTGAATCGTACCCCGCGTGATCGCCCTGACTTCCGCCGCCTCACTGACGGCCTGAAGGGATGGCTTCGCCCCGGGCGGCCGGAGCGGCGGCGCCGGTAATGGACCTGGCACCGGTGCAGGACGGGTCCCTGCAATGCCCCTACCGCCGTTTGCCGTGCCGGTGGCCAGCCCCTGGACGGCCCGGACGGGTGTCGCTGCAGTCATGGTGTTCCCCTAGCTTTAGATCGTCTGGTGGGTTGCGTGATCGGCCGGGCCATTCGAGCTGGCCGGTTGGAATTCGTTGTTGCCCTGCAGGGGGCGTGCCTACGACGCCGCAGGCGCCTGCAGGATTTGTCCGGGAAGCAGGACGTCGGGGCTTTCGCCGATTAGTCGGCGGTTCGCCGCGTACCAACGCGGCCATTCAAGGGCTATGTCTACGTCCGATGCCTCGGGTCCCAGGTGGGTTGCCACGATGTCCCATAAGGTGTCGCCGGCCAGCACAGTCACTGCAGTTGCGTCCCCACCCGTGGCCGCGGCGGAGCTGCTTCTCGTCTCCGGTCCGGCCAGCAAGCCGGGTTCCACCACTGGGGGAGCGGGCTGCCATCCCGGGTTTAACGTGGCCTCGGAGAGCTGGCTGCGTGAGTTTTGCGCCATGACGGGGCCCTCCTGGTTGGCTGACGCATCGTCGCCCGTGCCCGATGGCGTCGGGACCCACGCGCCCGAAGCGCCCACGCCCTCGCTGGTCCCGGCGACACTGTTGCTGGCCGCAGGGTCCGATGGTGCCGACGACGAATATGCCGGTGTTGGTGTCCATTCAGGTCCGGGCGTGGCAGGCGCAGCGTTTGCAGCGGCGCCGGCCACCAGCTGCAGCGAGAATGCCGCCACCACCGCCCGCTGCATGAATCGGGGAGACAGCCTGCGGGCGGCGGCTGCAGCCCGGCGTCGTCCCAGACGGTCCAGGAGAACCGACGCACCCGCGGTGAGGATCGAAAAGACCCACCACAGCAGAAGGCCCATGCCGGTCGCCGCTGCGGCCGCACCCAGGAGCACACCCACGGGTGCGTCCTGGTGACGGGCTGCCGAGTCCTGCCATTGCCCTAGCAGGCCAACACCGAGGAAGCAGAGCAATACGCCAGACACCAGAAGCGCCAGCACCATGAAGGTGTCGGACCACCCTGCCTCTTCGGAGCGTGCCATTACTTCTCCTTTAATGTTGTTTGATGCTGTTTGTTGTCACTTGATCAAGTCTGGTGGCGGTACAGCATGTTTGTCCATATGTTGGAAAGAAAAAGATGGGACGTTGACGGGCCCGCCGACGCACCCTACGCTGGCGGGATGCGCTGGGATGCTCTTTTCAATGACATGGAAAGCCAGTTCGCCGAGGCCGACCGGCTGGCGCTTGACAGCGAGATCAATGAGCGGACGCGGGCCGAGTTGGTCGGCCTCCCGCTCGAGCACCGGCTGCGTGCGGCGGTCGGCTACCGGATCGGTGTCCACCTGTTGTGCGGAGAATCAGCGCATGGGGAACTCAGGCATGCAGGAGCTGACGCGCTGGTCCTCGATGAAGACCAGCACCAGGTGCTCATCCCCTATGCGGCCGCGGCGCGTTATGTCGGCCTGGGCAGGCATGCGCTGCCGGAGAACTCACCGGTCCGCCGGTCAATTGGACTTGCCCATTCCCTGCGTGGCCTCGCCCGCGACCGCACGGAGCTATCGGTGACTCTCGGCGGAGGAGCGGCTGCAGTGCGGCTGTCCGGCGTCATCGACCGTGTCGGCAGGGACTACATAGACCTGGCCTCGGTCAGCCCCGGAGAGGCGAGGCGTAGCCAAAGCGTCAGCCAGGTCTCGGCCATCCCTTTCACTGCCCTGGCGATGATCAGGTCGCATAAGCCCGGCTGATTCAGTCTTCGGCCTCGTGGCGGCATACCCGGGAGAGTGCCTCACACAGACTTGGAGCGGGACTCCTGGATCATGCGGCTGGCCTCGGCGTAGCGTTCCTCGATGTACTGCTCCAGCATCTTCTCTTCCACCCGCCATTGCCCGCGGCCGCCCACCTGGATGGCCTTCAGCTCGCCGCTGCGGACCAAAGCGTACGCGGCAGGGGAGTTAATCTGGAGCTGCTCTGCGACATCCGCAAGCGTGAGGAACCGTGGCATGCAACCATTTTGCCATCAAGTGGCGCCTAGTGTGGCTGTTATCCACAGTTTGGCGGCATTTACATAATTGACTTTTGTTCCCGTGGCCTTGCAGTAACAATGAGGAGTCCGGCCAGAGCGGGCAGGTCCGGTGTACCTAGGGGGAGAACGGTATGGTTCCTGAGTCAAGTGCCACAGCAGCGCGGCTGAAGCGCCCCTCGTGGAAGGACCCGCGGCTATTGGTGGGCGTTCTCCTGGTCCTGGTGTCCGTTGCGGGCGTCATCTTCCTTGTTGGCAGTGCCGACCGCACCACCGAGGTCTATGCAGCACGGGACGGCATTGCTGTCGGTGAGCGGCTGACGCCGGAGAACGTGGTCCGTGCAAAGGTCCGGCTGGGCGAAACGGAACAGCACTACATCACGGTAGAGGCCGGTTTGCCCCAGGATGTGGTCGCCATGCAGAGAATTGCCAAGGACCAGCTTGTTCCCAGGGCAAGCCTTGGTGCGGTGGACCAGTTGAACCGGAAGCCCGTTGCCCTCAGCATCGGGCAGACTCTGCCGTCGCAGGCAGTCGCCGGCGCCCGCGTGGACGTCTGGGTGGCCCAGCCGGACGCGAAGAATGGATACAGCGAGCCGAAGCTCATCCTGCCCGGAGCTGAAATCGCAGAGGTCACCACAGGGTCCACGGCCCTCGGATCATCGAAAACCACAGTCCTGATGGTCCTGGTCGAGGACAAGCAAATGCCTGCCTTGCTTGGCGCACAGGCAAACGAGGCGAAGATCTCCGTGGTGTGGAATCCGGGCGGGGCCCGATGAACATCCCCGTCGTCACTGTCGGCCAAAGCCGTGAAGACCTGGTGGGCGGTCTCGAAAGACTGCACGGTCCGGTCACCGTGGTGCGGCGGTGCGCTGAACTTCCCGAACTGCTGGCGGCCTGTCAGAGCGGGCTTGCACGGGCCGCAGTGGTGGCCGATGGCTGTGAGGGGTTGACGGCTTCCCTGGTGGACCGCCTCGGAGCGGTGGGGGTTGCGATCATCGCACTGACCGACAATGCAGAGGAGGCAGCGAGGCTCCGCAAAATCGGCGTTGCCTCTGCGTTGACCGGCGTTGCCTCTGCGGAGCTTTCCGACAGAATTGCCGACGCTGTCGCCCAGCTTACCGGCGCGGTGCGTCCGCCCAGCCTCAGCGCGGCAGCTGATACCGGAGCTGCGCTCGCCACAGATCCAGCCGAGCCGGAGCCGGAGGCGGAAGGGCATGGGGCTGGGAGGCTCATCGCCGTCTGGGGTCCAGCGGGGTCACCCGGAAGGACCACGGTGGCGGTGAACATCGCCGGGGAGATGGCGGCCGACGGTCTGGATGTCCTCCTGGTCGACGCCGACACGTACGGCGCGAGCGTGGCGGCGGTGCTGGGTCTCCTCGATGAGTCGGCGGGGCTTGCGCAGGCGTGCCGGCTCGCGGACCAGGGGCAGCTGGATGTGGATGCACTGCGGAAAGTAGCAGCCACCGTCTCTACAGCATCCGGACAATTCCGGGTGCTGACGGGCATTACCCGGGCCGACCGATGGACAGAACTCCGTGCCACCGCCCTGGCGCTGGTCCTTGAGCGGGCCCGGCAAATGGCCGACGTCGTTGTGGTCGACACCGGCTTTTGCCTGGAAGCCGATGAGGAAATCAGCTTCGACACCATCGCGCCGCGACGGAACGCTGCCACACTGCGTCCCCTGGAATTGGCGGACACCGTCTATGCCATCGGGGCTGCCGATCCCGTGGGCGTGCCCCGGATGGTGCGTGCGCTCGCAGAGCTCGGGGGTGCGGTTCCCCAGGCATCACCTACTGTCGTGATGAACAAAGTCCGGTCCTCGTCGGTGGGGAGGGACCCCGAGCGCCAGCTGCGCGAGGCATGGGAACGGTATGGCCCGGCGTGGGAACTCAAGGCGTTCCTGCCCCACGATCCTGGAGCGGCCGATTCTGCGCTCCTGTCTGGAGCCCTCCTGCTGGAGGCTGCGCCTGAGTCGGCATTGCGGCGGTCGGTCCGCCAACTGGTTTGTGCACCCGCCCAGCAAAAGCGGAAATCATCTGTATTTTCTTCCACTCCACGGCGGAGGGCGAAGGACTAGGCTCGCCATAAGAGCTGCAAAGGTGCGGCGAATATCTCTGATGGAGGCGTTGTCGATGTCGTCTGGATCCAGTGTGGAGGACCAGCCCCTTTCCATTGAAGGCCTTGAGGGTTTCATGGGGGACTACTACCAGCACCTGGCTGAGGAGGATGCGCGGAGCTACCCCCGCGATGTGCTGGAGGCCCGGGCCGAAGAGCACCGCCGTGCAGCTTCCGCCAGGCAACCGGGACAAGCCAGGATCTCGATTGTCGACGAAGAAGACAGCAGCGTTATTTTCATCGTCACCGATGACATGCCGTTCCTTGTCGACTCAGTAAACTCCGAACTTGTCCGGCAGCACGCGGCCATCAAGCTTGTGGTCCACCCTCTTTTCGTGGCCACCCGCAACCGGGAAAGCGGTGAGCTTGTCAAGGTCAATAGGGTGCCGGCACACCTGGGTATCTCCAGCGGGGACACTGCCGCGATGCCCAACCTTTCCCACCTGATCGCGCAGGGTGAGAACGCTTCGCACATGGAGTCCTGGATAGCGGTCGAAATCCAGCGCGTTTCGGATGAAACGAAGACGTCCCTGCTCGAGGGCCTGACGCGCGTGCTGAAGGACGTCCGCGCCGCCGTCGAGGACTGGCCCAGGATGCGCCAGAAAGCCCTGGAGATCGCCGAAAGCCTGGACCGCGTGGCAAACTCCGCGCAGATTGCCGAACTGCGGCAGGCAAAAGACCTGCTGCGGTGGCTGGACGACGGGAACTTCACGTTCCTTGGCTACCGTGAATACGACCTGCTCAACGTGGACGGTGAAGACGTCCTTGAATTGCGCGAAGACAGCGGCCTGGGGCTGCTGCGCGCCGCCGCAGACTCCCCGCACATCCAGCACCTCACCGACACCGGCCGCAAAAAGGCACGGGAAAAGCGCGCGCTCGTCATCACCAAGGCCAACTCTCGTTCCACCGTGCACCGCTCTGCCTACCTGGATTACATCGGCATCAAAAGCTTCGACGCCGCCGGCAACGTCAACGGCGAACGGCGCTTCATTGGACTCTTCGCCACCAGCGCCTACGCCGGTTCCGTCCGCGACATTCCCATCGTCCGGGAGAAGGTGGACGCCGTGCTGCAGAACGCAGGCTTCCCGCCTGACTCACACTCCGGCAAGGACCTGCTCGGAATCCTGGAAACCTACCCCCGCGACGAGCTGTTCCAGATTGAAGTCCCGGATCTTGCCGCCACCGCGCTCGGAATCCAGAAGCTGCAGGAACGGCGACGCACCCGGCTGTTCCTGAGGCCGGACATCTACGGACGCTTCATGTCCGCCGTTGTGTACCTGCCCCGTGACCGCTACACCACCAACGTCCGGCTCCGCATCGAACAGGAACTGCGGGAAACGTTCCAGGCAGTCTCGATCGACTACGAAGCGCGGATGACCGAATCAGCGCTCGCACGGTTGTTCTTCCGCATCCGGCTGCCCAAGGACGCCGACGTCAGCAACGTCAACACTGACGAGCTGGAAAAGCGGCTGGTCCGGGCGGCACGGTCATGGAGTGAAGGCATCGCTGAAGTTCTGCGCGAGGGCCGCGACGCGGCAGAAGCCAAGGAACTTGCCGCTATCTGGGCCGAGGCGTTTCCTGCCAGCTACCGTGTGGACTACGAAGTAGAGGACGCTCTTGAAGACATTGCGCGCTTCGAGAAGTACGGGGCTGCGGCCGAACGCAGCGCCGGCGCGCGGCAGGACCGGCCCGGCGTGCACGTATACCTTCCCGAGGGGGCCGGTGCCACCCTTGAAGAGGATGCCCGGGTCAAGCTTTACATGCTGGAGCCCAAGAGCCTGAGCCAGATCCTGCCGTACTTCCACAACCTGGGACTCGAGGTCCTGGACGAGCGCCCGTTCGAAATTGAAACAGCGGACCACCGGGACTTCTTCCTGTACGACCTCGGGCTGAAGTACCCGGCGGGAGTGGACCCCATGTCAACAGGCGGGCTGCTGGCAGAGTCCTTTGGCGCGGCCGTCACCGGTGCTGCGGAATCGGACAGCTTTGACCGGCTGGTGCTGCGGGAAGGCCTGCACTGGCGGCAGATCACGGTCTTGCGGGCCTATGCGCGCTACATGCGCCAGATGGGCAACAGCAGTTCCTTCGGCTTCATGGCGGACACGCTCCTTACCAATCCGGACGTGACCAGGGGCCTGACTGCACTCTTCGCGGCCCGCTTTGATCCGGCTCTGGACGATGAGAGCCGTGCTGAGGCCCAGGCGTCCGTTCGGGACGAACTGGCAGCTTCCATCGAGAAGGTGGCAACGCTCGACGCCGACCGGGTGCTGCGCACTTTCGTCAACCTGATGGAGGCGACCCTACGCACCAACTTCTACCAGGACAGGCCCCACCTCAGCTTCAAGCTGGATCCGGCGCAGATCGAAGGGCTGCCGTTCCCGCGCCCCATGTTCGAAATCTGGGTTTATTCTCCCCGGGTGGAAGGCGTGCACCTTCGGTTCGGCAAGGTGGCCCGTGGCGGCCTCCGCTGGTCCGACCGCCGGGAGGATTTCCGGACCGAAGTCCTGGGCCTGGTAAAGGCACAGACAGTCAAGAACGCCGTGATCGTCCCCACGGGGGCAAAAGGCGGCTTCTTCGCCAAGCAGCTTCCGGATCCCTCGACGGACCGCGCGGCCTGGATGGCGGAAGGCGTCGAAAGCTACAAGACCTTCATCCGGGGGCTGCTGGACCTTACTGACAACCTCCTGACCGAGGGCGACGGCGAGCGGCTTGTGCCGCCGTCGAACGTTGTCAGGCATGACGACGACGACTCCTACCTTGTGGTCGCGGCGGACAAGGGCACGGCTACTTTCTCCGACATCGCCAACGGCCTGTCCGCGGAGTACGGTTTCTGGCTGGGCGACGCCTTCGCCTCCGGCGGTTCCGTGGGCTACGACCACAAGGCCATGGGCATCACGGCACGGGGCGCCTGGGAATCGGTGAAGCGGCACTTCAGCGAGCTCGACCTGGATACACAGACCGAGCCGTTCACCGTGGTGGGCGTCGGGGACATGTCCGGCGACGTGTTCGGCAACGGAATGCTCCTGTCCCGCCACATCCGCCTGCTGGCCGCCTTCGACCACCGGCACATTTTCCTGGATCCCAACCCGGATGAGGAATCCTCGTTTGCAGAGCGGAAGCGGCTGTTCGAGCTGCCCAGATCCTCGTGGGACGACTACGACAAATCCCTGATCAGTGAAGGCGGCGGGGTCTTCGCCCGTCAGGCCAAGTCCATTCCCGTATCCGCGCAGGTCCGGGCCGCGCTGGGCCTGCCCGCGGACACCACGGAAGTCAGTCCGCCCGAACTGCTGCGTGCCATCCTGCTGGCACCCGCCGACCTGCTGTACAACGGCGGAATTGGAACCTATGTCAAGGCCAGTTCGGAGTCCAACGCCTCTGTTGGTGACAAAGCCAACGACGCCATCCGTGTCAACGGCCGGGACCTGCGGGTCAAGGTGGTGGGCGAAGGCGGAAACCTCGGCATGACCCAGCGCGGCCGCATCGAGGCAGCCCTGCAGGGTGTCATCCTCAACACGGACGCCATTGACAACTCGGCGGGCGTGGACTGCTCCGACCACGAGGTCAACATCAAGATCTTCGTGGACCGGATGGTCGCGGCCGGCAAGCTGCCCGCGAACGAGCGCGCCGACTTCCTCGCGTCGATGACCGATGAGGTGGGCCGCCTGGTCCTGGAAGACAACATCGACCAGAACATCCTGCTCCTCAATGACCGCACCCGGGTCGCGGAGTGGAGCCCCAGCTACGAACGGCTCATGGACTGGCTGGAGAAGAGCGCCGACCTGAACAGGGACCTCGAAGCGCTGCCCAGCACCGAAACCCTCCGGGAACGGCTGCAGCAGGGGCAGGGGCTGACTTCCCCGGAACTGTCGGTCCTGGCCGCCTACGCCAAGATCGAACTGGCCACGGCCCTGCGGGACAGCGACCTCGCGGACGACCCGTGGTTCCGCGGGACGCTGCGTGCCTACTTCCCCCACCAGTTGCGCGAACGCTTTGACGCCGAGCTGGACACCCATCCGCTGCGCCGCGAGATCATCGCCACCGTGGTGGCGAACGACATGATCAATCTCGGCGGCATCACCTTCGCGTTCCGGGTCATGGAGGAAACCTCGGCCAGTGAAGTGGCGGTTGCCAAGGCTTTCGTAGCGCTGCGTGAGGTGTACGAACTCGATGCGATGGTGGCGGAACTGAACAGCCTGCCCGCGTCGTTCCCCACCGAGAACTGGAGCGCTGTCCACCTGGACATCCGGCGGCTCCTTGACCGGGCAGTCCGCTGGCTGCTCAGCCAGGAAAGTGTTTCGCGGCCCATTGCGGACGTGGTGGCCGAGTTCAAGCCGCTGATGGATCCGATGCGCGCCCGGCTGCTGGACTACCTGCGCGGCGATGACCGCGAGCGGGTGGCGGGGTGGCTGGCGAAGGGCCGCGAGTGGCAGCTTCCCGAAGACCTCGCCCTGCGCTGGGCGGAGCTGTTCGAGAGCTTCGTGCTGCTGGACATCGCCAAGATCGGGCGCTCACGGAAAGACCCCGTCGAGGAGATCGCGGCCGTTTACTACACCGTGTTCAACCGCTTCCACGCCGATTCGTTGCTGGAACGGATCAGCAGCCTGCCCCGGCAGGACCGGTGGCAGGCTCTTGCGCGTGCCGCCCTGCGCGATGATCTGTATTCCACGGTGTCGGATATGACGACGGCGGTGCTGGACGCCACGTCCTCCGCTGAGTCACCCGACGCGCGGCTCAAGGACTGGGAGTCCCAGAATGCCGAGCAGCTGGGCCGGGCAAAGAGCATGTTCGATGAGGTGAACGCCCTGGAGGCCGACGACATGGCCTCACTGTCGGTAGCATTGAGGCTCTTGAGGTCAATCGTCCGACGCTAGCAAGCCGGCGTCGCAAATGGAGGTGCAGTGGCAATCTTTACGGACCCCATCAGGGAACACGCTGATTTCGGGCCGGGGGATGCCGAATGGCTGCACCTCCTGGTGGGGGACTGGCAGATGGTTGCGGACCTGGCGTTCGCCGACCTGGCGCTGTGGTTCCCCCACCCGGAGCTTGGCTACATTGCCCTGGCACATGTGCGGCCCTCCACCACCCACACGGCGTTCCACAGCGACTTTGTGGGCGAGGGGATCCGGTCCGATCTGCAGCCACTGGTTGACAAGGCCTGGAACAGCAGGACCATCGAGCGTTCCAGCGAGACGAACTGGAACAGCGAGATGGCCCTGCGGGTGGAGGCCGTTCCCATGGTCCGCAACGGGAGGACCCTTGCGGTGGTGACTACCCACATGGATTTGTCCAGCTCCCGGATGCCGTCGCGGCTGGAACTGACCTACCGTCAGTGCGCCTACGACCTCCTGCGGATGGGCACCTTGGGACTGTGGCCGGACTTTGCCTCGCCCACCGGCTCCCGGCGGGGGGCTCCACGCGTGGGGGACGGACTGATCCGGCTGGATGCCGACGGCGTGGTGCAGTACGCCAGCCCCAACGGCGTGTCGGCCTTCCGGCGCCTGGGTGACGGCGAATCCCTGGAGGGCCGTTCACTGGCAGAGGTGACCGCGGGGTTGCTGAAAGACCGCCGGATGGTCGACGAAACCCTGCCGCTGGTGGTCACCGGACGCATGCCCTGGCGCAGCGAAATCGAGTCCCGGGGCGTAAGCCTCTCCCTGCGTGCCATCCCGCTCCGGGACGAGCAGCAGAGGTTCGGCGCGCTGGTACTCTGCCGCGACGTCTCGGAATTGCGCCGGCGTGAGCTGGAGCTGGTGACCAAGGACGCCACCATCCGGGAAATCCACCACCGGGTTAAGAACAATCTCCAGACGGTGGCTGCGCTCCTGCGGATGCAGTCCCGCCGCATGGTCAGCGACGAGGCAAAGCAGGGCCTGGAGCAGGCGATGCGCCGTGTTGCCACCATCGCGCTGGTCCATGAGACTCTGTCGCAGGGCCTTACCCAGAGTGTTGATTTTGACGAGCTGATCGGGCGCCAGTTCCGGCTGTCCGCTGAGGTGGCGTCCCCCTCACAGCAGGTCAGAACCGAGCGGGCAGGCACATTCGGCGAGCTTCCCAGCGATCTCGCCACCCCGCTTGCCCTTGTCATCAACGAACTGGTGACCAACGCCGTCGAGCACGGCCTCGAGGGCAGGGCGGGAACAGTGTGGCTTATTGCCGACCGGTCCGAAGGGGAAGACGGCGAAGAGCTGACGGTTACCATCGCCGACGACGGCGTGGGACTTCCCGAAACCCCGCACGTTGAAGGGCTGGGACTGCAGATCGTGCGGACTTTGGTCACCAGTGAACTGGGCGGCACCATCACCTGGCAACGCCGCGAGGGCGGCGGCACCGAAGTTAAAATCCGGCTGAGCCTCGCAGGCAGGTAGCAGCGTTCCCGCCCAGCACGTGTGGGCGAGGAGCCGGCAGTTACAGAGGAAACAGAGAGAAGCCCCGGCTAATCCAGACTGGATTGTCCCGGGGCTTCTCTCTGTTTACAGCTCGAGTGGGTCGTGCCTTGCCCGGTGCGCTACGAGGCGCGGCGTGCGCGTGCAGCGCGCCGTTTCAGTGCGCGGCGCTCGTCTTCGCTCATCCCGCCCCATACACCGGCGTCCTGGCCGGACTCAAGGGCCCACTGCAGGCATGTGTCCACGACGGGGCACCGCCGGCAGACGCTCTTGGCTTCCTCGATCTGGAGGAGAGCCGGTCCTGTATTCCCGACGGGGAAGAACAGTTCCGGGTCCTTGTCGAGGCACGCTGCGCGATTACGCCAATCCATGCTGATCAATTGCTCCATTTCTGGGAAATGCCTTTGTGAAATTATTCACTAGTGGCTACAAAGGAAAAGGGCCCTTTGGGCCCCCTTGGTCATCTGCATCAAGCCTGTCATGTTAACGCTGTGTAAACAAGGGGTTCCAACGCCCGAAATCCCCCGAAACCTGAGCGATGCGTCACAGTGGCAGCTTGCGCCCTCACCAGTGTCCGACTATGTCCGGTAGGGTGCCAGTGTGTCAAGACCCCCGGTGAACCCAGCAGGTACCCCGTCTTCTCCCGGTGACGCAGGCGGAGGTGCCGACCGCCCGGCTGCCGTGCCTGCGGCGGCAAAGGTGGTGGCGCTTGTGGCAGCGGCCGAAGCGTGCGCCCTCCTGGCGGCGGCCGGGTGGTACGCCTACGAGCTCCTGGCCGGGAGCCCTGTCCTGTCGTTCTGGGGCGCCGTCTTCACGTTGGGACTCCTGCTGGCCTTTTCCGCCTGGCTGTTTGCCGTGGCCGTCTTTCTCTACCGCGGATACCGGTGGACCAGGGCGGCTGCCCTGGTGGCCCAACTCTTTGTACTGACCGTCGGGGTACCTGCCGTGACCAGCGGCCTGGTCCTGGCAGGGCTCGCAATGGTGGTCCCGGCGGTCATCGCAATCGTTCTCCTCTTCTCCAGCAAGGTGATAAGCCATGCCTCCCGCACAGGCAGTGCGCCCCCCGCCCTCTGACCCGCTGCCGGGGCCTTTCTGCGCTTCGCCTCAAGGGGTGCAGTGAAACTCACCCTCCTGCTTCCGCCAAGGCCACCTGAATGGGGAAGGAGCGGCCATCCCGGACCAGGATGCCGCGGCCGGGTGGGGGATTGGACTCCAGCTCGAACCGGCTCCCGAACAGGTCGCCGTCGGCTGCTGAACGCGGGCAGAGTAGAAGTCCGACGCCCGATGCCCTGGCATTCATCATCAACGGAACGCGCTGGAGAAGCAGTGGACTGAAAGCGGCGGTAACCGCGGCAGGAAAGCCCAGGGCGTTTACTTGGGCCAGGTCCCTTACCGCAGGCGGGGGGAGCAGGTCCACGTCGTCAACGAGGAAAATTGTCCCCCGGGGCACTTTCCCTGCCGTGGTCTGCACCAGCAGCTCAGCCCAAAAACCCTCTGCATCTTCCGGCGATCCAGGGCACGGGTACCAGGACTGCCCTGGGTTGAGCGCCTCCAGTGCGTGCAGGGTGTTGGTCTTGCCGCTTCCGTGGCTGCCAAGTATCGCCATCACGGAGGCTGCGGGTAGCTGAAAGGACATCGGAGCAGGTTCGTCCCCGGCCACTCCCAGGAAAATGTCGCGCTGCCGCCCGCACAGTCCTGCCGGCTGGATCGTCGCCCGTCTCCCGGACTGGTGCCCGCCGTCACGCAGTTCCCGGCCTGGCAACGGCTGCTCCGATGGGGGAGCAACTTCCGCAGGCCCCGCCATCGCTGCCACCTGCCTGACCGTGACTGTCGACGGAAGGGGTTCCACGCGGAAGGGCGGTGAGCTGGCAGGCCGGTAATTGGGGCTGCAGCTGCCAGCCCGGGCAGGGACAGGGGCTCGGTAAAACTGGCATACCGTGGGGCCGCCGCCAGAGACAGGGCCGAAGGCTGCCGCCCGGCCGCGGACGGCAGGAATGGAAGGCAGCCTCGGCCACATGGCCCGGCTTTCCTCGGTGGAACCTGCCGGAAAGTAGAAGCGGTTGGGAAGGGAGCCAAAGAACCTCGCCGTCACCAGCTCGCGCTCGCCGGACAGCAGCAGCGTGATTCCTGCCCTGTCTCCGTCACGGACGAGGTCGTGAACCAGGTCCTCCGCCCAAGCTAAGGGTCCCGACCGGAACGCCGAAACCCAGGATCCCCAACCCGCGATGACGAGGACAAGTCGTACCTGGCCCGCGGCTCCATTGCTCGACCGCTGCCCAAGTTCCCCGACAAGCCGCTCCAGGATTCGTACTCCCCGCCGCAGGTCATGCAGCCCTGCATGTGCCCCCGTCCTGGCTGCTCCCGCCAGGGACATGAAAGTTCCGGGGGCATCCAGCAGATAGAAGTGGGTTTCGGCCGGCCCGGAAATCAGTTTGCGGACGGCTAGTTCCAGGCCTTCCCCGGCGCCGGAGGCAGGACTGCCAATAAAGGCTGCGTGGCCATGGGAGGGGCTCCAAACCAGGGCTTCTACCTCTTGTTTTTCAGGGACATCCATCAAGCCCAGCCCAATCTCGCCGTTCGGGCTCAAGGGTTGGATGCCGGCGCGTTCAGCGGTTTCCGGATCCGATGCCGTGTCTCCGGGAGCGGGGTCTTCCAGTTGCTCCGGCAAGGGAGGAGCAACAGGCCTTCTCGGTGGCGGTTTCCACTGCGCAGCGCACAAGTCCCGCACCATGGCTGCCAATGGTTCCACTGCCTGTGCGGGGGTTGGCGTGGACGATTTGCTGCTGCCGGAGTCGGTCTCCGGGGAGGCGAGGTAGTCAATGGTCCGGCGGACTTCAACGGCAGCGGGATGTACGATCTCGGAAGTTACCGCCAAGGAGGCTCCCTGGAACTCCTCGGCTGCCTCCGCTCCACGGGCCAGGAAGGCGCGGCCAGGCGTGCCGATACTGATGGCCGCGGCGTCTTTGGAGTTGACGATATCTACCGACTCCATGTCTGACTGCACGCGAAGGGCAATGTTGGAGGTGACGTTTGCGCGGATATCTGCTGTTAGTGCGCCCTGCGGCCTTTGCGTTGCCATCACCAAGTGGATGCCCAGCGATCGCCCGATAGACGCTATCCGCAGCAGCTCGCGGAGTACTTCCGGGGCGTCGTCAACCAGCATCCTAAACTCGTCAATGACGATGACGAGGTGGGGGAGGACTAAGTCCCGGGCGGCAGGTGCAGAGGCATAGGCGGAGATGTCAGGGACGCGGGCCGCCGAAAGGCAGTTCTCACGGAGCCGGACTTCGGCGCGGAGTGACGCCAGTGTTCGATCCATTTCGGCAGGCGAAAGGTCTGTCTGCAGGCCGACGCAATGCACGAGGCTGCTTAGCGGGCCAAGTCCTGAACCGCCCTTGAAATCGATGAAAAAGAAGTTGACCCGCTCCGGCGGGTGGCTCAGGGCGAGGGCAAGCGTGAGGCTTCGGAGCAGTTCGGACTTTCCTGATCCTGTGGTGCCTGCCACCAGGAGGTGGGGTCCGTCGCTGTGAAGATCGATGAGTTTGATTCCCGATGCGCCAAGGCCCAGTGGCGCGGCGAGTCCGTCACACTGCCCGCTGGAGTTCCACCGCTGAGCGATTGCCGCTGGCGTAAGGTCCAGGACCTGGTCGAGGCTGCAGTCAGACGGAACAGCCTTGTCCTGAGCCCCGCCCTCGAAGTGTTCGGTCGCCAGGCGCCTGCAGAAACTGGTAAACACTTCTTCCGGCACCAGGTCCGGGACGAAGGCAGTCTTGCGGCCGTCCAGCAGCAGGACTGAGTTGCGTTCGGACAGAAGGACATCGCGTACAGGCCCTTCCTCTTCGTCCGGAAAGAAATGAAGAACCTGCCATCCCCGCTGAAGTGCTGCTTCAGACACCCGATGTTCAGCCTCAACGGCCTCGGGCTCCCCCCGAATCAACAAAACACCGAAATTGCAGCCTGGGGGATGAGCGCTGTTCACGACCCTCAAAGTGGCATTGATTGTTGCCGTGAGGGTGACGCCGGGAAGGTACCGTGCGGGCAGCGGAAGGTTTCCTGGGCTGCCATGGACGACGACGTGGGCGGCAGCCGCGCTGGGATAGCCCGCCAGTTGCATGAGAAGGGACCGGATGACACCGTCTGCTGAAAACCGCGGGCCCCGTACTGTGGTGAGCCGGTGCTGGGGGTCAAGCAGGAGGGGGACCACTCCGAGGGCTGGAATTGCCTGTTCGGCGCCCGTTGGTTCAATACGAATATTCGGTGCCTGTTCTGCCTGCCCCAGCCGCAGCCAAATGCCATCGAGAGCAGAACCATCACTCGGCGCCTCTCTTTCCCGTGCTGCTGCCAACGCCACGAGCGGCAGGGGAGGTGCGGCCCGCCGTCGGCGCTTCCTGTCTTCCTCGACGGCGGCCTGCACAGCGGCGAAGAGTTCCCGCCTCTGCCGCCTTCCAGTGAGTGCGGGGATCAGGATTGAGAACGCGGAAACCAGGGAAAAGGCAAGGAACATCCACATCCCCGTCAGAAGTGCCAGCAGCACCCCGATGGCGAGTGGGAGAACCGCGGTCACCAGAAGCGCAACGCGGTTTCCGGCCTCGACCCGGCCGGAGACCACGAGGGGTTCCACCACCGACCTTCCGGCATCTGCGAGGATCCCCGGGGGCAGTTCTGCAAAAACCAGCGACAAGTCCGACTGCCCGCACCTGATGCTGGAGTCCGTGGAGATGACGGTGCTTCGGATTCGCTCCCCGTTAACGTACGTACCGTTGGCACTGTCCAGGTCAACCAGCATGATGTCCGTGTCAGTGACGACTACACGGGCGTGTTCGCGGGAGAGTTCGGGATCCTGAATGACGATGCGTGTTCCGCTGCGGCCAATGCTGTAGCTGCCACGCCGTAGCGGCACGACTGTGCCCGCTGCCGCTCCGCTGTCGACGGCGAGGGCCAGCGGAACGGCAGAACAGTCGCCGTGCTGGAGCTTAGGCCTTCGCCTAAGGGGCGTGGCGCCGCCGTCGACAAAGATTGCCGCCTCCACCAGCGGCGGAACGCCGAGGACCAGGGAGCGCAGATCCACTCCGTCCACGGTGACCTCGCCCGCACCGAAGTTCTGTACCAGTTGGTGGTGAATCACCGAACCGGAAGTGCCAGGAGGGGCATCGATGGACAGTTCCACAGGTGGCTGGACCTTCGGTGACCCTGGGCCGCCAACCAGTGTGCAGTTAAGTGTCATGGTTGGGATCCTTCGTGTAGATGCATACACGCTAGCCATGGCATGCACCACGGGTCAGGCGGTTCAGGAGCTATGTGGATAAAAGTGCGGTTTCTGGGCTTCGTGGAAGGGGGCAGCGCGGTTAGGATCGCTACACCCCGGACTTGGCCAAGTCGGTCCGACAGTTGCGAAGGAGCCGTCTTGACCACGATCGCTGACAGCGCGGACGTTGATGCCGGAGCCCGCATCGGGGCAGGCAGCAAGGTGTGGCAACTAGCGCAGATCAGGGAGGAAGCACGCTTGGGGGAGAACTGCGTCATCGGCCGGGGTGCCTATATAGGGCCTGGAGTGATCCTGGGGGAGAACTGCAAGGTCCAGAATTACGCGCTGGTATACGAGCCTGCAGTCCTTGAGGCAGGCGTCTTCATTGGCCCCGCGGTGGTGCTGACCAACGATGTCTTTCCCCGGGCTGTCACTCCGCAGGGCGTCCTCAAGACGGAGGATGACTGGGACAAAGTGGGTGTCACCATCCGGCAAGGGGCTGCCATCGGGGCGCGGGCCGTCTGCATAGCACCCGTGATTATCGGTGCGTGGGCCACGGTGGCGGCAGGCGCCGTCGTCACCAAGGACGTGCCGGACTTTGCGCTTGTTGCCGGGGTGCCCGCGCGGCGTATCGGCTGGGTCGGTAAGGCAGGCGAGCCGCTCCGGCAGGAGGGCGGGCAGTGGATTTGCCCCGGTACAGGCGAGGCCTACGTCGAGGACAAAGGGGAGCTGCGCCCCGCCTGACGCCATCCTGTGCGCCGGCTCACAGCGGGCGGGCTGATTCGACGGGCCCTGCAGTCCCTCGGGTAGGCTAGAGCAGCAGACAATGCGCATCATTGCGCTGCCCGCATTCGAACCAGGAGATTTTGTGACCGCTGACCTCGTCATCGTAGGGTCCGGCTTTTTTGGCCTGACAATCGCAGAACAGGCCGCCACTGAGCTCGGCCTGAAGGTCGTTGTCATCGACCGCCGCCATCACATCGGCGGAAACGCGTACAGCGAAAAGGAAGAGCAGACGGGGATTGAAATCCACCGGTACGGCGCCCACCTTTTCCACACTTCAAACGAGCGGGTGTGGGAGTACGTCAACCGGTTCACTACCTTCACGGACTACGTGCACAAGGTCTATGGGGTCCACAAGGGCGAGGTTTACTCGCTGCCGATCAACCTGGCTACCATCAACCAGTTCTTCCGGGCCAACCTCAGCCCCGGTGAGGCCAGGGACCTTATCCAGGAGCAGGCCGGCGAACTGGCGGGGACGGACCCGCAAAACCTGAACGACAAGGGCATCCAGCTCATTGGCCGTCCGTTGTACGAAGCGTTCATCAAGCACTACACGGGCAAGCAGTGGCAGACGGATCCCAAGGACCTGCCGGCGGGCATCATTTCCCGTCTGCCGGTGCGCTACAACTACGACAACCGGTACTTCAACGACAAGTACGAGGGCCTGCCGACCAACGGCTACACGGCGTGGATCGAAAAGATGGCCGAGCACCCCAACATTGAGGTTCGGCTCAACACCGACTTCTTCGACGAGTCCCACGAGTACAGCAAGAACAAGGTCGTGGGAAACATCCCCGTCATCTACACCGGCCCGGTTGACCGCTACTTCGACTACGCCGAGGGTGACCTGTCCTGGCGCACCATTGACTTCGAGGAAGAAGTCCTGGAGATGGGTGACTTCCAGGGCACCTCCGTTGTGAATTATAACGACGCCGACGTTCCTTACACCCGCATTATCGAACCCCGCCACTTCCACCCTGAGCGCGACTACCAGACCGAGAGGACGGTCATCATGCGCGAGTTCTCACGTTTCGCGGAGAAGGGTGACGAGCCCTACTACCCGGTCAACACTTCCGCTGACCGGGAGCGCCTCCTGAAGTACCGGGACCTGGCAGCGGCCGAAAAAGACGTTTTGTTCGGTGGCCGGCTGGGCACGTACAAGTACCTGGACATGCACATGGCTATCGGTGCGGCGCTCAGCATGTTCGACAACAAGATCCGGCCGCACTTTGAAAGCGGCGCCCAGCTTGAAAGCGGGGGAGTCGACGCATGAGCGTCCCAACCGACAACAGGACGAAGAACTCCGTGAAAACTGATGCTCGCGAGAAGCGGCGGGCGTGGCAGACGCTTCAGCGCGTGATCCTGCCCAGCGCCAGCCAGATGGACACGGTTCCCCTGTATATGGACATGGGGACCGCTACGGGTATCCAACTGCCCACTGCGGGGGACCGGGATGGTAAGGCGACCAGGGCCCGGACCATCAGCAGCCCCACCAAGGAAGCGCACGTGGAGGACTTTCTTTCACGGCATTCAACCTCTGTCCGCTCGGGCGAACGGGTGTCCTTCGGTACCTACTTCAACGCTTTTCCGGCCAGTTACTGGCGGCGGTGGACCACAGTGGACAAAGTCCGGCTGCAAGTGCGGACCCAAGGGACCGGCTCCGTCATCGTGTACAAGTCGAACGCGCGCGGGTCCCTGCAGCGGGTGGACACCCGGAGGGTTGAGGGCACCACGGAAAGCACGTTTGATCTTTCCCTCGCGCCCTTTGGTGATGGCGGTTGGTACTGGTTTGACCTGCTCGCCGGTACAGAGCCGCTGGTCATGGTCGATGCCGAGTGGCAGGGGCCCGCGGTTGACAACGCGCCTGGGTCCGTCACCCTTCAGATCACCACCCTGAACAAAACGGACTTCTGCCTGAACAACCTCCGGCTCCTTGCCGACAGTGAAGATGCCCTTGCCCATGTGCAGGAGATCCTGATTGTCGATCAGGGTACACAGAAACTTTCCGATGCTGAGGGCTTCGAAGACGTCAAGCGGTCCCTGAAGGGCAAGCTCCGTATCATCAACCAGTCCAACCTGGGTGGTTCGGGCGGATTCGCCCGGGGCATGTTTGAGGCCGTTGAGAACGGCAGCGATTATGCCCTGTTGATGGACGACGACGTGGTTGTTGAACCCGAGAGCATTGTCCGCCTGCTGACCTTTGCGGACCGGTGCAAGACTCCGACCCTGGTGGGCGGGCACATGTTCGACCTTTACAACCGCACCGTCCTGCATACCTTCGGCGAGGTGGTTAATCCCTACAGGTTCCAGCCCTCGCTCCCCAGCGAGGACATGATCCTGGGCCATGACTTCCTTTCGTCCAACCTGCGCCAGACCCCCTGGCTGCACCGCCGTTGCGACGTTGATTACAACGGCTGGTGGATGTGCCTCATCCCCACCCAGGTAATTCGCGAAATCGGGCTCTCGCTCCCGTTATTCATCAAGTGGGACGATTCCGAGTACGGGTTGCGGGCCAAGGCGGCCGGCTATCCGACGGTGTCGCTTCCCGGGTCAGCTGTCTGGCATGTTTCCTGGATCGACAAGGACGACCTTGTTGGCTGGCAGGCCTACTTCCACGCCCGGAACAGGGTAGTGGCAGCGCTTCTGCACAGCCCTTACGAGTTCGGTGGCAGGGTCATCAAGGAGTCGCAATACGCCGACGTCAAGCATCTGGTCTCGATGCAGTACGCTACGGCGCAGGGCCGGCAGTGGGCATTGGAAGATGTGTTGAGGGGACCGGACGCCCTGCCAGGGCTGCTGTCAGCCAAGTTGCCGGAGATCCGCGAAATGATGTCCGCCCACTCTGACGCCGTTTTCCGGCCCGACCCTGATGACTTCCCGGCGGCTAAGATGGATAAGCCCCCACGCCGCGGCCACGGGCCCTCGCAACCGCGGAAGCTGACGCTGCTGCCTTGGGCGGCCAAGACTGTTGTCAGGCAGTTGGCGAGTCCGGTCAAGGGCACCAGCGCAGAACGGCCGCAGACGACGGTTGCACACCAGGACAACCGGTGGTGGAGGATGGCGCAGTACGACAGTGCTGTGGTCTCCAACGCTGAAGGCACAGGAGCCTCCTGGTACCGGCGTGATCCCAAGCGGCTGAGGACGATGCTGGCCGAAAGCGCCAAGCTCCACTCGGCCCTGCTCAAGGATTGGCCCGCTCTTAGCAAGAAGTACAAGGCCGCCGTTTCGGATCTGACTTCCATGGAATCCTGGAGGAAGACGTTCGAGCAACACACCCAGAACGAGATCAAGTGAGCGCAATCGCCTCCGGTGAGCTAACCACTCCCGGACTTGGAGGTGGACTGCGCGACATTAAGCAGTCTGGCTTCCTACTTAAGCTGCTGGTCCGGAAAGAGCTCAAGGTGCGTTACCGGGGCTCCGTGCTGGGCCTTCTCTGGTCGTATGTGAAGCCAGGAGTGCAGTTCATCGTCTTTTATGTGGCCTTGGGCGTTTTCCTCGGCCTCGAGCGAAGCGCGCGGAACCCCGAAGGGCTGGCCAACTATGCGGTCTACCTGTTTTCGGGCATCGTCCTGATCAATTTCTTTACCGAGGCGCTGGGCAACGCGGCAAGGTCCATCGTGAATAACGGAAACCTCATCAAGAAGATCTATCTTCCTCGCGAGCTCTTTCCCGTTGCCTCCGTCTGGGTATCGGCAGTGCACTTCTTCCCGCAGTTGGTGGTGCTGGTCATTGGGTGTGCCCTGGCTGGCTGGCATCCCAACCTCATTCAGCTGCTGGCTGCCGTTGCGGGTTTCGTCATCGTGGCTCTGCTGGCTACCGGGCTGGGTCTCCTGTTCGGGGCTGCCAACGTCTACTTCCGTGACTCTGAGAACCTGGTGGACATGCTCCTGATGATCGCCACTTGGGCTTCCCCGGTCATGTATGCATGGTCGATGGTCCAGGAAAAGCTCGGCGCAGGTTGGTTCGCCGTTTACCAAGCGAACCCGATCACGATCGGGGTGGAACTTTTCCACTATGCGTTCTGGTTCCCCACCACGGACGGATCCGCGGTCATGCCCCCGAACCTCTTCAGTCTTTGGCTCTTTGTTGGGCTGGGTGTGGCCCTGGCCATCCTCCTCCTGGGCCAGTTCACCTTCCGGCGCCTTGAGGGCCGTTTCGCGCAGGAGCTCTAAGTGGTCAAGGCAATTGAAGTTTCCGATATCAGCAAGCAGTTTGTCCTGCGCCACACAAGGTCCATCAAAGAAGCAGTCGTCTGGCTTATAAAGGGGCGCAAGGGAGATCTGTCCGAAAAGTTCCACGCCCTGAAAAACGTCTCCGTGGACATTGAGGCCGGGGAAACCGTGGCGCTCCTGGGCTTGAACGGTTCCGGCAAGTCCACCCTGCTCAAGCACATTTCGGGAGTCATGCTCCCCGACACTGGATCGGTAAAGACGAGGGGCCGGGTCGCCGGACTCATCGAAGTCGGCGCCGGTTTCCACCCCGACCTTTCCGGCCGGGACAATGTCTTCCTCAATGGCGCCATCCTGGGAATGACTGAGCAACAGATCAAGGACAGATTTGACGACATCGTCGAGTTTTCCGAGATCGGCCAGTTCATAGACACCGAGGTCAAGTTCTACTCCTCGGGGATGTATCTAAGGCTGGCCTTTTCGGTGGCTGTGCATACAGACCCCGAGGTCTTCTTGATCGACGAGATCCTCGCTGTCGGTGATGAGCCTTTCCAGCGTAAATGCATCGACAAAATCCAGGATCTGGCGCGGGACGGCAAAACGCTGGTGGTGGTGAGCCACGACTTGGACCTTGTCTCAAGGATCTGCAAGCGCGGTGTTCTCCTCAAGCATGGTGAACTGATTTTCGACGGCCCGATCCACGACGCCGTCGGCTTGTTGCGTAACTAGCCATAAAAACTTTCCTTTCGCGGATGTCTGCCTGAGACGTCCGAGATGTTTTCAGGAGGCAGCCGCGGGCCCGCCCACCGCGTCTGCGCTCCGATAGCCGTATGGAGGACTTTTGTCTTGGTTTGATGCAGTACCACAATTTGTCCTCGCGGTGGCCCTGCTCTTCATTCCAGGCCTGGCTGTGGCGTTCGCAGCGCGGCTTCGCGGGCTTCGAGTATTTGCTGTTGCCCCGGGGATCAGCGTTTCGATAGTGGCTGTTTCCGCGATCGCCGCTCCGTTTGTGGGAGTTCGATGGTCGCTACTGCCCGTCTTGGTTACAGCGGTAGTGGTAACCGGACTCGCCTTTGCTGCCGCAATTGTGGTTTCGAGGAAGCGCGCACCACTGCCGCCCAACAGGTCGCGGAGCGCGTGGGCGTGGGGGAGCGTGGGTGCTTCTCTCTTGGCAGTGGTCCTGGCTGCGGTGTTGATTTCCCGACGGCTCATTCAGGCCATAGGCCAGCCGGAGGCGTTTTCCCAAACCTTCGACAACGTCTTCCATTTAAACGCCATCCGCTACATTCTCGATACCGGTTCCGGGTCGTCGTTGACGCTGAATGCAATGACTGGGGCTACATCTTATCCCGCCGCTTGGCACGATCTTGTTTCGCTCGTGGTAACCGCAGGGGGAGGTGGGATTCCGGAATCCGTAAACGTCATAAACATTGTCGTGGCAGCCCTCGTCTGGCCCCTCGGCTGCCTCTTCCTTGCTCAAACGATCTGGGGAAGCCGCCCTGCGGTGCTCCTGTCGGCGGGTGTTCTGTCGGCGGCTTTCGGCGCCTTCCCCATTAGCTTGCTTGACTTCGGGGTTTTGTACCCGAATTTCCTCGCCGTTGCGCTCCTGCCACTCGTCGTGGCCATCACGCTGGAAATGCTCGGCCTGTCCCAGGTACCAGCAAACTCCAGGATCATCGCGGCGCTGGTTTTGCTTGCCGTGCTTCCGGGCCTCGCCCTGGCCCACCCGAGCGCAGCCATGGCATGGATTGCCATGGTGGCGCCTCCCGTCGCCTACGTCTACGCCTGCCTTGCGGTGCGAACCCTCTCGTCCACCCTAGGGCGGAGGCGAGTGCTGGCTATCGTCGCTTTTACGGCGGCAGCCGCGGCCGCCGTCGTCATAGTCCGCATTCTGTGGAATGCTGTCCGGCCGCCGGCCGAGGCTGCCTTTTGGCCACCGGTGGAAAGCACGGGCCAGGCAATCGGCGAAGTCATCGCCAGCTCGGCGATCGGCAGGCCCGTCGCCTGGGCGGTGCTGCTGTTGACCGTAGTAGGACTCTACGTGACGGTCAGGTCTGTCCGGCACGTGTGGCTGTTGGGCACGTATGCGGTGGTGGCGTTTCTGTTCATCGTGGTCAGCTCCTTCCCCGCTGATGAATTCCGAAGCTTTTGGACAGGCATCTGGTACAACGATCCGCCAAGGCTTGCCGCGCTGTTGCCTATGGTGACGCTTCCCTTCGCATGTCGCGGCGCGGTTGTCATTTGGGAACTCATCCTCAAGGCTGGGAGGACGGGTCAAGCCTTCTTGAGCCACAGGAGATCAGCAGGTGGTGGCTCCGCTGCAGGAGCAGGCCTGGTAAAGCCGGTAACCTATCTGGTCGCCTCCGGCTTGGTTGCCCTGGTGGCGCTTGGTTTTGTCACGCAGCGCCAAAATGTTCGCCAGGCCCAGGATTCCATGGCGGGCTCCTACCGGCTGTCCGACGACTCACCCCTGGTTTCCAAGTCCGAGTTAGAGCTGATCGACCGTCTTCCCGGTGAGGTACCGGCAGACGCCGTCATGATGGGGAACCCGTACAACGGGAGTTCCTTGGCATATGCCTTGGCAGACCGGAAACTGATCCAGCTCCACATCCTCAGCGCGGTACCCGATGGGACCGCCGCGCTTCTAAACGGACCTGTTCCTGCGAAAGACGACCCTTCAGTCTGCCCAACAGTGAAAAAGCTGAACATCGAGTACATTCTGGACTTCGGACACCGTGAGGTACACGGAAGGGACAACGGCTACAAAGGTTTGGACGCGCTGATATCTGCGGGAAGGGCAACACTGGAAGACTCGCAGGGCCAAGCGAAGCTCTACAAGCTTGACCTGTGCCCGGCATCATCTGAATAGGGCGTCGACTTGCACGTGACTGAGTGGTCATTAACAGGTCTCTCTGCGACAACCCTTCACGTCGTCGCATGCTCAACGCATTCTCCTGCCGGCAGCAGACCGGGCTTACGTACCGCGGTTCCAACCGGGACACACGCGAATGGTGTTCTAATTTTGAATTGAGAGAGGGGGCCGCAGAAATTGGTAGAAACTTCACTGCGTGGACAGACAGGCGAGATGGAAGGTGACCCGGGAACTTCCCATCGCTGGCGCGGATTCGCGCGATGGATGTTGAATGGGGGTATTGTCCTTCTGGGTGCATCGGTTGCATTTGCCAGACTGCCTTGGGACGCGCAACGAACCATTTGGGCTGAAGATGGTGGGATTTTCCTAAATGACGCCCTAAATGGCACTGGGTGGGCCGGAATTTTCTCGCCCTATGAAGGATATCTTCACGTTATTCCTCGCCTTGGCGCTAACCTGGTTGTTAGCCTTTTCGCCGTTGGTAATTTCGGACTGGCCATGAACTTCGCCAGTTGCCTCGTTGTATCTTTAGTAGCTTTGCTGGTTTTTTACTTGTCGAAGCCGTTTTCGGACAGTTTGCTAGTCAGACTCTGTTGGGCTTCCCTGACGATCCTGGTTGCACCAGGGCCGTTGGAGACGCTGGCAAACTTTGCTAATGTCCACTGGTATCTTCTATGGCTTACGCCGTGGCTGCTGCTGAAGGCTGCAAGGAGTAGAACGGAAGGAATACTGCTCTTCGTGGTATCTCTTCTTGTCTCCCTTACGGAGATACTGTCTGTCATGTTCTTACCGCTATTTTTTTATGGCCTTCGTGACAAATCGAAGTGGTTTGCGAGAGGAGGCTTGATTACCGGCATAGTTTGTCAGGTTGCTACCACAATTGCTTTCCCGCGATCTCCGTCCTCAGGCTATCCGGTTAACGTGCAGTCAGTCATTGAAGGGTGGTTTCTGAATAGCAGTAGCGCGTTGCTGTATGGCAGTTCCTTCAACATTTCGAACTTGGTTCGCTCATATGGACCCTTGCCTGTAGTCTTTGCTGCCGTGCCTTTTTTCCTTGTTTTCACTTTCATCATGTGGAAGGGAAAATCATCACATCGTATTCTGGCAACTATTATGGTCGCGGCATCAATAGGTACCTGGGCTGCTACTCAAGTTGTGAACCCTCAGCCATTTTTTGACTACGCGTCATTTACTGACGCTGAGTGGGGTGGGTTTTTCCTGTCCCGCTACAGCACTGTTCCTTCGATGTTCCTCCTGGCCCTATTGCCCTTGGCCGCCGCAGTTCTCCTATCCTTCTCGCGCGCGGCGTGGTCGGCCGTGCTCGGATGTTTTTTAGTGTTACAGCTTGTCTTTTTCTTCCCAACTGTCGTCTCACGGTCTGAGGGTCCGGTCTGGAGCGAGGGAGTCAGGGCTGGACAGGAAGCCTGCCTAAAAGATCCGGGGTTAGTCGCCTCCGGCATCCAGATTGCACCGCGGGGATGGTTTGCGGACAAGGTAAACATAAGCTGCAACAGACTTTTGGAGCGGTAGGCGCAAATCTGTGCGGTGAGGGCGCATGGATGTTCGTGCGGTTGCTGAAATTTTCACAGAAGCCATGGAAGGGCTTTGGCGGTCCGTTGTAAATGGCCTGCTTTGATGATGCTCGTGCCGCCGGTCTGGCCGTACTGTGCAACAGGATGCGCGTTCTTGTAGTTGCGTGCGCTGGTGACCGCACACCGCTGCTGCGAAAGACCGGCTTTAGACCGTGGTCAAGAAGACCGCTCAGCCGGAAACCAACCGGTTCTGGCGCAATATCTGCAGGTGATGGAAAGGGTCGCAGTCGTCGCGAGAGACCCGTTGGCGGGCAGCGTGCAAAGTCGCTGTCTGGCCAGCGAGCTGCCCCGCAGCTTTCCGGGTGACATCGCCGGTCACGAGCACCTGCCGATGCCGTAGCGGGACCCAGGCGGTCCCGTCGGGACTCATCTGCCGCAGACAGAGGTGCCTAGCCGGTGGATCTCAGGTGACGCCTTAGCACGCGTATTTGGAATGCGGCCACCGCCACTTCTGATAAAGCCATGCCCCAAACGACACCTGTCACACCAAAGTTGACAGCGCCAAGGAGTATCAACGGGACGCCAAAAAGAGCTCCAACTATTGTGGAGCTCGCGAGCTCCCTGGCCTTGCCAATGGGGACCAAACAGGCGAGTCCGATGACTTGTGAAACGGCGACGGCGGCAAAACTAACACCCACAGGGGTGCTTAGGTTAAAGCCAAAGTTGTTTTGTCCCGGAACAAGAAGCTGGGCGGCCCAGGGGCCCGCCGCAGCGAGAAGAGCGCCGCCCAAAAGCCCCATCATCGGGGCAAGCTGTGAAGCCCGCCTGATTCTATGGCCTACGGCTTCAGGACCTCCGTCCGGAATCCAACCCTGCACGAATTGAAGAACAGGGGAGAACGCTGTGACTGCGAAGCGGAAGAGACGATCGGTTATTGCGTAGCTCGCCAACTGTGCGGGAATCAGCATATTGACGACCAGCATTGGCAAGTTGACGTAAAAACTACCCGTGGCGGCTGTTATGACACCATGTCGTTGCTGAGCCAACTGGCGGACCGAATTCCGCAAGGAGAAGATAGCGACAAGATGGCCGGCGCCCCCGCGAAATATGACCATTGCACTGATGACTACCGCGCAGAGGTTGAAGACGAGTTGCGTGGCAACCAATGAGGTCAGATCGTGGGTCATGACCAAGATCCCCACGCCCAACACAGTACCGAGCAACTGCGGGAGCGCATCAAAAAGGAATAACCTCATTGGCCTGCCCTCGCCGACAAAGTACCAGGAAGCCCCGACGAACGGCATGAGGTAGGCAGCCGAAGCGACACAAACAAACAGCACTTCACGCGGCCTGAGGACAGCCAAAACAATCATCATGGCCGGAGCTGTCAGTAAGAACAGGTAGGCCCGCGTGATCAGCGAGTCCAGGAAGAGCTGCGGCCGATCCTTGCGGCCCAGGGAAGCTACCAAGCCCGGACCGATGGTTCCCCAGCCGAAGGCGACAATCACACCGAAGAGCGTTGCGAGAGTCTGCACAAGAACCTGGACGGCCCACGCGTCAGCGCCGACCACTCTTGTGGTGACCGGTATCGCGAGGAGCCCAACGACAGTTCCTGCTCCAACCGTGAGGGCAAATGTACCTACGCGAAACAGGGCAGCCATGATTGCCTTCACGACGCTTAGACCAACCTTTCGTCCCGGCGCACGTTGAGCGCCAAAGCCTCAAGCTTAGAGCAGGAATACTGCCGCGGCTCCGCAGGGCTTCCCGGTTCCACTAAGCTGGATTGGTAACTCGCACCGCAAAGTCAGGATCCTTCATGTCCGTAGCAGCCGTAGTCGTGTCCTTCAACAGACTGGACTACCTGAAGAAGTGCCTCAGAGCTTTGGAAGCGCAGACACGTCCGCTCGATGAAATCATCGTGATCGAAAACGGATCCACTGACGGCAGTGCTGAATATGTAACGCAAAACCATCCAGGAATCACGCTGTTCGAGACTGGGGCAAACTTGGGTGGTGCTGGAGGTTTCGCCTGGGGCGTTGAGTTGGCCATACAGAAAGGTCACAGTTTTGCGTGGCTGATGGATGATGACGCAGAGCCTCGGCCTGGAGCATTGGCGCCCCTCCTTGACGTCATGGAAAGTGATTCGCCACCTGCATTTGCAGCACCGCTCGTTCGAGACCAGAATGGGGCAGTCGTGCCGGGTAACCTGCCCCCAATATCCACGAATGCGGAATCCCAGCTCAGGGCGCAACGACTGGGTGGTACCGCCATTAGTCACACAACGTTTGTTGGAGCTTTGATTGACCTCAAGCTTGCGGCCGCCACGACGTTGCCTTATGCCGACTTCTTTATCTGGTTTGATGACGTCGAGTACACGCAGCGACTGGCGCGGTCCTCCTTCGGTGTCCTGCTTATGTCCTCCGAAGTGCAGCACCCTAACAACGTTGCAGTTGTGGATATGGGCTGGCGCCTCTATTATTTCCTGCGCAACAGCCTATGGTTGACACGACTCGGCCGCCCTACCAAGGTCATGGCCTACCAACCGGTTGTCAGGTTTGTTGGGCTGGCCATACTGGCCGCAAGACAGTTCCCAGTCGCAAAAAGTAAGAAGACCTGGCTTTCCGGCACATTGCGTGGGTTGTATGCGGGCATGTTTACGTTGCCCAGGCCGCTGGAACCTGGTGAACTTTGGAACAGCTTGGGTCCGGAACGCCGGAGTAGCATCGCCAGCCGACTCTAGCGGGCCACCTTCTTCAGGGGTGCGCCGAGCAGGATCTCTACGGCTCTGATGGCAGAAACGTTGTTGCGCAGGACCCCAGCCGCCAGTAAGCGGAAGAGCCGTGCGAAGTTCGGGGATGCATATGCTTGCAGGCTGTCCCTCAAGTCACCATCCGTGGTGAAGTGTCCTGTTGCCGTCCGTTCAAGCAGGGTTTCTGCCATAAGGGTGCGCCATCCGAGCCCCGTTTTGTAGATAATGCGGCAGATACTCCGCGGGGACAAGCTTGCCTCGTACCTTTTGACGAACCGAACAGTGTTACGAATTGATGTCGATAGGCGCTGCCGTGATTCTCCTACAACATTGGCGCCGTGCTGGATGTAGTCCTGCAGCACCAAGTTCTCAATGCTGACTCCGCCAGATGCCAAGGCGCAAAGCCCGATCCAGTGATCGTGGTACTGGGATGGAGCGGCCAGCGACGGGAACGGCAGTGCCAAATCAAGGACTTCGCGGCGAAACACGCAAAGTGATCCTGTCACCTGGTTACTGGCAATGAGATCGGCAGCTCGGACGTTTCTCCTGTTCGTGACCGTGCCCAAGGCCGGGTCTTGGCCTGCGGCAGATACGTCCGGTGTTACGACCCGTGCCTGGCCGGTCACCAGAGCTGCTCTTTCCAGCCCGGGAAGCAATTCTTCGAGCTTCCCGGGATACCAATAGTCGTCCTGGTCACTCAGGGCGACCCAGCGGGCTCTCTCCGGGACGGCTTTGAGTGCGCGTTCAAAGTTGTGGTGGAATCCAAGGCGGTCCTCGTACCCGAGCACGTGGAACCGGTCGTCATCACCGCAGGCGCGCCGAACCATGTCCGCAACCCGTCGGTAATCTCCGTCCACGGAGATGAGGCAGATAAAGTCGCTGTGGGTTTGGGCCTGGATAGACCGAAGCTGCCGGGCGAAGAGGGGCTCGTCCGGCTGGTAGGCGGCGAGCGCCACGGCACCGAAAGAGGAAACAAAACCGGCTGCGCCGGGTTGCTCCGGGGCTGTGTGTGGCTGCGGAATCATCGGGCGTCAGCCTTCCTGCCCAGTGCCACAAAGAAGGCACGCAAGAGCATGATTCTGGCACGGAGGATGACCGCGACGGGTCGGCGCGTCTTGGGGGTCGTGTTGTCGTCGTGCAGGCGCCGGGCCACTGTCGGTGCCGCCACATGGACCATGTCCCGGTTGCGGTTGGCCACAATGGCGATCCATTGGTCGTGGGTTTCTTTGAGGAATCCAGGGAATGGAAGTATGAGCTTCTTTGCCCGGGCCGTGAATGCCATGGTGCACCCGTAGTAGGGACGAATGCCGATCCACGTCGTAATCAGGTTCGCCATCCAGCGTCTGCTGTCCGATTCTTTGAGCTGGACCTTGTGATATTTGTTCGCCGGGCCACCAAACACAGTGAAATTGCTCGCGGCAAAGTCCTTGGCCTGTAGGGCGGCGACCAGGGTGTCAACACGTCCGGCCAGCCACACGTCGTCCTGGTCGGACAGCATGATGTACTCACCTTTGCTTGCCGATATCGCCTTCTCGAAGCTGGCAACGTAACCAATGTTTTCCTTGTTACACAGGAGAATGATGCGCGGGTCTTCAAGCCGGCGGACGACCTCCAGCGTTGAGTCCTTCGAAGCGTCGTCCACAATGATGAGTTCGTCCTCGGAAGACAACTGCGCGAGGATGGAATCAACCTGTTCTGTGATGTAGTCCTGCCCGTTGTAGGTGGCCATGCAGACGGACACCCGCACCCTATCGTTTCCGCTCATCTGCTAATCCTCTGCTGAAAATCCGGATCGATCTTCCCGAGCCGCCCGAACCAGCCGTCCAGGCACCCTCGGACGAAGGCCCGGTATTGTCCCTTGCGGTTTGCTCCGTACATGATCCTGAAGAGATCGCTGACGATTTGGAAACGGAGCCTGCGGAGTAGCCAGACCGGAAACCTGGCACCGTACTGCCGCCAGAGGTGGATCTGGTTGCGGGCCATGTAGTACACCCGCCAAGGAGCATGCGAATGCACATGGCGTTTTCGGCCCAGGAACGAGACATGCCACCCGAAGAGCATCAATGGTTGTGCCTGACCCAGAGCATGAGTCATGTTGCAGCCCCTGCCGACCAGGGTTGCTAGACCGTGAGACCTGACGCGGAGGTTGTATTCGGAATCGACGAAGTCGATAAAGAGGCGCTCGTCGAGCATGCCAACGGTGTTGAGTGTAGAAACCGGGATGACGGCACCAGACTGGAGGGGATCGAAGGCCTCAGGGAAACGGGCACCCCGGGTGAGAAGCGGAACGTTGAGTCCGTTGTGCGACTGGGCACTGACCAGGCCGACGTTGACGCCGCTGGTACGGGCCGCCGCGAAGGTTTCGAGTGCGGCGGCAATGTAGCCATCGTCGAGGGCGGAGTCCTGGTCGAGGGTGACCACGAAGTCCGGCGACCAGCTCTTCAGTGCTGTCTCGATGCCCGCATTCAGTGCTGCGGCGATCCCGACGTTGTCGGGCATGCGCACGACCGTGCACCCCAGGTCTTCCAACTCCCGCAGCACGCCGCTGGTCTGCTGGAAATCCGAGCCGTCGTCGACCACTACTGTATGGATGACTTGCTGGTTGAGTTGCTTGACCCTCTCCGGCAGATCCTGGGGAGGGTGGAAGGCCGAAACTACGGCCACCACCCGCGGCTCACTCTGGTGCGTCACGTCTTATGGTTCCTTCTCGCTTACCGAAATAGACCGTTCCTGTGCGTCAGGGAACTGCCAGACAGCAGGCTTCAGTCTACCGTTGGCCGTGGGCCCCTCCATTCGGCTGCCCGTGGCCCCGCGCCCGCCTTTCAGGGAGAGTCCGGTGGGGAGGCCACGCGGTAGCATTGTCGGGGTGCTCATCTCCGGGCAGACAGATCCAAACCCTGTGAATCTTCAAGAAAAGGACCTACCTGGCACATGGCCATTGATGTATTGCTCCCCTACTATGGGGACGTCGACCTGATGAAACTTGCGGCCCAAAGCGTCATGAGCCAGCAGTTCGAGGATTGGCGCCTCATAGTGGTCGACGACGGGTACCCGAGCCCGGAACCCCAGCGCTGGTTCGAGTCCATGTCGGATCCCCGGGTGACCTACCAAAAAAACGAAACGAACCTTGGTGCCAACGGCAATTACCGCAAGGCGCTGGAGCTGGCCGAGGCGCCTATTGTGGTCGTTATGGGGGCGGACGACATCATGCTGCCGAACTACCTGGATGTTGTCGCTAAGGCGTTTGACGCGTACCCGGAAGCCAGCGTCGTGCAGCCCGGTGTGCAGGTCATCGACGAAAAGGGCCGTGCGTGTTCGCCGCTGGTTGACGTCGTGAAAAGGATTTATGCCCCGTCGACCAAATCCACCGTTCTCCTCCAGGGGGAGAAGATGGCCACCAGCCTGGTTCGTGCTGACTGGGCATATTTCCCGTCCCTTGCGTGGCGGACAGACGTCATTCGGCGCATCGGCTTCACAGAGGGCCTGCATGTGGTCCAGGACCTTGCGCTGCTGTTGGACATCGCCGCCGAGGGCGGCTCCATGGTGGTGGATCCGACGCTGTCATTCCTCTACCGCCGGCATTCCGCATCGGATTCGTCGGTTAAGGCCCTCGATGGACGCCGGTTCGACGAAGAGCGGGCATTCTTTGAAGGACAGGCACGGCGTTTCCGCCAGCTCGGCTGGAGTGGGACGGCCCGGGCTGCATCCTTCCACACAACGTCACGCTTGAACGCGGCCACCCTCGTCGCCCGTTCACTGATGATTGGAAAGACCGATTCACTGCCGAGGCTGCTGAAGCACGTGGTCTCCTGAACCTAGCCTTAAACGACAGGTGGCTGCCCCGGAGTGCCGGGACAGCCACCTGTTTTTTTGCCTAATTATGCGGGAGGCAGTGCGTCCGGGCGTGGCCCGCTGCCCGCAGCGCCGCCTCCGGACGTTCCGGATTCGAGCTCCTGCATCTTGAGGCGAAGGATGCCAACCTCCTCAGCCAGGACACGGATCTCATCCTCCGCCTGCGACTGCTCGAAGGACAGGTGCAGGCAAACTGAAACCAGCAGCACCAGCGCTACTGCGAATAACAGGTTTGAGGGCACCTTCACGCCGAGCACGCCGCTCAACCAGAAGAGCAGTTGCGGGAACGCAGCCAGGACCAGCACCCCGATGCCGATGATGATCCAGATAACGGCGTACTTTTCACGCAGGTGGCGGCGCCGGAGCATTTCGAAGATGATGACCAAAATGACCAGCACAAAGATGAAGCCAACGAGGGTGGCCATGGAAACTCCTAGTTGGACGACGGTTCGATTTTCTTGCGCGTCAACGCAAAAAGGAGGGCAAATGCTGACCGGCCCAGGTAGATGGCCGCTTTGACCGGGTCATGGCTGGGAGTTCCCCCCTGCCGTTCACGCATCGAAACGCCCACCTGGCGCACAGTGCACCCAGACCTGATGGCGACGACGAGCGAATCGATGGTGTCACCGAGATACTCTGCGGGGTAATGGTCCACATACTGCCTAATGGCCTTGGCATTGGCTGCGCGGAATCCTGACGTCACATCCGTCAGGCGAGTCCCGGCAATCCGCGAAATGGTCCAGGCAAGAACGTTCATGGCCCACTTGCGGGGCCCGCGCACCGTGTAATTCCCTTTATCCGCGAAACGGGCGCCGATGACGATGTCCGCTTCCTGGAGTCCGTCCAGGACAGCCTTGATGTCACGGGGATCGTGCTGGCCATCCGAGTCCACCTGAATGACCCGCGTGTACCCATGCATCTTGGCGTACTTGAAGCCAGTTCGCATAGCGCCGCCCACGCCCATATTGAAAGGGAGCTGCACCACCAGTGCGCCGGCGTCGCGTGCAACCTGTGCGGTGTTGTCCCGGGATCCATCGTCAACAACGAGGACGTTGCAGTCGGGCCCGAACTCGAACACTTCCCGGATGGTGTTGCCGATAGCTTCGGATTCGTTCCATGCCGGCATGATCACCAGGGTACGGTGGGCTTGCTCTGCAGGAGTCATGCGTTATCGGTTTCCGCCTTCAAGTAGGCGGCAAGCCTGGCTCCGGCGTCGGCTATGTCAAAACCTGTGGACTGTGCCTTGATCAGATTCAGGCCGCTGTTGAGTGGTCTTGGAGCCGCCGCTTTGTCCTTGAAGTACTCAGCTGTGGTGATGCCTGTGACATCAGCCCGGGATGCTCCGGATTGCTCGTAGACGTCTCCGGCGATATCCGCCCAGCTTTTCACCTGGCCGTCATTGCTGAAGTTGTACGTTCCGTAGGCCGCGTCCCGATCGAGCAGGTGCCGAATGAAGGCTGCAATGTCGTCGGTGAAAGTCAGCCTGCCCTTTTGATCGTTTACGACTGAGGGTTTGACGCCTTTGCGCGCAAGGCTGGCCATGGTGCGGACAAAATTGTTGCCTTCCCCGATGACCCAGCTCGTCCTGACGATGTAATGGCGCGGAACAACACTGACAACAGCGTCCCCAGCCGCCTTGGTTTGCCCGTAGACCCCCAGCGGGGTGAAGGGCTCTTCCTCGTCGTGACTGTCCCGGGTTCCGTCAAAGACATAGTCCGACGAGACGTGAACCAAAGCAAGGTTATGCTCGACGGCGGCACGCGCCAGTTGCGCCACGGCCGCAACGTTGATGGCCCAGGAGGCGGCCCGACCCTCTGCAGTTTCGGCAGCGTCGACGGCTGTGTAGGCCGCCGCGTTGATGATGGTGGAGTAGTTCTTCCAGTTCCTGCTGGAGAAACTGTCCTCACTGCTGAGGTCAAACTCCGCCCGGCCTGCGAACTCAACTGTTGTGTCGCCGTCGTACGTTGCGCGCAGCGCCCTGCCCAGTTGCCCATCGGCACCCACCACGAGAGTTTTCTTCCCAGGCATTGGTGCGACGTCAGCCATCCGGGGGTGCGCCTTGTCCTTGGCCGAGAGTTCAGCCTGGGCAAGTGGAATCGGCCACTCGATCGCCGCTGTCTCATCTGCCAGATTCAGGAAGGTGTACTGACCCTGCGCATCTGCGGACCAGTGGTCATTCACCAGGTAGGTGTAGGCCGTGTTGTCCTCGAGTGTCTGGAAGGCGTTGCCAACACCCCGGGGTATGAAGATGGCCTGGCTCGGATCAAGCTCGGCTGTAAAGACGGCGCCAAATGACGGGCCTTCCCGCAGGTCGACCCATGCCCCGAAGATACGTCCGGTCGCAACCGAGATGAACTTGTCCCAAGGCTCGGCGTGGATCCCGCGGGTGGTCCCAGCTTTTTCGTTATAGGAAATGTTGTTCTGGACCGGCTGAAAATCGGGCAGTCCAAGGGCTACCATTTTCTCCCGCTGCCAGTTCTCCTTGAACCAGCCCCGGTTGTCGCCGTGCACCGGAAGGTCATAGAGGACGACGCCGGGAATGGGTGTTTCGTGAGCGGCAAGATTTTTTGAGAATGTCAGGGACATTTGTTACTGGCCCTGTTCCTTGTACTTGGCTTCGGTGATGGCCTTTTGGGGGCGCCACCAGTCTTCGTTTTCCCGGTACCACGCGATGGTGTTTTCAATCCCTTCGTCGAAATTGGAGAACCTGGGTTCCCATCCCAGCTCATTGCGGAGCTTTGTCGAGTCGATGGCGTACCGCAGGTCGTGGCCGGGCCGGTCAACAACGTGATCGTAGGCATCAGGGGAATGGCCCATGTGCTTGAGGATCAGCTCCACAACTTCTTTGTTGTTCTTTTCCCCGTCGGCCCCGATCAGGTACGTTTCACCGATGGTGCCCTTGGCGATGATGGCAAGCACTGCGGAGGAGTGGTCGTTGGCATGGATCCAGTCCCTGACGTTCTCGCCCTTCCCGTAAAGCTTTGGGCGGATCCCGTCGATCACGTTGGTGATCTGCCGGGGAATGAACTTTTCCACGTGCTGGTACGGACCGTAGTTGTTGGAGCAGTTGCTGATGGTCGCCTGCAGTCCGAAGGACCGTACCCATGCCCTTACCAGGAGGTCGGATCCGGCCTTGGTGGAGGAGTACGGGCTGGATGGGTTGTAGGGCGTTTGCTCCGTGAAGCGCTCCGGGTCATTCAGTTCAAGGTCTCCGTAGACCTCATCGGTTGAAATGTGGTGGAAGCGCTTGTTGTGCTTACGCGCTGCTTCAATCAGCGTGTAGGTGCCAATGATGTTAGTGTCCAGGAACGGGCGCGGGTCGTGGAGGGAGTTGTCATTGTGGGACTCAGCAGCATAGTGAACAACGACGTCGGTATCGGCTACAAGACCATCCACAAGCCCGGCATCTGCAATGTCGCCCTGAACGAAGGTGAAGCGTTCCTGGGGGAGGCCCTGCAGCGACTCGAGGTTGCCCGCGTACGTCAGCTTGTCCAGAACAGTGACATGGTCTTCGGTGTTTTCGAGAACGTAGTGGACAAAGTTTGAGCCAATAAAGCCGGCTCCGCCGGTCACTAGAAGTCGCTGCATAATTCCCTAGACTACCGGATTTGCTGCTGCCCTAAGCGAAGGGAAAGATGGGGGACATGCGAGGAATAATACTTGCCGGCGGAACCGGCTCCAGGCTTCACCCCATCACCCTGGGTGTCAGCAAGCAGTTGGTACCGGTCTACGACAAGCCGATGATTTACTACCCGCTGTCGACCCTGATCCTTGCAGGTATCCGGGACATCCTGATCATCACGACTCCCCACGACGCGGAGCAGTTTGAGCGCCTGCTCGGGGACGGTTCCCGATTCGGTGTTTCCATCACGTACAAGCAGCAGCCATCGCCGGATGGGTTGGCCCAGGCCTTTGTCCTCGGCGCTGACCACATCGGAGACGACAGTGTTGCGCTGGTGCTGGGCGACAACATTTTCTATGGCCAGGGCATGGGCACCCAACTGCGCCGCTTCAAGACCATCGACGGGGGAGCCGTCTTCGGATACTGGGTCAAAGATCCGTCCGCCTACGGCGTGGTGGAGTTCGACGACAACGGCAAAGCTCTGTCACTGGAAGAGAAACCGGCTGCTCCAAAGAGCCACTATGCGGTTCCCGGCCTCTACTTCTATGACAACAATGTTGTTGACATCGCCAAGAACCTAAAGCCCTCTGCACGCGGGGAACTGGAAATTACCGACGTAAACCGGATCTATCTGGAAGCCGGTAAGCTCCAGGTCGAAATTCTGCCCCGCGGAACCGCCTGGCTTGATACCGGCACATTCAATGACCTCAACGACGCCTCGAACTTCATTCGCACCGTCGAAAATCGGCAAGGACTGAAAATCGGTGCCCCTGAGGAGATTTCATGGCGCCTCGGGTTCCTCACCGACGAGGAGCTTCGCGAGCGTGCCGAGCCGTTGGTCAAGAGCGGCTACGGGGCATACCTGCTGGAGCTCCTCGCTGAGAAGTAGTTTTGGGGCCGGGCACGAATAAGGGGGTGAAGCCACTGGCTTCACCCCCTTATTCGTGCCTAGTAGGTCAACGTTCGGCATCCCAACTGGGAGTTGTACGAGGCAAATACGGAGACCGCTACCCCGTAAGTGCAGACGCGGTACTGTCCTCGGGCCGTGACCGGAACCGATGTCGAATAGCCATGGTCGCCTGCAGTCTGCAGAACAGTGTTTACATCCGAACGCTTAAGATTCGCTGTGAAGGGGTAGCCCTTCGTGCTGCCGTCCGGGAAGGTTATGTATACGTGGACGGGGTTAGAGACGGCCGGCAGCGCCGGATCAAGTGTCCAACCTTGTGTAAGTACAGTAGCTTGGCCACTTGAGACCTGGATGCTGGCACCGTCGAGAGCACCCGTCGTAGGTGGAGTGGCGGTCACCGCGATGTTCTTACACCCAAGCAATGTCGGTCCGTTCGACACAGGCGCGACACCAATCGCTTTGGCGCAGACTGTGTAATTGCCAGTCGACGATATGGGGATCGCTGCTTGAAAACCATGGTCGCCCACCGTGCCCAAAGCCGCGTTCACGTCTGGCCTTTTCAGGTTCGCCGTGACGTTGACTGGAGCCGGGTTCGTCACCGCGGATCCGTCTTTGGCGGAAATGTAGACGCCGACCGGAATGCTGGTAGCGGGCTGTGAGGGGTCCAAGGCCCAGCCACCAACGACAAGATTCGCGGAATTTGCCGCCGAAGCGAGAGACAGAGAATCATAGCTGCCTGAGGGCGATGGACTGGCAGCAACGGCCACCGTTTGGCAACCCAATGGCAAGTTTGTGTTCTGGCCGATGGCGTAGGTACATGCCTTATAAGTGCCCGCAGTAGTAACAGGAACTTGGTAGTCGAAACCGTGATTTTCCCCCAGTCCTGTAGCACTTTGAACATCTGCTCGTGGGGCATCAGCAGTCATGCGATAACCGGTGGTCTTTCCGTCCGGAGAGGTGACATAGGTGTCGGCGTAAGAAGACACACTGGGGTTAGCCTGGTCTACAGCCCACCCTTTCAACTGAAGGCTGACCTTGTCCGCAGTCCGGATCTGTCCCAAATTGTCGAAGTTGCCAATGGGCACACCAATGCCAGTGGCGGTTACGGTCTTGCAGCCCAGGGGAGTGTTGCCATAGGTGCCAATTGAGTAGGCACATGCAGAATATGTTCCTGACCGGGTGATCGGTATAGAGCCCTCGAAACCATGGTTCGGTCCGTAACCGAGTGCTTGATCAACATCCGGCCTGGAGACGTTGGCGGTCCAGGGATATCCGGTTGTCGTTCCGTCAGGCGCCTTTACGTAGATGTGCAGTGGATTAGAAAGGTTCGTATTGGCGAGATCGACGGCCCACCCCCGGGCGCGGAGGGCGAATTGTGTCCCACTGCCACTGATTGTCAGTTCATCGAAGCTGCCCGTCGGGAGTGCCGCTCCCGCGAAGCGCTGGAGTGAAGAATAGTCACCATTCCAGACATTCGAGTCGCCAGCAAAGGGCCCCGTGCTGCTGTACTGCCAAATGCTGTAGGCGCTCCAACTTGCCGTCGGGACAGGTCCCGCATTATTGGTTGGAGAGGACGGGTAGGCCGCGACCCAAAGCGGATAGTCCCCAAACCCGGCCGGGTTACCCAGGCACTGATTCCACCAGCTCGTGTTTGTATAGATCGCCGGCAATCTACCTGTCAAAGACCGCATGGTGTTGCCGAAGTCCTGGACCCAGGAAGTCAACTGGCTTGGCGACATGTTGTAGCAGGTGTTCCCGAAGTAAAAGCCGTTAATAGTACGGCCTTCGTAGGGATTGAATTCGAAGTCCAGGACCGGGGGCATCGTGTAACCGTCTGCAGACCAGCCGCCCCCGTTTTGAACGAAGTAGCGGGCCTGATCCGCGCCTGACGACCAGTTGGGGATGGCGAAGTGATAGGCGCCGCGAATCATGCCAACCGCTCGTGACCCTTGATACTGGGAACTGAAGAGCTCGTTAGTGTAGTAGTTGCCTTCAGAGGCCTTTACATAAGCGAATCTCGCTCCCATGTTCCATTGTTGCTGCCAGTCCACCGATGACTGGTGGGCGCTGACATCCAGCCCCTGAATTCCGAAGGTCGGCATCCAAGTTCCCTGCGCAGCCAAGGACTCGACGCTGAGCTTTTTGGCGGCGTCAG
This sequence comes from Pseudarthrobacter defluvii, assembly GCF_030816725.1. NCBI lineage: Bacteria > Bacillati > Actinomycetota > Actinomycetes > Micrococcales > Micrococcaceae > Pseudarthrobacter > Pseudarthrobacter defluvii. Next base: position 1,417,846 of record NZ_JAUSYG010000001.1, read on the forward strand.
GGGAGGCTGAGGCAGTGACGCGAGCCGACCGTTGGCCCATCTCAGCTCCGCCTCGTCCAATGGCTTCTGCCATTGTTTGTGACGAAGGAGTGGGAATGGCGGCTGTGGTTTGCAGCGGGTCAGAGGTCGGGACTGAGGTGGATGTTGGAGTCGGAGTCGACGTGGCAGCAACTGAAGAAGTTGGAGCGAATGTTGCCGAAGGGGCTGGCGCCGGACTAACTTCCGCGGCCGTGGCGACACCGGCCATACCAGGCCCGGCAAGCATTGAGACGGCCAACAGGGCCACCCCGATAGTCTTGACAGTTGGGTTACGGGACTGAGACAGGTTCCGCTTCATGTGTGCTCCGGAGACAATGAGATGCTCCCTGAAGCACCTCTTTGGATACTGCTCAGGTGACTTCCCCAGGAAGGCACCTGATAGTGCTATTTCGATAAATAACGCGCTCACCTTAGCATCCGTGTTACTGGCGGAACCAGTGATTCTCTTGTTACTGGTGTGAATCTTGCGGTCTTACCAGTGGGATCTTGAGATTCGGAGTAAATCTTGAGGATCGGCACTTATCCACAAAGGACGCGTTGATGACTTGTTGCCACGGGATAGGGTCCATAGGCTGTTCCTCAGTCGCACTGCCTCCGCCGGGGGCGGCAGTTGTATGGGGGATCATATGGACGCGCTGGACATTGTGGAGGACGAGGTCCGTGAGCTCATCCGCCGCCGTGGTCTCGATCCGCTCAGGCAAGCCGGCGAGGTCCGGCGTTTGGTGGAAGCGGCGGTCACCGACTATGACGAACGTGCTTTGTTGGGACCACTTCCGCCTTTAGGACCCCTTGACGCGGCCCGCCGGTTCCTCTTCGACGCCGTCGCCGGGTTCGGGGTACTTCAACCCCTCCTGGATGATCCCTCGATTGAGGAGATTTGGCTCAACGCCCCCAATGAGATCTACGTGGCGCGCAACGGTGAGTCTGAGCTGACCTCACTCAGCCTTTCCGAGCAGCAGGTGCGTGACCTGGTGGAGCGCATGCTCAAAAGCTCCGGCAGGAGGCTGGACATGTCGTCGCCATTTGTCGATGCCGCACTGCCCGACGGTTCCAGGCTGCACGTCGTCATTCCGGACGTGACCCGGCGCCACTGGGCTGTGAACATTCGCAAGTTCGTCGTGAAAGCCAGCCGTCTTGAGCATCTGGTGGAGTTGGGGACACTGACACCACAGGCGGCACGGTTTCTCGGCGCAGCAGTTTCCAGCGGCCTCAATATCCTCGTTTCCGGGGCAACCCAGGCAGGCAAGACAACGATGCTGAACTGCCTGGCTGCCAGCATCGGAAGCCGGGAACGCGTCATCACGGTCGAGGAGATCTTCGAGCTGCAGTTCCCGCTGCGGGACGTGGTGGGTCTGCAGTGCAGGCAACCAAACCTCGAAGGTGAGGGCGAAATTCCACTTCGTCGCCTGGTGAAGGAAGCACTGCGCATGCGTCCGGACCGATTGGTGGTGGGCGAGGTGCGGGAGGCCGAGAGCCTTGATATGCTCATCGCCCTTAACAGCGGTCTTCCTGGGATGTGCACCGTCCACGCCAACTCGGCCCACGATGCAGTAACCAAGATATGTACACTGCCATTGCTCGCCGGCGAGAACATATCGAGCGCCTTCGTGGTTCCTACTGTCGCGTCCTGCATAGACCTTGTGGTGCACTGCAGCCGGCACGCCGACGGACGGCGGCAAGTGACCCAAGTCCTGTCACTGGGGCGGCGCGTGGAAAACGGCATAATCGAGTCCTCGCTCGTGTTTGCCCTGGAAAACGGAGTCCTGCATCCCCGGGCAAACGCCATGCCCGCGGCGGAGAAGTTTTCGAAGGCAGGGTACGACGTCGCCGCACTGCTGGATCCGCGATGATCGCAGCATTGGTGGGAACGGCGGCGGGGGTTGGCTTCTTCCTCATTTGGTGGTCCTGTTGGGAAACGCCAGCCCCCGTGCTCCGGGAGCACAAGCCCGGCCGCCTGGCGGACCTGCTCGCCGCCGCCGGAGTAGACAAAGTCTCAGCCCGAGGTCTGGTTGGGACTTGCCTTGGGCTGGGGATCTTCGTGGCGCTGATTTTCTACGGCCTCAGCCGTTCGTGGCCTATCGCCGGTTGCTTCGGCCTTTTCGGCGGCTGGCTCCCAATCACCTTGCTCCGATGGCGGGCTAAAAAGCGGACGGCCATGCTGCGCCAACTATGGCCTGACGTAGTTGATCACCTTCGATCCGCAATCCGGGCCGGCCTGCCGTTGCCTGAGGCCCTTATCCAGCTTGGAGATAAAGGCCCCGAGGAACTGCGGCCCATCTTCCGCGAGTTCGGGGCCGACTACCGGGCCGGCGGCCAATTTGATGGGTCCTTGAACAAATTGAAACAGCGCCTGGCCGACCCGGTGGCGGACCGCATCGTCGAGGCACTTCGACTGACGCGGGAAGTGGGTGGCTCAGACCTGGGAAAGCTCCTGGGGACCTTGGCGGAATTCCTGCGGGAGAGTTCCCGGACCCGCAGTGAGCTTGAAGCGCGCCAGTCCTGGACCATCAATGCCGCCCGCCTCGCCGTTGCTGCGCCCTGGATTGTGCTGATTCTGCTTGCGACCAGGCCAGAAGCGATCCAGGCCTATAACACCCCTGTCGGGGCCGGAGTGCTGCTCGGCGGGCTGGTGGTCTCACTGGTTTGCTACACGGTCATGTTGAAGATCGGGGCCCTGCCGCAGGACGAAAGGGTGCTTCGTTGATGACTGTTTCGGCCGTCGCCGTGATCCTCGGGATCATCCTTGGCTGCGGACTATGGCTCGTTATCTTCCGGTCTCCTCCCATGCGTGCCATAACCTTCGCTGAGCGGATTGAGCCCCAGCTGAAGTCGCAGAACCTGGAGTCGCGGCTCCTGCGCATTGGGGAGCAGACCCTCACGCCGTTCGGCCCGCTTGAACGGATACTCCGGCCCGTCCTCCGGGAATGGCTTTCAGCGTTGGGAAGGCTTAACCCCTCGCCCGGGGCGACCGGCCGGCGACTCGCCCAAGCGGGGATCAGCAAATCACCCCTTGACTTCCGTGCAGAGCAGTTGCTCTGGGCAGCGGGCGGTTTTGTCGTCTCACTAATCGTCGTCCTCGCTGGAGCAGCAGCAGGCAAATTCAGCCCGGTTTTTGCGGCAGCGGCGATCATCGGCAGTGCCGCAGCAGGCTTCGTGCTGCGGGACTACTGGCTGGGCGTCCAAGTGCGTCGGCGGGAAACACGGATGATGGCCGAGTTTCCAAGCCTTGCCGAATTGATGGCCCTGGCCGTTGGTGCGGGGGAGAGCGCAACAGGCGCTTTGGATCGCGTCTGCAGGAGTGCGAACGGTGAACTGTCCAAGGAGTTCTCGAAGATTCTGGCGGAAACAAGGGCCGGCAAACCCTTGGTCGTGGCCCTGCAGGAGTTTTCTGCACGCACCGACCTTTCGCCACTGGTCAGGTTCGTCGACGGGATCATCGTAGCGGTGGAAAGAGGAACTCCTTTGGCGGACGTGCTCCGCGCACAGGCGCAGGACGTACGCGATTCAGCGAAGCGCGACCTTATGGAGGCGGCTGGAAAGAAGGAAATCGCGATGATGGTGCCCCTGGTTTTCGGAGTGCTTCCCCTGACCGTCGTGTTTGCGGTATTTCCCGGCTTGGCCGCCATCAACCTGGGCTTCTGATGGCCAAACCCCCGAGGCCCAAACTTCAGCAACAACTGCATGTCCCTTCTAGGAACAGGAATAGGACCAAATGAACATCATGGGAACCCGCTTCGTGGCGCTGCTTCTTGGCCTTGCGGCGTCGCTGCACTTTCAGGTGCTCCGGACGATCCGGCCGCACCGTCTTCGGGGCGCACAGAGTGGCCTCTGGCAGGATAACGGCGAACTGGTTGCCGTGCACGCCAACGATCATCCTGAACGCGGTGACGTTCCGGGGTGGGTGATGATCACACTGATGTCCGCGGTCCTGGTTGCGGCCCTGCTGGCGCTCGCAGGCCCGGCACTGGAGGCTATGTTCAACCAGGCCATGGACAAGGTAGGGAACTGAACCATGGGGATGTCCGCTCCCGGGCCGGCGGTGCAGCCGGAGTTATCCCGGCCGGGTGAGCGGGGTTCAGCCGTCGTGGACTTTGTCCTGGTCGGCGGGCTGCTGACGATGTTCTTTTTGGCAATTATCCAACTGACCCTGGTTCTGCACGTCCGGAATACGCTCATCGATGCTGCTGCGTCCGGGGCGCGGTATGGAACCCTCGCTGACCGCACCGCCTCTGACGCGCAAGAACGAACCCGAAGCCTCATCAAGGTGGCATTGAACCAAAGCTTTGCTGAACAGGTCAGTACCCAGGAAGTGAACCTGCAAGGGATGCGCACCCTGGAAGTGACTGTCCGGTCTCCCATGCCGGTCATCGGTCTTATCGGACCGCGGGACATGCTGGAGGTGAAAGGGCATGCAGCCATTCAGCCCTGATGCGTTCCATCCCTTGTCAGTGCACAGGTCCAATGTCCGTCGGCGCTTTCGGGCGCGCCTCGCAGTGGCACTGTGCCGAGAGAAAGCAGGGGACTACGAGCTGGGTTGTGCATCCCCGGGAACCTGCCGCCGAGCGCAGGGGATGCCACGGCAGAGCCACCCGAATGAAAAGGGAAGCGCCGTCGTCGAGTTCACCTTCCTTGCACTCCTGTTGATGGTCCCGATTGTGTACTTCGTTATTACGGTTGGTCAGATCCAGGGCGGTTCCTTTGCCGTAGTGGGCGCCGCCGACCAGGCTGCGAAGGTCTTTGTCGCCCAGGCCGATGCCTCTACGGCGCAGGCGGCCGCGGAGCGGGCGGTGGCCCTTGCCCTTTCCGACTTCGGGCACCAGCCGGACCGCGCAAACATGAGCACCACGTGTAATCCTGCTGACTGCCAGGCGGCGGGCACGGCCGTAACGGTGACCGTGAGACTGACGGTGCCGCTGCCGTTCGTGCCGTTTGCCGAAGGGTTGTCCGCAACGGAAGTAGAAGCTTCTTCGACCCAGCTCGTGGGGCGGTACCGGTGAAAGGCCGAGCTGACGAAAGCGGTCAGCTGATGGTGATGATCCTCGGCTACGTGCTCCTGGCCCTTCTGGTGGCGACGGTGGTCATCGGGACATCCGCCGTCTATCTGGAGCACAAGCGCCTTCTGTCCCTGGCGGACGGGGCATCGCTTGCCGCTGCCGACAGCTACACGCTGGGGGAAGTCTCAACACAGGGCGGAAGCCCTTCGGCAGTCCTCAACCCCGCCCGCGTCCGGAACGTGGCAGCCGACTTCGTTGCAAGGAGCCCTGCCTCGCAACGTTTCTCCGGCCTTGCCGTGACGGGGGCAACGGGTTCGCCGGACGGTTCCACCGCCGTCGTGGTCCTCACAGCGGCCGTCCACCCGCCTGTGGTGAATTTCCTTATTCCCGACGGAATCCCCATTGAGGCGACGTCCACCGCGCGCTCGCGGTTGATTCGGTAAGGCGCTGAGCGCCGAGCTGGCCGGTATTCCCCGATAGCGTAGGCTTAAACCACCATGGCCAATATTGATTTTTCCGCTGAGATCCGCGCGCTTCGCGCCACCTACGAGTCCATCGAACGCGTTACCGACGTCGAGGCGCTCAAGGAAGACATCGCCGAACTCAGCGAGCGGGCGGGCGAGCCGAACCTTTGGGACGACCCCGCGGCCGCGCAGAAAATCACCTCCCGGCTCTCGCACCGCCAGTCCGAACTGGAGCGCCTGACCAGCCTGGAGGCCCGGATTGACGACCTTGAGGTCCTGGTGGAACTCGGGCAGGACGAGGACGACGCAGACTCGATGGGGGAGGCCGCTGCCGAACTCGAGTCCATCAAGAAGGCCCTCAAAGACCTGGAAGTGGTCACCCTGCTGTCCGGTGAATACGACGAACGCGAAGCTGTGGTTTCCATCAGGGCAGGTGCCGGCGGCGTTGATGCCGCGGACTTCGCAGAAATGCTGATGCGCATGTACCTCCGCTGGGCTGAGCGGCACGGGTACCCCACCACTGTCATGGACACCTCGTACGCGGAGGAAGCCGGACTGAAGTCAGCCACTTTCGAGGTGAAGGCACCCTATGCATTCGGCACCCTCAGTGTGGAAGCCGGCACCCACCGCCTTGTCAGGATCAGTCCGTTCGACAACCAGGGCCGCCGCCAGACGTCGTTCGCGGCCGTTGAAGTCATCCCGCTGATCGAGCAGACAGACTCGATCGAGATCCCGGACAACGAAATCCGGGTGGACGTATTCCGTTCATCCGGCCCGGGCGGCCAGTCGGTCAACACCACGGACTCCGCGGTCCGCCTCACGCACATCCCCACCGGCACCGTGGTCTCAATGCAGAACGAAAAATCCCAGCTGCAGAACCGCGCGGCTGCCATGCGCGTGCTGCAGTCCCGCCTCCTGCTCTTGAAGAAGGAGCAGGAGGATGCGGAGAAGAAGGCGCTGGCCGGGGATGTCAAGGCGTCCTGGGGTGACCAGATGCGTTCCTACGTGCTGAACCCGTATCAAATGGTGAAGGACCTGCGCACCGAGCACGAGGTGGGAAACACCTCCGCGGTGTTCGATGGCGAGATTGACGACTTCATCGACGCCGGCATCCGCTGGCGTACTGACAACCGGAACGCGGACAACAACAGCTGATTGCAGTCGCGCACACAAAAACAAAGCACCCGAACCTAAAAAGAACTGCCCCGGCATGGAGATGCCGGGGCAGTTCTTTTCAGTCACTCGAGAATTGCAGTCGCTGGACCCTATTTCCTGTCCGCGGAGCCACGGCGCCGCAGCGTGTTCCAGCGGGCGGCCAGACCCCATTTGGTGACGTTGATCATGGCTTCGATCACGATGTTGCCGCTCATCTTCGAGGCGCCGAGTTCGCGTTCGACGAAGGTGATGGGGCGTTCTTCAATGCGGAGGCCCAGTTTGGCCACGCGCCAGGCAAGGTCCACCTGGAAGCCGTAGCCCACCGAGTCGACCTGGTCCAGGTTGAGTTTTTCGAGGGTGGTCCTGCGGAACGCGCGGTAGCCGCCGGTGACGTCCTTGATGGGCAGGGCCAGCATCAGCCGGGCGTAGGTGCTGCCCACGCGTGAGATGGCCTGGCGGTAGAGGGGCCAGTTGACCACGCTGCCGCCGGGAACCCAGCGTGAGCCCATGGCCAGGTCTGCGCCCTGGTCCACCGCTTCAAGGAGCTGGGGAAGCTGTTCGGGCTGGTGGGAACCGTCTGCGTCCATCTCGACCAGGACGTCGTAGCCGGCGTCCAGGCCCCATTTGAAACCGGCGATGTAGGCCGCGCCCAGGCCTTCCTTGCCCTTGCGGTGCAGGACGTGCACCTGGGAGTCCTCAGCGGCGAAGCCGTCGGCAAGCTGGCCGGTGCCGTCGGGGCTGTTGTCATCGACCACCAGCACGTCCGACGCCGGAACGGCCTTCCGAAGGCGCTGCAGCGTCTTGGGCAGTGATTCCAGTTCGTTGTAGGTGGGAATGATCGTAAGGACGCGCACAAGAGGCCTTCCTGGAGGGAATGGTGGATGCGCTTGGAGCAGCTTGGCTGCTCCAGGGCACAGCCACCCATTATAAAGAAAACCAACGGGGCCGGTCTGGCGAGCGGTCCTCCACACAAAGGTGCCGATCCGGCGACACGCCCCAAAAGCCCGGCCAACCACCGGACATTTTTGCGTATAGTCAAGGGGCCGGGGCCCTACTTTCCCCAAACGAAAACCCGTGCACCGGCTGCAGAACTGGGCTGCATCAGTAAGAATCAGCCATGCCCTGCAGGGTAATTAGGGCCATGATCCGATTCGAAAATGTCACCAAGGTCTACGACCAGAAAGCCCGCCCGGCGCTGGACTCCGTCACCCTTGAGATTGACCGCGGCGAATTCGCCTTCCTTGTCGGCGCCTCCGGTTCCGGCAAATCCACCTTCCTCCGGCTTGTTTTGAAGGAAGACCGCGCCACCTCCGGCGCCGTCTACGTTGCCGGCCAGAACGTCGCCAAGATTTCCAGCTGGCGGGTTCCGCGCCTCCGCCGCGGCATCGGCGTCGTCTTCCAGGACTTCCGCCTCCTGCCGCAGAAAAATGTCTTCGCCAACGTGGCGTTCGCCATGCAGGTCATCGGCAAGAGCCGCAGCGTCATCCGCGACACGGTTCCCGAGGTCCTCAAGACGGTCGGGCTTGAAGGCAAAGAACACCGCATGCCGCACGAACTGTCCGGCGGTGAGCAGCAGCGCGTCGCCATCGCCCGCGCGGTGGTCAACCGCCCCGGGATCCTCCTCGCCGACGAACCCACCGGAAACCTGGATCCCACCACGTCCATGGGCATCATGGGCGTGCTGGACAAGATCAACCAGAACGGAACCACGGTGGTGATGGCCACGCACGATGACGACATCGTCAACGAGATGCGCAAGCGGGTGGTCGAGCTCAAGAACGGTGTCGTGATCCGCGACGAAGCAAAGGCTCTCTACACCTCGATGATTCCCGTCGTCGGCCAGTCCCGGCGGCTGAAGGACGCCAGCGGCAGGGACACGCCCGACGGCGGACTGCCGGGCAAGGGTGCCGAAGGCGAGGCCCAGCGATGAGGCTCGCGTTCATCCTTTCCGAGATCGGCAGCGGCCTGCGCCGCAACCTTTCCATGGTTGTCTCGGTCATCCTGGTGACGTTTGTGTCCCTCACCTTCGTGGGCGCGGCGGGGATGCTGCAGATGCAGATCAACCAGATGAAGGGCTACTGGTACGACAAGGTGCAGGTTGCCATCTTCCTGTGCAGTGAAGGTTCGACGGCGCCCGGTTGCGCGTCCGGGCCCGTCACCCCTGAGCAGCAACAGGGCCTCAACGCGCTCCTGGAGTCCCCGGCCGTGGCGCAGTACATCAACGACTTCCAGTTCGAGTCCAAGGATGAGGCCTACAAGCACTTCAAGGACCAATTCTCCAACTCGCCCATCGTTGACTCCGTGACGCCGGACCAGCTGCCGGCATCGTTCCGGATCAACATGAAGGACCCGGAAAAGTACCAGATCATCAGCGAGACCTTCTCCTCCCAGCCAGGAGTGGAAACGGTGATCGACCAGCGCCAGCTGCTCGAACGCCTCTTCTCTGTGATGAACGGTGCTTCCCTGGTGGCAGTGGGCATTGCAGGTGTGATGATCGTCTGCGCGATCCTGCTGATCGCCACCACCATCAGGCTCTCTGCATTCAGCAGGCGCAGGGAGACCGGAATCATGCGGCTTGTCGGTGCATCCAAGACCGTCATCCAGTTGCCGTTTATCCTCGAGGGCGTCATAGCGGCAGTCATCGGTGCAGCCCTGGCTTCGGGCACCCTGTGGGCTGTGGCGCAATTTTTCCTGGGCGACTACATGTCCCGCCAGTACCCCGATACTGCGTTCATCTCGTCCGGGCAGACCCTGATCCTCGCTCCGGCGCTGCTGATCCTTGGCGGATCCTTGGCAGGAATTTCGTCTCTCTTGACCTTACGTAGATATTTGCGCGTTTAGGCTGTGCACACCGACCAAGGAATGCCCGTGAACCCAACTGATCAAGCCTTGCCCCGCCCCCGGCCCAGCCGTGTGCGGACCGCTGCCCGCCGTCTGGGCATTGTCAGCGGTGTGCTCACCCTCGTCCTCTCCGCCGGCATGGCCATTGCCACGCCCGCCGCGTTCGCAGACGACCTCGAGGACCGCAAAGCCGCGCTCGAGGCTGAGGCTGCCCGTGTCCAGGCCTCCCTTGAGTTTGTCGATTCCCGCATCGCGAAGGCCGCCGGCGACCTGGTGATTTACCAGGGCCAACTGCCGGGCGCCCAGCAGGCGCTGCTGGAGGCACAGGGGCGGGTGGCCGGCGCTGTCAAGGAAGTCGAAGCATTGTCGGCACGTGTTGATATGGCCCAGCAAAACAAGGCCAAGATCACCCAGCAGATGGAAACTGACAAGCAGAAGATCGCGGACACCAAGAAGCTCATCGGCCAGATTGCCACCCAGGCCTACAAGTCAGGGGGCGTACCATCCAACCTGTCGCTCTTCTTTGGTTCCAACAGCGGCAGCAGCCTGACTGAAACGATGGATCTCGCGGACCAGGCCATGCGCAGCCAGAACGCGGCCATGGACAAGCTCAGCCAGCAGAATGCCACCAACGTCAACTCCGAAGCACGCCTTCAGGCTGTGGAAGCGGAGATCAAGGACCTGAAGGCCAAGGCCGACGCCGCGCTGGAGCGGGAAAAGGCCGCACGCGACGAAGCCGCGGCCAAGAAGGCCCAGGTTGACCAGCTGATTGCGGACACCACCCGCCTCGACGCTGAGCTCCAGGCGGCCAAGCCCGGGATCCAGGCGCAACTCGCCGGAGTCCAGGCCAACCAGAACCAGGTGGCAAACGAGATCGCCGAACGCGACCGCAAGGCCCGTGAGGCGTGGGAAGCGGAGCAGCGCCGGCAGGCGGAAGCTGCCCGGGCGGCTGCCGCCGCTGCCGCAGCTGCAGCCGCGGCAGCGAACCGCCCTGCCCCGCCTGTCCAACCGTACGTACCGCCCGCCGTCGGGTCGCCGTCGGCCTTTGGCCTCCGGCACCCCTTCGACGGAAGCATCCCCATCACCTCCGGATTCGGCTACCGTTCCACTCCGCCGGGCACCATCGACTTCTACGGCACGGGCGGATACATGCACACCGGCATCGACTTTGGGGCCGCCTGCGGTACTCCTGTGTACGCTGCCGCTGCCGGAGAGGTCTTCAGCTCGGGCTGGAACTCCGCTGACGGCGGCGGTTGGCGGGTCAAGATTGACCATGGCCTAATCCAAGGCAACACCCTGACCACCATCTATTACCACAACTCCAACATCGTGGTCTCGAACGGGCAACGGGTTTCACAGGGCCAGCTCATTGCCTACTCCGGCAGCACCGGCAACTCCACAGGCTGCCACGCGCACTTCGAAACCTGGCTCAACGGCGCTGCGGTGGACCCGATGGGGCTGCTCTAGGGGCGAACACCGCTGCCGTAGACTGGTATAGCTCCACGCCCGCCGGGCGGGGAGTGTCCAACCTGAACCTGAGGAGTTCTCCCGTGCCTAAAGAAAGTGGCCGTAAGGTAGTGGCCACCAACCGCAAGGCCCGGCACGACTACCACGTGCTGGACACTTACGAGGCCGGCATCGCGCTGATGGGCACCGAGGTGAAATCCCTGCGCGAAGGCCATGCCTCCATGGTGGACGGATTCTGCACGTTCTACAACGACGAACTGTGGATGGAAGCCATCCATATTCCCGAGTACAACCAGGGAAGCTGGACCAACCACGCCGCACGCCGCCGGCGTAAGCTGCTGCTGCACCGCGAGGAGCTCATCAAGATCTCCCGCAAGGTCCAGGAGGCCGGGTACACCATAGTGCCGCTCCAGCTTTACTTCGTGGACGGCCGCGCCAAGGTGGAAATTGCAGTTGCCCGCGGTAAACGCGAGTACGACAAGCGGCAGACACTGCGGGAGCAGCAGGACAACCGCGAAGCCCAGCGTGAGATGCGCGAACGCAACCGTCGCCGGTAGGAATTATTTTGTCGGAGCATGCGTTAGTATGGATAGTCCGGCAGGCTTGCCAGCCGGTTTGGTAACAAAATACGGGGATGATCGGTTTCGACGGTGTTAGTCGCGACAGGTGAAGCGGGCCGAGGATGCAGAATTATCTCGTAAACGCTTTCTGCAAACCAATAAGTGCCGAATCTAAGCGCACTGACTTCGCTCTTGCTGCCTAAGCAGTAAGACAGTCCGTCAGCCCGGGGTTGCTATCGCCCCGGATCCTGGCGTCATTTAGATAGCCACTGCTGTTTGCTCCCGTCATCGGAGTAAACGGGACTTTTAGATGACTGGGCCCGGATCAGCCAGCTGTTTGCAGCATGGCTGGGGCCGAGAAAATCCGACGCAAACTGCGCCCGGAGAAGCCCTGACAACACGACATCGGACGGGGGTTCAATTCCCCCCATCTCCACCCTGGAATAGGCCGGGACGTCCCAACGGATGTCCCGGCCTTTCCTTTAGCGCCCCGGTCCCAGGACCGGGGTGCTTTCGTTTGTTCGGCGAGGGAGCCGGCAGCATCGCCCCCGGGATGCCGGAATTATTGCCGGGCCTCGTTGAACCGTTGGGACAGGACGGGGACGAGGGACCGTATATAGCTGCGGGCGGCATGGTCATTGTCGAAGTAGACCTGCAGACCGCCAATGACCGCGTAGCAGCGCTGGCCATCGCAGAACTGGTCCGAGAGGTCGAGGACCTTGACGTTGGGCTTGCCCATGCCCTTGGCGGCTTCGGCAACCGGGTCCTGAACCAGCGCCTCCTCGCGTGCGTTGGCGCAATTGACGGGTTGCTGCGGGTTCAGCGCCACGCAGTCGGGGCTGGTGTGGTGAAGGGTCAGTGGCGGATCCCGGAAGACGAAGATCCGGCTGCCTGCCGCTGTCCAGTCACCGAACCTCTTCGTCACGGCATCCTTGTACTGATCGATTTGCGGCCGGCCGGTCCCGTCGTGGATTGTTTCACCTGCCCCGAACGAGGACGCGAAGACCATGTCGGGCTTTTCCTTGACGATCCGATCGGAGACCTGGGCGCTCCACCCGAGGCATCGCTGCTGTCCATGCGGGTCGGTGGCAGGCGCGCCCGCCACGGCCACCCGCTTCACGTCAACGAACGGACAACCGCCCAGCAGTGATTCCTTCAGCTTCCACTTGTGCAGCCGTGCGAGCTCGTACAGCCCGGCCTTCCACTGTTCGGCATGCGAGTCGCCTATCAGCCAGACATTCGCCTCCGGCTGTGCCCCTCCAGTGAAGTCGCACTCGACCAGGACCTGAAGGTCCTCGTAGACCACCGGATCCGCGGACGGGTGGCATTCGGGCGCGCTGAACCATGGTGCTTCGTTCGGCCCCACATTGGCGACCTTGGCGGGACCGAAGGGATCGCTGCAGCCATTGCGCTGGTCAAGGCTGCGCGCCCCGTGGCAAGGTTCGCCGATGAGGCTTTCCAGCTTCGCCGCTTCGGCGGCCTGGGCTTTGCCGAAGCTTAGAAGCAGGCCACCGGACAGAGCACAGACCAGTCCCGCCGTGACCGCCATGGCCGCAAAGACGCGGACCGGGTTGGCCTCCCGGAGGAGCCTGGTGCGGCCGGGGTCTTCGACGAGTTTCTTGGAGACATAGGAAAGCGCTATCGCACCCACCAAGATGGCCAGCTTGTCCTGCGTCAACAGCGAGTGGCCCACAAGCGCCGGTGCCAGGACGATTAAGGGCCAGTGCCACAGGTAGAGGGAATAGGACACATCGCCCAGAAACTGGACGGGCCGGGCAGCCACGATTCGGTTTGGTGACCACAGCGGTCCGGTCGGACCGGATGCGATCACCAGGACGGTCCCGGCCACGGGCACCACCGCGACGAAGCCTGGAAAGAAGGTCTGCTCGTTGAAGCAAAAGGCGGAATAGGCGATCAGACCGTATCCGAGCCACTGCGCCGAGCCTGACAACGCCACATGATGGCTGGGCAGCCGAACCCGCAGGGCTGCCATCGCATGCGGGCCACCGATGGCAATTAAGGCACCGGCGCCGAACTCCCAGGCGCGTGCCGGGGTCACAAAGTAGGCGGGGCTCCTGTTGGTGTAGGTGACCCAGATGCAAAATGCCAGCGCAGCGGCGCTGACGAGGGTGACTCCCAGCGCCAGCAAGGCCCGACGGCGGAGTCGCAGCCGGATCGCTGCCACCGAAAGCCCCAGGATCAGGAGCGGCCATACCAGGTAGAATTGCTCCTCCACCGAGAGGGACCAATAGTGCTGGACAGTTGAGGCGGCCTCGCTGTGGGCCGAATAATCCACCGATTTCGCTGCCAGTACCCAGTTCTCCACGTAAAGGACGGCCCCGATGGTGTCCTGGGCGATGGCCAGCCAGCGCGAGAACGGCAGCATCGCCCATGCCGCAAGCAGGGAAACCGACGCAACGAGGGTTGCGGCGGGAAGCAACCGCTTGATCCTCCGTGCGTAGAACTGTGCCAGATTGATGCGGTTTGACCGCTCCAGCTCGCCCAACAGGTGCTTGGAGATCAAATAGCCTGAGATCACGAAGAAGACATCGACACCAACGTAGCCACCGGACAGCCTTGCCGGCCACAGATGGTTGAGGACCACGAGCCCGACTGCAAGGGCACGCAGCGCCTGGATGTCCTTGCGGGTTGCGTTGACGGCCTCTGTCCGCCGCAGCTCCGCACGGCTTCGCATCACGACGTGTCCGGTCACGGGTACTCCTTGTTAATCTTCGTTTGAACGCAGCGCGCCTGCCGCTCCTGAGAGGTCACAAATGGTGTGCTTCTGCTGTGAACACCCTGCCTGCATGCCTGGACGAAACACCGGGAGGCAACAGCATCCAAGGGCCCTGCGGCGCTGGCCGGCAGCACCCTTTACGCGGAATTAGCTGAACGAAGACACCCGCCGCACAGGCGGCGATGGAATCGGCGAGGCTATGCAACAAGCGGGCTCTGCGTTTGCGCCGCTGCTGCAACCCCCGGGGGTACTCTAGCACCGCCCCGGGCACGGACTGGTTAGCGGCGGTTGCTTCCGTGTAAATCCTTGCCGTTGGGCGACGGCCGGTATCGCCGGGCCCAATTGCCCTAGTGGGGCCGCCGGCGGGACGCTACCTTCGACTACATGCACAACGACCCGCCGCAAACGCCCACCGAAGTCCTGGACGCCGGAACGTGCTGGGACCTGCTTCGAGGCGTTTCTGTCGGCCATCTCGCTGTGTTGGTGGACGGGTATCCGGAAGTCTTCCCCGTTAACTACAAGGTGGACCAGCAGTCAGTCGTATTCCGCACCGGCGAAGGAACCAAACTGCGCGCAGCCGGCGGACCGCTCGCCGTCGCCCTTGAAGCCGACGGCCATGACGATGCCAAGGCATGGAGCGTACTGGTCAAAGGCAGGGCCGTCATCCTGGGGCCTTCGGAGGAACTCCTGGCCGGAGCCGGCCTCACGTTGTTTCCCTGGCAGGCCGGAGACAAGGACCACTTCGTCCGGATCGTCCCCTCCTCCGTCAGCGGAAGGCGCTTCACCATCACGTCGCCGCTGACGTGGTGGAACCATGTGGGCCACCCACATGGCAGGGATACTGCGTAGCCCGCGGTGGGGCCCATCGGCCCTTTCCGGAACCGGTGCCGGCTGGTACCACTGACCTATGACTGTGTCGCCCACTGCCGCTGCCGCCAAGCCACCATTCGACGCCGTCATCTTCGACCTGGACGGGGTGGTCACCAATACGGCGCTGGTCCACCAGGCTGCCTGGAAGGATGCGTTCCAGCGGATCCTGCACGACCCCAGGGTACCGGCGGGCGCCAACCGTGCCCCGCTCAGCCGGACTGACTACCTCACCTTCATTGACGGGATGCCGCGTGAGGAAGGGGTGGTGCGCTTCCTGGCCACCCGCGGTGTGCCGGTTGACAAGGGTAAAGAGAGCGACGACGCCGGAGCCTGGACGGGATTCGGCCTGGGCGCCTGGAAGAACGAATACTTCCTCCAGCATCTTCGGGACGACGGCGTCCAAAGCTACCCCGGGACGCTCGACCTGCTGCAGCGGCTTGCAGGCGCGGAAGTGCCAACCGCAGTGGTCACCTCAAGCCGCAACGCCGCAGTGGTCCTGCAGGCCGCGGGGATCCACGATCTGTTCCAGATAGTGATTGACGGAACGACGGCGGCAGGGTTGGGTTTGCGCGGAAAGCCAGCCCCGGACGTCTTTCTTGCGGCCGTAACGCGACTGGGGGTGTCTCCGGCACATGCCGTGGTAGTGGAGGATTCGGCGGCAGGGGTGGAGGCCGGCCGGCGGGGCGGCTTCGGCCTCGTCGTGGGAATCGACCGCACCGGCAACCGCCGGCAGCTCGAAGCGGCCGGCGCCGGCATAGTCCTCAACGACGTGGGGGAGCTGGACCTGGGACAGGTCATCGGCAACGCGTGGCACCTGGTCTACGAAGGTTTCGACGCCGCGCACGAGGGACACCGGGAAGCCTTGACCACCCTGGGCAACGGCTACATGGGCGTGAGGGGAGCCGCGCCGGAGGGCGGCCCGTTCAGCTATGCCGGTATGTATCTTGGGGGCGTGTACAACCGGGTCGTGGTAACGGCCGCCGGAGAGGCGCTGCTGGAGGAACACATGGTCAACGCACCCGACTGCCTCCCGCTTGACCTGCGCCTGCCCGGCCAGCCCTGGTGGTCGTCAGGTGGGATGACCGTGGTTCGTGAGCGCCGCGTCCTGGACCTGCGAAGGGCGGTGCTGGAGCGGAGGCTGCTGTTGGAGGGCGAGGACCATCGCCGCCTGGAAGTGGTGCAGACCCGCTTCGCGTCCATGGCCGAACCCCACCTGCTGGTCCTTGAAACGGTGGTCACGGCGCTCGGCTGGAATGGAGAAGTGGAGGTCCGCACCGGCATAAATGCCGGGGTGCGCAACGCCAACCTGCCTGAACGCGCCCAGGGTTCCGACGTCCACCTCGCCGACAGGACTGCCGCGGTTGGCTCCCGCCGCGAGCGGCCCCGGGACCCAACCTCCGTCGTCGAAGTGGAAACAACCCAAAGCCTCATCCGGATCGCCGCAGCCTACCGGACGAACGCATCCCAGGAGCCGGCAGGAATCGATGAGGGCAGGGAAGGTTCCTTCCACTTCCATACCCTTCGGCTTTCCCTCAAGGCCGGCGAAGCGGTACGGATCACCAAGACGGTGGCAGTGGTGACGTCCCGCGACCGTGCCATAGCCTCTCCGGAAGCGGGTGCCAGGGCCGTGCTGGAGCGCACGGGTGGAGACTTCGCTTCGCTGCTGGCAGCGCACGAGGAGGCGTGGCGGCGCGAGCTCCGGCCGTTCCTGGTGGACATCGACGCTCCGGTCCAGGTGAGGCTGGTCCTCAACCTGCACATCTTCCACCTGCTGCAGACATTGACGCACCACACGACGGAACTGGATGCCGGCGTCACCGCACGCGGCCTGCACGGTGAAGGCTACCGCGGACACGTCTTTTGGGATGAGCTGTTCGTCCTGCCCGTGCTCACCTCAAGGACGCCGGACATCGCGCGCTCCGTCATCGAATACAGGTGGCGGCGGCTTCCCGCTGCCCGGTACGCAGCAGCTGTGGAGGGGCGGGCGGGGGCCAAGTTCCCCTGGCAAAGCGGCAGCGACGGGACCGAGGAAACGCCGAAATGGCTCTACAACGACAGGTCCGGCAGGTGGGTCAAGGACCACTCGCACCTCCAGGTCCACTCGGGCCTGGCTGTCGCCTTCAACGCTTGGCAGTACTTCCAGGCCACCGGGAACAAGATCTGGCTCCTTCAAAAGGGCGCTGAACTGGTAATCGAGGTTGCCAGGTTCTTCCGCTCCCTGGCCGACTACGACCAGCAGGGCGGCCGTTACCACCTGCGCGGCGTGGTGGGACCGGATGAATACCACACGGGTTACCCCGGCCGTGACAAACCAGGGCTGGACGACAATGCCTACACCAACGTCATGGCGGCATGGGTTTGCTCCCAGGCCGCCGGCATCATCTCCTTCCTGCATGGCAGCGAGCGCGCCGGGCTGATGGAACGCCTTGCCGTCACCGATGAGGAAACATCCGGGTGGGCGCGCATGGGGACCGCCATGTACGTCCCCTTTCACAGCGACGGCGTCATCAGCCAGTTCGAGGGCTATGGCGGGTTGCAGGAGCTCGACTGGGACCATTACCGGGACAGGTACGGTGACATTGAACGGCTGGACCTGATCCTGGAAGCCGAAAACGATGCAACCAACTGCTACAAGCTGGCAAAACAGGCGGATGTCCTGATGCTGCCGTACCTCCTGGGCCACGAGGGACTGTTCACCATCCTCCAGCGGTTGCATTACGGATTCACGCAGGAGCAACTCAACCGGACCATCGAGTACTACCTTGCCAGGACGGCCCACGGGTCCACCCTGAGCAGGGTTGCGCACGCGTCCGTCCTGGCAGGGCTGGACGCCGACAGGGCGTGGGACAGCTTCCGGGAAGCGCTCGACGCCGATCTGGACGACACCCAGCACGGCACCACACGCGCGGGTATCCATTTGGGCGCGATGGGCGGCACCATTGACGTGGTGCAGCGCAGCTTTGCCGGGCTGCGGTTCAGCGGGGAAACCATCCTGTTCGCTCCCAACCTGCCCACAGGTCTCCGCGCCGTCGCCTTCGAGGTCCTGTACCGCGGGCACCGTCTCCGGGTGCATCTCAAGGACGGGCGGATGAGCATCGCCTCTGCCCCCGGCGACGCCGGTCCCATCAAGGTGCACGTGGACGGAACCGACATCGTCCTGCCTCCCGGCCGGACCCGGCACTTCCCGTTGCCAGCCAGAACCCCGGGTTTGGCGGCGTCATGAAGCGCCTGGGGATCCTCACCAGCGGCGGTGACTGCCCGGGGGTCAACGCTGTCATCCGGGGAGCCGTGCTGGGTGGGGACGTCGCGCACGGCTTCGAATTCCTGGGGTTCAGGGACGGGTGGCGGGGCGTCCTGGAACAGGACGCCGTTCCTTTGCCCCGGACGAGCGTTCGGGGGATCTCTCGTCTCGGTGGAACAATCCTCGGCACGTCGCGGACCAACCCATTGGTGGGAAAAGGAATCGACGGCGTCCGCGCCAGTTTCCGGCGCAACGGACTGGAGGGCCTGATCGCCATCGGGGGAGAGGGGACCCTGGCGGCCGCCCGGGAACTGTGTGCGCAAGGCATCAACGTGGTGGGGGTGCCCAAGACCATCGACAACGACCTAGGCGCCACGGACTACACCTTTGGCTTCGACACCGCGGTCCAGACTGCCACGGAAGCCATCGACCGCCTGCGCACCACAGGCGAATCCCATCACCGCTGCATGGTGGCGGAAGTGATGGGCCGCAACGCGGGGTGGATAGCGCTGCATGCGGGGATGGCCTCCGGAGCGCACGCCATCCTGATACCCGAACACCCCGTGTCCATGGACCAGGTGTGCTCATGGGTGGTGTCCGCCCGGGACCGCGGCAGGGCGCCCCTTGTGGTGGTGGCCGAAGCTTTCGCACCCGAGGGCCACCCGGCGCCCTACGCACCACGTGGGCTGGATACTTTCGGCAGGCCGCGCCTGGGAGGGATCGGATTGCTGCTCGAAGGGGAGCTGCAGATGAGGACCGGCATCGAAACCCGGGCCACGGTCCTGGGGCACATCCAGCGCGGCGGCGAACCCACCGCCTTCGACCGGGTCCTTGCCACCCGGCTGGGCCTGGCCGCCGTCGAATCAGCAGCGGCCGGAAGGTGGGGCACCATGGTGTCGCTGCATGGCACGGACATCGTGAATGTGGGCCTGGAGGAGGCGCTGGGAGAACTGAAAGTGGTTCCCGAGGCGCGCTACCAGGAGGCCGCCGTCCTGTTCGGCTGACCCACCGGCGCCGTCGCCCGGGATCCCGGGGTCCACCGAACCCGTCGTGTCAAAACTACAGCCCAAAACTACAGCGCAGCGTGGTCCGGCCTGACCCGCAGGACAGCCGATCCGGTAATCCTGTCCGCTGCGAGGTCCTCCAGGGCCTTGTCGGCAGCGTCGAACGGGTACACGGTGGTGGTGAGGGACAGGGAAAGCCGGGATGCGAGGGCCAGGAACTCATGCCCGTCGGCCCTGGTGTTGGCTGTCACGCTGCGCACTTGCCGCTCGAAGAAGAGCTCCCTGCCGTAATTCAGGACCGGGATGTCGCTGAGGTGGATCCCGGCTATGGCCAGGGTCCCGCCACGGTCGAGGGCACGCAGTGCAACCGGAACAAGGTCACCTACCGGTGCAAACAGGATGGCGGAATCGAGCGGTACCGGGGGAGCATCATATGCGTCGCCCGCGTAATCCGCTCCCAACCCAAGGGCCAGCGAACGTGCACCTGCAGAGCGGGTCATGACGAACACCGACGCGCCCTGTTTGAGCGCCAACTGGGCAGTGATGTGGGCTGAACTGCCGAAACCGTAGATGCCCAGGCGCCCGCCCACCGGCAGCGCGGCGCGTTTCAGGGCCCGGTACCCGATGATCCCTGAGCACAGCAACGGCGCGGCCTGTTCGTCGGAGAATGCGGCAGGCACCGGGTAGGCGAAGTCCTCCGCAACTGTCATGTGCTCCGCATACCCGCCATCCCGGTCCCAGCCCGTAAAGACCGGCGACAGGCAAAGGTTTTCGTCACCGCGGCGGCAGTAGGAGCACTTGCCGCAGGTGCTGCCAAGCCAGGCCACACCAACCCTGTCACCTGTCCTGAACCGGGAGCAGTCCGCACCCCTTTCGATGACCACGCCCACTGCTTCGTGGCCCGGTACAACGTGCGGACGCCGCGGAGCGAGGTCGCCTTCAGCGAGATGGAGGTCCGTGCGGCAGACACCGCAGACGGTCACTTCCACGAGGAGTTCGCGGGCGGCCGGCGTGGGAGTATCACGGCGTCCCTGCAGCAACGGACGGGTGGAAATGGGGCCCGGCTGGTTCACCCACCACGCGCGCACAGTTCCTCCTGACCGTTCCCCGGCCGCTGCGTCCTGACCGGCCGCGGCCTATTCGAAGCCAGCGCGTGTTGCGTCATCCAGCGGGGTTTGCCACAGCAGCGGTGCAGTCACGGTAAAGCGCCTCCCCGTAACGGACTCCGGAGTAATGCGGATGAAGTGCTCCTGCCCTACGCCCTGCCACGGAAAAAGGGCACGACGGATGTCATCAAGGTCGGCGCCAGTGGGTGTCGTCTCCTGCGCCTTGCCCTTGATGACAACGCTCCACGCGAGGCCGAACTGCGAACTGACAGCATCGGCTTCCAGTGCCACAGCTGCATCCGACTGGATTGCCTGTTGTTTGGTGCCGCTGCCGGTGCGGAAAACCAGCGTTTGACCGTCCACCTTGTAATTGACAGGAAAGACATCGGGATGCCCGTCGGCGATGACAGCCAGCCGCCCCACCCCGGTTTGGGAAAGGAGCGTCCAACACTCCTCCGGGTCAAGGATTTCCGGCGCAGGTACGTTCGTGTTGTCAGTCATAGGCCACAGCGTAGGCAACTCTCCTGCTTCCGGAAAGGGCATAAAGGGCCGGGGATGGAGGGAGGACCTATGGCACTTGGGGCACGGCCCACGCGATGGGACGCTGTGGGATGCCTGACTGGGTCGCACATTGCACGCGGCCGCCCGGCAAGCTGCAAAGCAGGCCTTCACCCAAGGAGAAACAATGAAAGCCCTCGTCTACGGCGGACCCGGCGACAAGTCCTGGACCGAGGTCCCCGACCCCCGGATCCAGCAACCCGGCGACGCCATCGTCAAAGTCGATACGACCACCATCTGCGGTACCGATCTGCACATCCTCAAAGGTGACGTACCCGCCGTCGAAAAGGGCCGGATCCTTGGCCACGAGGGCGTGGGGACCATCGTAGAAACTGGCCCTTCCGTAACCGGCCTGAAGGTGAACGACCGCGTGATCATCTCCTGCATCAAGTCCTGCGGCCACTGTGCCAACTGCAAAACGGGCCTGTACTCACACTGCCTGGGAGACGAGGGGCAGGAAGGCACGGGCTGGATCTTCGGCCACCTGATCGACGGTACCCAGGCCGAGTATGTCCGCGTGCCCTACGCCGACAACTCGCTGCACCTGTTGCCTGCGGGCGTCAGTGACGAACAGGCCGTCATGCTCTCGGACATCCTTCCCACCGGATTCGAAATCGGTGTCCAGTACGGCAGGGTCAAGCCCGGCGACAGCGTGGCGGTAGTCGGTGCAGGGCCGGTGGGCCTGGCGGCGATGGCCACCGCAGGACTGTATGGTGCCGCCACCGTGGTGGCCATCGACCTTGACGCCAACCGCCTCCAGAAAGCAAGGGAGTTCGGGGCCACGGACACGGTTCTCTCGGGCAGCGCTCATTGGAAGGAACAGGTCCTGTCGCTGACAGGCGGGTACGGCGTCGACGTGGCCATCGAAGCGGTGGGCGTGCCCGCAACGTTCGCCATGTGCACCGACATTGTCCGGCCGGGCGGATCCGTAGCCAACGTGGGGGTGCACGGAAAACCGGTGGAACTGCACCTGGAGAACCTGTGGATCCAGAACATCAACATCAGCATGGGACTGGTTAATACCAATACCACGCCCATGCTGCTCAAGCTCGTGGCGCAGGGAAAAATCCAGGCTGAAAGGTTCGCTACCCACCACTTTGGCTTCGACCAGTTCCTCGAGGCCTATGACACCTTTTCGCGGGCTGCGGAGACCAAGGCGCTCAAGGTGGTCCTGCAATCCTGAAGCGCCGGTCCTGATGTATCCGCGCGTACAGCGGGTACCTAAAGCCAGTCAGCGGAAAAATCCACCGGCGGCCACCACCGCGTGCGTGACCTGACGGCGAACCTGCGCCCGGTGAGGTCCGTGGGTGCCAGGGCCACCAGGTGGTCCTTGATGCCGGGCTGCCATGGCTCCCGGTCGGCGTCGTCGTCCGGCAGGGACATCCGGGTTTCGTCAAAGGGTTCCGGCCTGCCCTTCGCCACCACGCTCCAGACTTCCGTGGCATAGGGATTGAGCCCGTCCACCTCGAAGGCGGCAACTGCACCGCTCAGCAGCGCGCGAAGCTTGGTGCCCGGAGCGGTCCGGAACACCAAGGTTTCCCCCGCAACAGAAAAATTCACGGGAAAGATCTCCGGAATGTCGCCGTTGATGACCGCCAGCCGGCCGATGTAGGAGGACCGAAGGTACCCGCCAGCACTCGTCGGCGTGCAGAATTTCAGTTTGAGACCCTGCAGGGGAATCAGTCATGGTACCGATCCTAGAGCCTGGAGAGCAGGTGCGCACGGGAGCCGGCCGGACGCGGGACCGAACCGGGACGCTGGAAGAGGAACGTGAGCCCGCACTTCTTCAGCAGGTATTCCACCCCCACGCAGGCTGCGACGACGGCCCCCGTCAGTACCAAGGGATACAGGAGGGCAATGGGCGCGGACTTCGAAATGGCCGGCACAAGCGGTGACAAGGGACCATGAAAAGCCAGGATGAGTAAATCCATGATCGGCGTATGCAGGAGGTAGATGCCGAGGGTACGGCGGCCAACCCAGGACCCTGCCGCCGCAATTGGCCGGTAGCGGGTTACGGCACTGATAAAGGCCACAAGCGCAGTGGCAGCCGCCAGTCCCTGCACAATGTAGACAGCCTGGTCGATGCCCGGGTGGGTGTCCGGCAGCGCCATCAGGGCGAGGAAGACGGGGACCGCCGAAGCGAAATACAGCATCCTGCGGGTGCCGGCGATCTGCAGGAAGAGGTCCTTTCCGTACACTCCTGCCGCGAAGAAGACGGCCAGTTCCGGCACTTTGCCCCACTGTCCGGCAGTGCTGTCGACAAATAGCGCAGTGAGGATGCTCAGGGCCGCCAGGGCCGCGAGCACCACCAACGGCGGAAGTTTCCGGCAGAAAGCCAGCAGGGGTACATAGACGGCCAGGGCGAAAACAAACCACAGGGGAGTGTCCGGCGCGATGAGCTGCAGGAAGAAATCACCGATCGAGACAACCCGCTGGGGCCGCGGCGAATTCGCCACGACAATGCTGAGCAGTGCATAGATGAGCAGCCATACGGCATAGAGGTAGTAGTTGCTCAGGCTGGAGTTCCAGGCCTTTCCGTTGCCGAACCCGTTGCGGACCTTCGAAGCGGCAAGGATTCCGGAAACCGCGAGAAGGAGCGGCATCCGCACCGAGCCCAGTGCCGTTGCCGCCGCGTCCCAGAAGGTGAACGCCACACTGCTTTCGTGTTCAAACCTGAGGAAATGCCACAGGCCAACGTGGAACAGGACCACCGCCACGACGCAAAGTCCCCGTGCTGCGTCAATCCATTCGATGCGAACCTTCGCTGGCGGCTGGATCGGCGCTGGATCGTGACTTCCCCGTGTCATTGCATCAAGCTAGCAGCGCCGCAAATGCAATCCCCTGACTTGATGGAATTTTGAGGGTAGAAGACCACGCCCCGCACGTGAGCTCGTTCACCCAAGGCGTAGCGGAGCCGGGACTGGAAGCGTCCGGGGCATCGTTGTTCTCCATAAGGCCGCGGGTAGGCAAATACTGCCCGGGGTGGGACACAGGCAGGAGGTGCGCCGTGCAACAGGCGCAGGAACCCCTACAACCGGAGGACAGCGACGTCCTGGACTCGTACTCGCAAACCGTGATGCGGGTGGCGGCTGCGGTGACCCCGCATGTCGCAGCGATTGAGATGACTGCAACGCGCCGCAACGGACGGGTGAGGGTGGGAGCGGGCTCGGCGGTGCTCTTCACGGAGGACGGCTACCTGCTCACGAATTCGCACGTCGTGGCCGGCACGCGGCAGGGATTTGCAGTCTTTGGCGACGGCAGCAGGATGGAACTCGAACTGGTGGGTGCAGACCCACTGTCCGACCTCGCGGTGGTGCACGGTTCCCGGCCCAGGGTCCAGCCGGTGGAGTTTGGCGCGGCGGAGTCCCTTCGGGTAGGCCAACTGGTGGTTGCGGTGGGAAACCCGCTGGGACTGGCGGGTTCGGTCACGGCAGGGGTGGTCAGCGGCCTGGGCCGGGCCATACCTGTCTGGTCAGGCGGTAACAGGCGGGTCATCGAGGATGTGATCCAGACGGACGCGGCCCTGAACCCCGGAAACTCCGGCGGTGCGCTCGCGGACACCCATTCCAGGATCGTGGGTATTAACACCGCGGTGGCGGGTGCCGGCCTGGGGCTGGCCATCCCGATCAACGCCACCACCCGCAGGATCATCTCGGCGCTGTTGGCGGACGGGAGGGTGCGCCGTGCGTACCTGGGCCTGGTCAGCACTCCGATCCAGCTCACGCCCAGTGCCGTGATCCGTTCCGGGTTGCGCGAAGGGCTCCGCGTCGTGGAGGTGCTGGCTGGTTCCCCGGCAGGCAAGGCAGGCCTGCGCGCAGGGGACATCATCGTGACGGCCGGAGGCCGCCCCGTCAGCAATGCCGAGAGTCTGCAGCGGCTCCTGTTTTCCGACGCCATCGGCCAGCCGCTCGATGTGGAAGTCCTGCGCGACGGCACCGAGCCGCGCCTCACTGCTGTTCCGGAGGAAATGACCGCCAACGGCACGGGGTGAGGTCCGACGGCGGTCCGGCACCCCACGCGGGCCCGTGCGGAAAGCTACGGGCGAACCTGGGGCGCTTCCACGTCCACGATGCCCACGAAACGCGTGCCCACGCCGTCGTACTCGCTGCGGACGCAGCCGGGACGGAGGGGCGGGATTTCCGCAGGGGCATGGTGCCCGCAGACCACATAGGTAAAGTCCGGCCACCACTTTTTGGGCCGCGCCGCTTCCTCGTAACCGCAGACGGCGCATTCCAGGTGCACCCAGACGGGCCGCTTTCCCGTCCGGTTGGCGCGCGACTGCACAAGCCAGGAAGGGGGATTGTCCAGGATGGCGCGGAGTTCGGCTTCCGTCATCCACTTGGGCAGCCCGTGCCGCTGTGCCATTTCAAGGGGAACATCAAGGGTTATTGCCGCGTCACGTCTGCTGATCATCACCTTCAACCATACGGGAGCCGGCCAAATCGCCGGGCCGGAGCCGGTAACCGGAAATCAGCCGGCCAGCGCGATGCCCGCGGCCGCGGCGATAAAGCCCAGGACAAGGTTTACGGCGATGTTCAGCACGGCCGAGCCGAAGCGGGCCTCGCTGAGCAGCCGGATGGTGGCTGTGGTCCAGGAACTGAAAGTGGTGAGTCCGCCGGCCAGGCCGGTGGCCAGGCCCAGCTGCCATTCGGTGCCCAGCCCCAACCTGGCAGTCACGCCGTGGGAGAGTCCGATGATGAAGCACCCGGCCACATTGACCAGCAGGGTGGCCCAGGGCCAGTGCAGTGCTCCGCGGCCGTCAGTGCGGACGCTTCGGATGCTGCTGTGGTGGGCAAACCAGCTGTCCACCCCGAACCGCAGGAGTGCGCCGGCCACGCCGAAGACTCCCACCAGGGCCGCTGCGATCATGTCCGGCCGTCCCGGCTGCGCGAGAGGAACCTGCCGGTCCGCCACCCCGCGCCGGCGGCCGCCAGGCCAAGGACCAGTGACAGCGCCAGGTACGTGATCCAGACCGGGTGGGCGGAGGCCCGCACCAACTGGTCGGAGGCGTAGATGACCGCGGAAAAGGTGGTGAAGGAGCCCAGCAGGCCGGGCCCCAGGGCCGCGCGAAGCCAGAACGCCGTCTGCGGGCGGGCCATCCAGAGAGTGGTCAGTGCCGCCAGGACGAAACTGCCGCTGATGTTGATGGCCAGGGTGGCCCAGGGAACGGAGCCGGGCGCGTCCGGGAATGCCAGCCCCAGCCCGTAGCGCAATTCGCTGCCGATCAACGCCCCAACGGCCACGGCCAGCCAGGCGGAGCTGCCGGGCATCGACACGTCAGCGTCCGCCCAGGACGCAGCCCGGGTGGGGGGTGTCGCTGGAGACCCACAGCGCGGAGGCGATTTCATCGGCAAGGTCATAGTCGCGGGGTGCGCCGGAGCCGCCGATCCGCACGACCAGGGCACCGCCGAACGGACGCCGGCCCACCACCTCCACTTCCTCGTCGAGGTCGATGTCCTGTGAGGCGAGGTACCGCAGCAGCTCAGGGTTGTCATCGCTGATCCGGGTAATCCGGCCACTGTGGCCCTCGTCCAGTTCGGCGAGCAGGTGGGCGTGCGGCATCAGCACCTGGCCATCGGCCGTGGGAATGGGGTCGCCGTGCGGGTCCCGTTTCGGGTCCCCGAGCTTGGCCGCGACACGTTTGATGAACGTGTCCGAGACCGCGTGCTCCAGCTGTTCAGCCTCATCGTGCACTTCATCCCAGCTGTAGCCAAGCCGCTGGACCAGGTACGTCTCGATCAGCCGGTGGCGGCGGACCATGGCAAGGGCCAGCCGCAGTCCAGCCTCGGTCAGGGTGACGGCGCTGTAGGGCTTGTGGTCCACCAGGCCCTGGTCCTTCAGTTTGCGGACCATTTCGGAAACCGAAGAATTGGCAACGCCCAGCCGCTGTGCCAGCTGCGAGGACGTGATGGGCTTGTCCTGCCATTCGGTGAATGAGTAGATGACCTTGACGTAGTCCTCGATCGAGGAGGAGGGCGCGCTGGTCTTCACGGGTTCAAGCCTACCGGGTGCTCCCCGGCCGCAGCGTCTGCTGCGTTCATGCCTTGACGGCGCGCCAGGCGAGCGTGAGGTATGGAAGGTCGAGTTCCTGCCCAGGGCCGTAGGCGAGGTGTTCGTGCAGGTACCAGTCCAGGTTCGCCAGGACCTTGGCCCGCGTGGCCTCACCGGCGCGGAGGTAGTAACTGCGCGACTTGGTGAGCTCCATCAGGTCTGCGGTGGTCACCGTGTCCTGCCAGTGCGTCACGTGCCCTTCGAGCCCGTGGAATTCGGGTCCCACCACGGGTTTGTGGCCCGGCCGGTATACGTCACCGGCGTGCATGATCCGCGAGAGCCGGTGCACCCAGGGCACCGAGGTGTCCAGCTGGTTCCACACCAGGCCCAGGGTTCCGTTCGGGCGCAGGACCCGGGCGAGTTCGGTGCTTGCAGCCAGGGGGTCGCACCAGTGCCATGCCTGGGCAACGGTTACGACGTCGAATCGCGCGGCGGGAAGTCCGGTCACCTCGGCCGTGCCCAGCACAGCCGTGGCGGCAGGGTAGTGGGCTTTCAGCTGGGTGAGCATGTCCGCAGAGGGGTCGACGGCGGTAACGTCCAGTCCCATGTCCAGCAGCAGCGCGGTGAACTTTCCCGTGCCCGCCCCGATGTCCAGGGCATCATGGGCGCCGGCGGGCACCAGCCACCGGGCCGACTCCTCCGGGTATCCGGGCCGGACCCGCTGGTAATGCCTTCCGCCGTCCTGGAAACTCTGCCCGAGCTCCCGGCGCCGCCCGGGATCGAGCTTTGGGCCGCCCCAGACCACGTGGCCTCCTTCTGATGCTGCCGATGTGGATGTCTTTTGAATCTACCGCACGGAGGGCATCAGCAGGTTGGCGGAAAAGGCGACCCCCTGCTCAGTCGTCGAGGCAGGGTGCTGCCCCGGCCGTCCCCGGTGTGTTGGGTGCCCAGTGGGGGTAGGTGCGGGAGTCGTTGGCGGGTATCCAGCGGCCCGCATCCACCACGTAGTCCCAGCCCAGCCCCTCGCTGCGCAGCGCTCGAATCCCCGCGAGGAGGCGTTCGGCGTCCTCCAGCCGCGAGCCGACGCCGAAGCTTGCCCGAAGGGAGCCGGACGGCAGGCCCAGGCGCTTCAGCAGGGGGTGGGCGCAGAAGCGTCCGTCGCGCAGGCCCACCCCGTGCTCAGCCGACAGGTAGGCGGCCACCAGCCCTGCGTCGTAGCCCTCAACGGAGAAGTTGACCACGCCGATGGTGTCCGTTTCGGGGTCCGTGTCCTTGAAGATCTGGTGGACCGTGACGCCGTTGATGCCCTGCAGGCCCTCCACCAGGAATGAGCGGATGGCGGATTCGTGTGCGTGCCACCGGTCCTGGTCCAGCCCGGCGATGACCTGGGTGGCGCGGGCCAGGGTGGCGGCGCCGAGGACGTTCGGGGAGCCCCCCTCATGGCGGGCCGGCCCGGTGGCCCAGCTGACGCCGTCGAGCCTTGCTTCCTTCACGGCGCCGCCGCCGGCGAGGTGCGGGGTTCCCGCGTCCAGCCAGTCGGGCCGTCCCACCAGCACACCTGCGCCGAAGGGCGCGTAAAGCTTGTGGCCGGAAAAGGCGAGGTAGTCGATGCCGTCCGCGCTGATGTCCACGCGGCGGTGCGGCGCCAGCTGGGCTGCGTCCACGACGATCCGGGCGCCGTGCCGGTGGGCCAGGGCAGCCAGGGCGCGGATGGGCAGGACTTCGCCGGTGACGTTGGAAGCGCCGGTTACCGCCAGCAGGCTGACTCCGCCGTGTTCCAGTTCGGCGCGGACGGCGTCCAGGGTGCCGGTAATGGTGTCGGCGGCAACGATGCTGCGGTGCGGAACGCCCTGCCATGGCAGCAGGTTGGCGTGGTGTTCGATGTCCAGGTAGAGGACGTCGCCGTCGTGCCGGCCGTCGGTGAGCGGCAGGCAGCCCGCCAGCAGGTTCAGGGAATCGGTGGTGTTGCGGGTGAAAATCACCGAATCATCCGGGCGGCCGCCCACGAAATCCCGGACGATGGTGCGGGCATTCTCGTACACAGAGGTGCTGATCTGGGAGGCGTACCCGGCGCCGCGGTGGACGCTGGCGTAGTAGGGCAGGACTTCGTTCAGGTAGGCGGACACCACGGAGAGCGCCGGGGCGGAGGCACCATAGTCCAGGTTCGCGTACCGCACGTGGCCGCCCGTGATCAGCGGCGCCTGGATCTCGGCGCCAGTGACGGCGGCGAGGGGCCGGCCGGCGATGCCACGGGGTTCAGCAGCTTCGGCAATGGCGGGCTTGGGGGAGACGGTGGCAGTTGTCACAGAGACCTCACTTGAATACAGGACTCCGGCATAGGGGAATCCGCGCTTGCCGCATCCGCTCCGGACCGGCCTGGTCGTCACCCGGGGCACCCCGCCGCGAATGGAGGGTTGCCGGCCAGCAAACCGGGGTTTTGCGCTGGCACTCGTGACCTGGATAAAAGCGTAGGACATGGGGCGGCTTGGATTGAAGCCGCGCCGATTGTTAAGGGCTTTGTTACGTGCTGCCGAAGAAACAACGGCGGGCGCCTCCTTTCGAAGGCGCCCGCCGGTGCATTATTCGGTTTCCGTTCGAAATGGCGTTCCCTACAGCAGGTCGTCCAGGTAGGGGTTGAGGCGGTGCAGGACCTCTGAGTGCAGGATGGAGTTGGTGGCCAGGGCGTTCCCGCCGAACGGCCCGTCCTCGCCTTCGAGGGACGTGAAGCGGCCTCCGGCTTCCATTACGATCGGCACCAGTGCGGCCATGTCGTAAAGGTTCAGCTCAGGTTCGCAGGCGATGTCCACCGAGCCCTCGGCCACCATACAGTACGACCAAAAATCCCCGTAGGCCCGGGTCCGCCACACCTCCTCGGTGAGGCCAAGGAACTCGTCAAGGTTTCCCCGCTCCTTCCAGCCGGACAGGCTGGAGTAGGAAAGGGAGGCATCGGAAAGTTTTGACACGTTGGAGACACGCAGCCGGGTGGCAGCGGCCAGGGACCTGCCCATATACGCGCCCATGCCCTTTGCCGCCCACCAGCGCTTGCCGAGCGCCGGGGCGCTGACCACACCCACCACGGGCTCGCCTTCGTCCACCAGGGCGATCAGCGTGGCCCAGACCGGAACGCCGCGGACAAAGTTCTTGGTCCCGTCAATCGGATCGATGATCCAGCGGCGCGAACCGTGGCCCGTGCTGCCGAATTCCTCGCCCAGGACCGCGTCCCGGGGCCGGGAACGGGAGAGCTGGCCGCGGATGGCTTCCTCGGCGGCCTTGTCCGCATCGGTGACCGGCGTAAGGTCCGGCTTGGTCTCAACCTGGAGGTCCAGGGCCTTGAAGCGGCTCATTGTCTGGTCATCCACGGAGTCGGCCAGGACATGGGCCAGGCGCAGGTCATCGTTGTAGCTCGAAGCGGGTTGGATCATGGTTCCAAACTACCGTCTGTGGACGGTTCTGCCGGGAGAACGCGTCAGTTGACGCTGCCGAGCTCCTTGGTTTCCTGTGCTTCCATGCGGGGGTCCGCGCCCAGCAGGCGCCGCAGGGAGGACAGCCGCGCAGGGCCGGTGGGACCTGCGTGACCGCCTGCCACCCAGTCATCGAGGCCGCAATCCACTGCCGTGGCCGTGTGCTTGCAGCCCCGCTCACAGTTTTCGATGCCGGGGGAGAGGTCCGGGAAGGACCGCAGGATCCGGTCCGGGTCCACATGCGCCAGCCCAAATGAACGGATGCCGGGAGTGTCAATGATCCAGCTGCCCGGCGGTGCGTCCGCCAGGCGCAGGGCCAGGGCCGACGATGACGTATGGCGGCCACGTCCGGTGACGGCATTCACTCCGCCGGTGGCGCGCTCAGCCCCCGTCAGCGCGTTCACCATGGTGGATTTGCCCACGCCGGAATGGCCCAGCATTACGGTGACATTCCCGTCGAGGTGGGCGCGGAGGGCGGCTACCGCCGCGCTGTCCAGCCGCGCCGAGAGGCCGTCGTCGGACCGTGCGTCGATGCCGGAGGCCTGTGCATCCGCGGTCCGGCTGATGATCATCGGGAAGTCCAGGTGGGTGTAGTTGGACAGCAGTTCCGAAGGGTCTTTGACGTCGGCCTTGGTAACGAGGAGTATCGGCTCGATCCCGGCGTCGTAGGCTGCCACCAGGGTGCGGTCGATGAACCCGGTGCGGGGCTCCGGGTTGGCGGCCGCCACCACGATCACCAGTTGGTCGGCGTTGGCCACCACGGCCCGCTCGATGGGGTCCGTATCGTCGGCACTCCGGCGCAGGAGGGTTTTGCGGTCCTGGATCTTGACCAGGCGGGCAAGCGTGTCCGGTGCACCGGACACGTCCCCGACGAGCGATACGAAGTCGCCGGCAACCACTGGCGAACGGCGAAGTTCGCGGGCGCGCGCTGCGATGATAACGCGTTCGTTGTCCGAGTCCTCATCCACGACGGCTGTATACCGGCCGCGGTCCACCGTGATGATCCGTCCGGTCACGGCATCGTCATGGCTGGGCCGGTCCTTGGTGCGGGGCCGGGATCCTTTCTTGCTGGGGCGGATCCGGACGTCTGATTCGTCCCAGGAATCAGTGCTCCGCGCCACTGCCGCGCCCTTCCGGCCCGGGTGCCACCGCGGCGTCCTGGGCCAGCATGTTTTCCCAAAGCTGCGGAAAATCGGGCATGGTCTTGGCGGTGGTGGCGATGTCCTCGACCTGGACGCCGTCCACTGCAAGGCCCAGGATTGCCCCGGCAGTGGCCATGCGGTGGTCTGCGTAGCTGTGGACGACGCCGGCGTGCAGCCGGGCCGGCCGGATCACCAAGCCGTCACTGGTTTCTTCGGCGTCGCCGCCGAGCCGTGTGATTTCCGCGACGAGGGCCGCGAGGCGGTCTGTCTCGTGTCCGCGCAGGTGGGCGATTCCAGAAAGCCGGGAAGGGCTTGTGGCCAGTGCGCACAAGGCGGCAACGGTGGGTGCAAGTTCGCTGGTGTCGGCAAAGTCGCCGCCCTTGATCTCCTGGCCTCCGGTGACGGTCAGGATGCCGTCAGCCAGGGTGACGTGTGCGCCCATCCTGGCGAGGATGCCGCGCCAAAGATCTCCCACCTGCTGGGTTTCCGCCGGCCAGCCGGGGATCCGCACTGTGCCTTTCGAGGCCAGCGCAGCCGCCAGGAACGGTCCGGCATTGGAAAGGTCCTGTTCAATCCGTTGGTCGAAGGCGCCGATGGGACCCGGCGCCACCACCCAGTGGTTGGGGACCGAGTCGTCAACTGACACCCCGGCGCCACGCAGCACAGCCACCGTCATGTTGATGTGGTCCAGGCTGGGCACCGGCTTCCCTACGTGCTCAAGGTGCAGGCCATCGTCGAACCTGGCCCCCACCAGGAGAAGGGCGGAGACGAACTGGGAGGAGGCGCTGGCGTCGATCACCAGGTGCCCGCCCCGCACCGTTCCCTTGCCTTCCACTACGAACGGGAGCGACGACGGCGCGGAGCCGTCTTCCGACGTAACCGCGACCCCGAGGGCCTTGAGCGCCTCGATGATGGTCCCCATGGGGCGCTTCCGGGCGTGCGGATCGCCGTCGAAAATGCTGGCCCCATTGCGGAGCGCCGCCAACGGCGGTACGAACCGCATGACCGTGCCGGCCAGCCCGCAGTCGATCCTGGTCACGGGTTCCTGGTGGGCCGCCGGCAGCGGAACTACTTCAAGGTCAGGGCCAAAGGCGCCGTCCCCAGGTACCTCGGTGATCGTGGCCCCCAGCTGCCGGAGCGCTTCGATCATCAGTGCGGAGTCCCTGGAATGCAAGGGCGCGCGCAACCGGGACGGCCCGTCCGCCAGGGCGGCAAGGACCAGATACCTGTTGGTCAGGGATTTTGATCCGGGCACCGTCACCGTGGCATTGACGGGCCGGGAAGCAAAAGGTGCGGCCCAATGCTGGACAGGGGCTCCGGATCCGTCCCGGGTGGCAGCTGTTGCGGTCATTCGTACTTATGCTCCCGTGGCGTGTACGGCACGGCGTACCGCTTTGTCCGCCTTGTTGAGCTTCGTGGTGGTGGTCCTGCGGGCGTCCGCGGCCAGGTCCGAGGCATTCCTGCGGGCATCGGCTGCCAGGTGCTCGGCGCGCCATGCGAGGCCCGGCTTGCCCGCGGTGTCCACGGAGGCCAGCAGGGCACCGCCGCCCAACGAGAGGTTCTTGAGCAGCTGGTTCCGGCGGTTTTCGCGCCCTTCCTTGCTGCTGATGTCCGCACTGCGCCATTCAACAAACGTGTTCAACAGGGAAATTGCAGTCAGAAGACCGGCGGAGAGCCGGGAGAACTTGCCAAGGCCGAACAGGACGCCGGCTCCCACCTGGGTTCCACCGATCACGCGGGCGAGGGTCTTCTCGCTCGCCTGGAAGGGAAGCGAGGAAGCCGCCTTGCGCAGGAGCGGCGAGAGCTGCTGGGCGGTGTCGTCGGAGTTCTTGAGCTTATCCAGTCCGGCAAGAACGAAACTGGAGGCAAGCATGGGCCGGGCGAGCGTGCGGATAAAAGGCATGGATTTCCTCCTGGATGGACGAGCCGCGGCGAGCGGCGGAGTCGGTCCTAGTCTTGCACCTTTGGGGAATATTTGCCTGCGGAGGGCGGTTATCGATGTCGGGTCCGTGACAGGGACCCAGGCGATCATTCACCCGATACAGAGCGGAGTTGGGCCTTGGGGAAGGTGTTGGACGGAACCAGACCGGCGGGGCCGGTGGCAGTGGACATGCTCGCCGCCGGGCCGCTGGAGTACGGCACGCCCCGGGCGGGGAGCCGGACAGTAGACTTGAAGGCAATGAGCACCTTGGATCCGGCCGTTGCGGCCATGTATGAGGCTACCCCCGCCGAAGTGAACGGAAGGGCCGGAGCCGCGCCCCTGCCTTCCGGCCAGGCCGGTCCTGCTTCGCCGGCCGCCGAAGCCGGCACAACTGACAGCACCACCCTGGACGTCTCCACGGAGACCATGGAGCAGCGCCGTCTTCGCTTCGAACGGGACGCCATGCAGTACGTGGACCAGCTGTACTCGGCTGCGATGCGCATGGCAAGGAACCCGTCGGACGCGGAGGACCTGGTCCAGGAGGCCTACACCAAGGCCTTCTCGGCGTTCCACCAGTACAAGCCGGGCACCAACCTCAAGGCCTGGCTGTACAGGATCCTGACCAACACCTACATCAACCTGTACCGCAAGCGGCAGCGCGAGCCGTTGCAGTCCAATTCGGACAGCATTGAGGACTGGCAGCTGGCACGGGCGGAGTCGCATACCTCAAGCGGACTGCGCTCCGCGGAGGCCGAGGCGTTGGACCACCTTCCGGATTCGGACGTGAAGCGGGCCCTCCAGGATATCCCTGAGGAGTTCCGCCTGGCGGTCTATTTCGCCGACGTGGAGGGCTTCGCCTACAAGGAAATTTCAGACATCATGAACACGCCCATCGGCACCGTGATGTCCCGGCTTCACCGCGGCCGGCGAATGTTGCGGGACATGCTCGCGGAATACGCCGCCGAGCGGGGATTCAAAACGGCCGCGGATACGTCGGATGCGGCAGCAAGCAAAGCACAGGAGAACAGGAAATGAGCGACTGCCAGGGATTGGGCGACTGCGACGACACCCGGATGCAACGCATCTACGAATACCTTGACGGGGCGCTGACCCGCGAGGACCTGACCGAGATCAAGAACCACCTGGATGAGTGCCCTGAGTGCACCCAGCAGTATGACCTCGAGTGCGTCATCCGTAATATGGTCAAGCGCTCCTGCACCGAGTCCGCTCCGGACAACCTGAAGAACGCCATCCTGGACAGGATCCACGCGATTCGTCCCGTGGAGGCATAGGCGGGCATTAGCCCCAGTGCGCGGTTCGAGTCCGTAGACAGCAAAGGACCCCGTAAGCCGAATGGCTTGCGGGGTCCTTTGCTTGAACCGTCCTGGCATTTGCCTAGGTGTTGGGGCGCTTCCCGTGGTTCGCGCCGCCACGCTTACGGTCACGACGCTTGCGTGCACGCTTGCTCATAGCTGGCCTCCTTACTGTTGGTACTCAAAAGAGCTGCCCTCCAGTCTCCCACATGATGTGGCGGCCCGCGAACCGGGAAATGGCGCATGACCTGCGGCAGTAATCCCCGGACACTGGTTTCAGATCCGCAGGTTGCCGCGGATGGCTGCCTGCGCCTCGGCCAGCACGGTACGGACCGTTTCCAGCGTCGCGGGACCAATGGGCCCGCCCTGGGCGTACTGCCGCAAGTCTGCGCGGACATCGTCACCGAACCGCTGCAGCATCAGTTCCACGTCACGCCGCTGCACGGAAACGGCGATGCCCTTCTCGACGCCGGCCAGGTCATCGCGGCGCCGGTCCAGTTCTGTGAGGCCAGCGGCGGTGATGTGGTAGTTGGTGCGCCGTCCCGCTGGCTCGGTGGACACCAAGCCGTCCTCCTCAAGCTTGCCCAGCCTCGGGTAGATGGTTCCGGCGCTGGGCGCGTAGGTCCCGCCAAAACGGTCCTTGAGCGCCTTCATGAGCTCGTAGCCGTGCTTGGGACCGCTTTCGAGGAGGGCCAGGAGGTAAAGGCGCAACGCACCATGTGCGAAGACGGGCGGCATCAGTGTTCCGCTTCGCCGCCGTCAACGCGTCGAGGGGCATGGAAGATGGCTGTCTTGCCGGACACCGAGTTGGTCCGCACCAGCATCAGCTGGCCGTCAGGCCCGGCAATGGTCTCCACCTTGCCGTTGGCAAGGAGGCACTGCTGGCCGTCAAGAACCACCGCACCGCCGGCCGACTTGGCCACAATGTCCACGCCGACATCATGGGGCAGCCGGATGGTGAGGTCCCCCGACACGGAGTTGGAGCCGAAGTCCTGGGTGAAGCCGAGCAGGTCGAAGCTGAGGTGTCCGCTGACGGTGTTGGTACGCACATTGCTGAAGTGGCCGGACGCCGTAATCTCCCCGGAAATGCTTTTGGCGGTGAGCACGCCGCGGTGGTCCCTTACGGCCACGCTTCCGCTGACGGTGTTGACCTGCAGTTCGCCGGACGTGCCCTCTGCTGCGATGGAACCGGAGACGGTGTTGAGACGCACGTGGGAGGCGCTGCCCGAGACAAGGCCGTCACCGCTGACAGTTCCCGCTTCCACCTCGACGCTGCTGGGAAGGGCGACGGTGATGACAGCGGAATTCCCGCTGTTGTGGTTGACCGTCTCCATGAGGTTTTTGAACCAGCCCTGGGCGCCGTGCAGCTGGTGCCGGACCTCCAGCCTGCCACCGGTGAAGGAGACGGCCACGGGGTCACCATGCACCTCGGACACCTCGAGCCGGACCGCCGGTTCGGAGTGCGTTAGGACATGGAAACTGCCGCGGACCATGCCCAGCTTGAGGGATGTCACGTCCTCGACGACGATGGTCTCCGGGCTTTCAACGGTCCAGGTTTGCTCGGGCACGGTCCCCTCCAAAGACGATATATCGCGATGCCCTACAACGTATCGCCGCCGCGGGACGTGGTCAAGATATGGCTTGAGGGGCCTACTGCGGTGCTTCCAGGCGCAGCCACTGGAACCACCCGCGGTGCAGCACCAGCCAGGCCATCAGCCCGTAACCTGCCTGCCCGGGCGTGCCGCCGTTGGCAGCGAGGTCCTGGCGCCACTGTTCGTGGTTCAGGAGGGGTGAGAACGTGTCGACGTAGAGGTGCTTGCGGCGGGTGGTGACATCAGCGAAGGCAGTGTTCAACTCATCCAGCCGCCGGTTTTGGGCCGGATCGAGCGTAGGGGGCGGCCCCACCACGAAAACCTCTATCCGGTTCTGGGAAGCCGAGTCCAGGATGTTGGCAAGGTTCAGCCGGCTCCGCGCGGTGGACAGGCCGAACTCGATGTCACGTCCGGACAGGCCGATGACCAGCCGGTTCTCCGACTGGGCGCTGAAGCGCCGTCCCGCTTCTTCCAGCCAGCGCGCCGCCAGGCCCTCCGTGCCTTCCTGCGGACAGGGGAGGGCATAGCTCTCCAGCAGCATGCCGTCCTGGGGAGTGCGGGCCAGCACCCGGCCCAGCCAGCCAAGCGCGCGGGGATCACCCAGTCCGGCCAGCAGTTCATCTCCTACAGCTGCGATCCGCAGCTTCCTGTCTTCCACGCGTTCCTCTTTACTTCGGTACGGGTCTGCTTCGTACGGCCGCTGCCGCCTTCGCCGCCGCGGCTGCGGAGGTTGAAGGCGGCGCTGTTCATCCATTAAACAGAACTGCCCGGCCGGAGTCTGGTATTTCGACTCCGGCCGGGCAGCCTTACTGCTTACTTCCGTGCAAATGCCTGCTTCAGCAGGACATCCTGTTCGGCAGCGTGCCGCTTCATGGAACCGGCGGCCGTGGAGGCGGATGCCGGCCGGGACACCAGGCGGACGCGGCGGTCAAGGATCTCCGGCAGGTTCAGGCCGATGAACGGCCACGGTCCCTGGTTCGCAGGCTCGTCCTGTGCCCACACCACTTCGGCGTTGGGGTATTTGGCGAGCTCCGCTTCGATCTCGGCGTGCGGCAGCGGGTAGAGCTGCTCCACGCGGACAATGGCCGTGGTCTTGTCGCCGGTCTTCTGCCGGGTGGACAGGAGATCGTAGTACAGGCGCCCGGAGACCAGCAGCACGCGTTCGACGGCGGTGGCCGGCAGCTGCTCATGCTCGCCGATAACCGGGCGGAACGTGCCGTTGGTGAAGTCCTCCACGGATGACGCGGCGGCCTTCAGGCGAAGCAGCTGCTTGGGTGTGAAGATGATCAGCGGCTTCCGCGGGCGGCTGTACGCCTGGCGTCGCAGCAGGTGGAAGTGCGATGCAGCCGTGGTGGGGTTGGCCACGATCATGTTGTCCTCCGCGCACAGCTGCAGGAAGCGCTCGATCCTCGCCGAGGAGTGGTCCGGGCCCTGTCCTTCGTAGCCATGCGGCAGCATCAGGACCAGGGAGGAGCGCTGGCCCCACTTCTGCTCGGCAGAAGAAATGAACTCATCGATGATGGTCTGCGCACCGTTGACGAAGTCACCGAACTGGGCCTCCCAGAGGACCAGGGCGTCCGGTCGTTCCACGGAGTAGCCGTACTCGAAGCCCATGGCGGCGTATTCGGACAGCAGGGAGTCGTAGATCCACAGCTTGGCCTGGTTGTCGGAGAGGTTGCCCAGGGGCAGCCATTCCTTGCCGTTGGCGCGGTCGTGGAAGACGGCGTGGCGCTGGACGAACGTGCCGCGGCGCGAGTCCTGGCCGGCGAGGCGCACGGGGACGCCTTCTATGATCAGCGATCCGAAGGCCGCGATCTCGCCAAAGCCCCAGTCGATGCCGCCCTGGCGGGACATCTGCTCGCGCTTTTCGAGCAGCTGCTTCAGCTTGGGGTGGACAGTGAAGCCTTCGGGGATTTCAACGTGCGCCTTGCCGATTTTGGCCAGGGTTTCGGCGCTGATGGCCGTGGAGGCCGGCGCGCTGACACTGGAATCCGATTGCTGGGCCCTGGGCCGTTCGATGTCGGACACAGCCGCGGAATCCGCCGTCACGATCGGAATCGGTGAAGTCTGGGCGGCGTGGGTCTCTGCGAAGACCCGTTCCAGCCGTTCCTGGTAGTCGCGGAGCAGCTGCTCGGCTTCTTCCTCGGTGATGTCCCCGCGCCCGATGAGCGACTCGGTGTACAGCTTGCGGACCGAGCGCTTGGCCTCGATCAGGTTGTACATCAGCGGCTGGGTCATCGAGGGGTCGTCACCCTCGTTGTGGCCCCGGCGGCGGTAGCACACCATGTCGATGACAACGTCCTTGTGGAAGCGCTGCCGGAATTCGTAGGCGAGCTGGCCGATGCGGACAACGGCCTCGGGATCGTCGCCGTTCACGTGGAACACCGGGGCCTGGATCATCTTGGCAACGTCCGTGGAGTACGTGGACGAACGCGACGACGATGGGGCCGTGGTGAAGCCCACCTGGTTGTTGACCACGATGTGGATGGTGCCGCCGGTGCGGTAGCCGCGGAGCTGGGACAGGTTGAGGGTTTCGGCCACAACTCCCTGTCCGGCGAAGGCTGCGTCACCGTGCACCATGATGGGCAGGACGGGGAACGATTCGCCCTGGTCCAGGCGGTCCTGCTTGGCCCGGACGATGCCTTCGAGGACGGAGTCCACGGCTTCCAGGTGCGACGGGTTGGCGGCGAGGTAGACCTTGGTTTCCTTGCCGTTGTCCGAGGTGAAGGTGCCTTCGGTGCCCAGGTGGTACTTGACGTCACCGGAGCCCTGCACGGAGCGGGGATCCTGCGTGCCTTCGAACTCCCGGAATACCTGGGCGTAGGTCTTGCCTGCGATGTTCGTCAGGACGTTGAGGCGGCCGCGGTGGGCCATGCCGATGGCAACCTCGTCCAGGCCGTCGTCGGCAGCGTCGGACATGATTGCGTCCAGCAGCGGGATCAGTGACTCGCCGCCCTCAAGGGAGAAGCGCTTCTGGCCTACGAACTTGGTCTGCAGGAACGTCTCGAAGGCCTCGGCAGCGTTCAGCTTGGAGACGATCCGCAACTGCTCTTCCCGGCTGGGCTTGGAGTAGGGGTGCTCCAGCTGGTCCTGGAACCACTTACGTTCTGCAGGATCCTGGATGTGCATGTACTCGATGCCCGTGGTGCGGCAGTACGCGTCCCGCAGCACCCCGAGGATGTCACGGAACTTCAGCATCGGCTTGCCGCCGAAGCCGCCGGTGGGCCACTCGCGGTCCAGGTCCCACAGGGTCAGGCCGTAGGTGAGGACGTCGAGGTCGGGGTGCTTGCGCTGGACGTACTCGAGCGGATCGGTGTCCGCCATGAGGTGGCCGCGGACCCGGAAGGAGTGGATGAGCTGCTGGATCCGGGCGACCTTGTTGATCTCGTCCGCCGGGTCGACCTGCAGGTCGGGGCTCCAGCGGACGGGCTCGTACGGGATGCGCAGCGACTCGAAGATCTCATCATAGAAGTTCTGCGCGCCGAGCAGGAGCTGGTGGACCAGCTTGAGGAACTCGCCGCTGCCGGCGCCCTGGATGACGCGGTGGTCGTACGTGGAGGTCAGCGTCAGGACC
Source organism: Pseudarthrobacter defluvii (assembly GCF_030816725.1). Taxonomy (NCBI): domain Bacteria; kingdom Bacillati; phylum Actinomycetota; class Actinomycetes; order Micrococcales; family Micrococcaceae; genus Pseudarthrobacter; species Pseudarthrobacter defluvii. The sequence goes on from NZ_JAUSYG010000001.1 coordinate 1,457,876, forward strand.
TTGCTGATGGCGTTGTGCGCCAGGATCTTTTCGCTGGCGCCCTGGAATTCAGCAGGGTAGTCAAGGGCGCCGACACCGATGATGGCTGCCTGGCCCTTGGAAAGGCGGGGCACCGAGTGCACAGTGCCGATGCCGCCGGGGTTGGTCAGGGACACGGTGGTGCCCTGGTGGTCATCGGCGGTGAGCTTGCCGTTGCGGGCCCGCTTGATCAGGTCCTCGTAGGTGTGCCAGAACTCGGCGAAGTTGAGGGTCTCGGCCTTCTTGATGTTCGGGACCATGAGCAGGCGGGTGCCGTCGGGCTTGGGCATGTCGATGGCGATGCCGAAGTTGACGTGGGCCGGCTGGACCGCGACGGGCTTGCCGTCCACCTCGTCGTAGTACACGTTCATTGACGGGAACTGGGACAGCGCGCGGATCACGGCGTAGCCGATGAGGTGGGTGAAGGACACCTTGCCGCCCCGGGCGCGGGCCAGGTTGGAGTTGATGACCACGCGGTTGTCGATGAGCAGCTTGGCGGGAATGGCGCGGACGCTGGTGGCGGTGGGCACCTCGAGGCTGGTGACCATGTTGGTGGCGATGGCCTTGGCCGGGCCGCGCAGGACGGAGACGACGTCTTCCTCGGGGGCCGTGGGGGCCTTGACGTTCTTGGGCAGCTGCGCCGGGATGGGCTGCGAGCCGGTGCCGGCCTCGGTTTTCTTGCCGCCGTCGCGTGCTTCGGTTGCGGGGGCCTTCTTAACCGGCGCGGGTGCTGACGCGGGGGCGGCCGGACCGGGTGCGGCGGCCGGCGCCGCCTGGGGAGCGGCAGGTGCAGCTGCCGGCGACGGTGCCGGGGCGGCGGGAGCCGGGTTTACGACGGGGAGTTCCCGGGTGGGAGGGTTGGCAGTGCGCGCTGAAGTTCCGTTGGAAGAAGAACCGTTGCCCGAGTCGAAGGATTCAAACAGGGGCCACCACTTGGCATCCACCGCGTTCTTGTCCTGCTGGTACTGCTCGTACAGTTCGTCCACGAGCCACTCGTTTCCGCCAAATTCCTCTGGTAGACGGTGGCTTGGCTGCTCTGGCACTTGAAATACGCCTCTTCCATGAGTTTGATTTCTCTTTGGCCCCCCGGTGCTTCAGCACTACGTTCGAACCAGTCTCTGTCCTCTGAACCCGGACCTTTGCAAGTCTAGTGAGCATTCTGTGTTAACTGCCAATAAGGGTGACTCAAATCATGAAGTGACGAACGCGGGCCGAATTATGGCAGCCGTCCGGGCTTCGGCAGCCGGCTGCGGGCAGTCAACAAAGCGGCCTCCCGGGCCCGAAACAGGGTGCTTGCCGCACCCGCTGCCGCGCCTGCGGCAAGGGGTGCTCCTGTAGACTGAAGTTCTTATGGACAGTAAATCTAGGTGCCGGCCTGGGCGCTGTCAGCGGAGCATGAAGAGAAGCGCCGCGCAGTCCGCCCCCAGAGCCGGCAAACCCCGACAACGCGCCCATCACCAGCCAACGGCCCAGCTTGCCGCAACCCGCACGGACCAGGCATCGGTATCCGCCGACCATCCTCCGCCGGGACGAAACAGCTTCCCTGCACCACAATTGACCACGCTCAGCGCAACTTCCGCACGTCAGGCGGGGTGCTGATATGGAGTGGCTCCTCCTTGCAGCCGGCTTGCTGCTGATCGCCGGCACCGGATTCTTTGTTGCCGTTGAGTTCTCCCTTATTGCCCTGGACCAGCCCACCGTGCAGCGCGCTATCGACGACGGCGACGCAGGGGCAGTGCCCTTGCTCACCTGCCTCAAGTCCCTGTCCACCCAGCTGTCCAGCTGTCAACTCGGGATTACCCTGACGACCCTGCTCACCGGTTACGTCATGGAGCCATCGGTGGGCCGCCTTCTCGAAGGTCCGCTGACCGCCGTCGGACTTCCTGATGTGGTGGTGCAGTCCGCTGCGCTGATCCTGGCCATGGTGGTGGCAACGCTGTTGTCCATGCTCCTCGGTGAACTGGTGCCCAAGAACATGGCGATCGCGCTGGCGTTCCCCGTGGGCCGTGCCCTGGCCGGTCCGCAGCTGGTTTTCACCATGATCTTCAAGCCGGCCATCGTGGTCCTCAACGGCTTCTCCAACAAAGTCCTCCATATCTTCGGACTGGAAGCGAAAGAGGAAATTTCCGGCGCACGGACGCCCGCGGAGCTGGCCTCGCTGGTCCGCAGGTCGGCGGCGATGGGAACCCTCGACGCCGGGACCGCCAACTTCATTGCCCGCACCTTGAATTTCTCCTCCCGGACGGCAGCCGACGTCATGAGCCCGCGCATCCGGCTGGAAACGATCGACGCCGACCAGCCGGTGTCCGACGTGGTGGATGCCGCGCGCAGGACCGGGTACTCCCGGTTCCCCGTCATTGGTGACTCGGCTGATGACATCCGCGGGCTGGTGCACGTCAAGAAGGCCGTTGCCGTTCCATGGGAACGCCGGCAGAACCTCGAAGCGGGCGCCATCATGACCGAGGTACTGCGCGTGCCGGAAACCATCCACCTGGACGCGCTGCTGGCCGAACTGCGCGAGGGAAACCTGCAGCTGGCCGTGGTGCTGGATGAGTACGGCGGAACAGCCGGCATCGCAACGCTGGAGGACCTGGTGGAGGAGATCGTGGGCGAGGTGGCGGACGAGCACGACAAGGTCCGCCCTGGATTGCTGCAAAGTGCCTCCGGTGACTGGTACTTCCCGGGGCTCCTCCGGCCGGACGAGCTGTCGGAGCAGATCCCCGGGTTGAGCGTTCCGGACGAGGCGGCCTATGAAACCGTGGGCGGCTATGTCATGAGCAAGCTGGGCAGGATAGCTGCCGTGGGCGACACCGTCCCGGTCAATGGAGGAACGCTCAGCGTCACCAGGATGGACGGACGCCGGATAGACCGCATCTGCTTCCATCCCGTGGCTGAAGCGGCCGCGCAGGACGCCACTGATGGGAGCAGGCAATGAGCGACTGGGCCGGAATACTCTGGTTGGGCTTCCTCCTGCTGGGCAACGCCTTTTTTGTGGCCGCTGAGTTCGCCATCATGTCAGCGCGCCGCAGCCAGATCGAGCCGCTGGCCGACACCGGGTCCAAGCGGGCCCAGACCACCCTGCGTGCCATGGAAAACGTCTCCCTGATGCTCGCGTGCGCGCAGCTGGGAATCACGGTCTGTTCACTGCTGATCCTGCTCGTCGCGGAGCCGGCGATCCATCATCTGCTCGCTGTCCCCATGGAGACGGTGGGCCTGCCCTCGGAGGTGGCTGACGTCGCTGCCTTCGCGGTGGCCCTGATGATGGTGACGTTCCTGCACGTGACGTTCGGCGAGATGGTGCCCAAGAACATCTCCGTGTCCGTTGCGGACAAGGCAGCCCTGTTCCTGGCCCCGCCACTGCTGTTCATCTCCAGGCTGGTCCACCCAGTGATTTCGGCCCTCAACTGGTCCGCGAACCACATCCTGAAACTGATGCGGATCGAGCCCAAGGACGAGGTGACGTCCTCCTTCACCCTGGAGGAGGTTCAGTCGATCGTGCAGGAGTCCACCCGCCATGGGCTGGTGGACGACGACGCCGGGCTCATCACCGGCGCCCTTGAGTTCTCGGACCATACGGCGGAGGACATCATGGTGCCGCTCGAAAAGCTGGTCATGCTTCCGGCTTCCACCACTCCCGTGGAATTCGAGAAAGCTGTCAGCCGTACGGGCTTTTCCAGGTTCCCCATGCTGGATGACGAGGACATGTTGTACGGCTACCTCCATGTCAAGGACGTACTGTCCATCCCGGAATCCGGGTACGAGCTGCCGATTGCAGAGAGCAGGGTCCGGTCGCTGGCCAACCTGTCCCTGGGGGACGAGATTGAAAAGGCCATGTCGGTCATGCAGCGCACCGGCTCGCACCTTGCCCGGGTCATCGGTCCTGACGGCAACACCAGGGGCATCCTCTTCCTCGAGGACGTCATCGAACAGCTCGTCGGTGAAATCCGGGACGCCACCCAGGCCACGGGCATCCGCCGCCTGGGCCAGCCGAACGGAGCCTGACCCTGGTGGCGCCCCTGTGCCAGGCAGGGGCGCGGCCACGGTGGGCTTCACGCTGAGGATGTGGTGCCAGGCCCTAAATAGGAATCATTCGCATTTAGGTATACGCTGGGTGTGTTGCCCTCCCTATGTGTGAACCGAGGTTTTTCGTGCGCCGTACCGCCGCTGCCAGCTCCTTCATTGCCGCCCTCGCAGGCGTTGGCCTCCTGCTCAGCGCCTGCGGCCCGCAGCCGTCGCAGACCTCGGACGCTGCGCAGGGAATCAACGTGGTGACCTCAACGAACGTCTATGGTGACATCGCCCGGACGATCGGCGGTGACAAGGTCAAGGTCACCGCGATCATCAACAGCCCCGCACAGGATCCGCACTCGTATGAGGCGACCGCACAGGACCGGCTGGCTGTGTCCAAGGCGCAGCTGGTCATCGAAAACGGGGGCGGCTACGACGCCTTCATCCATACTCTGGTGGAAGGCAGCAAGATCGACAGCGCAGGCGTACTGACCGCCGTCGAACTTTCCGGCCTTGCCCACCCGGATGACGCCACGGCCGGCGCGTCCGAAGCGGCCGGGGGCGGCGCCGACGGACACGACCACGGCGGACTCAACGAACACGTCTGGTACAGCCTGCCGGCCATGGAACGCGTGGCCGACGCCATCGCCGGCAAGCTCGCGGCGCTGGATCCCGGCTCGGCCTCCTCCTTCACGGCCAACGCTGATTCCTTCAAGTCCTCCCTTTCACAGCTGCAGTCCAAGGTGGACGCCCTGAAGGCGGCTGCTCCGGGAGGGCGGGTTGCGGTGACGGAGCCCGTGCCGCTCTACCTGCTGGAGGATGCGGGGCTGGTGAACGCCACCCCTGAGCAATACACCGCCGCCATCGAAGAGGGCAGTGACGTTCCGCCCGCCGTTCTCAAGGAGGCCACCGACCTGGTCGGGTCCGGCTCCGTACGCCTTCTGGCCTACAACGACCAAACGGAGGGCCCGCAGACGGAAGCACTGAAGAAGGCGGCCGAATCCGCCGGTGTCCCGGTGGTTGACTTCACCGAAACCCTGCCGGAAGGCAAGACCTTCCTGCAGTGGATGACGGACAATGTGAACAACATCAGCAAGGTTCTGGAGAACAACTAGGTGAAACCCGTCGTCAGCCTCAAAGGGGCGTGCCTTACATTCGGCCAGCGCACCCTTTGGGAGGACCTGGACCTGAATATCCAGCCCGGAGAGTTTTTCGCCGTGCTGGGTCCCAACGGCAGCGGCAAGACCAGTTTCCTCAAAGTCCTGCTGGGCCTCCAAAAGCTGCAGTCCGGGCAGGCAACACTGGGCGGCCGTCCGGTGGAACGCGGCAGCAGCCTGATCGGCTACATCCCCCAGCAGAAGTCCTTCGCTCCGGATACCCCCATGCGTGCCCGCGACCTGGTGGCCCTGGGCGTGGACGGCGACAAGTGGGGGATCCGGCTTTCGGCCCGCAAAACCAACCGCAGGGTGGACCAGTTGCTGGAATTGGTGGGAGCCTCCGACTACGCCAAAGTCCCGGTTGGCCAGCTTTCCGGTGGAGAGCAGCAGCGGCTTCGCGTGGCGCAGGCACTGGCCACGGAGCCGCAGGTCCTGCTCTGCGACGAACCACTGCTGTCCCTTGACCTGCACCACCAGCAGGCGGTGAGCGCCCTGATCCACCAACAAAGCCGCGAGCACAACAGTGCCGTTGTTTTCGTGACCCACGAAATCAACCCGATCATCCACTACGTGGACAGGGTCCTTTACCTGGCTGGGGGTCGTTTCCGGGTGGGGGCGCCGGAGGAGGTCATGACCACGGAGGTGCTTTCAGAGCTTTATGGAAGCCACGTGGAAGTGATCCGTGCCAACGGCAGGCTCGTCGTGGTCGGCCTGCCGGACGCCACAACCCATCACCACCACGAGGCGGATTCGCTGGCAGGGGAGGTGGCCTGATGGACGCGGACAGCATCCTTGGCGCCATCTTCAACTTCGACAACTACGGGGAACTGCTGGTCCTGGTCCAGAACTCCATCTGGGCCGGCGCCATCCTGGGCCTCCTCGGCGGGCTGGTGGGGACGTTCGTCATGAAGCGGGACCTTGCCTTTGCGGTCCACGGCATCTCCGAACTTTCCTTTGCAGGGGCCGCGTTTGCCCTGTTGGTCGGGGCGGACGTGGTGTTTGGTTCGCTCGTAGGATCGGTGGCCGCTGCCCTGCTGCTGGGCCTGATGGGCGTCCGGGCCAGGGACAAGAACTCGACCATCGGGGTCATCATGCCCTTTGGCCTGGGGCTTGGAATCCTGTTCCTGTCCCTGTACCAAGGCCGTGCCGCAAACAAGTTTGGGCTGCTCACCGGTCAAATCGTCTCCGTGGACACCGTACAGCTCCAGGTGTTGGCCGGGACCGCCGTCGTGGTCGTGCTTGTCCTGCTGGCCGTCTGGCGCCCGCTGAACTTTGCCAGTGTCGACCCTGAACTCGCCGAAGCGCGCGGAGTCCCCGTCCGCACCCTGGGGATCGTGTTCATGATTGTGCTTGGCGTCAGCGTCGCCCTGTCCATCCAGGTGGTGGGGGCCCTGCTGGTGCTTGCCCTGCTGATTACGCCCGCGGCGGCAGCGCTGCGGGTAACGTCCTCGCCGGTGGCAGCGGTTGTCCTCAGTGTGGTCTTCGCCGTGACGGCGACCGTGGGCGGCATTCTGCTGGCCCTGGGTGGCAGGATCCCCATCAGTCCCTACGTCACCACGTTGTCGTTCCTGATTTATGTGGTGTGCCGCACCATCGGTTCCGTGCGCGACTCCCGGGGAATCAACGGCCGGGTCCTTACAGCTTCCCGGCAGCCTTAAGGGCAGTGCAGTCCTGGCACAGGCCGAAGATCTCCACCGTGTGGTCCACCTCGGTGAACCCGTGCTCCGCTGCCGTGCGCACCGCCCACGTTTCCACGGCCGGCGCCTCCACCTCCACTGCTCTTCCGCAGTTCCTGCACAGCAGGTGGTGATGATGGCCGGTCACGGCGCAGCGCCGGTACACTGCCTCGCCGTCGCCGTTGCGCAGCACGTCCACCAGGCCCTCGTCGGCAAGTGACTGCAGGATCCGGTAGGCAGTAGCAAGCGAAACGGAAACGCCCTGGTTCTGCAGGATCCGGTAAAGCTCCTGCGTGCTGACAAAGTCGTCAAGGTCGTCCAAAGCGGCACTGACGGCTTTCCGCTGCTTGGTAACGCGCTGTTCCTTGCCGCCTCCTGCCGGTGATGCCGGGGATGGGGCGGCGGAATCAGCCTTGACGCCGATCGGCATGGACGAACTCGCTTCCGTGGGGGGCAGACATCAAGATTACCAGCCGGAGTTGCGGCAGGGCGCGTGGACGGGCCAGGCGGGAGGGTGCGTGGACACGCTTCCGGCGCGGACCCTAGGCTGGCGCTATGAAGCTGACCAAATACACCCATGCCTGTGTCCGGCTCGAGAAGGAAGGGGCGGTACTGGTCCTCGATCCCGGCACCTTTTCCGAATCCGCCGAGGCGCTGTCGGGGGCCCAGGCCGTCCTGGTGACCCACGAACACGCAGACCACCTTGACACCCAGGCGGTGGTGGAAGCCCTCGAAAAAAACAAGGATCTGGCGCTGTATGCCCCGGAGGGGGTGGCGGGCCAGCTGCGCGGGGAGGCTCCGGGCGCAGCCGACCGCATCCATACGGTGGAACCGGGATCGTCCTTCGAGGCTGCCGGCTTCGATATCCGCAGCTTTGGCGGGCAGCACGCCCTGATCCACCCCCAGATTCCCCTGGTAGCCAACATCGGCTTCCTGGTGGACGGCAACGTCTACCACCCGGGGGACTCGTTCATCATCCCCGACGGCATCACCGTCCAAACCCTCCTGGTCCCGTTGCACGCACCCTGGAGCAAGTCCGCGGAGGTGGTGGACTTCGTGATTGGGGTGCGCGCTCCACGGGCGTTCCAGATCCACGACGGGCTGCTCAACGACAACGGACTGGGCACCGTGGAAGGACACGTCAAGCGGATCGGCGCCAAGTACGGCACGGAATACCGTCACCTGGCTCCGCGCGAGTCGGTGGAGGTTTAGGCCGGCGTTCCGGTCCATTTACCGGTGTCCAGGAAGCGCGAAATTGCCGCTTCGTAGGGCGCCGGATCCAGCCCCTGGGATGCCACCCACTCCTGGTTCCAGTACGTGCCCGCATAGCGGTCACCGCCGTCGCACATCAGGGAAACCACGCTGCCCCGCCTGCCTTCGGACAGGAGCTGCGCGACTGTTTCCCAGACTCCCCACAGGTTGGTGCCTGTTGACGGGCCGGCATGCAGGCCCGCGTAGGAGTCCAGATGCCGCATAGCGGCAACCGAGGCAGCGTCCGGCACCTGGACCATCCGGTCAATGACCGTGGGAATGAAGCTCGGTTCCATCCGGGCCCGGCCGATGCCTTCGATCCGCGACGGCAGCCCGGTGGGTTGTCCGTCCGCCCCGCCCAGCCAGCCGGGGTAGAATGCGGAGTTTTCCGGGTCCACCACCAGCAGCTTGGTGGCATGAGAGTGGTAACGCAGGTACCGGCCGATCGTGGCGCTGGTTCCGCCTGTTCCCGCGCCCACCACCACCCACTCGGGCACGGGGTGCGGTTCCAGGCTGAGCTGGCCGAAGATCGATTCGGCAATGTTGTTGTTCCCGCGCCAGTCCGTGGCCCGCTCCGCGTAGGTGAACTGGTCCATGTAATGCCCGTTGCAGGTGGCGGCTACGTCCTCTGCCGCGGCATACACGTCCGATGCGTTCTCCACGAGGAGGCAGGAGCCGCCGAACTGCTCAATCAGGGCGATCTTTTCCCGGCTGGTGGTGCGCGCCATGACGGCAATGAACGGGAGCCCCAGCAGCTGGGCAAAGTACGCCTCCGATACCGCCGTACTGCCGCTGGAAGCCTCCACGATGGTGGTGTCCCGCCGGATCCAGCCATTGACCAGCCCGAACAGGAAGAGCGACCTCGCCAGCCGGTGCTTCAGGCTCCCGGAACGGTGCGTGGACTCGTCCTTGAGGTACAGCTGGATGCCCCAGTGCTCCGGCAGCGGTACTGCATAAAGGTGCGTATCCGCCGAGCGGTTGTTTTCCGCTTTGATGGTGCGGATGGCCTGGTCGGCCCAGTCCCGGTCCGTTCCGCTGCTGCTCTTGCCGGCGCTGCCCTCGATCGTCACCGATCCAGCCTACCCGCGGCAACAGGACCCGCCGTCTAGAGTAGGTGCCGTTGGCTGTAGGAACCTGCGAGGAGTGCAATGAAGCCGTTGATCGACGTCCCGGAACTTGAGGCCAGGCTTGCCGCCGGGCAACGGACGGTGCTGCTGGATGTGCGCTGGGTGCTGGGTGATCCGCACGGCCACGAACATTATCTTTCGGAACACCTGCCGGGTGCGGCATTCGTTGACCTGGCCACTGAACTCTCCGATCCGGCAGTTCCGGACCGGGGGCGGCACCCTTTGCCGTCTCCGGAACAGTTCCAGGAGTCCGCGCGGCGCTGGGGCATCCGTAACGGCGACCTGGTGGTCGCCTACGATGACAGCGCCAACATGGCCGCGGCCAGGCTGTGGTGGATGCTGCGCGACGCCGGCCTCGCAGAGGTCTACCTGCTCGACGGCGGCCTGGCCGCCTGGCGGGCGGCAGGACTTCCGCTTGAGTCGGGTCCCGTCCAGCCCACGTTCGGTGACGTGGAGCTGGGCAGCGGGCACATGCCGGTGGCCGACGCCGGTGCTGCCGCACGATGGGCGGGCAGCGGCCTGTTGCTCGACGCAAGGGCTGGGGAGAGGTACCGGGGCGAGGTTGAGCCCGTGGATCCACGCGCCGGCCATATTCCCGGGGCGGTGAGCGCCCCCACCGCGGGCAACGTGGACGCAGCAGGGCGGTTCCTTCCGCCGGCGGAGCTGAAGCGGAGGTTTGAGCACCTTGGCATCCGGGTCGGAACGCCGGTAGCGGTCTACTGCGGGTCCGGTGTCACCGCTGCCCACGAGGTTGCGGCGCTGGAGCTTGCCGGCTTTCGGGCGGCGCTGTATCCCGGCTCGTTTTCGGAGTGGTCCAACCGCCCGGAACTGCCGGTTGCCACCGGCCCGGAGCCCGCGGGCGGCATTCCTGATTCCGGCAGGGGCGGGACGCGGGCTGGAAACTCCGCGGGGGCCGGAGGTAGCGTCGCACTATGACACCAGGACGCCCCGTACCACCGCCCCTTGCCAAACCCATTGTCCCTGCCGCTGATGCAGTCCCCGCTGCTGATGAAACACCCGCAGCAGAAGCCGGCGTACTCGCCGCAGCTTACGGCGCTGTGTCCGGGGACAGCGGGTTGGTACCGCTGACCGTGGCCCGGCGCGCCCCGAAACCGGACGACGTCGAAATCGCCATCGATTTCTGCGGGCTGTGCCACTCCGACGTGCACGCCACCCGTGGCGAGTGGGGCGGACAGACTTACCCGCTGGTCCCCGGCCACGAAATTGTTGGAAGAATCAGCAGGACCGGGTCCAACGTCACCGAATTCGCTGTGGGCGACCGGGTGGGCGTGGGCTGCATGGTGGACTCCTGCCGTGAGTGTGACAGCTGCCTGGACGGCCTTGAACAGTACTGCGAAAACGGAATGACCGGCACCTACGGTGCAAAGGACCGCCGCAACGGGGGCGCCATCACCCAGGGCGGCTACTCCTCTTCGATTGTCGTGGACCGCCGCTATGTCCTGCGCGTTCCGGACTCACTGGACCCGGCCGCCGTCGCGCCCTTGCTGTGCGCCGGCGTCACCACCTTCTCGCCGCTGCGGCACTTCGACGTCGAAGAAGGCGACGTGGTGGGCGTGGTCGGGCTTGGGGGGCTGGGGCACATGGCCGTCAAACTGGCCAAGGCCATGGGCGCGAAGGTGGTGGTTTTCACCACCTCGGAGTCGAAGGTCGCGGCCGCCCTGGAACTGGGGGCCGATGAGGTTGTCCTCTCCCGCGATGAGGCCGCCATGGCCGCAGCGGACCGGACCATCGACCTCATCATCGACACCGTTGCCGCCCCGCACGACCTCAATCCGTTCTTCCGCACCCTGCGGGTGGAGGGCGCCCTGTTCCAGCTGGGCCTGCCGTCGGAAGCCATGCCGCCGGTCAATCCGGGTGCCCTGATCCGGCGCAGGATCGCCTACGCCGGATCGCTGATCGGCGGAATCGCCGAAACCCAGGAAATGCTCGATTTCTGTGCTGGGCATGGCGTGGTGGCCGATATCGAGATGGTGTCCGCCGCCCAGCTCAATGAGGCCTACGACCGGATGGTCGCTGGAGACGTAAAGTACCGGTTCGTGCTGGACGCCAGCACGCTGCAGGCAGCCGCCGAGGAGGCAGACGCATGAGCACGCTTTTCACGAAGATCCTGAAGGGTGAGATCCCAGGCCGGTTCGTATGGCGCGAGGACGACGTTTCGGCGTTCCTGACCACCGGTCCACTCGCCGACGGCCATACGCTGGTTGTTCCCACCGAGGAAGTGGACCGCTGGACGGACGCGTCGCCGGAAACCCTTGCCAAAGTCATGGAAGTGGCACGGCGCATCGGGGCAGTCCAGGTGGACGTTTTCGGGGCCCGGCGCGCCGGGCTGATCGTGGCAGGCTACGAGGTGGACCATCTGCACGTCCACGTGTGGCCGTCGCGAAGCATGGCTGACTTCGACTTTGGCTCCGCGGACCAGAACCCGGACCCTGCGGTCCTCGACGCCAATGCGGAGAAGCTGCGCGACGGCCTGCGCGCAGCGGGCTATGGGGAGTTTGTTCCGGCGTCGTGACCGGTGCCGCGCGGCGTCATGGCCACCATGCCCGCATAGGTGAAGCCGCCGCCGAATCCAAACAGCAGCGCGGGGACGTCCGCCGGGATTTTGCCAGTGTGCCACCACTTGCTCAGCCCGAGCGGGACGCTGGCCGCTGACGTGTTCCCCGACTCGGTGACGTCGGTGATGACGATGCGGTCCGTCAGGCCCAGGGCCTCCGCGAGCGGTTCGATGATCCGCAGGTTGGCCTGGTGCGCGGCGAGGACCTGGATGTCGTCCAGTCCCAGCCCGGCGCGCGCCACAATCTCGCGGGCGCGTTCCGGTGCCTTGGTGAGGGCCCACCGCAACACTTCCCGGCCGTTCTGGAAGAACCTGCCGGACGGAGGCGAGATGGTCACCGCGTCCGCCATGCCGCCCTCAGAGCCCCACACCACGGGGCCGATGCGGGGCGTTTCAGACGGACGCACGACGGCGGCGCCGGCACCGTCGGCGGTGAGCACCGCCGTCGCGCGGTCCGTCCAGTCGGTGACCGCCGAGAGGGTTTCGGCGCCGACCACGATCGCGTGGGAGGCGCTTCCGCTGCGGATCGCCTGGTCGGCCACGCCCAAGGCGTACTCAAAGCCCGAGCACGCAGTGTTGACGTCCATGATGGCCGGCCCCCGGCCGTCCACGCCCAGGCCAAGCGCTTGGGCTACCCTGCCCGCGGTGTTCGGGGACCGCTCGGCGGCCGTGGTCGTGGCCACCACCACAAGGTCGACGTCCCGGGCCGCAACTGCCGAATCCGCCAACGCCATGCGGGCCGCGGGAATTGCCAGGTCCACCACCGTTTCGCCGGCACCGGCGATGTGCCTGGTGACGATCCCGGTCCGCTGGCGGATCCATTCATCGCTGGTGTCCATCATGCCTTCGAGCTCATGGTTGTCCATGATGCGGGCCGGCTGGGCATGGCCCAGCCCGGCAATCTCGGTCCCTGCCGGGCCTTGGGCAAGCGTAAGCTTCATGGAATTCCTCTCGTAGGGGGACCGCGGCTAGGCGGGTGCCAGTGCCTTGTTGAGTACGGCGCGGATTCGTTTCTCTGACACGGAGTAGGCCGTTCCCAGTTCGACGGCGAACAGGCTCACCCGGAGCTCCTCGATCATCCAGCGCACCTGGGTTAACTCCCTGCCGGCACGCCGTCCCGGCAGCAGCGCCGAGACGGCGTCGTCGTAGTCGTCCTCAAGCCGTTGCACCACGGCCATGCCCAGAGCATCGCGCTGCACGTTTCCGGGCAGGCGCTCAAGCCGCTTCTCGATGGCGGCAAGGTACCGTGGCAGCTGGCTGAGCTGGACGTAGCCCGTGCGTGCCACAAAACCCGGGTACACCAGTTGCTCCAGCTGGCTCTTAATGTCGTTCAACGCGCTGATCAGGGCCAGGCTGGTGGTGCCCTTGAGCTGCTTTTCGATCCGCCGGGTGCTGGACAGGATGCGCTCGACGATGGCCGTGACCGAGAAGACCGTGTCAATCAGTTCGGCGCGCACCACTTCATAGAGCTGGTCGAACGCCTTCCGATCCCAGGGAATTTCCGCGGGCGTCAGCTTGTCAATGGCCGCCAGCGCGCAGTCGGCGATGAGCGCAGAGACCGACCCATGCGGGTTCTGGCTGAAGGTGAGCTTCTCCGTGTTGCTCAGGTGCTCCAGGACGTACCGGTCCGGCGCCGGAACGCGGAGGGCCAGCAGCCGGATGACCCCGCCGCGCATCGCCTCAAGCTGCTCTTCCGCGGTCTGGAAGACGCGCAGGGACACGGAGGTGCCTTGGTCCACCAGCGCCGGATAGCCGGTGACCGTGTGGCCCTTGACCATGCTGCTCACCTGGCGCTCGATGGTGCCCGCGCTCCACTCCGTGAGGCCTTCCTGCTCCACGAACCCGGGCCGGGCCTGGGCTTGCGGCACCCCGTCGGCCTGCTGCTGTGCCTGCGGCCCGGCGTCGGACGCCTTGCCTTGACGGCGCTTTGACATGCCGGGCGCGGTGGAGCCGGGAGTGGCGCCGAGCGATTCCGCAATGGCGCGCCGGGTGGCAGGGGCAAGCCGCTCCTGCAGCTCGGCAAGGTCCTTGCCTTCGCCCAGGACCTTGCCCTTGCTGTCCACCACCTTGAAGCTCACGCGCAGGTGCGGGGGAACGGCATCCCAGTTCCAGGAGCCGGGAGGAATGATGGCGCCGCGGATCCGGCGCAGCGCAAGCTCCAGCGACGGCTCCAGTTCGTCCCTGGCGGGATCGAAGTCCGATTCGAGGACGGCAACGGCCTGCCGGGCAACGTCGGGCGCGGGAACGAAATTCTTCCGGACCTGCTTGGGCAGCGACTTGATGAGCGCGGTCACCAGCTCCACGCGCTGGCCCGGAATCAGCCAGCGGAACGGCGCGTCATCGAGCTGGTTCAGGAACAAAACCGGCACTTCGGCCGTGACACCGTCCGACGGGTCGGGAGCAGAACCGGGAGCCACGGGATGGAATTCATACGTCAAGGGGAGCTCAAAGCCCTTGTGCAGCCAGGTCTTCGGGTACGCGGCTTCGTCCAGGTCCTCGGCGTCGTCGCTTAGGAGCAGCGACTTGTCGTAGTCCAGGAGGTCCGGGTTTTCCCTGCGGGCGTCCTTCCACCACTTGTCGAAGTGCCGCTCGGAGACCACGTCGGGTCCGATCCTGGCGTCATAGAACTCGAACAGCGTCTCGTCGTCCACCAGCAGGTCCCGGCGGCGCATGCGGGCCTCAAGCTCCTCCACCTCGTTCAGGAGGGCACGGTTGCGGTGGAAGAACTTGTGATGGGTGCGCCAGTCGCCTTCCACCAGGGCGTGCCTGATGAACAGCTCCCGGGCCACCACCGGATCCACCCGGCCGTAATTGATCCGACGCTGCGCGATAATCGGGACGCCGTAGAGGGTGACTTTCTCGTAGGCCATTACAGCGCCCTGCTTGGTGGACCAGTGCGGTTCGCTGTAACTGCGCTTCACCAGGTCCGGAGCCACTTGTTCGGCCCATACGGGATCGAATTTCGCGGCCACCCGGGCCCACAGCCTGCTGGTTTCGACCAGTTCCGCTGCCATGACGAACGTGGGGGACTTCTTGAAGAGTGCGGAACCGGGGAAGATGGCGAACCGGCTGCCCCGGGCGCCGGCATATTCGCGCCTGCGCTCGTCCAGGATGCCGATGTGGCTCAGGAGCCCGGAGAGCAGGCTGATGTGGATTCCGTCATGGTTGCCGACCGGGTCCGCGAGGCGCTTGTTGTCCAGGGTGATGCCCAGCGGGCGGGCCAGCTGGCGCAGCTGGGTGAAGAGGTCCTGCCATTCCCGCACGCGCAGGTAGTTGATGAACTCGGCGCGGCAGAGCCTGCGGAAGGCCGACGACGACAGTTCCTGCTGCTTCTCCTGCAGGTAGTTCCACAGGTTGAGGTAGCCGGTGAAGTCCGAATTCTCGTCGCGGAAGCGGCTGTGCTTTTCCGCGGCCAGCTGCTGCTTGTCGGTGGGACGTTCGCGCGGGTCCTGGATGGTGAGCGCTGCTGCCAGGACCATGACTTCGCGGACGCAGCCGCGTTTTCCGGCTTCCACGATCATCCGGCCCAGGCGCGGATCGACCGGGAGCTGGGCGAGTTTCTGTCCGACGGCGGTGAGGCCGCCGCCCTTCGGCCCGCCCCGGCCATCGGCTGCTTCAGCTTTGCCCCCGTTGCCCTGCGGGCGCGGGGGAGCCAGTGCCCCGAGCTCGCGAAGGAGGGTGACGCCGTCGTTGATGGCCCGCGTCTCCGGCGGTTCGACGAAGGGGAACTCCTCAACGTCTTTGGGGCCCTTCGCCACTCCCATTGCCGTCATCTGGAGGATGACAGCGGCGAGATTGGTCCGCAGGATTTCCGGGTCGGTGAACGGCGGCCTGGATTCGAAGTCCTCTTCCGAATACAGGCGGATGGCAATGCCGTCGGATACGCGCCCGCAGCGGCCGGAACGCTGGTTGGCGGATGCCTGGGAGACGCGCTCGATGGGCAGGCGCTGGACCTTGGTGCGGTGGGAATACCGGGAAATGCGGGCCGTGCCGGTATCGATGACGTACTTGATGCCAGGCACGGTCAGCGATGTTTCCGCCACGTTGGTGGCCAGCACGATCCGGCGTTTGCTGCCGGGGTGGAACACCTTGTGCTGCTCCTGCAGGCTCAGGCGGGCGAACAGGGGGAGGATCTCGGTGTTGGCGAGCCTGCGGTTGGACTGGATGCGGGACTGCAGGGCCTCCGCGGCGTCGCGGATCTCGCGTTCGCCCGAGAAGAACACCAGGATGTCCCCGGGCGCTTCCGCCGCCAGCTCATCCACGGCATCGCAGACGGCATCGAGGGGGTCGCGGTCCTCTTCGAGTTCATCATCGGAGGCTTCCTCCTCGTCCGTGACCGGCTGCGTGAGCGGGCGGTAGCGGATCTCCACGGGGTACGTCCGGCCGGACACTTCGATGATGGGTGCCGGATTTTCGGGGGTGCCGAAGTGGTTGGCGAACCGCTCGGGATCGATGGTGGCCGAGGTGATGATGACCTTCAGGTCGGGCCGCTGCGGAAGGACCCGCCTGAGGTAGCCCAGGATGAAGTCGATGTTGAGGCTGCGTTCATGCGCCTCGTCAATGATGATGGTGCTGTACTTTCGCAGCAGCTTGTCCCGCTGGATTTCGGCGAGCAGGATGCCGTCGGTCATCAGCTTGACCTTGGTCGCCTTGCTCACCTCGCCCGTGAAACGGACCTGGAAGCCGATCTCCTGGCCGATCTCTACGCCGAGTTCCTCCGCGATCCGCTCGGCCACCGTCCGGGCCGCCAGCCGGCGGGGCTGGGTGTGTCCGATCAGGCCCTTTTCGCCCAGGCCCAGTTCCAGGCACATCTTGGGGATCTGGGTGGTCTTTCCGGAGCCGGTCTCGCCGGCGATGATTGTCACCTGGTTCGCGGCGATGGCCGCCATCAGGTCCTCGCGGCGCTCGGAAACCGGCAGCTCGGCGGGATAGGAGATATGAAAAGTCATGGCTGCAGACAGTCTACTGCCGCGGACAAAAGCCCCTCATTCGCCTGCCGGCTGCACCTTTGCCCTTAGTCCGCCCCGCCGGATTCCTCAGCGGCGGCCCGCGCAGTATCAACCAGGATGCGCCACGGGCCGGTGAGGGCCTGTTCGGGGAGAGCGGCCCTGCGTTGCCCCGCGGTGATGGAGTAGATGAAGCGGTCCGGCTGGGGCGCCTCAAAGGCTGCAGCGGCTGCCCGGGGGGTGCTGGGAACCGCATCCCACGGGCAGGCCTCAACAATCGGCTGCCACTGGCTGAGGTCGCTGTCCGTCTGGGCGTCCACCGTCCATACCCTTGTCATCGCCGCTATCCCGCCGGTGCGCTCCACCTTGATCTTCATGGTCTGGCCCCTGGGCTTCCATTCGGCCCCGCAGCCAAATTAACGGGCAGCAGGGCAGTGGTTAAACCTTGACCTTTACAGTTTCCCACGCTGCCCCTACGGCGTCATGCTCCCGGGATTGGGCGCCGAAGAGGTCGGCGGCGGCGCGCACTGTTGCGCGGGCAAAAACCGGGAAGGTAGCCGCGGCCGGCAGTGAGCCGCTGGTCAGGGTCTCGTACCAGATCCGTCCGGGTGCCTCCCAGGCGTAGCCGCCCAAGGCCTCCGCCACGAGGTAAAAGGCCCGGTTGGGGATGCCCGAGTTGATATGGACGCCGCCATTGTCTGCGCTGGTCCGGACATAGGAATCCATGGAATCGGGCTGCGGGTCTTTGCCCAACACGTCGTCGTCGTAGGCGGTGCCGGGCGCTTTCATGGACCGCAGGGCAAGTCCCTGGACCTTGGAGGTGAAGAGGCCTTCCCCAATCAACCAGCTTGCCTCCGCAGCGGACTGGTTTTTTACAAACTGCTCCACGAGCGCGCCGAAGACGTCCGACATCGACTCATTGAGGGCACCGGCCTGGTTCCGGTAGGCGAGCCCGGCCGAGTACTGGGTAACCCCGTGCGCCAGTTCATGGCCGATGACGCTCAACGACTTGGTGAAGCGTTGGAAGACATCCCCGTCGCCGTCGCCGAACACCATCTGGCTGCCGTTCCAGAATGCGTTGTCGTACAGCTTGCCGAAGTGCACGGTGGCGTCCAGCTTCAAGCTGCGCCCGTCGACGGAATCCCGTCCGAAGGCGTCGGCGTAAAGGCGGTGCGTATGCCCCAGCCCGTCGTAGGCTTCATCCGCGGCGGCATCGCCGGTGGCAGGCCCGCCTTCGTCCCGGACCAGCCTGCCCGGCAGCGTCTCCTCGCTGGCGGCATCGTAGACAGCGCGCTGAACTGGCTCCGGTTTCACATCCCGCAGCCCGGGCGGGTGGGCCGGAACAGCCTGTGCGCGGGCGGCCTGGAAGGATTCGACGTGGCCCAGGGCCTTCCTGGCGGCGCTAGCCGCCGTAGAGTATCCGGGCGCATCCTGCTGCGCGAGCCGCCGCAGCAGGTAGGGCGGGACGATGGAACAGAACTGAACGTGCATGGCGTACTCCCTCAGCTAGGTGTTTTCAGACTACGAGGGGCCACTGACAATCGGTGGCAGGCCGCCTTGGGGAATTTATTTGGCCTCCCGGGTGCTGCCGCCCGCTCCCGTGGGTACGGTATCCGCATGGCTGAAACCGAAAAGCGCGGCAAGTCCGGCTCCACCCTGCTGACCGTCATCATCGCCTTCGCGGCCAACACGTTAGTGGCCGCGGCAAAATCGGTGGCTGCTGTCCTTACCGGCTCGGCCTCGATGGCCGCGGAGGCTGCGCATTCCTGGGCGGACACCGGGAACCAGGTGTTCCTGTTCTTTGCCGAGCGCCGGTCTGCCCGTCCCCGGGACAAGAGCCATCCAATGGGTTACGGCCGGGAAGCGTATGTCTGGTCGATGTTCGCCGCTTTCGGGCTGTTCACCGCGGGTGCGGTGGTGTCCATCATGCACGGTGTCCAGCAGATCATTGAGCCGGAGCCGGCATCGGACTTCCTGGTGGCCTACGTGGTCCTGGCCGTGGCTTTCGTTCTTGAGGGGATTTCCTTCGCCCAGGCCTTCCGGCAAACGCGGAAAGCGGCCCATGAGATGGACCGGCACACGCTTGAACAGGTCCTCATCAGTTCCGATCCCACCCTGCGCGCGGTCTTCGCCGAAGATGCGGCAGCATTGATCGGCCTCGTGGTGGCTTTCGTGGGCGTGTTCCTTCACCAGGTGACCGGATCACCGCTGCCGGATGCGATCGGTTCCATTGCCGTCGGCGTGCTGCTCGCCGTCGTCGCGGTGGTCCTGATCGACCGCAACAGGCGCTTCCTGGTGGGACAGGGTGTCACCCCCGACATCGAACGGTCCATGGCCCGCCGTGTGCTGGAGCACCAGGACATTGCCCGGCTTACCTACCTGCACCTGGAATTTGTGGGCCCCCGGAAGCTGTATCTGGTTGCGGCCGTTGACCTCCAGGGGGACCACCCGGAGCACGAGGTTGCCGTGGTCCTGCGGCGGATTGAGCGCGAACTTGAGGACCACGAAACGGTGGAGGAAGCCGTGCTCACCCTGGCCACGATGGACGAGGCAGCGCTGCGTTTTTGAGCGCTGTGGGTTTCTGACGGCATCGTCTTTGACGGAAAGTCTTTGACGGCACGGAAAAACCCCGCCGCTTCAGTGAAGCGGCGGGGTTTTCTTCTGTGCCCTCGATAGGATTCGAACCTACGACCTTCTGCTCCGGAGGCAGACGCTCTATCCCCTGAGCTACGAGGGCAATCCGGATGTCCTGCCGTTCCCGGCGGGACGTCCTAGAGCTTAGCAGGAAGGAGGCCCGCAAGGGAAAACCGCCGCGTGGACCAGCCCGGAAGGCCACGAAGGCTGCCTCAGTATCCCGAAAACGAATCCGTCTGCACCCGGCGGGCGCCGGCGCACCTGGCTGCACGGCGGAGGGCTGCGACACTTGCGGGGGAGCCTGAGACGTAAACGTCCCGCCGGGAAATATCGGGAACGATGGCTGCAAGAGCCTGCCCGTCCAGCCGCCCGTCCAGCCGCCCGTCCAGCCGCCCGTCCGTTCGGCCGCCCGCACCGGAAACTCCGGCGGCGGCAGGGGCAAGGCCCGACGGCGGAACGGACCCGTCCGCCAGCCGCACCAGGACCCGGGCGCCGGAACTCCGCAGTTCCTCCGCATAGGCCACCTCGTCAGCGTTCCTGGCGAGGACCAGAAGCACCGCGTCACGTTTCCGCAGGGAACCGGAGGCCAGCTGCGACATAAAGGGCGTAATGCCGATGCCCGCCGCGATGAGCAGCACAGGCCGGCCCGCGTCGCGCGGGAGGACAAAGTCCCCGCCCACGGCCGTAGCTGCCACTTCGTCACCCGGCCGCAGTGCCAGCAGCGCCTCCTTTGCGGCAGACAACCGCCCGTCCGTCCGCACGCCAAACTTCACCAGGCGCTCGCCGGGGCTGCCCGCCAGGCTGAACACCCGGCGTCGTCCTTTGCCATCCGGCCTGGACTGCGGAAGGTCCAGCTCCATGTACTGCCCCGGGAGGAAACGGACCGGCCGGGCAGGTTCGAAGGAGAACTCGGTGGTGGTCGGAGTAAGGGCCCGGGCACCTGCGAACCGCAGCTTCACTGCGCCGCGCTGGCCCAGCAGGAAGGCCAGCAGGTTGCCCGTGAGCAGCGCCGCCTCAGGCGAGTTGGCAAAGAGGCCCAGGTTCCAGGGAACGGCGAAGAGCACCCCCACCAGAGCGGCCAACGCCAGTTGCTGCCAACGCCGGGGCGGCAGCGTCAGGGGCTCGGTGAGCATGAATCCCACAAAGAACAGCACCGGGCGCTGGGCCAGGGCTTGCCAGACGCCCATCCCGGCCGTCATGCCTGCGCGAAGCAGCTCCAGCGTGATGATGGCCGTGGCCGCCACCGTGAAGACCGAGGCCATCAGCGCCTTGCGCATCCGGTAAACCACCAGCAGCACGCCAGGGACCAGCAGCCACAGCATGGCAGGGGTTGCTGCCCACCACGTGGCGATGTTCAGCCCGGTAAGCCCGGTGGCAAAGGCGCCGGCGGCAGCAGGGTTGAAGATATGCCGCCCCCTCCATGCCAGCGCGTACTTGGAGGCGGAGGCCAGGACACAGGCCAGCGCCACCCCGGCCAGGTCCATGGGCTGGAGGGACGGCCAGAACAGGAAATAGAGCAGCAGTCCGGTGATGAGCGACGACTCCGTGTGGGGCCTGACCCGGAAGAGTGCTGCCAACGCCCGGTTGGAGGCGTAGGTCAGGGCCAGGCAGAGCACCAGGTGCGCCAGCATGTCCGGGATGCCGAAGGTCAGCCAGCCCAGCGCGTCGAGCAGCAGGCTGTAGGCGGCGAGGGCCGCCAGGACCAACAGGACAAGCCGGTACATGGTGAACCGGCCGACGGCAGTGTCCACGCGGCCGGTCAGGGACCGTGCCGGCCGGGCTTGGGGTGCTTCCACGGGGTTCACGAAAACAACATCCCTTCGAATTCGGCGGAGTAGGCGGCACTGCCGTCCGAAAAGACGGTCAGCCACGAGAAGTCGAACGTTTCCTGAAGCGCGGCGCCGGGAACGAAGAACAGCGCCGTGGCGAGCGCGTCAGCCACCATGGCGGTCTCCGCCATGGTCCAGGTGGCGACGGCGGTGCGCACCGGCTGCCCGGTGGTTCCGTCCAGGACGTGGTGCAGTCCGTCGCCCCAGGTGCGGCGGTTGGCAGCGGAAGCGCACAGGGCGCGGCCGTCCAGGTCGACGACGCCGATTGCCAGCGCGGGGTTGTAAGGGTGTTCAAGCGCCACGCTGAGGGGCTCTGTGCCGCGGGCCAGCAGGTCTCCGCTGGCATCGATGACGAATTCGGACACCCCGGCGGCGTCCAGTTCGGCGGCCAGCAGGTCCACCAGCAGCCCTTTTCCGGCGGCACCAATGTCCAGGACCACGGGGGCGCCGGCAGTCAGGACTGTTCCTGACCAGGTGAGGACCGATTCCCACTCGGGCGCCGGGAGGGGCGGGCCGTCCGGCCGGAGCGTATACGCTGCGTCGTAGCCCAGGCGCTCCAGGCTGCCGCCAATCAGCGGAGTCATGGCCCCGCCGGTAAGCCGGTAGAGCAATCTGTACAGCTCACCCAGCGGTGCGGCCTCGTCCGGAAACCCGTACCGCCCCCGTTTTCTTGCGAGTTCCGCAACCAGCGAGTCGGGGCGGAAACGTGACCAGTCGCCGTCGAACTTTTCAACCCTGTCCAGCAGGCGCGTGCGCAGGGACATCGGCAGCGGCAGGGGAGTGCTGACGGCCCACTCAGTGCCGATCCCCTGGAACGAAAAGTCCTCCCAGTCCGTCACCGGCCCGCCTACTGCGCCTCGGACTTGATCTTCTCCACTGCCTGGTTGAAGCCTCCGCTGGTCAGTGAGGAACCGGCAACCTTGGAAACGTTCAGTTCATCGATGTTCTTTCCCACCACCTGGGCGGCGATGCCTCCGGCGAATTCGCCCTGGAATTTGCGGGTGTTCGGATTGGACGGGTGCTGGGTGATCTCCACGTCCGCTACTTTTCCCGCTGCAAGCGTCAGCTGGACGCCCACGGTTTCGGTGCCGTTGGGCGAGACATAGTTGCCGTCGGCGGTGTAGGTGCCGTCTTTGTAGCCGCCTCCGCTGCCGGCAAGGGCGGAAGTCCCGGCGGAGGGGGCGGCGCTTCCGGCTGTGCTGTCCGCGGATGAGGGTGCACAGCCGGCCACGGTTCCTGCCAGGGACAGGCCGGCGATGCCGGCAAAAAGACCGTTGCGGACTGCGTGCCTGGATACAGGAAGGCTTTTAGGGCTGGAGGGTCTCATGAAGGCTCTCGTTTCAGTTTTGGGGCTGTACCGGATCGCGGGGTGTGGAGCAGTGGCTACGGTTTAGTCAACGCCGGATGCGGCCAAATGGTTCACCATATGGCAGGCCTCACTCCTTGCCGTGAAGCCTGACACCCAGGCGGCCAAATTCTTTGCTGTCACTGGCCCCCGGTAGGCTAGAGGGGTGACTCCCGAAGAACTTTCCCTCGCCATATCCGCCTGCCTCAAGGACGCCGTCGCCACCGGTGATATTGCCCTTGCCGCATCAGCCATTCCGGCCGAGGTGCGCGTGGAGCGGCCCAAGAACCGGGAGCACGGCGACTGGGCCACCAACATTGCCCTGCAGCTCGCCAAGCAGGCGGGCACCAACCCCCGTGAATTCGCCACCGTCCTCAGCAGCCGGCTCAAGGCCATCGATGGTGTTTCGGCCGTTGACATCGCAGGCCCGGGCTTCCTGAACATCACCGTGGACGCGGCTGCCGCCGGTGCCCTCGCCAAAGCGATCGTGGAGGCCGGCAAGGACTACGGCACCAACACCGCGCTCGCAGGGCACACGGTCAACATGGAGTTCGTCTCCGCCAACCCCACCGGTCCGCTGCACATCGGCCACACCCGCTGGGCAGCGCTGGGCGACTCCATCGCCCGCGTGCTGCGCGCTTCCGGCGCTGATGTGACTGCCGAGTACTACATCAACGACGCCGGCTCGCAGATGAACACCTTCGCCACCTCGGTCTACTCCCGCCTGCATGGCCTTCCCGTGCCCGACGGCGGCTACCCCGGCCAGTACATCGCCGACCTTGGGCATGAGGTACTTTCGGCGCACCCGGACATCCGTGAGCTCACCGAAGTCGCCGCCCTGCCGGTCATCCGGGCCGCCGCCTACGAGGCCCAGATGAAGGACATCCAGGCCACCCTGGCGGAGTTCGGCGTCGAGTTTGATGTCTTTTTCTCTGAGCAGGAACTGCACGACGCCGGCGCCATCGAAAGTGCCGTGGCGCGCCTGCGCGAGCAGGGCCACGTGTTCGACGACGGCGGTGCGGTGTGGCTGCGGACCACGGACTTTGGCGACGACAAGGACCGCGTGATGATCCGCGCCAACGGCGAGCCCACCTACTTCGCCGCCGACGCCGCGTACTACCTGTCCAAGAAGGACCGAGGCTTCACGGAAAAGATCTACCTCCTGGGCGCCGACCACCACGGCTACATCAACCGGCTAAAGGCCATCGCGGCCGCGGCGGGCGACGATCCCGAAGTGAACATCGAGGTGCTCATCGGCCAGCTGGTATCCGTCAACGGCGCCAAGCTGTCCAAGCGTGCCGGCAACATCATCGAGCTCAAGGACCTGATCGAGTGGCTGGGCAAGGACGCCGTGCGCTACTCCCTGGCACGGTTCCCGGCCGATTCGCCGCTGACGCTCGATCCGGAACTGCTGAAGAAACACAGCAACGAGAACCCCGTGTTCTATGTCCAGTACGCCCACGCCCGGTCCCGCGGCGCCGCCCGCAATGCGGTGGCTGCCGGCGTGGATCGGCGGGTGGACGGCCAGGACAGCTTCGACGCCTCACTGCTGGACCACGCCACGGAGAACGAGTTGCTCTCCTACCTGGGCAGCTACCCGTCGATCGTGGCCAAGGCTGCCGAACTGCGCGAACCGCACCGCGTGGCGCGACACCTGGAGGCCATCGCAGGGGCGTACCACCGCTGGTACGACGCGTGCCGTATTGCCCCCATGGGTGAAGAACCCGTCACGGACCTCAACCGCACCCGGCTCTGGCTTAATGACGCCACCAGCCAGGTGCTGGCGAACGGCCTTGACCTGCTGGGCGTTTCCGCGCCGGAACGGATGTAGGACCCATGACGCACACAACAGCAGACGGCTCTCCGCTTGCCCCGGAGTGGCTTGCCGTTCCGGATGACCTCAATGCCCTCCACGAACCGATGTGGGCCGGTGACGCAGCGCGCAACGCCGATGGTGAACTTGTCATCGGCGGCATCCCCGTCAGCGAGTTGCAGCGGCAATACGGGACCCCGCTTTTCGTGATGAGCGAGAACGACTTCCGTGCCCGGGCCAGGGCATTCAGCGATGCGTTCAACGACGCCTTCGCGGATATCTGCGGGGGAGTGGATGTCTACTACGCCGGCAAGTCGTTCCTCTGCACGGCGGTGGTCCGCTGGGTGGAGGAAGAAGGGCTGCGGCTGGACACGGCCTCGGGCGGGGAACTCGCCGTGGCCTACCGGGCCGGAATTCCCGGGGCGGACGTCGCCCTGCACGGCAACAACAAGTCCGACGGCGAGATCCACAGGGCGCTTGACATGGGCCTGGGGCGGATCGTGGTGGACAGCCTGGATGAGCTCGTGCGCGTCGGCGCGATCGCGCAGGGGCGCGGGGAGCAGGCGAAGGTCATGCTGCGGCTCACCCCCGGCGTGCATGCCCACACGCACGAATTCATCGCCACCGCCCACGAGGACCAGAAGTTCGGCCTCTCCATGGCTGCCGACACCACCGATGAAGCCGGCATCTCCGCTGCCGAGGAAGCGGTGGCAGCTGCATCAGCGCATCCCGGCATCGAACTGCTGGGCCTGCACTGCCACATCGGATCCCAAATTTTCGAGCCGGATGGCTTTGCGCTGGCCGCGGAGAAGCTGCTGCGCTTCCTGGCCGCCATGCAGGAAAAGTACTCCATCACCCTGCCGGAACTGGACCTTGGCGGCGGCTACGGGATCGCCTACACGCCGGTGGACACCCCGCGCCCTGCAGCGGAGATCGCCAACGCGATGGCCGCCGTCGTGCGTTCCACCTGCGCCGAGCTTGGCATCGACGCGCCGCGCATCTCCATCGAGCCGGGACGCGCCATCGTTGGCAGCACCACCTTCACCCTGTATGAGGTGGGCACCCTGAAGACCGTCCGCGTGGACGCTCCCGGGGCTTCCGGCAACGGTGACGCGGGCAACAACGTTACGTATCCCCGCCGCTATGTTTCGGTGGACGGCGGCATGAGCGACAACGCCCGCCCGGTGCTGTACGACGCGGATTATTCGGCCGTCCTGGCCTCCCGCACCTCCAGCGCCGCCCCGCAGCTGTCCCGCGTAGTGGGCAAACATTGCGAGAGCGGCGACATAGTTGTTAGAGATGTATATCTGCCCGAGGACGTGGCAGCCGGTGATCTGCTTGCTGTACCGGGAACCGGCGCCTACTGCTGGGCCCTCTCGAGCAACTACAACTATCTGGCCCGGCCGGGCGTTGTCGCGGTGCGCGACGGATCTTCCCGGCTGATTGTCCGCGGGGAAACCGAA
Organism: Pseudarthrobacter defluvii; assembly: GCF_030816725.1. Classification (NCBI taxonomy): domain Bacteria; kingdom Bacillati; phylum Actinomycetota; class Actinomycetes; order Micrococcales; family Micrococcaceae; genus Pseudarthrobacter; species Pseudarthrobacter defluvii. The sequence continues at coordinate 1,483,718 of NZ_JAUSYG010000001.1, forward strand.
GAAGATCTGCTGAACCGCGATATGGGAGCCTGAATGACGGAAATGCGAACGCTGAAAGTAGCCCTGCTGGGCTGTGGCAACGTTGGAGCCCAGGTTGCGCGGATCCTCATTGAGGACGCCGACGCCCTCGCTGCCCGCACCGGTGCCCGCCTACAGCTCAGCGGCATCGCCGTGCGCAACGTCAACGCCCCCCGCGACGTGGACCTGCCGCAGGAGCTTTTCACCACCGACGCCGAAACTCTCGTCAAGGACGCCGACCTGGTGATCGAGCTGATGGGCGGCATTGAGCCCGCACGCACGCTGATCCTCTCCGCGCTGCGTAACGGCGCCTGCGTGGTCACCGGCAACAAGGCACTCCTGGCGCAGGACGGACCCACCCTCTACGAAGAGGCGGACAAGGCGGGCGTCCAGCTGTCCTACGAGGCCGCCGTGGCCGGCGCCATCCCGATCCTGCGCCCCATCCGCGACAGCCTCTCGGGCGACCGGATCACCCGGGTGCTGGGCATCGTCAACGGCACCACCAACTTCATCCTTGACCAGATGGACACCACCGGCGCCCAGTTCGCCGATGCCCTCGCCGAAGCCCAGCGCCTTGGCTACGCCGAAGCGGACCCCACTGCCGACGTCGAAGGCCACGACGCTGCCGCCAAGGCAGCCATCCTCGCGTCGCTGTCCTTCCACACCCGCTTTGCGCTGGACGATGTCCACTGCGAAGGCATCACCTCCGTCAGTGCCTCGGACATCGCCGCCGCGAAGGACGCCGGCTTCGTCATCAAACTGCTGGCCATCGCGGAAAAACTCGTTGATGCGGACGGCAACGAAGGTGTGTCCGTCCGCGTGCACCCCACCCTCCTGCCCCGTGAACACCCGCTCGCCGCCGTCCGCGGCGCCTTCAACGCGGTGTTCATCGAGGCTGAGAACGCCGGCGAACTGATGTTCTACGGCCAGGGCGCCGGCGGCACCCCCACCGCGTCCGCCGTCCTGGGCGACCTTGTGTCGGCAGCGCGCCGCCTGGTCCTGGGCGGTCCCGGGCGCACCGAAACCACCACGGGCCACGTTCCCGCCCTGCCCATCGACGCGGCCATCACCAGCTACTACATCGGACTGGATGTCGCCGACCAGCCCGGCGTCCTGGCAAAGATCGCCCAGTTGTTCGCCGAGCACGGCGTCTCCATCGAAATTATGCGGCAGACCATCCACCGTGATTCGGCTTCCAACGTGGAGTCGGCCGAACTGCGGATCGTCACCCACCGCGCGTCAGAGGCTGCCCTTGCAGCCACCGTCGAGGCCGTGAAGGGCCTGGACGTCATCAATTCAGTTACATCCGTTTTGCGGGTAGAAGGAGTCTAAGTGGCTCACCAATGGCGCGGTGTCATCCGCGAATACGCTGACCGTCTGCCCGTGACGGAGTCCACCAGGGTCATCACCCTGGGCGAGGGCGGCACCCCGCTGGTGTACGCGCAGAAGCTCTCCGAACTCACCGGCTCCGAGGTCTACCTGAAGGTGGAGGGCATGAACCCCACCGGCTCCTTCAAGGACCGCGGCATGACCATGGCCATGACCGCCGCCGTCGAGTCAGGAGCCAAGGCAGTGGTCTGCGCTTCCACCGGCAACACCTCTGCGTCCGCTGCTGCCTACGCCACGGCCGCCGGCCTGAAATGCGCCGTCCTGGTGCCCGAAGGCAAGATCTCCATGGGCAAGCTCAGCCAGGCCATCGCCCACGGTGCCACCCTCCTCCAGGTGGACGGCAACTTTGACAACTGCCTGGACATCGCCCGCAAGCTGGGGGAGTCCTACCCCGTCTTCCTGGTGAACTCCGTCAACCCTGCCCGCATCCAGGGCCAGAAGACCGGCGCCTTCGAAGTGGTCGACGCCCTGGGCGATGCACCGGACATCCATGTGCTGCCCGTCGGCAACGCCGGCAACATCACTGCCTACTGGAAGGGCTACAAGGAATACTCCGCTCCCTTCGAGTCCGACACTGCCGGCACCCTTCCTGCGGTGTCCACCAGGACCCCCGCCATGTGGGGCTTCCAGGCCGCCGGGGCTGCCCCCTTCGTTGCGGGCCACCCCATCACTGAGCCGGACACCATCGCCACCGCCATCCGCATCGGAAACCCCGCCTCCTGGGACGGCGCTGTGGGGGCACGTGACGAATCCGGCGGCCTCATTGACGCTGTCACTGACGAGGAAATCCTGAACGCCCACCGCTGGCTGTCAGCCAGGGAAGGCGTCTTCGTGGAGCCCGGTTCCGCCGCCGGCGTGGCAGGCCTGCTCAAGAAGCACGCCGCCGGCGAGGTCCCCAGCGGCAAGACCATCGTCATCACCGTCACCGGCCATGGCCTCAAGGACCCCCAGTGGGCCCTGCGCACCGAAGACGGCAGCGATGTCCAGCCGGTCAAGGTCCCGAACGACGTCGTCACCGTTGCCGCTGAGCTGGGACTGGAAGAAAAATAGCCTTGGACACCACCTCGCAGGCCGCCGTCGGACTGCAACTGATTGAGCCGGGCCAGCAGGTCACAGTCCGCGTTCCCGCCACCACGGCCAACCTCGGCCCCGGCTACGACAGCCTGGGACTCGCCCTGGCCCTGCATGACACCCTGACCGTGGAAAGCCTGGACACGGACGAACTCGTGTTCGAGCTCAGCGGCGAGGGTGCCGACACGTTGCCGCGCGACGCCAGCCACCTGGTGGTCCGCGCCATGGACGCAGCCTTTGAGCGGCTCGGCTACCGCCACGGCGGGCTGAAGGTGACGGCCCAGAACGTGAATCCGCACGGCAGGGGGCTGGGTTCCTCCGCCTCCGCCGTGGTCGCCGCCGTTTCGGCCGCCAACGCCATGGTGCCGGCGGAAGGCCGGCGCGGAAAGGAATGGATCCTCCAGCTCACCAGCGAACTGGAAGGCCATCCTGACAACGTGGCACCCGCCATTTTCGGCGGACTGGCGCTGTCATGGCAGGACAGTGAGCAGTACAGCAGCACCAGTGCCGCCGTGGCTGGATCCGTCATCCCCATTGTGGCGGTACCGGACTTCGAACTCTCCACCGAAGCGGCCCGCGCCCTGCTGCCGGCGTCGGTGGGACACCACGCCGCGGCCATGAATTCCGGCCGGGCGGCGCTGCTAATCCATGCGCTGACCCAGAAGCCTGAATTCCTGCTGCCGGGCACCGAGGACTACCTGCACCAGAGCTACCGCGCGGAGGCCATGCGGCCCAGCGCGGCACTGATCGGCGCGCTCCGCAAAGCAGGCTACGCGGCAGTGGTTTCCGGGGCAGGCCCCACCGTCCTGGTCCTTGCCAACGGTGAAGTCCAGGCAACTGACGCACTGGCTTTCATCCAGGCCTTCACGGCAGAGAACACGCCGGACATCGGCTGGCGCGTTCTGAAGCTCGCAGTGGACGTCGAAGGTGCTAAGGTGGACTTGCACCGGCGGTAATTCCGCCTATCTGATCTGCTCCTGCATTCAGTTGCTGTTTGATCTACCACTGTGAATGTATTCCGGTGCCGCCTGCTTGGTCTGTCGCAGGAATCTGCAGCATCCAACTGCCCCTGAACCGTCAGCCCGGCGTTGCGCCATGGGCGCAGCGCAAGGTGAATCAGTATCCGGCCCTGCTGGCCGAAATCCAACCGGCAAGGCCGAACAATCCCGGCTGCAGATCTGAACTGCAGCCCAGATCAAATCATCGCGTCCAGCTCCCAGTCCGGACGCCGTCGAGGGGGAAGGATCCTTCGTGACCGAAACCACTGAGCTGTCACCAGCTGTGGAACACACAACTTCTGCTGCCGAATCATCGGCAGCACCCGCCAAGAGCAGCGGCCTCGCCGGCCTGAAGCTCGCCCAGCTGCAGGCCCTCGCCAGCCAGCTCGGCATCTCCGGCGGCTCCCGCATGCGCAAGGGGGACCTGGTCTCGGCCATCTCCGCCCACCGTGCCGGGACCCTCACCGCCAAGGCCCCCGCGAAGTCAGCGGCAAAGGCTCCGGAAAGCACCGTGGCTCCGGCCGCAGCCGCACCGGCTTCCGCTCCTGAGGCCCCCGCCGCAGAAGCACCCGCCGCGGAAGGCACCCGTGCCCGCGGACGTGGCCGCAGCCGCCGCGCCGTCAGCGACGGCGTCGTTTCCACGGCAACCGAAACTCCGGTTGTGGACGCCACTGCCGCGCCTGCCGCCGCAACTGTCGAAACGCCGTCGGCCGCTCCTTCGGAAACCGCCGAGGCAACAGAAGGTGCCCCCGAGCGCCGCCAGCCGCGCACCCGCAACCGCCGCCGCAGCGAAGCCGCTGCCGTCTCCGTTCAGGAAGCCCCGGTGGAAACCCCGGCAGAGCAGCCGGCCGCGGAACAGCGTGCAGGCGAGCAGCGTGCAGGTGAACAGCGCGCCGAAGCTCCCGCAGCTGAAGCGGGCGACGCCGGCCAGCGCACCGAACGCCGTGAAGGCGGACGCACCCGGGGCCGCGACAACGCCCGCGAATCCGACGGCGGCCGCGACAACGCCGGCAGCCGCGAAGCCGGTCAGCGTGAAGGCGCCCGCGACAACCGTGACAGCGACGATTCGGACGGTGGAAGCCGCCGCAACCGCCGTAACCGCCGCGACCGGAACGACCGGAACGACCGCTCCGGCGGCCAGGACCGGGACAACTCGCGCAACGACCGCTTCCGGGACCGGAACGACCGCCGCCGCGGACGCAACCAGGGCCCGGATGTGGACGACGTCGAGGTTACCGAAGATGACGTCCTGCTGCCGGTTGCCGGCATCCTGGACGTCCTGGAGAACTACGCGTTCATCCGCACCTCCGGCTACCTGCCCGGCCCCAACGACGTCTACGTCTCCCTGGCCCAGGTCAAGAAGTACAACCTGCGCAAGGGCGACGCCGTCGTCGGCGCAATCCGTGCACCCCGTGAAGGCGAAGACCGCAACCAGCAGTCCAACCGCCAGAAGTTCAACGCCCTGGTCCGCGTGACCTCGGTCAACGGCAAGACCCCCGAAGAGCTCAAGGACCGCGTTGAGTTCGCCAAGCTGGTCCCGCTGTACCCGTCCGAGCGCCTGCGCCTTGAGACCGACCCCAAGAAGATCGGTCCCCGCGTCATCGACCTCGTTGCCCCCATCGGCAAGGGCCAGCGCGGCCTGATCGTCTCCCCGCCCAAGGCCGGCAAGACGCTCATCCTGCAGTCCATCGCCAACGCCATCACCACCAACAACCCTGAGGTCCACCTCATGATGGTGCTGGTTGACGAACGGCCCGAAGAAGTCACGGACATGCAGCGCACCGTCAAGGGTGAGGTCATTGCCTCCACCTTCGACCGTCCCGCCGACGACCACACCACCGTGGCCGAACTCTCCATCGAGCGTGCCAAGCGCCTCGTGGAAATGGGCATGGACGTGGTGGTCCTGCTGGACTCCATGACCCGCCTGGGCCGCGCCTACAACCTGGCAGCACCGGCCTCCGGCCGTATCCTGTCCGGCGGCGTCGACTCGGCAGCCCTCTACCCGCCCAAGCGCTTCTTCGGCGCCGCCCGCAACATCGAAAACGGCGGCTCGCTGACCATCCTGGCCACCGCGCTCGTCGAGACCGGTTCCAAGATGGACGAGGTCATCTTCGAAGAGTTCAAGGGCACCGGCAACATGGAGCTCCGCCTGTCCCGCCAGTTGGCCGACAAGCGCATCTTCCCCGCCGTGGACGTCAACGCCTCCGGCACTCGCCGCGAGGAGAACCTGCTCTCGCCCGAAGAAGTCAAGATCATGTGGAAGCTGCGCCGCGTCCTCTCCGGACTCGAGACCCAGCAGAGCCTTGAACTGCTCACCAACAAGATCCGGGAGACCCAGAGCAACGTCGAGTTCCTCATGCAGGTCCAGAAGACGACGCTTGGTGCGAAGTCGGATAACGACAAATAGTTTCACCGAGGGCGGGGCCGACGCATTTTGCCGGCCCCGCCTTTGTCGTTCGGATTTTGCCGCCCCCGCCCCTTCGCTGGGCGGCTTCGATCTTCGATCGTTCGCCGCCCAGCTCCGGCAGGCCCGATGCCACTCCCGGGGCGGCAAAATCCGAACGCCATGCAGTTATCTCACCAAATGCGGGCGCGCGTCCGGACGTGCGGTCAGTCTCCGCATGGCAGTCATTAGACTTGTACAAGTCGAAAGAGGTTTATAGATGTTTGAGTCCGTACAGGGTCTGCTTGATGAGCATGATGCCATCCAGGCGCAGCTTGGGGATCCTGCTGTTTATGCTGACCAGCGGCTTGCCCGGAAGCTTGGGCGGCGGTCGGCTCAGCTCAATGGCATTGTTGATGCCTACCACAAGTGGGAAGGCCTCCGGGACGATCTTGCTGCCGCCAAGGAGATGGCTGCCGAGGATCCTGAGTTCGCTGCCGAGGTGCCCGAACTGGAAGCCTCCCTCGAGACGGCCGCGGCCAAGCTTCGCCGCCTGCTCATTCCGCGCGATCCTGACGATGCCCGCAACGTGATCCTCGAGGTCAAGGGCGGTGAAGGCGGCGACGAGGCCGCCCTGTTCGCCGGCGACCTGCTGCGCATGTACAGCCGCTACGCGGAGTCCCGCGGCTGGAAGACCGAGATCATTTCCGCGACAGAGTCGGACCTCGGCGGATACAAGGACGTCCAGATGGCCGTCAAGGGCAATTCCAACGACCCCGCAGAGGGCGTTTACGCCCGGCTCAAATTCGAAGGCGGCGTCCACCGCGTCCAGCGCGTGCCGGTCACCGAATCCCAGGGCCGCATCCACACGTCCGCCGCCGGAGTGCTGGTCCTGCCCGAAGTGGATGAACCCGAAGAACTCGAGATCAACCAGAACGACCTCAAAATCGACGTGTACCGCTCCTCGGGTCCCGGCGGGCAGTCCGTGAACACCACCGACTCGGCCGTCCGCATCACACACCTTCCCACGGGCATCGTGGTGGCCATGCAGAACGAAAAATCCCAGCTGCAGAACCGCGAAGCCGGCATGCGCGTCCTGCGGGCACGCATCCTGGCGCACCAGCAGGAACAGATCGACGCCGAGAACTCGGCCCAGCGCAAGTCGCAGATCCGCACCATGGACCGTTCCGAGCGCATCCGCACCTACAACTACCCGGAAAACCGGATCGCGGACCACCGCACCGGGTACAAGGCCTACAATCTGGACCAGGTCATGAACGGCGACCTGGAACCGGTCATCCAGTCCGCGATCGAGATGGATGAGCAGGCCCGGCTCGACGCCATCGGCGACTGACCGGAAACTGCACCGATGACCGAGCCCACCTCCGCGGCGCCTGCCCAGACCCTGGCAGCGGCCGTCCGTGAGGCTGCGGCACTCCTGGCTGAAGCCGGTGTGCCGAGCCCGCGGGCCGACGCCGAACTCCTGGCGGACCACCTCCTCAACGTCGGGCTGGGGCGCCTGCGCTCCCTGATGCTGGGCGACACTCCAGCGCCGGCGGGATATGTGGAACTCGTAGCCGAACGCGCGCGCCGCATTCCGCTGCAACACATCACCGGGGTGGCGCATTTCCGCTACCTCGAACTGGCAGTGGGGCCCGGAGTGTTCATTCCGCGCCCCGAGACAGAGTCCGTGGTCCAGCTCGCCATCGACCACGTCAAGGGAACGCCGCACCCGCGGATCGTGGACCTCGGGACGGGGTCCGGTGCCATCGCGGGCTCCATCGCGCACGAGGTTCCCGGCGCAGAAGTCCATGCCGTCGAGTACAGCCCGTTCGCCCACGCCTGGGCAGCGAAAAACCTGACGCCGCTGGGGGTCAACCTCATCCTGGGGGACCTGCGCGACGCTTTCGGGGAACTCAACGGAACAGTCGACGTCGTGGTTTCCAACCCGCCGTACATCCCCGCCGAAGCCATCCCCAACGAACCCGAGGTGGCCCTGCACGATCCGCCCGAGGCCTTGTATGGCGGGGGCGCGGACGGCATGGAACTTCCGACGGCGGCCGCGGCCTCCGCTGCACGGCTGCTGCGGCCCGGCGGCTACTTCGTCATGGAACACGCTGAAGTCCAGGCGGGCTGGATTGCCGCCATGCTGGCCAGGACCGGAACCTGGACAGCCATCACCACGCACCTGGACCTGAATGGCAAGGAGCGCGCCACCAGCGCCGTGCTCGCGGACCACACCATACGGAATGAAAGAATGGGCCAGTGACCACAACTTATGACTGCACCATCGACGACGAGCGCGCCCGGGGCCTGGAACACGCCCAGCGCGCCATCAGCGAAAAGAAGTGCGTCGTGCTCCCCACAGACACGGTGTACGGGATCGGCGCGGATGCGTTCTCGCCCCAGGCCGTCACCATGCTGCTGGTATCAAAGGGGCGCAGCCGCACCATGCCTCCCCCCGTCCTGATTCCGCGCATCAACGCACTGGACGGCCTGGCCACGGAGGTCTCGGCGGACGCCCGGAAGCTTGCTGAAGCCTTCTGGCCCGGCGGCCTGACCCTCATCCTGCACGCGCAGCCGTCCCTCGACTGGGATCTTGGCGAAACCAAGGGAACCGTGGCGCTGCGGATGCCCGCCGACGAAGTTGCCCTGGAACTGCTGACCCTCACGGGGCCGCTCGCCGTTTCCTCCGCCAACCGCACCGGCAACGCCCCTGCCCAGACCGCCGCAGCCGCGCGCGAGCAGCTTGCCGACTCGGTGGAGGTGTACCTGGAAGGCGGTGCGCGGCCGCTGGAAGGTGAGGCCGGTGTGCCTTCCACGATCGTGGATGCCACCGGGCCCGTCCTGCGCGTGGTCCGCAACGGGGCCGTAAGCCTGGACCGGCTCCGCGAACACGTACCGGGTGTCCTGGGGCTGGGCGAAATTCCCATGGCTGAAGAGGAGCCCGTCCCGGCGCAGGCCGACGCTGGAAATGCAACGGACGACGCCGGCTCCGCACCTGCCGCGTCCGGCTCCTCCGCAGTGACGGCTGCTGCAGCCGAACCCACCACACCGGCCGGGAACCAGCAGCCTTGATGGCGCTGGACCGCCAGCAGATTCCCGTCCTGGACGTCCACGCGACACCCCTGCGCGTTCCCGAACTGGTCGCGGAACTCAACGGGTTCATCGCGGACGGCGGGACCCGTACTGTCCTGGGCCACAACCTGCACAGCGTCACGCTCACCTTGTCCGACGACGGCTTCCGCCGCCTCTATGAGGAAAGCGACGTGGTGCTCCTGGACGGCGCACCCGTGCTGTGGCTGTGGGGGAGGACCGGCAACGCCGAAGGCCCGGTCATGGACTACCGGCTGGGTACCACCGACTGGCTGCCGGCCCTGGACCAGGTGCGCGGCCTCGACCGCATCGCGGTGGTCGGGGCCGGTCCGGAAGCGAACGCAGGCGCGGTCAGCAGGTTGAAGTCGATTGTGCCAGGGGCGCATGTGTGCGGGTTCCCCGGGGAGGGCTGGGGCCCGGACCTTGAGGAAGCTGCCGTTGAGTGGCTGCACCGAGAACAGCCGCAGCTGGTCCTGCTCGGCCTCGGCATGCCGCTCCAGGAGCAGGTCCTGCAGCGCCGGCTCGCTGACATGCCGCCTGCCGTTTACTGCGCCGTGGGCGGTGCCATCGAACAGCTCGCGGGAGTGCAGAAGCTTGCCCCCCGGTGGCTGGGCAGGATGGGACTGGAGTGGGCCTGGCGGCTGCTCCTGCATCCCCGCCGCGTTGCCTACCGTGTCCTGGGGGAGCCGTGGGTCCTGCTGTGGCTCCTGGCTGCACGGCGGCTCAGGAAGCAGCGGACCGGCAGGTAGCAGCTAAAACGGCGGCTGATTAGCGGCCGAACGAGCGTCAGAGCCGGCGCGGACCTAGAACTTCTGGTCCTCCAGTGGGCCAAAGCCCCTGCCCCGCAGGCCCGCGCTGAACGAACGCGCCCAGCCCAGAAAGCCCGGCAGGTCGCGGCGCTGCAGGAAGTAGCCCAGGTAGCCGCCGACGTCGGCCACGAACGAGCGCACCCGGAAGTACCTGCGGATGAGGTAGCCACGGTTCCGGTAGTAGTAATGGCGCTTGAAGGCGGAGTCGGGGACGATCACGTGCCAGCGGGCGCCGTAGACATGCTGCGTTTCCGAAAAGGCATGCGGGTGGGTGATGGCGGTGGTGGTCACCGTGCCGAAACGGATTCCGGCCTTGCGGAGGCGGATGGTGAAATCCACCTCGTCGCCGCGGATGAACAGGCGCATGTCCGGCAGGCCCACTTTGAAGAACACGTCGGACCGGATCAACGCACCGTTGAAAAAGTGGCCGTCATCGGGCAAGAAACCAAGTTTTTCGACTTCCGCACGGTCGTGCGTGACTTTGCCTTCGAGGCGGAAGAAAAAGGACAGCCTGTCAGGATGTCCGGGCGCTGTCACCAAGGGGACCACCGCCTCCAGGTCGCGTGCCTCCGCCTCGCGAAGCAGCGTGGCGAGGCATTCCGGATCGGCGGGCTCGGCGTCGTCGTCCATCATCCAGATCCAGCGGGCACCGCTGGCGACCGCCTTAAGCGCAGCCAGTGCAAATCCGCCGGCGCCTCCCAGGTTGGCCTCGGAACGGACATAGTCCACGTTGGGGTGCGCCGCCGCCACCTCCGCGGCCGGTGTGGTGCCGCTGTCCACCAGGCAGATCGTGTCCACCTGCCGGCTCTGTGCATTGATCGAATCCAGCAGGACGGAGAGTTCCTTGGGCCGGTCGAACGTCACGGCGGCAACCGCAATGCGGGGGGTCATGGGGGTCCTTTCAGCATGGCCGCCAGGGAGTTCCCCACCCGTTGTGCGCCCGTGTGGCGCGGAGCCATGGTGCCGGTGGCACTAGTATCTTTGACTAGAGTCCACTGTAATACAGCCCTGTAAGGCGCTGCGCGTAAGTCTGGCGCACTGCCTGCTGCGCGCTCGGCGACGGAGAAGTTTCATTTATCGAAGAACAGATTCCCGGCCAGTGAGCCCTTCCACCAAGGACCGGCTGCCGGTGCAGCAAAACGGCTTCGACACCACTCCTGAAACGGTGCCCGCCCCATGATCATGTACCTGCTCATGGGGCTGACTGCTGCCCTGGTGTCCTACGCTGCCACGTGGGGAGCCCGGGTGGTGGGCCACAGGCTCGAGCTGCACCTGCCCATCCGCAGCCGGGACATGCACTCCATCCCCGTCTCCAGGCTGGGTGGCGTGGCGATCTTCCTGGGCGTCATGGTGGCGCTGGTCATTGCCAGCCAGTCGTTCTTCGTCAAGGACATCTACCGGAACAACTTCTCGCCCTGGGGCGTCCTTGCCGGCGCGGCCGTGATTGTCCTGGTGGGCGTGGCGGACGACCTGCTGGACATCCGGTGGTGGGTCAAGCTGATTGGGCAAAGCCTGGCCGGACTGACGGTGGCCATGTGGGGGGTCCAGATGACCATCGTCCCCTGGGTTCCAGAGCCCATCTACCTGCAGAACGAAACGCTTCGGGTGGTGCTGACGGCCGGGCTGATCGTGACCACCATGAATGCCTTCAATTTCATTGACGGACTGGACGGCCTCGCCGCGGGGGTGGCGATCATCGGCGGCACGGCATTCTTCTTTACCGCCTACTGGGTGCACCGGAACGCGGTGCTGCTGGACTACTCGGACCTGGCGACCCTCATCACGGCGGTGCTGGTGGGAGGGTGCCTGGGCTTCCTGCCGCACAACTGGTTTCCCTCCAAGATCTTCATGGGTGATTCCGGCGCCATGCTGATCGGGCTGCTCATGGCTTCGGCCGGCGTGGTGTCCACGGGACAGATCAGCTCGGGCCTCTACGACCGCGCCAACGGTATCTCCACCGTGATCCCCATCCTGCTTCCGTTCGCCGTCCTCTTCCTTCCGCTGCTGGACCTGGGCCTTGCCGTGGTCCGCAGGACGGCGCGCGGGCGTTCCCCCTGGTCCGCGGACCGCGGCCACCTGCACCACAAACTGCTGGATATCGGCTACTCTCACCGCACCGCGGTGATCCTGATGTACCTCTGGACTGCGGTGCTCTCTTTCGGCGGCCTGGCGTTCGCAATCTTCCCCTGGCACATCGTGCTCGCCGTCGACATCTTTGCGACGCTGGTCATGGGACTGGTCACGGCCTGGCCGTATTTGTCCCGCGGCAACGGGGAAACGGCGGCCTAACACCGGTTCTGAATTATTTCTATCTCGTGTAGAATTTAGGGGCAGCCCAAGCTGCCACTCCACCCCCTGCCTCCTGGTGATCCGCCACGTGGTGCCGACGATTGGGATCGAATGACCTCCAACGCCGAGTCCGGACCTGCCTCCGGCAATGGTCCAGTTGGCGCCTCCGGTCCCACGCCTTCTCTCTGGCTGAACCTGCTCAAGCGCAGTTCGATTGCCGCGGCGGCGGGACTTGTGCTGTGTGCCATCCCCGCCGCACTCCTTAACGGACCCACCGGGGCCGTATCGAGTGTCCTCGGCGGCCTGCTGGTGATGCTGTTCTTTGGCATCAGCCTGTTGGTGGGGCACTTCGTGGGGCGCAGCAACCCCTCCGGGGCAATCGGCATGTTCGTCGCCACCTACTTCATCAAGGTGGTGGGTTTTGCCGTGGTCCTGTTCGCCATCGGTGCACCGGAATGGCTTCACGGCCGATGGTTCATCATCGGCGCGGTGGTTGCCGTTATCCTCTGGCAGGCTGCGGAGATCCACGGCTTCAGCCGGGCCCGCCTCCAGATCTACAACGATCCAGAAGACAAGGGAGCAACCGATGCGTGACCGGAAGAAGCCCGCCGGCGCCGCGCACGGCACACGCGGATCCAATGGCTCCGCACCTGCTGCTTCCGACGCTCCGACCGATGGTGGCTACAACGCTGGAATGGCTGTATTCAGCTACATCATTGGCGGAATCATCGTCTGGAGTTTGATAGGGTGGGGACTGGATTATCTGTGGGGAACGCGCTGGATTGTGCTCGCAGGCGCTCTGCTTGGAGCCGTCGGAGGTTTCTACCTTTCCCACATGCACGGCCTCACCAGTTCCCGCAAAAATGCTGATGAGCGCCATGCTCCCAGCGCACCGTCCCAGGACGGAAAAGATAATGCCAAATAATTTCACAGGGGGAACAGCAGGCTGTCAGGCTGCCGGACCCCGCCCAACGCCCAATGATGGACACTGCAGAGAGGAAACGCGTTGATCGCGCTTGCGCTCCCGGCCCAAGATTCAGGAGAGTTCACTCCTCCTGGTATTAACGAAATGCATTTGCCGGCAATCCTGCCGTGGGGTGCCGCAGAAGGATTCTCCAAGCAGATGCTGCTGGTCCTCCTCTCTGTCGTCTTTATCGCCGTCTTCTTCGTGCTGGCCGCACGCAAGCAGCAGCTGGTACCCGGCAAGCTCCAGTTCGCCGGCGAAGCAGCCTACGGCTTCGTCCGCAACGGCATCGCCAAGGACATCATTGGCGGCAGGGACTTCATCAAGTACGTCCCCCTGCTCTTCAGCCTGTTCTTCTTCATCCTGGTCAACAACATCTACGGCGCCATTCCGGTGTTCCAGCTCCCCACGTTCTCGCACGTGGGTGGAGCGTACGTGCTGGCCGGCCTGGTGTACATCACCTGGATCGCCATCGGCGTCAAAAAGAACGGACTGCGCTACTTCAAGCTGGCCACCGTCCCGTCGGGCGTCCCGTGGTACATCCTGCCGATCGTCATTCCCATCGAGATCATCTCCAACTTCGTTGTCCGGCCCGTCACGCACAGCCTCCGTCTGTTCGCCACCATGCTCGCCGGCCACCTGATCGTGATGATCGCCGGATCCGGCATCGAGTACCTCATCATGCAGGAGAACCTCCTGCTGAAGGGCACCTCGCTCCTGGTCCTGGCCGGTGCCATCGCCATGTACATGCTCGAAGCCCTGATCATGGTCCTGCAGGCCTACGTCTTCACGCTGCTGACCGCGATCTACATCGAAGGCGCGCTCCACGCCGACAGCCACTAGGCACCACGCCGGGGGCTCCTCCCGGCACACCACAGTCTTCCCCTCGCGGGGATGAAGCAACCCAAACAACCTGCCACACAAGTGGCATCTTGAAAGGAAAAAAAATGGAAGGCTCCATCAACGGCTCCCTCAACCTCATCGGCTATGGCCTCTCGGCTATCGGCGGTGGTATCGGTGTGGGTCTCGTGTTCGCTGCCTACATCAACGGCGTTGCACGCCAGCCGGAAGCCCAGCGCGTCCTGCAGCCGATCGCATTCCTTGGCCTGGCGCTGACCGAAGCACTCGCCATCCTGGGCCTGGTCTTCGCTTTCGTTCTCAAGTAAACCTTTAGAACCTCAGCGAACATTCAGAACCGAGTAGATAAGGACGGGTGAAATATGCATCAGCTGATCATCTCAGCCGCCGCTGAAGGCGACGTCAACCCCCTTGTTCCCAATGGCTGGGAAATGCTGGTTGTCTTTGTGGGCTTTGCCATCCTCTTCTTCATCGCGGTCAAATACGTTGTCCCGATGTTCGAGAAGACCTTTGCAGAGCGTGCCGAGGCAATCGAAGGCGGTATCGCCAAGGCTGAAAAGGCCCAGGCTGAGGCGTCTGCTGCACTCGAAGAGTACAAGCAGCAGCTGACCGACGCCCGCACCGAAGCCAACCGCATCCGTGAGGAAGCCCGTGCCGAAGGTGCCCAGATCCTCGCGGATCTCAAGGAGAAGGCGGCAGCCGAGTCTGCCCGCATCACCGCACAGGCCCACGCGCAGATCGAATCCGAGCGCCAGGCGGCCGTTGTGTCGCTGCGCTCCGAGGTTGGCACCCTGGCCACCACCCTTGCCGGCCGCATCGTGGGCGAGTCCCTCGACGACGACGCACGCGCAGCACGGGTAGTGGACCGCTTCCTGGCAGATCTGGAGTCCCAGAACGCAGGTGCAGCTAAGTAATGGCAGGCGTATCGAGCGAATCGCTGGCAACAGCCCTTGCCGCTTTGGAAGCAAAGCTTCCCACGGCGTCGCTGCAGCTGGCAAAGGAACTCTTCGGAATTCTGGGAATGGTGGACAGCTCGGCTGGCTTGCGCCGGGCCCTGACCGACCCCTCCCGCAGCGGTGACGAAAAGTCGGCGCTGGTAAGGCAGCTGGTTGGCGGAAAAGTCTCCGCTGATGCTGCTGAGATCGCGGGCGGGCTGGCCAGCACACGCTGGGCATCGGCGCGGGACATCGGCGATGCACTCGAGACTCTTGCCGCAACGGTGGTCATTTCCGTTGCTGAAAACAAGTCGGCCGTTTCTGCCTCCGGAATCACTGGCCTGGAAGAGCTGGAAAACGATTTGTTTTCCTTCAACCAGGCTGTTGCCTCCAACCATGAGGTACAACGTGCTCTGTCCGAACCGCAGGCAAGCTCAGCAGCCAAGTCTGCCCTTGCCGGGAAGCTGGTGCCGGGCGTCAGTGAGGAAGCCAGAGTCCTCATTACGCAGGCAGTCAGCCAGCCACGCGGAATCAAGCCCACCCGGCTTGTGGAACGGTTCGCCGAATTGGCGGCCAAGCGGCAGCAGCGCTGGATTGCAACGGTCAGCGTAACCCGCCCCTTGTCGCAGACGCAGCAGTCACGCCTCCAGGCGGGACTGAATGCCCTGTACGGGCGGGAACTGAAGGTCAACGTCAACGTTGACCCGTCGCTCATTGGCGGAATCCGCGTCCAGGTGGGTGACGAAGTGCTCGACGCTTCCGTCCTCACCCGGCTGGGCGAACTGCAACGCCAGCTGGCCGGCTAGCCGGACAAGCACAACAAAACTGATAGAAACCCCGGTCACCGTTTGCGGTGATCACAAACAGGAGAGCAGGGACTGCAGATGGCCGAATTGACCATCAACGCCGACGACGTCCGTATTGCGTTGAACGAGTTCGCGGCGTCCTACGAACCCGGAAACGCAGAGCGCGTAGAGGTTGGCCGCGTAACGACCGCAGGTGACGGCATCGCCCGTGTTGAGGGCCTTCCCTCGGTCATGGCGAACGAGCTTCTTCGCTTCGAAGACGGCACGCTGGGCCTGGCCCAGAACCTTGACGTCCGCGAGATCGGCGTCATTATCCTTGGTGATTTCCAAGGCATCGAAGAAGGCCAGGAAGTGCACCGCACCGGACAGGTTCTGTCCGTTCCGGTTGGCGACGCCTTCCTCGGCCGCGTGGTTGACCCCCTGGGCCAGCCCATGGACGACCTGGGCGAGATCAAGGCCGAGACCACCCGTGCCCTGGAACTCCAGGCGCCTGGCGTGACCCAGCGCAAGTCGGTCCACGAACCGATGCAGACCGGCCTGAAGGCCATCGACGCGATGATCCCGATTGGCCGCGGCCAGCGCCAGCTGATCATCGGCGACCGCCAGACCGGCAAGTCCGCCATCGCGATCGACACCATCATCAACCAGAAGGCCAACTGGGCTTCGGGCGATGTGACCAAGCAGGTCCGCTGCATCTACGTCGCCATCGGCCAGAAGGCGTCCACCATCGCCGCTATCCGCCAGACCCTTGAGGACAACGGCGCGCTGGAGTACACCACCATCGTGGCCTCTCCCGCGTCCGACCCCGCTGGCTTCAAGTACCTTGCACCGTACGCAGGATCGGCCATTGGCCAGCACTGGATGTACGGCGGCAAGCACGTCCTGATCGTGTTCGATGACCTGTCCAAGCAGGCCGAGGCATACCGCGCCGTGTCGCTGCTGCTTCGCCGCCCGCCGGGACGTGAAGCGTACCCGGGCGACGTCTTCTACCTGCACTCCCGCCTGCTGGAGCGTTGCGCCAAGCTCTCCGACGAACTCGGTGCCGGTTCCATGACGGGCCTGCCGTTGATCGAGACCAAGGCGAACGACGTGTCCGCCTACATCCCGACCAACGTCATCTCCATCACCGACGGCCAGATCTTCCTCCAGTCCGACCTCTTCAACGCCAACCAGCGTCCCGCTGTTGACGTGGGTGTCTCGGTGTCCCGTGTTGGCGGTGCAGCCCAGGTGAAGTCCATGAAGAAGGTCTCCGGTACCTTGAAGCTGGACCTGGCCCAGTACCGCGACATGCAGGCGTTCGCGATGTTCGCGTCCGACCTGGATGCTGCGTCCCGCCAGCAGCTGACGCGTGGTGCCCGCCTGATGGAACTGCTCAAGCAGGGCCAGTACTCGCCGTTCCCGGTCGAAGACCAGGTCGTCTCCATCTGGGCCGGCACCAACGGTTACCTGGATGACGTTCCCGTGGAGGACATCAGCCGCTTCGAGGCCGAGTTCCTGGAGCACCTGCGCCACAAGTCCTCGATCCTGACCACGCTGGCCCAGACCAACGTGCTGGATGATGACACCGTTGCCGCCTTGAAGTCCTCGATCGTGGACTTCAAGAAGGGCTTCTTCGGCGAGGGTGACAACCACCTGGTAGGCGCCGGCCACGAGGAGCATGACGCTATCTCCGAGGGCGAAGTCGACCAGGAAAAGATCGTCAAGCAGAAGCGCTAGTTCCGCTTCGCCGGGTGTGCCGGGCCTAAGGGTCCGGCACACCCGGCTACGGAATGTTAGGAAAGGATAAGTATGGGAGCCCAGATCCGGGTCTACCGCCAGAAGATCAGCTCGACCACGTCGATGCGCAAGATCTTCAAGGCGATGGAACTGATCGCTACCTCGCGCATCGGGAAGGCCCGTGCGCGCGTAGCAGCTTCACTGCCTTACGCGAACGCGATCACGCGCGCCGTTTCTGCTGTCGCCAGCCAAAGCGAAATCGACCACCCGCTGACCACTGAGCCGGAACAGATCCGCCGTGCCGCCGTCCTGGTAATTACCTCGGACCGCGGCCTGGCAGGTTCATACTCCGCCGGTGTGCTTAAGCAGGCGGAAGGTCTCTTCGAGCTGCTCCACGCTGAAGGCAAGGAAGTCAAGACCTACCTCGTGGGCCGGAAGGCCCAGGCCTACTTCGAATTCAGGAACCGCGAGTACGCGCGGGTCTGGACCGGCGGAACCGATGCTCCGGAGTTCGCGACCGCCCGTGAAATCGGCGAAGCGCTGCTGGCAGAGTTCGCAACCGACTTCGAAGAGGGCGGCGTGGATGAAATCCACGTTGTCTACACCCGCTTCAAGTCCATGGTCACCCAGGAACCGACGGTCATCCGCCTGCTCCCGCTTGAAGTAGTGGAAGAGCAGGCGGCGTCCGAATCGGACCTGCTGCCGCTGTACGAGTTCGAGCCGGAAACGGAGCGCGTCCTTGACGCCCTGCTGCCGCGCTACATCGAATCCCGTATCTTCGCAGCCATGCTGCAGGCGGCGGCGTCCGAGCTTGCCGCCCGCCAGCGGGCGATGAAGTCCGCAGGCGACAACGCAACCGACCTGATCAAGAAGTACACGCGCCTGCGCAACACGGCCCGCCAGGCCGAAATTACGCAGGAGCTCTCCGAGATTGTTGCAGGTGCCGACGCCCTCGCGTCGTAGCCTCCGGCCCCTCGGTTCCGCGGAACCAGCACCACCACAGATAGACTTAACCCCACGCCATCTACTGAATGAAGTGAGAGAGATGACTGCCACTGCTACCGAACACGTAGCCGCAACGTCCGGTGCAACCGGCCGTATTGCGCGCGTAATCGGCCCGGTTGTCGACGTCGAATTCCCGGCTGACGCAATCCCGTCGATCTATAACGCCCTTACCACCGAGATCACTCTCAACGGTGAGACCAAGACCATCACCTTCGAAGTTGCGCTGCACCTCGGCGACAACCTCATCCGTGCCATCTCGCTGCAGGCAACTGACGGCCTGGTCCGCGGCACCGGCGTCATCGACACCGGTACCCCGATCTCCGTTCCCGTTGGCGACGGCGTCAAGGGCCACATCTTCAACGTCCTGGGCCAGCCCCTGGACGTGACCGAGTCCGAGCTGGAAATCAGCGAACGCTGGCCGATCCACCGCAAGGCCCCCAGCTTCGCCTCGCTCGAGGGCTCCACCGAGATGCTCGAGACCGGCATCAAGGTCATCGACCTCCTCACCCCGTACATCAAGGGTGGAAAGATCGGCCTGTTCGGCGGCGCCGGCGTGGGCAAGACCGTTCTGATCCAGGAAATGATCACCCGTGTTGCCCGCAACTTCGGTGGTACTTCCGTCTTCGCCGGTGTTGGCGAGCGTACCCGTGAGGGCAACGACCTCTGGGTGGAAATGGAAGAGGCAGGCGTCCTCAAGGACACCGCCCTTGTCTTCGGCCAGATGGACGAGCCGCCGGGAACGCGGCTTCGCGTGGCCCTGTCCGCGCTGACCATGGCGGAGTACTTCCGCGATGTGCAGAACCAGGACGTGTTGCTCTTCATCGACAACATCTTCCGCTTCACGCAGGCAGGCTCCGAGGTCTCCACCCTCCTCGGCCGCATGCCTTCGGCAGTGGGCTACCAGCCCAACCTGGCAGACGAAATGGGCCTCCTGCAGGAGCGCATCACCTCCACCAAGGGCCACTCGATCACCTCGATGCAGGCCATCTACGTTCCCGCAGATGACTACACCGACCCGGCTCCGGCCACCACGTTCGCGCACCTGGATGCAACCACGGAACTGTCCCGTGAAATTGCCTCCCGTGGCCTGTACCCGGCCGTTGACCCGCTGACGTCCACCTCCCGCATCCTGGACCCGCAGTACATCGGCAGGGACCACTACAACACTGCCGTCCGTGTGAAGCAGATCCTGCAGAAGAACAAGGAACTCCAGGACATCATCGCCATCCTTGGCGTTGATGAGCTCTCCGAGGAAGACAAGATCGTCGTGTCGCGTGCACGCCGCATCCAGCAGTTCCTCTCGCAGAACACCTACACCGCCAAGCAGTTCACCGGCGTGGAGGGCTCCACGGTTTCCATCAAGGACACCGTCGAAGGCTTCGCGGCCATCTGCGACGGCGAACTCGACCACATCGCGGAGCAGGCGTTCTTCAACGTCGGTGGCCTCGATGACGTTGAGCGCCAGTGGGCCAAGATCCAGGAACAGACCAAGTAATATGGCTGAGCTTGAGGTTGAGATTGTCGCAGCGGACCACTTCGTGTGGTCCGGAGCGGCCAAGATGGTCAAGGCCCGCACCAGCGATGGTGAAATCGGAATCCTGCCCGGCCACTCGCCCCTGCTGGCGATCCTGGCCGAGGGTGAACTGGCCATCCAGCCGGTGTCCGGGGACCGTATCGCGGTGGACGTCGACGGCGGGTTCTTCTCCGTCGACAACAACCGCGTGGTGATCGTTGCTGACAACGCCCAGTTGGGCGGCTCGGCTACCGCTGGGATCCGCTAGCACGACCTTGATGGACGCACCGGGTATTTCGTTCATCGCACTGGCAATCGCTTTCGGATTGCTGATTCTTGCACTGTGCCTTTCGGGGGTGCGCCGCTTCAACCTGCGGCGCGCCCTCGGCACGGTGGACGCCTCCATTTGCGTAGCTGGAAACAGCTGGCAGATGGGGGTTTGTCGTTATCAGGACAACGACCTTGAATGGTTCAGGCTCATCTCCTTGAGTGTCCGCCCCAAGTACACCTTTAGACGCAGTTCGCTGGAACTGCTGGGCCGCCGCAAGCCCACGGAAGCTGAGGCGGTGAAGGTCCAGCCGGACGTGGTGATCGTCGAACTCCGCTACGAAGGGCAGGACCTGCGCCTCGCCATGAAGTTCGACGCCTACACCGGTCTTTCATCCTGGCTGGAAGCAGGCCCGGTCATAGGCGTGGGGACCTGGCGCTAGCCAACGTGGACTGGCTCTTAGACATCCGGCTCACCGACGGTCCACTGTATGGAACCGTGCTGGTACTGGGAATGGGCGGCGCAGCCTACCTCCTGGTGCCCCCTTGGCGCGCCGCCACAGTTCCGGTCCACCGGGCCCGGGCATGGGCAGTCCGTATCCTCGCAGCCGCTGCAGCCGCCTTTGCTCTGGTGGGCACAGTCCACTGGGCGCTTATCAACATTTTCACCGTCTTTCCCGAGGACCTGCCGGACCCCGTACTGCTGTGGCTGGTGCCTGGAGTGGCAGCCATACTCCTGGGCCTGCTCCGGATGCCCAGGACCAGTTGGGGCGGGCGCGGGGGAGGGATCCTCGCCGCGCTGCTGGTGGTGCTGCTGTCCGCCATCCAGATCAACGCCTACTTTGGCCTCAACCGGACCATCAGCGACCTGCTGGGCACGGCCATGGCCCGGATACCGTCGCTTGAGCAGGACCTCATGCGCCACGCCGGGGAATCCGACGGCGTACCGCTCCAGGGCTGGAAACCGGCGGGGGAGTTGCCCCCCGGAGGCGAGCTGCGCAAGTCAGCGATCCCCGGACCAGCGTCCGGGATGAACACCCGCGAAGCCTACATCTACCTTCCCCCGGCCTACTTTGCAGCCAACCGGCCCGCCCTGCCGGTGCTCGTCCTGGTGGCGGGCCAGCCCGGCGGTCCTGCCGACTGGCTCACCGGCGGCGCGATCCGCGGCCATATGGATTCATTTGCCGCTGCACACGGCGGAGTGTCCCCGGTGGTGGTCATCCCGGACCCCAATGGATCACAGTCGGCCAACACCATGTGCATGGACAGCCGCATCGCCAAAGCCGACACCTACCTGTCCCAGGATGTGCCGCAGTGGATCAGTGCCAGCCTCGCGGTGGACGCCAACCACAGCCACTGGGCCATCGGGGGCTTCTCCTTCGGCGGCACCTGCGCGGTCCAAATGGGGACGAGGCATCCGGATATCTATGCAGACGTCCTGGCATTCTCCAGCGAGGCGGAACCGGCCATAGCCAAGGAACGGCAGAAAACCATCGACGCGTCGTTCCCTGGAAACCCTGAGGAATTCACCAGGCAGACCCCCCTGGAGATCATGAAAAACCAACGGTTCGACTCCCACGGCATGTACCTCACCGCCGGCCAGAACGATCCGGAGTTCGTGGCCAACCTCCGCACGCTTGCTGCCGCAGCAGAGAACGCCGGCTTCACCGTGCAGGCACACGTGGTGGAACACACCGGCCACTCCTGGGATACCTCGTCCAAGCGCTTTTCCGATGCGCTCCAGTTCCTCGGGAGCCAGTGGGGGCTGAAGTGGTAACCACCAAAAACCCGAACCGCACGGCCGCCCTGATGTGGACCGCCGTCGGACGCCCCGCAGTCCAGCAAGCCCTGCACACCCTGAAGTCCATGCCCTTCACCCTGGGGGTGGTGGTTGTCTTCCTGGCCGCCGCCGCCCTGACCGGAAGCTTCCTGGACGGGCCGCCGGAGCGGCTCCTGGGCCTTGCCTCCGTCAGCGGTCCCGGCCTGCGGGACGGGAAGTGGTGGTCAATGTTTACCAGCCTCTTCTTCGCCACGAACCCGCTGGCCTACCTCGCGGCGTCGCTGATGATGGTCATGCTGCTGGGACTGGCCGAGCGCCGGCTGGGACGGCGTGCCGCCGTCGGCCTTTTCTTCGGCGGCCAGTTCGCGGCCGTTACCGTGTTCCTCCTGGTGACCCAGCTGGCAGGCTACGTGGGCGACGGCTGGCTGGACGCCATGATGGATGACAACCTCATTGGCCCCTATGCCCCGGTGTTGACCGCAGGCCTGGCCGCCAGCGCCCGTATCACCCTGCTCTGGCAGCGCCGGCTCCGCACCGTGGTGCTGACGATCTCGCTCCTGCTGGTTCTTTACGTAGGGCATGCAGAGACTGTCATCGGCCTCATCGGGGCGCTCCTTGGCCTCCTGGCAGGGTGGTGGATCCAGGGGGACCAGGGGCGCCTCCATCGCCACCGGTCCACGGGCCGCGAGACCAGGAACCTGCTGGCGCTCACCGTTGCAGTCTTTGCCGTGGGTCCCATCCTGACCGGCATTACGCGGGCCCCGACCGGCCCGCTGGCCCTGCTGCGCGACGTCGTGCTCAGCCCGATGCCCACCCTCAGCCAGCTGGTGTTCAACTGCGGTGCCACGGTCGATGCGTCCTGCCTGGAAACGGGCAGGGCAGGATTCGCCGGGCCGTTCGGCCTGGCTCTGGCCGTGGTGCCGGTCATCCTGCTGCTGATCTGCGCGGACGGCATGCGCCGCGGCCGCCGGCTGGCCCTCAACATCGCCCTGGCCATCCAGTTGGCTGTGACTGCCCTGGCCGCGGTCTACCTTGCCCTGTTCGCCCTTGTCCCGTCCCGCCTCCAGGGCACGCATGCCACGCCACTGTCCTCGGCCTTTGCTCATGTGCTTCCCCTGGTGGTTGTCCCGCTGCTGCTGGCGGTAATCCTGTGGCTGAACCGGCGGCAGTTCCGGGTGCAAACCCGTCCCGGCGCCCGGCGCGCCCTCGCTGCCGTGGTCTGCGGAACGTGGCTTGCCCTGGCCAGCTCCTATACCGTGGCCTGGTTCTGGTCCGGCGGACTGGCCCGCGACGGCGGTCTGCTGGGCCTTTTCGCCGAGTTGGCCCGCCAGTATGTTCCGGTGCCGATCCCGCAGCATTTCCGCCGGGTCTTCCCGGAACAGGACAGCGCCGAAGCCCTGTTGTTCGCGTACTCGGGTCCGGTGTTCTGGCTCGTAGCACTGGTGGCCGTGTGGTGGGTCCTGGTGGGCCGGCATCACGGCCTCAACTTCGGACGGCAGGACCGGGACCGTGCCCGGTACCTGCTGCACCAGGGCGGGGGGCCGCTGTCATGGATGGCGCTCTGGGAGCCCAACACGTACTGGTT
The DNA here is from genome assembly GCF_030816725.1 of Pseudarthrobacter defluvii. Classification (NCBI taxonomy): domain Bacteria; kingdom Bacillati; phylum Actinomycetota; class Actinomycetes; order Micrococcales; family Micrococcaceae; genus Pseudarthrobacter; species Pseudarthrobacter defluvii. Next base: position 1,507,200 of record NZ_JAUSYG010000001.1, read on the forward strand.
CAGCCCCGATGGTGCCGGCGCCATGGCCTTTCAGCAGCACGGGACGGTGGCGCTGACCCTGGGTGGAGCGATCGGCGACCGCAGGGCCGAACAGCGGGTCACGGAAGGGTTCCTGGACTATTGCCGCAGCCAGGCCCTGGTACCTGCGCTGTACTCCTGCGACGACACCATGTGGCCGGTACTGAGGGAGCGCGGCTTTTCCCGGGTGGCCGTGGCCCAGGAGACCCGGCTGGCACTGGATGAGCTTGAGTTCAAGGGCAAGGAATGGCAAAACGTCCGGACTGCCCTGAACCGCGCCGCCAAGCTGGGGGTCCATGCGGTCTGGGGTTCCTACCACTCGCTGCCGCCGGCGCTGCGGTTGCGGCTGAATGAAGTGTCCGAGGAGTGGGCTGCCGGCAAATCTGTTCCTGAGATGGGCTTTACGCTCGGCGGTGTGGACGAGCTCGATGACGACGAAGTCCTCTGCTGCCTGGCGGTGGACGGAAACGGCGTGGTCCATGGCGTGACCAGCTGGCTGCCGGTGTACGACGGCGGGCGGCTGGTCAGCCGGACACTGGACGTCATGCGCCGGGGCAGCGAAGGCTTCCCGGGGGTGATGGAATTCCTGATCGCCTCCGCCGTCCTGGAGCTGCGTGATTCCGTGGATGTGATCTCCCTGTCCGGCTCACCGCTGGCAAGCCGTCCCGACGTCGGGCCGGAGGGGGGAGCGGCTCCGGAGGATGCGGGAACCGGGGACGAAAGCCCAGAGGAGGCCGCGGCCGCGGACGAGGGCGCGCAGAACCTGGTCAGGATCCTGGACCTGGTGGGCCACGCGCTCGAGCCGGTCTACGGGTTCCGCTCCCTGGCGGCCTTCAAGTCCCGGTTCAAGCCGGAGTACAGGGCGCTTTACCTGTACTACCAGGACCCGCTGCACCTGCCCGCTATCGGCCGGGCGCTCACCCGCGCCTACCTCCCCGGCCTATCCCTGGCCCAGGGTGCGCGGCTGGTCCGCAAATTGGTGACCTGAGCCGGTCCACAGCAGCCGCGTACCCCAAACTGGAGCGCGGCACAGTAAAGGGTATTTCCGTTGCTGAAATCAGACCAAAACAAATGGTCCCCGGCAAAATTGCCGGGGACCATTTGTCGCTGACAGCTGCCAAAAGCAGCCGGGCGGTTTTGACTTAGACGACAGTTACGCCGGTAGCCTGGGGGCCCTTGGCGCCCTGGCCGATTTCGAACTGAACGCGCTGGTTCTCGTCGAGGGTCTTGAAACCGCCGGTCTGGATTTCGGAGTAGTGAACGAAGACATCGCCATCGGAGTCGTCCGGGGTGATGAAGCCGAAGCCCTTTTCAGCGTTGAACCACTTGACGGTTCCCTGTGCCATTTATTTCTCCTCATTTGTGGAACTTTTTAAGACCGGCACACCTCGTGCCGCCCTTGGTCACTCCGCGAGAAGAATCCTGGATTGCCTTGCCCGGTAAGGGGTCCGGCGCTGCAGGAGCTTCACGCTCGCAACATGTCTTGCGAGCATGAAAAAACACCTACACAAAGACTGAGATAAGAATTTCATGCCAGTTCCCGCAGGTCAACGGCCCGGACAGCAAAAAGAACAAAAATTAGGTAAAAACCAGGTGACGCAGAAGGGAAGCCTGGAAACGCACTAATTAGGTGCCTTAAGCAACAAAGGATAAACCTAGAAGAGCCGCGATTCGCTGTCGTCCACTCCGCGCATGGCGTCGTAGTCGAGGGTCACGCAGTCGATCCCGCGGTCGTTGGCCAGCACCTTTGCCTGCGGCTTGATCTGCTGGGCGGCGAAAATGCCCCGTACCGGTGCCAGCAGGGGGTCGCGGTTGAGCAGTTCCAGATACCTGGTCAGCTGTTCCACGCCGTCGATGTCGCCCCGTCGCTTGAGTTCAATCGCCACCGTGGCGCCATCCGCGTCCCGGGCCAGGATGTCCACGGGACCAATCGCAGTGAAGTATTCGCGCCTGATCAGTGAGTAGCCCTGGCCCAGCGTTTCAATCTGCTCGGCGAGCAGCCGCTGCAGGTCGGCTTCCACGCCGTCCTTGATCAGGCCGGGGTCCACGCCCAGGTCATGAGAGGACTCGCTGATCTTCTCGTGGATGTTGATGATGAGCCGGTCGTCGGTCTTGGCCGACTGCACGGTCCACTGCTCCATCACCCCGAGTTCCAGGTCCACCTCGTCGGGCGACGAAACCCGCAGCGTTGCCGGGGGGCTCATCCAGTTCAGCGGCTTGTAGGAACCGCCGTCGGAATGCACCAGTACGGAGCCGTCCGCCTTGACCAGCAGCAGCCGGGTGGCGAGGGGGAGATGGGCTTTGAGCCGGCCAACGTAATCAACGGAGCAATGGGCTATGACGAGTCGCACGCCGTACAGACTATCGCGTGGGCCCCGGCAGGCTGCGTCCGACGGCGGCACGGCACCGGGCTGCGGGGCATCAGGGGAGGGCCGGGTCGGTGGCCAAGCTGGGGCAGAATGGATACATGCCGCGCTCCAACCGTCCCCGCCGTCCCGCTTCCGGAAGGGGCGCCGTCTCCGGCCATGGCGCCGGGCGGAAAAGGAGCGGGGACGTTCCCGAACTGGACCTGGAACGTGCCCGCGCCGGAATCGCCCGCCGGGAAAGCGCCCCTGACGGTGAATGGATGGTCCGCACCATGACGGCCAAAAACGCGGAAAAGACCTACATCTGCCCGGAGTGCTCCACCGCGGTGCTGCCGGGAGTTGCCCACCTTGTGGTGTGGCAGGACGACCACCTCTTTGGTGCCGCCGTGGGCCTTGCCGAGCGCCGGCACTGGCACACCAACTGCTGGCAGACGCGCAGCTACCGCTACCGCTGACCGGGCGCCGGTTGCGGGTACCGGTGAGGAACGAAGGATGCCCCCACTGTCGCTAAGCTGGCAGGCATGACTTTTGATCCGGCGTCGTACCAGTTCTCCGAGGGCCATGGCCCCGCTCCCATCCGTGCCTCCACCGTCCTGCCGGCGCGGCGCGAAAATGTCGAGCTGCAGACGGAGGACGGCCACACGCTGGTGGGCGAGCTCGCACTGCCGGAGTCGGGTCCGGTCAGGGCCACGCTGATCACGCTCCACCCGTTGCCGACGCACGGCGGCTTCATGGATTCCCACGTCTTCCGCAAGGCTTCCTACCGGCTGCCGGCGTTGGCCGGCATCGCGGTGCTGCGCTTCAACACCCGCGGTACCTCCTCTCCCCGCGGCACCAGCAGCGGCGCTTTCGAGGAGGGGATCGGCGAGCGGTATGACGTGGAGGCAGCCGTCCGTTTCGCGGTCGAACGGGACCTGCCCAACCGCTGGCTCGTGGGGTGGTCCTTTGGCACCGAGCTGGCGCTGATGTACGGTGCCGTCGAGCCGGTGGCCCCGCAGATCGAGGGCGCGGTGCTGCTGTCGCCCCCGCTGCACCGTGCCACGGACAAGCACCTGCAGCTGTGGGCGGAGTCCGGCAAGCCGCTCACCGTCCTGGTGCCGGAGCACGACGACTTCCTGCAGCCTGCGGAGGCGGCCGCCCGCTTCAGCGTGGTCCCGCAGGCCCGGGTGTTGGGCGTGGCGGGGGCCAAGCACCTGTGGGTGGGGGAGAAGTACGCGGCGCGGGCCCTGAACGACATCGTGGCCCAGGTCAGTCCCGATCACGCCGGAGCGGAGTTGCCAAAGGAATGGGACGGGCCGACGGCGGCTGCCGGAGCCTAGCGTCCCGGCACCCTCAGTGCTGGTCCTGCCGGACGATGTAGATCTCCCGGAGCAGCAGCAGGACCGCGGCTGCGGTGGGAATGGCGATCAGGGCCCCGAGGACGCCCAGGAGGCTGCCGCCGGCGATGACCGAGATCACCGCCACCGCACCGGGCACGGCAACGGCCTTCTGCATGATGCGCGGGGAGATGAAGTACGCCTCGAACTGCAGGTACGCGAAGTAGCAGATGGCGTAGATGGCCGCCACCTGCCAGCCTTCGGTGAGGGATACCAGGGTCACCACGATGCCTGCGATCATCCCGCCCACCAGGGGGATGAAGGCCAGCAGGACCACCACGAAAGCCAGGAGCAGGGCGAACGGAATACCCACGATGGACATCACAACGAAGGCGAAGGTGGCATTGAGCAGGGCCACGCACGCCTGGCCGATCACGTAGTTTCCCACCGAGCGCGTGATCTCCTCCGAAAGGGCAGCCACCCGCTTCCGCCGGGAGCGCGGAGCCAGGCGGTAGCCCCACTTCTTCATGGCCGGCAGCGCTGCCAGGAAGTACAGGCTCAGCACCAGGACGATCAGGGCCCCGAAGAGGCTGTTGGCCACGGTGGATCCAAAGCCCACCACGCCGCCGAAAATGCCGCCCATCGCGGCGGGGTCGTTGACGAACTTGTTCAGTTCCTCGGTGATGCGGTCGCGCACGCCGAACTGGTCGTCGAGGCTGCGGAAGAGGTCAGAATCCATGAAACTGCGCACCCAGTCCGGCGCCTGCCGCACAATCTCGGAGACCTGTTCAACAATGGTGGGAATGAGGGTGGCGAAGAATCCAACGACGGCGCCCATCAGGACCGCCACCGAGACCAGGATGCCGGCCGGCCGTGGAATCCTGTGGTTCTCCAGCCAGCCCACCACGGGCTCCAAACCCAGGGCGATGAACAGCGCCGCCACGATCCACAGCAGCAGCTGCGTGGTGTGGGAACCGATCCAATAGACCAGCAGCGCCAGTCCCACGCCCACCGTGCCCATGAAGCCCATGTACAGCGGGTGCTGCGGGGACATCCGTGGTCCGGGATGGCCGAACTGCGGCTCCTCGTCACCGTCGTGGTCGATTTCCGGAACCTGTCCGGTGTATTCCGGCGGCATCTCGAACCGAAGCCTGGGCTGCGCGCCGGGCAAGGGCTGGCGAAGCCGGCGGACCACGTGGCCAAGGGCTGCAGCGGCCGAACCCCCGCGGCGTGCTGCTGCTGCGAGGCCGAGAGGCGGTACGGGAGCGGGGACAGGGCCCCTGGCGTCCCCGGAATTTGCGGCTGCCGCCGAGGACGGATCCGTCTTGTCAGTCACTGGTTCTAGGGGCCTGTTCCGTGCGTGGCACCGCCTTCGCGGGCCGGTGTGATGATCATCGCAAACACTATCAGCAGGCTTGCCACCAGGAGCCGAAGCCGCCGCCCGGACGCCTGCATGGGCCGGGGCGGAAGGTCGCGGCAGGGGCCTGTGGTAACGGAAAGGTTACTATTGAAGGCAAACCCCCGCTGATGATAGGTGTTTCCCTTGCGTTTAAAGACTGCAGCCGCACTTGTGCTGCTCGGCCTCCTGACACTTTTGGCCGGTATCGGCCAGAGAACCATCTGGGCTCCCTCCGAGACGTTCACTGCCTCCGTGCCGGCCGACGCCGCCGCCGCACCGCTGACGGTCATCGACCAGAAGCTGCGGACCCTGCACGACGGTCCCGTCAAGATCAACATCCAGGGCGACGGAAACTTCATGCTGGCAACAGGCCGGCCTGACGACGTCGACGCCTGGGTTGGCAAGACGGCCCACAACACCATCACGGGGGTTTCGGAGGACGAGAAGTCCCTTCAGGTGGACCACGCCGACGGCGAACCTGCCGCCCCCAACCCCGCCGGCTCGGACCTGTGGGTGTCCAACGAGAACGCCAGCGGCGAACTTGACTACACCTGGACACCGCCGGCCGATGGAGAGTGGACCCTCCTGCTCGCCTCCGACGGCACCAAGCCGGCGCCTGCCTCCGTATCCATGACGTTCCCGAACGACACGTCCACCCCCTGGGCTGTGCCGCTGATGGTCCTGGGCAGCCTGCTGATCGTGGCCGGCATCGTCCTGGCGCTGCTCGCAGCCCGCAGGAAGAACGGTGAAGGCGACGGCGACGGCAGCCATGCCGGCCGCGCCCGTGCACGCAAGGCCAAGTCAGTGGATGCCGGCCCGCAGAACGCGGCGCCGCAAACCCAGGCTCCGACGTCGTCCTCCTCGAAGGTGACCATGGTCGCAGCCGGTGTGGCAGCGGCCTTGCTGGCCGGTTCGGCCACCGCCGCCCAGGCAGCCACCCCCAGCCCGCAGCCGTCCGGCAGTGCCTCATCGCCGGCGAAGGAAGCGGCCGGATTGCCGGTGCTGCTCGATGCCCAGTTCCGCCGGATCCTGGAGCAGGTCTCCAGCGCGGTCGATGCAGGGGATGCAGCCAAGGATGCGGCAAAGCTTGCCGGCCGCGTCGGTGGCCCGGAGCTGGAAATCCGGACCCAGAACTACAAGATCCGCTCTCAGGTGGGCTCCTATTCGCCGCGCATGCCCGTCCGCTCCACCAAACTGCTGACCACCGTGGTCACCAGCGACCGTGACTGGCCGCGTTCGGTGCTGGCGGTGACCCAGGGCGAAGGCAACGTGGTTCCGCAGATCCTGACGCTGGTCCAGCAGTCGCCGCGCGAAAACTACAAGCTGATGGAAACCACCCCCCTCCAGCCGGGCACCACGTTCCCCACCATCAGCCGCGGAGGAACGGACACCCTTGCCCCGTCGGACAAGTCCGGCCTGCTCTACAGCGGTGAGGAAGCGATGTCCGGACTCGCCGACCGCCTCACCGCGGCGGACTCGCCCTTCAAGGACAAGCTCGTCGAAGGCCAGTCCTCCCCGTACATCGCCGACACCCTGTCCTACCAGGCGGAGGTGGTGAAGTCCGGCGAGAACGGCAACTTCTCGTTCACCCACAAGGTGGTTCCGGACAGCACCGTGGTGTTCCGCACCTCCGACGGCGGGGCCCTGGTCCTTGGCCGGATCAATTTCGGCTTCGAGGGCACCCCGAAGGCGGCCGGTGACAAGCTCAGCATTGGTGATGACGCTGCAGCCCTGGCCGGCGGCAAGGAGACCACCACGGGCATGGTGCTGAGCTTCGCCGAATCCATGGCGGTTTATGTGCCGCCGGCAGGATCCACCGACCCGATGAAGCTCGTTGCCGCCACCCGCGGCCTGGTTGGTGCCAGCTTCAAGTAGGGGTTGACTGTATTACCACCGGCAGCGGCCGGAGTGGCTAGAGTGGGAATCATGAGTTCGCCAGCTTCCCGCCCAGTCCCTCCTGCCGCTGCCAACCCGCTTAACCTGCGCGGCGCCGTCGACCTTTCCTCGCTGAAGCGCCCCGCATCTCCTTCCGGCCAATCTCCCTCCGGTTCCGCTCCTTCATCGGCAGCGGGAGCGCAGGGGGCGCAGCCAGAGGGAGCCACCGGCGGACCCGAACTCAGGGTCAACGTCACCGAGGCGAACTTCCAGCAGCTGGTCGAGCTGTCCGCGCAGGTACCCGTGGTGTTTGCCCTGTGGGCCCCGTACTCGCCGGAGTCCGGCAGGATGCTTGACACCCTGGACCGCCTCGTGGCCTCCTACGGCGGACGCCTGGTCCTTGGCGCCGCCGACATCGAAGCCTTCCCGCAGCTTGCCCAGGCCTTCCAGGTGCAGGCCGTCCCCACTGCCGTTGCCGTACTCAAAGGGCAGCCGGTGCCGCTCTTCCAGGGCGCGGCGGACGAGCAGCAGGTGCGCAGTCTCTTCGACGAGCTGCTCAAGGTGGCCGCCGCCAACGGGGTTACCGGGAGCCTTGATGCAGGCCGAGCCGGTGAACCGGGGCCTGCTCCGCTGCCGCCGCTGCACCAGGCTGCGTTCGACGCCATCGAAGCCGGTGACTACGCCGCCGCTGCCGAAGCCTACCGGCAGGCGCTGAAGGAAATGCCGTCGGACCATGAAGCCAAGGCCGGGCTGGCGCAGGTGGAGCTGATGGACCGGCTGCAGTCGGTCTCCGCCCAGGACAGTGATGCCCTGCGTGCCTTGGCTGCCAATGAGCCGGACAACCTGGACGCGCAGCTCCGCGTGGCGGACCTGGACGTTGCCGGCGGGCACGTGGAGGACGCATTGAACCGTCTGGTTGCCTTCATCGGCAGGAATTTCGGCCCGGAACGGGAGGCAGCACGGGTGCGGCTGTTGGAACTCTTCGACGTGGTGGGCGCCGGTGACGAGCGCGTGGCAAAGGCGCGCCAGGGGCTCGCGCGGGTGCTGTTCTAATGCCGGCACTTTTCCAGCCGCTGACACTGCGGTCCATGGAGCTGCAGCACCGGGGCTGGGTTTCGCCCATGTGCCAGTACAGCTGCGATCCCGACGACGCCCCGGGCGTCCCGCACGACTGGCACCTGGTCCACCTGGGCGGCTTTGCCGTGGGCGGCGCCGCCATGATCCTCACCGAGGCCGCGGCAGTTAACGCCGAGGGCCGGATCAGCCCCCGCGACGCCGGCCTCTACAACGACGAGCAGGCGGCGGCGTGGGAGCGGATCATTTCCTTTGTCCACCGGAACGGCACCGCCGGCACCAAAATCGGTGTGCAGCTGGCCCACGCCGGCCGAAAAGCCTCCACTTACTGGCCGTTCTCCGGCAAGCACGGCAGTGTTCCGGCCTCCGAGGGCGGATGGGAGACGGTGGGCCCCTCCACTACCTCCTTTGAGGGCTACGCCGCGCCTGCCGCCATGACCGTGGAACAAATCCACGGCGTCATCGAGGACTTTGCCGCCGCCGCTGTCCGTGCGGTGGACACCGGTTTTGACACCATGGAAATCCACGGGGCGCACGGTTACCTCCTGCACCAGTTCCAGAGTCCGTTGATCAACCAGCGTGACGATGAGTGGGGCGGGGATGAGGCCGGCCGCAACCGGCTGATGCGGGCGGTGGTTGACGCAGTCCGGGCAGTGATTCCTGATTCCATGCCGCTGCTGCTCCGGATCTCGGCCACCGACTGGGCGCCGGGCGGCGTGGACCAGGCGGCGTCAGTCCGGCTGGCCCGGGAGGCGGCCGCCCACGGGGTGGACCTGGTGGACGTCTCCAGCGGCGGGGCAGTGGCCCACCAGCAGATAAAGCCGGGCCTGGGCTACCAGACCGGTTTCTCGGCCGCCATCCGCGAAGAAGCAGGAATCGCCACCGGAACGGTGGGCCTGGTGACCACGCCCGGCCAGGCGGAGCATGCCATCGCTACCGGACAGGCAGACGGTGTCTTCATTGCCCGGGCCGCCCTGCGCGACCCCCACTGGTGGCTTCGTGCCGCGTTCGAACTGGGCTACGACCTCGCCTGGCCGCCCCAGTACGAGCGCGCTGTCCCGCGGCGTACCTTTTGAACTGCATCCTTTGACGTTGGGAGTCCGGCATGGCGGGCAGCGGCGGGAATGACCAAAACGCGGTGGAAAGGCAGCTGGAAGCGAAGATCCTGGAACTCCTGGCCGCCAGGGCTTCGACCTCCACCATCTGCCCGTCCGACGCCGCCAGGGCCGTAGGCGGCGACGACTGGCGCCCCCTCATGGAGCCCGCACGGCAGGCCGCCAGGCGCTTGGTCGAAGCGGGCCAGGTGCACATCACCCAAGGCGGATCCGTCGTCGATCCCGCCACGGCCAAGGGCCCGATCCGGATCCGCAAGGCACGCTGAGCCGGGCGCTGTCAGCCCAGCAGCTCGTCCACGTAGCACCAGCGCCAGTCTTCGCCGGGCTCGGCGCTGCGCATGACAGGGTGCCCGGTTTCCTTGAAGTGGCGGCTGGCGTGGCGGCCCGCGGAGGAATCGCAGCAGCCGATGCTCCCGCAGGCCAGGCACATGCGCAGGTGCACCGGGCTGGTGCCCTCCCGTTCGCAGCCGGCACAGGCCGGATTCCCGGGGAGCGGTGACTGCATGGCTGCCGTCAGGTGGTCGCACACGCCGCCCGGCTGGGACAGCCCTTCGCCGCCGGCACCATCAGCGGCGGAATCGAGCTCGTTGAGGGAAGCGTCAAGCATGGACTCCTCGACATCCAGCCGTTCCAGGACTTCGCTGAGGACCTCATGGGCAAAGTCCCCGCCGCGCCTGAGCTCCAGCACCTTGTCCCGCTCCGCCTCCAGCATGGCCATCCGCAGCTGTGCGTAGCGCTGGCTGGGGGTGGCGGCCTCGGCTGTTGGCCTGCCCAGGCGCTCCCAGGCTGCCAGCCCTCGTTCCTGGGTCCGCCGCCGGAGCATGTCCATGACCTCCGGCGGATCGCTCTCGCGCCGCAGCTGCTCCAGCCGCTCCATCCCTGCTGCAGTAGCCCGCTGCATCAGGGAGGCCTGGTTCAGGGCGTCCTCGCGCCGGTCCGGCCCCGGCACGCCCAGCGCCCTGACCAAAGCGGGCAGCGTGAATCCCTGCAGCACCAGGGTTCCGCCCACCACCACCATGGCCGCCAGGACCAGCACGTTGCGGTGCTCCAGGTCATCGGGCAGCGTCAGGACGGCGGCCAGGGTGACCACGCCGCGCATGCCGGCCCAGGACACGATGGCGGGGAACTGCCAGGGCGGTGCGGGGTCCGTGCGCCGCACCGAAGGAATCAGGCGGGGCAGATAGGTGGTGGGGAAGACCCAGACGGGGCGCAGCACCAGCACGGCCAGCAGGATCAGGGCGCAGCCAAGCCAGATGCGGCCCGCGCCCAGCGAGTCGTCCTGGACGCTTTCAATGATGGTCCGCACCTGCAGCCCGATGAGCAGGAACACGGAGTTCTCCAGCAGGAACTGTATGGTGTCCCAGTTGCTCCTGGCGCTTTGCCGCGCAGCGCCGTTAGGCATGGACGGCGCCTTGGTGCCCATCACCAGGCCGGTGACGACGACGGCCAGCACGCCGGATGCGTGGATGGCCTCCGCAGGCAGGAACGCAACGAACGGTGCCATCAGCGATGTCGAGGTGTTGATGGCCACGTTGCTGATCCGTTTCCGGACTTCGGTAAGGAGGTAGGCCACGGCGATGCCCACCGCCAGGCCGCCGCCGGCTGCCACCACGAATCCGCCGGCCACGTCCAGCGCGGACACGGAGCCGGCGATAGCCGCCACCGCTGCCCTCAGGCATACCAGCGCCGTGGCGTCATTGACCAGCGACTCGCCTTCGAGGATGTTGACGATCCGGCGTGGCATGCCCACTTTCCGGGCAATGGCCGTGGCGGCCACGGCGTCCGGGGGTGCCACTACTGCGCCCAGGGCGAAGGCTGCGGCCAACGGGATCTCCGGGAACAGCCACCAGACCACCATGCCCACGCCCAAAGTGCCGAAGATGACGTAACCCACGGACAGCAAGCCGATGGAGCGTCGATTGGTCTTGAAGTCGAACAAGGACGTGCGGAACGCGGCTGCGTAGAGCAACGGCGGCAGCAGTCCGACCAGCACCAGCTCCGGGTTCAGCTCGACCGGCGGAATGAACGGCAGGAAGGATCCCGCCACCCCGGCGAGGACCAGCAGCAGGGGAACCGGGATATTGAGTGTGCGGCCCAAGGCGCTGCCGGCACACACCACGGCAACGATCACCAGCAGGCCCAACGCGATGTCCATGACGTTAGTCTCGCACCCCCGCGGAGCGGGTCCGCCGACTAGGCTGGCACCATGACTGCTCCGATACCTGACATGGCGCCGGATCCCGGACCCGCGGCGGCCCTTTCCATCCGCGGATTGGCCAAGCGCTTCGGCGGCAAAATCGCTGTGGACGGCATCAGCCTGGAGGTGCCCGCCGGTTCGTTTTTCGGCATCGTGGGACCCAACGGTGCGGGCAAGACCACCACGCTCTCCATGGCCACCGGCCTCCTGCGCCCGGACTTCGGCACGGCGGTGGTACACGGCGTGGATGTTTGGCAGCACCCCCTGGAAGCCAAACGGCTCATGGGCATCCTGCCCGACGGCGTCCGGCTGTTCGACCGGCTCAGCGGAGAGCAGTTGATCACCTATGCCGGGCTGCTGCGCGGCATGGACAAGGCCGTGGTGGCTGCGCGGGTGGGGGAGCTGCTGGCAGCGATGGACCTTACCCAGGACGCGGGCACGCTGGTGGTGGACTACTCCGCCGGCATGACCAAGAAGATCGCCCTGGCCTCTGCCCTGATCCACGCCCCGCGGCTCCTGGTCCTGGACGAGCCGTTCGAGGCCGTCGATCCGGTGTCGGCAGCGAACATCCGCTCGATCCTTGACCGGTACGTGGCCTCCGGCGGCACGGTCATCGTCTCCAGCCACGTCATGGACCTGGTGCAGCGCATGTGCGACCACGTCGCAGTGGTGGCCCGCGGCCGGCTCCTGGCGGCAGGAACCGTTGACGAGGTACGTGCGGGGGCGTCCCTGGAGGACCGGTTCGTGCAGTTGGTGGGCGGGCACAGCCACACGGAAGGGCTGGAATGGTTGCGCACCTTCTGAGGCTCAAGCTCACGCTGCTGCGCAACGGGCTGCGCCGCAGCCCTTGGCAACTGGTGGGCATGGCCATCGCAGGGCTCTACGCGCTCGGAGTCGTGGCCACACTGATCATCGCCCTCGTCCTGCTGCGGGGGGCCGGGCCGGTGACCGCACACACGGCGGTGGTTCTGGGCGGTTCCGCCGCCGTGCTTGGCTGGGCGGTGGTTCCGGTGGTGGCGTCGGCTACGGACATGACCCTGGACCCGGCCCGCTTCACCACCTTCGCCATACCCATGAAGCAGATGCTCGCCGGACTGGCACTTGGCGGGCTGATCGGCATCCCCGGCCTGGCCACTGCCCTCGTGGCACTGTCCACCGTGGTGACCTGGTCCCGCGGAGTCCTGCCCGCGCTCGCAGCCCTGCTCGGCGCATGCCTGGGCGTCATGACCTGCGTCGTGGCGGCCAAGGTTGTCACCACCGCCACAGCGAGCCTCGCTGCTTCCCGGCGCTTCAAGGACATCAGCGCCATCGCATTCATGGTGCCCATGGTCCTGCTGGGCCCCATCGTGGCAGGTGTTGGCCGCGGCATTTCCGCCTCCACCGGTTTCCTGCCCGAGTTCGCCCGGACCCTGTCCTGGACGCCCCTGGGGGCCCCGTGGGCGCTCGGCGGTGATATCGCGTCCGGCCGCCCCGGGGAGGCAGCGGTAAAGCTGCTGCTGTCCACAGCTGTCCTGGCTGCCCTTGCCTGGTGCTGGAAGCTGCTGCTCCAGCGCGCGCTGGTCACGCCGCCGTACGCCGGCGCCGGGAGGCGCAGGGGCGGCAGGCTGGGGCTGTTCGGCATGCTTCCAGCCACTCCGGCCGGCGCTGTCATGGCCCGGTCGCTCACCTATTGGTTCCGGGACCCGCGCTACTCCGGTTCCCTGGTGGTGATCCCGCTGCTTCCCGTGGTGCTGGCATTCCAGGGAACGCAAACCGGAAGCTACGGCAGCCTGGCGTTCCTGGCCCCGCTGTCCGCCTTCATCCTGGCCTGGTCCATCTCCGCCGACGTCTCCTACGACAACACGGCGTTCGCGCTGCACCTGGCCACCGGGGTCCGCGGCGTGGCCGACAGGTTGGGCCGGGCCCTTGCGTGCATGTCGTTCGCGCTGCCCGTGGTGCTGGTGTTTTCGGTCGGCTACGCAGGGTTCACCGGCAATTGGGGCGCCCTGCCCGGCCAGCTGGGGCTCAGCCTGGGGATCCTCTTTACGGGCTTGGGCCTGTCCTCGGTGGTGTCGGCCCGGTACACGGTCACCGTTCCGCTGCCCGGCGACAGCCCCTTCAAGAAGCCGCCCGGGAACGTGGGGCAGACCCTTGCCGTGCAGTTCGTTGGCATGCTGGTGCTGATGGTCCTGGTCCTGCCCGAGGCCGTACTGCTGGTGGCAAACGCAGTGACAGGGGACGTCCTGTTCGGCTGGCTCACCCTGGGAGTGGGGGTCATCCTGGGCCTGGCCCTCTTCCTGGCCGGTGTCCGGCTGGGCGGCAAGTGGCTCGACGCGCGGGGACCCGAGCTCCTGGCCCAGGTTACCGTCAACCGCTGACAGCCCACGGAAGGGAACACCATGGAGATCGTGATTCTTGGCGGCAGCAGGCAGATCGGAAAACTCGCGGCCGACGCCATCGAAGAGCTGGTCCGGCGCAAGCCCGGCGCCGTCCTGGGCCTGGCCACGGGATCCTCGCCGCTGCCCGTCTACGACGAGCTTGCTGTCCGGCATGAACAGGGCTTGGACTTCAGCAGGGCCTCCGGCTTTGCGCTGGACGAGTACGTGGGCCTGCCGGCCGGCCATCCCGAGTCCTACCGCGAGGTGATACGCAGGGAATTCACCGACCGGGTGAACATTGCACCGGAGAACGTCCACGGGCCTGACGGAACCGCCGCTGACATTCCCGCCGCCTGCGAAGCGTACGAGCAGGCCATCACCGCTGCCGGCGGCGTGGACCTGCAACTGCTGGGCGTGGGCACCGACGGGCACATCGGGTTCAACGAACCGGGCTCCTCCTTCGCGTCGCGGACACGGATCAAGAGCCTGATCGAACAGACACGCCGGGACAACGCCAGGTTTTTCAACAGCCTGGCCGAGGTGCCGCACCATGTCATCACCCAGGGGCTGGGCACCATCATGGCGGCGCGCCACGTGATCCTCCTGGCCACGGGCGCGCAGAAAGCGCAGGCAGTCCGCGATTTCGTGGAGGGGCCGGTGGCTGCCATCTGTCCTGCTTCTGTGCTCCAGTTCCATCCGCACGCCACCGTGCTGCTGGACGAGGCGGCAGCCTCGGCCTTGAAACTGGCGGATTTCTACCGCCACACCTACGAGAACAAGCCCGCTTGGCAGGGCCTCTAGCGAGCCTTGCGGGAGGGCCCGCAGGGAGCAAAAAAGTACGACGGCGGCCGGTGCCGGACCCGGGCACGGGCGTGCCGCCGTCGAACGTCCGGCTGGCGGAACGGCTAAGATGGATGCCATGACTAGCATGACGGACCCTCTCGAAAACGACCCGATGCGCGAGCTGTCCGGGGCTGGAACGTCCACGGCCACCATTGAGCGCGAGGAACTGCGCCAGGAAGTGGAGCCGGGGGACCGGGAGCGCTTCTCGCACTATGTGCGGAAGGAAAAGATCATGGAGTCCGCCATGACCGGGGAACCCGTCATTGCCCTGTGCGGCAAGGTCTGGACCCCGGGCCGGGATCCGAAGAAATTCCCTGTCTGCCCCGAGTGTAAGGAAGTCTATGACGGCCTCCGTCCGGGCAACGACGGCGGGAAGGGTCCGGGCGGCTCGGGCAACAACAAGTAGTGACGGAGACGCTCTTTGGCGGCCCCACCCTGCCTCCGGCTTACCCGGAACGTGCAGCCTGGGGAACCGCCCCGAAACTCCGTGCCTGGCAGCAGGAAGCCCTTGACCTCTACCTGAAGAGCAGTCCCCGCGACTTCCTTGCGGTGGCAACCCCCGGCGCCGGTAAAACCACCTTCGCGCTCCGGGTCGCGTCCACGCTGATCGATTCCGGCGCCGTGAACCGCGTGACCATCGTGGCGCCCACGGACCACCTCAAGCGCCAGTGGGCGGATGCCGCCGCAAAGGTGGGCATCGCCATCGACCCCAACTTCAAGAACTCCGACGGCCAGCACGGCCGTGGCTTCATCGGCGTCGCAGTCACCTATGCCCAGGTGGCCAGCAAGCCGATGCTGCACCGCGCCAAGACAGAGGCCGCCCGCACCCTGGTGATCCTGGACGAGATCCACCACGGCGGCGAAGCACTGTCCTGGGGTGACGGCCTGCGCGAAGCGTTCGATCCTGCCGTGCGCCGGCTGTCCCTCACCGGTACGCCGTTCCGTTCGGACACCTCGCCCATCCCGTTCGTGGAATATGCCGAGGACCGGGACGGCATCCGGCGCTCCAAGGCCGACTACACCTATGGCTACGGCAACGCCCTCCGGGACCACGTGGTGCGCCCGGTGATGTTCATGGCCTACTCCGGCCAGATGCGCTGGCGCACCAGCGCCGGCGAGGAAATGGCGGCATCCCTGGGTGAGGCCGCGGTGACCAAGGACATCACGTCCCACGCCTGGCGGACCGCGCTGAACCCGGCGGGGGAGTGGATTCCCGCCGTCCTGGCCGGTGCGGACAGGCGGCTCAGTGAAGTCCGGCGGACCGTGCCAGACGCCGGCGGCCTGGTCATCGCCACCGACCACGAGGACGCCCGCGCCTATGCCGGGCAGCTGAAGAGAATCACGGGCGAATCACCCACCGTCATCCTCTCCGATGATGCGAAGGCATCGAGCAAGATCGAGGAATTTTCGGCGGGTGACAAGCGCTGGATGGTGGCCGTCCGCATGGTGTCCGAAGGCGTGGACGTGCCCCGGCTCTCCGTCGGCGTCTATGCCACGTCAACCTCCACCCCGCTCTTCTTCGCCCAGGCCGTGGGGCGCTTCGTGCGTGCCCGCAAACGGGGCGAGACGGCGTCGGTCTTCCTGCCCTCCGTGCCGCAGCTGATGGCCCTGGCCAACTCCATGGAAATGGAGCGGGACCATGCGCTGGACCGGCCCGAAAAGGAAGACGGCGACGGCCTCTTCAACCCGGAAGACTCGCTGATGGAGGAGGCCAACCGGGAAGAGAAGGCATCGGACAGCCTCACCAAGGGCAAGTTCGAGGCGCTTGACTCCCAGGCCTCCTTTGACCGCGTCCTGTTCGACGGCGGCGAGTTCGGCACCGGCGGCGAAGTGGGGTCCGACGACGAAATGGACTTCCTGGGGATCCCCGGGCTTTTGGACGCGGAACAGGTGGGCATGCTGCTGCGCCAGCGACAGCACGAGCAGTTGAACCGGCGGAACCGGAAGGCTCCCGCCGCGGCCGCCGAAAGTGCCGCTCCGGCAGTTCCCGACCACCGGATGCTGATGGACCTGCGCAACGAGCTGGCCAAGAACGTGGCCGCCTGGTCTGCCCGGACCGGAACGCCCCACGGCGTGGTCCATACCAAGCTGCGGACCGTCTGCGGCGGGCCTCCCGTGGCGCAGGCCAACGCGGAGCAGCTGAAGTCCCGGCTGCGCAAGCTCCAGGACTGGTTCGTGGGCCGCAAGTAGCGGCTCAGGCGACGTCTGCCCCGCCGAGTTCCAGCTCCGCAACGGTGTCTTCCAGGTCCTCGGCGATCCCCGCGGTCAGCGACCGCACCACCGTGACGCCGTAACCTGCTTGGACGGCGTCCAGTGCCGTGGCCTTCACGCAGTAGTCGGTGGCGATGCCGACCACCACCACATCCTCCACGTCGTGGCTTTGCAGCCAGTCATCGAGGCCGATGGCATCGTCATCGGCTTCGAGTGTGTCGCCGCTGGGCAGGCCGCCGGCCTGGCGTTCCCCTGTGGGGACGGCGTCCTCGGGCGCCAGCAGGCCCTCGAAGCCGGAATAGGCGGCGGCGAACTGGCCTTTCCGGAAGTACGCGTCGATGTACTCGGTGTCCAGGTCCGGGTGGAGGTCGGCGCCGCGGGTGCCTGCCACGCAATGCCGCGGCCAGCTGTCCTTGTAATCCGGCGTCTCGGAGAAGTGGCTGCCGGGATCGATGTGCCAGTCCTGGGTGGCCACTACATGGTCGAATTCCCTGTGGTGGCCGTCCAGGTACTCACTGATGGCCCCGGCCACGGCAGCCCCGCCCGGAACGGCGAGCGAGCCGCCCTCGCAGAAATCGTTCTGCACGTCCACGATGATCAAAGCGCGCGCCATCAGTGCTCCTCAGTTTTCTTCATAGACTGTGGGGATGGCGGCCTCGCCGCGCTGCAGCCGGTTGACCACCGGCGGCAGTTCCGCCATGGAGTCCGCGTGGCGCTGCCGTGCCCGGAGAACGCCCTCGTACCCGGTCCAACCGGGCACCAGTTCGCCGTTCTTCATGAACTGCTGCAGCAGCGGACGGTCGTTGCCGTCGTCCTCCGGCCGGTGCCCAACACCCACCACCTCGGCGGTGGCCCGGCCGCGTTCGTCCAGCTTCCGCAGTGCGTACTTCCGCCCGCCAATGCTGGCCTTGTTCTTCGCAGCCTTGGCTACCGACACGAAATTGCCGTCGTTGTCCGCGCGGCTGACCAGCTTGTAGACCATGCTGGCGGTGGGTGCGCCGGAGCCGGTCACCAGGGAGGTGCCCACGCCATAGGAGTCGACGGGCGCTGACTGCAGGGCCGCAATGGCGTATTCGTCCAGGTCGGAAGTGACCACGATCTTGGTGTGCTCATTGCCCAGGTCGTCCAGCAGCCGCCGCACCCACTGCGCCTGGGCCACCAGGTCGCCCGAGTCCAGGCGGACCGCGCCCAGGTGGGGCCCTGCCAGGTCGACGGCCGTGCGGACGGCCTTTTCGACGTCGTACGTGTCCACCAGGAGGGACGTGCCCTCGCCCAGCGAGGCAATCTGTGCCTCGAAGGCCTCCCGCTCCGTATCGTGCAGCAGGGTGAACGAGTGCGCGGCGGTGCCCACGGTCTTCACGCCGTAGCGGATGCCGGCCTCAAGGTTGGAGGTGCTGTCAAAGCCGGCAATGATCGCGGCCCGCGCCGACGCGGTGGCGGCTTCCTCATGCGTGCGCCGCGAGCCCATTTCGATGCAGGGCCGGCCGCCTGCCGCGCTCACCATCCGCGAAGCGGCGGAGGCGATGGCGGTGTCGTGGTTGAGCACGGACAGCAGGTAGGTCTCCAGCATGCAGGCTTCGGCAAACGATGCCTCCACGATCAGGATGGGGGAGTTGGGGAAGTACGCGTCGCCTTCGGCGTAGCCCCAGATGTCGCCGGAGAACCTGTAGGTGGCCAGGTATTCGAGTGTCTCCCGGTTGACCACCTGCGTGCGCTCCAGGAACTCAAGTTCTGCCTCGCCGAAGCGGAAGTTCGCAATGCCCTCCAGGAGCCGTCCGGTGCCGGCAACGATGCCGTAGCGCCGGCCGTCCGGCAGCCGCCGGGCGAACGCCTCGAACACGGACCTGCGGTGCGCCGCCCCTGAATGGAGGGCAGCCTGCAGCATGGTCAGCTCGTAGTGGTCGGTGTAAAAGGACGTGCGGGGCTGGTCCCAGCCGGCTGAGGTGCTCACGAAAATCACTCTAGTGGCCATCCCCATAGAATGGACAGATGACCATAAGCGTTGCGCCCGGCCCTGATACACAGGAGGGCATCCGGACCGGCACAGCAGAGTCCACCGACTCCCTGACCGCGCCGGACATCCCCTGGAACCTGGTGATCTGGAACGATCCCGTTAATCTCATGAGCTACGTCAGCTACGTGTTCCAAAGCTACTTCGGCTATTCGGAGACCAAGGCGAACAAGCTGATGATGGAGGTCCACAAGAAGGGCCGCTCCATCGTCGCCTCGGGCAGCAAGGAGCAGGTGGAGCGCCACGCGGTGGCCATGCACGGGTTCGGGCTCTGGGCCACGGTGGAAAAGGCCAGCGGCGGCCCCGGCGGCAATTCAGGCAAGTCCGGGGGTCCGGGCCAGGGTAAGGGGAAGCGTGGCTAAGGCATTCAAATACGGGCTCAAGGGCATCACCGGCTTCCTGGAACCCGCCGAGCGGGACCTGCTCCGCAGCCTCATCGACGACGTCGTCTCCATGCTCCAGCCCGAGGACCGCGCGGGACAGGACCCGCTGGCCGCACTCATCGGCCTGGACATGGACGTGGCCGAACCTACGGACCGTGCCGTCAAGCGGCTGCTTCCCAACGTGGTGAAGGACGACGGCGCCGCGTCCCTTGAATTCCGCCAGCTCACCGAACGGTCGCTGCGGGAAACAAAGATCGGCGCGCTGCGTGCCGCGGCGCTGGACCTGGACAAGGACGAGATCGTGCTGACGCCCGAGGGGGCAAGGCACTGGTCCATGGCCCTGAACGACGTACGCCTTGTCCTTGCGGAGCGCCTGGACATCAGGGACGAGGCCGACGCCGAGCACGTCCACCGCATGCAGGACTGGTCCCAGGCCGAGGATGTGGAGAGCTACCTGGCGCTGGTGTACAACTTCACCACCTGGCTGCAGGAGTCCCTGGTCCAGGCCATGCTGCAGTCCTTGGAATCCCGCCGGTGAGCTCCGGCGGCCAAGGGGAGGCCGTCCGCTGTGATACAGCAGACACGAGTTCCCGGACACAAGATCATGGCTGAGGCTTCCGGGACCACCTATCCTCGAATAACCATGACAACAGCCTCGAGCGCGGAACAGCCGGCGGACAGCCGGCCGGTGCCTGCCGCAAGCGACCTGCCGGCCGCAGCCCCGGAAGCCCGTCCCATCGGCGTCTTCGATTCCGGCGTCGGCGGGCTCACGGTGGCCAGGTCCATCATCGACCAGCTTCCCAACGAGTCCATCCTTTACGTGGGGGATACCGCCCACGGCCCGTACGGGCCGCTGCCCATCGCGGAGGTGCGGGCCAACGCCCTGGGCGTGATGGACGAACTCGTGGACTCCGGCGTCAAGCTGCTCACCATCGCCTGCAACTCGGCGTCGGCCGCTGTCCTGCGGGACGCGCGTGAACGCTACACGGCCAAGTACGGCATCCCGGTCATTGAGGTCATCCAGCCTGCCGTGCGGCGGGCCGTTGCCGCCACCCGCAGCGGGAAGGTGGGCGTGATCGGTACCTCGGCAACCGTGGGGTCACGGGCCTACGAGGACACCTTCGCTGCCGCTCCGGATCTGGACATCACCTCGGTGGCGTGTCCCGAGTTCGTCAGTTACGTGGAGGCAGGCATCACCACGGGACCGGCGCTGCTGGCCGTCGCAGAGGAATACCTGGCGCCGCTGAAGGCGGCCGGCGTGGACACCGTGGTGCTGGGCTGCACCCACTACCCGCTGCTGACGGGCGTGATCTCCTTCGTCATGGGCGCGGACGTCACCCTGGTCTCCAGCGCCGAGGAGACCGCCAAGGACGTCTACCGCGCCCTGGCCACCCACAACCTGCAGCGGACTTCGGAGACCCCTCCCGAGCACCACTTCGTGGCCACCGGGGACGCAGGCCAGTTCGAGGCCCTCGCCCGGCGGTTCCTCGGCCCGGAGGTCCTGTCCGTCCGCCACGTTGACCACGTGGCCGCCCAGTACCCCACGGGCAGCCTGGCGCGCATCACTCCGGAGATGATCGCGGCGGCTCAAGGCGCGCGGAACCGCCCACGGATCTCCAACTTCGTCGGCGGCCGGTTGGCTGACGCAGGCCGCACCGGGGGTCCCGCGCTGTGAGGCTGACCATCGTGGGATGCACGGGCTCGTTTCCCGGACCCGGCTCCCCGGCGTCGTGCTACCTCCTGACGGCCACCGACGGCGAGCGGACCTGGAAGGTGGTGATGGACCTCGGCAGCGGGGCGCTCGGGGCGATCCAGCGTTACACGGACCTGGAGGACATCGACGCAATCTTCCTCACCCACCTCCACCCGGACCACTGCATGGATCTGTGCGGGCTGCACGTTGCCATCCGCTGGAAGCCCGGAGGCTGGGGCCGCGGCCGGATCCCCGTGTGGGGCCCCGCTGCCACGGCAGACCGGATGGCCACCGCCTACGGGCTGGACCTGGATCCCGGCATGCACGAAGAGTTCGACTTCTCCAACTGGACCGAACGCGAACCGGTAACCGTCGGACCCTTCACCGTTACCCCCTTCGCCGTAAACCACCCCATCGAGGAGGCCTACGCGCTCCGGGTGGAGGTGGTTGAGCCGGGCAAGGACGGCGCCCCGGTGTCCCGGGTCCTGACCTACTCCGGTGATACCGATTCCTGCGCGGGGCTCGAGGAAGCAGCCAAGGATGCGGACCTGTTCCTCTGCGAGGCAGCATTCGAAGAGGGCCGGGACAACGGCATCAACGACGTCCACCTCACGGGCAAGCGGGCCGGGGAGGCTGCAGCGGCTGCGGGCGCGCGCCGCCTCCTGCTGACCCACATCCCCGTATGGACCTCCCAGACCACCGTCATGGCAGAAGCCCGGCCGGTGTTTCCGGGCGACGTGGCTGTTGCGGTAGCGGGCGTGCACTACACCATCTAGCAGCGTGCGATCCACCCCGGCGGGCACGCGCTGCATCTGCCCCACCGGCACTCGATAAGCTAAAGGCATGACTTCTGAAGCAACTGCACTGCCCATTGTGCGCGCCGACGGCCGCGCCCCCGACCAGCTCCGGCCCATCAGCATCACCCGCGGATGGTCCAACCAGGCCGAAGGCTCGGCGCTGATCGAGTTCGGTAACACCCGGGTGCTGTGCACGGCTTCCCTGACCGCCGGTGTTCCGCGCTGGCTCAAAGGCGAGGGCCGCGGCTGGGTCACGGCTGAGTACGCCATGCTGCCCCGCGCCACCAACACCCGATCGGACCGCGAGTCCGTCAAGGGAAAGATCGGCGGCCGCACGCACGAGATTTCCAGGCTGATCGGGCGCTCGCTGCGTTCCATCATCGACACCAAGGCGCTGGGGGAGAACACCATCGTGCTGGACTGCGACGTCCTGCAGGCCGACGGCGGCACCCGCACCGCGGCCATCACCGGCGCCTACGTTGCCCTGGCCGACGCCATCAGGTTCGCCCGTGACACCAAACTCATCGCCAGGAACGCCCAACCCCTCCTGGACACCATCGCCGCCGTTTCCGTGGGCATCATCGACGGCGTTCCCATGCTGGACCTGCCGTACGTGGAGGACGTCCGCGCCGAAACCGACATGAACGTGGTGGTCACCGGCTCAGGCAAGTTCGTGGAGGTGCAGGGGACCGCCGAGGGCGCCCCGTTCGACCGGGACGAACTGAACCAGCTCCTTGACCTGGCCCTGCTGGGCACCACCCAACTGGCCGCGATCCAGCGCGAAACCCTGGCGGACACCCTGTGAGCAGTGCGGCGCCCCGCCTGGTGCTGGCCACACACAACAAAGGCAAGCTTCGCGAACTCCGTGACCTGCTTCGCGGGCAGGTGCCCGGGCTCGACGTCGACACCCAGGTAGTGGACGCCGCTGCGGCTGGTGCCCCGGACGTGGTCGAGACCGGCGTGACGTTCGCCGAAAACTCGCTGCTCAAGGCGCGGGCGGTGGCCTGCGCCACCGGCCTGGTGGCCATCGCCGACGACTCGGGGCTGGCCGTGGACGTGATGGGCGGTGCCCCGGGCATCTTCTCAGCCCGCTGGGCTGGACGGCACGGTGATGATGCCGCCAATCTGCAACTCCTGCTGAACCAGCTGTCCGACGTTCCGGACGAACACCGCGGTGCCGCGTTTGTGTGTGCCGCGGCCCTGGCGATGCCTGCGGATGCAGACGGTCCGGGCCGCGAAGTGGTGGAGTACGGGCAGCTGGAGGGCATCCTCCTGCGCGAACCGCGGGGTGCCGGCGGTTTCGGATACGATCCCGTGCTGCAGCCCGCCGGCGAGGACCGCAGCTGTGCCGAACTCTCTGCCGAGGAGAAGAACGCCATCAGCCACCGCGGCAAGGCGTTCCGGGCGCTGCTGCCATCGATCGTGGCGGCCCTGGAAGCGGCGGGCTAGGGCAACACGCAAAGAAGGTGCGCACCCCGCTGGGTGCGCACCTTCTTGCCGTCCTTGGAGGGCGGCGCGCTGCTACTCCGGGCGGCCGCCGTGGATGTTGCGGGGAGTCTTCTGCTCCTCTTCCGGACCGTGTTCCTCGATGAACTCATCCACGGCGTCGGTGCCGTAGGCCTGCGCCTGGCGCCTGGCGGACAGTCCGCGCAGGATTTCGATGCCGATGGGAATCACCGAAACCAGCACGATGGCGATGAAGATAATGTCCAGGTTGTCGCGGACCCACGGCACCTTGTCACCAAGGAGGTAGCCGAGCAGGGTCACGCCCCCGCCCCAGAGCAGGGCGCCGATGACGTTATACAGGAAGAACTTCCGCTTGCTCATCTGGGCAACACCGACGATCACCGGAACAAAGGTGCGGATGATCGGCACGAAGCGGGCCAGGATCAGGGCTTTGCCGCCGTGCTTTTCAAAGAAGGCGTGGGCGTTTTCCACGTTTTCACGCTTGAACAGCCGGGAGTTGGGCTTGTTGAAGATGGCTGGGCCCGCCTTGGACCCGATGAGGTAGCCGGTCTGGTTGCCGATAATGGCCGAGACTGCGATCAGCAGGGCCAGGAGCCAGATGTTGAACTTGATGGTGTCTGTTGCCACCAGCAGGCCGGCGGTGAACAGCATGGAGTCGCCCGGCAGGAAGAATCCCACCAGCAGGCCGGTCTCGGCGAAGACGATTCCGCAGACCAGCAGGACCACCCAGGGGGCGAGGGAGGGATCGGCCAGGAAGACCTGGGGGTTCAGCCAGTCGGGAAGGAACGACGCCATTTTCGGCTGCACCGGTCCCGCACCGCCCAGCATGGACACAGCGAGGTCATTCATCACAGGAAAGTTCACCCCTCAAGGGTACTTGACCGGCCTGTGCCTCCCGGGGCTGGTACGTCCGCGGCGGTAAGGTAGGGGCCGTGGGTTTGGACTTTACGGCGATAGACTTTGAAACGGCCAACGGCTTCCGCGGCTCCCCGTGCTCCGTCGGGCTGACGAAGGTAAGGGGCGGCAGGATCGTTGCAGAGGCCTCCTGGCTGATGCGTCCACCCTCCGGTTACGACCACTTTGACCATCACAACGTCAGGATCCATGGGATCACTCCTTCCGACGTTGCCGGCATGCCGCGCTTTGGCGAACTGTTCCCGGAGATCGGCGCCTTCATCGGCGGGGACGTGCTGGCAGCCCATAACGCCGCGTTCGACCTGGGTGTGATCCGCTCGGCGCTGGAAGTTTCCGGCCTGCCCGGGCCCGCCTACGACTATGTCTGCACCGTCATGCTGTCGCGCCGCTGCTACTCCCTGGTCTCGAACTCGCTTCCGTTTGCCGCCGAGGAAGCGGGCGTACCGCTGGTCAACCACCACGATGCTGTGGAGGATGCCCGCGCCTGCGCCGGCATCCTGATTGACATCGCCGGCCGCAATGGCGCCAACAGCATCGCGGAGCTCTTCCTTTCCCTGGGGCTGGACATGCCCCGCCAGCAGGCGTTCGATCCTGCCACGGGCGAGCTGTCAAAGGCCAGCCTCACGGCGCTGGCAGGCAACTCCGGCAACGGGGCCGCCCTGGTCCAGCGGTTCCGGTCCGGATGGCCGGAGGAAGGGCCCAATCCTGAGCCCAACGCCGACGCCGAGCCCGGCCACCCGCTCTACGCGCAGACGGTGGTGTTTACCGGGCAGCTTTCGATCGAACGCCCGGACGCGAAGATTCGCTCGGCCATGTGCGGCGCCCGGACGGAAAGCCGGGTCACCGCGCGGACCACCGTCCTGGTGGTGGGGGACGGGTTCGTTGCCTCGGATCTGCGCTCGGGCAGGCTCACGGGCAAGGCACGACGTGTCCTGGAACTCCACGAGCGGGGACAGGCCATTGAGGTGTTGTCCGAAGGCGAGTTCCTGCAGATGGTGGGCGGGGATGTCCCCGCGGGGGCGCCCGCCGCCGGCGCGGAGAGCTGGACCGGCGCTTTCGCGCCCGCCGTCAGCGCCTGACCCTTCCGGCAAGGCGGGGCGCAGTCATGCGGCGCAACAAAGCTTGGCCGCCCCGGCAGCAGGCTCCTAACCTTGCGTCATGCCCTCCCTGTTCGCTTTTCCCAATCCGGTCAATGAGTACGCGGCGCGCGCCACCGCGGCGCTCGTGGTGCTGCTCGCCGTCGTCACC
This sequence comes from Pseudarthrobacter defluvii, assembly GCF_030816725.1. NCBI lineage: Bacteria > Bacillati > Actinomycetota > Actinomycetes > Micrococcales > Micrococcaceae > Pseudarthrobacter > Pseudarthrobacter defluvii. Next base: position 1,532,485 of record NZ_JAUSYG010000001.1, read on the forward strand.
GCCGTGGCAGGTTCGGGGTGGGGGCTGCTGGCCATTGCCATCGGATTCTGGCTCCGGCTGCTTTTCGGCCCGCGGATTTCACCCCTGGCATTGCTCTCGGTGAAGGTGATCACTCCCCGGCTGGGAAAGGTGCGGCTGGTTCCCGGTCCGCCCAAGCGCTTCGCCCAGGGGATCGGCGCGGCCGTGTCCACCGCCGCCCTGCTTCTGTTCGCCGCGTGTGCGGCACCGGCTGCCTGGGTGCTCCTGGGGATCCTGGTGGTCGCGGCGTCGCTGGAGGCTTTCGCCGGGTTCTGCCTGGGCTGCACCATTTTCGGGTTCCTGCAGCGCCGCGGACTGATCCCGGAAGACGTCTGCGAGGCCTGCAACAACATCAGCCTTCGCCGGTCGTAACCTTCACCAACTGATCGGCCATGCCCCGGATGACCTCCGGCGCTTCCAGGGCTTCAAGCCATTCCACGGGCAGGCAGTCCTCCCCATACAGGGCCCCCAGGATGTTCCCCGCCAGCGAGCCTGCGGTGTCGGTGCCGCCGCTGTGGTTGACGGCCACCGCAAGGGCGTCCCGGAAGTGCCGGTCCGGCTGTGCGTCCGCGGCACCGGTTGGAAGCGTGGCAAGGACGGAGTAGAGCGCGACGGCGAGGGCCTCCTCCGCCGTCCAGCCGCTGCCCAGTGCCTGGACCAGTTCCTCCGGGCCAACGGGAACCTTCTCCGCGAGGCGGAGGGCGGCCTCCAGGCGCTCCGGCAGTTCGGGCGCGGCCTCCGGAAGGGCGGCGGCGTGTGCCGTGACTCCGGCGGCTGCCTCACGCAGCCCCTCCCCGGAAACCAGCCGGTGGATCAGCAGGCTGAAGACTCCGGCACTTTGGCGGGCAGCAGGGTGCCCGTGCGTCAGGGCGGCGGCGTCGGCACTCAGTTTGTAGACGGCGTCGGGGGCGATGTGGGGAATCAACCCGAACGGCGCCGACCGCATCACGGTTCCGGGGCCTTTTGCCCCGGGGTTGACGGGGCGCACGGTGGTTCCCATTTCGCCGGTCGCCAGCCCGCTGATGCAGTTCTTCTCCGGGTGCCGGCGCTGCCGCAGCACCTCGTTGCTGTCGATCCACCGGGGCTGGGGTGCCGGTGCGGACGGCCCGGCGTCTTCGCCCTGCGTCACCAGCCAGCGCAGGTAGGCCAGCCACAGGCAGGCGTTCACGTCCGCCCCCACACCGGCGTTGGCCCATTCCAGTGCCTCCACCAGTCCGTCGACGGTGTACAGGGTCAGCTGCGTGTCATCGGAAAAGTGGCGGGGGCCGGACAGGTCCCCAAGTCCGGTGAGGCCCTGTGGTCCGAAGCGCTGCCGGATGTCCGTGATGGAATCGAACTCCACTGCATAGCCCAGCGCATCCCCCAGCGCCCCGCCCAGCAGGCAGCCGTGGATCCGGGACTTCAAGGTGGGCGCGGGAGTGCCGGGGTCAGAGCTCATGCAGTAAATTTACCGTCCACGCACACCGGCCTGTGTCAGGCCGGCGGCTCCGGCAGCGCCTCAACCAGCTGTTGTCCAGCCAACACCCAGCCCCGGCTGGAATACTGCCCTGGTTGCCTTGGCCGGAAAATCGGCAGGCACCCTGACTTCCACACGTAAGGTTTCCCCATGAGCACCCCAGTCCCAGCCCGCGACGCACTGCAGCCCGGCGGCACCGGCACCGTCCCCGGCGGTTTGCTGCCCCGCCTGGTGGCCGAGGCCTTCGGTAGTTTCTTCCTGGCGGTGGCCGGGCTGGGCGTGCCGCTGTTCAGCATTCCGCAGTCCACCCCGGTTCCCGCAGCTCTTGCAGCCGGCCTGGCCATCACCGCCGCGATGCTCGCCTTTGGACATGTCTCCGGCGGCCACTTCAACCCTGCCGTCACCCTGGGGCACCTCCTGGCCGGACGCATCCGGGCCGGCGCCGCCGCAGCCTACGCCGCCGCCCAGGTCGTTGGGGCCGTGGTGGGCGCGCTTGCCCTGTTCGGCATCCTGCGGACCCTGCCCAGCATTCCCGACAGCCGCACGGCCTTCGATACCGTGGCAGCGGGTTTCGGCGAACACTCCATCATCCAGGCCCCGCTCGCCGCCGTCGTGCTCCTGGAACTGCTGGGCGCGGTGATCGTCGTGGCAGTCTTCCTTGGCGCCGCCGGCCGCGACGGTGGCATCCGCACGGCGGCGCCGGTTGCCGTGGGCCTGTCCTTCGCGGCCCTGCTCCAGGTGGGCCAGGCTGTCGGGAACCTTCCGTTCAACCCCGCCCGTGCCGTGGCGTCCGCCGTTTTCAGTTCCGGCTGGGCCGTGGAGCAGCTGTGGGTCTTCCTTGTGGCCCCGCTGGCCGGCGGCGCCATCGCAGGCCTGGTGTTCCGGATCGCGGGGGCAGCTGAACCCGAGCCCGTTATGCCCCGGGCTTCCGGCGCAGCCAGGGACAATGGGGCACCGGCAGGAGCGGAGGCATCGGACGCCGACGCTGCAGCCGCGGACCAGCCTGCCGCCGGCCTCGCGGATGCGGACGTGGACCGTGACGACGACGGCCTGGCGGCTGACGGCGCGGGTTCCGGTGCGCCCGTGACGGCTGAGCGGCAGGAGCAGCGCGGCGGCGTCAGCGAGGCCCAGGAGTTCTTCGACGGAAAACGGTCCTGACCACTGCCCGCGGCGTTTTTCGAAACTGTCAGTGGCTGCCGATAGCTTAGGAATATGCGGTTACTCCATACCTCGGACTGGCATCTTGGCCGTTCGTTCCACGGCGTCGGCATGCTGGACGCCCAGCGTGCCTTTGTCGACCAGCTGGTGGCGGCGGTCCAGCGGGACGATGTCGACGTCGTCCTGATTGCCGGCGATGTCTACGACCGTGCGCTCCCGGGCGTGGACGTGGTCCACCTGCTTGACGACGCACTGGTCCGGCTGACCGCCGCGGGGGCAAAAGTTGTCCTCACCAGCGGCAACCACGACTCCGCCATCCGGCTCGGATTCGCCTCCCGGCTGCTGGAGCGCGGGGGAGTCCACCTGCGCACCAGGGTGGAGGACCTGGACCACCCCGCTTTTGTTGCCCCTGGGAACGGATGCCGCCGGCCATGACGCAGTGCTGGCGCTCTACGGCATCCCGTGGCTTGAACCCCGGCTTGTCGCTGAACAGCTGGGGGTGGAAACGGCAAGCCACTTCGAGGTCACCCGCGCAGCAACCGGCCTGATCAGGGAGGACATTGCCCGGCGCTCACAGTCTGCAACCGTCCACTCGGTGGTCCTGGCCCACACATTCGCCAGCGGGGGCATCAGTTCGGACAGCGAGCGGGACCTTAGCATCGGCGGGGTCGGTGCCGTGCCGCTGGATCTGTTCGACGGCTTCAGCTACACAGCGCTGGGCCACCTGCACGGCCGGCAACAATTGTCCGAGTCCGTCAGGTATTCGGGGTCGCCGCTGGCCTATTCCTTTTCGGAGTCCACACACCAAAAAGGGGCCTGGCTCGTTGACATCGGCCCGGCGGGAGTGACCTCCGTGTCGGAGGTCCGTTGGGAAGCCCTGCGTGGCCTGGCCGTATTGCGTGGCGGGCTGGAGGAGCTCCTGGCTGAACCCGGCCACACCTGGGCTGAAACCGCCTATTGCCAGATCACCCTGACGGATGCCCAGCGCCCCGCCCGCGCCATGGAACGGCTCCGCACCAGGTTCCCGGACACGCTGGTCCTGGCCTTCGATCCGCAGGGCGCGGCGGCCGCCGCACAGGCCAGCTATAGCAGCAGGCTTGCGGGCTCACCGGATGACCTGGCCGTCTGCTGCGGTTTCCTGGAACATGTGCGGGGACGGAGCGCCGACCACCCGGAAAAGGATGCGCTCTCCGCCGCCCTGGAAAACGTCAGGTTGACGGAGGCCTCACGGTGAGGATCCATCATCTGCGCATATCGGGGTTCGGTCCTTTCGCCGGCACTGAGGACATCGACTTTGACCGGCTCAGCGCCCACGGCCTTTTCCTGCTGAACGGACCCACAGGCGCGGGCAAGACCAGCGTGCTGGACGCCATCTGCTTTGCCCTCTACGGGTCTGTTCCCGGCGCGCGGCAGGACGGAAAGCGGCTGCGCAGCGACCACGCGGAACCCGGGCAGGAACCTGCCGTCACATGTGAGTTTTCCGCCCAGGGCCGCCGCTTCGAGGTCAGTCGCTCCCCGGCCTGGGAGAAGCCCAGTGCCAGGGGTAAAAACGGCTTTACGGTCCAACAGGCCAAAACCCTGCTCCGGGAACGGGTGGGCGGCGCCTGGGTGGAAAAGTCAGCGCGCAATGATGAAGCCGGCGCCGAAATCATGACCTTGCTGGGCATGGACCGCGAACAGTTCACCCGGGTGGTGATGCTGCCCCAGGGCGACTTCGCTGCCTTCCTCCGCTCCAAGGCCGCCGATCGCCTGGACCTGCTGCAGAAACTGTTCGGCACCCAGCGGTTTGAAGCCGTGGAACAGGAACTGTCCCGGCAGGCCGCCGCGGCGCGGGAGGATGTGGCGGTCCTGTCCGGGCAACTCGCACTCCTGGCTTCGCGGGCCGAAACGGAGGCCGCCCCGCTGCAGCTTCCAGAGGACGACGCCCCGCCCGCCGACGACGTTCCCCGCCGCCTTGAATGGCTGCAGGATTCCGCCGCGCGTCACCTTGCCGAACTGAGGGACCGCGCTGCTGCCGCCGACGTTTCCAGCCAGGACCGGCGCGCCGAGGTGGAACGGGAGGCCGCGCGGCATGAAAGGCACCGGAAACTCCAGGCCGCCATCGATCGGCAAGAGGCGGTGGAAAAAGGGGCTGCAAAGCAAGAGGAACTCTTGTCGCGGCTCAGCCGGCACCGCCAGGCGGAAGTCCTCCAGGGCCAGCTGCAGGCAATGGACTCCGCATCAGCCAAGGTGCGCAGCGCCGCAGCCGCCGCCGAATCTGCCATGACCCTGCTCCGGCTGGCCGCCGGTGATGAGGGGGAGCTGGCCGGGTTTGCTGTGGAAACCGCAACGGATGCTGCCGACGCGCCGTTGGAATCCCTGGCTTCCGCCGGAACCACCGAGGCCGCTGCGGATGGCGGTGCTGCCCGCGGCGGCCTGCCTGGCGCTGCCGCGGAACTGGGGCGCCTGCGCTCGCTGCTGGCGGTCGTCGAGGCACGGCTGCCGGATGAGGACATGCTCCGGGACCTCCGAAAGCGGCACAGTTCGATGTCCGAAAAGCAGGAGGAACTGCGGCGGGCCGTGGGGACACATGGAAACAGCGTGTCGCAGCTGCTTGCGGAACGCGAACAGCTGGTGGCCGGCATGGACCAGCTGGAATCCCGATCCATTGACGCGGCTCTGCGCCGCAAGGAAGCTGCCGCTGCCGCGGAACTGCTGGACGTGGTCCGGCAGCACGCCGCCGCTGTCCAGGCAAGGGACCATGTCAAGCTCCGCCACGAAGACTCGCGCGAAAGCCTGCTGGAGGCCAAGCGCCGCTGGCTTGACGTGCGGGAGGAACGCCTGGCCAACGCCGCCTCGGAGCTGGCCGCCAAGCTGGTGGACGGAGAGCCCTGCGCCGTGTGCGGCAGCGGGCACCATCCCACCCCCGCGGATGCAGGCAGCGGAGGCCCGGGCCTGGCCCAGGAGGAGGAAGAGGCCCACGCCGTCTACGAGGCTGCGGAGGCAGCCCACGCGTTGGTTGCCGCTGAACTTGCCAAGGGCGAGCAGACGGTGGCCGTCCTTGCCGGACAGGGAGGGAACATTTCGGAGGCGGAAGCGCGTGCCGCGGCCGACATTGCGCTTGCTGCCGCAACCGACGCCGAGCAGGCAGCGGCGGAGCTCCGGGACAGGCGGCAACGGCTCGAAGCGCTGGAGGCCGGCATCGGCCGGGCCCGGGCCGGCCTTGCCGACGCGGAGGCAGAGCTGTCCGTCGTCGCCGCCTCCCTTGCAGAGTTGGCCGAACAGGCTGCTTCATTGGACAGGAACCTGGCTGCCCTCCGGGGCGGCCACCGCAGCCTGGACCGCCGGTTGCGGGCCCTCGAGGAGGCCGTGGCGGTGCTGGCCAAAGCAGTGGAAGCGCAGGCACGCCTGGACGCTGCGGCGCTGCAGGCCGCCGAAGCGCAGGAACACCTGGAGCGGGCCCTGCCGGAAGCCGGCTTCACCACAGCCCAGGACGCCAGGGAGCAGCTCCTTGGAGCCACGGAAGCCGCCGCCCTGGACGTCGCGATCCGTGGGGCGCAGGACGAGGCCGCACGCGTGTCCGGATTGTTCGAGTCCGAGGACATTGTGGTCGCAGTCGCTGAAGCCGCGGAGGGCTTCCAGATGGACGAGGAACGGCTGGCAGGAATGCGGGCCGTTGCGGCGGCGGCACAGAACGAGGCGCGCGAGGCCGACCTGGCTGCCGGCCTGGCCGCCCGCTGCCTGGCCTCGCTGAAGGCCATTGCCGCTGAATACGAGGACTTGGCCGGTTCGTCACGGGAACCTGCGGAAAGGGCCCGGATGCTCGCGGGACTGGCGGATGCCGCGTCCGGCCGGGGCGAGAACACCTACCGGATGAGCCTCAACAGCTACGTCCTGGCGGCACGGCTGGAACAGGTAGCCCTCGCCGCATCCGAACGGCTGGTGGCCATGAGTGACGGACGGTACCTGCTCCAGCACACGGACGCCAAAGCGGCCCGGGGCGCCAAGTCAGGGCTGGGGCTCGAAGTGGTGGACCAGTGGACGGGCTACCGCAGGGACACCTCCACCTTGTCCGGGGGCGAGTCCTTCATGGCGTCGCTCTCGCTGGCACTGGGCCTTGCCGACGTCGTCCAGCAGGAGGCCGGAGGAGTTGAAATCGAAACCCTTTTCGTGGATGAGGGCTTCGGAAGCCTGGACGAACAGTCGCTGGAACAGGTGATGGATGCCCTTGAAGGGCTTCGCGACGGCGGCAGGGTAGTGGGACTGGTCAGCCACGTTGCCGAGATGAAACAGCGGATCGGCACCCAGCTGCAGGTCCTCAAGAGCCGGAACGGCTCCACGCTGAAGATCTCCGAAAGCCTGGACGCGCTCGTCTGACCGGCGCCGATATACTGTATTGCGTTACCGGGTTGCGCGCATCGGGAGGAGGGACGATGCGCACCTACTGAACGAGCCCGGAATTGACGCCCCAAACCACCCCTTCAAGAACCAGCGACGCCCCCGCCCCCCTCTCCGCCGTGAACCCGGTGGAAGAGGCAGCGCCAGGCCGTTTTTCGCGCCTCCCGCAGCTCGCAGGCCGGAGCTTCATTCCCCTGGGTCTCTTCGCCCGGCTGCCCCTGGCCATGCTGACCATGGGCACACTCACCCTGGTCACCTCGGTCAGCGGCTCGTTTGCCGCCGGCGGGACGGCCGCCGGCGCGGTGGGTATCGGCTCGGCGCTCGGTGCGCCGCTGCTGGGGTCCCTGGCGGACAGGAGGGGACAGCGGCCGGTCCTGCTGCTCTCCGCGGTACTCAATACCGTGGCCGTGCTCGCCCTGGTCCTCGCTGCGAACGCCACTGCGGAATCAGGGGACTTTCCGCTTGCTGTCCTGGCAGTTGCCCTCGCGGCAGGCGCCACCAGCCCACAGGTTGGACCCCTGGCCCGGGTCAGGTGGATGTCCCTGACAGCCAACGGGCAAGGTGCCGCTCCGCCCTCCGATCCCGCCCGCGACCTCGATACCGCCCTCTCCTACGAGAGCACCGCGGATGAGGTGACCTTCGTCCTCGGGCCGGCCCTGGTGGGAATCCTGGCCAGCCTCGTTGCGCCCTGGCTTCCGCTGGCACTGGCCGCAGCCATGACCATCACGCTTGTCCCGGCCTTCGCTGTCCATCCCACCCACCTGTCGGTGCCGGCCTCCCGCCCTTCCAAGGGCAGGAAGAGCCACGGAGCAGGCGGCCCGGCAAAGCTGCCGTGGACGGTGGCCCTGCCCGTCTTTGCCATGGTGTGCATGGGCACATTCTTCGGCTCCACGCAGGCTGCCCTCAGCGCTTTCTCTGCCGGGCTGGCGAGGACCGAAATCGCGGGCCTGCTGTATGCCGTGATGGGCCTCAGCTCTGCAGCCGCTGCGCTCTCGGTCGCCTACTGGCCCCGCCGCGCCGGTCTCCCGCTGCGCTGGGTGCTCTGCGCCGTCGTGATGGCAGGGCTGTCCGTGCTGCTGCTGGTTCCGGCTTCGATGCCGATGATGGCGGCGGTCCTGCTGGTCCTTGGGCTGCCGGTGGGCCCGGTCATGGTTACCGTCTTCGCCGTGGGCGGGAAGTTGGCTCCCGCAGGCAGGCTTGGCACGGTGATGACGGCACTCGCCAGTGGAATTGTTGCCGGAACGGCTGTCGGGTCCTCCGTTGGGGGACAGTTGGCGCAGCTGCACGGGCACGGGGCCGCGTTTCTTGTCCCGGTTTGCGCCGCGCTGGCGCTGGCCCTGCTTGGTGCGGGAGCCGCCGTCGTGCTTCGCCCAAAGGCCTGACCGCACACCTTCGGTGCTGGGCCTCTGCCTGCTGCTAGGTGAGCTGGCTCTCGATCCGCGCAGCGCTTCGGGCGATGGCGGCCCCCACCGCTTCCGGCTCGTGGGCGGAACGGATATAGACGACGGCGAGTGCGGCCGGACGCCCGCCAGGCACCCTGACCGGGGCCGCCAGTGAGGAGACTCCGGCGATGACCTCGTCGTGGCTGGCCGAGTAGCCCTTCCTCCGCGCTTCCTCCGCCTCGTGGCGGTAGGGGATCCCGGTGTCCAACCGGTCCCACTCCGCTTCGGTGAGGGCGGACTGGATGGCGATGCCGGGGGCACCGGCATTGATGGGGTGGCGCGTGCCGGGGCGCTGGGCCACCGTGGCACCGGAGTGCCTCGGTTCGACTGTGACGAGCGTGATGCAGTCGTGGTGGTCCCAGACCGCTACAAAGGCGGTCATATCCAGTGAGTTTGCCAGCTGCGTGAGCTCTGGAAGGGCGGCGCTTTGGAGGCTGCGGGATACGCCGCGGGCCAGGACTGCCAGGCCCGGGCCCGGCTGGACCCGTCCCGCGTCGTCGCGCACCAGGAGGGAGTGGTCTTCCAGGGTGCGCAGGATCCGGTAGGCCACCGAACGGTGGACGCCCATCGCCTCGGCCAGCTCGGCGATGGTCAGCGGGCCGGGGGCGGCTGCAAGGATCTCGAGGGCACGGATGCCACGCGACAGGGTCTGGGAGGGCGAAGCCGGCGGCGCCGCTCCCGCCCGTGCTGCGGCCGCTGGGGGAGTCATGATGTCCATCCTAAGTTGCGGTCAGGCCTTGCCGTGACCCTTGTCTCATGTCAGCGTAAACGGTACTGTCCTGTATACGAACTTACCGTTCAAATATAGAACTTCTCCTTTCGCGGTCGATCATCGCAAAAATCTCCCCACAGTTCGTGTTCCGGATCACAGTTTCGTAGTACCCTACTAACTAACTGACCGTTCTGTCGGTAATTCTGAAGGCGTCCGGGTGGCATTGCTGCCCAATAAACAATGGAGTTTCAATGACCACACCTTCCAAGGTGGATACCCTCGCTGGTCCCAGCAGCCGGCGGGAGGAACGCAAGGTCCTCGCCGGCACCCTGGTCGGCACCACTATCGAGTGGTACGACTTCTTTATCTTTGCCCAGCTGACCGCAACGCTGCTGTCACCGCTGTTCCTCGCACCGCTGAATGCCTCCAACCCGGGGCTGGCGCAGATCCTCTCCTTCGCCCTCATCGGCATCAGCTTCCTGTTCCGCCCGCTCGGCGCCGTGGTCGCCGGCCACCTCGGCGACCGCCTGGGCCGGAAGGCCATGCTGGTCTTCACGCTGGTGATGATGGGCGCGGCAACCGCCCTCATCGGCATGCTGCCCACCTACGCGCAGATCGGTGCCTGGGCCCCCGTGCTGCTGATCCTGCTGCGGGTCATCCAGGGCTTCTCCGCCGGCGGCGAATGGGGCGGCGCAGCCCTCATGGCCGTCGAGCACGCGCCAGTCAACCGCCGCGGCCTGTTCGGCGCCTACCCGCAGATCGGCGTTCCGGTGGGCATGATCCTGGCCACCGGCCTGCTGTTCTTCCTCAACACCAGCATGTCCAAGGAAGACTTCGCAGCCTGGGGCTGGCGCGTCCCGTTCCTGCTCTCCATCGTCCTGATCGTGGTGGGCTACCTGATCCGCCGCGCCGTGGCCGAGAGCCCGGTCTTCCAGGAAATGGCCCAGCGGAAGAAGGAGAGCAAGGCACCGCTCGGCGAACTGATCCGGAACCACAAGCTGCCGGTCCTGTACTCCACCCTGATCTTCATCGGCAACAACGCAGCAGGTTACCTGCTGATCGCGTTCTTCATCTCCTACGCCACCAAGACCCTGAAGATGCCCACCCCGCAGATCCTCCTGGCCACCACGCTGGCGTCCTTCGGCTGGCTGATCTTCACCCTGGTGGGCGGCTGGCTGTCCGACCGCATTGGCCGCGTCAAGACCTTCCTGATCGGCTACGCCATCGTTTTCGCCTGGATGATCCCCATGTTTGCCCTGATCGACACCAAGGACATCATGCTCTACGGTGTCGCCCTGTTCGTCCTGACCATTGGCCTGGGCCTGTCCTACGGACCCATGTCCGCCATGTACGCGGAGATGTTCCCCGCAAACGTCCGCTACTCCGGCATTTCCATCGGGTACGCGTTCGGGGCCATCCTGGGCGGGGCCTTCGCGGCCACCATCGCCGAATCGCTCCTCCAGTCCACCAAATGGACGGGCTCGATCGGCATCTACATCATGATCCTCTGTGTCATCTCCGCCGTCGGCGTGGTACTGGCCAAGGAAACCAAGGGCCGGCCGCTGGGAGTCAGCAGCCACCACTGATCCCACCGAGCAGGCCCGGACCGCGTGGTCCGGGCCTGCAGTTTGTCCGGGAGGGTCAACCTTCCAGCAGACTGACCGCGTCGTCGTCGCTCAACTGCCCGAAGTGCCGGTAGTAGCTCCCCACGGCCCGGAACTTGCCGGGCAGCTGCAGGCAGAGCACCGCATCACATACCCGCTCCAGCGATGCCTGGGCGTCGACCGAGCCCACGGGGGCTGCGGCCACCACCGCTGACGCGCCACTGTCCCGCATGGCCTCCACGGCGGCGCGCATCGTTGCGCCAGTGGCCAGGCCGTCATCCACCAGGACAACAGTCTTGCCCGTCACGTCCACGTTGGCTCCCGGGTAGAGTTCCGCCCGGCGGAGCAGCTCGGCCCGCTCGCGTTCTTCCACAATGGCCAGTGATTCCCGGCGCACACCATGTTCAAGCACCCGCTCCAGCAGCGGCTTGTTGATCAGCCGGACAGTCCGGCCGCGGGCAAGGGCCAGTGCACCGTACGCCGTTTCTTCGTGCCCGGGTATCCCCAGCTTCCGCACCAGGACGGTGCCCAGCGGCAGCTGCAGTGCCGTAGCTGCAGCCGCCGCGACAGGAATGCCACCGCGGGCCAGGCCCAGGACCACTGTGTCCGGGCGTTCCCGAAACCGGGCGAGGGCAGCGGCGAGTCGCTGGCCGGCCTCCGTCCGGTCGTCGAAACGCGTCCCCATATGTCCCTCCCGGCGCTCTGTCCCTCGCAGCTGCGGCCCGCCGTCGGCGCACCGTCCCAGGGGCCGCTGCCGGTTTGCGGCGGCAGCCCCGGACGTGCCTAAACGGCCAGGAACGAAATGGCGGCCTGCTTGAAGGCCCTGCTGGTGATGGCGTTGGTGTGGTTCCTGCCCGGGAGGATCAACTGTTCAGCCGTGGAACCGGCGCCGCGGGCGAGGTCGGCCAGCTTGGGCAGGGTCGCGGCCCGTTCGTCCTTGTCCCCGGCCACCAGGAGCATCGGGACATGGGGTACTGCCTCGGCAGGATCGTACGGCTCGGCCTTGATGGCCTCCACCAGGGAAAGGAGCGCGAAGATGTTGTTGCTGGGCAGCAGCAGCGCCATCTTGAGCAGCTGGGCGGTGGATTCGTCGTGGATCGGGCTGCCATCGGCGAGGTAGTCCTGGGCGGCGGTAAGGTCGAAGGCCGCCAGGGGATCCGAGTCATTGGGACCGCCGAGCACCACCCGGTGCACCAGTTCGGGCTGCGTAGCAGCGAATTCCCAGGCGAGCCGGGAGCCTAGGGAGTAGCCCACCACGTCCAGCCCGCTGGAAGGATCGCCGTCCTGCAAAGGGCGCGCACCGGCGTCGAACGCTGCCTGCAGCAGGTCCGCCCTGATCCGGCTGGGGGAGTAGGAGTCGCGGTCCTCGGGGGCGCCGCTGCGGCCGTGGCCCGGCAGGTCCACCGTGACTACCCGTCGTCCGGCCTCGAGCAGGGCCGAGACCCACCCCGTGTCCTCCCAGTTGAGCTTGGATGAGGAGGAAAATCCGTGCAACAGCAGGACCGGCCGGAGGCCGGCATCGGAGGCGGGTTCATGGACCGCCACGAACAGCTGCGGGTCGGTGCCTTCAACGGTGTGCGACTGTTGCTGGCCGCTGTGCCTGCCGGTCATGGTGTCAGTTCCCCAATCAGGTACGGCGCCTGGGCGGGCCCGGCGCATCGGTGCGTCTTCGTGGAAAGGTAGGCACCACTCTACCCGTTGGCAGGGCGCTTCCTGCCGGTCGCGCGGGCTGCGACGGCGCACGCCAGTGCGATCCCGCCGATCAGTGCAAAGGTGCTGAAAAGCTGGACGCGGCTGGCCTCCGCGCTGAAGCCGACGGCGAAGATGAGTCCCAGCAGGACCAGGCCCAGGACAGTCAGCCCGGGAAAGCCCTTCATCCGCAGGGGCAGCGCGATTCCGTCCCGGTCGGCCCGCCGCCGGAGGACCAGCTGGGACACCAGGGCGCTGCCCCAGACCACCAGGCACGTCGATCCCACCAGCTGGAACAGCGCGGGCAGGATCCGTCCGGGAAACAACAGCTCCAGGACCGTGGCCGCGAAGCCGAAGGCAACGGATACCGCGACCGCGAGCAGCGGCGCACCGGCACGGTTGAGGCGCGTCAGGAACCGTGGCGCTTCGCCCCGCTGGGCCAGCGAGTACACCATGCGGGAGGCCCCGTAAAGGTTCGCGTTCAGGGCCGAGAGGAGGGCGACGACGGCCACCAGGGTGATCGCGGTGGACGTCCCGGGGATACGGGCGGCTTCCAGGACTCCGGCGAAGGGGGAGGCAAGGCTCGCGGAGGTGGCGGGGAGGACGGCAGCGATAACGAAGACGGAGCCGATGTAGAACACCAGGATCCGCCACACCACGGTGCGGATCGCCTTGCCGACGCTGCGCTCCGGGTCCTCGGTTTCGGCTGCCGCCACCGAGACAATCTCCGTCCCGCCGAACGCGAAGATCACTACGAACAGGGCAGCAGCAACGCCACGCAGGCCATGGGGCGCGAAGTTGCCCGTGAGGTTTCCCGCTCCGGGGGAGGCGACGCCGGGCAGCAGGCCCAGGAGCAAGGCTGCACCGACTGCGAGGAACAGGACAATGACGGCCACCTTGAGGATGGCGAACCAAAACTCGAACTCACCGAAGTTCCGTACCCCTGCCAGGTTGATGCCGGTGAACACCACCATGAACAGCAGCGCCAGCGCCCAGACCGGGATCACCGGCCAGACGGAGAACAGCAGTCCGGCCGCGCCGAGTGCCTCGGCTGCAATCACCACCACCAGCTGCAGCCACCACAGCCATCCGATAGTGGCGCCTGCCGTGCGTCCCAGTGCCCGCTGTGCGTAGACGGAGAACGCCCCGCTGGTGGGGTTTGCCGCGGCCATCTCGCCCAGTGCCCACATGACCAGGATGATCAGTGTTCCGGCCACGAGGTAGGAGATGAGGACTGCCGGCCCTGCCGCCTGGACTCCCGCGCCCGAACCCAGGAACAGGCCGGCCCCGATGGCACTGCCCAGCCCCATCATGGTGAGTTGTCGCGGCTTCATGCTGTGGCCGGCCGCGGCCTTTGGTGAGGTAGTCGATGGGGTGTTGGCAGACTTCATCGTCATGGGGCAGGTGCACCTTCTGGGGCTGGTTGGGTCCGGGTGCAGGGCGCCCGGGGGTCCTTTTGGGACCTATTGAATTTACCGCTTCCGGGGTGCGGCCCGGAAACGGGGCGTTGGAGCAGGCATTCCCGGATGAGCGCCATGCAGCAGGAGGTTGAACCCGGCGGGCCCGAGGCCGGGACGCCGGCCTGACGCCGCAACCCCGGTGTGGTGCTGCGCGGGAAGACCGGCGGGAAACATTTCTTTTCCTGGGCGGACAGCCGTAGAATTAGTTTTGGTCAATGTGACCATAACTAAGGACGACCGGCCTCCGGCCGGCAGTCGAGGATGACGGAGGGCGGTGGGACGGATGTACTACAACTCGGCGAATGTTTCCGAGCGGCAGGCTGCGCCGCCGTCGCTGGCCATCTCCACGGTGATCTTCGCCCTCCGGCCCAGTGCCACGTCAGGCCGCCCCACGCTGTGGCTTCCCCTGGTGCGCCGCATCCGGGAACCCTTCAAGGGGCTCTGGGCCCTGCCCGGCGGTCCGCTCAGCCACGACGAGTCCCTCCAGGATGCCGCCGCCAGGAACCTGCAGGAGACCACAGGCCTTGCCCCCCGCTACCTTGAGCAGCTCTACGCGTTCGGCGGCTTGCACCGGTCGCCCACCCAGCGCGTGGTCTCCATCGTCTACTGGGCCCTGGTGCAGCCCACGGAGGCTGCGCTCGCCGACGAATCCGAAAACGTGAGGTGGTTCCGGGCCGACCGCCTGGGCGAGCTCGCCTTCGACCACAACGCCATCGTGGACTACGCGCTCGGGCGGCTGCGGAACAAGCTGGCCTACGGCTCGGTGGCCTACCACCTGCTGGGGGAGTACTTCACGCTGGCGCAGGTGCGCGAAGTCTATGAAGCCGTCCTGGACCGGCAACTGGATCCGGCCAATTTCCGGCGCCAACTCAAATCCACCCCGGAAATCGAAGAAACCGGGGAGTACCTCCAGGGCGGAAAGCACCGCCCGCCCCGCCTCTACCGCTTTACCGGCCGGCCCGGCCTTGACCCAGACAACAGGAGCACACCATGAGCAGCGTTAACACGGCAATCCAGCTGATCACGCGCGAACAGGCGGAAAAGGGTGCTGCAGCTGAACGCAGCACCTGCAGCCCGGCGCTGGCCAAGGGCCCGTGGGACTACGACCTCGCCGAGGCGCTCGCCGGCGTCCCCGCCTACGGCCCGGGCGCGTCCAGTGCCGATCCGGCTCCGGCCACCACTCCGCGCCAGGGCCAGCTGCCCGAGGAATACAAGCTGGCCAGCGATGCCGAACTGGGCGAGCGGATCAAAGCCGCCAAGGCCGCGCTGGGCGACCGCGCGGTGATCCTGGGCCACTTCTACCAGCGTGACGAAGTCATCCAGTACGCGGACTTCGTGGGTGACTCCTTCCAGCTGGCCAATGCCGCGCTCACCCGTCCGGAGGCGGAGGCCATCGTTTTCTGCGGCGTCCACTTCATGGCGGAAACCGCCGACATCCTCTCCACCCCGGAGCAGGCGGTCATCCTGCCCAACCTGGCCGCCGGATGCTCCATGGCCGACATGGCGGACGCGGACTCCGTGGAGGAATGCTGGGAACAGCTCGAGGATCTCTTCGGGACCGAACCCGACGCCGAAGGCCGGGTTCCCGTCATCCCCGTCACCTACATGAACTCCTCTGCAGCCCTGAAGGCGTTCTGCGGTGAACACGGCGGCATCGTCTGCACCTCCTCGAATGCAAAGACGGTCCTGGAGTGGGCCTTCGAACGGGCGCAGCGCGTGCTGTTCTTCCCCGACCAGCACCTGGGACGCAACACGGCAAAGGCCCTGGGCGTTCCCCTGGAGCAGATGCCCATGTGGAATCCGCGCAAGGACCTGGGCGGCAATGACGAGCAGGCGCTGCTGGACTCCCGGGTCATCCTCTGGCACGGGTTCTGTTCCGTGCACAAGCGCTTCAGCGTGGCGCAGATCGAGAAGGCCCGGGCAGACTTCCCCGGCGTGCAGGTCATCGTGCATCCCGAGTGCCCCATGGAGGTGGTGGACGCCGCGGACTCGGCCGGTTCCACGGACTTCATCAAGAAGGCGATCGCCGCCGCCACGGAATCCACCACGTTCGCCATCGGCACCGAGATCAACATGGTGAACCGGCTTGCCGCCGAGTACCCGCAGCACACCATCTTCTGCCTGGACCCGGTGATCTGCCCATGCTCCACCATGTACCGCATCCACCCCGGCTACCTCGCCTGGGTGCTGGAGGAACTGGTGGCCGGCCGCGTGGCCAACCGCATCACCGTGGATGACAAGGTGCAGGCCAACGCCAGGACGGCACTCGAGCGCATGCTCGCGGCGAAGCCCTGATGACCGGGCAGCTTGTCGTCGTCGGCAGCGGGATCGCGGGCCTCTACGCGGCCCTCCTCGCCGCCGACGCCGGTGCGGATGCGGTGCTGCTCACCAAAGGCGCGCTGGAAAACAGCAACACCTGGTACGCCCAGGGCGGCATTTCCGCCGTGCTCGCCGAGCCTGCCCCTGGAGACAGTGTGGCCGCGCACATCGCCGACACGCTCCGCGCCGGGGCGGGCCACTGCAACGAAGCCGCGGTCCGGCAGATGTGCAGGGAGGCGCGGCGGGACATCGCGGGCCTCCAGCGCTACGGGGTCACCTTTGATGCGGCAGGCGCCGGGGCAGCGCACGACGGCGGGCCGGCCCTTGGGCTCGAAGCGGCCCACAGTGCCCCGCGCATCCTGCACGCAGGCGGCGACGCCACGGGTGCGCGCGTCGCCGCTGCCCTGATCCAGGCAGTGCTGTCCCGGCGGGACGAAGGAAAGCTCACCCTCCTCACCCAGGCCCACGCCACTGCCCTCATCATCCGCCGCGGAAAGGTAGCAGGAGTGCAATATCTGCAGGGCGGCCGGAGCATGAGCCTGGACACCGGCGCCGTCCTGCTCGCCACCGGGGGAGCAGGCCAGCTGTTCGCCCAAACCACCAACCCCGGCGTGGCCACCGCTGACGGGCTGGCGCTCGCCGTCCGCGCCGGAGCCGCCACGGCAGACCTCGAGTTCTTCCAGTTCCACCCCACCTGCCTGGCCGGCGCCGCCACCGCGCATCCCGAACGGCTGGACGGACCGCTGCTCATCTCCGAAGCGGTCCGCGGCGAGGGGGCTGTCCTCCTCGACGCCGGGGGCCGGCGCTTCATGCAGGCCTACCACCCCGACGCCGAACTGGCACCGCGCGACGTCGTCTCCCGCAGCATCGCCCTCCACCTGGCCAAACTCGGCGACCCCACCGGGCACGTCTACCTCGACGCCCGCGGCATCGAACAGGACAGGGGAGCAGGCTTCCTCCGCCACAGGTTCCCCACCCTCACCCGCAAAACACTCGACGCCGGCATCGACTGGACCAGCGAACTGGTCCCCGTCGCCCCCGCCGCCCACTACTGGATGGGCGGGGTACGCACGGACCTCTCCGCCCGCACCACCGTTCCCGGGCTCTACGCTGCCGGGGAAGTTGCGTGCACCGGCGTCCAAGGGGCTAACCGGCTGGCCAGCAACTCCCTCCTTGAGGGACTCGTCTTCGGCCGCCGCGCTGTTGAATCTTTCCTTGCCGGTGACCCGGGCTGGGATGCGTCCCGCGGCAGCGATGCTTGGGGGTCGCCTGAAGGCACCCCTCCGCGTGCTGTCTCGGCCGCTGGCGGCCTCCCCTTGACGCACGCTTCCGGGGCACCTTTAGGCGACCGACCGCATGTCACCGTCCCTGCTGCTTTCGAAGGCGAGACGGGTTGGCCAGGTTCGCCGCTCGGGGGTCTGCCGTCCAGCTTCGGTGGGGGAGCCAATGCCGGGGAGCCCTTTTCGCGCGAGGCTCTTCGGCGGTTGATGACCTCTCATGCCGGGGTGCTGCGCTCTCGGGAGCTGTTGGTTGAGGCCGGGCGGACGCTTGACCGTTGGGCCGCCGTCGTCCTTCCTGGTGCTGTTGTTTCTTCTGCTGATGCCTCCTCTGCCGACCCCGCGGTTCATGAGGACCGGAATTTGCTGCTGGCCGCGCAGCTGCTTGTCGCTGCCGCCCTCAACCGCCGGGAATCCCTGGGCGCCCATTACCGCGGCGACGAACCTGTGGAACCCGGCAACCCGTCTTCCCTCCGCCCGAAAGTGAGCCTGCTCCATGACTGAACCCGCCGTGATCGACCAGGCCGCCGCATTGCGGCCCGCGCTGGACCTCACCCTTCCGCCGGCTCCTGTCCGGGAGATCCTGGAACGGGCTTTCGCCGAGGACGCGCCCAGCGGCGACATCACCTCGCAGCTGCTCATCCCGGCCGGCGCCCGCGCCACCGCCGTCCTCAACGCCCGCGTGCCCGGCGTCCTCAGCGGGGCCACCGTGTTCCGCGACGCCATGCAGCTCGTGGATCCCGCGACCCAGGTGGAGCTGCTCCTGGCAGACGGTGAAACGTTCGGCGCCGGCACGCACCTCGCGCGGGTCAGCGGCAGCGCCCGCTCCGTGCTGATGGCGGAACGCGTGGCGCTCAACCTGGTCCAGCGGATGTCCGCCATTGCCACGAAGACGGCAGAGTTCGTGCGGCTCACCGAGGGCACCCGTGCCCGCATCACCGACACCCGCAAAACAACACCCGGCCTGCGGGTCCTGGAACGCTTTGCGGTGAGGTGCGGTGGCGGGGCGAACCACCGGTACAGCCTCTCCGACGCCGTGCTGGCCAAGGACAACCACCTTGCCGTGATGACCGGCGGAGACCCCGCAAAACTCACCTCGCTCCTGCTGGCCGCCAAGGCACAGCTGGGCCACACCACCCACTTCGAAGTGGAAGTGGACCGCATGGACCAGATCGAACCCGTGCTGGCCGCCGGGGTGGACACCATCATGCTGGACAACTTCACGGTGGCGGAGCTGAAGGCAGGCGTGGCGCTGGTGGCCGGGCGGGCCCGGGTGGAAGCCAGCGGCAATGTGAACCTGGGCACTGCAGCCGCGATTGCCGGCACGGGCGTGGATGTCATCTCCGTGGGCGCACTCACCCACACCGTGGCCGCCCTGGACCTTGGCCTCGACGTCGAACTGACCGCCGCGTGAGCCTGCCATGATCTTCCTTGACGCTGCCGCCACAACGCCCGTCCGCCGCGAAGTGCTGGACGCAATGTGGCCGTACCTCACGGGCGGATTCGGGAACCCGTCAAGCCACCACTTGCTCGGTGAGTCAGCCCGGGCGGCGCTTGCAGACGCCCGGTCAACAGTGGCCGCCGTCCTGGGCTGCCGGCAGGGTGAACTGGTCTTTACCTCCGGGGGAACCGAGGCGGACAACCTCGCCGTCAAAGGAATCGCCCTGGCCCGGCAGGCAGCAAACCCGCAGCTGAACCGGGTAGTGATCAGCGCCGTCGAGCATCCGGCAGTGGAGGAATCCGCACGCTACCTTGAACGTTTCCACGGCTTCACGGTGGACGTGGTGCCAGTGGACGGCGCCGGACGGGTCACGCCGGAGGCCCTGGCAGCGGTGCTGCATCCGGAAACCGCACTGGTGAGCATCATGTACGCCAACAACGAGGTGGGCACTGTCCAGCCCATCCCTGCGCTGGCTGAACTTGCCCGCGCCTACGGCATCCCGTTCCATACCGACGCCGTCCAGGCCGCCGGCTGGCTGCCGCTGGACACGAGGTCCCTGGGTGTGGACGCCATGAGTCTTTCCGGGCACAAGCTCGGCGCACCGAAAGGCTGCGGGGCACTGTTCGTCCGGAGCCGCACGCGGGTGGAACCGGTCATCCACGGAGGCGGCCAAGAGCGGGGCCGGAGGTCGGGAACCGAAAACGTGGCGGGAGCGGTGGGCCTGGCCACTGCCCTCACCCTTGCCCAGGAGCACCAGGCGGGGCAACACGACAGGGTGTCCGCCCTGCGGGACCGGTTCATCGGCGCGGTGCTGGCCGCAGTCCCGGACGCCGTCCTGACCGGCCACCCGTCCGACCGACTCCCGTCGCTGGCATCGTTCTGCTTCCCCGGAACCAGCGGCGAGTCCGTGCTCCTGGAGCTGGAACGGCGCGGCGTGGTCTGCTCCAGCGGCTCGGCATGCGCAGCAGGTTCCGATGCGCCCTCGCCTGTGCTCACCGCCATGGGGATGTCCGCCGAGGTGGCGCAGACGGCGGTCCGGTTCAGTTTCGATGCCTCGGTGACCCAGGAGGACCTGGACGCTGCCGCCGCTGCGGTCCAGGCCGCCGTCGGCAGCGTCAAGAACCTGGGCGCGGGCTACAGCCGCTGATTTCCCCGGCCGCTGGATCAGCGGTGCCGCGCCCGTCTGAAGATCCAGTGCCGGAGCATGCTGAAACGAACGGCCGTGGCCAGGAACCCGGACAGTGTGGTGGCAAGGAGTTCGTCCCCTACGGTGGCGTCCGGGTTGAACCAGTGCAGCACCCCCAGGCTGCTGCCGGTAATTACCAGCGCCAAGGCGATCACCACCAGCCCGTTCAGATGGTCGCGCGTGCGGCGCTGCTGGCCGGCGATTTTGAACGTCAGCCGGCGGTTCAGGGCCGTGTTCAGCAAGGATGTGAGGACCAGTGCCACCGCGTTGGCCGGCTGTGCGCCAAGCCAGGGCCTCAGCAGCGCATAGATTCCCAGGGACGCTGCCGTGCAGATGACGCCGACGCCGGAGAAGCGGAGCAGCTGCCGGAGGACCGGAAAGCGCAGGACGCCGCGGTAGTGCCTGGTGGCGGGAAAGCGCCGGGCGGAGGTTTCGGGGATGGCGGGGGCGGACGTACCGTCCGTCACGCGGCGTTACCGGGTACGGCCGTCATCAGTACAGCTCGCCCACGGGGATGTCCACTGCCAGCCGGTTGGACGGGCCGGGCAGCGGGCAGGCCCACGCCTCGTTGTAGGCGCAGGACGGGTTGTAGGCAAAGTTGAAGTCCAAAACGAAGGTGGCATCCGGTCCCGACCCCTGCACGCCGTGGAAGGCGCCCTTGATGGTGTCCAGCAGGTAGCGGCCCGCACCGTAGCTTCCGCCCGGCTGGCCGGCCGTGGCGTCCCGGAACGGGACAAAGATGCCGCCGCCGTATCCGTGGATCTTCCACACCCCCAGCTGGCCCATTTCCGGCAGGTCGAACGTGCCCAGCCGGACAAAATGGACTACGCCGTCAGTTCCGGTGTCCACGCTCATTTCACGGCCTGCGCCCTCTTTGGTCAGCGGGACGTGGAAGCGGTAGATGGGATCGTAGTAGGCAGTCTTCAAGCCGGAGAAACGCCCCTTGTCCGCGTGAGTCAGTGGGGACGCGGGGTGGGTGGCGAACATCAGGTCGCGCTGGTGCCGCCAATACGAGTGTGCCTCGGACGGGCTCTCGGCTGAGAGCCGGCGGACGGCGTCGTAAAGCGCAAAGGTCCGCAAGCGCCAGTCGGCGATGTCCACTGCGGAAATGTCCACAGCGGAAACGTCCAGGGCGGAAGGATCCGCGGGATTGTCTTCGGCCGTGCCGTGCTGCTCTTCCGCCATAGCCTCCAGCCTAGTCCCAGGCCAGGGTGGTAAGTGTCCGACGGCGACACGCCGGGCAGGTGCCCGGGCTTTGGCCGGGTTGGGTTGTTGGTGGAAGGCACCAGTGATGCGGCGGCAGGGACTGTTCCGGAGCACGGAGGAGGGAGTCCTTCCCGGCGGACAGAAGGTTGACGTGAAGAAGCCCGACGGTACCCTCGTTGCCGCCCTCTGGACGGGACTCCCGGCGTCGTCCTGAGCGCGGAGAGTGCCAAGCACCTCCTTCGGCGACCTGCTGGCGCTGAAAGCCTTCGCCCCGGATGAGAAGATCGCTCCGGCGAAGGCTTTCGACACCCTGGGCCAGGCCGCGGAGTATGTCAACGGGAGCCCCGACTTCGCCAACGTGCAGCGGATGCTAATGTCGCTGAAGGTCAAAAACCAGTCCCGCTGCCCGCACCCACCAGGTGCCGGGGCGCGCGGCTTTCCGTCCGCCCCCAACACCCCCGGAGAGACATGGAACGCTCTGTTTCCGCACGCCTGGCCTTCAGGACCATCGCCAACACCAAGGTGGCCATGGCCATCGCCGTAGCGCGGAACAGCGGCTACTCGTCCTTTGCGGAATCCCTGTCCGTCACAGCAGGCGGCGCGGACGTTCCGCTCACTGACGTCTCGGACCACCACGGCGGCCGGTTCCACTACATGGAGTTCGCCGAGCCCACCGACGTCACCGTGGAGTACTCCGCCACCGTGACCGGACGCGGGGTCCCGGAGGAAGCGGGCCTGGCGGACCGGATCCGCTACGTGCGCCCCAGCCGTTACGCCGAATCGGACCGCCTGCTGCCCACGGCCTACGCCGAGTTCGAGGGAATCCAGGGGGCGGACCTGGTGCATGCGGTCCGGAACTGGGTCAACGGCGAGCTGCGGTACCTCAGCGGCTCCTCCCGCGGCACTGACGGTGCAGTGGAAACCCTGCTCAGCAGGCGCGGGGTCTGCCGGGACTTCGCGCACCTGGCCATCGCCCTGCTTCGCTCCAAGGACATCCCCGCCCGCCTCGCGGCCGTCTACGCCCCCGGCCTGAATCCCATGGACTTCCACGCCGTGGCGGAAGCCTACGTGGAGGGCGCCTGGCACGTCATCGACCCCACGGGGTTGGCCCCGCGGGAGTCGATGCTGCGCATTACCGCCGGCCGCGACTCGTCGGACACGGCCTTCCTTTCCACCGTGGGTGGAAGCCTGGTGCTGAACCAGCTGCGCGTGACGGCCGTGGTCAACGGGGACCTCCCCGCCGAGGACCCGTCCCGGCTGCTACAGCTGGGCTAGCGCTTCCCCAGCGAGTTCCGCAGCTTGTCGGTAAGCCGCATGAGTTCCTTCTGCTCAGCGGCCGTCAGGGCGGGTCCCACCAGGGCCGAGATGTCCCGCACATGCTCGCGGCCGATCTCCTTCTGCAGTTCCCGGCCCTCGTCCGTCAGCTTGAGCAGCACGCCGCGGCCGTCCTCAGGGGCCGGCATCCTTGCCACCAGCCCCCGCTTTTCGAGCCGCTCCACCAGCCTGCTGAGGCTTGACTGGCTCAACAGGACGTTGTCGTTGAGCTCGTTGAGCCGCAGCCAGCCGGACGGGCAGCGGGACAGGGTGAACAGCACGTCGTACTCATTCACCGCCAGCTTCCGGAACGCCGGCCCGGACTGCAGCTTCCGCATCACGGCAACCTGGGTCCGGAACAGCGATTCCCACGTCTCGGCCGCCAGCCGCACCGGTGATTCCGTTTCCCGCGCAGCCATTACGCCTCCGACGCGGCCGCTGCGGCGCCCTGGGACGCCTCCTGGGACGCCTCCTGGGAGGCCAGCAGCGCCGCCACGCGGCCGGCGTGGGTGGGCGGTTCCGAAACGTGCGCCGGCTTGAGGGCCGCGTATTCCTTCCGGAGGACGGGCAGGACTTCCTCGCCGAACAGGTCCAACTGCTCCAGCACGGTCTTCAGCGGAAGGCCGGCGTGGTCGATCAGGAAGAGCTGGCGCTGGTAGTCACCGAAGTGCTCGCGGAAGGTCAGGGTCTTTTCGATGACCTCCTGCGGGCTGCCGACGGTCAGCGGGGTCTGCGAGGTGAAGTCCTCCAGGGACGGTCCGTGCCCGTAGACGGGGGCGTTGTCGAAGTACGGGCGGAATTCCTTCACCGCGTCCTGGGAGTTCTTCCGCATGAAGAACTGGCCACCGAGGCCCACAATGGCCTGGTCCGCTTTTCCGTGGCCGTAGTGCTCGTAGCGCTCCCGGTAGAGGCCAATCAGCTGCTGGTAGTGCTCCTTTGGCCAGAAGATGTTGTTCGCGAAGAACCCGTCGCCAAAGTAGGCCGCCACTTCCGCGATCTGCGGGGTGCGGATGGAGCCGTGCCACACAAAGGGGGCCACACCGTCCAGCGGCCGGGGCGTGGAGGTGAAGTTCTGCAGCGGCGTGCGGAACTTGCCGGACCAGTTCACTGTGTCCTCGTCCCAGAGCTTGCGCAGGAGGCTGTAGTTTTCGATGGCCAGTTCCACGCCGTCCTGGATGTTTTTGCCGAACCAGGGGTACACGGGTGCGGTGTTGCCGCGGCCCAGGACCAGGTCCACGCGCCCGTCCGCTAGGTGCTGGAGCATGGCGAAATCCTCGGCGATCTTCACCGGGTCATTCGTGGTGATCAGCGTGGTGGCCGTGGAGAGGATGATCCGTTCGGTCTGCGCGGCGATGTAGGCCAGTGTGGTGGTGGGGGAGGAGGAGAAGAAGGGCCGGTTGTGGTGCTCGCCGATGGCGTAGACATCCATGCCGATTTCCTCGACCTTTTTGGCGATCGCCACGGACGCCTTGATGCGCTCGTGCTCGGTGGGGGTCCGACCCGTGGTGGGGTCCGTGGTGATGTCGCTGACGCTGAAAACACCGATCTGCATGGCGTGCCTTTCCGTTCCTGGACTTGCTGGGCTTGGCTCCAGTGTAGACCAATCTAGATGCATTTGCATCTATTGCCTTCCATAACGCTGTTACGCCGGGATTATTCCCTGCCGGCCAGCCCGCGGCCTACGTGCGTAAAAGGGTGATGCCCGCACCGCTGGGCGGTACGGGCATCACTGGCAGGACGTGCCTTATTCGGCGCCGGGGGCGGCGCGGCGGCCGCTGACCTTGGGCACCTGGCCGGTGGTCCAGTCCCTGAACTCGGCGTCGATGTCGGACCCCGGACCCGCCGGCCCGGTCTCCGGGCGGGCCTGCAGGTCCCTCAGCAGAGCCTTCTTCTCCCGGCGGCCTTCCACCAGCCGGTAGAGCACGGGGACCAGGATAAGGGTCAGGGCGGTGGAGGACACCAGCCCGCCGATCACCACCACCGCCAGCGGCTGCGAGATGAAGCCGCCGCCCCCGGTGAGGCCCAGGGCCATGGGTGTCAGGGCAAACACGGTGGCAAGCGCCGTCATCAGAATGGGCCGCAGGCGCTGCCTTGCACCGTTGGTGATGGCGTCCGCCACGCTCATGCCCGGCCGGCCGTCACGCGGCTGCCGGTACTGGTTGATCAGGTCGATCAGCACGATGGCGTTGGTGACCACAATGCCTACCAGCATCAGCATGCCGATGAGCGACGGCAGGCCCAGCGGCACCCCGGTGAGCAACAGCAGGGCCACCGCGCCGGTGGCCGCGAACGGAACCGAGACCAGCAGGATCAGCGGCTGGATGAGGGATTTGAAGGTGGCCACCATGATCACGTAAACGATGGCGATGGCCGCCAGCAGCGCCAGGCCCAGTTGCCGGAACGATTCAGCCTGCTGGGTGGTGGCACCGCCAATGGTGGCCGTCACGCCCGGCGGCAGCTGGACTTCGGCCAGGCGCTTTTGGACTTCGGCGTTCACTGCGCCCAGGTTGGAGCCCGACGGCGAGATGGAGACCTTTGCGGTGCGCTCACCGTTGCTGGCGGTGATGGAGACGGGAACGTCCACCTTTTCCACGGCGGCGATGCTTCCCAGCGTCACCGGCCGGCCGCCGGCAGGCAGCGGGATGTTCCGGACAGCGTCGATGCTGGTGAACTTGGTACCTTGGCCGATCCGGACCGGGAAGTCATTGGTGTCGATCCGGACCGTGCCGGCGGGAATGGGGCTGATGGTGGACGCCAGGACCCCGGCCACCTGTTCCTCGTTCAGTCCGGCAGCCGCGGCCTTGGCCCTGTCCACCTTGACCTGCACCACCGGATTGCTGGCGGCCAAGTTGCTGGCCACCTCGCTGGTGCCGGGCACGCCCGTCATGGCCGCCACCATGGTGTCGCTGGCTGCCTGCAGGTCCGCGCTCGTGGCTGCCTTGAGGGTGATGTCCACGGTCGAGGAAGTACCGAAGCCGCCCTGCTGGGTGCCCACCGAGACCTTGCCGGAGTCGGGCACCTTGGCAAGCTCGGTGCGAACGGTGTCCTGGAGCCGTTCCTGGTCGGCCTTTTCGTCCGTGACCACGGTGAAGGTGGAGTTGGAGGAGCCTGTGGAGGTGAGGGCGGCGAAGCCGGCCTGGGCGTTGCCCGAGGTTACCTGGACGTCCTTGATGCCGTCGATGCCGCGCAGGACCTCCTCGAGGCGGATGGCCGCGGCGCTGGTGTCCGCGAGGCTGGTTCCGGCCGGCAGTACCTGGCGGACCGTGAGGCTGTTCTGCCCGGAATTGCCCAGGAGGTTCGTGGCCAGCAGCGGGGTCATGGCACCGGTGGCGCCGAGCACCAGGACAGCCGCCACCAGCGTTATGACCGGGTGCTTCTGGGTGGACCGGAGGATGGGAAGGTAGCCGCGCTGCAGGCGGCTGCGCTGTTCGGCGTCGTGGGCTTTTGCCTTCGCCTCCTGGGCAATCCGCCTGGCTTCGGGGGAGCCCGCAGCCACTGCGCCCGGCGCGTCACTGGGGTTCCTGAGGAACCAGTAGGCGAGCACCGGAACGATGGTCAGGGACACCAGCAGTGATGCCAGCAGTGCCATGGTGACCGTCAGGGCGAACGGCCGGAACAGTTCACCGGCGAGTTCGCCGACGAAGGCGATAGGCAGGAACACAGCCACCGTGGTCAGGGTGGAGGCCGTGATGGCACCGGCCACCTCCCTGATCGCGGTGAGGATCGCCGTCGACTTTTCCTCGCCGTAGCTAAGGTGCCGCTTGATGTTTTCGATGACCACGATCGAGTCGTCCACCACCCGGCCGATCGCGATGGTGAGGGCGCCCAGTGTGAGGATGTTCAGCGAGTAGCCGGTGCCCGAAAGTCCAATGAACGTGATCAGCAGGGACAGCGGAATGGACACCGCCGTGACCAGGGTGGAACGGGCGGACATCAGGAACAGCAGGATGACGGCGACGGCGAATCCCAGTCCCAGCAGGCCTTCGGTGGTGAGGTCCTTGATGGACTTTTCGATGAAGGGTGCCTGGTCGAAGACGGGGGTGAACTTGGCGTTGGAACCCAGTTCCGCTTCCAACCCGTTCAGGGAGTCCCGCACCGCGTGCGAGATGGCCACGGTGTCGCCCTCGGGCTTCTTGGTTACGGAGACGGCAAGCGTCTCGGCGCCGTTGGTGCGGGTGATGGAGGTGCGTTCGTCATCCTTGAGGGAAACATCGGCAACCGAGCCGATGGTTGCGGCGTTCTTCGCACCGGAAAGGGGCAGGCCCTTAATGGCATCCAGGGAGTCGACCGGGCTGCCGATCTGCAGCGAAAGCGTTTTGCCCTGGTCCTCGAGGGTTCCGGCAGGGATCAGCGCGCCGTTGTTGGACAGCGCGTCGCGAATGGCGGTGAGGCTTGTCCCCGCCGCCGCCATGGCGTCGGGCCGGGGAAGGATCTCGATGTGCTGGGTGGCGCCGCCGGTGACGTCGGCGCTGCGGACGCCGTCGATCTTCTGCAACCGGGGCACGCTGAGGCGCTGCAGGTCCGCGTTGAGGTCGCTGAGCGGCTTGTCCGAGGACACGGCCAGGAACACGATGGGGAAGTCGCTGATGCTTCCAGCGATGGCCTGCGGCTGGACGTCGCTGGGCAGGGTCCGCTTGGCGTTGGAGATGGCACGGTCGATCTGGTTCCGGGCCCGGTCCAGGTTCGATCCGTAGGTGAACACCATGGTGATCTGGGAGACCCCGGTGCGCGACGTGGAGGAGGTGGATTCCAGCCCCTCCACGCCGTTCAGCGCCTTCTCAAGCGGTCCGCTGACCTGCTTGTCCACCACTTCGGGCGACGCGCCCGGCATGGAACTGAGCACCGTGATCTGCGGGAACTCAATGGA
This sequence comes from Pseudarthrobacter defluvii, assembly GCF_030816725.1. NCBI lineage: Bacteria > Bacillati > Actinomycetota > Actinomycetes > Micrococcales > Micrococcaceae > Pseudarthrobacter > Pseudarthrobacter defluvii. The sequence continues at coordinate 1,560,011 of NZ_JAUSYG010000001.1, forward strand.
AGGAATGAGCTCCTGCTTCAGCGAGGACATGGTGATCACGCCGAAGACCGAGGCGAAGACGGTGATCAGCGCGATCAGGGCCCGGTTCGCCAGGGAAAGGTGCGCCAGCCGGAACATGGGTGGTCTCCTGGGGGTCTAAGTGACTGGTACATGCCCTGGGGGTGCCAGCCGCTGGCCCCGCAGGGTCAGTGGCTGGCGGAAACGCTCTCCAGCTGGAGGGACTTGGCCGTTGCCCGTTCCAGTTCCGCGGCAAGGTCTGGATTCTCATCCAGCTTCACCCCGTAGCCGGGCATCATGTCCTTGAGCTTGGACTGCCAGCCCTTGAAGTTCCGGGGGAACGTCTTCTGGAGCAGCTCGATCATGATGGGGACAGCGGTTGAGGCTCCGGGCGAAGCGCCCAGGAGCGCACCGATGGAGCCGTCACGGCCGGCGATCACTTCGGTTCCGAACTGAAGGATGCCGCCCTTTTGCGGGTCTTTCTTGATGATCTGTACACGCTGGCCGGCGGTGATGAGTTCCCAGTCCCCGCCCTTGGCCTCCGGGTAGTACTCCCGGAGCGCTTCCACCTTCTGGTCGTGCCGCTTGACCACTTCCTTCACCAGGTAGGCGGTGAGGTCCATGTTGTCCTTGGCCACGGCCAGCATCGGGATGATGTTGCCCGGGCGGATGGACAGCGGCAGGTCCAGGTAGGAGCCGTTCTTCAGGAAGTTGGTGGAGAAGCCAGCGTACGGGCCGAACAGGAGGGAGCGCTTTCCGTTGACGTACCGCGTGTCCAGGTGCGGGACGGACATGGGCGGGGCGCCCACGGAAGCCTGGCCGTACACCTTGGCGCTGTGCTGGGCGGCGATGGTCTCATCGGTGCAGCGGAAGAACTGGCCGGAAACGGGGAACCCGCCGTAGCCCTTGCTCTCCGGGATGCCCGATGCCTGGAGCAGGTGCAGGGCGCCGCCGCCGGCGCCGACGAAGACGAACTTGGCATGGATCTTGCCGTGTTCCCCGGACTTGGGGTGTTTCAGCGCCAGGTCCCAGCCGCCGTCGGACGCGCGGGTGATCCCGGTGACGTCGTGACCGTAGTTGATTTCGACGCCGCTGTTCCCCAGGTAGGTGGTCAGTTCGCGGGTCAGTGCGCCGAAGTCGACGTCGGTGCCCTCGGCGGCGCGGGTGGCGGCAATGCGCTGCTGCGGGTCGCGTCCCTTGACGATCAGTGGCGCCCACTTGGCGATCTGCGCGTGGTCTTCGGAGTACTCCATGCTGCGGAACAGGGTGTGCGGCTTCAGTGCCTCATACCGGGTCTTCAGGAACCGTGCGTGATCCTCGCCGATCACGAAGCTCATGTGCGGCACGGTGTTGATGAAGCCCTTGGGGGATCCAATGAGGTTGTTGTCCACCAGGTGGGACCAGAACTGGCGGGACAGCTGAAACTGTTCGTTGATGAGCAGTGCCTTGTTCGGGCTGACGGAGCCGTCCTTGGCTGCGGGGGAGTAGTTCAGTTCGCAGAGGGCGGCGTGGCCCGTTCCTGCGTTGTTCCAGGGGTCCGAGCTTTCCAGGCCAGGCTGGTCCAGCCGCTCGAACAGGGAGATGGTCCAGTCCGGCTCCAACTGCTTGAGGAAAGCCCCCAGCGTGGCGCTCATGATGCCGCCGCCTATCAGGACAACGTCGGCGTGTGGGGTCTTGGAAATGAAGGTCACGATCAGTCTCCGATTGCAGCGGCTCTGGCTGTCACAGAATATCCCCGCCCGGCCCGCTTACTGAAATTGGCCCGGCCCGTCAAGGCTTTAGCTGGACCTTCGTAAAAACTTCGTTTAAGACCGGCGATGCGGGGTAGCTCAGCACCCGGTCCGACAGGGCAAGCGCTGAGATAGGGAAGGCGATGGGAACCGCGGGGACGGTCGCGGCAATCTGGGCGTTGATGGTGTGATAAAGCTCATCCCGCTCCTTGCCTTCAGGAAGTCCGCGGGCCCGGTTGATCTTCGAAAAGACCTGAGGATCCTGGTACCCGAACTCGCCGTTCTTTTCCCCGAAGAGCGGGCCCACGAAGTTGTCCGCGTCCGAGTAGGAGCCGTTCCAGCCGAGGATGTGGAATGCGTGGTCGCCGGGGGACTGGACCTTCTGGAGGTAGCCATCCGACCAGTCCACCGGGACTGGCTGGATGTTGAAGCCGACGGCGGTGAGCTGGCGGCTGAGCTCAGCGTAGACCTTCTCGGGCGTGGGCAGGTAAGGCCGGGTGACGTTCAGGGGGTAGTAGAACTTGAGTTCCTCGCCCGCGTAGCCACCCTCCTTCAGGTAATCCTTGGCCTTTGCCGGGTCATGTCCCAGTGCTGGTGCGTCGTTGTTGAAGCCGCTGATCTTGGGCGGCACAAACTGGGTGGCCTTGGCGGTGTTGTCGATGAAGAACTTCCGGATCAGGGTTTCCTTGTCGATGGCAAGCTCCACCGCCTGCCGGATCTTCAGGTTCTGGAGCACCGGGACGTCCTGGTTCATGCCAACGTACATCACGGAGAACGGGTCGCGCTGGACGATCTGCTTGCCGCGCTTCACCAGCTGGTCAAAGTTGCCCACGGTCACGGCGTCGTAGCCGTCGATGGTTCCGTCCAGCAGGGCCTGGAGACGGGTCTGCGGATGGTTGTAGGCCAGGAAGTTGATGGTGGCAATCTGCCCGCGGTCGCCCCAGTAGTTCCTGTTGCTGGACAGGGTCACGTTGTCGTTGCCCCAGGCGGCCAGCGTGAAGGGGCCCGTCCCCACCGGGTTTGTCGCGAAGGCGGACATCGCCTGGCCGCCCCGGTTCTGGTCCAGGACGTCGGCTTTTCCGGAGGCAAGGGCTGCCGGGGACGCGATGGCAAAGGCGGGCAGGGTCAACGCCTGCAGGAACGCCGTGAAGCGCTGGGTGAGGTCGATCTGCACCGTGTCGGCGGCGATTGCGGTACAGCTCTTGAAGATGGACAGGTCCGGCTCGTCCGAGTGCGCCTTGACAACGCTTTTGAACGAACTGCCCGGCGCCTGTTTCCGCAGCGCGGCAGGAAAGGCAAACCAGCGGTTGAAGTTGGTGCAGACCGCGTCTGCGTTGAAGGGGGTGCCGTCCTGGAAGGTGACTCCCGTGCGGAGCTTGAACGTGTAGGTGCGGCCTTCGTTGGACTCGGTCCATTCCGTGGCCAACAGCGGGGTGGGTTTGCCGGTGGTCTGGTCCACGCCCACCAGGCCTTCGAGGATCTGCCGGGTGATGCGCTGCGATTCCACGTCGTTGGACAATGCCGGGTCCAATCCCAGGGGCTGGGCGGCAGTGCCGAAGTTGAACGTGGCAGCAGGTTCTGCAGGCGTGGTGCTGGGCGTACCGGAGGTGGGGGAGGGGGCAGGCGTGCCTGTGCAGGATGTCACGCCCAGCGCCATGAGGACGGCACCGGCCTTGATGACCGTACGCCTCGAAGTACTGCTGGGCACTGGTTAATCACCTCTGGATGCTGCCGGTTCCGCCGCTTGCGGGCCGGGATCCAGTCTAGGGGACAGGAGCGGGCACAGTTCGCGGATCCGGATCCGGCGTTGCCCGGGGCCGGATCCGCTGTTGGAGAACGGATCCGGCCCTGGGCATGGCCGCTGTACTGAGGGCTTACTTGGGCATCAGTACCGAGTCGATCAGGTACACGGTTGCATTCTTGGTCTTGACGCCGCCGCAGATGACGTTGGCGTCGTCCACCTTGAGGTTGTCACCGCTGCCGCTCACGGTCACGGAACCGCCCTGGACGGTGGCATGGGTGCCGGCGATCTTGTCCGGGGTGATCTGGCCGGGGACCACGTGGTACGTCAGGATCTTGCTCAGGAGGGCGTCGTCCGTCTTCAGGGTCTCGATGGTGGCGGGGTCGATCTTCTTGAAGGCGTCGTCCACCGGAGCGAAGACGGTGAATTCGCCGCCGTTGAGGGTGTCCACCAGGTTGACCTTGGGGTTCAGCTTGCCGGAGACGGCCGCGGTCAGGGTGGTCAGGATGGGGTTGTTGGACGCTGCCACGGCAACCGGGTCCAGGGCCATCCCCTCTACGGAGCCTGCGCCGGTGGGAACCTGCTGGGCATAGGCGGCGCAGCCGGGGCCTACGAGGTTGGCGGCCGGATCCATGGTGCCGGCCGACGAGCTTGCGGACGGAGACGCCATGGCGGAGCTGGACGGGGACGCCATGCTTGAGCTGGGGGAGGATGACATCGGCGCCGATGACGCCGAGGATCCGGAGGTGCTGCCTGAACCACCGCATGCGGTGAGGCTGAGCAGAGCGGCCGCTGCAACGCCTGCGACGGTGAAAGTGGTGCGTTTGAAGGTCTGCATGTGAGTTCTCCTTGGATCATTTGCCTGCCGCCGCCGAACGTTGTGCCGGCGGTGTGCGGTCTGCCTTGCGGTAAGCACCTGCCCTTGGCTGGTGTCTCAATGGCTATTCGCCCGATGCGCGGAAGCGGATGGGTGGATCTTCGGAGTTTTTCTATTCGGGGCAGAAATCGCCGGCAGGCCCGGCCGGCGCTTAACGCAGGAATCCCCCGGCCGGAGCCGGGGGATTCAGTGTGCGCAAGGGGGGACTTGAACCCCCACGCCCGAAGGCACAGGAACCTAAATCCTGCGTGTCTGCCAATTTCACCACTCGCGCGCAGCATCCGGTGCGCCAGAGGTACGACGGCGGATGACAGGTTCCATTGTAGCGTCGCCCCGGCGGTGGCCAGGGCAGCCGCAGCAGGGTCAGGAGTCCAGGTTCAGGTCCCGCCTCAGCTTGGCCACGTGGCCGGTGGCGCGAACGTTGTACTGGGCCAGCGCCACATTGCCGTCCGGATCCACCACAATGGTCGACCGGATCAGTCCCTCATAGGTCTTGCCGTAGTTCTTTTTCTCGCCCCAGGCGCCGTATGCCTCGGCCACCGTGTGGTCGGCGTCAGAGAGCAGCGGGAATGTCAGGGACTCCTTGTCGGCAAACTTTGCCAGTTTTTCGACGGGGTCGGGGGAGATTCCCAGGATGTCGTAGCCGGCGGCCTGCAGGGAAGCCAGGCTGTCGCGGAAGTCGCAGGCTTCCTTGGTGCAGCCAGGGGTTGAAGCGGCCGGGTAGAAGTAGACGATGGTGGAGTGGCCCGGCCGGGGGGCCAGGCTGACGTCCTTGCCGGTTGAATCCTGCAGCGTGAAAGCGGGTGCTTTGTCGCCGGTAACGAGTCTTTCAGCCATTGTTTTTCTCCTTGTTGCGGGCCGGACACAACAGCCTAATAAGCCCGTGGAGCCAGTGCTAATCGGTATTTGGCTATACTTGCTGCTATGCCTGATATGGATCACTGGCCCACAGGGCGCCTCCTGTCCACTGCTGCGCGACTCGTTGAACACTCGTGGAACGAGAAACTCGGTGCCATTGGACTCACCCATGCCGGTGTCATCGCCATCGAGGTCCTTGCCGCGCAAGGGCCCATGACGCAGGCGCAGCTTGCCCAGTATGTTCGTGTCCAGGCGCAGACCATGGGCAAGACCCTCAGCAGGCTCGAGTCCCACGGCCACATCGCCAGGGTGCGCAGCACCTCGGATCGCAGGAGCCACGTGGTGTCGCTGACCGAGCAGGGCAAGGAAGCCGTCGCCCAGGCTGTGGAGATGGAGCGGTCGGTGCTGGCGTCGGCGTCCATCGACCCCGAATTGTTGCGCCAGGAGCTCAAGGCCGTTGTGCGGGAACTCGCCAGCCAGTTCTCCACCACTCCCAGCAATGCCGGAGCCCTCATGGACAACATGGCCAAGTAGGCGCCGGTCTGTCACTTTCCAGAGGGGCGCGGGCCGGGTCTTGAACGATCCGGGGCCGCGCTTTTTTGTGCCCGCCGGCCACCCGCCGTCGTGCCTGTCGGGTCCCGGCTGAGCTTCCGAAGGCCGGGCCCCGACCGGGAGCAATCGATGAGATGGGCGGTAAAACAAAACAGCCCCCGGTTTGTGTTTCCACAAACCGGAGGCTGTTTTCCCAGTGGTGCACCCCCCGGGACTTGAACCCGGAACCCATTGATTAAGAGTCAATTGCTCTGCCAATTGAGCTAGAGGTGCATCTTTTTGCTTCCATCCCCGGGCTTTTTCTTTCCCGTTGATCTCCGCAACGACATGAAACTCTACACGAACTTTTGGTGCAAGTGAAATCGGCGCCGGCAGCCGCTTCGGGTTCACTGGGGAACCCGCAAAACCAGCGCAAAATCAGGGTTTTCCCCGTTCGTCAGGAGACAGAGGCCGCCTTGAGGGGTGCGGATTACATCGCGGATGCGCCCGTACCGTCCTGTGAAATAGGCCACAGGATCGCCCGCCTCCGTTCCGGACAGCGGGACCGCCCACAACCTCTCGCCCCGTAGTGCTCCCAGATAGGCAACGCCACCGAAGATTTCGAGCCCGCTGGGGGAGGACTCCCGGGTGGAGGGCCATACGACTTTTGCGTCCTGGAAGCCGGCGCGGTGCGGCGCTCCCGTGACGTCCGGCCAGCCGTAGTTGGCGCCGGGCAGGATCAGGTTCAGCTCGTCGTCCACGTCGGGTCCGAACTCGCTGGCCCACAGCCTGCCCTCAGCGTCCCACGCCAGACCCTGGACGTTCCGGTGGCCCAGGCTGTAAACGGCGTTGCCAAACGGGTTGCCTGGTGCCGGGCTGCCATCAGGGGTGAGCCGGAGGATTTTCCCGCCCAGGGCGCTCCGGTCCTGCGGCTGGTTGCGGCGCTGGGCGTCGCCGGTGCCCACGTACAGGAACCCGTCCGGGCCAAAGCGGATCCTGCCGCCGTTGTGGGTGCTGGCTTTGGGTATTCCCGAAAACACGGTTTGGGGTTGTCCGGGCGTCAGGGAACCATCGGGAGCGCTGTCGAGGGCAATCCGGACAACCCGGTTGTCCTCCTGGCTGGTCAGGTAGGCGTAGAGGTAGCGGTCCGAGCCAAAGCGCGGCGAGAGTGCCAGGCCCAGCAGGCCGCCTTCGCCGGAAGGCGCCACGCCGGGTACTTTTCCGAGGGTGCTGGCTTTGCCGTCGCGGACGGTCTTCAGCAGTGCGGTCCCGCGCTCGGAGATTCCAGCCGCGCCGGATGATGGCGGTGCCGTCCGGGAGGAAGACCGCGGCCCAGGGAGTATCGAGCTGCAAGTCCAGGCGCTCCTGCACTGCAGGAGCGGGAACGGACGCAGGAGTCGGAACGGGGACAGCGGTGGCGGTTGCCGCAGGCGTCCCGGTGACCGCAGGGCTTGTGGCGGATGCGGGAGGTTCGGACGTTGCCGGTGGTTCGGGAGTCCCCGTGCAGGCGGCCACCACCAGGCATAAGGCCAGGCAAGGAAGGCCCGCCGCAAAGCGACGGGCCTTCCCCTTACTAAAGCCGTTTGCGCCGGGGAGCGCGGAAGCCCGCAGCCTCGGCGTGCGCGGCAGATTCGAACCAGACTTCCGCCTTGGTCTGCTCATAGTCGGGATGTCCTTCTTCGTAGTACACCATCGCGGCTGCGTCCCCCTTCACCGTGTAGTCCTCCGGTCCGCTGCCGTCGGGACCGGACGCTGCCGAGCCGGCGCCGTAGGGCTCTTGGGCTGCGAGGTGTCCGGCCGGTTCGGGGACAGCGCTGCCCTGTCCTTGGGGCACGTCCTGTCCCTGGCTGAACCCCTGTCCCTGGTTGGATTCCGGGCTGCGGCCTGACGGCTGGTGATGGGTGGCCCCGTTCTCCACCAACGCGGAGGACTGTGCCCGTTCAAGGGTTTCGGCGGCATCGCCACCGCCTTGGGTGGTGGCGGGACCGGACTCCGCGGCCGGGGCCTGTGCGCCGCCTGATCGGAAAGTGTCTGCCCGGTGCTGGGGCGCCTGCCCGCCGGCCTGCCCCGCAACTGGTGCGCCGCCGTCGTCCGCGTTTTCCATTGCGGCTGTTTCCGCCCCTGGAAGCGTGGGGGCGTGGGGCGCCGTGTACTCGTCATGGTGTACGGCGCGTGACGTGGAGGGGGAGGCCTGGGCCGCGGAAGCTTCCGCCTTGGCACCTCGATGCGCGGACGTTTCCTGGGAGGCCGTGCCCGGCGATGTCAGCGGTGGGGTTCCCGCCCCGCTCGTGGCGGAGGAACCGGACCGGCGTGCAGCGCCGGCCTCGGACCACTGGGTTTCCCATTCCGCCTGGTCGGCGGCCTGATCGGCGGCCCTGTCGGGGGCCTGGTCAACGGCCTGGCCCGGGCGCCGGCGATCGTCACGTTCCGCGCTGCCGGCGGGGGTGTCCCGCCCGGCTGCTGCCTGGTCGGTGAGGCCGGCGCCTCCTGCCGGCGATTCGCGCGTCGACGTGGCCGACGAATCAGCCGGTTCCTCGGCGGTGGCAGGGGCTGCCGGTTCAGCCGGCCGGCCGAATCCTGCTGCCGTGGGGATGCCGGTGGTTCCCGCGGCTTGGGCGGACGCCGCGGCGCTGCCGCCCTCCAGGGCCCCGTCCGCCCGGGTCCCTCCCTTCACGGTTCCGGCCGATGACCCGTCCGGCGGGTTGGCTGACTTGTTGCGGTTCAGCAGCCACCAGATGATGACGGCGATGACGACAAGGAGGATGATCCAGAAAACGATGTCCATGGCAAGCCCTTCGGTCCACAGCGGATGGGTGTCCTGCTCCCGACGCTACGTCGGGTGATCACGGCTGTCCAGAGACACTCCGGGCCCGGCGGGGCGTACGACGGCCGTTCGGTGCACAAGGACCGCTGCCGGCGCCTCAACACCACGCTCGTCTCGAAAGATGAGACGCGCGTCCAGTATTTGGCTGGTAATTGCCGCGTTTCCGCTAAAACCCCTGCCACCCGTCGATTCCGCCGCCGTCCGAGCCCTAGACTTTCCCCTATGAGTGACAGCCGGATCGCAACCGATACCAAGCCTGACATCAAGCCGCGCAGCCGCGTCGTAACGGACGGGATTCACGCAGCCCCTGCACGCGGCATGTTCCGGGCCGTCGGCATGGGCGATGACGACTTCGCCAAGCCCCAGGTGGGCGTGGCGAGCTCCTGGAATGAGATCACCCCCTGCAACCTTTCCCTTAACCGGCTTGCCCAGGGCGCCAAGGAAGGCGTCCACGCCGGCGGCGGCTTCCCCATGCAGTTCGGCACCATTTCCGTCTCCGACGGCATTTCCATGGGCCACGAAGGCATGCATTTCTCCCTGGTTTCCCGCGAAGTCATCGCCGACTCCGTGGAAACCGTGATGCAGGCCGAGCGGATTGATGGTTCGGTCCTGCTGGCAGGCTGTGACAAGTCCCTCCCGGGCATGCTCATGGCTGCCGCCCGGCTGGACCTCGCGAGCGTCTTCCTTTACGCCGGCTCCATCATGCCCGGCTGGGTCAAGCTCGAGGACGGCTCGGAAAAGGAAGTCACCCTTATCGACGCCTTCGAAGCCGTTGGCGCGTGCGCGGCCGGCAAGATGAGCATGGAGGACCTGACCCGCATCGAAAAGGCCATCTGCCCGGGCGAAGGCGCCTGCGGCGGCATGTACACGGCCAACACCATGGCGTGCATCGGTGAAGCGCTGGGGATGTCCCTGCCCGGCTCCGCCGCACCGCCCTCGGCAGACCGCCGTCGTGACGAATTCGCCCGCAAGTCCGGCGAAGCGGTGGTCAACCTCCTGCGCCTGGGGATCACTGCCCGCGACATCATGACCAGGAAGGCCTTTGAGAACGCCATCGCCGTCACCATGGCGTTCGGCGGCTCCACCAACGCGGTCCTGCACCTGCTGGCCATCGCCCGCGAAGCCGAGGTGGAACTGACCCTCGACGACTTCAACCGGATCGGCGACAGGATCCCGCACCTGGGCGACCTCAAGCCCTTCGGACGTTACGTGATGACCGACGTCGACAGGATCGGCGGCGTCCCGGTCATTATGAAGGCCCTGCTCGACGCCGGCCTCCTCCATGGGGACTGCCTCACCGTTACGGGCAAGACCGTTGCGGAGAACCTTGAAGCCATCAACCCGCCGGACGTTGACGGCAAGATCCTGCGCGCCCTGGACAACCCCATCCACAAGACCGGCGGCATCACCATCCTGCACGGCTCCATGGCTCCGGAAGGCGCCGTGGTCAAGAGCGCCGGTTTCGACGCCGACGTCTTCGAAGGCACCGCCCGTGTCTTCGAGCGCGAGCAGGGCGCACTGGACGCGCTGGACAACGGCCGGATCAACGCGGGCGACGTCGTGGTGATCCGCTACGAGGGCCCCAAGGGCGGCCCGGGCATGCGCGAAATGCTCGCGATCACCGGCGCCATCAAGGGTGCGGGCCTGGGCAAGGACGTGCTGCTCCTCACCGACGGCCGCTTCTCCGGCGGCACCACCGGCCTATGCATTGGACACGTTGCACCGGAAGCGGTCGACGGCGGCCCTATCGCCTTCGTGAAGGACGGAGACCGGATCCGGGTGGACATCGCCGCACGCACCTTCGACCTGCTGGTGGACGACGCGGAACTCGATGCCCGCAAGGTGGGCTGGGAGCCGCTGCCTGCAAGGTACACCAAGGGCGTGCTCGCCAAGTACGCCAAGCTGGTCCACAGCGCGAGCCAGGGCGCCTACACCGGCGTGTGATCCCTCCCCAACGGATGCGGCGCGGCCGCCGCATCCGTTGGGGCCCTCGGGATCCCACTTATTAAGCCCTACCGCGCAGGCAGCGCAGGCTTAGGGGCTTGGTGAGCTGGGATAGGATCAAAGGGTGGACAGCGTTGTCCACATGGTGAGATAGGGTTGTTGCTCGTTGACACTCATCTTGCCAAGAGGGAAAACTGAACGCATGACAATCGTTACCGCCGGCACCGTCGTCGTCCTTACCAAGCGCGTGGCACCTTAGCCCCCTGGTAACGAACCGTCACGCGCAAACCCCTCAAAAGCCGCCAGGCCGAGGGGTTTTTTTATTCCCACCGTTTGAACCAGTTCCAGAACCAGAGAAGATCCACAAGGAAGAGTCCGATGAGCAAAGGATCGCCCATCAGCCCCTCGCTGATGGCCACCAAGTCCGCTGGAGCCGCCAAGGCTCCGGAACGCGCCGACCGGACGGCTGACCATGCCGCCGTCGCCGCCGACCTTGCTGCAGTCTCTCCTGTCCTTGGGCCGAACAACGTCGTACCCCCGACGGTGATGACCGGCTCGCAAGCAATCGTCCGCTCGCTCGAAGAACTCGGCGTCGACGACATTTTCGGTTTGCCTGGTGGCGCGATCCTGCCCACCTACGACCCCTTGATGGCCTCCACCATGAACCACGTGCTGGTCCGTCACGAACAGGGAGCCGGCCACGCCGCGCAAGGCTACGCCATGGTCACCGGACGGGTGGGCGTCTGCATCGCCACCTCAGGACCCGGCGCCACCAACCTCGTTACCGCCATCATGGACGCCCACATGGACTCCGTGCCCCTGGTGGCCATTACCGGCCAGGTATCCAGCAGCGTCATCGGCACCGACGCCTTCCAGGAAGCCGACATTGTTGGCATCACGATGCCCGTCACCAAGCACTCCTTCCTGGTGACGGACCCCAACGACATCCCGCACGTGATGGCCGAAGCCTTCCACCTCGCCTCCACCGGCCGTCCCGGCCCGGTCCTCGTGGACGTCGCCAAGGACGCCCAGGTGGGCCAGATGACCTTCTCCTGGCCGCCGAAGATCGACCTGCCCGGCTACCGGCCGGTCACCCGCGGACACAACAAGCAGGTCCGGGAGGCCGCAAAGCTCATTGCCGCTTCCGCCAAGCCCGTCCTCTACGTTGGCGGCGGCGTGGTCAAGGCGCACGCCTCGGCCGAACTGCTCGCCCTGGCGGAAGCCACCGGCGCACCGGTGGTGACCACCCTGATGGCCAAGGGTGCGTTCCCGGATTCGCACCCGCAGCACGTAGGCATGCCCGGCATGCACGGCAGCGTCTCCGCCGTTACGGCCCTGCAGCAGTCCGACCTGCTGATCACCCTCGGCGCCCGCTTCGATGACCGCGTCACCGGCGTGTTGAAGACCTTCGCGCCCAACGCCAAGGTGATCCACGCGGACATCGACCCCGCCGAGATTTCCAAGAACCGTACTGCGGACGTGCCGATTGTCGGGTCCGTCAAGGAGATCATCCCGGAACTGACCGAGGCTGTACGGAGCCAGTTCGAAGCTTCCGGCACCCCGGACCTCACCACCTGGTGGGCGTTCCTGAACAACCTCAAGGAAACCTACCCGCTGGGCTGGACCGAGCCGGATGACGGCCTCATCGCCCCGCAGAAGGTCATCAAGCGGATCGGCGAACTGACCGGCCCCGAAGGCGTTTACGTCGCAGGCGTGGGCCAGCACCAGATGTGGGCCGCCCAGTTCATCAAGTACGAGCGCCCGCACGCCTGGCTGAACTCCGGCGGCGCCGGCACCATGGGCTACGCCGTCCCGGCGGCCATGGGAGCCAAGGTCGGCGAGCCGGACCGCGTGGTCTGGGCCATCGACGGTGACGGCTGCTTCCAGATGACCAACCAGGAACTGGCCACCTGCGCCATCAACAACATCCCCATCAAGGTTGCCGTCATCAACAACTCCTCGCTGGGCATGGTGCGGCAGTGGCAGACCCTTTTCTACGAGGGCCGCTACTCCAACACCGACCTCAACACCGGCCACGACACCGTCCGCATCCCGGACTTCGTCAAGCTGGGGGAGGCCTACGGCTGCGCTTCGTTCCGTGTTGAACGCGAGGAAGACATCGACGCCACCATCCAAAAGGCACTCGAGATCAACGACCGTCCCGTGGTCATCGACTTCGTGGTGAGCCCCAACTCCATGGTGTGGCCGATGGTGCCCGCCGGCGTGAGCAACGACCAGATCCAGGTTGCCCGCAACATGACCCCGGAATGGGAAGAGGAAGACTGAGCATGAGCCGCCATACACTTTCCGTCCTGGTTGAGGACAAGCCCGGCGTCCTGACCCGCGTGGCCAGCCTCTTCGCCCGTCGCGCCTTCAACATCAACTCCCTGGCTGTTGGCCCCACCGAAGTGCCGGGTGTCTCCCGCATGACGGTGGTGGTCGACGCCGACGGCGACCTCATCGAGCAGGTCACCAAGCAGCTCAACAAGTTGATCAATGTCATCAAGATTGTTGAGCTCACCCCAGAATCTTCCGTACAGCGCGACCACATCCTGGTCAAGGTACGTGCGGACGCCGCAACACGCCTGCAGGTAACCCAGGCCGCAGACCTGTTCCGCGCCTCAGTGGTCGACGTGTCCACCGACTCCGTCGTCATTGAAGCCACCGGCCACCCGGAAAAGCTCACAGCCCTGCTCTCAGTGCTGGAGCCCTTCGGCATCCGCGAAATTGTGCAGTCCGGCACCCTGGCCGTTGGACGGGGATCCCGCTCCATGAGTGACCGGGCGCTCCGCTCCGCCTAGGCAAGCACGTCCAGGCGGGACCTCGCGCCCGTAACCGCAGCACCGCAAGACCACTATCTAGAAAACCACTCAAGAGGAGTTACGCAAGTGACTGAAATGTTCTACGACGACGACGCCGATCTCTCGATCATCCAGGGCCGCAAGGTTGCCATCGTTGGCTACGGCTCGCAGGGCCACGCCCACGCGCAGAACCTGCGCGATTCCGGCGTCGAGGTTGTCATCGCGCTCAAGGAAGGCTCGAAGTCGATCGCCAAGGCCGAGGACGCCGGCTTCACGGTCAAGAACGTTGCCGACGCCGCCGAATGGGCCGACGTCATCATGATCCTGGCGCCGGACCAGCACCAGCGCTCGATCTTCACCGAGTCCATCAAGGACAAGCTGACCCCGGGCAAGGCCCTTGCCTTCGCCCACGGCTTCAACATCCGCTTCGGCTACATCCAGGCGCCGGAGGGCGTTGACGTCATCCTGGTTGCCCCGAAGGCACCCGGCCACACCGTGCGCCGCGAATTCGAAGCCGGCCGCGGCATCCCGGACATCATCGCCGTCGAGCAGGACGCGTCCGGTAACGCCTGGGAGCTGGCCAAGTCCTACGCCAAGGCCATCGGCGGCACCCGCGCCGGCGTCATCAAGACCACCTTCACCGAAGAGACCGAAACCGACCTCTTCGGCGAGCAGGCTGTCCTCTGCGGCGGTGTGTCCCAGCTGGTCCAGTATGGCTTCGAAACCCTCACCGAGGCCGGCTACCAGCCGCAGATCGCCTACTTCGAGGTGCTGCACGAGCTCAAGCTCATCGTCGACCTCATGTGGGAAGGCGGCATCGCCAAGCAGCGCTGGAGCGTCTCCGACACCGCCGAGTACGGCGACTACGTCTCCGGCCCGCGCGTCATCACACCCGAGGTGAAGGAAAACATGAAGGCCGTCCTGGCCGACATCCAGTCCGGTGCCTTCGCCAAGCGCTTCATCGAGGACCAGGACAACGGCGGTGTTGAGTTCAAGGAACTGCGCGCCAAGGCAGAACAGCACCCCATCGAGGCTGTCGGCCGCGAGCTGCGTGCCCTGTTCTCCTGGCAGCAGCAGGACGTCGACTACGTGGAGGGCTCCGCAGCCCGCTAAAGCTGCACCGCCGCCATATGGACCGCACCGGTGAGGCCGGGCTCACGCTTAACAATGTGAGCCCGGCCTTTCCGTCGGCCTAGACTTGTTCCATCCCCAGGACTGCAACGCAGAGGATCAGCCGTGTCAAAACCCGTAGTACTGCTCGCCGAAGAACTTTCCCCCGCCACCGTCGAGGCCCTCGGCCCGGATTTTGAAATCCGCCAGACCGACGGCGCCGACCGTTCCCAGCTGCTCTCGGCGATCAGCGACGTAGATGCCATCCTGGTCCGCTCCGCCACCCAGGTGGACGCCGAAGCGATCGCCGCGGCCAAGAACCTGAAGGTCATCGCCCGTGCCGGCGTGGGGCTGGACAACGTGGACATCAAGGCCGCCACCCAGGCCGGCGTCATGGTGGTCAACGCGCCCACGTCCAACATCGTTTCCGCCGCCGAGCTCACAGTGGGGCACATCCTCAGCCTGGCGCGCCACATTCCGCAGGCCAGCGCCGCCCTGAAGGACGGCGAATGGAAGCGCTCCAAGTACACCGGCATTGAACTGTTTGAGAAAAAGATCGGCATCATCGGCCTGGGGCGCATCGGCGCCCTGGTGGCGGCCCGTCTCAAGGGGTTCGACACCAAGATCCTGGCTTACGACCCCTACATCACCTCGGCCCGTGCCGCGCAGCTCGGCGTGCAGCTGGTCACCCTGGACGAGCTCCTGGCCCAGTCCGACTTCATCACCATCCACATGCCCAAGACGCCCGAGACGGTGGGCATGCTGGGCGCCGACGCCTTCAGGAAGATGAAGAACACCGCCTACGTGGTGAACGTCGCCCGCGGCGGCCTGGTGGATGAGGAAGCCCTCTACACCGCCCTCCAGGACGGTGAAATCGCCGGCGCCGGCGTGGACGTCTTCGCCAAGGAGCCCAGCACCGACCTGCCGTTCTTCAAGCTCGACAACGTGGTGGTCACCCCGCACCTGGGCGCCTCCACCGACGAGGCCCAGGAAAAAGCCGGCGTCTCCGTTGCCAAGTCGGTCCGCCTGGCCCTCGCCGGCGAGCTGGTGCCGGACGCCGTCAACGTCGCCGGCGGCGTCATTGCCCCCGACGTTCGCCCGGGCATCCCGCTGATCGAGAAGCTGGGCCGCATCTTCACCGCGCTGACCCACGCATCCCTGACCCAGTTCGACGTGGAAGTGGCCGGCGAAATCTCCTCCCTCGATGTCAAGGTGCTGGAACTGGCAGCGCTGAAGGGCATCTTCGCCGACGTCGTGACCGAGCAGGTGTCCTATGTCAACGCCCCGGTCATCGCGGAGCAGCGCGGCATCAACGTCCGCCTCATCACCACCCCGGAGACCGAGTCCTACCGCAACGTCCTTACCCTGCGCGGCGCCCTCAGCGACGGCACCCAGATCTCCGTCTCCGGTACCCTGACCGGTCCCAAGCAGATCGAGAAACTGGTGGGCATCAACGGCTTCGAGGTTGAAATCCCCATCAGCGAGCACCTGGTGGTGGTTGCCTACACGGACCGCCCCGGCGTCATCGGAACCATCGGCCACATCCTGGGCATGAACAACATCAACATCGCCGGCATGCAGGTGGCCCGTTCCAACGAGGGCGGCCACGTCCTGGCGCTGCTCACCATCGACAGCTCCGTTCCGCAGCAGGTGCTGGACGCCATCAAGGCCGGCATCGGCGCAGAGATGGTCCGGGAAGTGGACCTGGAAGACTAGTGCGACACACCGGCCGAAACGCCGCAAACCCCTCCTCCGCAAGGGCATGACCAGGCGGAGCCACGTATGATTGGCCGGTCTGCTTAAATGGTTTGGTCCCGTCTCAGGACCCGCCAGGCAGGCCGGCCAATACCTTTTGCATATCCGCCCGTCCGGGTCCACGTCAGCGCCGGGCGGACACGGGTGTGCGCACGCAATCCAGGTCTCAGGGAGTTCCATGAACGCCGTCCAAAGGTTCATCAGAAGCAGGGTGCTGCTGTTGACCGCGGCCATCTTGATCGCAGCCATGTGCTTGTCGGTCCTCGTACAAAGCCAGTCACAGGCTGCACTCAACCGGACGGTTGATGAAAATTCCAGGGGGCTTTACGACATCCTGGTCCAGGCCAAGGCTCCCTCGGGCGCCCTTCTCCAGCCGGAGATCGCCAACGGAGCCGGGGGCATCGGCTTCGATCAGCTGGACTCCATCAAGAAGCTGTCAGGCACGTCCGTGGCCGCTCCCATCAGCCTGGTCTCGCGCGTCACCCAGAACCTTGAAACGCCCCGCCTCGACGCCATGGACTACCTCGGCTACAACGCCGGACTCGCCGGCACTGCAACGGCTGACCAGGCAGCCGGCGCCACCGCCCCGGACAAGTGGCCCGCAGCCGAGTCCGTCCTGACCGATGCCGCCAAGAAGTACCGGTTGACTGCCAGCGCTGTCAGCTCAGACGGCAGCTCGGAGCAGACGCTGTTCAAGACCACCGCCGAGGGTACCCTCGGCAAGGCGCGGCTGGTGGAAGAGAAGACGCAGGGCGGCACCAGCATCCGCATTGCCCCGGCGGCGGGGGAGACCGGCGTCAAGTTCCCCGCCCCTGCCGGCGGCTCGGAGCACAACCTCTTCAACCTTTCCGTGGCACTCCCGCTGGCGCCCGAGGTCACCGAGTCCGTGGTGGCGGTGGACCCTGCCGCCGAACGGGCCCTGCTCGGCTCGGCCGGCGATTTCCTGGCCCCGCTGGAGAAGGCGCCGCCCGCCGACGCCCGCGGCGCGGGCGCCGTAGGACGCTACCTGGAAGGACTCTTCACCAGCGGCATCAGCATGGACCAGCTCAAGGAAGGCCCGGACTTCCTCGGCGTCAAACTCAAGTACTGGGCGCCCCTGATGACCCAGTACCAGCAGGCCAAGCGCACCGGCCAGTTGACCAGCGGCTCCCAGGCGGTTCCGCTGATCGTGCGCTCCGGCACGTCGCTGGACCTCAAGTACAACGTCAAGATCGAGGAAATTGACGACGCCGGCAAGGTAGTCAAGGACGTCGGAACGGTTTCGAAGTCGCTGGGCAAGGACTACCTGCCTTTTGTTTCCAAGGAACCCTTCGTGTTGTCCTGGCCGGGTTCCACTGACCACTCGTCCCTGCTGGGCAGCAACGGCAACTTCAACCCGGGCCTGTACACACCGGCGAAGTGGAGCACCAATTTCGCCGGCGCCCCCAAGTACACGGACGGCGGCACCGCATCAAACGGCGCTGTCGACAAGACCGCCGTGCCCGGTGAGTGGGTCACTGTCAACCGCCTGCCTGACAAGGCGGCCAACGGCGCACCCGTGGACCAGACCCAGCGCGACCCGGTGGACGAGCGTTCCTACCGCGACAACCTTCCCACCGGACAGCAGCAAGCCGCGCAGCCGCTGCCGATGGTCTACGGCACGTTCGACCCCGCCGCGGTGGAGGCAGCCTCAGGCGATGTCAACAAGCTACCGCTGGGCGGGTACGACCCCACACCTTTCACGCTGGTCAAGGACGCTGCCGGAAAGGACGTTCCCGAAGCAGAGCTGAAGCCTTCGCTCAGCGCCACAGGGCTCGCCGGCCAGTCTGCCGGTGCCATCACCGACTACTACGGACTCGCCGCTGCACGGGGCTACAAGCAGAATGCGGCCGTCATCGACGCCGTCCGTGTCCGCGCCAAGGCTCCGGGCAGCTGGAAGGATGCACAGCCCGAGGTGGAGAAGCTCGCCGCCGAAATCCGGGACATGGGCCTGGACGCCACCGTGGTTGCCGGTTCGGCCCGGGAGGACACCAGCATCTTCGTCCCCGGCTACTCCAAAGACGGAGCCGGCAAGGAATCGGCGCTGGGCACCGTCCAGCAGTCTTGGGTCCGGCAGAACGCCGCCGAGGCCGTGACCGGTGCCCTTTCCGGAACCAACATCACCCTGCTCTTCCTGACGCTGTGCGGGGCAGCCCTCCTGACGGGCGCATCGACTGTCAGCTACATCCGCAAGCGTCGCAGCGAAGCGGGCACCCTGCGGGCCATGGGCTGGACCCAACGACGGATCCGCAGCTGGGTGCTGGAGGAATTCGGCGTGGGGGCCGTGCTGCTCGCCGCCGCCGGTATTGTGCTGAGCCTGCTGAGCTGGAGCCTCGCCACCGCCCTGGTCTGTGCCGCAGTCCTGGTGCTGTACTGCGGCGCGGCCTTCTTCGCCGCGCAGCAGCTCCGCCACCGGGACGAAATTGACCAGGAGCCGCAGCACGACGAACGGCTCATCCAGGTTGATTCGCCGCTGACCTTCGCCAACCGGCAGCTGAGCACCAACAAGTTCAACACGCTGTCCCTGGCTGTCGCGGTCGGCGTGTTCGGCGCGGCAGTGGGCGGGCTGATCGCCTTGCTGATCGACATCCCCCGGGCGGCCGGCGCCAGCGCCCTCAGCGGCCTCGCCGCCGCCAGCGTTACCCTGCCCAGCATCCTGCTGGCGCTTGCGGGCGTGGCTGTGGGACTGGTGCTGACTCTGGTCACGGGCCGGTTCGAACTCAACGCCAAGCGCCAGTACCTGGGCATCCTCCAGGCCATGGGCTGGAACCCGGACATGCTCCGCCAGGTCCGGCTGTTCGAAAACGCGCTGGTGGGGAACTGTGGCCCTGCCGCTGGGCGTGCTGGGCGCCCTGGGCATCGGCCTGCTGCTGGCACCCTATGCAGCCATCTGGGCTGCCGCGGCCGGGCTGGTGGCTGTAATTTGCTGGATACCGATTGCAACGAAAGTGGTCCAATGACAAACCCGACGAACGTCCAGCGCAGCCGCAGGAGCGGCTCCAACGAGGTGCCCCTGCAGACCCGGGCCAACACCATCGTCAAGTCGGCCGACCACGCCACCCCCCTGGAAATGCGTGACATCACCATCCGTTACGGCGGCGGCAAGGGCGGCGCCGAGGCCGTGAGCGTGGTGGAAGGCTTCGACCTGACCCTGCACGCCGGCGAGATGCACTGCGTTGCCGGGCGAAGCGGCTCCGGCAAAACGAGCATCCTGACCGTCGGCGCGGGGCTGACCCTGCCGACGTCGGGCCGCGTCTTCTGGGAAGGCGATTCGCTCGAAAGCATGGGTGACGACGAAATCGCCGACCGCCGTCGGGCGCTCATCGGCTACGTTGACCAGGGCGGTGCCCTGATTGACGGCATGAGCGCCCTGGAGAACGTGCTCCTGCCCGCCGTCCCCGACGGCGAGGTGGACCAGCGGCGCGACATGGCCAAGGACCTGCTGGACCTGGTGGGCCTGGGCCGGCGCATGCGGCACCGCCCCGCCCAGCTGTCCGGCGGTGAACGGCAGCGCGTGGCCATCGCCCGCGCACTGATCCTGGGCACCAGGGTCCTGGTGGTGGACGAGCCCACTGCCTCCCTGGACCGTGCCTCCGCCAACCGCATCATCAGCATCCTGAAGGACACCACCAACGACGGCATCGCCGTACTGGTGGCCTCGCACGACCACGAACTGGTCCGGCTGAGCGATACCCTGACAGAACTGATCTAGCCCACTCCACCGCACCGAAGGTAAACGTCCGCACCGTGACTGCTCCAGAGAAAACGCCGTTCTACATCACCACGGCCATCACCTACCCCAACGGCGTGCCGCACATTGGACACGCCTACGAGTACATTGCCACCGACGCCATGGCCCGCTTCAAGCGGCTGGACGGCTATGACGTGATGTTCCTGACCGGCACCGACGAGCACGGCATGAAGATTGCCCAGACGGCGGAGAAGGAAGGCATCACGCCCAAGGAGCTGGTGGACCGGAACGCCGGGATCTACCAGGCGGCGCACGCCGCCCTGGGCATCAGCTACGACCGCTTCATCCGCACCACCGACGCCGACCACTACGCGGCGTCGCAGGCCATCTGGAAGAAGATGGAAGCCAACGGCGACATTTACCTCGACAAGTACGAGGGCTGGTACTCCGTCCGTGACGAGGCCTTCTACGCCGAGGATGAGACGGTGGTGAAGGACGACGGCGTGCGCTACTCGAAAGAGACGGACACCGAGGTGACGTGGACGGCGGAGGAGAGCTACTTCTTCCGGCTGTCCGCCTACCAGGACAAACTGCTGGCCCTCTACGAGTCCCACCCGGAGTTCGGCGCCCCGCAGTACCGGTTCAACGAGGTCATCAGCTTCGTCAAGCGCGGCCTGGAGGACCTGTCCATCAGCCGCACGACCTTCGACTGGGGCGTCCCGGTCCCCGGCAACGACAAGCACGTCATGTACGTCTGGGTGGACGCGCTCACCAACTACCTCACCGGCGTGGGCTATCCCGACACCGAGTCGGAGAAGTTCCGGAAGTTCTGGCCTGCCGACGTGCACATCATCGGCAAGGACATCTCCCGGTTCCACGCCATCTACTGGCCTGCCTTCCTGATGAGCGCAGGGCTTGAGCTGCCCAAGCGGGTCATGATCCACGGCTTCCTGCACAACAACGGGGTCAAGATGTCCAAGTCCCTGGGCAACGTGGTTGCCCCGGCGGACTTCGTGGCCCGCTACGGCCTGGACCAGGTGCGGTTCTTCTTCCTGCGCGAGGTTCCGTTCGGTGCGGACGGAAGCTACAACCACGAGGCCATCGTGGGCCGCATGAACGCGGACCTGGCCAACAACTTCGGCAACCTTGCCCAGCGCTCCCTGTCCATGGTGGCCAAGAACTGCGGCGCGGCAGTGCCAACGCCCGGCGCTTTTACCGCTGAGGACAACGCCATCCTGGCCCAGGCCAACGGTCTGCTGGAGGCTTCCCGCGCCGCCTTCGACAAGCAGGAGTTCAGCCGCGCCCTCGAGGCCATCTGGGGCGTACTGCACCACACCAACGCCTACTTCGCCGAACAGGCGCCCTGGGTCCTGCGGAAGACCGACGTCGAACGCATGAACACCGTGCTGTACGTGACGCTGGAGGTGCTGCGGATCGTGGCCGTCCTGGCCCAGCCGGTGATGCCCAACGCCTCGGCCAAGCTCCTGGATGCGCTCGGCCAGCCGCAAGGCGAGGCACGGCAGTTCACGGCGATCGCCACCCCGATCGTTCCGGGCACTGAACTGCCCGCTCCCACCCCCGTGTTCCCGAAGTTTGAGGAACCTGCGGAGTAGGAACCGTGCAGATCGTCGGGGGAGGGGCGCTCTTGTCCACGTGCTGAGACGGCTTGACCAGCATATGGATGTCTTGGCTACGCTGAAAACATGAGCGCATCCTCCATCGATCTTGCAGTAATCCCCGGCGACGGCATCGGCCCCGAGGTCATCGCCGAGGCCCTCAAAGTCCTCGAAAAGGCAGTGGCCGCGGAGGGTGTGGAGCTCCAGCAGACCCATTACAAGCTCGGCGCAGAGCACTGGCTTGCAACGGGCGAGACGCTCCCGGACCACGTCCTGGAAGATCTGAAGAAGCGCGACGCCATCCTCTTCGGTGCCGTGGGCGCTGCTCCCGGGGATACCCGCATCCCGTCAGGGATCATCGAGCGCGAGATGCTGCTCAAGCTGCGCTTCAGCCTGGACCACTACGTCAACCTGCGGCCCTCGCGGCTCTACGGAACGGTGGGCAGCCCCCTGGCCAACCCCGGCACCATCGACTTCATCGTGGTCCGCGAAGGGACCGAGGGGCCCTACGTCGGCAACGGCGGCACCCTGCGCGCGGGCACGCCGCATGAGGTTGCCACCGAAGTTTCGCTCAACACCGCGCACGGAGTTGAGCGCGTGGTCCGCGACGCTTTCCGCCGTGCCAGCCTGCGCGAGCGCAAGCACGTCACCCTGGTGCACAAGCATAACGTCCTGGTCTACGCCGGCCACCTGTGGAAGCGCACCGTCGAAGCCGTGGCCCAGGAATTCCCGGAGGTCACCCACGACTACCTCCACGTGGACGCCGCCACCATCTTCATGGTCACCGACCCGTCCCGCTTCGACGTGATCGTCACCGACAACCTGTTTGGCGACATTCTCACCGACCTTGCCGCGGCCATCACGGGCGGCATCGGCCTGGCCGCATCGGGCAACATCAACATGGACCGCACCGCGCCGTCCATGTTCGAGCCGGTGCACGGTTCCGCGCCGGACATCGCCGGCCAGGGCAAGGCGGACCCCACTGCGGCCATCCTCTCCGCCGCCCTCCTGCTGGACCACCTGGGCTACACCGAAGCCGCCCGCCGGATCGAAACGGCAGTGGCCGCCGACGTGGAAAAGCGCGACGGGACCGCACGCAGCACCAGCGCCGTGGGCGACGCCATCGCCGCCGGCCTCTAGCTGCACTGGCCGCGGCGGGTTGCCGCCGGCCGCGGGCGTAAGCTTGTCTCGAATCACCAAATGCCGCCCCGCCGTTCAGCGCTGAACCAGGGGCGGCCGATCGTGGAGGAACCATGACTCAGACCGCCCATGGCGTCGAATTCACCCGGCAGCCCTCGGAGAACCCGAAGTCCGCCGAAGAGCGTGCAGCCATCCTGGCGAACCCGGGATTCGGCAACTACTTCACCGACCACACCGCCATCGTCGACTACAGCGTGGACGCGGACGGCAACGGCGGCTGGCACGACGCCCGGATCGAACCCTACGGTCCGATCGTCCTGGACCCCTCTGCCGCAGTCTTCCACTACGGCCAGGAGATCTTCGAAGGCCTCAAGGCTTACCGGCATGCGGACGGCTCCGTCTGGACCTTCCGCCCCGACGCCAACGCGGCACGCTTGAACAAATCCGCCCGCCGGCTGGCCCTGCCCGAACTGCCGGCCGAATACTTCCTCAGCGCCATCCGCGAGCTGGTGGCCGTGGACAAGGAATGGGTGCCCTCCGGCGACGGCGAAGCACTGTACCTGCGGCCCTTCATGATCGCCACCGAGGCCTTTCTCGGCGTCCGGGCTGCCCGTGAAGTCTCCTTCCGGGTCATCGCCTCGCCCGCCGGCAACTACTTCGGCGGCGAGCTCAAGCCCGTCTCCATCTGGATCTCACGCCAGTATGCCCGTGCCGGACGCGGCGGCACCGGTGATGCGAAGTGCGGCGGCAACTACGCAGCCTCGCTGATTGCCCAGCAGGAGGCGGAAGCCAACGGCTGCAAGCAGGTGCTGTTCCTTGACCAGGCCAACGACAACGCCGTGGAAGAACTGGGCGGCATGAACGTCTTCTTCGTCATGAAGGACGGCTCACTGGCCACGCCCGCGCTCACCGGCACCATCCTGGAAGGCGTCACCAGGATGTCCGTGATCCAGGTGGCCAAGGACATGGGCCGCGAAGTTTCCGAGCGCAAGATCACCCTGGACGAATGGCGCGACGGCGTAGCCTCGGGCGACATCACCGAGGTGTTCGCCTGTGGCACGGCCGCTGTCATCACCCCCATCGGGGTCCTCAAGGACGCCACCGAGTTCATCGGCTCCGAGGACGCCAAGGCCGGCGAGGTCACCATGGCCATCCGCGAAAAGCTCCTGGGCATCCAGACCGGCACCGAGCCGGACACCCACGGCTGGCTGACCCGCCTGGCATAAGCCCAAGCTTACGTACGACGGCGTCTGCCGGACTTTGGTCCGGCAGGCGCCGTTCTGCGTTCCAGCCGGGTGCCAGTCCCTGGCCTGGTCCGCAGATCAGAGCCTTGAAGGCAGGGTTCTGCGGACAGGCTTAGGATCCGCCCGATTGGCCCGAAAGTGGCCGACGGCGGGTGGTCAGCGCCGCGCGGCCTTCCGGGCGGCGTTCTTCATGGCCTTTCGGGAGACCGGCTTGAGTGCCTTGCGGGCAGCCTCCTCCGCCAGGGCCCGGTTGCGGCGGGCGTCGATGATGTCGTTCCACAGCGTGGTGGCAAACACGCCCCCGTCCTGGGCATGGACATCGTAGGGGTAGCCGGCGTAGACGGAGGGGGTGGGGCCGCCGGTGAACAGGTCCGTGCCGTTTGTCTTCGCCACGGCGTCACCGACCGCCCAGGTCCGGGTCAGGTGGCGGGTGAGGTTTTCCTGCACGAAGACGCCGGCGTCGCTGGACCGTGATGCCTGGTCCAGCAGGGATTCCAGGTCTGCGGCCAGGATCGCGGCGCCGGCCTGGTCTGCCGGGGCAGGGGCGGCATCCAGTTCGGCGGTGACGCCGGCCACCGCTTCGGTCCAGTCAGCCGTTTCACGGAACTTCTGCCAGGTGGGAAACCACACGATGCCGCCCGTCGCGTGGTTGTGGACATGCAGGAGGCCGGTGGCCTTCTCGGTCGCCGCGTGGTCGTGACCGTCCGCGTCCGCCTGTGCGAGAAGGTCTGCGAGTGTTGCTGTGCTCATGGGAGGGTATCCGGCTTCCTGGTGGAGATCGTCGTGCTGTCACCTGGTGCCAACCCTGGGCTGCGCGTGTTCTATTCCGCGGGGGCGCCTGTTCCCTTCCGCAGGTCCATGCCCGGGACGGGCTGGAGAGGCGCCATTGCAGATGCAAGGATGGGGCGGTGACCTTTGCTTCCGGGCCCACGCTGCAGCGCAGCTCCCGCCTTACCCAGTTCATCCTGGCCCCCAACCCCGGGCCCATGAGCCTGGACGGCACCAACTCCTATCTCCTGCGTGCCCCGGGCCATTCCTCCGTCGTGGTGGTGGACCCGGGTCCCCAGGACGAAACGCACCTGGCGGCACTGGCCGCGGCAGGAGCCGTCGAACTGATTCTGGTCACCCACCGGCACGCGGACCACACGGCCGGTTCCGGCCGCCTGCACGGGCTCACCGGGGCGCCGGTCCGCGCCATGGATTTCGCCCACTGCCACGGCGGGGGAGCGCCGCTGGCCCACGGGGAAGCCATCCGGGCGGCAGGGCTGGACATCACCGTGCTGGCCACGCCGGGCCACACCTCGGACTCCGCCTGCTTCCACCTCCCGGCCGACGGCCAAAACGGGTCGGTGCTCACGGGCGACACTGTCCTTGGCCGGGGGACCACGGTCCTGGACTACCCGGACGGCGCCCTGGGCGACTACCTCGCATCCCTGGACAGTCTGGAGGCACTGGGCGCTGCAACCGTCCTGCCGGCCCATGGCCCAGTGCTGCCGTCCCTGGAAGCCATCGTCCGCGACTACCGAACGCACCGGGAGGAACGGCTGGCGCAGATCCGCGCGGTGCTCGGCCGGCTGGGCCGGGACGCAACCGTCGGGGAGGTGGCTGACGCCGTCTATGCCGACGTCGGCCCTTCCGTCCGGCGCGCTGCCGAACGGTCGGTCGCGGCGCAGCTTTCCTACCTGCGCGGTGATGGCGGGGACGGACAGGCGGCGACGGCGGGAACGGTAGGGTAGGAGCCATGCGTATTGCCAGGTTTGTAGTCGATTCCGATCCCCTGTACGGCGTTGTGGAAGGTGAACCGGGCAGTGAGGAAATCACTGTCATCCACGGCGACCCGTTCTTCAACGGCGTGGAGCGCACGTCCGTGCGCCACAAGCTGGAAGACGTCCGGCTGCTGGCGCCCATCATTCCCCGCAGCAAGGTGATCGGCGTGGGCCGGAACTTCGTGGAGCACGCCAAGGAACTGGGCAACGAGGTGCCCGCCCAGCCGCTGCTGTTCCTGAAGCCAAACACCGCCGTCGTAGGCCCCAATGACCCCGTGGTCCTGCCGGAATTCTCCGAAGAGGTCTCCTTCGAAGCCGAACTGTGCGTAGTCATCGGCCGCATCTGCAAGGACGTGCCCGAAGAGCGCGTGGATGACGTCATCTTCGGGTACACCTGCGGCAACGACCTCACGGCCCGCGACGTCCAAAAGACCGACCTCCAGTGGACCCGCGCCAAGGGCTTCGACACCTCGGCACCGCTGGGACCCTGGATCGAGACCGACCTGGACACCGAGGACCTTCAAATCCAGGGCCGGCTCAACGGCGAGGTGCGCCAGGACGGCAGTACCAGCCAAATGATCCGCGGCGTGCGGGAACTGGTGTCGCTGGTGTCGCAGGCATTCACCCTGCTGCCCGGTGACGTGATCATGACGGGCACGCCGGCCGGCGTGGGGCTGGTCAAGGAGGGCGACCGCTTCGAGGTGGAAATCGAGGGCATCGGCCGGCTCTCCAACCCCATCGTGCGCCGCTAGCACTGTCCGTCCGGGCGGAAGTCCGGGCCCGGCCAGACGGGTAAAGTTGAAGCCACTATGAGTATCGCTTCTTCGTCACCTGCCGCCTCCATTCCGCCCGTCACCGCCGAAACGCCCGTCCGGGTGCGTTTCTGCCCCTCGCCCACGGGCACGCCGCACGTCGGCCTGATCCGGACGGCCCTGTTCAACTGGGCCTACGCGCGCCACACCAAGGGCACCCTGGTCTTCCGGATCGAGGACACGGATGCGGCACGCGACAGCGAGGAAAGCTACCACCAGCTGCTGGACGCGCTCAAGTGGCTGGGCATCGACTGGGACGAGGGCGTGGAGGTGGGCGGCCCCCACGAGCCGTACCGGCAGTCCCAGCGCGGCGACATTTACCAGGACGTCATCAAGCGGCTGCACGAGGGCGGGTTCATCTATGAGTCCTTCTCCACCCCGGAAGAGATCGAGGCCCGCCACCGCGCTGCCGGCCGCGACCCGAAGCTTGGCTACGACGGCTTTGACCGCCACCTGACCGATGAGCAGCTGGCACAGTACCGGGCGGAGGGCCGGCAGGCTGTCCTTCGCCTGCGGATGCCGGACGAGGACATCACGTTTACGGACCTAGTCCGGGGCGAGATCACCTTCAAGGCAGGATCCGTCCCCGACTTCGCCGTGGTGCGCGCCAACGGCGCTCCGCTGTACACCCTGGTCAACCCGGTGGATGACGCCCTCATGGGCATCACCCACGTGCTGCGCGGCGAGGACCTGCTGAGCTCCACGCCCCGCCAGGTTGCCCTGTACCGGGCCCTCTACGCCATCGGCGTTGCCGAATACATGCCCGAGTTCGGCCACCTGCCCTACGTCATGGGCCAGGGCAACAAAAAGCTCTCCAAGCGCGACCCCGAGTCCAGCCTCTTCCTGCACCGCGAGCGGGGCTTCATTCCGGAAGGGCTGCTGAACTACCTGTCCCTCCTGGGCTGGTCCCTCAGCGCCGACGAGGACATCTTCACCGTGGAGCAGCTCGTGGAGCACTTCGACATCCACGACGTCCTGGGCAACCCCGCCCGCTTCGACCTGAAAAAGGCGGAGGCCATCAACGGCACCCACGTACGGATGCTCGAGCCCAAGGTGTTCCGCGACCGCGTGGCGCACTACCTGCGCGAGGCGGGGCTGGTGGGGGAGATCCTGACCGACCGCGAGGAGGAGATCCTCACCGAGGCCGCACCCCTGGTCCAGGAGCGCATCACGCTGCTGGGTGAAGCACCCGAGATGCTGGCGTTCCTGTTCAAGGCGGACGACGCCGTCGATGTCGCCGATGACGCGCGCAAGGGCCTTCCTGCCAACCTGACCGAGGTGCTGGACGCCGCCATCGCCGCCCTGGAACCGGTGGACGACTGGACTGCGGAGAACATCCAGGCCGCCCTCAAGCAGGCTCTCGTGGAGGACATGGGCATCAAGCCGCGGCTCGCCTTCGGCCCGGTCCGCACGGCGGTTTCCGGCCGCCGCGTCTCGCCGCCGCTGTTCGAGTCCATGGTGATCCTGGGCAAGGAGTCCTCCCTGCGCCGGCTCCGCGCCTTCCGCGGCTGATGACAGCCCCCAGCCAGGCACCCGCCGGCGTCCTGAAGACCCCCTTCGGCGCTGTCCGGGGCGTCCTGTTCGATATTGACGACACCCTGGTGGACCTCGAATACTCCATGACCA
The DNA here is from genome assembly GCF_030816725.1 of Pseudarthrobacter defluvii. Taxonomy (NCBI): domain Bacteria; kingdom Bacillati; phylum Actinomycetota; class Actinomycetes; order Micrococcales; family Micrococcaceae; genus Pseudarthrobacter; species Pseudarthrobacter defluvii. The sequence goes on from NZ_JAUSYG010000001.1 coordinate 1,588,092, forward strand.
CCGCCCTGCGCGAGGTCAGCGAACACCTCCTGCCCGGCCTGGACCAGGCCGGCTGGGAGCGGTTCGGGCGCATCTTCACCCACGAGACCACGCATTACTACGACCGCTACCTGGCCGGGGAGCTGACGTTCAACGAACAGCGCCTGCTCCGGGGACGGGCCGCCTTGGGGCACTTCGGCGTGGAGCTGGCCGACCGCGTGGAATCGCACCGGTGGCTGAGCGCCTACATGGAGAAGCAGCCCGCGTACGTTAAGCCGTTTCCCGATGTGCTGCCCCTGCTGGACGTCCTGGACGATGCCGGCATCCCCTACGGTGCCGTGAGCAACAACGTGCACGACTACCAGCGGGCCAAGCTGGACGGCGCCGGACTGGAACGGGTCACCCACCTGGTGGGTACCGACACCCTTGGCGTCGCCAAGCCGCACCCGGCGATGTACCTGGAAGGCGTCAGGCTGCTGGGGACCACCCCCGCGGAGACACTCTACGTGGGCGATAACCGGCTGCTGGACGCGGAAGGTTCCACCGCGGCCGGGCTCGTGGGTGTGTGGCTCAACCGCGTGGGGGAGATCGTGGAGGACTTCGACGGCGGCATGGTCGCGTCCCTGGACCAGCTGCTCCGATGATGCGCAGCGGCCGCGGCCCTTTCCCAAGGACCGCGGCCACCACGGGGCTGACTCGTGCCGTCAGCCGGCTGCCTTGAAACGCAGGGCACGCCTGCGAAGGACGAGATAGGCTGCGACGGCGGTAGCCACCAGAACGACCACGAGCAGCAGGGCGATCGCGGGGCTGTTGAGCCACGACGACGGCGACACAGCCGCCACCTTCGTATGCAGCTCCTGGGTCCCAGCGGCAATGCGGGAGTTACCGTCCGCCAGCTTGCCGGCACCTTCGGCGAGTTTGCCCGACCCGTCGTCGAGTTTGCCGTTGCCCTCGGCCAGTTGACCCGTACCATCGGCGAGCTGGGCGGAGCCGGACTGCAGCCGGCCTGTTCCTTGGCTTAGTGTTGCGGTGCCGTCGGAGAGCGCCTGGGTCCCGGCCAGCAGGCCGGGGTTTGCCGGGTCGCCGTCGCCGTTGATTCCCGCGCTGAGTTTGGCGGTGCCGTCGTGGAGGTTGTTGGCAGCGTAAATCAGGCCCGGGCTGTCCGGGTTTCCGGGGACACCGTCCATGCCCACCCGGATTTTGGCCGTGCCGTCGGCCAGCATGGACGTGCCCAGCACTACGCCGGGATTCTGTGGGTCCGTCGCGTTGAGCTTTTCCCCCAAGGTGGCGAAACCTGCCTTCAGCCGCCCCGCGCCGTCGTTCAGCTGGGTGGCTCCGGTGCTCAGCCTGGCGGTCCCGGACTTCAGCTGGCCGGCGCCGTCGTTCAGCTTTGCTGCCCCCGCATCCAGCTGTCCCGCCCCCGCATAAGCCCGCCGGCCGCCGTCGGCCAGTTTGGCGATCTGGTCCTTGATCACTGCCAGGGGAACCAGGCCCTGGGGCCCGTTTGCCGCGGCTTCTAGCTGGTCCAGCCCCTGGCTGAGCGCAGCGAGCCCGTCACCCTTGGTGGGATCGTTCCCCGCACCGGGGTAACCCTTCAGCTGGGCTGTTCCGTTTTTGAGCGCCGCGGTACCGGCGCTGAGGCTGGTGGCCCCGGCATCCAGTTGCCCGGCTCCCACCGCGAGCTGCTCCGTGCCTGCTGCCAGTTGGCCCGCACCGTCGGCGAGGTTGTTCGGTGCGTTTCCGGCAGCCGTGGGCGTCAGCGCAGCGGAAAGGGCAACAGCGCCGGCCTTGAGCTTCCTGGCGCCGTCGTCCACCTGGTAGACACCCGGGACAAGTTTGTTCAGGACGTCATTCTGCAGCTTGGTGGTACCGGCATGCAGCTTGTCGACCCCCGGCGCGAGCTGATCGCGGACTCCGGTGTAGATCTTTCCGGCGCCTGTCTGCAGTTCCCCCGCGCCGGCGTTCAATGCGGTGCTGCCGTCCTTGACCTTGACCGCGCCGTCCTTCACCTGCGCAGCTCCCTTGTTCGCTGCGCCGGCGCCGGTGGCAAGCTGCCCCGACCCTTCCTTGAGCTGGGCGGCTCCCGCCGAAGCTTGCTCCGCGCCGTCCATGAGTTGCGCGGCGCCGTTGGAGATCTGGCCTGTGAGGTAGGTGTAGAAGGCAAGGAAGAGGGCCAGCAGGAGGGAGAGGGCGATGATCGCTACGGATTGGGAGCGAAGTCTGGGTTTGGCTGAGGCGAGGCTTGCTGTGCGGGTTGTCAACGCTGACACTTCCTAACTCTCCGCCGGACGACGCTGCCCGGCGGTGTGGACCGTGGTTGGTAAGGCGTTCCCGTTTCCTTGTGGGTGCCCGAAAAACGGGGCGGGAGTCTTGTTACTGATGGGTAACTTACTCGAGGGTAACCACACGCCGGGAAGGTGGGCAAGGGTTTGGCGCGATTGCCCTGGCTGGCTCCCGGTTGCGCGATGACGCGTCGATTTGTGCGAGCCGAAAGTCTCAGGTAAAGTAATTTCTCGTGCTGAGGCGCACGGAGCAGGGAAAACGCCCTGAAAACCGGCCCGAAAGTACCATTGGGATATGGTGTAATTGGCAACACTACGGTTTCTGGTACCGTCATTCTAGGTTCGAGTCCTGGTATCCCAGCTCTGGTTTGAGGGCTGATTTCAGCCGCTAAACAGAAGGTTTCCACTCGGTTCGCCGATTTGAAACCGAAGCAAAGTGTGTGAAATACTCACTGAGCTTGAGCAGCGGAAACGCTGCCGGAAGTACACGGCCCCATCGTATAGCGGCCTAGTACGCCGCCCTCTCACGGCGGTAACGCGGGTTCGAATCCCGCTGGGGTCACCATTGGAAATGGTCCCGGACATCAGTCCGGGGCCATTTTTGTTTCTGCCGAAGCTCGTAAAGGAATCTCCCCTCCACGTGGACAAGACCCCTCGTCGTTTCGCGGGGAGTTGTCCTTTAGCCGGGGAGTGTCCTGCTGGAGACGACGCGCCGCGCCAGCGTTCCGGGGCAGCTCAACTGGCATGATGTTGCTGTGACCTCCCACAACGAGCACGGCCAGGCCTCCCAGCCGCCGCAGAGTACTTCGGCGATCGCGCTGCTTGAGGACATCCGTGCCGGCCTGGACGACCTTCCGCTGCCACTGGCCCTTCCGGGCGCGGACCTGGCCCGGCGGGAAACGTCAGCGGCACGGGCTCAGCTGGATGACTACATCCTTCCTCGGTACCGCAGCCTGGACGCCCCGCTGCTTGCCGTCGTCGGCGGTTCCACGGGTGCCGGAAAGTCCACCCTGGTGAATGGCCTCGTGGGACACCCTGTCACCCGTGCAGGCGCCATCCGCCCCACCACCCGCCAGCCCATCCTGTTGCACAACCCCGCCGAGGCAACGTGGTTCGAAGGCCAGCGCGTCCTGCCGGGGCTGGGCCGGATCCGCGGGACCCTGGCGGCGGGGCCCGGGCGCACGGACCAAACCGGCGCGCCCGGCGCCTCCGTGGACTCGCTGGTACTGCTCGCCGACCCGGCGGTGCCTGCAGGTATCGCCCTCCTTGACGCACCCGACGTCGACTCCATCTCGGACCAGAACCGCATGCTTGCCGGGCAGCTGCTCGCGGCCGCCGACCTCTGGGTGTTTGTCACCACGGCCAGCCGGTACGCCGACGCGGTCCCGTGGAAGCTCCTCCTGGACGCCGCCACCCGGGACATCACCGTGGCAGTGGTGCTGGACCGGGTGCCGGAGGGCGCTGAGGCCGAGGTGAGCCAGGACCTCCGCGGACTCCTCGACCGCGAAGGACTCTCCGGAAGCCGCCTCTTCATCATCCCGGAAACCGTCCTGGATCCGGGCGGCATGCTGCCCGCGGGAACCGTGGACGAGCTGCGGGAGTGGCTCTCATCGCTGGCGGCTGACGCTGCAGGCCGGGCCGACGTCGCTCGCCGGACCCTGAACGGGACGGTCCGGGCCCTGGCCCAGCGCATCGAGGGCATTGCTGAGGCTGTCCGTGAACAGGAACGGGCAGCTGCACGCCTTGAAGCTGACGCAGTGGCGGCATATGGCGATGCGGCCACCCGGATCCTCGAGGCAACGAGGGACGGAGCGCTCCTGCGGGGCGAGGTGCTGGCACGCTGGCAGGATTTTGTGGGCACCGGGGAGTTCTTCCGGACCCTCGAACAGAACGTGGGCCGGTTCAGGGACCGCGTGGGCGCCTTCTTCCGCGGTGAACCGGCCCCCGCGGTCCGGGTTGAGGCGGCCATTGAGACCGGACTTCAGGCCGTGATCGTGGACGAAGCAGCCAATGCCGCGGAGGACACCGACCAGCGGTGGCGGTCGGATCCCGCAGGCCGTCAGCTGCTGGGCGGGGACGATTTGTCCGGCACCTCGCCAGGCTTCCCCGAACGGGCGGCGGCCGAGATCCGGGCCTGGCAGGAAGCATTGATGGAACTGATCCGCACGGAAGGGCAGGGCAAGCGCACCCAGGCCCGGTGGTTGTCCTTCGGCATTAACGGGCTCGGTGCCGCACTGATGATCGTGGTTTTCTCGATGACGGCCGGACTAACCGGTCTGGAAATCGGCGTGGCCGGGGGCACCGCGGTGGTGGGCCAGCGCCTGCTGGAGGCGGTGTTCGGCGAGGACGCGGTGCGCCGCATGGCAGACAAAGCCCGGGAAGACCTTGCGGTGCGCTGCCGGCAACTGCTGGCGGACGAACCGCAGAAGTTCCTGCAGCGCCTGCCGAAGGAAAACCCGGACCTCGCGCAGCGGCTTGCTGCGCAGGCTGCGAATCTGTCCCGCTTGGCGGAGCGGCCGTGAGCCGGCACAGCGGGGGGCGCACGTCCTCACGGTTGGACAGCAGGCTCCAGGCGCTTGAGGACGCCCGGGAACTGGGGGAGGGGGTGCTCCCGGACGAGGTGCTGCAGGAAGCATTCGACGTCCTCGAACGGGCGAGTTCCCGCCGGTCGTTGTCCGCCGGGCACACCGTGGTGGGCTTCTTCGGTGCAACAGGAAGCGGAAAATCCTCCCTTTTCAACGCCGTCAGCGGCGCGGAAATTGCGACGGCGGCTGCCCGCCGTCCAACCACCTCGGAACCGCTGGCAGGGGTCTGGGGAGCAGCGGGCAGCGAAGCGCTCCTTGACTGGCTGGAGGTGGGAAACCGGCACCACGCCTCGCCGGTGGACGGCTTCGCCGGCGAAGAGACCGGGCTGATCCTGCTGGATCTGCCTGATTTCGACTCCACCCGGGCGGCCAACCGCGAGATCGTGCAGCGCATGGTGGGCATGGTTGACGTCCTGGTCTGGGTGCTCGACCCGCAGAAGTATGCCGATGACGCCGTCCACAACGGATTCCTGGCGCCACTGGCGTCCCATGGGGCCGTCACACTTGTGGTCCTGAACCAGGTGGACCGGCTGCCGGTGCATGACGTGCAGCCGGTGCTCGACTCGCTGCACGCGATCCTTGCAGGGGAAGGGCTGGGACAGGTGCGCGTACTCGCCTCATCGGCAGTGACCGGAGCGGGAATCGCGGAAGTGCGTGCGGCGATCCGGAAAGTGGCTGTCCAGCGCCAGGCCCAGTCCCGGCGGCTGGAGGCCGATGTGACAAAAGCCGCGGATGTCCTGCGGCACGCTTCCGGCGAGGGGGATGCTTCAGGGGTGCGCTCTGCAGCAAAGTCGCGGCTTGCCGAGGAGTTGGCGGTGGCAGCCAACGTCCCCGCCGTGGTGCGCGCAGTGGGCCAATCGTACCGGCTGGAGTCGGTCCGCAGGACGGGTTGGCCCGCAACACGCTGGCTCTCCCGCTTCCGGCCGGACCCGTTGCGCCGGCTCAACCTGCGAAGGGATGCTCCTGCCGCCGTGAACAGAACCTCGCTGCCGGCCGCCGGCGCCCCGGAACGGGCCAGGACGGACGCGGCGGTCAGGGAATTCGCCGATTCCGCCGGTGCGGGAGCCCCTGGGCCCTGGCGGGCCGCGATCCGGGGGACCGCCAGGGCCGGACGGGACCGGCTGCCCGATGCCCTGGACCAGGCCATCGCAGGAACCGACCTTGGAGCCAACCGGAAAGCCTGGTGGTGGGGGGTGTTCAACGTCATCCAGTGGCTGGCGCTGCTCACTGTCCTGGGCGGCCTGGGCTGGCTTGGGGTGCTGGCAGGGCTGGGCTACCTGCAGTTGCCGGTGCCGGAGGCGCCGCGGGTGGAGGGGTGGCCCGTGCCCACCCTGATGATCGCGTTCGGGGTGGTGCTGGGGATCTTCCTGGCCATCACCGGCCATTTTATTGCCGCAGGTGCTGCCCGCGCCAGGGCTGCGAAGGCACGACGCCGGCTCAACAGTGCCGTTGCAGGTGCGGCGCAGGAGCTGGTGGTGGCACCGGTGGAGGGGGAGATTGCCCGGCTGGCGGCCTTCAACAAGGCGCTGAAGAAAGCCGCGCAGGCCTAGGAATCTGTCGCGTGGCCTGTCGCCCCGGCCGGCGGCGGCCGCAGTGTCACGGACCTTGATGAAGGTGCGCAGGTTGCGGGTGGTGGTGGCGGCCTTGAACTTCGGCTTGGCACTGACCTTGCTGAAGGGACTGTCCAGGGTTCCGCCGACGGGGGCAAACCAGGCAAGGGCTTCCGGCCCCAGACGCTGCTGGTCATGGTTCTCCAGGGCGGATCCGGCGGCTTCCAGCTCATCCAGGACGCCGGTGTCCGATGAAATGGTGATGTAGGTGTGGGTGGTCTTGTCATCCTCGGGATAGGGGCAGGTTTCCACCAGCTCGGCCACCCTCCCGGCGTCCAGGACCACCACCCACGCCTCGTAGCCAAATGCCGCACGCAGGCACTGTTCGCATTCCTGCTTGACGGCGGCGGCGTCCAGCGTGCTGGAGAGCACTACGTTGCCGCTGGCCAGCAGGGTTGTAGCGTCCGGGAACCCGCAGTTCTTCAGAGCATCCCGTAGATCCGCCATTTTGATGTTGATTCCGCCCACGTTGATGCCGCGGAGGAACACTGCATAGCTGCCCATGGCCACAGCCTAGCGGCGGGAGCGGCCGGGGGAGCGGAAGCTGCTGGTCGTTGTTCCTGCCTCAGTCGTTGTTCTTACGCAGTGCCTCGGTCAGGACCCGTCCCGCGTTGCATACCACTTCCGCGTGCAGGCGTCCGGGCTGGCGGGTCAGCCGTTCGATGGGGCCGGAAATGGAGACGGCGGCGATCACCCGGCCGGAGGGACCCCGCACCGGTGCCGAGACGGAGGCGACCCCCGGCTCACGCTCGCCGAGGCTCTGTCCCCAGCCCCGCCGTCGTACTCCTGCCAGCACGGTGGGGGTGAAGCGGGCCGACTGCAGGCCCTCGAGGAGCCGGTCGTGGTCTTCCCAGGCGAGCAGGACCTGGGCGGCGGAGCCGGCTTTCATGGACAATTGGGTGCCGACCGGGATGGTGTCGCGCAGGCCGATGGGGCGCTCGGCGGAGGCAACGCAGACGCGCCAGTCGCCCTGCCGCCGGAAGATCTGGGCGCTCTCGCCCGTGGCGTCGCGCAGCTGCATCAGCACGGGCCCTGCGGAAGCGATGAGGCGGTCCTCGCCGGCGGCCGACGCGAGCTCGACGAGCCGGCTGCCCAGGACGAAGCGGCCCTGGATGTCGCGGCTGACCAGGCGGTGGTGGACCAGCGCCAAAGCGAGGCGGTGGACGGTGGGCCGCGCCAGGCCGGTGGCGGCTACCAGCTGCGCCAGGGTGGTGGGTCCTGCCTCCAGGGCATCGAGCACCTGGGCCGCTTTATCAATGACGCCGACGCCACTAGAATTGTCCATGTAATGATATTGCCGTCTCATTATCTGAGATGCAAATCTTTCGGGTGGCGCAGTACTGAGCGCTCCTGATTCAGTTGGACTAATCAGCCAAACAGCAGTGAAGGGAGATGGCCATGGCAAAGACATTGGCCGAGAAAGTCTGGGACGCACACGTGGTGCGCAAAGGTGACGGCGATGGTGCCAACGCCCAGCCCGACCTTCTGTTCATCGACCTCCACCTGGTCCATGAAGTCACGTCCCCGCAGGCGTTTGAAGGCCTGCGGCTGGCCGGCCGCAAGCTGCGCCGCCCGGACCTGACCATTGCCACCGAGGACCACAACACTCCCACCCTGGACATCGACAAGCCCATTGCCGATCTCACCAGCCGGACCCAGATCCAGACCCTGCGGAACAACTGTGCCGAATTCGGCGTCCGGCTGCACAGCCTGGGCGACGCCGAGCAGGGCATTGTCCACGTGGTGGGTCCCCAGCTGGGCCTCACCCAGCCCGGCATGACGGTGGTCTGCGGCGACTCGCACACTTCAACCCACGGCGCCTTCGGGGCCCTGGCCATGGGCATCGGCACCTCCGAGGTGGAGCACGTCATGGCCACCCAGACCCTGTCGCTGAAGCCGTTCAAGACGATGGCCATCAACGTCGAGGGCACGCTGCGCCCCGGTGTCACCGCCAAGGACATTATCCTCGCTGTGATCGCCAAGATCGGCACCGGCGGCGGGCAGGGCTACGTGCTGGAGTACCGCGGCTCCGCCATCCGGGCCCTGTCCATGGAAGCCCGCATGACCATCTGCAACATGTCCATTGAAGCCGGTGCCCGCGCCGGCATGGTGGCTCCGGACGAAACCACGTACGCCTATATGTTGGGCCGCCCGCATGCGCCTGAAGGCGCAGACTGGGACGCCGCCGTCGAGTACTGGAACACGCTGAAGACCGACGACGACGCTGTCTTCGACGTCGAGGTGGACCTGGATGCCGACACGCTGGAGCCGTTCGTCACCTGGGGCACCAACCCCGGCCAGGGCGTGTCCCTGTCCCAGTCCGTGCCGAACCCGGCAGACTTCGGTGACGAGAACGCCAAGGCGGCCGCCGAACGTGCCCTGCAGTACATGGGCCTGGAGGCCGGCACGCCGATGAAGGACATCCGTGTGGACACGGTCTTCCTGGGCTCCTGCACCAACTCCCGCATCGAGGACCTGCGCGCCGCCGCGGACATCATCCGAGGCCGCGAGAAGGACCCGAAGGTCCGGATGCTTGTGGTGCCCGGCTCGGCCCGCGTCCGGCTCGAAGCCGAAGCCGAAGGACTGGACCGCGTGTTCAAGGACTTCGGCGCGGAATGGCGGTTCGCCGGCTGCTCCATGTGTCTGGGCATGAACCCGGACCAGCTTGAACCGGGGGAGCGGTGCGCCTCCACGTCCAACCGCAACTTCGAAGGACGCCAGGGCAAGGGCGGCCGCACCCACCTGGTTTCCCCGGTGGTGGCCGCAGCCACGGCTGTGCGCGGCACGCTCAGCTCGCCGTCGGACCTCGAACCGGCTCCCGAACCCGCCGCCATCCGCATCGACGCAGCCTAGGACAACACCATGGAAAAGTTCACCAAGCACACCGGCATCGGCGTCCCGCTGCGCCAGAGCAACGTCGACACCGATCAAATCATCCCTGCGGTGTACCTCAAGCGCATCACCCGGACAGGCTTCGAGGACGCCCTGTTCTCCGCCTGGCGCAAGGACCCCTCCTTCATCCTCAACCAGGAGCCGTACAGCACGGGTTCGGTGCTGGTGGCCGGCCCCGACTTTGGTACCGGATCCTCCCGCGAACACGCCGTCTGGGCGCTGAAGGACTACGGCTTCAAGGCCGTCCTGTCCTCCCGGTTCGCCGATATCTTCCGCGGCAACTCCGGCAAGCAGGGGCTCCTGGCCGCGCAGGTGGCACAGGACGATATCGAGCTCATCTGGAAGGAACTCGAAAACGCGCCGGGAACCCAGGTCACCGTGGACCTCGAATCCAAGACCGTGGTGTGCGGCAACATCGTGGCCCCCTTCGAGATCGACGACTACACCCGCTGGCGCCTGCTGGAAGGCCTGGATGACATCGGGCTGACCCTCCAGCACGAGGCCGACATCACGGCCTACGAGGCGACCCGCCCCGCGTTCAAGCCCAAGACCCTGCCGGCAAAGCTTTCCTAGCCGCTGCGCACCATCCCGGTGGGGCGCGGCGTGCCCGCCACGCCCCGCCGCCGGTGCCCCCTTATTTCGGTTCGGTAACGCGACCTCCTATGCTTGGTTGGAGCCTTTGCAAGGGTTTGGGGGCTAGTGATCGTGAGGAAACCGGTATATGAGTAGTGTTCTGACAATCCGCGGCGGTGTCCCGCTTACAGGCCGCGTCAGCGTCCGTGGGGCAAAGAATCTTGTTCCAAAGGCAATGGTGGCGGCGTTGCTGGGCAACGAACCCTCGGTATTGCGGAACGTGCCGGAAATCAAGGACGTGGAGGTCGTTACCTCCCTGCTTCAGCTGCATGGCGTGACCGTGGAGAAAGACCCGGTTAACGGTGACCTCACCCTCGACCCCAAGGCTGCAAAGACGGCGTCCAGCACTGCCATCGACGCCCACGCGGGCGACTCCCGCATTCCCATCCTGCTGTGCGGGCCGTTGATCCATGCGATCGGCGAGGCCTTCATCCCGGACCTGGGCGGCTGCAAGATCGGCGACCGCCCCATCGATTACCACCTGGACGTCCTGCGCCAGTTCGGTGCCGTGGTGGAGAAACGCCCCGGCGGCATCCACATCTCCGCGCCCAAGGGGCTGCACGGCGCCAAGATCTCGCTGCCGTACCCGTCCGTCGGAGCCACGGAGCAGGTTCTGCTGAGCGCCACCCGCGCCGAGGGCATCACCGAGCTTTCCGGCGCCGCCACGGAACCGGAAATCATCGACCTCATCGCCGTGCTGCAGAAGATGGGCGCCATCATCAGCGTCCAGACGGACCGCACCATCCGCATCGAGGGCGTCCGCGACCTCGGCGGCTACAACCACCGCGCCCTCTCGGACCGCAACGAATCGGCCTCCTGGGCGTCGGCTGCGCTGGTGACCCGGGGCGACATCTTCGTCGAGGGTGCCTCACAGCGCGACATGATGACCTTCCTGAACACCTACCGCAAAGTGGGCGGCGGAATGGACATCGGCGAGGACGGCATCCGGTTCTACCACAAGGGCGGAAAGCTGAACCCGCTGGTCCTCGAAACCGACGTCCACCCCGGCTTCATGACCGACTGGCAGCAGCCGCTGGTGGTGGCGCTCACCCAGGCAGAGGGTGTCTCGATCGTCCACGAAACGGTGTACGAGAACCGCTTTGGCTTCACCGACGCCCTGATCCGCATGGGAGCCAGCATCCAGGTCCACCGGGAGTGCCTGGGCAGCGTTCCGTGCCGGTTCGGCCAGCGCAACTTCCTGCACTCGGCCGTGATTTCCGGCCCCACGCAGCTCAAGGGAACCGACATCGACGTTCCGGACCTGCGCGGCGGTTTCAGCCACCTCATCGCCGCCCTGGCCGCCACCGGCACCTCCCGGGTCACCGGCATCGACATCATCAACCGCGGCTACGAGCGGTTCACCGAGAAGCTTGCCGGCCTCGGTGCCGATTTCGACATCACCACCACGAAGTAGAGCGGGACCGTGAAGGAATCTGCCAAGAGCAGGGCCACATTTGTGTTCATTGCCGGCATCGTCCGGCCGCTGCTGAACCTCATGATGGCCAAGACGTGGGAAGGAACCGAGAGACTTCCCGCCAGCGGCTTCATCGCCGCGCCCAACCACTGCACCGAGATCGACCCCCTGGTGGTGGGGCACATGCTGTACAACCAGAAGCGGGCGCCGCACTTCCTGGCCAAGGCGGCTCTGTTCAAGGTCCCCGGCCTGGGTCCGCTGCTGCGGGCGACCAAGCAGGTGCCGGTGGAGCGTTCGACGGCGGGAGCGAACCGTTCGCTGCAGGTGGCACAGGAGATCGTGGCCGAGGGCGGTGCAATCATCATCTACCCGGAGGGCACGCTGACGCGCGACCCCGACCTGTGGCCGATGAAGGGACACACCGGAGCGGCCCGGCTGGCCCTCGAAGGCGGAATCCCTGTGGTGCCCATCGCCCACTGGGGTGCCCACGAGGTATTCCCCAGGTACGGCAAGCGGTTCCACCTGTTCCCGCGCAAGCGCTCCCGCGTCGTGGTGGGGGATCCGGTGGACCTCAGCGCTTTCAGCGGCCGTCCCCTGGACAAGGCCACGCTGACGGAGGCCACAGACGTGATCATGGACGCGATCACCGCGCTGCTGGCCGGCCTGCGCGGCGAGCAGCCCCCCGCGGAACGCTGGGACCCGGCCAAACAGCAGCAGGCCAAGCACGGACGCTTCGTGGAACGCGGACAGCAGCCCGGCGGCGCAGGAACGGAAGCTCAGTGACCGCTGACGCAAAGCCGGGAGCGGCACGAACAGTAGCCGTTCTAGGTGCGGGGTCATGGGGGACCACGTTCGCGAAGATCCTCGCGGACGCAGCCACCGCCACGGGAACGCCCCGTGCCATCAAGCTGTGGGGCAGGCGCGCCGAAGTGGTGGAGGAGATCAACACCAGCCACCGCAACAGCGACTACCTCAAGGACATCGTCCTGCCGGAGAGCATCACGGCGTCGACTGACGTCCGCCAGGTGTTGGCAGGGGCGGAACTGGTGGTGGTTGCCGTACCGGCCCAGTCACTGCGCCCCCAGCTGCGGGAGTGGAAGGACATGATCGCCCCCGGCGCCGTCGTCGTCTCCCTCATGAAGGGCCTGGAGCTTGGAACGGACGCCCGGATGAGCGAGGTCATCAGTGCGGAACTGGGCCTGCCGCTGGAACGCATCGCCGTCGTCTCCGGACCCAACCTCGCCATGGAAATTGCGCGCGAGGAGCCGACGGCGTCCGTCGTGGCCTGCACGGATTCCGCCACAGCCGGCTGGCTCGCCAGGACCTGCACCGCCCCCTACTTTCGGCCCTACACCACGGCGGACGTCGTCGGTGTCGAAATCGGCGGCATCGTCAAGAACGTGATCGCACTAGCCGTGGGCATCTGCGAGGGCAAGCAGATGGGGGACAACACCAAGGCCTCGGTGATCACCCGCGGGCTCGCCGAAACGTCCCGCCTGGCACTGGCGCTGGGCGGCGAGGCGAAGACCATGGCCGGCCTCGCCGGGCTGGGCGACCTCGTGGCAACCTGCTCCTCAGCGCTGTCCCGGAACCATACCGCCGGCAGGCTGCTGGGCGAGGGCCTGACGCTGGAGGAGGTGGGCAAAAAGATGACCCAGACCGCCGAAGGCATCAAGTCCGGCCAGGCCGTCCATGAGCTTGCCGGCAAGCTCGGCGTCGAAATGCCCATCACGGCCGCCGTCGTCGCGGTGCTGGCAGGCAAGCTGTCCGTTGACCAACTGGGGCCGGTTCTGCTGTCCCGGGAATTGAAACCTGAAGGCGATTACTGACCATGTCCCATGACACAACCCCCGCCGGGGAAACGGCCAACACCAGGAAACCGCGCGTTGCCGTGCTCTTCGGCGGCCGCTCCAGCGAACATGCCGTAAGCTGCGTCACCGCCGCCGGTGTCCTGGGTGCCATTAACAAGGACAAATACGAGGTGATCCCGATCGGGATTGCCAAGACCGGGCAGTGGGTCCTTGCCCCCGCTGAAACGGCGCAGTGGTCCCTCGCGGCGTCCTCCCTCCCCGAGGTGGTGCCGTCGTCGCAGACTGTCACCTTGGCCGAGATCGGCGGGGAACATCAGCTGATCGTGGCATCGCCCAACCAGGTTCCCCAGGAACTGGGCGCCGTTGACGTGGTCTTCCCGCTGCTGCACGGCCCCTTCGGCGAGGACGGCACCATCCAGGGGCTCCTGGAGCTTTCGGACACCCGGTACGTTGGCGCGGGGGTCCTCGCCTCGGCTGTCGGCATGGACAAGCACTACATGAAGGTGGTCTTCGAAGCTGCCGGACTCCGCGTGGGCCCCTATGTGGCAGTGACTGACAGGCAGTGGCGCAGGGATCCCGAGTCCGTCCGCAAGCAAGTGGACCGGCTCGGATTCCCCGTGTTCGTCAAGCCGGCCCGCGCCGGCTCGTCCATGGGGATCTCCAAGGTCGACTCCCTGGACGAGCTGGACGCTGCCATCGAAGAAGCCCGCCGCCACGATCTCAAGCTCGTCATCGAAGCGGGCATTGTGGGACGCGAAATCGAATGCGCGGTCCTGGAAGGCAGGGGCACCGACGCGCCGCGGACCTCCATGCCCGGGGAAATCTCCGTATCCGGCGGAACCCACCAGTTTTATGACTTCACGGCCAAGTACGTCGAGGATGACGCCGCGGCCCTCAGCTGCCCCGCGGACATTCCTGCCGAGGCAATTTCCAGGGTCCGCGAACTGGCTGCCGCCGCGTTCGACGCCGTCGGCGCCGAGGGCCTGAGCCGCGTGGACTTCTTTTACACGCCCGAGGGCGAGCTGATCATCAATGAGATCAACACGATGCCCGGCTTCACACCCAAGAGCATGTACCCGCAGATGTGGGCTGCATCCGGCCTGGGCTACGCCGACCTGATCGACGAACTCATCTACCTGGCCCTGAACCGCAAGACCGGCCTCCGCTGATCCCCACCGGCACCCTAGCCTCGCTTCGCTTCGGCCAGGGAACCCTGCCGGCGTGGGCCCACCACCGGCACCCTAGCCTCGCTGCGCTTCGGCCAGGGAACCCTGCCGGCGTGGGCCCACCACCGGCACCCTAGCCTCGCTGCGCTCGGACGGTGAGCCGGCCTAGGCCTACTGGCTCTTGGGCAGGTTCTGCAGCTCCTCCTGGCCCACGCAGTTCCGCGAGGAGGGGACCTTGGCGGCTGCTGCGGCCAGGTCTGCCAGTACCGTTGCGGAGCTGATCTTGTCCGGGTCCATCAGGATCTCTGTGGCAGGTTCCCGGCCGTAGGTGGTCAGCGTCCATACCGGGTCGCCCTCCTTGATGACCCAGTCGATGCCGTTGACGGTGACGCAGCGGTCGGTGGTCGGCCCGGGCACGTTGACCCCGCAGCGCAGGATGACCTGTGATGGATCGCCCCATGCCGCGGTGGCCTGGCTGTTGGTCTTCCGCAGCTTTGAATCGCCAATGGCATCCGGGAGGGCCACCATCATTGGCGCGCACGCCGGATTGGCGGCGTCCTTGGCGGCGGTGACATCCACTGCTGGAGAGCAGGCAGACAGGGTAAGGGCGGCGACTGCCCCGGCCATTGCCATCCTGGCGGCGCGGGCGGACAGGGGCAGGTGGAGCTGGTGCATGCTTCCAGCCTATCGCCGTCGCCGTCCACCCCGGACACCCGCCGCCGTCCCGCCCGGACACGATGTCAGCCCGGCGCGGTAGCGTAGTGGCGTGCCTGAAGACCTGCGTAACCGCGTTGACCGCCAGCCTACTGTCGCCGGCCTTTCCGAAGCCGACCTGCTGGCCCGGATTTTTCCGCGCCTCCGGATGGAGGCCGGGCATACCACAAGCACTTTGCTGGGGCCGGGCGATGATGCCGCCGTCGTCGCAGCCCCGGACGGGAAGACCGTTGTCAGCATCGATACCCAGGTCCAGGACCAGGACTTCCGGCTGCTGTGGCCCAACGGCTACCGCACCACCGGATTCGACGTCGGGTGGAAGGCAGCCGCGCAGAACCTCAGCGACATCAATGCGATGGGCGCGGAGGCAACGTCCATGGTGGTCAGCCTCACCCTTCCCGTCGACACGCCCGTCAGCTGGGTGGAGGACCTGGCGGACGGGCTCACAGCCGGCATCCGGGAGCTCGGAGCAGCCCGCTGTTCGGTCGCGGGCGGGGACCTGGGCCGCGGCCGCGAAATTTCGGTGACGGTGGCCGTGCTGGGAACGCTCGACGGCGGGCGGCCGGTCCTCCGGTCAGGCGCCCGGGCAGGGGACATCCTGGCACTGGCAGGAACAGTCGGCCACGCCGCGGCAGGCTTGGCCCTGCTTGAAGCGGACGTCCCGATGGGCACCCTGGGCCCGGCGGAACGTGCCTTCGTGGATCTGCAGTGCCGCCCCCGTCCGCCGCTGGCTGCAGGACCGGCCGCCAGGGACGCAGGTGCCACGGCAATGCTGGACATTTCCGACGGGCTCCTGCTCGACGGCAACAGGCTGGCTGCCGCCAGCAACGTCGCCGTCTCCCTCGATCCGGACCGCCTTGCCCGCCTGGCGGATCTCCTGGCCCCCGCAGCTTGCTTGCTCGATGCAGATCCCGCACAGTGGGTGCTGGGTGGCGGCGAGGACCACGGACTGCTGGCCACATTCCCTGCCGATGTTCAGCTGCCACCCGGATTCACTGCGCTAGGCTCGATACATGCACTCGGTACCGACGATGGCCCGGGCGTCCTGACAGCGGGCCGGGCCGTGGACACCGGGGGATGGGATCACTTTGCACACTAAGGTTGCCGCCAACGCGCTTGCGATGAAGAGGTGGCTGGGCAAGGCTGAGACTGCCCTGGGAAACCACAGCGACCGGCTCAACGCCATCAACATCTTCCCGGTGGCTGACGGCGATACCGGCACCAACCTGTACCTCACCGTCCGCGCGGCTGCCCGTTCCCTGGTGCTCGCCGAGGACCAGCCGGCACCTGTGGACGTCGGGGAAGTTCTCGCCACGGCCGGCCAGGCAGCCATGGAGGAGGCGCGCGGAAACTCCGGAACGCTTTTCTCGGTGTTCCTGTGCGCCGCGGCCGAGCCGTTGGCCGGGCACACCCGCATGACGTCCACGCTCCTCGCGGCAGCCCTGAACCGTGCCCAGATCCGCGCCTGGTCCGCCCTGAGCGACCCCGTACCCGGAACCATGCTCTCGGTCATGGAAGCGGCTGCCCGTGCTGCAGCCGCCGTCGACGCCGGCCAGGACGGCGATGACAGCAACCACGCCCTGGGCCTCACCCTCGACGCCGCCGTGGAGGGGGCACTGGCCGCCGTGGTCCACACCGAGGAACAGCTCGATGCGCTCCAGTCCGCACGGGTGGTGGATGCCGGCGGGGTGGGCATGCTGCTGATCCTCGACTGCCTCCGCTCCGCTGTGCTGGGCGAGGAACTGCAGGACGAGCTCCTCGACGGCCTGCACGGCTACGACGTCTCCGATCCGCACATCCACGCGTTGATGCCGGACGACGACGGCGTGGAACTCATGTGCACCATCACCCTTTCGCCCCTGAACGCCGCCACGCTGCGGCAGCGGCTCGATGAAATCGGGGAGTCCGTCATCATGAGCCAGGTGGGCAGCGGCCCGGACCCTGACGGAAACTACAGGTGGCGGGTCCACGTGCACGTCCCGGACCCGGACCCGGCCGTGCGCATTATCAAGTCCCTCGGTGAACCGTCCCAGATCAGCATCAGCGAGCTGGCGCTTTCCCGGGACCCTGATGTGGATGCGGTGAACACCGGCGGGCATGAACGCTGAGCTGGACCTGGCCCTTGAACGGCGCATTGGAAAGCGGTCCGCCGCGGTCATCGAAAAACACCTCGGCATCACCAGTGTCGAAGGCCTCCTTAACTACTTTCCCCGCCGTTACCTGGCCCGGGGTGAACTGACGCCCATCAGCGAGCTTCCGCTCGACGAGGAAGTCACCCTGATCGCGCGGGTGCTGTCCAGCAGCACGCGGCATATGCAGGCGCGCCGCGGAACCATCACGGACGTCATTGTTTCCGACGACGACGGGCAGCGGGGGCTGCGGCTGGTGGGAGGCCAGGATTACCGCGGCAAGGTGCCGGGAACGCTGAAGATCAGCTTCTTCAACGGGTTCAAAGCGAAAAACGAACTCCTGCAGGGACGCCGCGCCCTCTTTTCCGGCAGGGTTACCAGCTTCAAGGGAAAGCTTGGCCTCACAAACCCCGACTTCCAGCTCCTGGACGAGGATCCTTTCAGCGACGCCGGTCACGACCCCGAAAAACTCGCGGCCATGCCCCTCCCGGTTTATCCAGCCACGGCCAAGCTTCCCAGCTGGAAGATCCAGAAGGTGATCGTCACGCTGCTGGAGACCGTGGACCTCGGCTCGCTTGCGGACCCGCTTCCGGCCGAAGTGTCAGCCCGGGAGGGTTTCCTGCCTGTGGCGGACGCGTACCGGCTGATCCACGTGCCCGAAACGGCGGCTGACTGGAAACGAGCACGGGACCGGTTCCGCTACCAGGAGGCCCTGGTACTGCAGTCCGCATTGGCCCGGCGCCGCGCCCAGCTCGCCGCCGAGGAAGCCACCGCCCGCCGCCCCGTCAAGGAAGGAATCCTGGCCGAGTTCGACCACAACCTGCCGTTCACGCTCACGGCCGGCCAGGCCGCCGTCGGCAAAACCCTCGCCACGGAACTGGCGCAGGACACGCCCATGAACCGGCTGCTGCAGGGCGAGGTGGGCTCCGGTAAAACCGTCGTGGCGCTGCGGGCCATGCTCCAGGTGGTGGACGCCGGGGGACAGGCTGCGCTCCTTGCCCCCACCGAGGTGCTTGCGGCCCAGCATTACGACTCCATCCGCCGCACCTTGGGCCAACTCTCCAGCGACGGACTCCTGGGCGGGCTGGCCGGCGCCAACGGCCCTTCCGTCCAGGTCACGCTGCTGACCGGTTCCATGCCCACCGCGGCACGGAAACAAGCCATGCTGGACGCCGCGTCCGGGACCGCGGGGATCATCATCGGCACCCACGCCCTGCTCAGCGACAACGTATCCTTCTACGACCTCGGCCTGATCGTGGTGGACGAACAGCACCGCTTCGGCGTTGAACAGCGCGACGCCCTGCGGGCCAAGGCCCGGAAGCCGCCGCACCTGCTGGTCATGACCGCCACACCCATTCCCCGCACCGTGGCCATGACCGTGTTCGGCGACCTTGAAACCTCCACCCTCGACGAACTGCCCAAGGGCCGGGCCCCCATCACCACCCACCTCGTGGGCCTTGCCGAGAACCCGGCCTGGGTGGCACGGATCTGGGCGCGCGCGCGGGAGGAAATCGACGCCGGCCACCAGGTGTACGTCGTGTGTCCAAAGATTGGAGCGGACGACGACGGCGACTTCAGTCCGGGGGAGGCCGCGCCTCCGGGGGCGGAGGCGGAGGAGGGCCGGGAGCTCGCGTCGGTCACCGGCGTCGTGGATTATCTGCTGGCCGAACCCTCGCTGGCGGGTGTTCCGCTGGCTCCGCTCCACGGCCGCCAGGACCCGGAGTTGAAGACGGACACTATGGCCGGGTTTACTGCCAACCGCATCAAGCTGCTCGTTTCCACCACGGTGATCGAGGTGGGTGTGGACGTGCACAACGCCACCTTGATGGTCATCCTGGACGCGGACAGGTTCGGCATCTCGCAGCTGCACCAGCTCCGTGGCCGCGTGGGCCGCGGCGGCCTGCCCGGGACCTGCCTGCTGGTCACCGCGCTTGAACACGGCCACCCCAGCCGGCGGCGGCTGGAAGCCGTGGCTGCAACCACGGACGGTTTTGTCCTGTCGCAGGAGGACCTCAAGCTACGGCGTGAGGGCGACATCCTGGGCGCATCGCAGTCCGGGGGAAGGTCCACCCTGAAGCTGCTGCGGGTCCTTGACCATGAAGACGTCATTGCCCGCGCCAGGGAAGACGCGCAGGCTATCGTCGGTCGGGATCCGCTGCTGGCCGGACACGCCGGGCTTGCCGATGCCATCGAGAAATACCTCAACCCCGAGAAGGAGGCGTTCCTTGAACGCGGTTAGCAACCAAAGCCTGCAGGGCACCCGTGGAATGTGGTGCCGGCGGTGACCCGGATCATTGCCGGTGCCGGCGGTGGCACAACGTTGACGCCAGTCCCGGGTTCCCTGACCAGGCCTACTACGGACAGGGTCAAGGAAGCACTGTTTTCCCGCCTCGACGCCTTCGACGTGATCGCGGACGCCCGCGTGCTGGACCTTTACGCGGGGTCGGGTTCCCTGGGTGTGGAAAGCGGCAGCAGGGGAGCGCAGACAGTGGAACTGGTGGAGTCCGACGCCAAGGCCAGTGCCGTCTGCCAGCGCAACGCGGATCTTATCAATGGTGTGTTGGGCCGGAAAGCCGTCTCGGTGCACCGCTCCAAGGTGGAGCCCTTCCTTGACCGGGCTTCGGAAGACGCCGCCTGGGACTTGGTGTTCCTGGATCCGCCGTACCCGTTGGAGGATGCCGGGCTGTCCGCGGTGCTGGAGAAACTTGCAGCGCACCTGGCCCCTGGAGCCGTCGTGGTGGTGGAACGATCCTCACGTTCGCCGGAACCGGCATGGCCCGATGCGATGACGAGGTTCGCCGAGAAGAAGTACGGGGAGACCCGGCTGTGGTTTGCCGAGCCGTTCGTGCCCGACGCCATCGCCGCGGAGGACCTGCCCGAGACCACCGGCGTGCCCGGCGGTGCCGGGCCTGAAGGTAGCGACGTGGAAGGCCCTGCTTCCACCGGCGCCTAGCCGGAATAGGGGTCCAGGTCCACCCCCGCCAGGACCCGCGCGGGGTGCGGACCGCGTGCGGTCAGTTCGGCTGTCCAGGCTTCCGGCCAGGGACCCTGCGTCCCCGCCAGGATGATATTGCCCGGGTACCGGCCCTCGAACATCCCCGCCTCGGCAAACGCTGCCACATCAGCCATGGCTTCGCGCATTGCCGCCACCTGGCTCCTGACAAGCGTGAGCGCCGATTCGTCGCCCACATTGACCACCAGCAGCCCGTCCGGGCGCAGGCGTTGCCGCGCTTCGCGATAGAAGCCGCTGGTGGCGATGTGGGCCGGGGCGTCAGGGCCGGAGAAAATGTCCAGGATCACGACGTCGAACGTGAGGTCCGGAGCCAGCTCTCCCAGTGCCTCGCGGGCATCGCCGATGATCGTGGTCAGGTCTGTTCCCTCGGGCAGGGGCAGGTGCCGGAGGACAAAGTCGAGCAGCTCGCGCTCCAGCTCCACCGCGTACTGCACTGAACCGGGACGGGTTGCCTGGACGTACCGGGCCAGCGTCAGCGCCCCCGCGCCGAGGTGCAGGGCCCTGATCGGTTGTCCTGCCGGAGCTGCAAGATCCACCAGATGCCCGATCCTGCGGAGGTATTCGTAAAAAATCTCCTCCGGGCGGTCCAGGTTCACATGGGACTGTTCGGCTCCGCCAATGCTGAGCACATAGCCGCCATGCGTAAACGCGTCGGGTTCAATGGCGGCGTGCTGGCCCGTTGTCCGGAGGAACCGGCTGGCGGCCCCGCCGCTGCCGCCGGACATCACAGCCTGCTGCGCAGGGTTGCCAGCCGCGCGGCAGCCTCCTCCAGGACCTCTGTCTTCTTGCAAAAAGCGAACCGGAGCAGGCTTCGCATCCGTTCCGCTCCTTCCGGATGACAGAACACCGGCACGGGGATGGCGGCCACCCCCACCAGTGCCGGCAGCCGCCGGGCGAGGTCCAGGGCATCAGTGATGCCAAGCGGCGCCGTGTCCACATTCACGAAGTAGGTTCCCTTTGGGGTAAACACATCAAAGCCGGCAGCCCGCAGCCCGGCGCTGAGGATATCGCGCTTCTGTTCCAGGGCAGCGGCGATACCTGTGTAGAAGCCGTCCGGCAGGGCGAGTCCTGCCGCGATCGCCGTCTGGAACGGAGTGCCGGAGCTGTAGGTCAGGAACTGCTTAACGGTGCGGACGGCGGCAACCAGTTCCTCCGGGCCGCTCAGCCAGCCGATCTTCCATCCGGTAAGGGAGAACGTCTTTCCGGCGGAGGAAATGGTGATGGTCCGGGCAGCAGCGCCCGGAAGCGTGGCCACGGGGGTGTGGCTGACTCCGAAGGTCAGGTGCTCGTACACCTCGTCCGAGATGATGATGCTGCCGTGCTTCGCTGCAAGGTCCACCACGCGCTGCAGGATTTCCGGTGGAAAAACTGCCCCCGTGGGATTGTGCGGATTGTTCAGCAGCACCACCCGTGTCCGCTCGCTGAACGCAGCGTCCAGTGCCGCAGGGTCGGGCAGGAAGTCCGGGGCAGCCAAGGGCACTGTGGCGTGAGTGGCGCCGGAGAGGCCGATGATGGCGCCGTAGGAGTCGTAGAACGGCTCGAATGTCAGCACCTCGTCGCCCGGTCCTGCGAAGGCCAGAAGGGAAGCGGCGATGCCTTCGGTGGCCCCGGTCGTGATAACAACTTCGGTTGCGGGGTCCGGTGCCAGCCCATAAAAACGTTCCTGGTGCGCTGCCACCGCCTCCCGGAGCTCGGGAAGTCCCTTGCCGGGGGCGTACTGGTTGGCCCCGGCAGCGATGGCAGCCCGCGCGGCCTCCCTGATCTCCACCGGCCCGTCTTCGTCGGGGAAGCCCTGTCCCAGGTTGATGGCGCCGGTCTGGACGGCCAGGGTGGTCATCTCCTCGAAGATGGTGACGCCGAGGCCGCCGTCCGGAGCAAGCAGGTTCGCTCCGAGCGCGGTCCGCTGCCAGGGAGCAGGTGCCAGGGGCGTGGAAAGTTCCCGTGGTGGATGCATCCAGTCATGGTATCCCGGCCTTTCCATGGGGTAGGTTCAAACCATGAGACGCGCTGTGTGCCCCGGATCCTTCGACCCCATCCACAACGGCCATCTCGAAGTCATTGCAAGGGCTGCCGGTCTTTTCGACGAGGTCATCGTCGCTATCTCCACCAACTACGCCAAGAAGTACATGTTCAGCCTGGAAGAGCGGCTGGAGATGGCACGCGAAACCCTCGCGTTACTGAAGGGCATCGTGGTGGAACCGGTGGGCGAGGGGCTCCTGGCGGAGTACTGCCGCCAGCGGGGCGTCTCCGCCATCGTCAAGGGGCTCCGGTCGTCGTCGGACTTTGACTACGAGCTCCCCATGGCCACCATGAACCGGCAGTTGAGCGGCGTGGAAACAGTCTTCCTCCCGGCCGAGGCCAGCTACCTCCACCTGTCCTCCACCCTGATCAAGGAAGTGTCGGTCCTGGGCGGCAGCGTCTCGGACTACGTGCCGCGGTCCGTGCACCGGCGCATGGTCGGCGGCGAGCCTTCGCCTGATCAGCAGTCAAGGCGGTAGGCTGGATCGGTACTTCGGCGCTGCCTCCTGCCGGTTTGAGTCGCCAAGGCTCTTCAGGCTAAGATGGTACGTCGGTCATATGTTCAACAGGAGTTCTCATTAACAGAGATGCTGGTTCGCCCTTGGCGTTCGACGTCAAGGACCTCGGGCGCAGCCCGGGAAGCATGCGGACGCTGAAGGAACATGTACCCGCACCGGGTGATCTTGGTGTGGCGCTCATTGGTGTTCAGGAAGGCTCGGATGTCGAGCTCGACCTGAGGCTTGAGGCCGTACACGAAGGAATTCTGGTATCAGGAACCGTTCTCGCCGAAGTAACCGGTGAGTGCGGCCGATGCCTGGATCCCCTTGCGTATGACCTTGAGGTCAATGTGCAAGAACTTTTCTTCTACGAGGGCGCTGAGTTCTCGGACGGAGAAGAAAATGAAGAGCAACGTCGAGTCGAGCACGATGTAATCGATCTTGAACCGGTGTTGCGGGACGCGGTTGTCACCAATCTGCCGTTCCAGCCGGTGTGCCGGGAAGACTGCCAGGGCCTTTGTTCCGAATGCGGAGCTCGCCTGGAAGACGAGCCGGGGCACCACCACGAGGTCCTGGATCCTCGCTGGGCTGCCCTAGCTGATATGGCTAAGCCTGACCGGCAAAATTGATTTGTACGTGTTTGTCTAGAGAGAAATGAGTTAGCCGTGGCTGTTCCCAAGCGGAAAATGTCTCGCTCGAATACCCGCGCCCGCCGCTCGCAGTGGAAGGCGACCGCCCCCCACCTGGTGAAGACCGTTGAGAACGGCCAGGTCACCTACAGCCTGCCGCACCAGGCAAAGGTCGTTACCGACTCTGCTGGCACCGCGCTGTTCCTTGAGTACAAGGGCCGCAAGGTCGCTGACGTCTAATCGGCCAATAGGCTGACTGATGTCTTCAACTGAAGAGCTTCTGAAGCGTCTCGGTGTCTCTATTGACGCCGGGACGCTTCGTCTTGCGCTCACCCACCGTTCGTACGCCTACGAGAATGGCGGCATACCCACCAACGAGCGGCTCGAGTTCCTGGGCGACTCCATCCTCGGATTCTCAGTAACCGATGCCCTCTACCGGGACAACCCGGACCTGCCTGAAGGTGAACTCGCCAAGCGGCGCTCCGCCGTCGTGAGTACCCGTGCACTGGCCGGAATCGGCCGCAGCCTCGGCATCGGGGAGTACATCTACCTCGGCCAGGGCGAGAAGCTCACCCACGGCAAGAACAAGGCGTCCATCCTCGCAGACACCATGGAGGCCCTGATAGGGGCAACCTACGTCTCCAACGACATCGAGACAGCGCGCCAGCTGGTCATGCGGCTGGTCGGTCCGCTGCTGAAGGATGCGGCCGTCCTGGGCGCCGGTACCGACTGGAAGACCAGCATCCAGGAACTTGCGGCCAGCCGGCAGTTGGGCAGTATCCACTATGCGGTGGACGGGACCGGTCCGGACCATGCCCGCACCTTCACCGCCGTCCTGAACATCGGCGGAACGGCGTACGGCAAGGGTTCCGGCCACTCCAAAAAGGAAGCGGAACAGGAAGCCGCGGCGGATGCCTGGCGCGTGCTTTCCGGCGCTGCGGCCCAGGCGGCCTCCAGTGCCGGTGCCGGCTCCGTGGCCGCCCAGTAGCGTCCGTGCCCGAACTGCCCGAGGTGGAGGTTGTCCGCCGTGGCCTGGTGAACTGGGTGCGCGGCAGGACCATCGACGCCGTCGATGTCCTCGATCCGCGCTCCATCCGCCGCCATGCCCTTGGCGTGGAGGACTTCATCGGCAACCTCGAAGGTGCCGTGGTGTCCGACGTCGTGCGCCGGGGCAAGTTCCTCTGGATGCCGCTGCTTGACAGCGCCGCTCCCGGCCCCGGCAACCCGGCCGGCGGCGTGCCGGAGGTCGCGCTCATGGCACATTTGGGCATGAGCGGGCAACTGCTGATGCAGGATTCAGCCGTCCCCGATGAGAAGCACCTCAAGGTCCGGTTCCGGCTCAGTCCGCGGGACGGGATGCCGGAGCAACTGCGGTTCGTGGACCAGCGGATCTTCGGCGGGCTGTTCGTCACCGCACTGGTACCTACCGACGACGGCGGTCCAGGCGGCCTCGCGGAATCCCCCCTTCCCCTCATTGCAGAGGAAGCGGCACATATCGCCCGGGACCCCCTGGACCCTGCCTTCTCCTTCGACCTCTTCTACCAGCGTCTCCGCAAGCGGAAAACGGGGCTGAAGCGGGCACTGCTGGACCAGGGCCTCGTGTCGGGAATTGGCAACATCTATGCCGACGAAGCCCTGTGGCGTGCCCGCCTGCATTTTGCCCGCGCCACCGACACCCTTCGCAGGAGTGAAGCCCAGCGCGTCCTGGAGAGCGCACGTGAGGTCATGCTTGATGCCCTGGCAGCAGGCGGAACGAGCTTCGATTCCCTCTATGTCAACGTCAACGGTGCCTCAGGCTACTTCGACCGGTCCCTCAATGCGTACGGCCGGCAGGGCGAGCCCTGCAAACGGTGCGCCGCAGCCGGTATCCACTCGGTTATCCGCAGGGACCAGTTCATGAACCGGTCGTCCCACACCTGCCCCGTATGCCAGCCCCGGCCCCGCAACGGCCGCTGGTAACGCCGGCCTGATCCGGCCCGCCCAGCCCGCAGTCCGGCTCAACGGGAGCCGTAGTAGTCCGCCAGCCGGACCAGGCCTTCGTCGATGGACACTTCGGGGGCCCAGGCGAGGAGCGAGCGGGTTTCCCGCTGGTCGAACCAGTGCGCCGTCGACAGCTGCTCTGCAAGGAACCTGGTCATGGGCGGCTCATCCTGCTTACCCAGCCGAAGCCATGCCCTCTCCACCACTGATCCTGCGAGCCGGGCCAGCCGGCCCGGGACGGACCACGACGGTACGGGCACCCCGCCGGCGGCGCAGATTCCTGCGATGAGTTCCCCCACGGGCCGCGGCTCCCCGTTGGTTACCACCAGGGCCCTGCCATGGATGTGTTCCATTCGGTCCAACGCAGCAACAATGGCCGCTGCTGCGTTGTCCACGTACGTGGTGTCGATCAAGGCTGCCCCCGCATTGAGCAGCGGCAGCCGGTTCCGGGCCGCCCGTGCCATGACACGTTCCACCAGCTGGGTGTCTCCGGGGCCCCACACCACGTGCGGGCGCACCGCGGCGACGCGGAAGTGCGGGGCGTCCGCGGCAAGGGCCAGCAACTCCGCCTGGGCCTTGGTGCGGGAGTAGTCGCCGTGGGCGTGGACCGGGTCGGCCGGCTCTGCTCCCAGTCCTGCGATGGCTGCACCCGAGTTGGCGACCGATGGCGAGGAAACGAAGACGAAGTCGCGGATCCCGGCTTCGCGGGCGGCCAGGAGCAGGCGGCGGGTTCCCTGGACGTTCACTTCGTCAAACTCTTCGGCGCGGCCGGTGAAGGAAACCTTGGCCGCCAGGTGGACCACGGCTTCAGCGTCCCGGACCGCGGCCCTGACCGCTGCCTCATCGGTGAGGGAGCCGCAGCAGTCCGTGGCGCCGTCGACCCCTGAGGGGCGCCGCTGGAAGGTGGTGACGGCATGGCCCTTCTGCACCAAAAGGGCCGCGACCTCCCGGCCCAGCAGGCCGCTGGCACCGGTGACCAAGACCCTCATGGCGTCCCCGGCCGGCCGCCGGCCAGCACGGACGAGGCCCACCGGGACAGCCTGGTCCTGTCGATCTTTGCGTTATGGCGGATGTCGGTGGGCTGCGCAGGAACAACCAGGACGGCAGCGACGGAGACGCCCGCGCTGCGGGCCGCGGCGCGCACTTTGCCTGCAAGTTCCACCCCGGCAAGGCCTGCGCTGCGGGAGGGCGGGTTGGTTTCGACGACGGCGGCGACAGCTTGCGTCCCGGCCGGTCCCACGCCCACCACGGCCGCCATGCGGACGCCGTCCACGCCTTCGATGGACTGCTCCGCGCCCACCGGGGTCACTACGTCCCCGGCCGCCGTAATGACGTGGGCAAGGCGGCCTTCCACCCATAGCCGCCCCTGGGCGTCGAAGTGGCCCACGTCCCCGGTGCGGTGCCATCCGGAGGGGCCGGTACTCAGCTCCTGGGTCAGCCAGAGGCGGTCATAGGCGTCCTTGACATGCGGCGCACCGACCAGGATCTCTCCCGTTATGCCGGCCCCGGTGACAGGTGCCGACCCGGGGGCGGTGCCGTCCGGGGCAAGGGGAACGACGGCTACGCTTGCGCCGTGCACGGGCCAGCCCACGCAGACGCCGTTGCCGGCCCCGGTCATTGTTCCGCCAGCGGCGTCGGCTGCGGCCGCCTGGATCTGTTCAAGGCTGATGTCGGTGACGGGCAGCGCCTCGGTCATCCCGTACGGGGTGTGCAGCGAGGCGCGGGGCACCAGCTGCTGCACCTCCGCGAGGAGTGGTTCCGGAACGGGCGCCCCGGCGGAGAGGAGCAGGTCAACGCGTTCGAGTGCCGCCCTGCCCCCCGCGGTCAGTCCTTCGCGCGTGGCAACAACGTTCCGCAGGGCGGCGGGGGAGGCGAAAACCACGGTGGCGTCGATGGCGGCCGCGGCATCGGCGAGGGCGCGGGCCGTCAGGGTGCGGGGCGCCGTGACGTCCATCGCCGGCGTCACCGAGACGGCCCCCAGTGCCGGCCCCAGCAGGGCAAAGGGTGCGAAGCCGGCCACCAGGCGCTGGCCGGGACGGATTCCGAAGGTTTCGGCAACGGTGTCCCGCATGGCGGCGAGCTGCCGGTGGGTGTACAGCACACCCTTGGCAGGACCCGTCGAACCGGATGTAAAGAGCACGGCGGCGGGGGAGTCCGGGCCCGGCAGGGACGTTGCCACAGGGCCGGCAGCCCCAGCCGCTGCCGTGGACCCCGCCCTGGCCAGGGTGGCAAGGGAGGTTTCCACCCCAAGAAGCCGACGGCGGCCGGCGGGAAGGTCTCGCACGCTGATCCGCCGTGCCGCCCAGTTAAGCGCGCGGGCGGCGGCCAGGGCCTTATCGATTCCGATCAGGACGTCGGGAGTGGCGCCCTTGACTGCCCGGCTTAGGCCCCTGGTGCCAAGGCCCGCGTCCGCCACTACGACCACCGCGCCAAGGCGCAGGCAGGCGTACAGCGCCACGGTCAGGTCCACGCCGGGCGGAACCATCAGGCTTACCCGGCTGCCGGGTCCAATCCCAGCCTCCCGCAGGCCCGCGGCAAGGTGGTCGACGCCCGTCTCCAACTGCTGCCACGTCAGTGCACGGGCCACGGTGCCGTTCGGTGCCATTTCGACGACGGCCCTCGCGTCTGCCGAGGGTCCCGCCGCCAGCTGCGCAAGGGGAGCCCACAGCGGCTCAAAGCCATCACTGCCCTGCGCGGCGGCGCCGGCTGGGGCAGGGCGAACGACGCCGGGTACATTGCCGCCGCCGGTGAGGCTTGCGAGCCAGTCGAAGATGGGCGCGGCAATGTCGCGGTCCTCGGCGACCAGGTGTCCGGCGCCCTCGTACCGGTGCACATCCGCGTGCGGGAGCCGGGCAAGGAGGTCTTTCAGGTAGCGGTCGGAAAAGATGGGGTCCCGCGGGCCCCACAGCATCAGGGCAGGCACATCGAGACCGTGCAGGCCTTCCGCAACACCGGTGAGGGCAGCAAAGCTGGGATGGGAGGCGTCAACGGGAATGTCCGCCACGAAGTTTCCCACCCCCACCCGGCGGGAAGGTCCGCGGTAGGGGGCCATGTAGGCGTTACGGACCTCCGTGGACAGCGGCGGGTGCGCCAGCGAATGCGTCACCCGCAGGAAAGCGTCGGAGGTGGTGGTTCCCAATTTGTGCACGGCAGGGTGGAGGGCAAGGCGCAGTGCCGGCGGAATGGGGGAGCCGGCAGGCTGGTGGACGGCGGTGTTGGTCAGCACAAGGCCGGCCAGTTGGCTGCGGTGGGCCAGCGCCCACCCGAGGCTGATCACACCACCCCAGTCGTGGCCCACCGACACGACAGGCCCGTCCAGGGCCAGCGCGTCGGTGAGGTCGCCCAGGTCGTTGATTCTGTCGGCCAGCCGCCGGAAAGTTCCGGTGCGCTCTGAAAAACCCATGTCCAGCTGGTCCACGGCCACCACACGCCACGGATGCGCCGCGTCGGAGCCGGCGGCCAGCAGGGTCCGCCACAGGTAGGACCAGGTGGGGTTGCCGTGCACGCACAGCAGTGTGCCCAGGGGTGTCAGGCCGCGGCGGGCCAGTTCTGCGCCGTTGTCCAGCAGGTGCCAGCGGCGCATCGTGCCCGGGCGATCAGCGCCGGAGGTGGACGGGACATCGAGTTGACGTGACCACTCGGCGTTGACGCCGGGCCAGTCCGCGATCACCAAACGATTTCCAGCATGGCGGTGTTCAGGCCGGACCCGACGCCCATGCACAGGACCCGGTCCCCGCTGCCCAAGGACTGTGCCTCGGCGGCGAGTGTCATGGGAAGGGAGGCGGGCCCCACATTGCCCCAGTGCGGGAACGTGATGGGCACCTTGTCCGGGTCCAGATCGATCGCCTCGATGATGGCCTGCGTGTACGCGTTGCTGACCTGGTGGGTGACGTAGCGGTCCATGGCCGCCCAGTCCCACTCGGGCTGGGCCTCATGCCAGGCGTCGACGACGAGCTCCAGCCCGCCGTCGAGCAGGCCCCTGGTATCCGTGTGCATGCCGTCGATGCCGCCCACGCACAGTTCGTGGTGCTCGGTGCCGGCACGCATTACGCCGCCCACCACGCGGTGCGCGCCGGGATGCCCATCCGCCGGTCCCAGGACGGCGGCGGCGGCTCCGGACCCGAGCGTCAGCGTGGCGAACTCCCGGTTGAAGTCATCCCGCGTTGTCTCGGGCCGCTGGAGGCGCTCCAGGGTGGCCTCCTGGGTCAGCTGGGCGTCCTCGCCGTTCACGATGACGGCGTATCTGATCTGGCCCGAGTCAATCATGTTGGCGGCCAGGGTCAGGGCGTTGACGAATCCCAGGCAGGCGTTGGCAAGGTCGAAGTTCATGGCCGACGACGGCAGGCCGAGTCCGTGGTGGATCTTCACCGCCACGGACGGTTCAAGGTTGCGCCTGGTCACCGAGGTGTTGATCAGCAGGCCGACGTCGGATGCCTCGATGCCCGCCTCGGCCAGGGCCTTGGCGCCGGCTTCCGTGGCGGCGTCATCGAACGACGTTCCGGGGGCCCACCAGCGGCGGTGGGTGATGCCTGCCACGCGTTCGAGCAACCGCGGCGGAAACTTCAGCCGCTGCAGGGTTGCCGCCAGGCGGCGGTCAAAGTCCGTGGAGCTCACAATCCTTGGAGCTTCAACGCTGCTGACCGAGAGCAGCGCAGTGTTGCTGTGGCGGAAGGTTGCATTACCTGCCAATTCAAGCCCCTCTTCGTTTCTGTCCCGCATTCCTGCGGTGACTGTACCCACAAAAACGCAGGCTCAAGAGCTTAACTATGCCTTTGCCTGCCCGGAACATGCATATTCACCCCTGGCGCAGGCATCCGCTTCCGGGCGCTGCTGCGGGGAAATGTCGGTCCTGCGCAGTAGATTGTAGTGAGCCGGTTCCCGCAATCATGCCCTCACCCGCTCCAGGAGACCAGGAAAGCCTTGCACCTCAAAAGCCTCACCGTCCGGGGGTTCAAGTCCTTTGCGTCCGCCACCACCTTTGACTTCGAACCCGGCGTCACAGCCGTGGTGGGCCCCAACGGGTCCGGGAAGTCCAACGTAGTGGACGCCCTGGCGTGGGTCATGGGCGAGCAAGGGGCCAAAACCCTCCGCGGCGGCAAGATGGAGGACGTCATCTTCGCCGGGACGTCCGGGCGGCCGCCCCTTGGCCGCGCCCACGTGTCGCTCACCATCGACAACACCGACGGTGCCCTGCCTATCGAATACAGCGAAGTCACCATTTCCCGCACGCTGTTCCGGACGGGCGGCTCCGAGTATGCCATCAACGGTGCCGGCTGCCGGCTGCTGGACATCCAGGAACTGCTCTCGGACTCCGGCCTGGGGCGGGAAATGCACGTCATCGTGGGCCAGGGCCAGCTGGACCGGGTGCTGCACGCCACCCCCGAGGACCGCCGCGGCTTCATAGAGGAGGCGGCAGGGATCCTCAAGCACCGCCGCCGTAAGGAACGGACGGTGCGGAAACTGGAGGCCATGCAGGCCAACCTCCAGCGCCTCACCGATCTCACCGGAGAAATCCGGCGCCAGCTCACGCCCCTGGGCAAGCAGGCCGAGGTGGCCCGCCGCGCCCAGCGCGTCCAGTTCGACGTCCGGGACGCCCGCGCCCGCCTGCTGGCCGACGACCTTGTCCAGCTGCAGCTGGCGCTGGAACAGGATGTGGCGGACGAGGCCGCGCTCAAGGCCCGGCGCACCGCCGTCGAGCAGGAGCTCGAAGCCGGCCGCAGGCAACAGGCTTCGCTGGAGCAGTTGGCGGCAGAGGCCACACCCCGGCTCAACGCCGCCCGGGACACCTGGTACCGGCTCTCCACCGCCCGGGAGCGGCTGAGGTCGCTCGGATCGCTGGCCACTGAACGCAGCCGCCTGCTTGGTTCCGACGACGCCGCACCGGCCCCGGGCCGCGACCCCGAACAGCTCGAACGCCAGGCGGCCCGGGTGCGGCAGGAGCTGGCCGAGCTTGAACAGGACATCGAATCCAGGCGCAGCGCCCTGGATGCGGCCAGTGCCGCGAAGGCCGACGCAGAGCAGGCGGCCCTGGCAGAAGACCAGCGGCTCACGGCCCAGCTCCGCGCTGCAGCCGACCGGCGGGAAGGACTGGCGCGGCTGGCGGGACAGGTGGCGGCCGCCAGGTCCCGCGTGGAGTCCGCGCAGGCGGAACTCGGGCGGCTGCGGGAATCCCTCGCCGCCGGCACGGAACGCCGCGCCCGGGCGCAGGCCGAGTTCACCGCACTGGAGAACCAGGTGGCCGGTGTGGAGGAGGGGGAAGAATCCCTTGACGCCGATTACGAGGCCGCAAGCGAAACCCTGGACGCCGTGCTCCAGGAAATCGCGGACCTCAAGGCAGCCGTCAACGAAGGAGTCCGGAAACGGGACGCTTTGGCCGCCCGGCTCGATGCCCTCAAGCTGGGCCTTGACCGCAAGGACGGCGCCCGGCACGCCCTTGAATCAGGCCTGGCCGGGGTCCGGGAAAGCCTCGCCGCCGCAATCACCGTCCGGGCCGGTTATGAAGCGGCAGTCGCCGCCGCCCTGGGGCAGGCGTCCGAGGCAGTGCTGGTCCAGGACCAGGACGCTGCCCTTGCGGTGCTGCAGCGGCTCAAGGACGACGACGCCGGGCGGGCGTCGCTGCTCCTCGCATCGGCTGCGTCCGGCCCGCAGGGGGACGGGCGCAACGGGAAGGGGCACAACATGCCGCTGCCCGAAGGTGCGCAATGGGCTGCGGACCTCGTCGACGGGCCTGCGGGGCCTGTTGCCCTGGTCCGGCACCTGCTGGCCGGGACCGCCGTCGTCACCGGCCTCGACGCCGCGGCAGCCCTCGTGGCCTCGCAGCCGGGCATGACGGCCGTCACCAGCGAAGGGGACGTGTTCACCGCCGCAACGGTGGCCGGCGGGTCGGCCAAGGCGCCGTCGCTTCTCGAGGTGCAGGCGGCAGTGGACGACGCCGACCGCAGCCTTTCCACGGTCACCGCGGATTTGGAGCGGAACAGGTTCGCCCTGGCCGCAGCAGAGGCACGGCGCGCAGGTGCGCAGGCGGAGGCCGATGCCGCCTTGGACAAGCTGCACGAATCCGACGCCCGCCTCGCCGCCGTGGCTGAGCGCCTGGGCCACCTGAACTCCGTCCTGCGCAGCGCCGTTGGCGAGAGCGAGCGCCTGGCAGCGTCGTTGGCGCGGGCGGAGGAAAACGTCGCTGCTGAGCAGGAAGCGCTCGCCGCCGTCACAGCCCGTCTGGCAGCGGCCCAGGAAGCGCCCGTTGAAGAGGAACCCTCCACTGAACAACGGGACGCCCTGGCGCGTGCAGCATCGGCCGCCCGCGCGGCCGAGGTGGAGGCGCGGCTGTCCCTGCGCAGTGCCGAAGAGCAGTTGGCGGCCACCCGCAACCGGGTGGCGTCGCTGGAACGTGCCGCCGCCACCGAGCGCCGTGCCCGCGAAGAAGCCGCCGAGCGCGCCCGGCGCCGCCGCATCCAGGCCAAGCGTGCGGCAGCCGTTTCCGCGGGGGTGGAACTGGCGTTGAAGTATGTGGACATCTCCGTGGACCTGGCCCGGCACGAACGGGACCTGGCCGAGGAAAACCGCGAGCTGCGTGACCGCGGGCTGCGCGAGGTCCGGGAGGCGAATGATGCCCTGGCCCGGGAACTGGCCCAGCTCACCGACAACGTGCACCGTGACGAGCTGGCCCGGGCCCAGCAGCGGGCCAGGATCGAGGCGGTGGAGACCCGCTCGGTGGACGAACTGGGCATCAGCCCCGAGGCGCTGGTGGAGGAGTTCGGCCCGCATGTTCCCGTCCCGGTTCCGGCAGAGGAATCCAGCGACAAATGGGCGGCCCTCCGCGCCCCCGTCGATGCCGGCGGCGAGGAGATTCGGGAAGGAAAGCCCTACGTCCGGCAGGAGCAGGAGAAACGGCTGCGGAAGGCCGAGCGGGACCTCGCGAGCCTGGGCAAAGTCAACCCCCTGGCGTTGGAGGAATTCGCGGCGCTGGAGGAGCGGCACCAGTTCCTCAGCACCCAGCTCGAGGACCTGAAGGCCAGCCGGCGGGACCTGCTGGACATCATCAAGGAAGTGGATGACAGGGTCCAACGGGTCTTTGCCGAAGCATTCGAGGACACCCAGGCCCAATTCGTCCGGGTTTTCGATCGGCTTTTCCCCGGCGGCGAGGGCCGCCTGGTCTTGACCGATCCTGCGGACATGCTCACCACGGGCATCGAGGTGGAGGCCCGCCCCGCCGGCAAGAAGATCAAGCGGCTGTCCCTGCTCTCCGGCGGTGAGCGGTCCCTGACCGCGGTGGCGCTGCTGGTGGCCATCTTCAAGGCGCGGCCCTCGCCGTTCTATGTCATGGACGAGGTCGAAGCGGCCCTGGACGACACCAACCTCGGCCGGCTCATCACCATCTTCGAAGAGCTCCGCGAGTCCAGCCAGCTCATCGTCATCACGCACCAGAAGCGGACCATGGAAGTGGCGGACGCGCTGTACGGCGTGACCATGAGGGGCGACGGCGTTTCCACCGTGATCAGCCAGCGCCTCGGAGTGGAGGCGTAACAGCGGGCCGGGTTTGCCGCCGGAGGGCGGACGGCTGAAAGGGGCAGGTCAGCTGCATGGACGCCCCGGAAACCGGGCAGGCCGTTTATGAGAAGCTAGGGGAGTGAATGACATCCTTCCCATTGTCCTGTCCATTCTTGCTGCGCTGGTGGTCATCGGCGGGCTGATTCCGGTCCTGCTCAAGACCCGGAGGAACATCACCAGGTACCCCGGCACGCGGGATGCCAATGACCCCGAAATCCGCTCCGGCGGCAGCACGGCGGTGGCGGACCGTCAGGGAACGATCGAGCGCGAGGCCCCCGGGGGCGTGGACCTCGAGGGGCTGGACACCAGCACCGTTCCGGACAATGCCGCCGGACTGGAAACCATTCCCGTCGAAACCCCGCTCCCCGTGGCAGGGCGCCTCATGCGCCTGCGTGAACGCCTGGCCCGCTCCAACAACATGATGGGCAAGGGCCTGTTGGCGCTGCTCTCCAGCGACCGGATCGACGAGAGCGTCTGGGACGAGGTGGAGGAGACCCTCCTGCTCGCAGACCTGGGAACCGAACCCACCATGCAGCTGGTGGATGCCCTCCGGGAGCGCGTCAAGGTCCTGGGCACCAGGACTCCGGAACACGTCAAGACCATGCTCCGCGAAGAACTCATCAAGCTCGTTGACCCCACCATGGACCGCAGCCTCAACGTCCAGCGCCATGGCGACCAGCCCGCCGTGATGATGGTGGTGGGCGTGAACGGAGTAGGCAAGACCACCACCGTGGGGAAGCTGGCCCGCGTGCTGGTCGCCGAGGACAAGGATGTCCTGCTCGGCGCAGCAGACACTTTCCGCGCCGCCGCCGCCGAACAGCTGGCCACATGGGGCCAGCGCGTGGGCGTGCCCACCGTGAAGTCGGACATTGACGGGGCCGACCCCGCCTCGGTTGCCTACGAGGCCGTGAAGGCAGGCATCGAACAGGAAGTCGACGTCGTCATGATCGACACTGCCGGCCGCCTGCAGAACAAGGTGGGCCTCATGGACGAACTCGGCAAGGTCAAGCGCGTCGTGGAGAAGCTGGCAGAGGTGGACGAGGTCCTGCTGGTCCTGGACGCCACCACCGGCCAAAACGGCCTGAACCAGGCGCGGGTCTTCTCCGAGGTGGTCAACATCACCGGCATCGTCCTGACCAAGCTGGACGGAACCGCCAAGGGCGGCATCGTCGTCGCCATCCAGAGGACCCTTGGCGTGCCGGTCAAACTCATCGGACTGGGCGAAGGCGCCGATGACCTGGCGCCGTTCGACACCGAAGGCTTCGTCGACGCCCTGCTGAACTAGCCAAGGCCCTGCTGGATCGGCAGGGCGGGCTACGACCCGGGCGTGCGAAGCGACTCACGGGTGGGCAGCCAGGCGACGGCGGCCAGGAGCATGATGCCGCCGGTCACCCCGAAAGCCCAGCCGAAACCCAGCCGGTCCGCCAGCAGCCCTGCCGCTACGGGCCCAACGATCGCGCCGACGTCGGACGTCATCTGGTACACGGCGAGCACCTTGCCGCCGGAGCGGCCATTGCCAATCACATCGGCCACTGCCGCCTGCTGGGCGGGGCCGAAGAGGCCGGACCCGACGCCTGCGAGCGTGGACGCCGCAAGGAACCAGGGCAGGTCTGAGGTAATGCCGATCGCCGCGGTTGCCAGGGACGCCACCAGCAGGCCCGAAATCATCATTGGCTTGCGGCCCAGCGAGTCCGCCAGGCGCCCGGAGAAGGTGAGTGCGGCGGCGTTGCCGGCGGCGAACACGGCCAGGGCCAGGCCGGCCGCCTGCGGTCCCGCTCCAAAGGCAGCCGCTGCAAACAGCGGCACAGTAGCCATCCGCACGCCAAAAGTTGCCCACCCGTTGGCAAAGCTGGAAGCAAGGGCAGAACGGTACGTGCCCGCGGCCAGGGCTTCACCAAATGCCATGTCCGGCGCCCGCTTCTGCGTTTCGCCACCGTCCCTGCGCTGGTGGCTGAGCTGGGTCTGCACCACGAACGCGGCGACGAGCAGTGCGCCTGCGTAGGCGAGGAAGGGAACCCGCAGGCCCAGCCCGGCCAGCAGGCCGCCCACGATCGGCCCGCACACGTTCCCGATGAGGAACGCGGACGCGTAGGCGCCCGAGACCCTGCCCCTGCTTTGCGGGGGCGCCAGCCGCACCACCAGGGCCATTGACGCCACCGTGAACATCACCGACCCTGCCCCGCCCAGGCCGCGGAACAGCAACAGTTGCCAGTAGTCCTGGGCGAAGGCGCAGGCTGCTGTCGACAATGCCACGATCAACAGCCCCGCGACATAGACAGGGCGTTCGCCGCGCCTGCCGATCAGGGCGCCGCCGGCGGGAGCAAACGCCAGGCGCATGAACGCGAAGATCGCCACGATCACGGCCGCCTCGGTGTTCCCCACCCCAAAGGTGGTGGCGAACTGCGGCAGTACGGGTGCAACAAGCCCGAAGCCAAGTGCGATGAGGAACGCCGCGGCCAGCATCACTTTGATGTCGCGGGGAAGCTTCTCCCGCTGCGGCCGCAGGCGGGCCAAAAACCTCGAAGTGGCGCCGCTTGCGCGGGGTGGTGCCGTCATGGTGCGGGAGTCCTTGCTGGAAAGGGAGCCGGGTGGCTGCGCGGGTGCGGAAACATAACCGTAACAAGGCGGATATGCACCATTTACTTCCTGGAGGTTGTTGTAACAGCCCGGCAATCTAAATTCCCAGCGGGCGAAACACGCCGCGCCCAAACTCATTACAGGACGCAAAAGGCGTTGGCAGGCGGAGCAGTTCCGCAAAATTCGATGAGAGAGGACGTGCACCATGGAACTTACCGCAGGTCACGTTTGGGTCATGGTGGCGGCAGCCCTTGTGCTGTTCATGACACCCGGTCTGGCATTCTTCTACGGCGGCATGACCCGCGCCAAGGCAGCCCTGAACATGATGATGATGAGCTTCATCTCCATCGGCATGGTGGGAGTCGTCTGGGTCCTGTGGGGCGCGTCCATGAGTTCCGGGGAAGGGTTCATGGAGATCGTGGGCAACCCGTTCGCCACCTTCGGCCTTGAGGGGATCACCACCCCTGACGGCCTCATAAAGGTGGGCTACGCGGCCACCTTCGCCATCATCACGGTGGCCCTGATCAGCGGCGCCATCGCCGACCGTGCCAAGTTCGGCGCCTGGTCCGTCTTCGTTCCCGTGTGGGTCACGCTGGTGTACTGCCCGCTGGCCTACATGGTGTGGGGCGGCGGCCTCTTCGGCCCCGAAGGCGCCATCGGCAAGGCGCTGGGACCTGCCATCGACTTCGCCGGCGGCACCGTGGTCCACATCAACGCCGGTGTGGCCGCGCTGATCCTGGTCCTGATCATCGGCAACCGCAGGGGCTTCGGCAAGGACCCCAACCACCGCCCGCACAACATCCCGTTCGTCATGCTCGGCGCGGCCATCCTCTGGTTCGGCTGGTTCGGCTTCAATGGTGGTGCGGCCACCACTGCCGAACAGGGCGGCCTGATCTGGGTCAACACCCTCGCAGCCCCGGCAGCTGCCATGCTCGGCTGGCTGGTCACCGAGCGCGTCCGCGACGGACACCCCACCTCGCTCGGCGCCGCATCCGGTGTTGTTGCGGGCCTGGTTGCCATCACTCCCGCCTGCGCCAACGTCAGCCCCGTGGGTGCCCTGGGCCTGGGCGTCGTGGCCGGCGTCGCCTCCGCCCTGGCGGTCGGCCTGAAGTTCCGCTGGGGCTTCGATGACTCGCTGGACGTGGTCGGCGTGCACCTGGTCTCCGGCATCATCGGCACCGTTGCCCTGGGCTTCATCTCACTGCCCACCGACGGTGTTGGTGGCGGCCTCTTCTACGGCGGCGGACCGGCACAGCTCTGGGCCCAGCTCGCGGCAGCCGGCATCGCCATCGCCTACTCCGCGATCCTCACCACCATCATCGCGCTGGCCATCCACAAGACCATGGGCTTCCGTGTCTCGCAGGAACAGGAAACGGTGGGTGTGGACCTCAGCCTGCACGCCGAAACTGCCTACGAGTTCGGCCTGAGCGGGCACGGCGGAAGCTTCCAGCCGCTGCACGACATGATCACCGGCAAGGGCGCAACCCCTGAAGCCGGACAGGCATCGGAAGCGCAGAAGGCACAGTCAGCAACAGGCAAGGAAAGCGTGGGGGCATGAAACTGATCACTGCAATCGTCAGGCCGGAAAAGCTCGATGCCATCAGGGAAGGGCTGGAAGCCTACGGCGTCCAGGGCCTCACAGTAAGCGCGGCCAGCGGCTACGGCCGGCAGCGCGGCTACACCGAGGTCTACCGGGGGGCGGAATACAACGTGGACCTCCTGCCCAAGATCCGGGTGGAAGTCCTCGCCACGGACGAACAGGCTGACGACATCCTGGACGTGATCATTGCCAGCTCCAATACCGGCAGGGCCGGGGACGGCAAGGTCTGGACCATGGACGTCCATGAAGCAGTGCGGGTCCGGACAGGGGAGCGCGGCGTGGCCGCCATCTAGGGCGGGTGCCACCGCCGGCCCCAGCTGCCGGCAGAAACCTGAAACCGGAAACAGGACGGGCGGGAACCGAAAAGGTCCCGCCCGTCCTGTTTCCGGTTAAGGTGCCAGGCGCACGCCGCCGTTCACTGCTCAGTCCTCCCGCCCGTTGGTGGACCAGGACCCGGGGCCGGCAGATCCGGCGTCGTACTCCTCCAACGGGACCTCACCCTGTTTCCACGCCTTGAGCACCGGCTCAACGATCCGCCAGCAATCTTCTGCCGTGTCGCTCCGGACGGACAGCAGCGGATCGCCGGACAGCACGCCTTCCAGCACTTCGCCGTAAGGCAGCAGGTCAGAGGCGCTTAGTTCCGCTTCCAGGGTGACGCGGCCCAGGCTGAAGATGTTTCCGGGCCCGTTGACGTCGACGTCGAACTCCAGCGTGTCAGGACCGAAACCGATCCGCAGCTGGTTGGGGGAGTCCACCCCGGTGAAGCCCTGGGGGAGGTGGGGCACCGGCAGGAAGGTGACCACGGCTTCCTTGCGCTTGGCGCCCAGGGCCTTGCCGGAGCGCAGGATGAACGGAACCCCGCGCCAGCGCCAGTTGTCGATGCCCACCTGGATCTCCGCGAGCGTCTCCGTTCCCCGGCCGGCGTCCACGCCTTCCTCGCTGGCGTAGTCAGGGACCTCCCTGCCCGCCACCGTGCCGGCCGTGTAGCGGGCCCTGCGCGTTGATTCGGTAAAGGGTGCGCTGACGCTGCTGGCGCGAAGGACGGTGGATACGGCATCACGGAGGTCGCGCTCGCCGATGGTGGCAGGCGGCTCAATGGCCATGATGGCCATGACCTGCAGGAGGTGGCTCTGGATCATGTCCCGCAGGGCGCCGGCGCCGTCGTAGTAGCGGGCACGTCCCTCGAGCGCCAGGTCTTCGTCGAAGAAGATTTCCACCTTTTCCACGTGCTGCCGGTTCCACACCGGCTCCAGGAAGTTGTTCGCGAACCGCAGGCCCAGGATGTTCAACACCGTGGCCTTCCCTAGGAAGTGGTCCACCCGGTGGATGTGGTCCTCGGGGACCAGGCGGGCCAGCGTCCGGTTGAGGGAGCGAGCTGATTCCTCGCTGGAGCCGAAGGGCTTTTCCATCACCAGGCGGGTACCGTCCGGAACCTCCCCGGGTTGAAGCGTCTCGCACGCCAGCTGGCTGATCCGGGGCGGCAGTGCGAAGTAGACGGCCACCGGGCCTTCCAGCCCGCCCAGCAGTCCGGCCAGGGCACCGTCCGCCGTGACGTCCACCTGGTGGTAGACCGTCTCCTTCTGCAGCAGCTCAAGGGCTTCCTTGCCTGGCTCATCCGTTTCACCGGCTGCCGCGGCGAACGATGCCTGTACCCGCTCCCGCCATTGTTCCGGCGTCCAGGGGTCGGAACCGGCCCCCACCAGGCTGAGGCCCCCGGCCCGGCCGGCCGCAACCAGGCGCGCCAGGCCCGGGAGGAGGAGGCGGCCGGTGAGGTCGCCCGAGGCGCCGAGGATAAGCAGGGTCTTGACAGTTGTTTGGCTCGTCATTTTGCCAGCATGCCACCTACCGTGCCTGACTTGATACCCTAGATAGTTGAGTCCCGATCATCTCCTGAAAGAAGTTCACGGCGCGTGTTCAATTCACTCTCTGACCGGTTGACAGCAACCTTCAAGAATCTCCGCGGCAAGGGCCGCCTCACGGAGGCCGATGTTGATGCCACCGTCCGCGAGATCCGCCGTGCCCTTTTGGACGCCGACGTGGCCGTGCCGGTGGTCCGCGAGTTCACCGGGCGGGTCCGCGAACGGGCCCTGGGTGCCGAAGTCTCGGCCGCACTGAACCCCAGCCAGCAGATCGTCAAGATCGTCAACGAGGAACTCCAGGAGATTCTCGGCGGCGAAACCCGGCGGATCCGGTTGGCCAAGAACGGCCCCACCGTCATCATGCTCGCCGGCCTCCAGGGCGCGGGCAAGACCACCTTGGCGGGCAAGCTGTCCAAGTGGCTGAAGGCCCAGGGCCACAGCCCCATCCTGGTGGCCTGCGACCTCCAGCGTCCCAATGCCGTCACCCAGCTCCAGGTGGTGGGCCAGCGGGCCAACGTTCCCGTCTTCGCCCCGCACCCCGGAGCCACCTCCACCGAGCTCGACCAGCCCGCCGGTGACCCGGTGGCCGTGGCCCGCGCCGGCGTCGAGGAAGCGCGCCAGAAGCTGCACGACGTCGTCATCGTCGACACCGCCGGCCGCCTCGGCGTCGATGCGGACATGATGGAGCAGGCCCGCCAGATCCGCCGCGCCATCGTGCCCAACGAAGTCCTGTTCGTGATCGACTCCATGATCGGCCAGGACGCCGTGAACACCGCCCTCGCGTTCGACGAAGGCGTCAACTTCACCGGCATTGTGCTCTCCAAGCTCGACGGCGACGCCCGCGGCGGTGCCGCACTGTCCGTCGCGTCGGTCACCGGCAAGCCGGTCATGTTCGCCTCCACCGGTGAAGGCCTGGACGACTTCGAGCTGTTCCACCCTGACCGGATGGCTTCTCGCATCCTGGACATGGGTGACATCCTCACGCTCATCGAGCAGGCCGAGAAGGCCTGGGACAAAGACGAAGCTGCCCGCATGGCGAAGAAGTTCGCCGACCAGGAAGACTTCACGCTTGAAGACTTCCTGGCCCAGATGCAGCAGATCCGCAATATGGGCTCCATGAAGAAGATGCTCATGATGATGCCGGGTGCCCAGAACATCCGGCAGCAGCTGGAGCAGTTCGATGAGCGGGAGATCGACCGCGTTGAGGCGATTGTCCGGTCCATGACGCCCCACGAGCGGCTGGCTCCCAAGATCATCAACGGTTCGCGGCGCGCCCGCATCGCCCGCGGTTCCGGCGTGCACGTCTCCGAGGTGAACGGCCTGCTGGAGCGTTTTGCCCAGGCCCAGAAGATGATGAAGAAGATGGCCCAGGGCGGCATGCCCGGTATGCCGGGGATGCCCGGCCTGCCCGGGGCCGGCGGTGGTTCGCGGAAGAACGCCAAGAACGCGCCCAAGAAGAAGGCGAAGTCCGGCAACCCGGCCAAGGCTGCGCAGGAGCGCAAGGACGCCGAAGCCCGGCGCGCCAACGCTGCCAAGGCGCTGCCCACCGGGGCTGCGTTCGGCCAGCAGGGCGGCGACTTCGATCCGTCCCAGCTGAACCTGCCCAAGGGTTTCGATAAGTTCCTGGGTAAGTAGCAGTTTCCTGCACCCTGCAGCGCCAGGTGTCCGT
The DNA here is from genome assembly GCF_030816725.1 of Pseudarthrobacter defluvii. Classification (NCBI taxonomy): domain Bacteria; kingdom Bacillati; phylum Actinomycetota; class Actinomycetes; order Micrococcales; family Micrococcaceae; genus Pseudarthrobacter; species Pseudarthrobacter defluvii. The sequence goes on from NZ_JAUSYG010000001.1 coordinate 1,629,697, forward strand.
CTTGATTGTCCAGGGCGACACCTGGCGCTTCTTCGTTGGGATGCAGGCACCGTGGAATAGGGTTGGGACATGTTCAAGCAGAGGGTAGTGTTCGTGCACGGCGCCGGAACCTTTGGTGCCGCCGCCTGGCCGCGGCAGCACGGCATGGCTCTGTCCTACGACGCCCTGTTCCTTCGCCGGCACGGCTATGACGCGGTCGCGGAGCCGGTGGAGTCCTCTTTCGCCGAAGATACGGCAATCATCCTGCGGTCGCTGGCCGACGACGGCCGGGGCGCCGCCGGCGGGCACGTGGTTGCACATTCCCAGGGGGCAATTGCCGCCATGATGGCCGCGGTGGAACGCCCCGACCTGGTTTTTTCGCTGACTTTGGTGGAGCCGGCCTGCCTGTCGCTGACGGCGGAACTCCCGGCGACGGCGGCCCACATCAATCTGATGCGGCCCCTCTTCGATGTCCGCCACCAGCTCAGCGACGAAGATTTCCAGCGCGAATTCGTCCGGCGAGTCTACGCCACGGACCTCCAGCAGCCCGCCACCACGGAGGAGAAACGTTCAGCCCGCAGGCTCCGTCTGCAAGGTCCGTCCTGGGAGGCGCCGCTGCACATTGTTCCGGGCGTGCCCACGCTGGTCCTGACCGGTGGGTGGGAACCGCTGTATGAGGAGATCGCCGGATACCTTCAGGAGACCGGCGCCCTGCACCGCGTTGCAGCGGGCGGGCACCGGCCCCATGACTCGCCGGACGGGGACCGTGCCATCCGGCAGTTCATTGCAGCGGTCAGCCGGAGCGAGCCGGCCCGCGCCTCCTAGCTGCCTGCGTGGACCTGCGGCTCAGGCAGGTACACCCTGCCGCCCGCTGCCAGGAATTCCTCGCTTTTCTCCCGCATTCCGGACGCCATCTCCGTGAGGGCCGCCTGGGTGTCGGCCGACCCGTACTCGTCCCGGATGTCCTGGCTGATCCGCATGGAGCAGAACTTCGGCCCGCACATGGAGCAGAAGTGCGCCGTCTTGGCCGGTTCTGCGGGAAGGGTTTCGTCGTGGAACGCCTCGGCCGTCACCGGGTCCAGGGACAGCGCGAACTGGTCCCGCCAGCGGAACTCGAAGCGGGCCTTTGACAGTGCGTCATCGCGTTCGTGTGCGCCGGGGTGCCCCTTGGCGAGGTCGGCGGCGTGCGCGGCGATCTTGTAGGTGATCACACCCGTCTTCACGTCGTCCTTGTTCGGCAGGCCCAGGTGCTCCTTCGGGGTGACGTAGCAGAGCATGGCCGTGCCGTACCGGGCGATTTCCGTCGCGCCGATGGCCGAGGTGATGTGGTCGTATCCGGGTGCGACATCGGTCACCAGCGGTCCCAGCGTGTAGAACGGTGCGCCCTTGCACAGTTCCTGCTGGCGCTCAACGTTCTCGCGGACCAGATGGAACGGTATGTGGCCCGGCCCCTCCACCATCACCTGGACGTCGTACTCCCAGGCGCGCTGCGTGAGCTCGGCCAGGGTGTCCAGTTCGGCGAACTGGGCGGCGTCGTTGGCGTCGGCCGTGGAACCGGGGCGCAGGCCGTCACCCAGCGAGAAGGCGACGTCGTATTTGGCGAAGATCCCACACAGCTCATCGAAGTCCGTGTACAGGAAGTTCTCCTGGTGGTGGGCCAGGCACCAGCCCGCCATGATGGAGCCGCCACGCGAGACAATGCCCGTCACCCGGTTTACCGTGAGCGGGACATACCGCAGCAGCACACCGGCGTGGATGGTCATGTAGTCCACGCCCTGCTCGCACTGTTCGATCACGGTGTCGCGGAAGATCTCCCAGGTGAGCGCGTTGGCCTCGCCGTTGACCTTTTCCAGCGCCTGGTAAATGGGCACCGTCCCGATCGGCACGGGGGAGTTGCGGATGATCCATTCCCGCGTGGTGTGGATGTCATCGCCCGTGGACAAATCCATGACGGTGTCGGCGCCCCACTGGGTGGCCCACTGCAGCTTGTCCACCTCGTCCGCGATGGAACTGGTCAAGGCGGAGTTGCCGATGTTCGCGTTGATCTTCACCAGGAAGGCCTTGCCGATGATCATCGGCTCGGATTCGGGGTGGTTGATGTTGTTCGGAATGATGGCCCGGCCTGCCGCCACCTCGCTCCTGACCAGTTCAACGTCGCAGTTTTCGCGCAGGGCAACGAAGCGCATTTCCTGGGTGATGATGCCCTGCCGGGCATAGTGCATCTGCGTCACCGTCCGGCCGTCGACGGCGCGGCGGGGCACCGGCTGCGCACCCTTCCATTCGGCGGAGGCGGCCCCGCGGCGGACAGCGGAGCGGCCGTCGTCGAGCAGGGTGCGCTCCCGGCCGCGGTAGGCCTCGGTGTCACTTCGCGCCTCGATCCACCCAGAGCGGAAGGGCTGCAGGCCGCGGACGGGGTCGCTTCCGGGGCCCGCGGTCCGGTACGTCCGGAACGGCGTGTTGGGCTGGCCGTTCGGTGAGTCCTCCAGCGCGATTTCCGTCACCGGTACACGGATTCGGGAATCGGCAGCTTCAATGAATGCCAGCGAATGCGACTTCAAGGACTGGGTTACCTGGGGACCGGATTCCCCGCCGGCGGAGCTGGTGTCGGCATGGATTTGGGCAGGGTTCAACTGGGTGTTTGGCGTACTCAAGGGAATACTCACTTCCTTCGCCGGCATTACCCGGACAGGTTCAACGGTCGCAGGCTGCGTCAGCCCGATCTCAGCCCCTGCAGGGGCACCCGTGTGGTCAGGAACGAAGCTACCACACGCCCGTGGAGCACCCTTGTCATATTTGCGGTGCTAGCCTGACCGGGCATCGAAAGGAGCCCCATGGCAGAAATCATCCACTTCAGCGGCCCCGTCCTGACTGCACCGGACCGGGTACGGTATGGGCTGTGGTCCGTGGACGGCCTGCTGACCTTCAATCCGCCGCACACGCCTCCCAGCCGCGTACTCGACGGCTGGGTGCTGCCGGGCTTCGTGGACGCCCACTGCCACATCGGGCTGGGCCCGGGCGGAGCCGTGGAGCCCGGTGTTGCCGGGGAACAGGCACGGGCCGACCTCAAGGCAGGAACGCTGCTGGTCCGCGACGCCGGGTCCCCGGCGGACACCCGCTGGATGCAGGGCGGCGCGGACTTTCCCGTGTTGATCCGGGCCGGTCGCCACATCGCGCGGACGCGGCGTTACCTGCGCGGTTTCGCTGAGGAAGTTGATCCGGACGCCCTGGTGGAGGCCGTGCGCAAGCAGGCACGGGACGGCGACGGCTGGGTCAAACTGGTGGGGGACTGGATTGACCGAAGCACCGGCGACCTGGCGCCTTCCTTTCCTGCCGCCGTCGTACGTGACGCTGTCCAGGCGGCCCATGACGAAGGTGCCCGCGTGACGGCGCACTGCTTCGCCGAGGACACCCTGGACCAGATGCTCGATGCCGGCATTGACTGCATCGAACATGCCACGGGTCTCCTGCCCCGCCACCTGCCCCGGTTCGCCGAGCAGGGGGTACCCATCGTGCCAACCCTCATCAATATCGCGACTTTTCCGGACATTGCCGCACAGGCTGATCCCAAGTTCCCGCGCTACGCCGCCCATATGCGCTCGCTCTGGGAACGCCGGCTGGAACGGGTGGCGGAGGCCCATGAAGCAGGCGTGCGCATCTATGCGGGCACCGATGCCGGCAGCGTGATTGGCCACGGCAGGATCGCGGACGAGATCCTCGCCCTGCACGCTGCAGGCCTGCCCATGGAGGCAGCGCTGGATGCCGCATGCTGGGCTGCCCGCACCTGGCTGGGAGCGGAGGGCATCGAGGAAGGCGCGCGCGCCGACGTCGTTGTCCTCAGGGAAGATCCACGGGCTGTGCCGGAAACGATTACAGCGCTGGAGCATGTGGTGCTGGGCGGCCGCATCATGCGCTGACCGGGACTTGGAATAAATTGAAGCTTCAAGTAATTTTAATGTGTGACAGGCCGCCACCGGGACGGCTTTCAACGCAAGGAGCCTTCAATGACCGCAGCAACCAGCAGCCAGGATCTTCTTCCTGCCGACCTCGCCATGGGCACCGTGATGCTCAAGGTGGGCGACATGAAGGTCATGACCGACTACTACCAGCGCGCGCTGGGCCTCGAGGTGGTGGCTGAGCAGGACGGCGGGCTGTACCTCGGCAGGCTTGCCAGGCCGCTGGTCCACCTGGCGCCGGCGCCGGGGCTGAACCTTCCCGGCAGGGGAGAGGCAGGCCTGTTCCACACTGCCCTGCTGTTCGAGGACCAGGCATCGCTGGCTGCCACCGTTGCCACGGCGGCGCAGTATGAGCCGCGGTCCTTCACCGGCAGCGCCGACCACCTGGTGAGCGAGGCCTTCTACTTCACTGACCCGGAAGGCAACGGCATCGAGCTGTACTGGGACCGGCCGCGCAGCAACTGGTCCTGGAACGGGACGGACGTTGTCATGGACAGCCTCGCCCTGCCGCCGCAGCGGTACCTTGAGCAGTACCTCACGGAGCAATCCCTGGAAGGCCAGCGGCAGACGTCCGCGGGCGTGGGGCACGTTCACCTCCAGGTGGGGGACGTCCAGACCGCCCGGGACTTCTACGTGGGGACCCTCGGCTTCGAAAAGACCGCAGGATGGCACGGGCAGGCACTGTTCGTCTCCGCCGGCCGCTATCACCACCACATGGCCATGAACGTCTGGAACAGCCGCGGCGCCGGCCCGCGCAAGGACACGCTGGGGCTCGGCGAAGTGCTGATTGAAGTCCCAGCCGGGGACGACGTCGGCGCGCTGGCTGACCGCCTCAAGGTCGCCGGAGTGCCCTCGCACCACACCGGTGCCGAGCTCCGCTTCGAGGACCCGTGGCGCAACCGGATCCGGGTGGCCGTCCGCTGACGGGCGGCTTGCCCGGCAGCGTGCGGCGCGAAGCGGGCCACTGCATGCAGCGGCAGCATTGCAGCCACTAGGCTGATGGCGTACGGCCGGGCTGCAGGAAGCGCCCGGCGCGCAGTTCCGCCAACGGAAGAAGGACACCCGCCATGGGCTTCACCGAGATTTTTGTCGCCACCCATGATGCAGCGCTGAAACGCGCCGGCATCCTTGACGAAGGAACCGGCTCCGCGGCGGATGGCGTTGCCGCCGGCCAGGGGGTGCGGATCCGGGGGATCAGCGACTTCGAGGTCGAGCAACTGGGTGACCTGGCCGGGACCGCCGTCCATGCCGGCGGGGCAGACTATGAGCTGACCATGGTGGACGTCTCCAGCGACTCCCTCCTTGCCGTCCCGCCTGCCATGGTCCGCGCCCTGGCAGACCTGCTCACCTACGAAACAGAAGGCGAGGGCAACGTCCTCGACGACGTCGCCGAACAGTGGGCTGCCCAGGAGGATATGCCGTTCAACGCGGGACAGGCGCGGACCTACGTGCAGCAACTGGCGGAACTCGCTGCCGGAATCGACGATTCCGAACGGACCGGGCTGTACGTCTGGTCCGCTTGAGCCGCCAAGTCGAAATAACGCCGCTCATCTGGCACAATAAACAGGTACTCGATTCGCGCGGCCCCTCTCTCCGTGTCCGGATCCTGTCCTTCGAGCCCGCAAGTACGGCCCGCCCCACGGGTGCAGAAAGCCGGGTTTACCCCTTTTCTGAAACAGGAGTGACCACAAAAGTGGCCGTAAAGATTCGCCTTAAGCGCTTCGGCAAGATGCGCGCCCCGTACTACCGCATCGTCGTCGCGGACTCACGCACCAAGCGTGACGGCCGTGCCATCGAGGAAATCGGCAAGTACCACCCAACCGAAGAGCCCTCATACATCGAGGTCAACTCCGAGCGTGCGCAGTACTGGCTCTCCGTCGGCGCCCAGCCGTCCGAGCAGGTTGCTGCGATCCTGAAGATCACCGGTGACTGGCAGAAGTTCAAGGGCCTGCCGGGCCAGGAAGGCACCCTCAAGACCAAGGTCGAGAAGGAAGCCTTCGTTGCCCCCGAGAAGGGCTCGGTCATCATCCCGGAAGCCATCACCAAGAAGGCATCCAAGTCTGACGCTGCCGAGGCCCCGGCCGACGCCGAAGCTGAGACCACCGAGGCTGAGTAGATTGCTGGCAGAAGCGCTGGAGCACCTGGTCCGCGGAATCGTCGATTCCCCGGATGACGTCAAGGTCAGTTCGAAGAACAACCGCCGCGGGGACACCCTCGAGGTGCGCGTTCACCAGGACGACCTGGGACGGGTGATCGGCCGCCAGGGCCGCACGGCCCGCGCATTGCGCACCGTGGTGGCAGCACTGGCCGGCGGCGAACCGGTACGGGTCGACGTTGTCGATACCGACCGCCGCCGCTGAGCGCTCGGCAACATCCAGTTTTTGCTCCGGCCCCTCCACCACCAGGTGGAGGGGCCGGACTGCTTTCACCAGAAACACCACAACCCGGAACAGAGGAACACATGCAGCTTCAGGTGGCGCGGATCGGCAAGCCGCACGGCATTCGCGGGGAAGTCACGGTACAGGTCCTGACCGACGCCCCGGAGGACCGTTTCGTGCCCGGCACGCAATTCGTGGTTGAGCCTGCGGCATCAGGCCCCCTAACCGTGAGCAGTGCCCGCTGGAACAAGGACATCCTGCTGCTCGGCTTCGAGGAAGTAGCGGACCGCAACCAGGCTGAGACCCTCCGCGGAGCCAAGCTGTTCATTGAAACCGAAGAGCTTGACGAGGACGACGACGATGAGGGCTGGTACGAGCACGAACTCGTCGGCCTGGAGGCGCGGATCGGTTCCCGGGTGGTGGGCAAGGTAACGGCGCTGAACACCATGCCAGTCCAGGACCTGCTCATGATCACCACCCCCGGCGGCGAAGAAATCCTCATCCCGTTCGTGGAACAGATCGTGCCCGAGGTCAACATCGAGGAAGGCTACATCCTCCTCACCCCGCCGGACGGACTCTTCGAACTCAACTCCGACGAAGCCGCCGCCCCGGAAACGGAAGGCAGGGACTAGATGCGGATCGACGTCGTCAGCATCTTTCCCGAGTACCTTGCCCCGCTTGAACTTTCGCTGATCGGCAAGGCACGCCAGGACGGGATCCTGGACCTGCACGTCCACGACCTGCGCAGCTTCACCACCGACAAGCACCGCTCCGTGGACGACACCCCGTATGGGGGCGGCGCCGGAATGGTCATGAAGCCCGAACCCTGGGCACAGGCCCTCACCGCCGTTGCGGACGGGCGCCCGGACCCGGAACGCAAACCCGTGCTGATCGTTCCGTCCCCGGCGGGGGAGCGGTTCACCCAGGCCCTCGCCTACGAGCTGGCCGAGGAGCAGCACCTGGCGTTTGCCTGCGGACGGTACGAAGGCATCGATGAACGCGTCATCGAATGGGCACAGGAACACTTCACCGTCCGGCCCGTCAGCCTGGGCGACTACGTGCTCAACGGCGGGGAGGTGGCAGTCCTGGCCATGGTGGAGGCCATCGGCCGCCTGCTCCCGGGGGTGGTGGGCAACCCCGAGTCCCTGGTGGAGGAATCCCACTCCGACGGGCTCCTGGAGTACCCGGTCTACACCAAGCCCTCCGTCTGGCGGGACCGCGAAGTGCCCCCGGTGCTCCTCAGCGGCAACCACGGCCGGATCGCCCAGTGGCGCCGCCACGAACAGTACCGCCGGACCGCGGAGCGCCGTCCGGACCTGCTGGAAGGGTTCGACGCCGGCAGCCTCCCCCGTGCCGACCGCACCGAGCTGCACAGCCTGGGCTACGACGTCGAGGACGGCCGCCTGGTCCGCCGCCCGGAGCCCGGCGCAGCACAGGCATAACGGCGGCGGAATTGGCGTAACCCTGCTGCTGTGGCAAAATTAACCCTTGTGTCTGCTGGGTCCGCACCTGCCACAGGGGGTAGCGCGGCCAACAGCCTGACAACCGGCCCCATCAACCCTTGAAGCGGCCGGACCACTTTTACTTCGGCGGCGATGCCCGGCCTGCTTTCCAGCGGGCCGACTTGCCTGCCGTGACCCAAAGTGAATGACCTGTGGCGTTCACCAGGAGTGCAATCATGCATATTCTCGATTCCGTCGATGCATCCTCGCTGCGCAACGATGTTCCCGAATTCCGCGCGGGCGACACCCTCAAGGTGCACGTGAACATCATCGAAGGCAAGAACACCCGTGTCCAGGTCTTCCAGGGCTTCGTCCTGGGCCGCCAGGGCGACGGCGTGCGCGAAACCTTCACCGTCCGCAAGGTCTCCTTCGGTGTCGGCGTGGAGCGTACCTTCCCGGTGCACTCCCCGATCATCGAAAAGATCGAGGTTGTCACCAAGGGTGACGTCCGCCGCGCCAAGCTGTACTACATGCGTGCACTGCGCGGTAAGGCCGCCAAGATCAAGGAAAAGCGCGACTTCAGCTCCGCCAAGTAAGTCCTGCCCGGACTTACCGCCAGGCTGCAGCGCGGCCGTAGCCGGCAAGCGCCGGAGCAATGCCCCAGCGCCAGGATACGGACCTATGCACCAGACAAAACGCCAGCCCCGCAAAAAGGGCTGGCGTTTTGTTGTTGTTGCCCTGGTCCTGGCGCTTGCCATCAGCGGGGTGGTCCGGTCCCTGTGGCTGGACGTTTACTTCATTCCCTCGGAGTCCATGGAGCCGCTCCTCCAAGGCGGGGACCGCATCCTGGTCTCGCGCACGGACTTCCAGTCCGAACCAATCCGGCATGGCGACGTGGTGGTTTTTGACGGCCGCGGCAGCTTCGCGCCGCTCAACAGCGGCAAAGGCCCGGTGGTGGATGCCGCCGCGTCCGCCCTGCAATGGCTAGGTCTCGCCGGCAGCGACACAACCTACGTCAAACGCGCCATCGGACTTCCAGGCGACACAGTGGTGTGCTGCGACGCCGCCGGCAAGGTCACCGTGAACGGGGTGGCCCTGGACGAACCCTACGTCTTCCCGGGGGACGTGCCCAGCATCCAGAAATTCAGCACCGTGGTTCCCGAAGGCAGGCTGTGGCTGATGGGGGACCATCGCTCGCTGTCCGCCGACTCCCGCAGCCTCCTCGGTGCCCCTGGCGGCGGGCTGGTGCCGGTGGACCGGGTGATTGGCCGGCCGGTCCAGATCCTTTGGCCCCTTGATAGATTTGCTCCTGTAGCCCGGCCGCCCGCAGCGGGGCCCACAACACAGAACGGACGGTAAATGCCCGAGAACCACGCGCGGAAACCCGAACCGCGCCATGACGGCGTTTCCCAGACGCCGGCCGTTCCAACTTCCTCCGCGCCGGGTGACGGCACGGAAGCGGCAGCACCCCCCAACCGGCGGAACCGGGCAGGGTCGAAGGGTGCGGTCAAGCCGGCCGGCAATCCCTTGCTGGGCTGGCTGAAGGAAATCGCCACAGTAGTGGTCATTGCGGTGGTGCTGTCCTTCCTCATCAAGACCTTCCTGTTCCGGGCCTTCTTCATCCCCTCCGAATCCATGGTGAACACCCTCGATGTGGACGACCGGATCTTCGTTAACCTCCTGGTTCCCGAACCGTTTGCGCTCAGCCGCGGGGACGTTGTGGTCTTCCGTGACACCAAGGGCTGGCTGCCGCCGGCCCCGGCCAAGACGGAGGGGCCGTTCACCTGGGTCCAGGACGGCCTGACGTTTGTTGGCCTCCTGCCGGACAACTCGGAGCAGCACCTGGTCAAACGGGTCATCGGGCTGCCGGGGGATCACGTGGTCTGCTGTGACGCCGGCGGTAAACTGACCATTAACGGGACCGCCATCGACGAGGCCTACATCAACCCCGCCGAGGTCCCGCAGGTCCGCAACTTTGACGTCACCGTCCCGGAAGGCAAGGTGTGGGTGATGGGTGACAACCGGAACCACTCCGCGGATTCCCGTGCGCACATGGAGACGGACGGCGGATTCATCGACCTCAAGGACCTCGAAGGCAAAGCCGCCGTCATCGCCTGGCCGCTGAACAGGATCAAGACCCTGGACAACTACCCGGACGTGTTCAAGAACGTCCCGGCGGCGCACTGACCATGTCCCCGGCAGTTCAGGCGTCCCCGGACGTGCAGGCTCCCCGGCCAGCGCAGGCTCCCCGGCCAGCGAAGACGCGTGCCGGCTCCAAGCCGCCCGCACGCGGTGCCAAGGCGCCCACTTTGCGGCATGAACGGACCTTCAAGGCCCAGGGCGTACGGTTCCTGGCCGGCGTCGATGAGGTGGGCCGCGGTGCCCTCGCCGGCCCTGTCAGTGTGGGAATCGCCGTCGTTGACCTGGAACGCCAGAAACCGCTGGCAGGCGTGCGGGACAGCAAGCTGCTCAGCCCCGCGGAGCGTGAACGGCTTGAACCCCTGGTGCGGCGCTGGTGCGTTGCCTCTGCGGTGGGACACGCCAGCGCGGGCGAAATCGACTCGCTCGGCATCATCGCCGCCCTGCGGCTGGCAGGAACCCGGGCCTGGGGAAGCATCGTGGGCGCCGGAATCACCCCCGAGGCCGTGCTGCTGGACGGGAGCCACAACTGGCTCTCCCCGGCGGAGCAGCTGTCCCTGTTTGACCAGCCCGTGCTGGAGGCTGGGTGCGAGGCGCCGGTCCACACAAAGGTCAAAGCGGACATGCAGTGCCTCAGCGTGGCGGCCGCCAGTGTCATCGCCAAGGTGGAGCGGGACCGGCTGATGCGGGAACTGCACACCGAATATCCCGATTACGGCTGGGACATCAACAAGGGGTACGCTACCGCGGCCCACCGGAACGTGCTCCGCGCTGCCGGCCCCACGGCCTACCACCGGGTCAGCTGGCGGCTGCTGGGCGGGGAGCTGCAGGGCGCTCAGGCCCCTGACGGGGACGGGCCGTACGACGACTGACGCCCGCCGTCCGGCGCCAGCCGTGCCGGACATGGTGCAAGATGGAAGCATGAGTGCTGAAGATCTTGAGAACTATGAAACAGACATGGAGCTTCAGCTCTATCGTGAATACCGCGACGTCGTCGGCCTGTTCAGCTACGTTGTCGAGACCGAGCGCCGCTTTTACCTGGCCAACCACGTGGACCTCCAGGCCCGCAGCGCTGACGGCGAGGTCTACTTCGACCTGACCCTCCAGGATGCCTGGGTATGGGACGTTTACCGCTCGGCCCGGTTCGTCAAAAGCGTGAGGGTCCTGACCTTCAAGGACGTCAACGTCGAGGAACTGCCCCGCAACGAGGAACTGGCGCTGCCCAAGGACGTGGACCTGGGGAACTAGCATCCCCGGGGGAACCGGACTTCCCCTCCACAGAAGGCTCCTGTCCACATAGGGCAGGGGCCTTCTGTCCTCTGTGGACCTCCGCCGCCAGGCTGGTTGCGGAGGTAGACATGAAATCGAAAGACCTGTTGGGCAGGCGCGGCGAGGACCTCGCCGCATGCTTCCTTGAAGCTTTGGGCATGCTGGTGGTGGAGCGCAACTGGCGGTGCGCTGAGGGTGAGATCGACATCGTCGCCCTCGATGGTGACGCACTGGTCATCGCCGAAGTCAAAACCCGCCGCTCCCTGGACTATGGCCACCCGTTCGAGGCGGTGGGCCCGGAAAAGCTGGCACGGCTGCACCGCCTGGGCGCCGCATGGTGCCGCGACCGGGAACTGCGCATGCCGCTGCGCCGCGTGGACGTCATCGCCGTGGTGGACGACGGCGGCGGGGAACCGGTGGTGGAACACCTCAAGGGCGTGGGGTGATGGCGCTCGGCCGCACGTACTCCATCGCGCTGGTGGGACTCAATGGCTACATGGTTGAAGTTGAGGCGGATATCGGCCAGACCCTGCCGGCCTTCGTCATCCTGGGCCTGCCGGATGCTTCGCTGAACGAGGCCAGGGAGCGCATCCGCTCAGCGGCTAAGAACTCCGGCATCCCGCTCAGCCGCCGGAAGATCACCGCCAACCTCATTCCGGCCTCGCTGCCCAAGCGAGGCTCCGGTTTCGACCTCGCGGTGACCATGGCTGTGCTCCGGGCAGCGAATGACATCAAGCCCACCGGACGCACCGTTTTCATCGCTGAATTGGGACTCGATGGAAGGCTGCGCCCCGTCCGGGGCATCCTGCCTGCAGTCATGGCCTCAGTCCAGGCCGGCTACCCGGAGATCGTGGTGGCACAGGCCAACCTTGCAGAGGCTTCCCTTGTCCCGGGCGCCGAGGTCCGCGGATACCGCACGCTCGCCCGGCTGGCCTTGGACTTCGGGGCTGATCCCCAGGAACTCGCCCTGGATTTCGAACCGGACGACGTCGATGATGACGCGGACGTGCCGCCATCGCCCGGGCCGTGTCCGGACATGGCAGATGTCTCAGGCCAGGGCGACGCCCGCAGGGCATTGGAAGTCGCAGCCGCAGGGGCCCACCATCTGCTCCTCACGGGGCCCCCGGGCGCGGGCAAGACCATGCTGGCAGAGCGGCTGCCCGGACTGCTGCCGGATCTTGGCGACCATGAGTCCATGGAGGTCACGGCCATCCACTCGCTGTGCGGCCTGCCGGCCTCTTCGGTGCAGCTCCTGCGCCGGCCGCCCTTCGAGAACCCCCATCATTCAGCCACCGCTGCAGCCATCATCGGCGGCGGCTCGGGCCTGCCCAGGCCAGGCGCTGCTTCCAGGGCACACCGCGGCGTGCTCTTCCTTGACGAGGCGCCTGAATACGAACGGCGCGTCCTGGATGCCCTGCGGCAGCCGTTGGAGAGCGGCGAGCTGGTGATCCACCGGTCTGCCGGGACGGCAGCCTATCCGGCCCGGTTCCAGCTGGTGCTCGCCGCCAATCCCTGCCCCTGCGGCAAGGCATCGGGCAAGGGTCTGGACTGCACCTGTACGCCCATGATGCGCCGCCGGTACCTCGCCAGGATGTCCGGACCCCTGCTGGACCGGGTGGACATCCAGCTGCAGGTGGAACGGGTATCGCTGGCCGAATTCGGACAAGCCGGTGCAGAAGAGGACACCGCATCCATAGCAGGCCGGGTGCTGGACGCCCGTGCCAGGCAGGCCGAACGCCTGCACTGCTTCGGCCTGGAGACGAACTCGCAGGTGCCGGGGCGGGTCCTGCGCGGTGAACTCCGGCTTCCCCCGGCTGCCACCCGGATCCTGGACCAGTCACTGGAGCGCGGCGTGCTGACCGCCCGCGGGTATGACCGCGTGCTGCGGCTGGCCTGGACCTTGGCGGATCTGGGGCACCGGGACAAGCCGGACACAAACGACATCGGGCAGGCGCTGGGCCTCCGGCAGGCGGCTGCGGCGGCATGAGAAATCAAACGGAACGGAACCAGGTGGTTGTGGAAAAGGATCTGGTCGTGAAGGAGAAACAGGCCGTGGAGAAGACGCCGAACAAGGACACGGAACGGTTGGCCCGGGCAGCCCTTTCACGGCTGATGGAGCCGCAGGACGCGGCGGGCCTTGCCCTCGTCCAGGTTGCGGGGGCAGTCGACGCCCTGGGCGTCGCCACCGGGCAGATGGCGGCCGGGCCCCACCTGGAGCGCGAGATCACCGCGCTGTTGGCAGACAACGGCGTGTCCAGCAGCTGGGCGGGACTGGCCGCTGCGCTGAAGCGCTGGCAGCCGCGGGTGCCGGACCTGGCGCCCGAGCGCGACCTTGCCACCATGGCCCGCCTTGGAGGCCGCCTCATTATTCCCGGCGATGAACTGTGGCCGGCCCAGCTCGCGGACCTGGGAATCCAGGAGCCCATCTGCCTTTGGTGGCGGGGGGAGGAGCAGCCGCTGCCACCCGTGGACAAATGCGTTGCCTTGGTGGGATCCAGGGACAGCACAAGCTACGGAGCAGCGGTGACAGGGGACCTTGCGTACTCGCTGGCGCAGCGAGGCTTTACGGTTGTCTCGGGCGGAGCTTACGGGATCGATGCCCACGCGCACCGCGCAGCCCTTGCCGGCGGTACCTCCGCAGTCCCTACCATCGCCGTCATGGCCGGGGGAGTGGACCGCTTCTATCCATCAGGCAACGATGATCTGCTGCGCTCCGTGGCCAACCAGGGCGCGGTACTGGCCGAGGTGCCGCCTGGATCGGCGCCGACCCGCTACCGGTTCCTGCAACGGAACCGCCTCATTGCAGCCCTTTCCGCTGTGACCGTAGTGGTGGAGGCGCGCTGGCGCTCAGGGGCACTCAACACTGCCCACCATGCCGAGACCCTCGGCCGGGCAGTAGGTGCCGTTCCCGGATCGGTCCACAGCGCCAACTCCGCCGGCTGCCACCGTCTCCTCCGGGACGGGGGAGCAGTCTGCGTCACGGACGCGGCGGAGGTGGCCGAACTGGCGTCGCCCAGCGGAACAGCCCTGCCCGACCAGCGGTCTGCGGAAGCTGCAGTACAGGACGGACTGACCCTGGAGGACCTGATCCTGCTGGATGCGCTGCCGCTGCGTTCCACGACCTCCGTGGAGAAGCTCTCCGCCGTGGCGGGGCTAAGCCAGGAATCGGTGCGGGCAGGGCTGGGCAGGCTGGGCCTGCTGGGACTCGCGTTGTCCGAGCGGGGCGGCTGGAAACGCGGCAAGGGATGACCGTGTCGGCCTGCAGTGCAGGCCGTGCAACTGGGACAGTAGGGGAGTGGACAATGACGAACTGCCAGTGGAACTCGGCAAGGCCCTGGACGGCTTTGCCGGGTATTTGTCGGGGGAACGTGGGGTTTCGACCCACACGAGGCGCGCCTACCTGGGCGACCTGCGCAGCCTCCTCTCGCATGCGGCATCGGAAGGCGTGGCAGGGCTGAAGGACCTTGAACTGGGTACGTTCCGCCGCTGGCTGGGCAGTCAAAGCTCTTCCGGTGCCTCGCGGGCCACCCTTGCCCGCCGGTCTGCCACGGCCCGGACCTTCACTGCCTGGGCGCTGCGGGAAGAACTCATCGATGCGGATCCTGCGCTGCGGCTGAAGGCTCCCAAACGCGAGGAATCCCTGCCGGGCGTCCTGCAGGCCTCCCAGTTGACGCGTATCCTGGAGCGGCTCGAAATCTCCGCCGTGGAGGGCGAACCCCTTGCCGTACGGAACCGGGCCATGGTCGAACTCCTCTACGCCACGGGTATCCGGGTAGGCGAGCTTGCCGGCCTTGATGTCGATGACCTGGATCCAGACCGGCGGACGCTGCGGGTCATCGGCAAGGGCAACAAGGAACGTACTGTCCCGTTTGGAGTTCCCGCAGCCCTGGCCCTTGACGACTGGCTCCGGCGGGGGCGCCCTGTCCTGGCCAAGGACACCAGCGGTCCCGCGCTTTTCCTGGGGGCCCGCGGTGGAAGGGTTGACCAGCGCCAGGTGCGCGCCCTCGTCAGCATGCTCTTTGAAGCACTGGGCGACACCTCTGCGACGGGACCCCACGCGCTCCGGCACTCTGCCGCCACGCATCTGCTTGATGGGGGCGCGGACCTGCGCGCGGTGCAGGAGATCCTGGGCCACAGCAGCCTGGCGACCACCCAGATCTACACCCACGTCTCGGTTGACCGCCTTCGGAAGAGCTATCAGCAGGCGCATCCAAGGGCCTGACCCGGTGTGGCTAATCGCACTGGCGTAATTCTGCGGGGTACGGCACAATAAGAGTCACGTCCGGCAACTTTCAAGTGTCGCTTGAAGCTCCCTGAGCTTTGTGCGGCGCGGCAAGTCCGGACTCAGCTTTATGTGATACATCTGAATACGCGCAGGGAACCACCGCCGCAGAGCAGGGCACGGCAGTTCCATCCAGGCAGAGGTCGTTGGGGAAGACGTACCTATAGCTATGGAGGATGGAATGTCTGTTGCAATGACCCGCGGTGTGCTGTTCGTTCACTCGGCCCCTACGGCGCTGTGCCCCCACGTTGAGTGGGCGGTTGGCGCTGTGGTGGACAAGCGGACGGACCTTGAGTGGACCCCGCAGCCTGCCGCGCCCGGCATGTTCCGGGCCGAGTTGTCCTGGACCGGTACCCCCGGCACGGGAGCCAAACTGGCGTCCTGCCTCCGTGGCTGGGCGCATCTTCGGTATGAGGTGACTGAGGAGCCCAGCCAGGGCGTGGACGGCGGCCGCTGGTCCCATACCCCCGAGCTGGGGATCTTCCATGCGGTCACCGACGTGCACGGCAACATCATGGTGTCCGAGGACCGCATTCGGTACGCCTACGAGTCCGGTGCCGGTGACCCCTCCGCCGTCTACCACGAACTGTCCCTTGCCCTGGGCGAAGCCTGGGACGAAGAACTCGAGCCGTTCCGGCACGCAGCGGAAGGCGCTCCCGTCCGCTGGCTCCACCAGGTGGGCTGACCGCCGTCGTACGTTCCTGCAACGCAACCCAGTAATACCCCCATAGCACGAAGGAGGCCCCGCCAGCCGGCGGGGCCTCCTTTTGTATCAGGGACAGGTACCTGCAGCGGCTAGACGCTGCGAATGGCCACCACGGCGTTGTGGCCGCCGAAACCGAATGAGTTGCTCAGCGCCACGATGTTTCCCGCGGGCAGGTCGCGGGCGGAGGTGACAACGTCCAGCGGAATCTCCGGGTCCTGGTTTTCGAGGTTGATGGTGACCGGCGCCTTGCGTTCGTGGACGGCCAGGACCGTGAGGACAGCCTCCACGGCACCGGAAGCGCCCAGGAGGTGGCCCATCTGCGACTTGGTGGCGGAGACGGCCACATTGTCCACGTGCGTGCCAAGGGCGGCACGCAGTGCGGTGTACTCGGGCTTGTCCCCGACCGGAGTGGAGGTGGCGTGCGCGTTGACGTGCACCACGTCTTCAGGGTGGATCCGCCCGTCAAACATGGCAGCCTTCAGCGCACGGGTTGCTCCGAGCCCTTGCGGGTCCGGGGCGGTGATGTGGTAGGCGTCCGCGGTGACCGAGGTTCCGGCGAGTTCGCCGTAGATGCGGGCACCGCGGGCCAGGGCGTGCTCCTCAGCTTCGAGGACCAGGGCACCGGCGCCTTCACCCATGACAAAGCCATCACGTCCGGTGTCGTACGGGCGGGAGGCCCCCTGGGGGTCGTCGTTCCGGCGGGACAATGCCTGCATGGAGGCGAAGGCTGCCAGCGGCATGGGGTGGATGGCCGCTTCGGCCCCACCGCACATCACTACGTCTGCCTTGCCGGAGCGGATGAGTTCCAGGCCAAGATGCATGGCTTCGGTGCCGGAGGCGCAGGCAGAGACGGGGGTGTGGGCGCCGGCACGGGCGCCAAGGTCCAGGCTGACGGCCGCGGCCACACCGTTGGGCATCAGCATGGGAACAGTCATGGGCAGGACCCGGCGCGGGCCCTTTTCCTTCAGGGTGTCCCAGGCGTCCAGCAGGGTCCAGACACCACCAATGCCGGTGGCAAAGGCGACAGCAAGCCGGTCCTGGTCGAATTCGGTGATACCGGAATCAGCCCACGCCTCGCGGGCAGCGATGACCCCGAACTGGGTGGAGGGGTCCATCCGCTTGGCCTCTACACGGCTGAGCACGTCAAGGGCAGGCGTGCTGCACCGGGCGGCGAAGTGGACGGGGAGTTCGTACTTGGCTACCCAGTCGTCCTCCAGGGTGCGGGCACCGGAGACCCCTTTGAGGGCGTTGTTCCACATGGTGGGTACATCGCCGCCGATGGGCGTGGTGGCACCCAGACCGGTAATGACTACTTTGCGTGTCATGGGATCACTCTTTCGTCGGTGGGGAATCCGCCTGCGTAGATCGCAGGGTCCCGCACGTATTGATGTTCGGCCAGTCCCGTTGCGGGTTCTGTGCCGGGTAAATGCGGCGGGCTGCCGGTCCGGTCAATCCGGACCGGCAGCCCTGCCATGCCGTGAGACGGCGAAAAGCCCGTGACTAGGCCTGTGCTCCGGCGATGAAGCTGACGGCGTCGCCAACAGTCTTGAGGTTCTTGACCTCTTCGTCCGGGATGCGGACGCCGAACTTTTCCTCGGCGTTCACCACGATGGTCATCATGGAAATGGAGTCGATGTCCAGGTCCTCGGTGAAGGACTTGTCCAGCTCGACGGCCTCCGGGGCCAGGCCGGTTTCCTCGTTGACGATTTCAGCCAAGCCGGCCAGGATCTCTTCGTTGCTAGCCATTGGTGGCTCCTTTTCTTGTATTGCCGGCAGGGACTGCCGGAAACGGTCCGGGCCGCGGTTGCGACCCTTGGGCGTATCTAGGGAAGGACAACTACCTGTGCGCCGAAGACCAGCCCCGCGCCGAAACCGATCTGCAGGGCCAGCCCGCCGCTCAGTCCGGGGTTCTCCTGCAGGAGCCGGTGCGTTGCCAGCGGGATGGACGCGGCGGACGTGTTTCCGGCCTCGGCGATGTCCCGTGCCACTGTAACCGTCTCGGGCAGCTTCAGCTTCTTCACCATCTCATCGATGATGCGCATGTTGGCCTGGTGGGGGATGAAAGCCACGAGGTCCTCAGCGGCGATCCCGGCGGCATCGAGTGCCTGCTGGGCCACCTTGGCCATTTCCCACACCGCCCAGCGGAATACCGTCTGGCCGTCCTGCCGGAGGGTGGGATACAGCTCCTGCGCCTCTTCGAGGAGCGCAAGGTCGCCCGTGGAGTCGGACTGGCGGGCGGCGAGGCCCAGGTCGCGGACGTCCAGCAGGGAACGGGTCATGCCAATGGCATTCCACTTGCTGCCGTCCGAGCCCCACACGGACGGGGCGATGCCGGGGGTGTCGGAGGGGCCGATAACAACAGCGCCGGCACCATCGCCCAGGAGGAAGGAAATGGTGCGTTCGCGGTTGTCGATGACGTCGGACAGCTTCTCGGCACCGACTACAAGGACGTACTTGGCGGCGCCGGAACGGACCAGGGCGTCGGCCTGGGCGATGCCGTAGCAGTAGCCGGCACAGGCGGCGGAGATGTCGAATGCAGGAGCCGGAGTGGCGCCGATCCGGTCAGCCAGGCTGGCTGCAGCGGACGGCGTGGCGTAAGGGTGGGTCACGGTGGAGACGATCACTGCACCGAGATCCGAGCCCTCAATGCCTGCCTTCGCCATGGCTTCGCGTGCCGCGCCCTCAGCCATGTCGATCACGCTGACGTCTGCAGCAGCGCGGTGGCGGGTGACGATGCCGGTGCGCTGGCGGATCCACTCATCCGAGGAATCAATCCACTGGCACACGTCCTCATTGGTGACGATGACGTCCGGCCGGTAAGCACCGAGGCCCACGATCCGGGTGTGCTCCTGGATGGGAGCCTGCTTCAGCGTGGGAACGCTCATGCGTTGCCCTCCAGTTCTGCGAAGAGCGCCAGGGCGGCGGAAAGGTCGTCGGGGGTCTTGACGGCAACGGTTTTGACGCCGGGCATGCCGCGCTTCGCCAGCCCGGCCAAAGTGCCGGCGGGAGCCAGTTCGATCAGCCCGGTGACGCCGCGCTTCACCATGGTTTCCATGCACAGGTCCCAGCGGACCGGTCGGGACACCTGGGCTATCAGGCTTTCGACGGCGGCGCCTCCGTCGGTGACTTCGCCGCCGTCGTAATTCGACAGCAGGGGCACCTTGGGCGCCACCGGGTTCAGCTGCGGCTCCAGCGCCTTCAGCGCGCTGGCTGCAGGCGCCATGTGGCTGGTGTGGAAGGCGCCGGCGACCTTGAGCGGAATGACCCGCGCCTTGGCGGGCGGGTTGTCAGCCAGTGCCTTGAGCTGTTCAAAAGTTCCGGCGGCAACCGTTTGGCCGGCGCCGTTGACATTGGCCGGTGCGGCGCCGGATGCCTCAATCGCTGCAAGCACCTCGGCGGGGTCCCCGCCAACCACGGCGCTCATCCCGGTAGGGGTGACGGCGGCCGCGGCGGCCATGCTGTTGGCGCGTTCGCGGACGAACGTCATGGCTTCCTGCTCCGTCAGCACCCCCGCGAGGGCAGCTGCGGTAATCTCGCCCACGGAGTGGCCGGCCAGGACCACGGGGAGGGAGCTGAGCTCCACATCAAAGAGGGAGGCGGCGGTGACCAGGCCGGCGGCAACGATCAGGGGCTGCGCCACGGCAGTGTCCTTGATGGTTTCCTCATCGGAGGTGGTCCCGTGGGCTATCAGGTCGATGCCTGCGATGTCACTCAAGGAGGCCAGCTGGCCTGCCACCGAGGGTAGTTCCAGCCAAGGGGCCAGAAAACCCGGGGTCTGCGAGCCCTGTCCAGGGCAGACTATTGCAAGCACGTAACCAGCTTTCCAAATTACTGTGTGATCCAGCGGTGTTTCTCCGCACCAAGCTCACGGGGTCAGGTTGTAGGAAGTCTACAATGCCTCAGGCCTGGTTCCGGGAAGCCTGCCGCTCCGTGGCGGCCTTGGGTGGAGCCGAAAGACGCCCCACCACCAGTGCCGCCTGGAGTACGAATGCCTCCCGCGGCAGCAGCGGGTCCCAGCCCGTGACGTCGCAGACCCGCTTCAGGCGGTACCGGACGGTGTTGGCGTGGACGAAGAGTTCCCGTGCCGTGGCCTCCAGCGAGTGGCCCAGTTCCAGGTAGGTTCCCAGCGTCTCCACCAGGCCGTTGGAAGCCGCCAGGAGGGGCCGGTAGATGTTCTTCACCAGGGAGCGGCGGGCGGCGTCGTCCCCGGAGATGACCCGCTCCGGCAGCAGGTCATCCGCGGCTACGGGACGGGGCGCGGAGGGCCAGGCGCGTGCAGCCGTGAGCCCGGCAAACGCCGATTGCGCGGAGCCGCTGGCCTCCAGCAGTGAGCTGGCCTCGGGTCCGTAAACCACAGGCCCGGGGGCGAACATATCGCTGAGCTTCACGTATGCAGTTTCGCGGTCCTGGACTCCGCCGAGGATGAGGATCAGCCGGTCGCCCTGGATTCCCACCAGCGCGTCCTCGGCATACCGTCCGGCCATCCGCCGCAGCTCGCTGACATAGCTGGCGCTGGGTTCTGACGGCGAATTGCCCACCATGACGGTGAACCGCTCCTGGGCCTTCCAGCCCAGCGCTGCAATCCGGGAGCGCAGGGCGTCCGTGTTCTCGCCGCGAAGGATCGCATCCACGATCAGGGCTTCCAACCGGGTGTCCCAGGAGCCGCGGGACTCCGCGGCCCTGGCATAGACGTCAGCCGCCGCAAAGGCGACTTCCCGCGAATACCTCAGGACGGCCTCCCGCAAGGCTGGCTGGTCGGCCTCGGGGGCGATGACCGGCACCTGGTCCTCCACCACTTCCACCACGATCCTGATCAGCTGCAGCGCCTTTTGCAGGCTGATTGAACGGGTCAGTTCCGTGGGGGCGGTCCCGAAAACGTCGGTAAGGATCCACGACGGTGAGCTGGGCCGCTCGTACCAGGTGACAAAAGCCGCGATCCCATTCTGCGCCACCATGCCCAGTGCAGAGCGCTCATCGGCGCTAAGCCGGCTGTACCAGGGCAGCGACTGCTCGAGCTTGCGCATGGTTGTAGTGGAAAGTTGTCCCACGCTGGCACGGAGCTGCTTGAGGGTTTCGGACTTCTCCGGGGTGACCTTCGGCGGGGACGGTTTCCGCTTCGGGGACGTACTGGCTGCTGCTGGCATTCTTTGAGCATACGGCCACCGCCGCGCAAGCTCCATTTGTGCGAAGGCTACAATCCGCCTTGCCCTGCGTCACAGTCTCCCCGGAGGTTGTGCAACGAACGACGGCGGCCCTCACCTTGTGGGTGAAGGCCGCCGTCGTGGCTGGCTGGTTCCGCTGCGAAGGCGAAGGCTAGGCCTCGCCGCCCGCGTTGCCGGTGGTGCCGGCGTTCACGTTGAGCAGCTTGTACTTCTCAATTGCCTTGACCGGGGCGTCGACATCCACCTCGCCGCGGCGCGCCAGCATTTCAAGGGCGCGGACCACGATGGAGTGGGTGTCGTTCTTGAAGTAGCGGCGGGCTGCTGCGCGGGTGTCGGAGAAGCCGAAGCCGTCGGCGCCGAGGGTGGCGAATTCGTTGGGGACGAACTGCCGGATCTGGTCCGGGACGGCTTTCATGTAGTCCGAGACGGCGACGATGGGGCCGGTGGCTCCTTCGAGTTGCTGGGTGACGAAGGGGACGCGGGTGGGCTGGCCGGGGTTGAGGAAGGCTTCTTCTTCGGCGGCGAGGCCGTCGCGGCGCAGTTCGTTCCAGGAGGTCACGGACCAGACGTCGGCGGAGACGTTCCAGTCATCGGCCAGCACGCGCTGGGCTTCGAGGGCCCAGGGCACGGAGACGCCGGAGGCGAGGATCTGGGTGCGGGGACCGTCGATCTTTGCCGGGGCGAGCAGGTAGATGCCCTTGATGACGCCTTCGACGTCGAGGTTCTCGGGTTCTGCGGGCTGGAGGATGGGCTCGTTGTACACGGTGAGGTAGTACATGACGTTCTTGTCCGTGGACTCCGCACCGTACATCCGTTCCAGGCCTGAGCGGACGATGTGTCCGATTTCGTAGCCGTAGGCGGGGTCGTAGGTGAGTACGGCGGGGTTGGTGGAGGCCAGCAGGGGGGAGTGGCCGTCGGCGTGCTGGAGGCCTTCGCCGGTGAGGGTGGTCCGTCCTGCGGTGGCGCCGATGATGAAGCCGCGGGTCATCTGGTCTCCGGCGGCCCAGAAGGCGTCGCCGGTGCGTTGGAAGCCGAACATGGAGTAGAACACGTAGACCGGGACCAGCGGGATGCCGTGGGTGGCGTAGGAGGTTCCGGCGGCGGTGAACGCTGCCACGGCGCCGGCTTCGTTGATGCCCGGGTGGATCAGCTGGCCTGCGGGGGATTCCTTGTAGGCCAGGACCAGGTCACGGTCCACCGACAGGTAGTTCTGGCCCTTGGGGTTGTAGATCTTGGCGGTGGGGAAGAACGCATCCATGCCGAAGGTGCGGGCTTCGTCCGGAATGATCGGGGCGATGTGCTTGCCGAAGCTCTTATCCCGCATCAGGTCCTTCAGGAGCCTGACGAACGCCATGGTGGTGGCGGCCATCTGCTTGCCCGAACCGCGCTTGGCCACCTCGTAGGACTTCGCCTCGGGCAATTCGATCTCGGCGTGGGTGTCGCGGCGCTCCGGGACGGACCCGCCCAGGGCCGCCCGGCGCTCCATCATGTACTTGATTTCCGGGGCGTCGTTACCGGGGTGGTAGTACGGCGGCCGGTACGAGTCCTTCTCCAGCTGCTCGTCGGTGACCGGGATCCGCAGGTGGTCGCGGAACTTCTTCAGGTCATCCAGGGTGAGCTTCTTCATTTGGTGGGTGGCGTTGCGGCCCTCGAAGTGCGGGCCGAGGCCGTAGCCCTTGACGGTGTGGGCGAGGATGACGGTGGGTTTGCCCTTGAATTCGGTGGCGGCTTTGTACGCGGCGTAGACCTTGCGGTAGTCGTGGCCGCCGCGTTTGAGGTTCCAGATCTGGTCATCGGTCAGGTCCGCGACGAGGTCCTTGGTCTGGGGGGTTTTGCCGAAGAAGTGTTCGCGGACGAACCCGCCGGATTCTGCCTTGTAGGTCTGGTAGTCGCCGTCGACGGTTTCGTTCATGATCTTTACCAGGGACCCGTCGGTGTCGCGGGTGAGCAGGTCATCCCATTCCCGGCCCCAGACGACCTTGATCACGTTCCAGCCCGCGCCGCGGAAGAACGCTTCGAGTTCCTGCATGATCTTGCCGTTGCCGCGCACCGGGCCGTCCAGGCGCTGGAGGTTGCAGTTGATCACGAAGTTCAGGTTGTCCAGGTTCTCGTTGGCGGCGAGCTGGAGCAGGCCGCGGGATTCGGGTTCGTCCATTTCCCCGTCGCCAAGGAACGCCCAGACCTGCTGGTCCGAGGTGTCTTTCAGGCCCCGGTTGTGCAGGTAGCGGTTGTTCTGGGCCTGGTAGATCGCGTTCATCGGCCCGATGCCCATGGACACGGTGGGGAATTCCCAGAAGTGCGGCATCAGGCGCGGGTGCGGGTAGGAGGACAGGGCGTGGCCTTCGCGGGACTTTTCCTGCCGGAACCCGTCCAGGTCCTCCTCGGACAGGCGGCCTTCCATGAACGCGCGGGCGTACATGCCGGGGGAGGCGTGGCCCTGGAAGAAGACCTGGTCCCCGCCGCCGGCGTGGTCCTTGCCGCGGAAGAAGTGGTTGAACCCCACCTCGTACAGGGTCGCGGCCCCGGCGTAGGTGGAGATGTGCCCGCCGACGCCGATATCGGGCCGCTGCGCCCGGTGCACCATGACCGCGGCGTTCCACCGCATGTACGCCCGGTACCGGCGCTCGTATTCCTCGTTCCCGGGGAATTCGGCTTCCTGGTCCACCGGGATGGTGTTCACGTAATCGGTGGTGGTCACCATCGGGACCCCCACGCTCTGCGCGCCCGCGCGCTGCAGCAGGCTCCGCATGATGTATTGGGCACGCTCGGTGCCCTGTTCCCTGATCAACGCATCCAGGGACTCAACCCACTCGGCAGTTTCTTCCGGATCACGATCAGGCAGCTGGTTAGTCAACCCGCTGAGGATATGGGAGGTCTCTTCTCCTGCAGCCACGTCCAACCTCTCTTTGCGCGCATGAATCGGCGCACTCAGGCCAGGCAGGGTGACTGCCCGGCGTATATACGCCGTGTGCGACGTATCGGTTACAACAGCCCGGTCATGTGTGCCGGGCAGGTTCCTAGCGCTCCTATGTCTGCACGGAGTCACACGGTTGTCGTCCCGCAGGCATAGTTGTCATCAGCCACTCTAGCCCTGACGGGAACACGATGCGTAGCTGCGGCCCGGGTGCTGCGGTTGTATTTCGTTCGTCATACTGGTTGTGTGGCCAAATGCCCCTGCGACAGGGATGCTGCCGCGGGATGTGACGCAGAATATGCGCCATCCCAGGGGCGGCAGCTTGAAGCGCAGGCACAAAGGGTGTTGGCTTGGGAGTAATGGAAATCACTATGCGCACCGCATATATGAGGTATTGGAGGAACACGTGAGCGAGGCCGACGCCGCCACTTCGGTAAATGTGGCGGAAAAATTAGGTTTCAAAAACGGGGATCTGATTCAGGAGTTCGGTTACGACGACGATGTCGATTTCGACTTGCGTGACGATATTGAGGACCTCACCGGTTCCGAATTGCTGGACGAGGACGATCACGAGGTGGCGGACGCCGTCATCCTGTGGTGGCGCGACGGCGACGGCGACCTGGTGGACAGCCTGATGGATTCGCTCACCACCCTGAGCGAAAACGGCATTGTCTGGGTCCTCACCCCCAAATCCGGCCGGGACGGCTACGTGTCACCAGCGGACATCCAGGAAGCGGCACCAACCGCCGGCCTGCATGTCACCACGTCAGCCGGGGTATCGAAGGACTGGAGCGCCGCCCGCCTGGTCAGCAGGAAGAACAAGTGACGGCAGCGGTTGAGGCCGCTTCTGCAGCTGTCCCGGAGCTGGGCACAACAGCGCCGGACTTCGAACTCACCAACCAGTATGGCGAGCCCGTGCGGCTGTCCTCCTTCCGCGGGCACAACGTCGCGCTGGTTTTTTATCCTTTCGCGTTCTCCGGTATCTGCACCGGAGAGTTGTGCGAAATACGGGACAACCTGGGCCTGTTCGAGGACTCCAACGCTGTGGTCCTGGGGGTGTCCGTAGACAGCAAGTTCAGCCTGCGCGCCTATGCCGCGCAGGAAGGCTACACCTTCGACCTCCTCGCCGACTTCTGGCCGCACGGCGCCGTCGCCAGTGCGTATGGAGTGTTCGACGCCGGCAGCGGCATGGCCAAACGGGCAACCTTCATCATCGATTCCGAGGGCAGGGTCCGCTACAGCGTGGTGAACCCCCGCGGCCAGGCGCGCGACTTCAACGAATACCGCACCGCGCTGGCCGAGTTGAAGCAGGCCTGAGCCACCATGCCTGAGCAGCGGGCGGGAACAGGCCTTACCGGCTTTGCCAGCATGAAGGCCGTCCCCCCTGCGCCGCCTTCAGGGGAGGAGCTGGAGGTGCTGGCCCGGATCCGGGACCTGCTCGCCGGTGCCCCTTTCGCCCTGCTGACGGGTGCTGGGCTCAGTACCGACTCCGGCATCCCCGATTACCGCGGCCCGGACTCCCCGCCCCGGTCGCCCATGACCTACCAGGAGTTTGTCCGCCACTCCGGGAACCGGCAGCGTTACTGGGCCAGGAACCATATTGGGTGGTCGCACATGCGGCACGCGGACCCCAACCAGGGCCACTACTCGGCCGCGGAACTGGAACGGCGCGGCTACCTCACGGGGCTGATCACGCAGAATGTCGACCGGCTGCACCAGGACGCGGGCAGCTCGAATGTCGTCGATCTCCACGGCAGGTATGACCAGGTGATCTGCCTCGACTGCGGACGTACCTACTCGCGGCAGCTCCTGGTTGGTGTCTTCCAGGAACTCAACCCCGGTTTCCTGGAGCGCGCTGCAGCCAGCGGACTGGTGGAAATGGCGCCGGATGCTGATGCCACGGTGGAGGACCAGGCCCTGATCGACAGTTTTGTGGTGGCCCTTTGTCCTGCCTGCGGCGGAACACTGAAGCCGGATTTCGTCTACTTCGGGGAAAACGTCCCCAAAGAACGGGTGGAACGCTCCTATGCTCTGGTGGATCAGGCAGCTGCCCTGGTGGTTGCCGGTTCTTCCCTGACCGTCATGAGCGGGCTGCGTTTTGTCAGGCACGCGGCAAAGGAGGACAAGCCAGTCGTCATCATCAACAGGGGTCCCACGCGCGGTGATGACAGGGCAACCATCAAACTGGAAGCGGGGGTCAGCCAGGCGCTGGGCTACCTTGCCGCGGAACTTCCTTCGCTGTAAGAACCGGCGCGGCCCGGATTGGCGTTTCCTGCCCGGAGTCCGGTAGAGTCTATGTTCGTTGGTTGCGGCGGAACGGCCGGAAACAACCCCTTTTGGGTCTTTAGCTCAGCTGGTAGAGCGCCACGTTTACACCGTGGATGTCATCGGTTCGATCCCGGTAGGACCCACCACGAAAACCCCGTTGCCCCGCATCCTGGCGGAGGCGGCGGGGTTTTTCCTTTTTCTCCCCACGGCGCCATTGTCGGACCCCTGCCATAGGTTGCAGCAATGGAACACGTCATAGTGCACACAGACAGCAACGGGATTCCGACGGCGGTGCTGAGCCGGGGCAGGGAATGGGCCGTGGGTGCCGAGCCGGTCAGGTGGTTTGAGCGCATCAACTGGTGGGAAACCAGCCGCCGGATGCCAAAGGGCAGCGGGGGTGTCGACGTCGAGGTCCTGCAGCTGCAGGTCAGGCTGGGAAACAGCGCCAAATCAGCCCTGGCCACCATGTACCTCCAGCGCGACGGACTGGGCGGTGGCTGGCGGCGCAGGGAATCCGCAGCAGGGGCAGCCTGAGGGCGTCGGTGGACGTGGGGCCTGGTTCCGGGCATTGGAAAACCCTCCACCGCGACTATTGGGGGATGCCGCGGGGGAGGGCCTGGGATGAATATACCGTGAACTCCCGGAAACAGAAAGTTTTCCGTGCTTCCGTGACGGCCAAACGCGATTTGGAGCCCAGCAGGTGCGGTTTACTGCCGGACGGGGATGAAGACCCGCGGTTGCTCCGTCCAGGTGTCGGCCATCTGGGACATGGTCCGCCGCATGATCCGGTCCGACGCCTCACGGGCAGACGCAGCATCACCCCTCGCGATCGCCTCCGCCACGTCCTCATGCCATTGCAGGGCGGCCTGGTGCGGGTGGTCCGGCATCAGCCCATGCACCGTGCGGCCCGTCAGCGTTTCGGCCACCTGGCCCATGAGGTTGGCGAACATCTCATTGCCCGAACCTGAGAGCAGCAGCGAATGGAACCGGATATCCAGTTCCAGGAAGCGGGCAACTTCGCCGTTGTTGCCCGCCTCCCGCAGGGCACGGGCAACATCAACGAGTTCCATCCGCAATTGCGCCGGGGCGTTCTGTGCCGCCAACTCGGCAGCCGCCGGTTCCACCGCCGCCCGCAGTTCGGCAAGGGAGCGCAGCTGGGCGCCGCGGGCGTTGCTGGCCAGGCGCCACCGGATCACCTGCGGATCGAAGGGATTCCAGCGGCTTGCTGGCAGTACCCGGATTCCAACGCGCTTGGTGGTTTCCACCAGTCCAAGCGACTGCAGGACCCGTACAGCTTCCCGGATCACCGAACGGGAGACCTTCAGCTCATCCTCCAGCTGCTCCGCCAGCATCACGTGGCCGGCCGGGAGGTCCCCCGAGATGATCCGGGTGCCCAGGTTCTCGATGGCACGGTGGTGGAGGCTGCTGGTCATGCTGCTAAGCCTAGTTGTTGGCGGCCGGCCGGCTGGCAGCAGGAAGCCCGCAACCCGGACGTGCGGGCGGGGCCAGAGTGGGCAAGTGCCGCACCGCCAGTCCTGGACCTGCAACTGCACAATGAGTTCCATGACGCGGACATTACTTTCGCGTCACGGCCAGAATATATATGCTTTATTCGGACCCCCTGATCTGCCCCGGTGACTTCCCGCCGGCGGAAAGCCGGCAGCCGGGGCGAAAAATGAATTGGAGTTATTGATGTCTGCACACATCGGTGTCACCGGCCTCGCCGTCATGGGCGCCAACCTTGCCCGCAACCTCGCCCGGAACGGGTTTACCGTTGCGCTGCACAACAGGTCGGTTGAGAAGACGGACGCGCTGCTGGAAAAGCACGGTTCGGAGGGTGACTTCATCCGGACTGAGACCCTGCAGGAACTGGTTGACTCCCTGGAGAAGCCGCGCCGCGTACTCATCATGGTCAAGGCCGGCAAGCCCGTGGACTCTGTCATCGAACAGCTGGAGCCGCTGCTGGAGCCCGGCGACATCATCATCGACGCCGGCAACTCCCACTACGAGGACACCCGCCGCCGGGAGGCAGCCCTGGCTAAGAAGGACCTGCACTTCGTGGGCGTCGGCGTGTCCGGCGGCGAGGAAGGCGCCCTGAACGGCCCGTCCATCATGCCGGGCGGTTCCAAGGAGTCCTACAAGGCCCTGGGTCCGCTGCTCGAGAAGATTTCCGCAAAGGTCGACGGCGAGCCCTGCTGCGCCTGGATCGGCACCGACGGAGCGGGGCACTTCGTCAAGATGGTCCACAACGGCATTGAATACGCCGACATGCAGGTCATCGGCGAGGCGTTCGACCTGCTGCGTTCCGGCGCTGGCATCGAGCCCGCCGAGCAGGCAAAGATCTTCTCCGAGTGGAACAAGAGCGAGCTGTCGTCCTTCCTGATTGAGATCTCCGCCGAAGTCCTGGGCCATGTTGACGCCAAGACCGGCAAGCCGTTCGTCGACGTCGTCGTTGACGCCGCCGGCCAGAAGGGTACGGGCCGCTGGACCGTCATCTCCGCCCTGGAACTTGGCTCGCCGGTATCCGGCATCGCCGAATCCGTTTTCGCCCGCGCCCTCTCCTCCCAGGCCGGGCAGCGGAAGCTGGGCCAGGAACTGCTGGCGGGCAACGAGGCCACCGTGGAAATCCCGGAGACGTTTGTCGAGGACGTCCGCCAGGCCCTGTACGCCTCCAAGCTGGTCTCCTACGCCCAGGGCCTGGACATGCTGACCTCCGCAGCCAAGGAGTACGGCTGGGACCTGAAGCTGGACGAAATTGCTTCCCTGTGGCGCGCCGGCTGCATCATCCGCGCGGAGCTGCTCAAGGACATCACCAAGGCGTACGCTGCGGACGAGAAGCCGGCCAACCTGCTGTTCGCCCCGGCGTTCACCAAGGCCATCGCCGACGCCCTCCCCGCCTGGCGCCGCGTGGTCGCCACCGCCGTCCAGCTCGGCATCCCCGTGCCGGTGTTCTCCTCATCGCTGGCCTACTACGATGGCCTGCGCCGCAAGCGCGTAGCCGCCGCCCTGATCCAGGGCCAGCGCGACCTGTTCGGCGCTCACACCTACGGACGCATCGACACCGAAGGGACGTTCCACACGCTGTGGGGCGAGGACAAGTCCGAAGTTGAAGCGGTGGACACCTACTAGCACCTGCTGCCGCAAAGCAAAAGGCGGGCAGTTCCCCGGTTTCCCGGTGGAACTGCCCGCCTTTGTCGTGGCCTGCCAGGGCATCAATTGCTTAGGGCATCAGATGCGGTATTCGATGTCATACTCGGCCGGATCCACCGCGGGCTTGGTTTCCCGCTGCGCATCGCGGTGCCGCCACTTGGCGGGAACCCCGGTGACAATTGATTCCGGCGGCGCATCCTTGACCACCACTGCGTTGGCGCCTACGGCACTGTCCCGGCCGATGGTGATGGGCCCCAGGACCTTTGCTCCGGCGCCGATGGTGACCCGGTCGCCGATGGTGGGGTGCCGCTTGATCCTGGCCAGTGAGCGGCCGCCGAGCGTCACTCCGTGGTAGATCATCACGTCCTCGCCGATCTCGGCGGTCTCGCCGATGACCACGCCCATGCCGTGGTCAATGAAGAACCGCCTGCCGATCGTGGCGCCGGGATGAATTTCAATACCGGTCCAGGAGCGTCCCAGCTGGGACAGGAGGCGCGCCGGGAAGCGGAGCGCAGGGTTCTGCCACATGCGGTGGGTCAGCCGGTGGATCCAGATGGCATGCAGGCCGGAATAGGCGAAAAAGTTCTCAAAAGAACCTCGAGCCGCCGGGTCGTGGGACCGGGCGGCGTCGAGGTCTTCCTTCAGTCTTGCGAAAAAGCCCACAAAGTTCTTTCTACAGGAAACGGGCGGACAGCGGACTGATCAGCCGCGGATGTCGTCATAGAGCACGGTGGAGATGTAACGCTCCCCGAAGTCGCAGACGACCGCCACAATCAGCTTGCCCGCGTTCTCCGGGCGCTTTGCCAGTTCCAGGGCACCCCAGACGATGGCGCCCGAGGAGATGCCACCCAGGATGCCCTCCTTGACACCCAGGTCGCGTGCCACGCGGACCGAGTCCTCCAGGGTGGCGTCCAGGACCTCGTCGTAGACGTTGGTGTCCAGCAGCTCCGGGATGAAGTTCGCGCCCAAGCCCTGGATCTTGTGCGGGCCGGGGGCGCCGCCGTTCAGGATGGCGGAGTCCTTCGGTTCCACGGCCACGATCTGCACGCCGGGCTTGCGCTCCTTCAGGACCTGGCCCACGCCGGTGATGGTTCCGCCGGTGCCGATGCCGGCAACGAAGATGTCCACGGCGCCATCGGTATCGGCCCAGACCTCCTCAGCGGTGGTCTTGCGGTGGATCTCCGGGTTGGCTTCATTGGCGAACTGCTGCGCCCAGATGGAGTTTTCGGTGTTGGCCACGATTTCCTGGGCCTTTTCGACGGCGCCGCGCATACCCTCGGATCCCGGGGTGAGGACGATCTCGGCACCGAAGGCGCGCAGCATGACGCGGCGTTCGGTGGACATGGTCTCGGGCATGGTGAGGATGACCTTGTAGCCGCGGGCGGCACCCACCATGGCAAGGGCGATGCCTGTGTTGCCGGAGGTGCCTTCGACGATGGTGCCGCCGGGCTTCAGGGCGCCGGATTTTTCCGCCGCGTCGATGATGGCAACGCCGATGCGGTCCTTGACGCTGTTGGCCGGGTTGTAGAACTCCAGCTTCACGGCAACGGTGGCGTCCAGCCCCTCGCTGAGCCGGTTCAACCGGACCAGCGGCGTCCCGCCGACCAGTTGCGTCACATCGTCATAGATCCGTGCCATGTACATACGCCTATCTCTAAGGGGTGAATACTGAGGTCAGCCTAACGAGGCCGTGTAACGGTGGCTAAGCGTTAAGCCATGCAGAGTAATATTTCCGCGCCTTGGCCAGCTTAGGGTTGATGATCACCTGGCAGTACCCCTGCTCCGGGTATTTGGCGTAGTAGTTCTGGTGGAATTCCTCCGCGACATGGAACCGCGGCAGCCGGCTGACTTCGGTGACGATGGGATGGGACCACAGCGCCTGGTTGCGGTCGATTGCTTCCTCGAACAGGATCTTCTCCTCGTCGGTTTCGTAGAACATCGAGGAACGGTACTGGGTGCCTACGTCGTATCCCTGGCGGTTCAGCGTGGTGGGGTCATGCAGGGCGAAGAACATGTCCAGGACAACCTCGGCAGGGATGACCTCCTCGTCGAAGGTCACCGCTACAACTTCCGCGTGACCGGTGGTGCCGCTGCAGACCGAATAGTAGTCAGGCTCCGGATCGTGGCCCCCGGTGTAGCCCGACACCACTGACGTGACGCCCCTGGTCTTCTGGTAGACGGCGTCGAGGCACCAAAAGCAGCCTCCGCCAAGAACAAAAGTTTTCATGACCTCTTCAATGGTTGGCGGCGCCGGATCATTCCCCGCGTCCTGGCGCAGTGCCCGGTGCAAACTGCGGCCGCGTGAAGCCGATGGGGTAAAACTAAGACTATGGAACCTGTGGACACCGACGTTACCGGCCCGGCAGATCACGACGGCGAAGCGTCCTCCGACACTCCGGCTCCGGCCGGTTCCGCGGATGCCCCCACCTTGGCTGAGCTGCTCCTTGCAGTGGAGGAGTTGTGGCCGGAGTCCCTTGCGGAAGGCTGGGACGAGGTGGGGCTTGTGGCAGGGCACCCGTCCACGCCCGTGTCCAAGGTGATGTTCGCGGTGGACCCCACCCTGGAAGTCATCGAGGAAGCCGTTGAGTGGGGAGCGGAATTGCTCATCACCCACCACCCCCTGCTGCTGAAGGCCGTCACGTCGGTGGCCGCCACGTCGGCCAAGGGCCGGGCTGTCCACCGGCTCATCGAGTCGGGAACGGCACTGCTGACCGTGCACACCAACGGGGACTCCGCCGTCGGAGGTGTTTCCGATGTCTTGGCCGACGCCCTGGGGCTCCAGGACGCGGCCCCGCTCACCACTGCAGCCAATGGCTTGCCGGAGGAAGGCATAGGGCGGGTGGGAGACCTGGCGGAGGCCATGAGCCTGGGCGATTTTGCGGCGCGTGTCTACGGCATACTTCCGTCCGTTGCCGGGGGAGTGCGCGTCTCGGGGGACAAGGACGGACTGGTGCGGCGGATCGCGGTATGCGGTGGTGCCGGGGATTCACTGTTCAATGAAGTGCGTGCCAGCAACGCCGACGTCTATGTCACCGCGGACCTTCGCCACCATCCGGCGTCGGAGGCGCGGGAGGCAGCCCTCAACGGACGGCCGTATCTTGTTGATGTCTCGCATTTTGCCAGCGAATGGCTGTGGCTGCCTGCCGCGGCAGCAGCTTTGGGCAACGTCCTGGCAGACCAGGGCCATGACGTGGAGATCCGGGTCAGCACCACCAACACCGATCCGTGGGACTTCATCCTGACCCCAGGCTGAGCAAGGCGGGGGAGACGGGCAGGCGCTAGAGTCTAGGAAGCGCCGGTTCGGTGCCCGGCTGCGGCCGGAAGGGATTTAGCGGAGGTAACAGTGGCGAAGGCAGCACCGGCGGAACAGTTGAAGTTGCTCGAACTGCAGGGGCTCGACGCCAGGCTGAAGGGCCTCGCCAACCGCCGCCGGACGCTGGAAAACGATCCCCGCATCAAGGACCTCGAAGCTGCCCTGTCCGTAGCGAACGGCGAACTCGGTGCCGCCAAGGTGGCCGTGCATGACGCCGAGGCCGAGCTGAAGAGGGCGGAGGCCGACGTCGAGCAGGTCGCCTCGCGCATCGAACGCGACGAGGCGCGGCTCAACAGCGGCACCGGCCTCTCCAAGGACTTGGTGGCGCTGCAAAAGGACATCGCATCTTTGAACAAGCGGCGCTCGGACCTTGAAGACGCGGAACTGGAAGTCATGGAGCGGCTGGAATTCCTGCGCGAGCGGCAGGCGGCCCAGCAGCAGATCGTCGATGACATCCAGGGCTCCTTTGGCACCATCCGCGCCGAGCTCGATGCTGCCCTGGCCGAGGTGGAAACCGAAGCCGAAGGGCTCCGCTCCCAGCGGGCCGATTTCGCCGCCGGGTTGGACGGGGCCATGCTGGCGGTCTACGAGAAGACCCTGGCGAAACGCGGAGTGGGCGCGGCGCGGCTCTTCCACGGCACCTCGGAAGCCTCCGGCATGAAGCTCAGCCCGGGCGACCTCGCCGAGATCAAAGCTGCCGCTGCCGACGAGATCGTCTTTTGCCCGGACTCCGGCGCCATCCTGGTCCGCTCGGACGAGTGGTCCTGAGCGCCGCGGCCGGGGGACTCAGCCCGGCAGGATGATGTTCAAGGCGTGCGGTTTGCGGGCGGTGCCCGGCACCAGTTCCGCGTCCCACTTTTCGCGCGCAGCCTTTAGGAGGTCCGACGGTGCGGCCGGGGCTTTCCCGCGGCGCACCACCAAATGCCGCGCCAGTTCGCCCCGCGTGTGCTTGGCGAAGTGGCTCACCACCTTGCGGACGCCGCCGGTCTCGGTAAAGACATTTACGGAGACTGTCTGTTCCGGCGGCGGAGCCCACGCCGCCGCGTAGGTGCTGGAGCGGCAGTCAACCAGCAGGTGCCCCTTGGCCGCCTCGCCCAACGTGTCGCTGAGCTGTGCCTTCCAAAACGGAGCCAGCCGGCCGACGTCGGGCAACGCCGTACCCATGGACAGCCGGTAGGCGGGGACGCTGTCCCCAAAGCGCAGCGCTCCCCACAGCGCCGAGATCACCAGGACGGACTCATCGGCCTTGCGGCGCTGGCCCGGCGTCAGGGTCCGGTATCCCAGGGCGTCGTACAGGACGCCGGAGTAGATGCTGTGGGCAGGGGCTGCGGGCTCGGCGCTCAGGCGCGTGTTGCGTTCGACGTCGCCACGCAGCGATGCGCCCACCCCCAGTAAGGCGAGGGCGTCCTGGTGCGCGCTGACCGTTCCCAAAGCCTCGAGGACCTTTGCCCGGTAGGGGTTGAGCTCCGGAAAGCCCAGGGCGGACCAGTCGACGGCGGGACCCCGAAGCGGGGGCGTCTTGCCTTCGGAAGGGGGAAGCAGAATCAGCACCGTCCGATCCTACCGGCGACGAACCGGCCGGCGGCGCCGGTAGACTGGACTCGGATGGGACAGCCAGACGGCCGCGCGTCACGCAAGTGGCTCGAGGAACGTCCGGGCTCCACAGGGCAGGGTGGTGGGTAACGCCCACTCGGGGTAACCCGCAGGCCAGTGCCACAGAAAACAGACCGCCTGCATTCCGGCTTTCGCAGGAAGGGCAGGTAAGGGTGAAACGGTGGTGTAAGAGACCACCAGCTTCCCGGGTGACCGGGAAGGCTAGGTAAACCCCACCCGGAGCAAGGCCAGACAGGACACGTTTGAGGGCTGCCCGCCCGAGTGTCCGGGTAGGCCGCTGGAGGGTGCCGGCAACGGTACTCGTAGATGGATGGCCGTCGCTCCCATTTCCGGTAACGGAAGGGGAGAACAGAACCCGGCGTACCGGCTGTCCCATCCGCAAACCCGTTTGACCACCGGCAACGCGTCGGGGATGCTGAACCGTGCCCGTAATTCCTGAACTCCGACCCGCACCCGCAGCGGGCATTCCCGGCCTCCGCTCCCAGGGCATGGCGCTCGCAGGTTTCCTGGCCCTCTCCGCCCTGGCCTGGGTACTCGCCTCCGTTCCGATCATCCTCAACGCCAGCGGCTGGTACGCAGCGTCGGTAAAAGCGCCGTGGATGCCGCCGTCGTGGATGTTCCGGACCACCTGGCTGGTGCTGTACGCGGGTGTGGCAGCCGCCGCGTGGCTGGTCTGGCGCAAAGGCGGCCTGACCGGAGGCACCCGTGCCGGCTACGTGGTCCAGTTGCTCAATACGGCGTGGCCGGTGACCTTCTTCGCCCTTTACCTAATGCTGGGAGTGGCGGCCCTCTGGGCTGCCTTCGCGGTTATCTGCGCCCTCACCGCAACCCTGGCGTTCCTGATCCTGCGGTTCGGGCCGGTGGACGCCGCCCCCGGCTACCTGGTGCTGCCCTACTTTTCCTGGCTCGTGTTTTCCGCCAGCCTGAACCTGTACTCGGCGATCCACAACTGAGGCGCGCAGCCGAGGCTCTGCGGGGCGCTCCGGACCGTGTGAGTGATTTCACGCAGTGCAAGCGTGTTCCCCGGACCGGGCCAATTTAGAATGGATAACGGACGCAGGAGTTCTACCGCCGAAAGTTGCGCCCGCAGCCGGCGGTTTTTCTTTGCACGCGATCCAGGTGCCTGGGGACCATCCCTGCAGGTGCCGGTGCCCCTGGACATCATCAGGTGGCCGACATCCGTGTACGAGGACGTGCACGGCTGAACCGAGGAAGGTATTTCTGTGAGCCAGACGTCTGATTCTTGTCTTGATACGTGGATGGGCCGGGAGGCCCTTGCCGAGGCCATGATCCCGGTCATCGGCAGGCTGTACCGCGAAAACAACGTGGTGACCAGCATCCACGGCCGGAGCCTGATCAACAAGTCCACCATGAACATCCTCAAGGCGCACCGCTTCGCGCGCCGGATGAGCAAGGACGAACTGCTCCTGGAGGACACGGCGCCCCTGCTGAACACGCTGGCCGGACTTGAGCTTGGCGCCGCCGCGATCGACATCGCCCGCCTGAACCAGAAGTTCAAGGAAGAAGGCAACGGCGCCACCCTGGAGGAATTCCTCCGCGAAGAGCTCGCCGAGATCGTCGGCAAGCGCGGCGGCGACGACCGCACCAGCACCGACGTCGTCCTCTACGGCTTTGGCCGCATCGGACGGCTTCTGGCACGCCTCCTCATCGAAAAGGCCGGCGGCGGCCACGGGCTGCGCCTGCGCGCCATCGTGGTCCGCCGCGGCTCCGACAACGACCTCTCCAAGCGCGCCAGCCTGCTGCGCCGCGACTCCGTCCACGGTTCCTTCGAGGGCACCATCCGGATCGACGAGGCCGCGAACACCATCACGGCCAACGGTGTCCAGATCCAGGTCATCTACTCGAACGACCCCGCCACTATCGACTACACGGCCTATGGGATCAACGACGCCCTGGTGGTGGACAACACCGGCCGCTGGCGCGAGGCTGAAGGGCTGTCCCAGCACCTGCAGAGCAAGGGCGTGGCCCGGGTCCTGCTGACAGCGCCGGGCAAGGGCGAACTGAAGAACATCGTCCACGGCATCAACCACCGTGACATCACGGATTCAGACAAGATCGTCTCCGCTGCATCCTGCACCACCAACGCCATCACCCCGGTCCTGAAGGCGATCAATGACAAGTTCGGCGTGGTCCACGGCCACGTGGAAACCGTCCACTCCTTCACCAACGACCAGAACCTGATCGACAACTTCCACAAGGGCGACCGCCGCGGGCGCTCCGCAGCACTGAACATGGTGATCACCGAAACCGGAGCCGCCAAGGCCGTGGCCAAGGCCCTGCCCGAACTCCTGGGCAAGCTCACCGGCAGCTCCATCCGCGTCCCCACCCCGGACGTGTCCCTGGCGATCCTGAACCTCACCCTCGAAAACGGCACCACCAAGGACGAGGTCAACAACTACCTGCGCGAGATGTCACTGCACTCGGACCTGCGCAAGCAGATCGATTACATCGACTCGCCCGAGGTGGTTTCCACCGACTTCGTCGGCTCACGCCGCGCCGGCATCGTGGACGGCCCGGCCACCGTGTCCACGGATAAGAACCTTGTCCTCTACGTCTGGTACGACAACGAGTTCGGCTACAGCTGCCAGGTGGTGCGCGTCATGGAGGAAATGGCAGGCGTCAACCCGCCGTCGTTCCCTGCCAAGGAAAGCGCCGCCGCGCTGGCCGCGATCGCTGTCTAACGATCCGCGCACGTCCCGCGAATTCCCGGCTGTTTCTCTGGAAACAGCCGGGAATCGGGACCACACTGGTGGCATGGACAACGAATCGACACTTCAGCACCAGACCACCCTCGAACACGCCCTGGACGTAGCCAAGGCCAACCACAAGGAAGCCGTACGGCTGCTCGAACGCGCCCGCGCCGGACAGAAGACCGGCGATGTTTCCGACGAGCGGGTGCGCCAGCTCGAGGGACTGCTGGCCATCGCCGAGGAAGATCTTCGCAGGGTCACCAGGGAGCAATAACCGGCAGTAGATCCGGCACTGGCTGCCCGGCCCTGTGACCCATCACTCGTCCCCAACAGTGTGGATATCAACGGCCGGAAGTGCCCTTTGTCCTAGGCTCATGGGGTGCCTGACTATCCCCTCCCGGCCCCCACACCGTGACTATCAGCTGGTCTGCCTACCGCCGCGCACGCCGCCGTTCCCGCCAGGCCTGGGCGCTGCTGGTCACAGCGGCTGCCGCCATCCTGGCCGCGCTCTTCTGGTTCTTCACCGCCGGCCAGTTCGCCGCGGCCGGACCCGTGCCGCAGGGACCAACGGAAGCGCCGGTCTTCGACGCCGCCTGGATGAAGCCGGTACAGGAGCCGCACGCGGTGCCGGCCGGGACCGCCGCTGCGGCGTTGGAGGGCCTTGCCATGAAGGGCCGGGCCTCCAGCACCGATTACAGCCGGGAGGCATTCGGCCAGGCCTGGCTGGACGTTGACCGGAACGGCTGCGACACCCGCAACGACATCCTTCGCAGGGACCTCGCCGGGGTGGTCTTCGCCGAAGGATCCACGT
Organism: Pseudarthrobacter defluvii; assembly: GCF_030816725.1. Lineage (NCBI taxonomy): Bacteria > Bacillati > Actinomycetota > Actinomycetes > Micrococcales > Micrococcaceae > Pseudarthrobacter > Pseudarthrobacter defluvii. Next base: position 1,667,788 of record NZ_JAUSYG010000001.1, read on the forward strand.
GCAAGGTAACGGCGGGCCACTTCCGCGAACCTTACACCGGCCAGGACCTGGACTTCCGCCGCGGCTCCGAGAGCAGCCGCGCGGTCCAGATCGACCATGTGGTGGCACTCGGCGACGCCTGGCAAAAGGGGGCGCAGGGGCTGGAACCAAAGGAACGCCAGAGCCTGGCCAACGATCCACTGAACCTCATTGCTGCCGACGGTGCTGCCAACCAGCAAAAAAGCGCCGGTGATGCCGCCACGTGGCTGCCGAAAAACACCGCCATCCGGTGCCATTACGTGGCGCGCCAGATTTCCGTGAAGGCCGCCTACGGGCTGTGGGTGACATCGGCCGAAAAGGATGCCATGAAACGGGTCCTCGCCTCCTGCCCGCAGCAGCAGACCATCAGGGCCCAGCAGGGCAGCGCTGCCCGCTGACAAGTCCATTACTTGAGGGGCAGGGGCCTGTAAGCGTCAGTGGCCGAACGGATCGGGATCGACGCCGGGCATCCACGTCAGGCCGGGTACGCCCCATCCGTTTTTCTTGGCCTGCTTCATGGCCTTCCGGGAATACCGGTCCATCAGCCGGTTGACGTACAGCTTGCCGTCCAGGTGGTCGTATTCATGCTGGATGACCCTGGCGAACCAGCCCGTCGCCTCGAACTTCACCGGCTTTCCGTCCCCGTCAAAGCCTTCCACCCGTGCCCATTCCGCGCGTTTCAGCGGATACTGTTCACCGGGGAAGGACAGGCAGCCCTCTTCCTCCTCGTCGGGGTCAGGAGCGGCGCCGGAGACCTTGGACAGGGTCAGGACCGGATTCACCAGGACGCCGGTTGGGGGAGCGCCGTCGTCGTTGGCGTACTTGTACACGAAGATCCGCTTGCCCACGCCGATCTGCGGGGCGGCGAGGCCCACCCCGTTCGCGGCTTCGTTGGTTTCGAACATGTCGGCAATCAGCGTGCGCAATTCGTCGTCGAAGACTTCCACCTCGCTGGCCCGCCGGTGCAGGACGGGTTCGCCCCAGACGGTGATCGGCAGAACGGTCATATCATCAGTCCTTCGGCTTTGCGGTGTCCCCGGCTGCAATGCATGTACCCCCGGTGGGGCAAAACAAAGGAGGCCGCACCGGATATCCGGTGCGGCCTCCTTTATTGACGGCTGCATGTGCCGCCCCGTGAGGGTGAGCGACGGGGGTTGAACCCGCGACCTCCTGGACCACAACCAGGCGCTCTGCCAACTGAGCTACGCCCACCATGTGCCTCAAGGGATGTCCGCTGTAGCGGCTCCCTGGAAACGCAACTCAAATAGCTTACCTGCTCAGAAGGGGTGCTTTGTCCACTTTCCGCGATTTGAAGCAAAAATTCATGCAAACGTGGCGCAGATTACTCCCCGGGCTGCCCGGGGTCACCGCCATCGGCAATTCCGCGGGCGATTTTCTGGGCTGTGGCGCTGTCCGGTCCGGGTGCGGGCACGAAAACCGCCTCACGGTAGTAGCGCAGCTCGTCGATGGAATCCTTGATGTCCCCCAGCGCGCGGTGGCCACCCTTTTTCGCCGGCGACTGAAAGTAGGCCCTGGCGTACCAGCGGCGCGACAACTCCTTGATGGTGCTGACGTCGATGACGCGGTAGTGCAGGTGCTCCACCACGGCTGGCATGTCCCGTGACAGGAACACCCGGTCCGTTCCCACCGAGTTGCCCCCCAGCGGTGCTTTGCGCGGATCCGGGACCCAGGCGGAGATGTAGTCCATCACCGCGGCCTCTGCTTCTGCCATGGTCCGGCCGTGCGGAAGTTCGGCCAGCAGCCCGGACTTGGTGTGCATGTCCCGGACAAAATCGGACATCTGGGCCACGGCGGCGTCGTCCGGTTTGATCACCACATCCACACCGTCACCCAGGATGTTCAGCTCCGAATCGGTGACCAGGGCTGCCACCTCGATGAGGGCGTCGTTCTTGATGTCAAGACCGGTCATTTCACAGTCGATCCAGACGATTCGTTCGTTAGATATAGGCACCGGACCAGACTACCGTTACACCTCCGGGCACCCGGCCGATGCTAGGATTTCGGATACGCGGCGGGTCGCCCTTCCGCCCTGAATTGTGTCCCGGCCAGGCCCGCGAGGCCCGCCGGGGGAACCGAGGAAACGCAAGAAGATTGGACAATCCTGAGATGACGGCGCCTGTGCCCGCAACGGGGGAGGTGGCGGCGGCGGGCACTGCCGGAATGGGCAGTGCCGAGGTGGACAATCCACGCTCACCCCTGCTTGCCGGTTTCGTGGGCTCCCTGTTCATGATGGCCGGATCCATCGGCGTGGGCTGGCTGGCCCCTGTCTCGGAGCTGCGCCGCGTGCCCCTCTTTATCTGGATGCGCACCGAGGCCCCGGGCGTGGCGCTGTCCATCATCCTGGTGGCCGTGGGTGGCATGCTTCTGGTGCGCGCGTGGCTGCGGCTCGGCCAGAAAGTCCGTGTGTGGGGTGAACAGGCGCGGAGGGCAACCCTGGCCGCCTTGGTGGCCTGGGGACTGCCCATGGTCTTCAGCGTGCCGCTGTTCAGCCGGGACGTGTACGCCTACATCGGGCAGGGGCGCCTGATGGTGGAGGGATTCAACCCCTACGAAAACGGCATTTCCGCCCTCTCAAACTATTTCCAGCTCGGCGCCGACAAGATGTGGACCGAGGCGCCGGTTCCCTACGGGCAGCTCTTCCTGTGGATCGAGCAGTTCGTCGTCTGGGCCACGAACGTCCAGCCCGAAGCCTGCGTCATGCTCTTCCGGCTGGTGGCGCTGTCCGGTGTGGTCCTGTGTGTCATCTACATCCCCCGGCTCGCCGACCTGCACGGCGTCAACCCGCACCGGGCCCTCTGGCTCACGGTGGCAAACCCGCTCTTCCTGACCAACTTCATCGCCAGCGTCCATAACGATGCCCTGATGATCGGGTTGGCGCTGGCGGGGCTGTATTACTCCGCGACCCGGCGGCAGGTCCGCGGGATCGTGCTGGTGACTCTCTCCATCGCGGTGAAGCCCATCACCCTCATCTTCCTGCCGTTCATCGGCCTGCTGTGGGCGGGCCAGCACGCGGGGTGGCTGCGGAAAATGGGCTTCTGGGCGCTCACGGCCGGCCTGAGCCTGGCGCTCCTGACCGCGATGAGCATGGTCAACGGTTTCGGGTTCGGCTGGATCAGCGGCCTTTCAGCGCCGGGCAGCATTTCCATCTGGTACGCCCCCGTCGGTTTGCTTGGCATGGTGGTTGGCTCCCTGGCCAACGCCTTGGGCTTCGACGGGTCGGTGCCCGCCGGCTGGGTGTTCGACGCCGGGAAGCTGCTAGCCGTGGGCATCGTCGCCTGGCAGATCCTCAAGGGGGACTATGACCGGCTGATGCGCCGGCTTACGCTCGCCCTGGCCGCAGTGGTGCTGCTGGCCCCCATCATCCAGTCCTGGTACGTGGTCTGGCTGATTCCGCTTTTCGCCGTGACCGGCATCCGCAACGACTGGCAGGTCAAGGCGCTGTACTTTGTGGTGTCGTTCTTCATGATCTACGCCATTTCAGACCAGCTGGACGTCTTCCCCTACCTCCAGACCCAGGACCTGGGCTTCGCGCTGGCCCTGGCCCGGGTCGCTGCGGCACTGACGGCCCTCCTGTTTGCCCTGTACCTGATCTTCTGGGATCCCGGCACCCGCCGGCTGTTCCGCAAGACCCACGAGCCCGTCGTCGAACGCCCGGTGCTCTAGCGGCCGCCAGCGTCGCGGCCGGCGGTGAGCCGGCGCAGGGCTTCCTTCCTGGACAGCGGGCTCATGTCCTCCCGGTGCCTGGCGACGAACGCCTCCACCCACTCCGGCGCCGTCTTGGCGTATTCGCGCAGCGCCCAGCCGATCGCCTTCCGGATGAAGAATTCCCGGTCTGGAAGGCTCGGCTCGATGACGGCGGCGAGCAGCTGGGTGTCGGTGGCCTCCTTGGCCCGAAGCTGCGAGGTGATGGCGGCCCTGCGGATCCAGAAGTCCGGATCGCTGCTCCACTGCCTGAGGACCCGGGACATCTCGTCGGGATGCGCCAGCAGCAGACCGCAGATCCGGCCGGACACGCCGTCGGCGAAATCCCACCAGGCACCGGTCCGGATGATTTCCTCGTAGACCGGCAGCATGTCCAGGTCCGCGGCCACCGTCCGGTGGGCCGTCAGGTCAATGGCCGCATAGCGTTCCTCCCGGCAGGTGGAACTGCGCCACAGCTCCAGCACCGTGGCGCGCAGCCGCCCGGCAGACACCGGCGGAAACTCCCGGGCGGCCCGGGCTGCTATCCGCCGGACGTCCGGAACCCGCACACCCAGCGAGGGGAGCGAGGATTTCATGTAGGCCTGGGCGCCGGCAGCCCGCGCCGGGTCGGCGAGTTCCCGCAGGGAACCACGGACGGCGGCAATGAGGTCAGGGTCTGCCGTGGTTTCCATGGCGGCCACTTTAGCCAGTATCAGCGCGGCGCGTGGGGTACGCTGGTGAGCGCTAACACATTCTGAAGCAGAGGGAACCCATGCCCGGAACCGAAATCCACCTCGCCCACGGACCCTACTCCGCCGTCGTTACCGTCCGCGGGGGAGCGCTGCGCGAACTGCGCCATGGCGAACGGAACCTCGTGGTGGGCTTCGGCCCGGATGGAGCGGTTCCGGACTACCGCGGCGTCATCTGCGCGCCCTGGCCAAACCGGCTGGCGGACGGTACCTACACCTACGGCGGAAAGTCCTATGCCGCCGCCATCAATGAACCGGAACGCGGCTCCGCCCTCCACGGCCTTGCAATCCACGGGACGTGGGAGGTCCAGGAGGCGGTTCCGGAGCGGGCGGTCCTCCGCTGCCGCATACCCTCGGGCCCCGCCTACCCCGGTGACCTTGACCTTGCCGTCACATACTCCCTGTCGGAGGACGGTCTCCAGGGCACCGTGAACGCGGTCAACACGGGCTCCGTTGCCGCACCGTACGGGGTATGCCCCCATCCCTACCTCGTAGCGGGTCCGTCCCCGCTGGATGACTGGTCCCTGGAACTTCCTGCCGCCGCCTACCTCGAGGTGACGCCGGACCGGCTGCTGCCCGTCGGGATGCGGAAGGTGGACGGGGACGACTTCGACTTCCGTTCCCCCCGGCGGCTGGGGCCGGTCAAGATCGACCACGCCTTTACCGACATTTCCCGGGACAGCGCCGGCCTGGGCCGGGTTCGCGTGCATGATCCGTCCGGCACGGGAGTGGAACTGGAATGGGGGCCGGAGTGGCCCTGGGTGCAGGTGCACACCGGGGACAAGCCCGTTGGCCCTGACCGGCTGGGCCTGGCTGTGGAACCCATGACCTGCCCGCCGGATGCCCTGCATTCGGGAACGGACCTGGTGCACCTGCAGCCGGGCCAGTCGCACGCTGCGAGCTGGACCATCCGCGCTCTGGCCTAGTTGGAGGTGGCCGCGGCGGCTCCGGCGCGGGTCTCCGTCCACCCGGCACGCTCCAGCCAGGCCGCGCACAATGCGCTCCACTGCTCCGGACCGGTTTCACCGGCGGCAAGTCCCAGTCCGTGCCGTCCCTGCGGGAAGACATGGAGTTCGGCTGAAACGCCGGCGGCAAACAGCGCGCCGGCGTAGTTCAGGCTGTTGCTCACCGGTACGGCGTCGTCGTCGGCGGTGTGCCAGAGGAACGCCGGCGGCGTCCCGGGCGTGACGTTCCGTTCCGCCGACAGGGCCGCCAGGAGGTCCGACGGCGGTGCGTCGCCAAGGAGGTTCGCCACGGATCCCTGGTGCGTTTCGTGCGTCAGTGACACCACGGGGTAACACAGCACCGAAAGGTCGGGGACCGCCGCGGGAAGGTCCAGTTCCGGGTTTCCCGTGGCCGCTGCGGTGCTCAGGGTTGCGGCCAGGTGCCCGCCGGCCGAGAATCCCAGGACGCCGACCCGTTCGGGGTCCACGGCGAGCCCGTGCCGGCCGCTCCGGATGTGGAGCATGGCTCCCTTGGCATCTTCCAGGGGTGCCGGGTGCCGGTCCGGGGCTACCCGATAGCGGAGGACGAAGGCATGGATGCCGAGGGAAGCGAGCCATTCGGCCACGGGTTCGGCTTCATGGTCGGCCTGGCGGGCATACCCCCCGCCCGGCAGGACCAGGATTGCCGGCCGGGCTTCGGCGGCTCCGCCGGCTTCGTGGCGGGCGGGAACTGCGGTAAGTCCTGGCGGCGTCATCAGGCTGCCGCTTCCGTGCTGCGCCGCAGCGTGACCTCGCCGCTGATGCCACCGGGGAGGGCGTCTTCCGCCTCCCCGCTGTTCTGCTGGGGGCCTGTAGCGCGGGTGGCCAGGCGTCCGATGTCTTCCAGCGGCAGGCGGACGGTGGAAAGGGCGGGCCGGAAGTCCCGCAGGGTTTCGATGTCGTCGAAGCCGGCGATCGCGGCGTCGCGGGGGATGCGAAGCCCCTCCGCCCGGAGGGCTGCTGCTGCCCCGATGGCCATCACGTCATTGACGGCGAAAATACAGAGTTTCGGTGCCGCGCTCCCTCCGGACTGGGCCGCCTTGATCCGTCCGGCCAGTTGGAGCCCGGCTTCAAATCCGCCGGACCGGTTGAATCCGGTCCGCATGACGTCAGCCTCCGGCCGCCCGGCCCGCTGAAGTCCCTCCTGGAAGCCGCGCACCCGGTCATCGGAGGTCAGGAGTCCCTCCGGTCCGCCCACGATAACGAAGTCGCCGTCCCACTCTGCCGCAAGTTCCGTGGCCAGCTGGCCGGCGAGCTCCTGGTTGGGGACTTTCACCACGTGGTAGCCCTCCTCGGCCGAGGCGCCGACCACGGGATGTCCCACCACAGCCACCCTGCCGCCGTTCCGGCAGTACCGGTCAAGTTCCGCGGCCAGTTCGGCGTTGCCGTCCTGGTCTTCGGTCCGGCAGGAGCGGGATCCGGCAATCACGATCGAGTCTGCCCGGCGCGCGGCGAAGGCCGCCACCGCTTCCTTTTCCTCCGCCGGCCCGCCTCCCGTGGTGGCCAGCAGCACCATCTTGCGCTGTTCCCGGGCGGCTTCCTGAACGCCCCGCGCGATGGCGGCAAAGTAAGGGTCCGCGATGTCATGGACGATCAGGCCGATCAGTCCGGAGCTGGATTTCGCCAACCCCTGGGCCTGGGCATTCGGGATGTAGCCAAGTGAGTCCGCGGCCTGCCGAACGCGCTCGGCAATGTCCTTGCCGGGCTTGCGGGCCGAGCCGTTCAGTACGCGTGAGGCTGTGGCGGGGGAGACGCCGGCAAGGCGCGCCACCTCGGTAAGGGTACTTGCAGCCACTGCATCTCCTGGTGATTGGTAGGGGCTCAAAAGCTAAGGACATTATGGCAGTCCAAACTACTTCCGGAAAGCGCTTGCCAACTGGAACCGCGCCGTGCATGATTGAAGCAGCGGGAACGCGCTTTCCCGAACAGCTTCAGTACACTGCTCACTCACCGTGGAGGACACATGGGCTTCGAAACGAAAACGATCCGCATCGCCATGAACGGCATCACCGGCCGGATGGGGTACCGCCAGCACCTGCTGCGTTCCATCCTGCCCATCCGCGACGCTGGGGGCTTCACCCTCGAAGACGGCACGCGTGTGCAGGTGGAACCCATCCTGGTGGGCCGCAACGAGGCCAAGATCCGCGAGCTGGCGGAAAAGCACAAGGTCTCTGAATGGACCACCGACCTCGATGCCGTCATCGAAGACCCCACTGTCGACGTCGTTTTTGACGCCTCCATGACCAGCTTGCGCGCCGCCACCCTCAAGAAGGCCATGCTGGCCGGCAAGCACATCTTTACCGAGAAGCCCACGGCGGAAACGCTGGACGAGGCCATCGAGCTGGCCCGGATCGGCAAGGAGGCCGGCGTTACCGCGGGCGTCGTCCATGACAAGCTTTACCTCCCCGGCCTGGTCAAGCTCCGCCGCCTGGTGGACGAAGGCTTCTTCGGCCGCATCCTCTCCATCCGCGGTGAATTCGGCTACTGGGTCTTCGAAGGCGACATCCAGGCGGCCCAGCGCCCGTCCTGGAACTACCGCAAGGAAGACGGCGGCGGAATGACCACCGATATGTTCTGCCACTGGAACTATGTCCTCGAAGGCATCATCGGGAAGGTCAAGAGCGTCAACGCCAAGACGGCCACCCACATCCCGGCACGCTGGGACGAAGCAGGCAAGGAATACAAGGCCACGGCGGATGACGCCTCCTACGGCATCTTCGAGCTCGAGACCCCGGGCGGCGACGAAGTCATCGGCCAGATCAACTCCTCCTGGGCCGTGCGCGTCTACCGCGACGAGCTGGTGGAATTCCAGGTGGACGGCACGCACGGCTCCGCCGTCGCCGGGCTGAACAAGTGCGTCGCCCAGCAGCGCGCCCACACCCCCAAGCCCGTATGGAACCCGGACCTGCCCGTCACCGAGTCCTTCCGCGACCAGTGGCAGGAAGTTCCCGCCAACGCCGAGCTGGACAACGGCTTCAAGCTTCAGTGGGAAGAGTTCCTCCGCGACGTAGTGGCCGGCCGCGAACACCGCTTCGGGCTGTTGTCCGCCGCACGCGGTGTGCAGCTGGCCGAACTCGGCCTGCGCTCAAACGACGAACGCCGCACCCTCGACATCCCGGAGATCACCCTCTAATGACTTCCCTCATCCTTCCCTCCGAAGACGGCGGCACCAGGGAGTACCGACTGCAGGGCGGCACCGCCTGGGCCAGGCCCACCGCCCCTTTGACGGCGCGGCGTGCCTACGCGGCGGCGCACGTCATTCCCGAAGTCCTCGCCGACAACACACCCGGCGCCCCCGCCCGGCTCGACTGGGACGCCACCATGGCATACCGGCACGAACTGTGGTCATACGGCCTGGGCGTCGCCGATGCCATGGACACCGCCCAGCGCGGCATGGGCCTGGACTGGGCAGCCACCCAGCAGCTCATCAAGCGCACCGGCGTGGAAGCCGCCTCGGTGGTGGCAGCCAACAACCCTGCCACCGCGGGCAAGTCCGTCCGCGACCTCGTGTCCTGCGGCGCCGGCACCGACCAGCTGGACATCGATTCCCTGCCCGCCGGCGAAGCCGGACTGAAGGCCGTCCTCGAGGCGTACCGCGAGCAGATCGCGGTCATCACGGAGGCCGGGCCCAAGGTCATCATCATGGCCTCCCGCGCCCTGGCCAAGGCCGCCACCGGGCCGGAGGACTACCTGAAGGTCTACTCCACCCTGCTGCAGGAAGTGGACCAGCCGGTCATCCTGCACTGGCTGGGCACCATGTTCGATCCCGCCCTTGCCGGCTACTGGGGCTCTGACGACGTCGCTACCGCCACCCAGACCTTCCTCGGCCTGATCAGGGACAACGCGGCCAAGGTGGACGGCGTCAAGGTCTCCCTCCTGGATGCCAGCCACGAAGTGGCCCTGCGCGCAGCCCTGCCCGAAGGTGTCCGCCTCTACACCGGCGACGACTTCAACTACCCGGAACTGATCGACGGCGACGGCACCCACCACTCGGACGCCCTGCTGGGCATCTTCGCGGCCATCTACCCGGCCGCGTCTGTGGCACTGCAGCACTACGAGGCCGGAAACACCGCCAAAGCCCGCGAAATCCTGGACTCCACCCGCGAACTGGGCAAACACATTTTCAGTGCCCCCACGTTCTACTACAAAACCGGAATCGCGTTCATGTCCTGGCTCAACGGCAAGCAGCCGGGCTTCCAGATGGTGGGCGGGCTGCACTCGGGACGCTCGGTATGCCACCTGTCCAGGACGTTCGAGTTGGCGGACCAGGCCGGCCTCCTCAGGGACCCTGCCCTCGCAGCGTTCCGGATGTCCGATTACCTGCGGATCAACGGGGTGGGGGCATGAGCGACTACTCCCGCCTTTCGATCAACAGCGCCACCACCAAGAAGTGGACACTCGCGCAGGTCGTTGAGGGGTGCGTCAATGCCGGAATTCCTGCCATCGGCCCCTGGCGGGACCGGGTGGAGGAAGCAGGCCTGGACAAGGCCGCACGCCTGATCAAGGACGCAGGGCTCCGTGTCTCCTCCCTGTGCCGGGGCGGTTTCCTGACCGCCGCGGACGCCGAGGGCCAGGCAGCCGCGCTTGCCGACAACCGTGCCGCCATCCTCGAGGCCGTGGCCCTGGACACCAGGGAGCTGTTCCTGGTGGTCGGCGGCCTGGCGCCGGGGGAGAAGGATGTTGTGGCAGCGCGCCAGCGCGTGGCTGACCGGCTGGCAGACCTGGTCCCGTTCGCCCAGGAGCACGGCATCCGTCTGGTCCTGGAACCACTGCATCCGATGTACGCAGCGGACCGTGCCCTGATCTCCACGCTGGGGCAGGCCCTGGACCTCGCGGCGCCCTTCGACGCCTCCATCGTGGGGGTCGCCGTCGACACTTTCCATGTCTGGTGGGACCCGGAGTTGAAGGCCCAGATTGAACGTGCCGGACGGGAAAACCGGATCGCGTCCTACCAGGTGTGCGACTTCAACATGCCTATCGCCGCCGATCCGCTGCTCTCCCGCGGGTACATGGGCGACGGCGTGGTGGACTTTGCGACGATCGGCACCTGGGTGCGCGACGCCGGGTACACCGGCGACATCGAGGTGGAGATTTTCAATCAGGAGATTTGGGACATGGACGGCAACACCGTCCTGGCCACGGTCAAGGAGCGGTACGCGGAGCTTGTCCTGCCGTACGCCTGACCTGATGCAAGACCGCGGGCTCCTGCTACGTCACGGCAGGAGCCCGCGCTTCACGTGAAAGGACCCGGACCATCGGTGGTTTCCACTGTTGGTCCGGGTCCTTTTTCCTGCCCCGTTGCTCGTTGCTGACCTAGGCGTACAACGAGGCGAACCTGCGGTACCGGGCCAGCACGCCGGCGTCGTCCTTGCCCCGCGGAAGGTCGACGGCGGCTGCCGCCCATTCCGGAAACCGTCCGGTGAGCGCCGCGGCGGCCTGGCGCGCGGCGCCGTCCGCAACATACTCGCCCGGCGCCGGGACTGTGACGGCGGATCCCAGCAGGCTCGCAGCAACTTCCTGGACGGCGGCAGACTGTGCACCGCCGCCGACGAGGATGATCCGTTGCGCCTGCACGCCTTGGGCCTGCAGGGCCGCCAGACCGTCAGCGAGGGAGCAGACCACGCCTTCGACGGCGGCGCGCGCCAGGTTGGCCGGCGTGTAGTTGGCCCGGGTGATGCCATGCAGGGAACCGGTGGCGTCCGGCAGGTTGGGCGTCCGCTCCCCGTCAAAGTAGGGGACCAGGGTGAGGCCTCCCGCGCCGGGTCCGGCTGACAGTGCCAGCCGGTTGAACTCCGGCAGGTCCACCTCCAGCAGGGCGGCCGTGGCATCGAAGATGCGGGTGGCGTTCAGGGTGCACACGAGCGGCAGGTAGTGGCCCGCCGCGTCTGCGAACCCTGCCACCAGACCCGAGGCGTCTGCCGCCGGCGTATTGGACACTGCGAACACGGTGCCGGACGTGCCCAGCGACATCACCACGTCGCCCAGCACGGCCCCGGCGCCCAGCGCGGCGGCCGCATTGTCCCCGGCGCCTGCGGCCAGAAGGCTGCCGGCCGGCGTCCTGCCCGCCGCTTCCAACGGCCCAAGGACCTTGGGAAGGACCGGCACGTGCCCAAGGGCTGCGGACAGGACGTCCGGAAGGTACTTGCCCTCCGCCGTCGAGTAGTAGCCGGTGCCCGACGCGTCGGAGCGGTCAGTGGCCAAAGCCGCCAAGCCTTCTTCTCCGCTGCCGGGCCCGTAGCCTGCCAGCCGCCAGGTGAGCCAGTCGTGCGGCAGGCAGACGGCGGCCACTTTCGCGGCGTTTTCCGGCTCGTGGGCTGTCAGCCAGCGCAGCTTGGTCACCGTCAGGGACGCTACGGGAACGGTTCCTGTGGCTGTCGCCCAGTACTGCGCGCCGGCGGCGGGATCGCCGCCGCCGGCACCCTCGATGAGCTCCAAGGCCGCGCCGGCGCTGCGGGTGTCGTTCCACAGCAGCGCCGGACGGATCACCGCACCGTCGCTGTCCAGGCAGACCATGCCGTGCTGCTGGCCACCCACGGAGACGGCGCTGACGTCATCCAGGCCCCCGGCGTCCGCCACGGCTTTCTGCAGCGCCGTCCACCAGTGGTCCGGGTGGACCTCACTGCCCTCAGGGTGGGCGGCCCGTCCCTGGCGGACCAGCGCTCCGGTGTCGGCGTCGCGGATGACTACCTTGCAGGACTGGGTGGAGCTGTCGACTCCGGCTACGAGCGGCATGGGGTTCTCTTCTATGTGCAGGAATGGAAACGCTGCGGGGCCTGGAACATCTCCCAGGCCCCGCAGCGGGGTAGTGGATGGCTAGTGGGCACCCAGGAGGTGTTCGATGGCGAGCTGGTTGAGACGGACGAACGCGAAGGAGCGCTCCGCTGCCTTGTCGGCGTTGAAGTCCTCAAACGCGGCAGCATCCGCCAGCAGGTCCGCGGTGGTCTCACCGGCGGCGAGGGTGGTTTCGCCGAGCTCGAAGACGCCAGAGGTGGTGAGGGCTTCCTGCACCTGCGGGTCTGCGCGGAAGGCCAGCGCCCGCTCCTTCAGGAGCAGGTACATGGCCATGTTGGACTTGGCGGACTCCCACACGCCGTCGTAGCCGTCGGTGCGGGAGGGCTTGTAGTCGAAGTGCCGCGGGCCGTCGTACTTCGGGCCGCCGCCCGGGAAGCCGTTCTCCAGCAGGTCTACGGTGAAGAAGGCACTGGTGAGGTCGCCGTGGCCGAAGACCAGGTCCTGGTCGTACTTGATGCCGCGCTGGCCGTTGAGGTCGATGTGGAAGAGCTTGCCGGCCCACAGCGCCTGGGCGATGCCGTGGGTGAAGTTCAGCCCTGCCATCTGCTCGTGCCCGGTCTCGGGGTTCAGGCCAACGATGTCGCCGTGTTCCAGCTGGGCGATGAAGGCCAGGCCGTGGCCGACGGTGGGCAGGAAGATGTCGCCGCGGGGTTCGTTCGGCTTGGGCTCGAGGGCGATGCGGAGGTTGTAGCCCTTCTCCTTGATGTAGCCGGCGGCGGTGTCCACGCCCTCCTTCATGCGGTCCAGGGCGGCGGCGAGGTCCTTGGAGCCGTCGTACTCGCTGCCTTCGCGGCCGCCCCACATGACGAAGGTCTCGGCGCCGAGTTCGGCGGCGAGGTCGATGTTGCGAAGCACCTTGGACAGCGCGAACCGGCGGACCGAGCGGTCGTTTGAGGTGAAGCCGCCATCCTTGAACACGGGGTGGCTGAAGAGGTTGGTGGTCACCATCGGAACCTTCAGGCCGGTTTCAGCCAGGGCTGCACGGAAGTTCTTCAGGATGAGGTCCCGCTCGGAGGCGGAGGCGTCGAAAGGGACCAGGTCATTGTCGTGGAAGGTGATGCCGTAGGCGCCGAGCTCGGCCAGCCGGTGGACGGCTTCCACGGGGTCAAGCGCAGAGCGGGTGGCGACGCCGAACGGGTCGGCGCCGGTCCAGCCAACGGTCCAGAGGCCAAAAGTGAATTTGTCGGCGGGGGTAGGTGTGGGGGTCATGTTGATGCGTCCTTGCGATCGGGGCTCCGCGGGATTGCGAAGCATTAGTTCATTGCCTGAACTATATGAGGGGACGTAGGGTGGGGTCAATAGTCCGGCTTGCGACAGCCGGAAAAAATTGGCGGAGCGTTAAACCCGAGGAGCTTTGTGATGGTGATGCCGGCGCCTGCAGCGGCGGGACCCGGAGGCGCAGCCCCCGGAAGCGTGGGGGATGTCCGGCGCAGCAACCTTGCACTGGTCCTGGGCGCCATCGCGGAATTCCCGGCCGGCACGTGTCCCAGCCGCGCCCAGCTGGCAGGCGCCACCGGACTGACCAAAGCGTCGGTGTCCAGCCTGGTTCTGGACCTCCTGGACGCCGGGATCATCCGTGAAATAGGGCTGAACCCGCAAGGGCGGGGCCGGCCCGGCGTCGGGCTGGAGCTCAACCCCGGTCGTGCTGTCATGGGAATGGAGATCAACGTCGACTACATCTCGGCGGCGGTGGTTGACCTGGCCGGGAACGTCCTCATCCGTGAAGTCAAGGAGCGGGACAACCGGAACAGCGCTGACGCTCCGGTGCTGGCGGCGCTCGCGGTCCTGGCCGCCCGCGTCCGAAGCACTGCGGGGGAGGACGGGGTTGAGGTCCTTGGCGGAGGGCTGGCCGTGCCTGGACTCGTTGATCCTGCTGCGGCGCGGGTGCTTACCGCCCCCAACCTTGGCTGGGTTGATGTGGACCTTGACCTTGATGCTTTGTTGCCCGAGGCTCCCCTGGGCGTGGCGCTCTTCAACGAGGCCAATGCGGCAGCCCTGGCGGAACTGCGGCACCGTCCCGACAGTGCCTCCGACTTTCTGTTTGTCTCGGGCGAGGTGGGCGTCGGTGGCGGGATCGTCATCGGCTCCGAGCTGTTCACTGGGCCGGAAGGTCATGCCGGCGAAGTGGGACACGTCGTGGTGGACCCGGACGGCGGCCGCTGTTCCTGCGGGGGGACCGGCTGCCTGGAGACCGTCGCCGGCCAGGACGCCATCTTCGCCGCTGCCGGCGTGGCCCAGGAGGCTGCGTCCCGTTCCGCCAGCATGTCCGTTCTCCTGCAGGCGCTGAAGGCCGGAGACCCCAAGGCCGTCTCCGCCGTCGAACGGGCCGGCCGCTGCCTTGGCATAGCGCTCGCGTCAACGGCGCGGGTGGTCAATATCCACTCGGTGGTCCTTGGCGGGCACTTCGCCGTCCTGGAGGCCTGGCTGCGCAAACCATTGCTGGAAAGCCTGCAGAAATACGCGCCCGGCAAGTACGTGGCTGAACAGGTTGCAGTGTCCGCCGTGGGCGAATCCGGAGCCCTGCTGGGCGCCGCCGGCAGCGTCATCCGGTCCCTTGTGGAGGCGCCGCACCGGCTGCACGCGTAGCTGGAACGAACAACGCCCCGGTCTGAAGACCGGGGCGTTGCACAGGGTGCCCCAGGAGGGAATCGAACCCCCGACCGGCGGATTAGAAGGCCGCTGCTCTATCCCCTGAGCTACTGAGGCGTCGGCTTCCGGCCATCAGGCCAGCGCCTCCAAAAGTTTACCTTGCCCGGGGTACCGGCGGTCGCATCCGGCCGGCACCCTTCCTCCACACGTGTCGGATTGGCGCTTGTTGTCCACATAGGACGATCCCTGCCTGCTGCCAGGCCTTATCCGGGCGCGATGCTGGTCGTGCCTGCTAAAGGCGCCACCTTCCAGACAGGACGTAGACATGAGCGAAACGATCATCACCATCCGGGGCTTCGTGGCCACGGAGATAACGAGTTCCACCACGCCCGGGGGAGTGGCGACAGCCTCCTTCCGGCTTGGTTCCACCAGCCGCCGCTTCGACCAGGCATCCAAGACCTGGGGTGACGGGCACACCAACTGGTTCACGGTCCAGGGCTACCGCAACCTTGCTGGAACCCTGGGGTGCAGCATCAGGAAGGGGCAGCCGGTCATCGTGGTGGGCAAGCTGAAGCTCCGCACCCGGGAAAAGGACGGGCGGGTCTACCACTCCACCACCATCGACGCCGAGGCCGTGGGGCACGACCTCACCTTTGGATCTGCCAACTTCATTCGTACCGCCTCCAGGCCTGCCCTTTCCCTCGTGGAGCAGGTGCCGGATGAGGCCGCCGGAATGGACCATGACCCGGATGAACCGGAGGACCGTGAGGACGAGCATCCCGAAGACCTCGTCCAGCCCGCCGTCGTCGTCCAGGACAATGACGGCAGGCTCGCTTCGCTGGACCTGGAAACGGGGGAACTCGCCGAAGTGTAGGGACACATATCAGGCATCAGCGTTCCCCTTCAGTCCCGGGCGGACGGAACGGCGGCACCCCCATCCGCCCTCCGTCCGCCCGTCAGTCAGCCAGCACGGCCGCCGCGGAAGTCCGCCGCTAATCACGCTGATCAGGATGTCCCGGCACCCGTGACAGAATGACACAATGCTTCCCACCCCATACCAGCGGCAGAGCAAACGCGCCGGTGCAGCATTGGCATGTGCAGTCCTGGCCGTGGTTCTGTCAGGGTGTGCTGCCGGTTCTTCCGCGACTCAGCCCGCAAGTGGAGCCAGCGGCGCACAGGCATCAAAGCTGGAGGCCACGGCGGCCGCCAGCGCAAAACAGGAGCCTGCCCAGGGCGCTGGTCCGCTGGCGGGAAGCACCCGTCCCGGCGGTGAACCGCTGGCCGGCACTTCAGGCGGGACGCAGGCGTCCGCGGCTGCAGCGGCCACCGATACGGTGAAGCGGACCGTCACGGATACCCTGACCAAGTTGGCAGCGGGAACACCAAAGCCTGCCACAAGCCAGGTCAGCGAAGCCTTGGCCGGCGCCGGTATTGCGCCGGCGGTTCTCCAGGTCTCGCAAAGCCGTACGCCCACCGGGCTGGAGGCGGACGCAATCGAGGCGGCGGTGCTGCAGGGCAAGGACTGTGTGATCGGTCAGGTGCGTGAAGGCGCCGTGACGGTGACTGTCCTTCCGGTACTGGCCAGCGGGAAGTGCTTCGTCGGGTCCTGACCGCGCTGGCTGACGGGGTCAAAATGTGAGTTCTGCACGCCGACCCACTAGATTTGAGACCATGGCGGAATTTATCTACACAATGACCAAGGCCCGCAAGGCCGTTGGCGAAAAACTCATTCTTGATGACGTAAGCATGTCCTTCTTCCCGGGCGCCAAGATTGGTGTTGTGGGCCCAAACGGTGCCGGTAAGTCCACCATCCTCAAGATCATGGCCGGGCTGGACACGCCCTCCAACGGTGAGGCCAGGCTCAGCCCCGGATACAGCGTGGGCATCCTGATGCAGGAACCGCCCCTCAACGAGGAAAAGACCGTCCTGGGCAACGTCCAGGAAGGCGTTGGCGAGATCTACGGCAAGATCCAGCGCTTCAACGAGATCTCCGAGGAGATGGCCAGCCCCGATGCTGACTACGACACCCTCCTGGAGGAGATGGGCAAGCTGCAGGAAGCGATCGACGCCGCCGACGCGTGGGACCTCGACTCCCAGCTGGAGCAGGCCATGGATGCGCTGCGCTGCCCGCCGGCCGATGCCGACGTCACCAACCTCTCCGGCGGTGAGCGCCGCCGCGTAGCGCTCTGCAAGCTCCTCCTGCAGAAGCCGGACCTGCTGCTCCTCGACGAGCCCACCAACCACCTGGATGCCGAAAGCGTCCTGTGGCTCGAACAGCACCTTTCGAACTACCCCGGTGCCGTCCTTGCCGTCACCCACGACCGGTACTTCCTGGACCACGTGGCTGAATGGATCGCCGAAGTGGACCGCGGCCACCTGTACCCCTACGAAGGCAACTACTCCACCTACCTGGAGAAGAAGCGCGCCCGCCTGGAAATCCAGGGCAAGAAGGACGCCAAGCAGGCCAAGCGCCTCTCAGAGGAACTCGAGTGGGTACGCTCCAACGCCAAGGGCCGCCAAACCAAGTCGAAGGCCCGCCTGGCCCGCTACGAGGAAATGGCCGCCGAAGCCGACCGCACCCGCAAGCTTGACTTCGAAGAGATCCAGATTCCGCCGGGACCGCGCCTGGGCGGCCTGGTCCTGGAGGCCAAGAACCTCCAGAAGGGCTTCGAGGACCGGGTCCTGATCGACGGACTGTCCTTCACCCTGCCCCGCAACGGAATCGTGGGCGTCATCGGCCCCAACGGCGTGGGCAAGACCACCCTGTTCAAGACCATCGTCGGCCTCGAGCCGCTCGACGGCGGTGACCTGAAGATCGGCGACTCCGTCAAGATCTCCTACGCGGACCAGAGCCGTGGCGGCATCGACCCCAACAAGACCCTGTGGGAAGTTGTCTCGGACGGGCTGGACTTCATCCAGGTGGGCAACGTTGAAATGCCGTCCCGCGCCTACGTGGCCGCATTCGGCTTCAAGGGACCGGACCAGCAGAAGAAGGCCGGTGTCCTCTCCGGCGGTGAGCGGAACCGGCTGAACCTCGCCCTGACCCTGAAGCAGGGCGGAAACCTGCTGCTCCTCGACGAACCCACCAACGACCTCGACGTCGAAACCCTCAGCAGCCTGGAAAACGCGCTGCTGGAGTTCCCCGGCTGCGCCGTGGTGGTCTCTCACGACCGGTGGTTCCTGGACCGGGTGGCCACCCACATCCTGGCCTACGAAGGCGACGACGAGAACCCCTCCAAGTGGTACTGGTTCGAGGGCAACTTTGAATCCTATGAGGAGAACAAGGTCCAGCGGCTGGGCCCGGATGCTGCCAAGCCGCACCGCGTCACCCACCGGCGCCTCACCCGCGACTAGCCTCGACCCGCCGCCTGGCGGCAGCCCGGCGGGAGGCGCGTTGTACAAGAAGTAAGGCCGGCACCAGATGGAATTTGTCCACCTGGTGCCGGCCTTACTGATGCCCGCCGCGGGGAGGACCGGATTCAGTCGCCTTCCGGAAGGGCGGGAACGCGGACCATCCCCTCCTGCGCCACAGAAGCGACGTGCTGGCCCTCCCGGTTGAAAATCCTGCCGGTCGCCAGCCCGCGGGCGCCGTGCGCGCTCGGGGACTCCTGGACGTAGAGCAGCCATTCATCCACCCTTGCCGGGCGGTGCCACCACATGGCGTGGTCCAGGCTGGCGACGTTCATGCCGGGGCTGGTCCAGTTCAGGCCGTGCCGCCGAAGGATCGACTCGAGCAGCGTGTAGTCGCTGGCGTAGGCCAAGGCCGCGCGGTGCAGGTTGGAGTCATCCGGCATGGGGCCGAAGGTCTTCATCCAGACGGCGTTGCGGGCCTCCCGCGGTCCGTTTGCGGACACGTACAGCGGCGGGTCGACGTGCCGGATGTCGAAGGGCCGCTCATAGGCCCAGTGCCGGGCCACCGGGTGGTCGAACTTTCCCAGCAGGTCAGCCGTGCTGGGCAGCGACTCAGGGTCCGGGATCCCGGCGGGCATGGCGGAGGAGTGGTCAATGCCCTCGTCTTCACCTTGGAAGGAGGCAATCATTGACAGGATGGGCACGCCCTCCTGGTAGGCGTGGACTCGCCTGGCGGAGAAGGACCGGCCGTCGCGCAGCCGCTGCACCCCGAAGGTGATGGGCTTGTTGGCGTCACCGGGCCGCAGGAAGTAGCCGTGCATGGAGTGGACAAACCGTTCCGGATCCACGGTCCTGGTGGCTGCCACAAGAGACTGCGCCAGGACCTGCCCGCCGAACACCCTGTGATGCGGCTGCTGCTGGGAGGGGCCCAGGAAGATATCCTCGTCCGTCCGGGCGCCCTCCAGCTCACCAAGGTCCAGCAGTTCGATCAGTGATGAGGTGGGGTCTCCGCTTGGCGGCGCCAGCAGTCCGGCTTCGGCTTCAGTCATGGTCCGACTCTAGACGGCGCCGCGGGAACCGCTCAACCGGGGCGCAGCCGGTAGTGTCTAAGGTGTGTCTGAACTTCTCACCTCGTCCTTCCGTTTCGCCGATCCCCGGGATCTGGCCGACCTGAAGACGTTTGCCACCCGGGCCAAGGCCATTGACGACGGCGGAGCCATCCGCCTCCAGGCCGCCGGCTCCGTCCTCGCCGCCTACGTCTGTGTCCTGCGGCCCAGGCTCCTGGGTGAATCAACCCCCACCATCCTGGGCCTGCGCACCATGGCCCTGGCGGAACCCTCCGGAACAGATGTCACCGTGGCGTTGTCATCCGTCCTGGACCGGCTGGCACATGCGGGGGAGAACGACGTCGAATTGCCGGTTCCGCCCACCACCGTCACCGAGTCGTGGACAGGAGTAGGCGCCCCACGGGGCGGATGGGAGCTGTTGGGGTCCGTCAGCGACGCCCGTCTTCGGGCTGCGGCAGAGGCAGGCATCGCCGAAGTCGCCGGGATCGTACCGGACAAGCCGGGCGCCCTGATCGTCAACAACGCCCGGGCAGCGGTCTGGGGCCGGGAACTTGACGACGCCGGCCTGCCCGCCGGTGCGGCTTTCGCAGCCTTCGTGCTGGGGTTCCTTGGTGACGGTGACCAGAAGCTCTACCGGACCGGCCGCTGGTTCCGGCTGACTGGCCCGCGCGGCCACGTCCTGGCCAGGACCGGCAGCGGCCTGCTCTAGCCCCAGGTGGCCGGGGCAGTGTCAGCCCCGGCCCTAAAATGTCAGGAGCCGGAGGGGCTGTTCACCATCGACAAGGCGGCCCGCTCCATGTAGTCCCACAGCGTGCCTTCGTAAAGCGAAGGCAACTGCAGGGCGTCCACGGCGGTGCGCATGTGGAACAGCCACCGGTCCTTTGCCTCGGGCGTGACCTTGAACGGCATGTGCCGCATCCGCAGGCGAGGGTGGCCTCGCTCCTCCCCGTATGTCGTGGGTCCGCCCCAGTACTGCTCGAGGAACATCAGGAACCGGCGCTTCGCCGGGGCAAGATCCTCTTCCGGGTACATCGGCCGCAGCACGGGATCGGTAGCCACGCCGTCGTAAAAGACGTCGATCAGCTTCACGAAGGTCTCGTGGCCGCCCACCGCGTCGTAGAAGCTGTCGGTGTAGGCCGGCTTGCTGAACGGATCATTCTGCATCAACTGGGGCCGCTGCCCGGGGCGCGGCTCGATGGGAAGCGACATGCTAGTCCCCGGCTTTCTGGTCTGTTTTCTTGGTCTCAACGTGTGCCGAGCCCTGGTCGGTGGTCCCGTCGTCGGACTCATGCAGCGGAACGTAGCGTCCCTGGGACCGGTTGCCCACGCGCAGAATCTCGCCGTTGCGCAGGTACCAGATGGCGCCGTCGTCCGAGCGGACGCGGGTGATCCGCAGCCCCATGGACTCCACCACGCCCACCACTTCGCTGGTTTCGATCACGTCACCGATCCCGTACTGGTCCTCAATGGTAATGAAGATCCCGGCCAGGAAGTCGCGGATCAGCTGTTGGGCGCCGAAGCCGATGGCCACACCGAGGATTCCCACGCTGGTGAGCAGCGGCGCGATGTTGATGTCCAGGTTCTGCAGCACGTACATGCCGGTGATGATCACCACCAGCACGCCCACCACGCTGTTGAGCAGTGAACCGATGGTCTCGGCACGCTGCACGCGGCGTTCGTGGTCCAGGGCGCGGAAGGCCGGAGCCGCCCATTTGAACGTGGGCTTCTTGAAGAAATTGCTTCCCGAGGCCACCCGCCTGGTGATGCGGGAAATGATGAAGGTGGCCACGAGCCAGACGGCAACGCCGACGCCCAGGCTGATCACGATGCCAGGGACGCTTACGCCGGACGGCTGGCTCGCGGCGTCGGGAAGGATGGACAACATGCTGACCATGGGGGGAAGTAGCTCCTTGGGATATTGCTCTGTTCTCTTTCAACCCTATCGCCGTACCGTGGACCAATGCGCATCCTCATCCTCGGCGGAACAGCCTTCCTCTCCAAGGACATTGTTATGCAGGCGGTCGCCGCCGGGCACGACGTCACCTGCCTCGCGCGGGGAACATCCGGTGAGCCGCCGCGCGGGGCCGCATGGGTCAGGGCGGACCGTTCAACAGGCCAGGCTGCCTACGCGGAGGTTGCCGGCGAATGGGACGCGGTGATCGAGGTCGCGCGGGATCCCAAACCCGCGCGGGAGGCCCTTGCATCCCTGGCCGGCAGCGCCGGGCACTGGACCTTTGTTTCCAGCAGCTCAGCCTACGCCGAGCACTCCACGCCCGGCGCGGCGGAGGACGCGCCGCTGCTGCCGCCGTTGCCGGCAGAGGTGCCTTTCAGTCCGGAACTCTATGGCGAGTCAAAGGCAGCCATAGAGGAGGCCACCCAGGCGGCCACGAACGGCGCGGCCCACCTGTGCCGCGCCGGCCTGGTCAGCGGCCCCGGCGATCCCACGGACCGGTACGGCTACTGGCCTGGCCGCTTCGCCCGGAACCCGGGACCCGTGCTCGTCCCGGACATCGGCCCGCAGCCCACGCAGGTGATCGACGTCCGGGACCTGGCGGCCTGGATCCTGCGCGCAGCCGAACAGGGAACCACCGGCCCCCTGAACGCCATGGGGGAACAGGTGCCCTTTGCAGACCTCGTCAGTGCCTGCCGCGAGGGGTCCGCGGCCAACGCCACCACTATCACTGCCAAGGAAGACTGGCTCGTGGAACAGGGGGTCAACTACTGGGCCGGGCCCGATTCCCTTCCGCTCTGGCTGCCGCCGCACCACGAGGGCTTCATGGCCCGCAGCAACGCCGCAGCCAAAGCAGCCGGCATGGTGCTGCGGCCGTGGCGGGAAACCCTGGCGGACACGCTGGATGACGAACGCGTCCGAGGACTTGACCGGCCCCGGAAGGCCGGCCTGGCACCCGCCACGGAGCAAAGGCTTGTGGACCTGCTCCGCAGCGAAGCGGGAAGTTAGGCCACCACCGTCTCCGGCTGGTGCTCCACCGGAAAATTCACGCTGCGGGCAATGAAGCAGACCTGGTTGGCTTCATGGTGCAGCGATGCCGCAAGTTCGGCCATGCCGGCGTCGGCCACCGTCACGTGCGGATGCAGGACAACCCGTTCGAACTGGCCGCTGCCGTCCCGGTTGAGCCGCATCAGCCCCGTGGCCTCGTCCCGGTAGTCCGTGACCACCACACCGTGCTTCACCGCCACATGCAGGTAGGACAGCATGTGGCACTGCGTCAGTGCAGCCAGGAGGAGCTGCTCCGGGTTGTAGCGTTCCCGGTCCCCGTGGAAAGTGGGATCCGCCGAGCCCTTCAGGACCGGAAGGCCCGGGATGAGCACATCGTGGTCCCGCGAATAGCCCCGGTAGGACGAGGTGCCGTCACCCCGGTTGCCGGTCCACTGGACTGCCAGGGCGTACCGGTGTTCACCGAGGCTCACTCCGGGCTGCCCTCGGCCACGACGTCGGCGGCACGCGCACGCAGGGCGCGGGCAACGCCGTCGCGGTTTTCCAGCATCATGCGCCGCAGCGCGGCGCTTTCGGCTGGCAGCGACGCGAGGAACCCGTCAGTACGGTCGATGGTGGCCTGCGTGGTCAGCAGGGCCGGGTAGAGGCCGACGACGATCTGCTGGGCGAGTGCGTGCGTGCGGGTTGCCACGATGCCCGGGACAGCCGCGAAGTACTTTTCGGAGTACGGCTCCAGGAGGGAGCGGTCCAGGACCCGCATGAAGCCGGTCACTGCCGATCCCTGCAGCGCGTTGGACAGCTCGCCCTTGACCACGATCGATTCCCAGGCCGCGGCCTTTGCCTCCGGGGTGGGGATGGCGGCCTTGGCCAGCGCAGCGGCATTCTGTCCGCTGGAGGTGTTGTCCCGCTGGAGTTCCGCGTCGATGCCGTCCTGTCCCATCCGGCCGCCGGCCACCAGCGAGGCCACCAGTTCCCACCGCAGGTCCTGGTCCAGGCTCAGCCCCTCCAGGGCAGCGGACCCGTCCAGCAGGCCTGCCACCCGGTCCAGCTGGGACGCGCTGCGCGCCAGGAGGGCGAAGGCTTTAACGAACTGCAGCTGTCCGTCGGAACCGGCCGGAACGGCCGACGCCAGTTCCCACAGCCGGTCCGCCGCCGCCACCGCGGTGGCCTCACGGTGTTCCTCGGCCACGTAGAAGTTGAGGGTGGTGGCCAGCTGGCGGAGCTGGACCAGGATCACCGAGGAGTCCGTCTCCGCGGCGACGTTGGCCAGGATCAGCTCCACATACTTGCGGGCCGGTGTCTCACCGTCCCGGGCCGCGTCCCATGCGGAGTTCCACACCAGGGTCCGGGGCAGGCTCTCGGCGAAATCCTTGAGGTGCGCGGTGGCCGTTGCCAAGGACGCCGGGTCCAGCCGCACCTTGGCGTAGGCGAGGTCGTCGTCGTTGATCAGGACCAGGTCCGGTTGCGCCAGGCCGGCCAACGCCGGCACCTCGGTGCGTTCGCCGTCGACGTCCAGCTCCTCGCGGTGCACCCGCGTGAGCTTGCCGCCGTCGTCCAGGTTGTAAAACCCCACCGCCAGGCGGTGCGGGCGGAGGGTGGGCCACTCGGGAACCGCGGACTGCAGGATGGCGAAGGACCGCAGCTTCCCGTCGGAGTCCACGTCCAGCTCGGGAGCAAGGGTGTTGGCGCCGGCTGTCTCCAGCCACTGCCGGCCCCAGCCGTCCAGGTCGCGGCCGCTGGCCTTTTCCAGCTCCACCAGCAGGTCCTGGAGTTCGGTGTTCTGCCACGAGTGCTTGGCGAAGTACTCGCGGACGCCTGCCATGAACTGTTCCGGCCCCACCCAGGCCACCAGTTGCCGCAGCACCGAGGCGCCCTTGGCGTAGGTGATGCCGTCGAAGTTGACCTCAACATCCTGCAGGTCGTTGATCTCGGCGAAGATGGGGTGCGTGGTGGGCAGCTGGTCCTGGCGGTAGGCCCAGGACTTCTCCACGGAGGCGAAGGTGGTCCAGGCGCTGGTGAACGATGTGGCCTCCACGGCGGCCAGGTGGGACATGTATTCGGCGAAGGACTCGTTAAGCCACAGGTCGTTCCACCAGCGCATGGTCACCAGGTCGCCGAACCACATGTGCGCCAGTTCGTGCAGCACGGTGATGGCGCGCCGCTCGATCTGGGCCCCGGTGACCTTGCTGCGGAATACGTAGCCTTCCAGGATGGTCACCGCCCCGGCGTTCTCCATGGCGCCGGCATTGAACTCCGGCACGAACAGCTGGTCGTACTTTTCGAACGGGTACGGGCAGCCGAACTGCGCCTCGAAGAACCCGAAGCCCTGCCGCGTGAGCTCGAAGATGTTGTCAGCATCCAGGTACTGCATCAGCGACTTCCGGGCGAAGACGCCGAGCGGGACCACGCGGCCGTCAGAGCTGGTGACTTCACTGCGGACGGACTGGTAGGGGCCGGCAATCAGGGCCGTGACGTAGGAGGACAGCCGGGGCGTCGGCGCGAACGTCCACACGGACCGGGCCGAGCCGTCTTCGGCGGGCCCGGCCTCCACGGGCGCGGGTGTGGGGGAGTTGGAGATCACGTCCCAGTGCGACGGCGCGGTGACCGTGAAGGCGAAGGTTGCCTTCAAGTCGGGCTGTTCGAAGACCGTAAACATCCGCCGGGAATCGGGAACCTCGAACTGTGTATAGAGGTAGACCTCGTTGTCCACCGGATCCACGAACCGGTGCAGGCCTTCGCCGGTGTTCATGTACGGCATGTCGGCCACCACGGTCAGTTCGTTGTGCTCCGCCAGGTCCGGCAACTGGATCCGCACGCCGTCGGACACGGTGGCCGGATCAAGGCTGCGGCCGTTGAGGGTCACGCTGTGCACTGTCCGCGTGACTGCGTCGATGAAGCTGGACGATCCCGGCGCCGCTGTGAATGCCACCGTGGTGGTGCTGCCAAAGACCTCTCCGCCCCGGGTCAGGTCAAGGCTGACATCGTAGGACTCGACGGTGATCAGTTCGGCGCGCTCACGGGCTTCGGCGCGCGTCAGGTTCATGCCTGGCAAAGGAGGTCCTCCAGAGAAGTTTCGGCTGCCGGCCGGTGGTCCCGGTTCCGGCACTGTGATGCATTCTTCCATCCCTGCAGTCCTTGGCAAGTTGCGCAGGTCACAGCGGTTGCGTCCCCGGGCCGGGCGATTGGCCGGACGGCTGCAGGGGTAGCGTTAAATACATGGGAAAGCTGCTGGATTCGGTGGACACCAAGGCCCTGCGGTTCGCCGTCGGGTTCCCCGTCGTGCTGGCCGCTGCCTTCGTCTACTGTGCGTTCCTGCTGCGTCCGGAGCTTCCGGAGCCAGTCGCTATCCAATGGACGGACGACGGCGGTGCCGCCTTTGCGCCGTTTGGCGCCTATGTAGGGGTTGGTGCCGCGGGAGTTGTCGCGGCCGGCTGGCTGGTCCTGCTGCAGGCAGTGCCGCTGGGCCGGCCGGTGATGATGCGGCGGATCATGATGGGTGCGGGGCTGTTCCTCAGCCTCTTCATCACCTCCGCCCTTGCCGCCGGGCTGATTGGCCAAACCGGGCTTGCCGACGCCCGGGAGTCGCACGTGGACATGACCGTCCTCGCCCTCGGAAGCGGTGCCGCGGTATCGCTCGGCGTCGCCATGGGCATGGTGTACAAGGCTGACCGGCAATGGTCACCGGATGACGACAGGGCGCTGCAGATCGCCATCGCCCGGGAGCTGGATCCCGACCTTGCCCGGGACAGCATGAGGCTTTGGGTCCACGCACGGAGCTCCGTGTTCGTGATGATTGCCATCGCGTCCCTGTTTCCGGCAGCCCTGATTGCCGTGGTGGTCCCGTGGCTGGGGATCCTCCTGGTTGTCCTGGCCGTCATCGGCGCCGCCTTCCTCTTCGCCCGTGTCAGGGCGGACCGGCGCGGGCTGAGGGTCATGCTTGCCGGAGTGGTCCCGGTCATGGACGTCCCCGCCGACGCGATTTCGGGCGCCAGTGCCGCGGACGTAAAAGCCGCGGACTATGGCGGGTGGGGCTACCGGCACCACGGCGGGACCGCCGCCATGCTCGTCAGCAGCGGCCCCGCCGTCGTTGTCAGCAAGACTGACGGCCAGCGGCTGGCCGTCAGTGGCGGCAGCCCGGCCTCAGCCGCACGGCTGGCCGAAGTCCTCACCCGGGTGGCCGCCAGGACGCGGCCGGGCGGTGGCCCGCCCCCTTCCGGCGGACAGCCCGAGTTCTGACGGGCAGCAGTCCTAGTATCCTTATCGGTGTCGTGCCGGCCTCCAACCGGCTGGCCCAGCTCCCACAACCGAACGGAAATTGCACGTGACAACTTCCCCTGCCTTCCCGCGGGTCCATATCGCCACCGACCACGCCGGCATGGAGCTCAGCGCCCACCTGGTGTCCCACCTGACCGGGAAGGGGTACGAGGTGGTGGACCACGGGCCCAAGGTCTATGACGCCCAGGACGACTACCCGTCGTTCTGCATCAACGCCGCCCTCGCCGTCGTGGCGGACCAGCAGGCCGGCGTCCACGCCCTCGGCATCGTGCTGGGCGGATCCGGAAACGGCGAGCAGATCGCGGCCAACAAGGTCAAGGGCATCCGCGCCGCCCTCGCCTGGAACCTCTCCACCGCAACCCTGGCCCGCGAGCACAACGATGCGAACGTCGTGGCGGTGGGCGGCCGCCAGCACTCGGTGGAAGAAGCCACTGAACTGATTGAAGCGTTCCTGGCCGAACCGTTCAGCAATGACGAGCGCCATGTCCGCAGGATCGGCAAGATCGCCGCCTATGAGGCAACCGGTGAGGTCATCGAGTAGTGCCTGAAGGCCATTCCGTCCGGAGGCTGGCCCGGCAGTTCGGCGATGTCTTCGCCGGCGAGACGCTTGCTGTTTCCAGTCCGCAAGGCAGGTTCAGCGGGGGAGCGGCGCTGCTGGACGGCCGCACCATGGTCGCTGCGGAGGCGCACGGCAAGCACCTGTTCCTGCATTTCGACAACTCGCTGGTACTGCACGTCCACCTGGGCCTCTATGGCGCCTGGAGCTTTGGCGGAGACAGCACGTTCAGCGGAGCCTCCAGCATCGGCGCCCCGCGGCGGGTGGGGGAGCAGGAGGCGTTCGCTGACGGGGACGACGACGGCGGCGTACCTTACGCAGGCCCCCCGGCACCCGTCGGGGCCGTGCGTGTCAGGCTGGCCGGAAGCCACGGCTGGGCGGACCTTCGCGGTGCCACCACCTGTGAAACCATCACCGCGGCGGAGGCGGACGCCGTGCTGGCGCGGCTGGGGCCAGACCCGCTGCGGAACCTGCGCGGTGACG
This sequence comes from Pseudarthrobacter defluvii, assembly GCF_030816725.1. NCBI lineage: Bacteria > Bacillati > Actinomycetota > Actinomycetes > Micrococcales > Micrococcaceae > Pseudarthrobacter > Pseudarthrobacter defluvii. Next base: position 1,695,309 of record NZ_JAUSYG010000001.1, read on the forward strand.
CCGGCCGGTTCGCGGCGAATCTCAGGGCGCGCAAGACCCCGCTCGCGGCGCTGCTCATGGACCAAAAGGTGATTGCCGGCGTCGGGAACGTCTACCGCGCCGAAGTCCTGTTCCGCCGCCGCCTCGATCCGTTGCTGCCCGGAACCGCACTGCCGGACAACGATGCCCGCAGGCTGTGGCGCGACATCGTCGCTGTCATGAACGACGGCGTCGCCGATGGGCGGATCATCACCACCCCGCCCAAGTACTGGACGCTCGACGGCACCACCGCCGCCAAGGCGGCAGCCGCGGGGATGCCAGTGCCGCCCAAAAGCGCGCACTTCCCCCACCGCGACGACGTCCATTACGTCTACAAGCGGCACGGCCTGCCCTGCAGGGTCTGCCGCACCCTGGTCCTGATTGCAGAACTGGCCGGGCGCAACCTCTACTGGTGCCCCTTCTGCCAGCAGCCGCGGGAGTAGCAAAGCACGCACGAAAAAGGCCCCTCGGGCGAGGGGCCTTTGTTGTTTGGCTGGAGGGGACGACGGGAATCGAACCCGCGTAATCAGTTTGGAAGACTGAGGCTTTACCATTAAGCTACGTCCCCGAAGGAAGATCCGTTCTTCAGCGGAAACTCCGGGCTGGCTGTTCAGGCCGGATACAACTAAACCTAATCCATGGCCTACGTGTCAAATGTGCATTCGCGACGCGTATCACCGTAGACTTGCCTGTGCACTTACGGGGTGTAGCTCAGCTTGGCTAGAGCGCCTGCTTTGGGAGCAGGAAGTCGCAGGTTCAAATCCTGTCACCCCGACTCTGCGGCCAGGACCAGCAGGCCTGGACATCCAACGCGTTTGCAGAAACCCATCCAACAATCCCAGGAGTACTTAGACCGTGAAGAGCGCTGTCGAGAACCTCACCCCCACGCGGGTCAAGCTCAATGTTGAGGTCCCCTTTGAGGAACTGAAGCCCAGCATCGACTCGGCCTACAAGACTGTTGCCTCGCAGATCCAGGTCCCAGGGTTCCGTAAAGGCAAGGTTCCCGCCAAGCTCATCGACCAGCGCGTCGGCCGCGGCTACGTCCTGGAGACCGCCATCAACGAGGGCCTCAACGGCTGGTACCAGGCTGCCGTGCAGGAGTCCGGAATCCGTCCCCTGAGCCGCCCCGAGGTGGAAATCACCGAGGTGCCGGACCCCTCCGCAACGGACGGCGGCCTGAAGTTCGCCGCCGAGGTTGACGTCCGCCCCGAAATCGAACTGCCGGACTACGCCGGCATCAAGGTTGAGGTTGCTGCAGCCGAGTCCTCCGACGAAGACGTGGACAAGGCCCTTGACGAACTGCGCGGCCGCTTCGGCACCCTGAAGTCCGTGGACCGCCCCGCCGCCGACGGTGACTTCCTCACCATCGACATCACCGCCACCATCGACGGCGAAGAGGTCGACTCCGCTGCCGGCCTGTCCTACCAGGTAGGCGCCGGCACCATGCTCGAGGGCATGGACGAGGCCGTCACCGGGCTCAGCGCCGACGAGGACGCCATCTTCGACACCACCCTGGTGGGCGGCGACCACGCCGGCGAAGCAGCCCAGGTCAAGGTTGTCGTCAAGGCCGCCAAGGAACGCGAACTGCCCGAGGCGAACGACGACTTCGCCCAGCTTGCCTCCGAGTTCGACACCCTCGCCGAACTGCGTGACGACCTCGCCAAGCAGGCTGCGGACTCCAAGATCGTGGAGCAGGGCGTCGAAGCCCGCGACAAGGTCCTGGACAAGCTGGTGGAACTCGTCGAGGTTCCCGTCCCGGACTCAGTGGTTGAAGAGCAGCTCGAAGCCCACTTCCAGGAGGGCAACGGCCACGGTGACGGCGAGCACGACACCGAGGAGCACCGCGAAGAGGTCCGTGCCAACACGGCCCGCGCCTTCCAGAACGAGATCATCCTCGACGCCATCGCGGAGAAGGAAGAAGTCGACGTCAGCCAGAACGAGCTGATCGACTACATCGTCACCACGGCCAGCCAGTACGGCATGGACCCGAACCAGTTCGCCCAGATCATCGACCAGAGCGGCCAGGTCCCCATGATGGTTTCCGAGGTCCGCCGCCGCAAGGCCCTGGCCGTCGTCCTGGGCCAGGCCACGGTGACCGACACCGAGGGCAAGGCTGTTGACCTGAGCGACTTCGTCCGCCCCGGCGGGGAAGAGGAAGCTCCGGCCGCTGAAGCAGCCGAGGCTGACTCCACGGACGCCGGCGAGGCCGAGGCTGTCGAAGCCGAGGACGCCACGGCAGAGGCCAAGGCCTAGTCCTAACAGACCCGCAGCACGGCCCCTGGATCACTCCGATCCGGGGGCCGTTCGCGTTCAAGCTGCAGCAGCACGCCACCGGTTCGGCGATCGTGCGCCGTCAGCGAACAGCCGTCGGTGCGCGAACAAAACCCAAGGGAAACCGGTTAGTGTCCAAGTAGTGATTTTCAGTGATGTCACCGTCACCAGCGAGAGGTAAGTAAACATGTCACAGCACTCAGAGGCCCCCCGGATGGCGACCGTCGATCCTGCAGCCCAGGACAACTACATTTACAACCGCCTTCTCAAGGAGCGGATCATCTGGCTGGGCTCGGAGGTGCGTGACGACAACGCCAACGCAATCTGCTCGCAGCTGCTCCTGCTCTCGGCCGAGAACCCGGAAAAGGACATCTACCTCTACATCAACTCGCCCGGCGGCTCCGTCACCGCAGGCATGGCCATCTACGACACCATGCAGTTCATCCCCAACGACGTTGTCACCGTTGCCACCGGCCTGGCAGCGTCCATGGGCCAGTTCCTGCTCTCCTCAGGCACCAAGGGCAAGCGGTACGCCACGCCCAACGCCCGCGTGCTGATGCACCAGCCGTCCGGCGGCATCGGCGGCACCGCGTCCGACATCAAGATCCAGGCCGAACTCATCCTGCACATGAAGAAGGTCATGGCTGAACTGACCGCCGACCAGACCGGCCAGACCGTGGAGACCATCCTCAAGGACAACGACCGCGACAAGTGGTTCACCGCCACCGAGGCCCTCGAATACGGCTTCTTCGACAAGATCGCCGCGCACGCCGGCTCCGTCGCAGGCGGCGGCGGAACGTCCAACGATTCCTCCGGCGAATCAGCCTCCCAGAACTAACCGGCATCAAGAACCCCTTCGATCAGGAGCAAACACAATGAACTACAACTTCGGGTGGTCAGCCGGCAATCTTCCGTCCAGCCGCTACGTTCTGCCGCAGTTCGAGGAACGCACTCCCTACGGCTTCAAGCGCCAGGACCCGTACACCAAGCTCTTCGAGGACCGCATCATCTTCCTCGGCGTGCAGGTGGACGACGCTTCCGCCGACGACATCATGGCGCAGCTGCTGGTCCTCGAGTCCACGGACCCGGACCGCGACATCACCCTCTACATCAACTCCCCGGGTGGCTCGTTCACGGCCATGACGGCGATCTACGACACCATGCAGTACATCCGCCCCGAGATCCAGACCGTTTGCCTGGGCCAGGCCGCCAGCGCGGCTGCGGTCCTGCTGGCGGCCGGTACCCCCGGCAAGCGGCTGGCCCTGCCCAACGCCCGCGTCCTGATCCACCAGCCCGCACTCTCCGGCGGCCAGGGCGGCCAGGCTTCCGACCTGGAAATCCAGGCGGCAGAGGTCATGCGCATGCGCTCCTGGCTCGAGGACACCCTTGCGCAGCACTCGGGCCGCACGTCCGAGCAGGTCAACAACGACATTGAGCGAGACAAGATCCTCACCGCCGAGGAGGCCCAGGCATACGGCCTCATCGACCAGGTGCTCGATTCACGCAAGATCAAGCCCCAGGCGATCACGCGGTAGCAGTACGGAAAGCCGGTGCGGCCCAGGTGATTTGGCCGCACCGGCCTTTTCTTTCCACCCTTGGGGGCGAATGTGACCTAGAGTGGATGGTGTCACAAACCGGTCCACGCTGGCCCGGACGATTTCAGCAATGGTGCAGGGCTGCCTGGCAGCAGGATACTAAGGGGTTCACATATGGCTCGGATTGGCGAGAGCACGGATCTGCTGAAGTGCTCTTTCTGCGGAAAGAGCCAGAAGCAGGTGCGCAAGCTCATTGCCGGGCCCGGTGTCTACATCTGCGATGAATGCATCGAGTTGTGCAACGAAATCATCGAAGAAGAGCTGGCGGAGGTCGCCGATCTTGGCAGCTTCGAACTGCCCAAGCCGCGTGAAATCTTCGACTTCCTGCAGGAATACGTCATCGGCCAGGAGCCCGCAAAACGCTCCCTCGCCGTCGCGGTCTACAACCACTACAAGCGCATCCAGGCGGGCCATGCCCCCAAGTCCGGGAGCCTGGGGGACGGCGGCCACCACGACGACGTCGAGATTGCCAAGTCCAACATCCTCCTGATCGGCCCCACCGGCTGCGGCAAGACCTACCTGGCGCAAACCCTCGCCCGCCGGCTGAACGTGCCGTTCGCCGTGGCCGACGCCACCGCCCTGACTGAGGCCGGCTATGTGGGTGAGGACGTGGAGAACATCCTGCTCAAACTCATCCAGGCCGCTGATTACGACGTCAAGAAGGCCGAGCAGGGCATCATCTACATTGATGAGATCGACAAAATCTCACGCAAGAGCGAGAACCCCTCCATCACCCGTGACGTCTCCGGTGAAGGCGTGCAGCAGGCCCTCCTGAAAATCCTGGAGGGAACCGTGGCTTCGGTCCCGCCGCAGGGCGGACGGAAGCACCCGCACCAGGAATTCATCCAGATTGACACCACGAACGTCCTGTTCATCGTGGCAGGCGCCTTCGCGGGCCTGGAGGAGATCATCGGGTCCCGTTCCGGCCGCAAGGGAATCGGCTTCGGTGCTCCGCTCAACGAGGCCAGCAAGAAGGTCGACTCTTACGGCGAGGTCATGCCGGAGGACCTGCTCAAGTTCGGACTCATCCCGGAATTCATCGGCCGGCTCCCCGTGATCACCACGGTGTCAAACCTGGACCGGGATGCCCTGATCCAGATCCTTTCCACCCCTAAGAACGCCCTGGTGAAGCAGTACCAGAAGATGTTCCAGATCGACGGCGTGGAACTGGTCTTTGACGACACCGCCCTGGAAGCCATCGCAGACCAGGCCCTGGAACGCGGCACCGGCGCCCGCGGCCTCCGCGCCATCCTTGAGGAAGTCCTGCTTCCCGTCATGTTTGACCTCCCCAGCCGTGAGGACGTTGCCAGTGTGGTGATCACCGAGGACGTGGTCCTGCGGGGGGCCGAACCCACCATGATTCCCCACGTGGCCAAACGCCGTAAATCTGCATGACCGAGAGGACCTTCGTGACTTCAGCTGCAAAGAACAAAGCCGATTTCTGGTTCGACCCCCTGTGCCCGTTTGCCTGGGTCACCTCCCGCTGGATCGGCGAGGTGGAAAGCGTCCGCGACATCGAGACCGAGTGGCACGTCATGAGCCTTGCCGTCCTGAACGAGGGACGGGACCTGGACCCGGGCTATCGCGAATCCATGGACAACGCCTGGGGCATGGTGCGCGTCATCATCGCCGCCAGGGAGGAACACGGCCCGCAGTTCATCAAACCGCTCTACGACGCGATGGGTACCCGGATCCACAACCAGGGTGAAAAGGACCGCTCGGCGGTCATTACCAAGGCCCTTGCCGAATGCGGACTTCCCGCCTCCCTGGCCGATGCCGCAGAGACTGACGCCTACGACCAGCAGCTACGGGCCAGCCATGAGGAAGGCATCTCGTTGGTGGGCCAGGATGTCGGTACCCCTGTCGTTGCCTTCAACGGAACCGCCTTTTTTGGGCCGGTCCTGACCCGCATCCCGCGGGGCGAGGAAGCCGGCCGGATCTGGGATGCCACCACCGCGATCGCCGCCTACCCGCACTTCTTCGAGCTGAAGCGCAGCCGCACGGAGAGCCCCGAATTCCAGTGACGGCCAGCCCGGGCTGACCCTTCCAGGCCGCAAAACCGGGACGCCAAGGGCTCCGGGAAAACTACCCATATGTAGTTTTCCCGGGGCCCTTGCACGTGGACCGGCACGGGAGAACAATTGTTCCTACCACTTCGAAAGAAGGGGACGCAGGAACCAAAGATTCAGTGATATGTAAGTTGACGCAGCCATCGGCAAAGTCGAATGCAAGCTACCAGTGACGGGGTAGTAAGACCTGAAGTTCAGCGGATCCTGCCAGACCATCAGAGCACGTCACCGGATGGCCGAAACAGTCGAAGCCCCACCAACGGCAATACGCTGATGGGGCTTCCCCTGTGTCCGGAAACAGCAGGTCCCGGATCAGGCCTTGGCGGGCTCGTCGCTTGCCGCGAGGGCAACGTCGGTGACGGCGAGGTCGCCGTCGCCCACCACCAGCGTGATGTCACGGGCGTTGGACGCGGCCTTCAGGTCGGCCAGCCCTGCCTGCAGCTGCGCGGTCAGCGCCTCCGGGGCCGTGATGGTTGCCGACAGAACTTCGGTGCGCTGCTTGACCTTGGCCTCGGACTTGGCCTTGCGGACACCGCTGAGAGCCACCCCAACGGTTGCCAGCATGGTGGTGTCCCCGCCGGGGATCTCCAGCGCGGCAGGCCACTCTGCGCGGTGCACGGACCCGTTGCGCCACCAGCTCCAGACTTCCTCCGTGGCAAAGGGAAGGAACGGGGCGAAGAGCCGCAGCAGGGTGTCCAGGGTGGTGGCCAGCGCAGCAAGCACGGAGGCCTGTTCCGCTTCGCCGGCTGCTCCGTAGGCCCGGTCCTTGATCAGCTCAACGTAGTCGTCCGTGAACTGCCAGAAAAATGACTCGGTGAGCTGCAGTGCGCGGGCGTAGTCATAGTTGTCGAACGCCTTGGTGGACTGCGCCACGACGTCGGCCAGCTGGGCCAGCAGCGCCCGGTCCAAGGGATTGGTCAGAACGCTAAGGTCGCCCGAAAGCACAGAGTTCTCGGTGGCGCCGAGGTTCAGCACGAACTTGGAGGCGTTCAGCAACTTGATGGCCAGGCGCCGCCCGATCTTCATCTGCGCAATCTCGTATGCGGTGTCCGCGCCGAGCCGCGCCGAAGCAGCCCAGTAGCGGACCGCATCCGAGCCGTATTCGTTCAGGACATCCGTGGGGACCACCACGTTGCCCTTGGACTTGGACATCTTCTTGCGGTCCGGGTCCAGGATCCAGCCGGAGATGGCGGCGTGCTTCCAGGGCGCGCAATTCTGGAGTGCGTCGCCGCGGACCACAGAGGAGAACAGCCAGGTACGGATGATGTCGTGGCCCTGGGGGCGGAGATCGAAGGGGAAGACCTTGGCGAACAGGTCCTCGTCCCGGCTCCAGCCGCCCACGATCTGCGGGGTCAGCGAGGACGTGGCCCAGGTGTCCAGGACGTCGGCGTCGCCGGTGAAGCCGTTCGGCTGGTCGCGCTGCGCCTCGTCGAAGCCCGGGGCGGCATCCGCGGCGGGGTCCACGGGGAGCAGCCCGTCGGAGGGCAGGATGGGGTTGTCGTAATCCGGGTTGCCCTGCGCATCGAGGGGGTACCAGACGGGGATGGGCACACCGAAGAACCGCTGCCGGGAAACCAGCCAATCACCGTTCAGGCCGGCGATCCAGTTCTCGTAGCGGGAGCGCATGAAGGACGGGTGGAAGTCGATCTCCTTGCCCCGGCCGATGAGGCGTTCGCGGCGGTCCTCGTCGCGGCCGCCGTTGCGGATGTACCACTGGCGGGACGTCACCACTTCCAGGGGCTTGTCGCCCTTTTCGAAGAAGTTCACCGGGTGGGTGATCTTCTTCGGTTCGCCGTCCAGCAGGTCCGCTTCCTTGAGCAGTTCCACCACGGCTTCCTTCGCGGAGAAGGCGGTCTTCCCGGCGATGGCGGCGTATACCTCCTTGCCGGCTTCGCTGGTGATCCACTCGGGGGCTTCGGCGATGATGCGGCCGTCGCGGCCCATGATGGGCCGGGTGGGCAGCTGCAGTTCCCGCCACCATGTGACGTCGGTCAGGTCGCCAAAGGTGCAGACCATGGCAATGCCTGAACCCTTGTCCGCCTTGGCCAGCGGGTGGGCCTTGACCTCGAGTTCGACGTCGAACAGCGGGGACTTCACAGTCTTGCCGAAAAGCGGCTGGTACCGCTCGTCGTCGGGGTTTGCCACCAAGGCGGCACAGGCGGCCAGCAACTCCGGGCGGGTGGTCTCGATGAAGACCTTGTCGCCGTCCTCCGTGAAGAAGGGGTAGCGGTAATAGGCGCCGGGAACCTCGCGGTCCTCAAGCTCAGCCTGCGCAACGGCGGTGCGGAAGGTGACGTCCCACAGCGTGGGGGCTTCGGCCATGTAAGCGTCCCCTGCAGCCAGGTTCGCCAGAAAGGCGCGCTGGGACACCGCACGGGAAGTGTCGTCAATGGTGCGGTAGGTCAGGTCCCAGTCCACGGACAGGCCCAGGGTCTGGAACAGGTTCTCGAAGACCTTCTCGTCCTCGACAGCCAGTTCCTCGCACAGTTCAATGAAGTTCTGGCGGGACACGACGTCGAAATCGCGCTGGTTCTTGGCAGGCTGTGCCGGCGGCCGGTAGTCGGCGTTGTACGGGATGGCGGGATCGCAGCGGACACCGTAGTAGTTCTGGACACGGCGCTCCGTGGGCAGCCCGTTGTCATCCCAGCCCATGGGGTAGAAGACGTTTTTGCCGGTCATGCGCATATAGCGCGCCTGGACGTCCGTCTGGGTGAAGGAGAACATGTGCCCCACATGCAGGGATCCCGACGCGGTGGGCGGGGGAGTGTCGATCGAATAGACCTGCTCCCGGGTGGTGTCGGGGTTGAACTTGTAGGTTCCCTCGGCCAGCCAGCGCTGGGTGAGCGCAGCCTCGAGGCCTTCGAGGCCCGGCTTGTCCGGAACGTTGATGGGGGCGGTGGTGGGCGTGTCTGTACCCTGCGTGTCTTCAGCCATTGGGCAATTCTTTCATGCCGGCTTCCATCCCACCCAACCCGTCCCGCGCAGGCGGCCGCGAACGCGGGTAGCATGCGGCTCATGGGACAGCTCCGGGAAACCTTCGGCGTCAAGCGCATCTACGAGCCACAGGCGGACGACGACGGCTGCCGGGTGCTGGTGGACCGGCTCTGGCCGCGGGGGATGCCCAAGGAAAGCGCCGCCGTCGACCTCTGGCTCAAGGAGGTGGCACCCTCCGCCACGCTGCGCAAGGAGTTCAACCACCGCCCCGAGCGGTTCGCCGATTTCGGCGAACGCTACCGGCTGGAACTGGACTCCAACCCGGCCGTGGAGACCCTGCTGGAACTGGCCCGCGCCCACCCCCGGGTCACCCTCCTCTACGCCGCGCGCAACACGGAGGCCAACAACGCGCTGGTCCTGCTCCATTACCTCCGGGAACGCCGCGCCGGCTGATCCCGCTAGGGTGGTGCCATGACGAAGGACTTGCAGAAAAAGGCGGCACTGGTAACCGGGGCGAGCAGCGGAATCGGGGAGGCTGCAGTGCGTGCCCTGCGCGCGGACGGATGGACCGTCTTCGCCGTGGCGCGCCGGGCCGAACGCCTGGCGGCCCTGGAAAGTGAGACAGGCGCCGTCGCGATTCCAGCAGACATTGCAGAGGACGACGACGTGTCCCGGCTCCTTGCCCAGGTCACCGAAGCAGGCGGCATCGACACGCTGGTCAACGTTGCCGGCGGCGCCCGCGGCGCGGACAAGGTAGGGGACGCGAGCACCGAGGACTGGGAATGGATGTACCGCGTCAACGTCCTGGGCACCATGAAGCTCACCAGGGCCTTCCTGCCGATGCTGAGGGCCACCGGCGAGGGGACCGTGCTGAACCTGACCTCCACGGCCGGCCTGGATGCATACGAGGGCGGCGGTGGCTACAACGCGGCCAAGTTCGGCCAGCACGCCCTGACCAACGCCCTCCGCCTGGAGGAGGCCGAAAACAACCTCCGTGTCATCGAGGTGGCGCCAGGCCTGGTGCAGACCGAGGAGTTCGCCCTGAACCGCCTGGGGGACCCGCAGGCCGCGGGCAAGGTGTACCAGGGCGTGGAGAAGCCGCTGACGGCGGAGGACGTGGCCGACGTGGTCCGGTACGCCGTTTCGGTCCCGCACCACGTCAACCTGGACCAGATCGTCATCCGTCCGGTGGCGCAGGCCGCCAACTACAAGCTCATCCGAAAGGGCTGAGCCGCCAGCGGAAGCCGAGGGGCCAGGAGTACTACGGCACCTGGAGATGCAGGGTTGCCACCACTGCGGCATGGTCAGTGCCGTCAACCCGGTGGACCGAGTATCCGGAGGCCTTGATGTCCGGGCTCGTTACCAGATGGTCGAGCGCAATACCGGGCAGGCGGTAGCCGCGCATCGGCCAGGTAGGGACCAGCCTGCTGCCCAATGACGCCGCCACGTCCACCAGGCTGCGCTGGCCGCCTTGCCCTGCCAGCACGGCCCGGTACTCCCGGTGGTCGTAGGTGGCGTTGAAGTCCCCCGCCAGCAGCATGGGGCCTGAACCGTTGTCCGCCCCGGCCACGGTGGCCAGGTCGCTGCGCCATTGATCGAGGCCGCTGCCTGCCGGGGCCAGAGTATGCACGGCCACCACTTTCAGGCTGGCGGCGCCAAGGTCCAGGCGGGCCACCGGCATGGTGAACTGGGTGCCGGGGAGCACGCCGGTCTCCTTCAGGTTGTACGAGGAGTAGATGGCGCTGCCCCCGGCTCCATCCCTGGGATGGGCAACCCGGTGGGGAAGCAGTCCGTCCAGCCCTGCCACCGTGAGCCTTCGCGCCAGTTGGGGCGTGTACTCCTCAACTGCCAGCAGGTCCACGTTTCCTTCGCGGACCAGGCCAACGATGCCCGCAGCGTCCGCGCCGCCCAATTCGGCGTTGATGCTCATGGCAACCAGGGACACCCGGCCGCCGGCAGCCTCGGCGGCAGGTTCCCGGATATCAATGGGGAAGAGCCAGAAGACCTGGCAGGCCAGCAAAGCCGCAGCCGCCACCTGCTGCCACCGCCTCCGGCCCAGGAAGGACACAAGCAGTGCTGCGGCTGCCGGCACAGCCAGCCACGGTGTAAACGCCACCAGCTGGACCCCCAGCACGGGCAACTCCGCCGGCAATGCCCGCAGCACCGACACTGCCGCCACCGGCAGGGCGACGGGAACGAACAGCCATCTGCACACGGCGGCTGCGCGCCTCCGCCCTGCAGGGCGCCCGGAAGCTGTCATGAGCCGAGTCTAGGGAATACAAGGTGCTGCGTCAGCCCTGTTCCGCCCGGAGTAGGCCAAACGTCAGGGCCGGGCGCAGTGTGGCGACAACGCCGGCATGATCGGTTCCCGGGAATCCAACGGTACTGAAACCCAGTACGGTGATGCCACGGCTGACAAGGATGTGGTCTATGGCAGTGAAGGCGGGCACCGGCGCGTTGGCAGGCCAGGTGGGTGCCAGGCCCTTTCCGGCGATCTGTGCGGCATCGGCCAGGCCGGCCGCGAGGAGCTTACGGAACCCGGCGTGGTCAAGGCCCGCATTGAAGTCGCCCAGCAGGACCGAGTGCCGGGCCGCGGGCAGTTCCCGGTGCAGGCCTGCCAGCTGGTCGAGTTCCGCACGCCAGGCAGGTGTGTGTCCGGGGCGGGGGGAGTCGACGTGGACCGAGGTCAGCTGTATCCCGCCACCGGTGCCGGGAACGGCGGCAACGGCCCGGGTTTGGTAGAAGGACGTGCCGGGGACGCGGGCCATCGGCTGGAGGGGATAACGGGAGAAGATGGCGTTGCCGGTGCCTGTCCCGTCAACATCGAGGACCCGGTATGGAAGCTCCGCGCCAATTCCTGCCACCTCAAGGTCTTCCAGTCCGGCAGGCGCCAGTTCGGGAAGGGCAAGGACGTCTACGTTCCGTGCCCGGGCCTGGTCCAGCAGCGCATCCGCATCCACGCCCGTGGACCCTACGTTCAGCGCCATCACGGTAAGCCGCTGCCCAGCGGCTTGGCTCCCGGCCGCAAGGGCGCTGCCCGGTGCTTGAAACGCTGGAGGCGTGGCCCCGGGCGCCGGAATTACGCGCGGCGCCACCATCAGTAACTGGGCAAGCAGGGCGCCGGTGGCCAGGACGGCCAGGACGGTGCGCGCAGCCCCGGGTTCCAGCGCTACGGCGGCCAGCGCGGCAGCCACCGCGGCCATGGATGGGAACATGCTGGCAGGAAACAAGGACAGCAACTGGACCCACGGGGTACCGGAATCTCCGGCGGCAAGGCGCACGGCGGTCAGCCCGGCTCCAGGCAGCCACAGGACGACCGCGGCAGACCAGCAGGCCCAGGAGCCCGCCCGGCGTAAAGGGCTGGCCTGCAGGTCCGGCACGGATGGCTGTACCGCTCGCATCTGTCCATTATTGGAGCGCCGGTCCCGGCCGCACAGCGGGCACGGCCCGCAAATACCTCCCTAATCCATGCCCCACCACTTGCGTGTCCCGGGGTGGGGGACCCAGGTGTTCCACGGTTGGAAAGGACGGCGGCGTGATGGCAACCCGAATAGCACAGGATGCCGCGTCGATAGTAGACTCAGGAATGGCTATGACCCGGCAATCACCGGTGAGCTTCCGGAAGAACGCGCGGTGCGCCCCTTGCAGGGTGGCTGTGCCAGTAGAACCGGACGGGTAAGCCCGTCACAGCAGTAATGAGAGGCCGGGGCAGCAGGGGTTCCTTAGGAAACTGCCGCGCCGGTAAGTGAGGTGGTACCGCGGTGGGCGTGCAGTCTTCGGGACGGCACGGCAGCCGTCCTCGCATCCTGAACGGAACGTCCGGCTCCTGCCGGGGGTTCACCACGCTCAACCCAGGATGTCGAACATGACGTTTTACCCCAAGGCCTCAGCCTCCAGCTCTTCCGCCAACGGCAGCACCGGCGTTTCCGCCTCCGTGAAGTTTCCGGAGATCGAAGAGCGCATCCTGAAGTACTGGGACCAGGATGGCACCTTCCAGGCCAGCATCGACCAGCGCAGCGCCGACGTTCCCGGCGGCGAGCCGGGCAGCAACGAGTTCGTGTTCTACGACGGCCCGCCCTTCGCCAACGGACTGCCGCACTACGGCCACCTCCTGACCGGCTACGCCAAGGACCTGGTGGGCCGCTACCAGACCCAGCGCGGCAAGCGGGTGGAACGGCGCTTTGGCTGGGATACCCACGGGCTGCCCGCCGAGCTTGAAGCCATGAAGCAGCTGGGGATGACGGACAAGACCCAGATCGAAGCCATGGGCATCGACAAGTTCAATGACGCCTGCCGCGCCTCGGTGATGAAGTACGCCGACGAATGGCGCAGCTACGTCACCCGCCAGGCACGCTGGGTGGACTTCGACAACGACTACAAGACGCTCAATGTCGAGTACATGGAGTCGGTCCTCTGGGCATTCAAGCAGCTGCACGACAAAGGCCTGACGTACAACGGCTACCGGGTCCTCCCGTACTGCTGGAAGGATGAAACGCCGCTGTCCAACCATGAACTGCGCATGGACGACGACGTCTACAAGAACCGCCAGGACCAGACCGTCACCGTCACGTTCCCCATCCTTGCAGGGGAGTCGGAGCTGTCGAAGGAGCTTGCCGGCGTGCAGGCCCTCGCCTGGACCACCACCCCCTGGACGCTGCCCACCAACGCCGCGCTCGCCGTCGGGCCTTCCATCACCTACGCCGTGCTGCCCGCCGGGCCCAACGGCATCAAGGCCGCCTCTGCGGACGCCCCGGTGACCGGCAGCTTCCTGCTCGCAGCCGACCTGCTGGGCAGCTACGCCAAGGACCTCGGCTACGACAGCTTCGAAGCTGCTGAGGCCGCCGTCGTGTCCACCCACACCGGCGCCGAGCTGGAGGGGCTGGAATACCAGCGGCTCTGGGACGACTTCGCGGACAACGAGAAGTACGGCATGGAGAACGCCTGGCGCTTCGTGGTGGCCGACTACGTCACCACCACGGACGGCACCGGCATCGTGCACCAGGCGCCCGCCTACGGTGAAGATGACCAGAAAGTCTGCGAGGAGGCAGGCATCCCCGTGGTGCTCTCCGTGGACGAGGGCGCAAAGTTCCTGCCGCTGTTCAAGCACGGCGACCTCCATGACATCGTGGGCCTGCAGGTCTTCGAGGCCAACAAGCCCATCACGCAGGTGCTCCGCGCCCAGGGCCGGCTGGTCCGCCAGGCAAGCTACGAGCACAGCTACCCGCACTGCTGGCGTTGCCGCAACCCGCTGATCTACCGCGCCGTGTCCTCCTGGTACGTGGAGGTCACCAAGTTCAAGGACCGCATGTCCGAGCTGAACCAGGAGATCAACTGGATCCCGGGCAACGTCAAGGACGGCCAGTTCGGCAAGTGGCTGGAGAACGCCCGTGACTGGTCCATCAGCCGCAACCGCTTCTGGGGCAGCCCCATCCCCGTGTGGCAGTCAACGGACCCCGAATACCCGCGCACCGATGTCTACGGCTCCCTGGCCGAGATCGAGGCTGACTTCGGGCGGCTGCCGTTGAACAAGGACGGCCAGGTGGACCTGCACCGGCCGTTCATCGACGAGCTCACCCGGCCGAACCCGGACGACCCCCGGACGCCTGAAGAAGGACAGTCCGTGATGCGCCGCGTGGAGGACGTCCTGGACGTCTGGTTCGACTCCGGCTCCATGCCCTACGGCCAGGTGCACTACCCGTTCGAGAACGAAGCCTGGTTCAACACGCACAACCCGGCTGACTTCATCGTGGAGTACATCGGGCAGACCCGCGGCTGGTTCTACATGCTGCACATCCTGTCCACCGCGCTGTTCGACCGGGCCCGCGTTCCGGAACGTCATCAGCCACGGCATCGTGCTGGGCTCCGACGGCCAGAAGATGTCCAAGAGCCTGCGCAACTACCCGGACGTGTCCGAGGTCCTGGACCGCGACGGCTCCGACGCGATGCGCTGGTTCCTCATGTCCAGCCCGATCCTGCGTGGCGGCAACCTGATCGTCACCGAGCAGGGCATCCGCGACGGCGTCCGCCAGGTCATCCTGCCGCTCTGGAACGTGTACAGCTTCTTCACGCTGTACACCAACGCTGCTGCCGCCGGACAGGGCTACGAGGCGAAACTGCGCTACGACGGCTATCAGGACACCCTGGACCAGTACCTGCTGGCCAACACCGGCGACCTGGTGCGGAACATGACCGCCCAGCTGGACACCTACGACATCTCCGGCGCCTGTGACTCGCTGCGCAGCTACCTGGACATGCTGACCAACTGGTACGTCCGCCGCAGCCGGCAGCGGTTCTTCGACGAGGACCAGGATGCCTTCGACGCGCTCTTCACGGCACTGGAGACCGTTACCCGTGCAGCGGCCTCGCTGCTGCCCTTGGTTTCGGAGGAGATCTGGCGCGGCCTGACCGGCGGCCGGTCCGTCCACCTTGCCGACTGGCCGGACGCGGACCTGTTCCCCGCCAACCCGTCCCTGGTGGAAGCCATGGACCGGGTGCAGCAGATCTGCTCCACCGGCTCCTCGCTCCGCAAGGCAGCCAACCTGCGGGTCCGCCTGCCGCTGCAGGAACTCACCGTGGTGGCACCTGGCGCAGATGCGCTGGAAGGCTTTGCCGCCGTCGTCGCCGATGAACTCAACCTCCGTTCCGTCCGCCTGCTGGACGCCGCCACGGCGTCCCCAGAGGAGTTCGGCATCGAGCAGAAGCTGGTGGTGAACGCCCGTGCCGCCGGCCCGCGCCTGGGCAAGAACGTCCAGGTAGCCATCAAGGGTTCGAAGTCGGGTGACTGGTCCGTGGACGACGGCGGTGTAGTCACCGCGGGTGGGCTGCAGCTGGAGCCCCAGGAGTACACGCTGGAGACAGTGGTGGCAGAATCCGACGGCGGTTCGGCAGCCGTTGCCGTGTTGCCCGGCGGCGGGTTTGTCGTCCTGAACACCGAAGTCACCCCCGAGCTGGAGGCCGAGGGCCTGGCGCGCGACATGGTCCGCGCCATCCAGCAGGCCCGGAAGGATGCCGGACTCAACGTGAGCGACCGGATCCGGACCACCGTCACTGCCGCGCAGAACGTGGTGGACGCGCTGCTGGCCAACGCTGAGCTGGTCAAGGGCGAAACGCTGACAGTGGACCTGGCCGCTGAACCGGCCGACGTGGCCGAACCCGCCGTCGTGGTTGAAAAAGTGGAGGCCTAGGACATGACCGACGAATTTTCCGTGGAAAGCGTCTACGCCGAACTCCTGGGACGGGCGCCGGAAAACAAGATGGAGCCCCGCCTGGCGCCGCTGTTCCGCGCCATGGACGTACTCGGCGAGCCCAACAAGGCGTTCCCGATCATCCACGTCACCGGCACCAACGGCAAGACGTCTACCTCGCGGATGATCGAATCCGTACTCCGCGCCCACGGCCTGAGCACCGGCCGCTACACCAGTCCGCACCTGTCCAGGGTCACCGAGCGGATCAGCATCGACGGCCATCCGGTATCCGACGAAACGTTCGTCCGGATCTGGGACGAAATCCGGCCCTACCTGCAGATCGTCGACTCCGAGCTCGAAGCCGAAGGGCAGCCCCGCCTGACCTACTTTGAGTGCCTCACCATCCTGGGCTTCGCCATCTTCGCCGACCAACCCGTCAACGTTGCCATCATCGAGGTGGGCCTGGGCGGCATCACCGATGCCACCAACGTGGGTGACGGCCAGGTGTCGGTGGTGACGCCGATCTCGCTGGACCACACGGACCTGCTGGGTGACACCACCGAGGACATCGCCTACGAAAAGGCCGGCATCATCAAGCCGGGCGGCTTCCTTGTCAGTGCCGCGCAGCCGCTGGACGCCGCGCAGGTGCTGCTCGAGAAGGCCAAGGAAGTGGGCGTTCCGTTCCGCTTTGAGGGCGTGGAGTTCGGTGTCGAGTCTCGGACCGTGGCTGTTGGCGGACAAGTGGTGACCATCCAGGGCATCGCCGGGCGCTACCCGGACCTGATGGTGCCGCTGCACGGCGCGCACCAGGCACAGAACGCTGCGGTGGCGGTGGCCGCCCTGGAGGCATTCTTCGGCGGCGACAAGGAACTGCCTTTCGACGTCCTGCAGGAAGGCTTCGCCGCCGTGACGTCCCCTGGCCGGTTGGAGGTGGTCCGCACCGCGCCCACCATCATCGTTGACGCCGCCCACAATCCCGACGGCATCAAAGCCTCCGCGGCCGCGCTCCAGGAAGCGTTCACCTTCACCAAGCTGGTTCCCGTAGTGGGAGTGCTCAAGGAAAAGGACGCCGAGGAAATCCTTCGCGAACTCAAGGAGTCCCTGGGCGGGGTGGCGGAGGAATACTGCTTCACCCAGTCCAACTCACCCCGCGCCGTGCCCGCCGCCGAGTTGGCGGAACTCGCGATCGACCTGGGCTTCGGCGAGGACAACGTCCACATCGCCGAGAAGCTGGACGACGCACTGGAATGGGCAGTGGAACGCGCCGAAGCCAACGAGGACCTCTCCGGCGGCGTGCTGGTCACCGGATCGATCACCCTGGTGGCCGAAGCGCGGATCCTGCTCGGAAAAACGGAGGCGTGAGCATGGCCAGAATGACCAAAGCCCAGCGCGAGTGGCGCCCCGGCATGCCGAAGAAGCGCCGCTCCACCAAGGTCATGTTCGCCTCCACGGTGTTGCTCCTGGAAGCCTTTGTCATGTTTTTCGCAACCCTGGTGGTCTTCGGCCTGCGCCGCGGGGAGTTCCCGCCGGCCCTGATCCTGGGCGTGGGCATTGCCCTCAGCGTGGTGATGATCGCCGCCTGCGCGGTCCTCAACAAGCCCTGGGGCCTTGGCCTCGGCTGGGTCCTGCAGCTCGTCCTGATCCTCACGGGCATCTTCGAGCCGGCCATGTTCCTGGTGGGCGCCCTCTTCGCTGTGGCCTGGTGGTACGGGATCCGTACCGGCATCCGGCTGGACCGCGAAGCCGCGCAGCGCGCACGCGAGCAGGCTGAGTGGGAAGCCACCCACCCGGACCAGGCCGCCGGCCCCGCGCAGCCGCAGTCCCCGTAGACTTATCCCGAAACCCCACCAACGCATTGGAGCAGTTGTGACTACAGAGCGCACCCTCGTCCTGATCAAGCCCGACGGCGTCGCCCGTAACCTGACCGGCGCCATCCTGGCCCGCATCGAAGCCAAGGGCTACAGCCTGGTTGAATTGAAGAAGGTTGATGCCACCCGCGAACTGCTGGAGCAGCACTACGAGGAGCACGTGGGCAAGCCGTTCTACGAGCCGCTGGTGGAGTTCATGCTCAGCGGCCCGGTGGTGGCGGCCATCTTCGAAGGCCAGCGCGTTATTGAGGGCTTCCGGTCCCTCGCCGGCACCACCGACCCCACGACGGCGGCTCCGGGCACCATCCGCGGCGACTTCGGCCGGGACTGGGGCCTGAAGGTGCAGCAGAACCTGGTCCACGGCTCCGACTCGGTCGATTCCGCCGAGCGCGAGATCAAGATCTGGTTCCAGTAAAGACCGCGAACTGACAGATAAGGCCAATGTTCTTTCCGAACATTGGCCTTATCTGTCATCTGGCGGGGGATGCGCCGGGAGCGGATAGGTGCGCTAAGAGGGGAACGCTTCCTAGAAGCCCGAGGTCCCCACGAAGACCTGGATGAACGCGAAGAAGATGGTGGCGATGACGGCCACGTACAACAGCGCGGTGATGATCCAACCGGAATCACCCAGGACGCGGGCTGCGCCGGCAGGCATGGGGATGACGCCGGTGGTGATGTTCCTGATGGTGGTCCACACGAAAAGCGGGATCATGGCGGCCCACACGATCATGCAGAAGGGGCACAGGATGTGGATGGCGTACAGGGCCTGGGACCAGAGCCAGACCACGAACGCGAAGCCAAGCGTGACGCCGGCCTGCAGTCCCAGCCAGTACCAACGGGCAAAGGTTGCACCCGAGAGCAGGGCCATGCCCACCGTTATGGTGATGGCGAAGGCCACGATGCCAATGAACATGTTGGGAAAGCCGAACACCGAGCTCTGCCAGGTCTGCATCACCTGGCCGCACGAGATCCAGGGATTCACGTCGCACACCGTGGTGTGGCTGGGGTCCTTGAGCACCTCAAGTTTTTCGAGCACCAGGGTCCCGGAGGCAAGCCAGCCCACGATGCCGGTGATGACCAGCAGCCAGCCGAAAGGCCGGTTCCGGGCCATCCGCGGAACGCTGCCGGCCGCACTGGTGGAAGGATCGTCGGCCCGTTCCTGTTTACGGGCGCTGACGGGGGAGATGCTGGGCATGGGTTTGGCGTCCTTTTCGTCCGGTGCTCCTGTGCCTGATTGTAACGCCGGCGGCTGGAGCCACTACACAGGTACGGGAACAGAAGCCCCTGCCTCCGCGGTTATTCAGCCCGGGTATGAGAGAATGAACGTGGCTGGAAGCCGATCCACATTCGGACTCCGGTCCGGTGGTTTGTTCCCAAGACCGCCAATGCTGAGCAGGGCAGGCTTCGGATTCTTCCAGCACACCCGCAACTCCATTGGGCGGCACCTGGTTGTGGCACGCAGAACAACGGGTTTTCAGAACATCCGCCGGCTCCCAAGGGCTGCCGCACCCCAACGACGGTGCGAACCTGGGAGTATCCACTTGACTTCTGTCAATGCCTGCGGGTTTTGACAATATGTGCCCCAATGGGTGCCGGATGTGGCGGTACGTCAGGGGCAGGAGTGTTGCCACATATGGACAATGATCAGGAACTGGCCGTTAACGAAGATGCAGTGGCGGAGGCTGCTGCACCGAAAAGGGCTCCACGCGCGCGGCGCAAAGCCGCTCCCGCAACCGGCGACGTGACGGAAGCCACTGCTCCGGAGGCGGCAGTGTCCGCCGGGGCAGATGGCACCGAGCCTGCTTCCGGGGCTCCGGGCCGCCGCACCCGGGCGCGGAAGAAGGTGGAGGCTGCCGAGCCGCTGCCGGCCTTCGCTGACGAAGCCAACACCGCCGCCGTCGATGACGCTGTTGAGACTTCCGCCGGGGCGTCCGCCGCTGTGGCGGACAGCCCCGCCGCGGCTCCTGTTGCCGCCGCAGCGTCCGACGCCGAAACAAAGCCCGTGCGCCGCCGTCGGGTAGCCACCCGCAAGACTTCGTCCCCCGCCGTCACCGGGCCGGCCGCCGCCAGCGAGGCCATGGGTGAGGGGCCAACAGCGCCGGATGCCGGGGGTCAGCCATCGGCGCAGGCGCCGGCCACAGAGCAGGTAGCCGCGCAAGAGCCCGCCCCTGCGCTGGAACCCGCTGCGCTGGAACCCGCTGCCCAGGAACCCACTGCACAGGAATTCGCCGCACCGGCCGTGGAACCCTCCCCGGAACCTGCCGTGAAGCCGGCGCAGGAGCCGGCCAACGCGCAGGCCGGGGTACCGGCGCAGGAAGCCACGGCAGCAGGGAAGGACGGCGAACCTGCTGCCGCCGCGGCCGCAAGCCCCTTCGGTTCCCTCTTCCTGGAGCCTGCGTCCCCCACGTCAGTGCTCTTCCAGGCCCCGGACCTCAGCACTGTGGTCCGCCCCGTCGCCCCTGTCGCCGAGGAGCCTGAGGAGGAAGAAACCGAAGACACCGACGATTCCGCCAGCCGCCGCCGGCGCCGCAGCCGGGGCCGCAGGGGCCGTAGCCGGATCGGTGACAAGGCCGAAGAGGACAACGAGGACGGCAGCACAGAAGCTGACGCCGAGGACGAGGGCGACGAGGAAAGCGCGGGCCAACTGGAGGACGGCGTCACTTCCCGCCGCCGCCGGCGCCGCCGCCGCGGAGACCAGGACCTCGAGCTCACGGGCGGCGGGGATGATGATCCGCCCAACACTGTGACCAGAGTCCGTGCGCCGCGTGCCGTCAGTGAAGCACCCGTGAGTAACCGGGTGACCAGCGTGAAGGGCTCCACCCGGCTGGAGGCCAAGAAGCAGCGCCGCCGCGAATCCCGTGACACCGGCCGCCGCCGCACCGTGATCACCGAGGCCGAGTTCCTGGCGCGCCGCGAGTCCGTTGACCGGCAGATGATCGTGCGCCAGCGCGACGACAGAATCCAGATCGGCGTCCTTGAAGACGGCGTGCTGGCTGAACACTTTGTCTCCAAGACGCAGCAGGATTCCCTGATCGGCAATGTCTACCTGGGCAAGGTCCAGAACGTGCTGCCGTCCATGGAAGCGGCCTTCGTGGACATCGGGCGCGGCCGCAACGCCGTCCTGTACGCCGGCGAGGTCAACTGGGAAGCCGTGAACCTCGAGGGCAAGCAGCGCCGCATCGAAAACGCGCTCAAGTCCGGGGACACCGTCCTGGTCCAGGTCACCAAGGATCCCGTGGGCCACAAGGGCGCCCGCCTCACCAGCCAGATCTCGCTGCCTGGCCGCTACCTGGTGTACGTGCCTGGCGGCTCCATGACCGGCATCTCACGCAAGCTGCCCGACGTCGAACGCAACCGCCTCAAGCGCATCCTCAAGGACCGCCTGCCGGAGCAGGCAGGCGTCATCGTGCGCACGGCGGCCGAAGGAGCGTCCGAGGAGGAGCTGACCCACGACATCAACCGGCTCCGGGCCCAGTGGGAAGGCATCGAAAGCCAGTCCGCCTCCACCAAGATCCTGGCTCCCGAACTGCTCTACGGCGAACCGGACCTGACCATCAAGGTGGTCCGTGACGTCTTCAACGAGGACTTCTCCAAGCTCATCGTCTCCGGCGAGGAAGCCTGGGACACCATCGAGGCCTACGTCACCTACGTGGCTCCGGACCTGGTGGGACGCCTCGAAAAGTGGACCAAGGACCAGGACATCTTCGCTGCCTGGCGGATTGATGAGCAGATCCACAAGGCCCTCGAACGCAAAGTCTTCCTGCCCTCCGGCGGCTCCCTGGTGATCGACCGCACCGAGGCCATGACCGTGGTGGACGTCAACACCGGCAAGTTCACCGGCAGCGGCGGCAACCTCGAAGAAACCGTCACGAAGAACAACCTCGAAGCGGCCGAGGAAGTGGTGCGCCAGCTGCGGCTGCGCGACATCGGCGGCATCATCGTGATCGACTTCATCGACATGGTCCTGGAATCGAACCGCGACCTCGTCCTGCGCCGCATGGTCGAGTGCCTGGGCCGCGACCGGACCAAGCACCAGGTTGCCGAAGTGACCTCCCTGGGCCTGGTCCAGATGACCCGCAAGCGCATGGGCACCGGGCTGCTGGAAGTCTTCGGTGAGCAGTGCGAGGCCTGCGCCGGCCGCGGCGTGGTGACCCACGACGATCCCGTGGAGCACCGCCGTGCCAACATCGTGGCCGCAGAGCACCACGTCCAGCGCAGCGACAACCGGCCCGAAGCCCGCGGGGAAGCCCACCGCGCCGAAGGCCAGCGGACCGACAACACCCAGCCCGGCGCGCGGCCGGAGCGCAAGCGGCGGCGCGGACGCGGCGGCCAGCAGCCCGAAGCCGTTCCGGCGCCTGCCGTCCAGGTCCACACCGTCCAGCCGGACCCGTTGGACGCTGAGCGGCACGCCAAGGCAGAAGCCACCCGGCTTGCCCTGGCAAATATCGCCGCTGCTGCGCACGCCGCCCACCTGCACGACGACGAGGTGGCAGCCACCCGGCAGGTACCGTCCGCCCCGCCCGCGGCGGCTCCGGCAGAGGAGAAGCACGACGCCGACGCCCCCACGCGTCCCGCGGCCGTCCTGACGTTCGGCGGCGAGGAAGTCCCGCTTCCGTTCGTGGAGCACGCTGAGGAGCAGCAGCCCAAGCCCGCGCTCACCCTGGACCGGCTTGCTGAAGCGTTTGCACACCTTGGCCAGCCGGCGGCGTCAGTGGCGGACGCCCCGGCCAAAGAAGCGGCTACCCAACAGCCCGCGGAACAGGCAACGCCGGCACAGCCCGCGCCTGAACCGGGGACTGACAACGGGGGAGCGGAAGCCCGCCCCGCAGTGGAAGTTCGCCCTGCAGTGGAAGTTCCGGCCGAAAAGGACTACTCAGACCACACGCTGGAGCAGTCCCGGCAGCGCAGGCCGCGGCGCCACCGCGGTGCCAGCCGTGCACAGGGTGCCGCTAACGAAACCGTTGTCCAGCACCACGAGAACGTCCAGGCAACCGCCGTAGGCCATTCGCACGCAGCCAAGGCCCCGGCAGCGGACAAGGCCCAGGCGGCGGAACCGGCCAAGACGGCAGAGGAACCCATCATCCTCGGCGTCGGCGTGCCGGCTTCGGAGCTGTAAGCCGAAGGTCCAGGCCGGGCAGCAGCACGAAACATCCAGGAGTCCCCGTTGTGTGGACAATTCCCCCGCGAGTTACAGGGAGAATTGTCCACACGGCGGGGATTTCTGCGTGCGGGCCAATGTCCTTTGCGGCAGGGGCTGTCACCTTTCCTCCGGTTGCGCCCCAGCAGCTAGGCTGGAATCCGACACGGGGTGCCGCGCAGAAGGCCGGCTGAGATCCACACCCGTTGAACCTGTCCGGCTAGTACCGGCGAAGGGATGTCTCTTGTCTTCCACCCTTTCCATGCCCCTGCCAGCTGCATCCGATGCACCCACCGCGCTTCCCGCGGGCCGTGACGTTCCGCGGGTGCTCTCCATCGCAGGTTCTGACCCGTCCGGCGGGGCGGGCATCCAGGCAGACCTCAAGAGCATCGCCGCCCACGGCGGATACGGCATGGCCGCCATCACTGCCCTCACGGCACAGAACACCCTGGGTGTGCACGCCGTGCACGTCCCGCCGGCCGCGTTCCTCGCCCAGCAGCTGGATGCGGTCAGCGATGACATCAGCATCGACGCCGTCAAGATCGGCATGCTGGGTGATGAGGCCGTGATCCGCACCGTGGGCGCGTGGCTCGACAAGGTGCGCCCCGCCGTCGTGGTTCTCGATCCGGTAATGGTCGCCACCAGTGGTGACCGGTTGCTGCAGGAATCGGCTGAAGCCGCACTCAGGGAACTGCTTCCCCTTGCCCACCTCATCACCCCCAACCTGCCCGAGCTTGCCATGCTGGTAGGCGCGGCCCCGGCAGAGAGCTGGGACGAGGCGCTGGCCCAGGGGAGGCGCCTGGCAGACGCCACCGGAGCCACTGTGCTGGTTAAGGGCGGGCACCTGGCAGGTGCGGACTGCCCGGACGCCCTGGTCGACACTTCGGGCCTGCTGGGGGAGGAAGTGGTGGAAGTCCAGGGCAAGCGGATCGCCACCCGCAACAGCCACGGCACCGGCTGCTCCCTTTCCTCTGCCATGGCGACGGTGCAGGCACGCCTGGGCGACTGGGAGGCATCGCTGCGCATGGTCAAACCCTGGCTGGCGGGCGCACTCGAGAACTCGGGCCAGCTGGATGTGGGCCAGGGCAACGGACCGGTGCACCACTTCCACCATGTGCGGCCGGAACTGCGGGAAGGCGGATTCGCCGCCCGGTTGTGGGCGGAAGCCCAACAGGACCTCGAGGACATCTACGCGCTGGACTTCGTCCGGGGCCTGGCCTCGGGGGACCTGGCCGAGAAGGACTTCGCCTACTACCTGGCCCAGGACGCCCTGTACCTCAACGGGTACTCCCGCGTCCTGGCCCGTACCAGCGCCCTGGCCCCATCTGAGGCTGAACAGCTGTTCTGGGCAGGATCGGCCCAGCACTGCCTTGAAGTGGAATCGGAACTCCACCGCGCCTGGCTCAGCACCCGTCCCCTCCAGGGCGGACTGGGCCCCGTCACGAAGGCCTACGTGGACCACCTCACCGCAGCGTCGGCGTCGGGCAGCTACGCCGTCCTCGCCGCGGCCGTCCTGCCCTGCTTCTGGCTCTATGCGGAGGTGGGGGAGAAGCTGCATGCCCAGTTCCTGGCGTCCGGTGAGCCGGACGGGCACGCGTACGCGGCCTGGCTCCGCACCTATGCGGACGAGGGCTTTGCCGAAGCGACCCGCAAGGCCATCGCCATCGTGGACGCAGCAGGGCGCAAAGCAACGGACCATGAACGGGCGGCGATGGTGACGGCGTTCAAGCAGTCCTGCCGCCTGGAAGCCGAGTTCTTCGACGCGCCGAGGCACCACTCCTGACTGCTGCCGGCAGCACCGCGGCTATGATGGAAGGACACGGTTGCGGTGCTGCCCGCCGGGTTTGTGGTTACTACCACAGCCGGGCCGCCGGAACCAGCCTCATTTGCGGCCGGAGACGGATTTAGCGTATTCTTGATCTTCGGTGCTTACGCCAACACTTGGGTTATGACCCCACGGCGTTGAGGCACAGCGGGAACCCAGGCTTTTAGCATGTAGGTTCCGCACGCAAATTTTGTAATAAACGTCGAGAGAAGTGAGTTCCCAAGTGGTGTACGCGATTGTCCGCGCAGGCGGCCGCCAAGAGAAGGTTTCCGTCGGAGACTTCGTTACCCTCAACCGCGTCGCCGGTGGAGCCGGCAGCACCATCGAGCTGCCCGCACTGCTCCTGGTTGACGGTGACAAGGTCACCTCCGCCGCCGCTGACCTGGCCAAGGTAACTGTTACGGCTGAAATCCTCCAGGACCTGCGTGGTCCTAAGATTGTCATCCAGAAGTACAAGAACAAGACCGGCTACAAGAAGCGCCAGGGTCACCGCCAGGAACTGACCAAGGTCAAGATCACCGGTATCCAGTAGCCACCGGTTACTGTTCAGGTATTTCAACAGATTCCCCAGAATTTAAAGGCAGGCAATTCAGATGGCACATAAAAAGGGCGCGAGCTCCACTCGCAACGGCCGCGATTCCAACGCTCAGTACCTCGGCGTCAAGCGCTTCGGCGGCCAGGTAGTCTCCGCAGGCGAGATCATCGTCCGCCAGCGTGGCACCCACTTCCACCCGGGCGCCGGCGTTGGCCGTGGCGGCGACGACACCCTGTTCGCACTGACCCCGGGCGCCGTTGAATTCGGCACCCGCCGCGGTCGTCGCGTAGTCAACATCGTTGCTGCTGCAGCTGCAGAGTAACAACCAGTTCTGAAGCGGTGGAGCGGGCCTGACGGTCCGCTCCACTGTTCTTTTAACCGCACTACAATCGATGTGGCGTCCCGGACGCCAGGTAAACAGCATTTGAGGAGATCCACGTGGCCAGCTTTGTAGACCGGGTAGTCCTGCACGTATCCGGCGGATCGGGCGGCCACGGATGCGTATCCGTCCACCGCGAGAAGTTCAAGCCGCTGGGCGGGCCCGACGGCGGCAACGGCGGCAACGGCGGCGACGTGATCCTGCGCGTTGATCACCAGACCACCACGCTCCTTGATTACCACCACGCACCGCACCGCCACGCCAGCAACGGCGGACCCGGAATGGGCGACTGGCGCGGCGGCAAGAACGGCGAGACCCTCATCCTGCCCGTGCCGGACGGTACCGTCGTCAAGACCAAGGACGGCACCGTTCTCGCCGATCTCGTTGGCGAAGGCACCGAGTACGTGGCGGCCGCGGGTGGCATCGGTGGACTGGGCAACGCCGCCCTCTCTTCGCAGAAACGCCGCGCACCCGGGTTCGCGCTGCTGGGCCTCGAGGGCGACTCACGCGACGTCGTGCTGGAACTGAAGTCCATCGCGGATATCGCGCTGGTGGGCTTCCCGTCGGCCGGCAAGTCCAGCCTCATCGCCGCGATGTCTGCGGCCCGTCCCAAGATCGCGGACTACCCGTTCACCACGCTGGTCCCCAACCTGGGCGTGGTGCAGGCCGGGGACGTCCGTTTCACCATCGCCGACGTTCCCGGGCTCATCGAGGGCGCCAGCGAGGGACGCGGCCTGGGCCACAACTTCCTGCGCCACGTTGAGCGCTGCGCGGCCCTGGTCCATGTCCTTGACTGCGGCACCCTGGAATCGGACCGCGATCCGCTCTCCGACCTTGCCATCATCGAGGGCGAGCTGGAGAAGTACGCCGTGGACATGAGCTACGCAGGCCAGGACGGCGAAGTGGTTCCCCTGAACCACCGCCCCCGGCTGGTCGCACTGAACAAGGTGGACCTTCCGGACGGCAAGGACATGGCAGAGTTCGTGCGCCCGGAACTCGAATCACGCGGCTACCGGGTCTTCGAGGTATCGGCCACCAGCCACGAGGGCCTCCGCCAGCTCGGCTTCGCCATGGCGGAAATCGTCAAAGCCGCCCGCGATGCGATAGCCGCCGCCCCGCCCAAGGTGCAGCCAGCCGTGCTGCGGCCGCGTGCGGTCAACGAGACCGGGTTCAAGATCCGGCGCGAGGAAAAGAACCTGGAGCCGCTGTTCCGCGTCCTGGGCGAAAAGCCGGAGCGCTGGGTCAAGCAGACCGACTTCACCAACGAGGAAGCCATCGGCTATCTGGCGGACCGGCTCGCCAAGCTGGGGGTGGAGACCGAGCTCTTCAAACAGGGCGCCAAGCCGGGGGACACCGTGGTCATCGGCGGGGACGACGGCGTTGTCTTCGACTGGGAGCCCACCATGATGGCAGGGGCCGAACTCCTGGCCTCGCCGCGCGGCACTGATCCCCGGTTCGCCGATATCGGCGACCGCCCCACCCGCAGCCAGAAGCGGGACGAGCAGCAGGAGCGCCGGGATGCCAAGGCTGCTGCGCGTGCCGAACTCGAGGCTGAGCGGCGTGCAGGTATCTGGACCGAATCCGTCAGTGGCCGCCGTGCTGTCCAGCCACATAAGGAAAGCGCACTGGAAGCGGACGATGACCTCTAAGGGCATGACCACGGAGTCGGCCCGGATTGGGGACCGGACCGCGCTTTCGGGTGCACGGCGCATCGTGGTGAAGGTGGGCTCGTCCTCGCTGACCAGCATCAAGGGCGGCATCTCGGAAGAGTCGCTCACTGCCCTCGCCGACGCGTTGGCGGCCAAGCGCAACGCCGGCGCCGAGATCATCCTGGTGTCCTCCGGCGCCATTGCAGCCGGGCTGGCCCCGCTGGGACTGGCCAAGCGGCCCCGTGACCTCGCCACCCAGCAGGCCGCCGCCAGCGTGGGCCAGGGCCTCCTGATGGCGCGCTACACCCAGGCCTTCGGCGCCCATGGTGTCACGGTCAGCCAGGTCCTGCTCACGGCCGAGGACCTGATGCGGCGCAGCCAGCACACCAACGCGCTGCGAGCCATGGACCGGCTGCTGAACCTGGGGGTGGTCCCCGTGGTCAACGAAAACGACACCGTAGCCACCCACGAAATCCGCTTCGGCGACAACGACCGGCTCGCCGCCCTGGTGGCGCACCTGGTACGCGCCGACGCGCTTGTGCTGCTCTCCGACGTCGACTCCCTCTACGACGGGCCGCCGGCCCAGGGTGCCAAGCGGATTCCCCTGGTCACCGGGGCGCACGACCTCGAAGGCGTCTCCATCGGCAAAGCAGGCAAAGCCGGGGTGGGCACCGGGGGAATGATGACCAAGGTCGAAGCTGCCAGCATGGCCGCAGGCTCCGGCATCCACGCGCTGGTGACCTCCACGCCCAACGCCGCCGCCGCCCTGAACGGCGAGGATGTGGGGACCTGGTTCTCCGTCAACGGCTCCCGCAAACCCGTCCGCCTCCTGTGGCTCGCCCACGTCGCCCCGGTGCAGGGCCGCCTGGTCCTGGACGAAGGCGCCGTGCGCGCCGTGCGGCACCATCACACCTCCCTGCTGCCGGCAGGCATTTCCGCCGTGCACGGGGATTTTGAAGCCGGCGACGCCGTGGAGCTGGCAGGTGCCGACGGCACCATTGTTGCCCGCGGCCTGGTCAACTACTCATCCCAGGAGCTGCCCCACATGCTGGGCCGGTCCACCCGGGAGTTGGGTGCGGAACTGGGCACCGGCTATGACCGCGAAGTTGTTCATGTTGACGACCTGGTGCTGGTCTAGGCTTCCGGCTCGCCTAAACTTGGAGCATGACTGAAGCCCTGATCCATACTGCTGAAAATTCCGGAACCACCGCTGCGCAGGCGCAGCCGGCTCCGTCGGCAGAACCGGCATCAGCGGCGGGCACGCTTTCCCCTGCGGACGTGGAAACTGCCGTCCACGCCATTGCTGACCGCTCCCGCCACGCCGCCCGCCGGCTCTCCACCGCCAACCGGGCCTGGAAAGACCGGGGCCTTCGCGCCGTCGGAGCCGCCCTGCAGGAAAACGTCCAGGCCATCCTCGCCGCCAACGCCATGGATGTGCAGCGGGGCAGGGACAACGGAACCTCCAAGGCTCTCCTGGACCGGCTCACGCTCACCGAAACCCGGGTTGCCGGGCTGGTGGCGGCCCTCGAAAACCTGGCCAACCTTCCTGATCCCGTGGGCAATGTGGTCCGCGGCCAGACCCTCCCCAACGGCCTGCGCCTCCGCCAGGTAAACGTGCCCATGGGCGTGGTGGCTGCCATCTACGAAGCAAGGCCCAATGTCACCGTGGACATCGCGGGACTGGCCCTCAAGAGCGGCAACGCCGTCATCCTGCGCGGCGGCAGTGCAGCGGAAGCTACCAACCAGGTCCTGGTGCGGGTGCTTCGCGAAGCCCTCGAATCCGTCGGCCTGCCCGCCGACGCTGTGCAGACCGTGGACCAGTTCGGCCGCGCCGGCGCGAACGTGCTGATGAAGGCCCGGGGCCGGGTGGACGTGCTGATTCCGCGCGGCGGCCGGGACCTGATCCAGACCGTGGTGACCAATGCCGCCGTGCCGGTCATCGAGACGGGGGAGGGAAACGTCCACATCTTCATCGACGAGTCCGCCGAGGAAAACATGGCCGTCGAGATCCTGCTCAACGCCAAGACCCAGCGGCCCAGCGTCTGCAACACGGTGGAGACACTGCTGGTCCACTCCGGCGCAACCGTGCTGCCCGCCGTCGCCGCCGCGCTACGCGACGCCGGCGTCCGCCTCCACGTGGACGAACGCATCAAGGCGGCGCTGCCCGGCGTCGAGACCGAAGCGGCGACGGACGCGGACTGGGCCACCGAGTACATGGATCTGGACTTGGCAGTGGCCATGGTGGACAGCATGGATGAAGCCATCCAGCACATCCGGACCTGGTCCACGGGACACACCGAGGCGATCCTCACCAACCACCTCGCCAACGCCGAACGGTTCATCGCGGAGGTGGATTCGGCAGCGGTGATCGTCAACGCTTCCACCCGCTTTACCGACGGCGGCGAGCTGGGCCTGGGTGCCGAGGTGGGCATCTCCACCCAGAAACTGCACGCCCGCGGCCCCATGGGCCTGACCGAGCTCACCACCACCAAGTGGATCGTCCAGGGCGAAGGCCAGGTCCGCGGGTAGCAACGCGGTAACATAGACCAGAACCCGGAAAGCAGCGGAAGGTTCCGCTGCCTGAAAATCCTTGAACATAGGGGAGAAAATGCTGCTCCAGCAGATTGCCACGTCCGTCGCCGCCGCAGGTGAAGAAGGCCATGAGGAGCTTGCGCCGCTGTGGGCGGAGCCGTGGGTCTTCGGCGTATCCATGTTCGGCATCCTGGTGGTCCTGATGTGCATCGCTTGGTCCTACAACAACCTCGGCAAACGGCACGCGGCCACCGACGAGCACGCGGATCCGCACCGGCAGCACCCCAACAAGCACGATCGCGGGCAGGGCCACTAAGATTTCCCACAACCTGCACCGCAATGGTGCCCGGGGGAGGCTGCGGCTGGGCGTGATGGGCGGGACATTCGATCCCATCCACCACGGCCACCTTGTGGCGGCCAGCGAAGTCGCGGCGGAGTTCGACCTTGACGAGGTGGTCTTCGTTCCTACCGGGCAGCCATGGCAAAAGTCCCATGAACAGGTCAGCGAGCCTGAACACCGCTACCTGATGACCGTGATCGCCACGGCTTCCAACCCGCGGTTCACTGTCAGCCGGGTCGACGTGGACCGCCCGGGTCCCACCTACACCATTGACACCCTGCGCGACCTTCGGGCGCAGCGGCCGGATGCCGATCTCTTCTTCATTACCGGCGCTGACGCCTTGGCGCAGATCCTGTCTTGGAAAGACATTGACGAACTGTGGTCGCTGGCCCACTTCGTTGGCGTAACGCGGCCCGGACACGTCCTTGATGGCATGGGCCGTGAGGACGTCAGCCTCCTGGAGGTTCCGGCGATGGCCATCTCCTCAACCGACTGCCGTGCCCGCGTGGCCGCAAACAACCCGGTCTGGTACCTGGTTCCGGACGGGGTGGTGCAGTACATCGCCAAGTACGGCCTGTATTCCGACGTGCCCGCAGGCGCCGAGGAACCAACTTCCGAAGCACGCGAACCAGCCAGTACTGAATGAGTTCTCAATGAGTCAGGAACAGCAACCTATCCGCAGCCGCCGGGAACTCCGGAAGGCCAGGGAAGCCGAACAGGCCACCCCGCCTTCGACGGAGCAACGCCCGCCTGCCGCCGGCCGGCCTGCTGACCGCGCGCCCGCACCGGCAATCCGCGCCCAGCCGGCGCCGGACCAGCCCTCCACCCAGCGCTCTTCCCAGATCCGGGCCCGTGACCGGGCCGCACTGCGCACCATCAAGGAGC
Organism: Pseudarthrobacter defluvii; assembly: GCF_030816725.1. NCBI lineage: Bacteria > Bacillati > Actinomycetota > Actinomycetes > Micrococcales > Micrococcaceae > Pseudarthrobacter > Pseudarthrobacter defluvii. Next base: position 1,726,530 of record NZ_JAUSYG010000001.1, read on the forward strand.
TCGAGGAAAAGGAAGGACAGCTCTCCGCCGGGGGGCCGCCCACCAGGCGCCAGCTGCGTTTGCAGCAGCTCAAAGAGCAGACGTTGACGGCCGTGAACCCGGTTGTTCCTCCCGCCGCTGTTCCGGCCCCTGGGGCTCCCTCGGATGCCGGGAAGGGCAGCGGGGCAGCAGTCGCCAAGCCTGAGGCCTCCAAGCAGCCTTCCGGAAGTACTCCGGACGGCATGACTGTTGAACAGGCGCTGGAAGCGCGGGCGCTCATCGCCGCGCAGGCCCGGAACCAGATCGCCAAGATGGAGCACATCGCCTCCACGGATCCGGAGGCTGTGGATCCGGAGATCCTCGCCGAGCAGATCGCACTCGCCGAGCGGGCTGCTGTCCTGAACCGCCGGGCCATGGCCCGGCAGAAGCTTGCCGAACAGGCGGGCAGCCCCGCCGTCCAGCCGAGGCCTTCCGCGCCCGCGGACAACCCGGCGACGGCGGACAAACCCGGCCCGTCCACTGCCAACAACCTGGCAATGGTGACGCCGCTGGAGTTCGTCCAAGTGCCCGGCGTCGATCGTCCAGTGATGAAGCCCCCGGCAACCTCCCACGTTCCGTTGACCACCAGGCCCGGCACCAAGGTTTCCCCCGGCTCAAATGTCGGGCCCGGCGGAAAGCGCAAACCGGTCCGTCCCAAGGCGCCTGCGGCGGACTCCGCCACCGGCCGGTCCCAAGTGATCGCCCGTGCGGAAGCTGCCGCGAACGCCGCCGGCCGCCCGAACCCCCCGCGTCCGGAGAGCCGGCCGGAGCCACAGTCGGAAGACTTCGTCAATGATTTGCCCCGCGTCCCTGCGCGCTCCGCCTACGGCCTCGATCCACTGGATGCAGCCACTGCGGGTCTGACCAGGGCCCGGCGGAACCGCATCCTCCAGTTCTGCATCCTCGCGTTCGGGATCCTGGCCCTCGTTGCCGGCATCATCCTGATCGTCAGCGGCATGTCCCGCTGACCCGCCGGCCGGCACCAACACTTAACACAATCAAGGAGTCCCGTGACTGCAACAGAATCGTCCATTGCCATTGCCCGTACGGCAGCGAAGGCAGCCGCAGACAAAATTGCGCAAGATATTGTCGCCATGGATGTCAGCGAACGACTGGCCCTGGCTGACGTTTTCCTCATCGCATCCGCGCCCAGCGAACGGCAGGTCAACGCCATCGTGGACGGCATTGAGGAAGAACTGGCGAAGCAGGATCTGCGTCCGGTCCGCCGTGAGGGCCGTTCCGGCGGGCGATGGGTCCTGCTGGACTACGCCGACGTCGTCATCCACGTCCAGCACGAGGAAGACCGCGTGTTCTACGCGCTGGAGCGTCTCTGGAAGGACTGCCCGGTGGTGGACCTGCAGCTCGGTGATGACGCGTCCGCCAAAGCCGGCGCCGCATCCGAGGGCGAGTAGGCCGCGCCGTCAGGCGAATATTCCCGATTTGGAATTTTCGGAATTGCTGTTCTAAGATATTTGAGTTGCTTCGGGGGAGACCCTGAACCAAGCTTGTTTGGAGCAGCAACAATCCGGGGCTGTGGCGCAGCTGGTAGCGCACCTGCATGGCATGCAGGGGGTCAGGGGTTCGAGTCCCCTCAGCTCCACCGGGAAGTCCGCCGGAACCTTTGGTTCCGGCGGACTTTTTTGTTTTCCACGTCCCGTCGCCAAGCCGGGAGGAGGCCGGTTCCGGGCTGTTGCCGGCCGATTGGCATCCAGCGGAAAAGTGCATTACTCTGGTCAGGTTGCTCCGGGGAATTCGACCGGGAAATACAAAAGTACGGGGCTGTGGCGCAGCTGGTAGCGCACCTGCATGGCATGCAGGGGGTCAGGGGTTCGAGTCCCCTCAGCTCCACTGATACAGGAAAAGGGAACCATCACTTAGGTGTTGGTTCCCTTTTTTGTTGCCACCGGCAACCGATACTGGGCCGAGGCTCTTCCGGCGCAGGTCAAAGCGCGGTACAACAGTGATTGAGGGCACATCGTCCCGCCTCCGGACAGCTTTCATCCAAAGCGGCGGCCGCGGGACAGGCTGACGAGGAGGTCACAGATGTCCCACGCAGATGGTTCCGGCTACAGCCCGAACGGTGAAGCTTTTCCTGAAGGATCGCGCCTGACGCGTGATACCGCCATCCGCGGCCCGGCCAGGCCCGGTCCCTATATCGGCGCCGGCATCCTGCTGGCCGCCGCCATCCTTTTCCCGCTGATGCCGCAGCTTTACTCCTTTGACGCGCCGCGGCTTGCCGGGCTGCCGTTCTTCTACTGGTACCAGCTGCTGTGGGTGCCGATTTCGGCCATCCTGACCGGCAGCGCGTATTGGCTGGTCACCAAGGAAGACCGACGACGGCGGGCAGAGGTCCGTGCCGGCGGCGCGCCGCAGGAAGGGGCTGCTTCCGCCGGGGCCGGGGTGGAAGGGGACCGGCCATGAACGGGCGCGAGATCAACTGGACGGCGCTGGTCATCGTCGTGCTGCTCTTCGTCGTCGTGGCCGTGATGGGCTTCCTCGCCGCACGATGGCGCCGCAGCAGTGAGGTGGAGGGACTGCACAGCCTGGACGAGTGGGGCCTGGGCGGCCGAGGCTTCGGCACCTGGATCACCTGGTTCCTGCTGGGCGGGGACCTATACACCGCGTATACGTTCGTGGCAGTGCCGGCGGCGATGTGGGCTACGGGTGCGGTCAGCGGCTTCTTTGCCGTCCCGTACACCATCGTCCTGTATCCCATCATCTTCATCATCATGAGCCGGCTGTGGTCGGTGTCCCACCGCCACGGCTACGTCACGTCCGCAGACTTCGTCGGCGGACGCTACGGCAGCCGCTGGCTCTCGCTTGCCATTGCCGTCACGGGCATCGTGGCCACCATGCCCTACATCGCGCTGCAGCTGGTGGGCATCAAGGCCGTGCTCACCGTGCTTGGCCTGGGCAGTTCCGACAACGTCCTGCTGACTGACCTGCCGCTGATTCTCGCGTTCGTGGTCCTTGCTGCCTACACCTACACATCAGGCCTGCGGGCGCCGGCCATGATCGCGGTGGTCAAGGATCTGCTGATCTACCTCGCCGTGATCGTTGCCGTTATCTACCTGCCCATCAAATTCGGTGGCTGGGACACCATCTTTGGCTCGGCGCAGTCCAAACTGGGCACGGTGAACCAGGCCACGGGCAAGCCGGCAGGCGTCTTCATTCCGGGAGCTGCCAACTACTCCGCGTACTGGTCGCTGGCCCTGGGCTCGGCCATGGCACTGTTCATGTACCCGCACTCGGTGACCGCGGTACTCGCGTCGAAGGCCCGCAATACCATCCGGCGCAACGCGGCCATCCTGCCGCTGTATTCGCTGATGCTTGGGTTCCTTGCGCTGCTGGGTTTCGTGGCCATCCAGGCCGGCACCAAGCCCATAGACCTGGACGGGTCGGTCAATCCACAGTTGGTGGTTCCACAGCTGTTCCTTGACCACTTCCCGGCCTGGTTTGCCGGAATCGCACTCGCCGCCATTGCTATCGGGGCCCTGGTGCCGGCAGCAATCATGTCCATCGCGGCCGCCAACATGTTCACCCGCAACATCTACCGCGACTTCATCCGGCCCGACGTCGACCCCAAGACCGAGGCCAAAGTGTCCAAGATCGTCTCGCTGGTGGTCAAGGTGGGCGCCCTGGTCTTCGTGATCGCCATGGACCAGTCCGCAGCCATCAACATGCAGTTGCTGGGCGGCATCTGGATCCTGCAGACCTTCCCGGCCGTGGTCGCGGGCCTCTACACCCGGTGGTTCGACCGCTGGGCCCTGCTGATCGGCTGGGCAGCGGGCATTATCTTCGGAACCGTCTCCGCCTACAACGTGGTCAACCCGGTGACCAAGGCGCACTTCGGCGGCTCGGTGGCGCCCATCCCAGGCACGGACTTCAGCGTCTACATCGCGGTGTCCGCCTTCGCGCTGAACCTGGTTGTCGCTGCGGTGCTAACCCTGGTGCTGCGGGCCTTGAAGGTCAGGACCGGGGAGGACCTCACCCGGCCCACCGACTACGAGGCCGACGAAACGGACCCCAAGGTGGTGCAGATCGAGAAGATCCAGCATTTCACCCAGCCGGGCGGCCCCTCCCCGGTGGCCTGATGGCCCAGGTGCCCGCCCGCCGTCGGCAGCAAGCCGCGGGGCGGGCAGGGAAAGAGCGCCCTCCTGCCGGGTTACGTCCCGGCAGGAGGGCCCACGTTACAGCCAGGCATTCCGGCGCAACGGCGGTTGGTCCCCGCCCGGCCGCTGCACCAGGACCTGGTTGACACCGGTCAGCCCGTTCTCGAATCCCAGTGCGCTGGCCGCCATGTACAGCCGCCACACCCGCGCCCGCCCTTCGCCGGCCAGCCGCACCGCCTCATCCCAGTTCTGCTCCAGCCGGCTGACCCACGCCCGGAGTGTGAGGGCGTAATGGCCCCGCAGGGCCTCCACGTCGAGGACTTCGAACCGGGCGGTTTCCAGGGCGGACACCATCTCGCCGAGGCTGATCATTTCGCCGTCCGGGAAGACGTACCGGGGGATGAACGAGTCCGGGTCGGGACTGGTGGGACCGGCATTCCATGAGATCGCGTGGTTCAGGAGCCGCCCGCCGGGGCGCAGAAGCCCGAACAGCGCGGCAGCGTATGCGGGGGTCTGGGCCCGCCCCACGTGCTCGGACATGCCGATGGAACTGATGGCGTCGAAAGGGCCGTCCTGCACGTCCCGGTAATCCTGGACGCGGATCTCCACGCGGTCCGTGAGGCCGGCGTCCGCTGCACGTTTACGCGCCAGGGCCGCCTGCTCCGTGGACAGGGTCACCCCCACCACGGTGGCGCCGTACCTGGCGGCGGCATGGATGGCAAAACTGCCCCAGCCGCATCCCACGTCCAGGACCCTCATCCCCGGCTGCAGGCCCAGCTTCCGGCACACCAGGTCCAGCTTGGCTTCCTGCGCCGCATCCAGGCCGTCCTCCGGCCCGCATCCCGCTTGCCGTCCGGCGCCATCGGCGGGCCACACGGCGCATGAATAGACCATGGACGGACCCAGCACCAGGGCGTAGAAGTCGTTGCCGACGTCGTAATGGTGCGAAATGGCTGCCGAGTCGCGGCGCCGGGAGTGCATCCTGCCTTTCCTGGCGACGCGTGCCTCCTCGGGCGGCGGTGACGGGTTGGGCCCGATGGCGCCAAGCCGGGCTGCGGTGCGCAGCAGCAGCCAGAGTTCGCCGGCGGAAAGCGGGCGGAACGGGCCGGGCTCGGCGAACTTGCCGGCCGAGCTCAAGGCTGTGAACGCCGCGAAGATATCGCCCGGGCTGTCGATGTCGCCCGCCACGTAAGCGCGGCTCAGTCCCAGCTGCCCGGGCGACCAGAGCATCCGTCGCAGGGCCTTCCGGGACCTGAACTCCAGGAGCGGCGCGTCCGCAGGGCCCGCCTCCGATCCGTCCCATGCCCGCAGCCGCAGGGGAATCCGGCCGGTGCCCAGCACCACCCCCAGGGCCTTTTCCAGCCTGACTGCATGCCCCCTGGTTCGGGTTACCGCTGGTACTGCTGCTCCACTGTCCATGCGCCCACCCTACGGCCGCGCTGCCCTCCGCGACTATCATGGGGGAGTGATTCCTGACCCAACCGACGTGGTGGTCATCGGGGCGGGCCAGGCCGGCCTGTCGGCCGCCTACCACCTCAAGCGCCGGGGAGTGGACCACACAGTGCTTGACGCCGAGGAAGGTCCGGGCGGCGCATGGCGGCACCGCTGGAAGAGCCTGCGCATGGCCACGGTCAACGGGATCAGCGACCTGCCGGGCATCCCCAAACCGGAGGTGGATCCCGCCGAACCCAGCTCGGAGTTCCTGAGCCGCTATTTCGGTGACTACGAGGCGCAGCTGGGCCTGTCCGTCCACCGGCCGGTCAAGGTGCGCGCTGTCAGGCGGGAAGATGACAACCCTGCCGGCCGGCTGCGGATCGAAACATCGGACGGCGACTGGAGCGCCAAGGCACTCATCAACGCCACGGGCACGTGGACCCGCCCCTTCTGGCCCATCTATCCCGGCCAGTCCTCGTTCCGCGGCCGCCAGCTGCACGTCGCCGACTATGTGTCCGCGGACGAGTTCCGGGGCCGGCACGTGATCGTGGTGGGCGGGGGCATTTCCGCCGTCGGCCTGCTTGAGGAAATTTCCCGCGTCACCACCACCAGCTGGTTCACCCGCCGGGAACCTGTGTGGCGGGATGCGCCGTTCGATTCCAAGGCAGGCCACGACGCCGTGGCACTGGTGGAGGAACGTGTCCGCCGTGGGCTTCCGCCGCAGAGCGTGGTTTCCGTGACCGGGCTGATCTGGACCCCCGCTTTGCGCGCAGCCAAAGAACGAGGGGCACTCAACCGGCAGCCGATGTTCACAGCGATAGAACCGGACGGGGTCCGCCGGGCGGACGGCAGCGTGCTGAAGGCTGATGTCATTCTGTGGGCCACGGGTTTCAGGGCGGAGCTGGATCACCTTGCGCCGCTTCACCTGCGGGGACCCGGTGGGGGGATCGCCATGGAGGGGACCCGGGTGGCTGCTGAACCGCGCGTCCATCTGGTGGGTTACGGCCCGTCGTCGTCCACCATCGGTGCCAACCGGGCGGGGCGGGCAGCAGTGGCGGCCGTCATGGGACTGCCTGGAATGGCGGAAGCCGCGGAACCGGTAACGTGGGGGTGACGCCCCGGGCGCCGGGGCCGGCATTGGCAACAGAAGGCGGCAGGACACCGGTGGCAGCAAACACGCTGGAGGACATATTCCACGTCCTGCGCCGGCGGCCCGACGTCGAGGCGCCCAACCTGCAGGCCTGGGACGCCACGGACCGGCTGCTGCTGGAAACGGCAGTGCAGCTCGGCCGGGCCGGCAGCACCATTGCCGTGATTGGAGACCGCTACGGGGCCCTGACGCTGGGCGCTTCCGCGGTGCTCGCCCCCGCGTCGCTCCGCGTGCACCAGGACCTCATCACGGGGGAGAGGGCGCTGTGGCTCAACGCGGCCGAATTGCCGACGGGCCTGGAGGCTGCCGGGGAGGCCGCCATGCCCGGTGCCGACACCGGGTTTGTCCAGCTGCCGATGGGCCGGGAACTGCTGGCGGGAGCAGGGACCGTCCTGCTGCAGCTCCCCAAGACCCTCGCCGAGCTGGAGGAAATTGCGGCAGCCGTGGCGCGGTACGCAGCCCCTGGCGTCCGGTTGCTGGCAGGGGGCCGGGTGAAGCACATGTCACTGGGCATGAACGCAGTCCTTGAACGCTACTTCGTGTCCGTGCAGCCGCAGCTCGCGCGGCAAAAGTCGCGGGTTCTGCTCGCCAGCGGCCCCAAAACCGCGGCGGCGCCCCCGCGTTTCCCGGTGGTGGAACACCTTGCCGAGCTGGACCTGGACGTGGCCGCGCACGGTGCGGTATTTGCCGGACCCCGGCTGGACATCGGCACACGTTTCCTGCTGGAGTTCCTGCCCGGGATGAAACCGGCACGGCACGCCGTGGACCTGGGCTGCGGCACGGGAATCCTCGCCGCGATGTACGCCAGGCAGTTCCCCAACGCGGCCGTGACGGCAACGGACCAGTCGGCCGCCGCTGTGCAGTCCGCCCGCGCCACGGCGCAGGCGAATGGCCTGGCGGACCGGATTACCGTCCTGCAGGACGACGCGCTCAGCACCTTTCCTGACGGCGCAGTTGACGCCATACTGCTGAACCCGCCCTTCCACGTCGGTGCCGGTGTCCACGCCGGCGCAGGGCTGAAGATGATCGAAGCGGCGGGACGGGTCCTGGCTCCCGGCGGTGAACTGTGGACGGTCTTCAACCGGCACCTGGCTTATGTGCCGGCACTTGAGCGGCATGTCGGACCCACCGTTGCGGAGGGCCGGAACAGCAAGTTCACGGTCACCCGCAGCATCCGCCGCCCGCGCTGACCCGCGGATAACACCCCGCGCCGCGCCGCTGCCCGTACATGTGGGCGGGGAAGCATGCTTAACGTACGATTCAAAGCATCACCACCGCCAGGTAGCCGAAGACGTTTAGGGGACACCGTGTCTGAGATCCGCCAACCCTCTCCGAGGCGCGGAACCAACTTGCCCAGGATGGGTGACTTCAACCTCACCGTCATCCTCGACGCAATCCGCAGGACGTCCGGTGGCCTGAGCCGGGTGGAGCTTGCCCAGATCGTTGGCCTGTCCCCCCAGACCATCTCCAACATTTCCCGCCGCCTGCTGGACCAGAACCTGATCGTCGAGGCGGGCAAGGAGGGCAGCGGCCCCGGCAAGCCGCGCACCATTCTCCGACTCAACCCCGGTGGTATGTACGCCCTGGGGGTCCACCTGGACCCCGCCGTCACAACATTCGTGGTGCTGGACCTCGTGGGCGCGGTGGTACGGCACTCGCGCATCAAGACCCCCGGTGGAAATGATCCCGCCGCCGTCATCGCCACCATCGCGGCCGAGATAGGGCAGCTGGTGGAGGAATCGGGCGTGGACCGCAGCCGCATCGCCGGGCTGGGAGTGGCTGCCCCGGGTCCCATCGACCTGGACAACGGCACGGTGGTGGATCCCCCGCTGCTGCCCGGCTGGGACAGGGTGGAACTGCGCGATGCGCTGGCCAGGGCCACCGGCTACTCCGTGCTGGTGGACAAGGATGTCACCAGCGCCGCCGTCGCGGAGACGTGGGCGGGCGGCCCCAGCGGCGCCGGGAGCTTCATCTTCATGTACATGGGCACAGGCATCGGCTGCGGCATCGTCCTCAATGACGAGGTGGTCCGGGGCACGTCCGGCAACGCCGGCGAAATCGGCCACATCATCGTGGACCCCGACGGCCCACCCTGCGACTGCGGGCAGCGCGGTTGCGTGAAATCTTCGTGCATCCCGCAGGTGCTGGTGGCGGAAGCAGAAGCCGCAGGCATCCTGGAAGGCCCCCCGGCCAGCAGCGCCGCCGAAATCCAGCAGAGCTTCGCCGACCTGTGCGCCCGCGCCTATGCAGGGGATGAACGTGCCGCCGCGATCCTGGACCGGTCCGCTGTCCTGGTGGCCCGGGCAGTCTCGGTGGTCACCAACACCCTGGATGTTGAACGGGTGGTGTTCGGTGGCCCCTTCTGGACCTGCCTCGCGGGGTGCTACCTGGAACGGATCCCGCCGCTCCTGGACGCCAACAGCGCAGCCCGGCTGATCCACCCCATCGAGGTTGTGGGCACAGGGGTGGGGGAGGACGTCGGAGCCATCGGTGCAGCATCCCTGGTCCTGGAACATACGCTCGCGCCCCGCGCGCAGCGGCTGCTGCTGGAAAGCTGACCGAACATGCTTCGCCGGGTATCCAAGACAGTGTCCCTGGTGGCCGCCGCGGTACTGGCCCTCTCGGCCTGCACGCCGGCCGATCCGTCCGGTGGCAACCGGACCATCAAGGTGGCCTACCAAAAAACCGACTCGTTCACGGCCCTGGACACCATGTTCCAGGACGCGAAAAAGGAGTTTGAAGCCGCGAACCAGGGCGTCACGATTGAGCTGCAGCCCATCCAGGCCAACGACGACGACTACGGCACCAAGCTGGCCCTGGCCCTGCGCTCGCCCTCGACTGCTCCGGATGTCTTCTACGAAGACACGTTCAAGGTCCGCTCCGACGTTGACGCCGGGTACCTCCTGAACCTGGACAGCCGCCTGGCAGGGTGGGGGGACTGGGCCAAGTTCGACGATGCGGCGAAAGAAGCGGGAACAGCGGACGACGGCGGCACGTACGCAGTGCCGTTGGGCACCGACACCCGGGCCATCTGGTACAACAAGAAGGTTTTTGAGGCGGCCGGCGTTGAGCTGCCGTGGCGGCCTTCGAGCTGGCAGGACATCCTGGAGACCGCCCGGAAGATCAAGGCCGCCAGCCCGGACGTGATCCCCTTCAACATGTACGCCGGGAAGGGCACCGGCGAAGGAACCGTGATGCAGGGGTTCTACGAGCTTCTGTACGGTACCGGTTCCAGCCTCTATGACCAGGATTCGAAGAAGTGGGTTGTTGGCTCGGCCGGATTCAAAGACTCGCTGGCCTTCCTGCACACGCTTTACCAGGAGAAACTGGCAGTGCCCCCGGCCGAAGCGCTGGACCCGAATGTCTGGAAGAAGGTGTTCGGCGAGTGGTTCCCCAAGGCAAAACTGGGCGCAACCGTGGAAGGCTCCTACGCGCCGTCGTTCTGGCAGGACGGCGGGAGCTACGCCTGGCCGGGGTACGGGCAGGAGATGGGTGTGGCCCCGTTCCCTACACAGAAGGGCGCGGCACCCGGCGCGGTCAGCATGTCCGGCGGCTGGACCCTTGCCGTGGGAGCTGACACCAAGCAGCCGGACCTGGCCTTCAATTTCGTCACCACCGCGCTCAACGCGGAAAACTCTCTGGCGTTCACCGTGGCCAGCTCGCAGATCGCTGTCCGCACGGACGTGGCGGCCGATCCCGGCTACCAGTCGGCCAACCCGTTCGTGAAGGATGTCTCAGGCCTGGTGGCCGTCACCCACTTCCGGCCCGCCACCTCCGACTATCCACGGATTTCCGCTGCCGTGCAGGAAGCAACCGAGGCAGTCATCACCGGGAACAGGACCCCGGAGGAGGCGGCGGCGGCCTATGACGCTGCCGTGGCCGGCATCGTGGGCGGCGACAAGACCATCCGGAAGTAGCGGTGCCCGCGAACCACCCCGGCAGGCAGGCGCTGCGCTACCTGCCGGTCCTGCCCGCCGTCGTGCTGCTGGCCGTCTTCCTGGCCGGCCCCGTGCTGTGGGCCTTCCATGCCTCGCTCACCAACGCAGGACTCACCGGCCGGCACGCCAGGAACCCAGAGTGGGTGGGACTGGAGAACTACCAGCGGCTGCTGCAGGACCCGGCCTTTCCGCTGTCGCTGGCGCTGACCGTCCTGTTCGTAGCGGGTTCGGCGATCCTGGGCCAGAACGTGCTGGGACTGGCCCTGGCGGTCCTGATGCGGCGCGCACGTCCCGCTGTGTCCGCAACCGTTGGAACCGCCGTCGTAGCTGCCTGGGTCCTGCCGGAAATCGTGGCCGCCTTCGCCGCCTACGCCTTCTTCAGCCGGGACGGAACGCTCAACCAGCTCCTCGGCGCCGCAGGGCTGGCGGAAGGCGACTGGCTCTACGCCGTTCCCATGGTGGCCGTGATCCTGGCCAACGTGTGGCGGGGCACCGCCTTTTCCATGCTGGTGTACCGGGCTGCATTGAACGGCGTTCCTGCCGAGCTGACCGAGGCAGCGCAGATGGACGGCGCCTCCGCCTGGCAGCGGCTGGCGTTCATCACCCTGCCGGTGATCAGGGGCAGCATTGCCACCAACCTGATGCTGGTTACGCTGCAGACCCTGGCGGTCTTCACCCTGATCTGGGTCATGACCGCCGGCGGCCCCGCCAACGGCAGCACCACGCTGCCCGTCCTGGCCTACCAGGAGGCCTTCAAATTCGGTGACATAGGATACGGAACGGCCGTCGCCACCGTCCTCATCCTCATCGGCGGCCTGTTCGGGGCCGCCTACCTCCGCCTGCTCCGGGAGCAGAAACCGTGACCGCCCGGCGCCTACGGACCCGCAGCCCGTGGGCGGATGTGGCCCTGCTGCTCATCGGAGCCTGCTTCCTGCTGCCGCTGCTGTGGCTGGTCCTTGGTTCCCTGGATCCGGCCGCCGGACACGCCACGAACATTCCGCAGCGGCCGGGCCTGGAGAATTTCGCCGCCGTCTTTACGCCGGAGCTGCTGTTCCGGCCGCTGTGGAACAGCCTGCTGCTGGCCGCCGGCACCGGGGTGGTCACGCTCACGGCAGCGGTGCTGGCGGCCTATCCGCTGTCCCGCTACCGGTCCCGGTTCAACACGCCCTTCATGTCGGCCATCCTGTTCGGCACCTGCCTTCCCGTCACCGCCATCATGGTGCCGGTCTACGGACTGTTCGTGCAGCTTCGGCTGCTGGATTCCATGCCGGCCACGGTCCTGTTCCTGGCTGCCACCAGCCTGCCCATGGCCATCTGGATGACAAGGAACTTCATGGATGCCGTGCCGCTGGCACTGGAGGAAGCCGCCTGGGTGGACGGCGCGTCCAGGCTGTCCGGACTGCGCTCCATCGTGCTTCCACTCATGGGACCGGGCCTGGGCGTGGTGTTCATCTTTGTGTTCATCCAGGCCTGGGGAAACTTCTTTGTCCCGTTCGTGCTCCTGCTGTCCGAGGGCAGCCAGCCGGCAGCCGTATCCATCTTCAGCTTCTTTGGCCAGCACGGGGCAGTGGCGTACGGCCAGCTGGCCGCCTTCTCGATTCTCTATTCCGTTCCGGTCCTGGCCCTTTACGCCATCGTGGCGCGCGGATCCGGCAACGCGCTGGCCCTTGCGGGTGCCGTCAGGGGCTAGTCAATGTCCTCGAGCACCACGCCGAAGGGAAGCGTGTCGTCGAGGTGCGCCTGGTGCCCGGTGGGGTTGTTGACCACGCGAACCCCGTGCAGCTTTTCCGCCGCCGATTGCATCAGGACGGGCCTGACCGTGTCGACGAAGTGCTGGTTCTTGCCGGCGAGATATTCCTTGTAGCTGGCTGGAAGCTCAATCATGGCAAAAGGATAGACCTGCACGTCCTTTTAGGGGAGGGGTCCCCATTGCCGGACTTCGGGGCCCCGGCTTGGATAGGATGGCGGGCGGGACATGGCCGGCCCGGTCCGTGCCGAACACCGTCATCAGGGGGAATCCAGTGCTTTCGACCAGCGTGCCCGCAAGAATCCAGCCCGCAGAGCTGGCCAGGGCACAGCAGGTGGCGGCCAACATCTCACGCAGTTTCGACGCGAAAGTGGTGGGGCAGTCCCGGCTGCGGGAGTCGCTGCTGGTGGGACTGCTGGCCGGCGGCCACATCCTGCTCGAAAGCGTTCCCGGACTCGCCAAGACCACGGCCGCGCAGACCCTGGCCGAAGCGGTCAGCGCAGAATTCCGCAGGATCCAGTGCACCCCCGACCTGCTGCCCAGCGACATCGTGGGAACCCAGATCTACGACGCCGCCCGGGGAAACTTCCGTACCCAGCTGGGCCCGGTGCACGCCAACATCGTGCTGCTGGACGAGATCAACCGCTCCAGCGCCAAGACCCAGAGCGCCATGCTGGAAGCGATGCAGGAACGCCAGACGTCCATTGGCGGCCAGGACCACCCCCTGCCCTCGCCGTTCCTGGTCCTGGCCACCCAGAACCCGATCGAGCAGGAGGGTACCTACCAGCTGCCCGAAGCCCAGATGGACCGCTTCATGCTCAAGGATGTGCTCGACTACCCCACTCCTGCGGAAGAAGCCGAGATCATCCGCAGGATCGACACCGGCGTCTACACCCCCAGCCAAAAACCTGCAGCCGCCGCGTCCCTGGACTCGATCACCGACATCCAGGAAGTGGTGCGGCGGGTCTACATCGATCCGGCGGTCATCAACTACATCGTGGGGCTGGTCTACGTGACCCGCAACGCGTCCCAATACATCGACGCCCGGCTGGCCGGTTTCATCGAATTCGGCGCCAGCCCCCGCGCCAGCATCGCCTTCAGCCAGGCAGCGCGGGCGGTGGCACTGCTGAGCGGCCGTGACCACGTCATCCCTGAGGACGTCAGGTCGCTGGCCCACCGGGTACTGCGGCACCGGCTGATCCTGAACTTTGACGCGGTGGCGGAGCAGGTTCCGGTCGAATCAGTGATCGACGCCGTCGTCGCGGCTGTCCAGACCCCCTGACGTCGGATGGCCGGCCTCTTGCAGCGGGTGAAGTCGAAGATGGCCATCTTCGCGCACCGCAAAGCGCGTGGAATGCTCGACGGCGAATACGGTTCCGTGTTCAGGGGCCGCAGCCTGGACTTTGACGACCTTCGCGCCTACGTGCCGGGAGACGAGGTCCGCGACATCGACTGGAAGGCCTCGGCCCGCCACGGCTCACCACTGATCCGGCGGTACGTGGCCGTTCGCCGGCAGACAGTCCTCCTGGTCACCGACACAGGGCGGAACATGGCGGCGGAGGCGCGGTCCGGGGAAGTGAAAAAGGACATCGCCGTGCTTGCGCTGGGAGTGATGGGCTACCTGGCCCACCGGCACGGCGACGTGGTGGGGCTGGTGTGCGGTGACTCCTCCGGCACCCGTTCGCTGCCGGCCAAGGGTGGTGAAGCGCACCTGGAGCGGCTCCTCGGGCATGTGGACTCGCACGTACGGCTTGACGGGGCGCCCAGCAGGATCCAGGCCCAGCTCGACCACGTAATACGCAATGTCAAGGGCCGCCGTTTGATCTTCGTCGTCGCGGACGAGTTGGCCGCGGACCCTGTCACGGCACAGCTCCTGCGCAGGCTCCGTGCCCAGCATGAGGTCCTGTGGCTGACGCTGCGGGACGCGGACCTGGCACCAGCCGCTGGACCCGGGGCTTCCAACGCCGCCGAAGCCTACAGCGTCGCCGATGACTCCCTCCTGCCCGGCCCGCCGGCCATGTCCGCTGCGGTCCAGGCCGCGTACGCGGAAGCCACGGCGGAGCGCGATGCAGACCGCAAGGCCATGTTCCGCACGGCCGGCATTACTGAAGGGGACGTGGCGGGCAGCGACGACGTCATCACCGGCCTGTTCGCGCTTCTTGAAAGGCACCGGCGTGCAGGCTGATCCCGGATTCTTCGGCCCACTGCAGTACAGCCCCGGGTGGGTGTGGTGCGGGGCCGCGCTCCTGGCCCTGGTGGCGGGCTGGTACGTCTACGTGCTGGCCACCACCCGCACCGCCACGCGCCCCGCGTCGGGCAGCAGCGGCCCGGACCGTGCCGCCCTGACCGACCTGCCGGCGCTCAAGGCCGCCTACCTGCAGCGCATCCACGACGCCGAGCACGCAGCGGCTGCGGGCAGCCTGGACGCCCGGCACGCGCACCAGGAGATCAGCCTCCTGCTGCGCGCGTTTGTCCGGGACGCCACGGGAGTGGACGCCACCAGGATGACGCACCAGGACCTTGCCCGGCACCCGCTTCCGGCCGCGGCCGACGCCGTGCAGGCCCTGTACCCGGCCGAATTCAGTCCCGGCCCGCTGCCTTCCGTGGCTGCATCCGCAGCAAGGGCCTCGGCGGCGGTGCGCGCGTGGAGCTGATGTTCTGGTGGCTGCTGCCGCTAGCTGCGGTTGCCACGGGTGCGGCGGTGTGGTTCGCGCTGCTCGGCAGCAGGCGGAGTAACGCACGACGACGGCCGGTGGCGCACGCGGACAGGCTCACCGCGCTGCCGGAATACCAGTCAGCCCTGCGTCGGTACCGGCGGTGGCTGGCCCTGGCAGGAACCGCGCTGGCCCTGTTGCTGGCGTCCACCGCGGTAGCCGCAGCCCGGCCTGTCGCTGTGGACACCGTCAGGCCGGAGCAGCACAACCGCGACATCATGCTCTGCCTGGACGCCTCCGGTTCCATGAGCACCGCTGACGCAGCAGTCGTGGACGTGTTCGCCGAACTGGCGCGGGAATTCGACGGCGAGCGGATCGGCCTGACCATCTTCGACAGCAGCGCCATCCAGGTCTTTCCCCTGACGGACGACTACGCCTACGCCCAGGAACAGCTCAAGAGCGCCAAGGACGCCTTCGACGGCAAACCCGGAAGCTCCGGATTCCTGGACGGCACGTGGAACGGCAGGGGATCGTCGCTGATTGGGGACGGCCTGGCGTCCTGCCTCAACAGTTTCGCTGGTGCCGGCGAATCCGCGGCTGCCACGGGTACGGGAACGGGCGGGGAAACCACCTCCCAGCGCTCGCGGTCCGTGGTGCTGGCAACGGACAACTTCCTGTCCGGCAAGCCGATCATGACCCTGGACCAGGCGTCCCGGCTGGCCCGTGAGCGGTCCGTCCGTGTCTACGCACTGAACCCGGGCGACCTGGACTACGGCCACGGTCCCGACCAGCCGGGTGCCCAGCTGCGGGCCGCCGCAGAGACGACGGGCGGAAGCTATCACGCCCTGGACAGCCCGGACGCCGTGGCCGGGATTGTTGCAGGCATCGAGCAGACAGAGACGTCAGCAATCCAGGGGGCGCCAAGGGCCGTGTTCGCGGACGTACCCGGCCTGCCACTGGCACTGGCGCTGCTTTCGGCGCTTGCCCTCTGCGCCGCTCTGTGGCGGCTGCAGCCCAGCCGATTCCGCAGCCAGGCCTGGCTGCGGCGCACCGCCATTGTCCTGCTGGTGTTGGCGGCAGGCCTCCGGCCCCACCTGCCCGGCGGGTCCGTCCAGGCCGCCAGCGCCGATCTCAACGTGTTCTTCGTGGTGGACACCACCACCAGCATGGTGGCCGAGGACCACGGCAACGGAAGCCCGCGGCTGGAGGGCGTCCGCAGGGACATCATGGCCATCGCCGAACAGCTGCCCGGCGCCCGCTTCTCCGTCATCACCTTCGACACCACGGCGCACGTCCGCATGCCACTCAGCACAGACACCCTGGCCCTGCAGACGATTACGGAAGTCCTGGAACCCCAGGTGACCGCCTACGCGAAGGGCAGCAGCATCACCGCCGCACGGCAGGTGCTTTCCGAACGGCTGGCAGCAGCCAGGGACAGCCACCCGGACAGGCCCCGGCTGGTGTACTACCTGGGCGACGGTGAGCAGACCAGCGGCAAGGAACCCCAGGCCATGTCGGTCGACGGCGGGCTGGTGGCCGGGGGAGCGGTGCTGGGGTACGGCACAGCCGAAGGCGGCCGGATGAAGGAGAACACCGGGCCGGAAGGGAACACAGCGTACGACGGCGGGAACGGCACCGGAGGCGCATCCGGCACCCCTGGCGGGCGCTATGTGCAGGACAACCGGCCCGGCAGCACCGGGGATGCACTGTCCATGATCGACGAGGGGCGGTTGCGGACTGTCGCCGGCCAGCTTGGCGTGCCTTATGTCCACCGCGCCGCCGACGCTCCAGCGGGGGACATGATGCAGCAGGCCCACCCCGGCCGGGCGGAACGTATCGACGATGGCGGGCCGCTGACGGCCGGAACCGAGCTGTACTGGATCTTCGCTGCGGGCGCCTTCCTGCTGGCCCTGCCGGAAGCCGTTGCACTCGTGCGGCAGGTTCGCGGGCTCCGGTCCCTGAAGGAGTCCGGGCGATGACCGCAAAGTCGATGACTGCTTCACGATCCCGCAGGCGCCGCCTGCTGTTGTGGTCCGTGTTGCCGGTACTCCTGGTGCTGTGCGTGGCCGCCAAGCTGCTCAGCCTTGGCATCCTGGCTGACCGGGCCGGGGCCGGCTTTGCCGCCGGGAACGCTGCCGCCGTTGATGCCGCCGCCGCGGGCCTTGGACTCGCGAACGTGGTGGAGCCGCACAAAGCGCTGTTCGCCGCCGGCGACGCAGCCGTGCTGGCGGGGGACTATGCAACTGCGAGGTCACGGTTCGACCAGGCCCTGGGAATGGTTTCAGGCGGTTCCGGCGACGCGTGCATCATCCGGGTCAACCTTGTCCTGGCGACTGAACGCCTGGGTGACCAGCGGCTGCAGGCGGGGGACCCGTCGTCGGCCGTCCTGATCTTCCAGGAAGCGCTGGCCGCCGCAGGGCAGGCACCTGAAGGGTGCCTGGCCCAGGGGTCTGACACGGGCGGCCCGCTGGCAGCGGCCAGGGAACGGCTTAAGGACAAACTCAGCGCCGGCGGGCAGGCGGCAGGCGGACCCCCTGCGCCAGGGGAGCCGTCACCGGAACCCTCCGCAGATCCCCTGCGGGGACAGCTGGACCAGCTCCAGGACAGTGCCCGGCAGGCCGAACGGGAGCGGAACGGCGGACGCGAACGTGGAGAGTACCTGGACGGTAATGATGCGGCCCCGCCGGAGCGTCCCTGGTAGCAGCTGGCGCAACGAAGAAAATTTCGTTGCCGGAAGAAACAAGCTGTAAAACTGCGTCTTAATTCGGACCCGGCTTGAAGCTGGGCCGCCGGTCCCCATAGAGTCGTAGACAAGTTACCGCGGTAACGTGTCAGCGATCCTCCGTGCCGGAGGGTGTGGGTGCCCCCATGTGGGCCTGACATTTGCTCACGGACTACTTCATTTCAGGCGTAACAGTCGCGGCTGCGTCCTTGTGGAGTCCCTCCGTGTTCCCAAACTCAATTCATTGCCGGTTACCTGCCTTTTGCGGCAGGCGGCCCCAATGGCCCAAAGCCAAGGACGCAAATGTCACCACCAAGCCTTATTGACGCACACCCGAAACTTTCCGACACCGCTCCGGTGGCACTCTCGTACGAGCTGTTCCCGCCGCGTTCACCCGCAGCTGCGGAGACCCTGTGGACCACCATCCGCGAGCTGGAGACCACTGAGCCGGACTACGTCTCGGTAACCTATGGCGCCAGCGGATCCAACCGGGATACCGCCGTCGAACTCATCAACCGGCTCCTGGTCGAGACCACGCTCCGGCCGCTGGCCCACCTGACCTGCGTAGGCAACACACCGCAAGAGCTCGCCGCCATCATCGGCGAACTGCTGGACATTGGGGTGCGGGGCATCCTTGCCCTGCGCGGCGACCTCCCCAGCGACGGCGCCGTGCCGGCAGCCGGTTCCCTGCGGTACGCCCAGGACCTGATTGAGCTCATCCGGCGGGTCGAGCAACGCAGGACGGCATTGCTGTGCGCCGGAAAGATCGCGGTGGGTGTGGCAGCGTACCCCACCCGTCACCCTGAGTCACCCAGCGAGGAGCACGACGTCGAGGTGCTGCTCGCGAAGCAACGGTCCGGCGCCGACTTCGCCATCACCCAGGTGTTCTTCGAGGCGGCACAGTACGCGGACCTCCTCACCCGTGCTCGCCGGGCCGGCGTGACGATTCCCATCATCCCTGGCGTCATGCCGTTCACCAGCCTCCGGCGCCTCAACCGGCTCGGGGAACTGGCGGGAGTGGCACCGGCACCCAAACTGATGGAACGCCTGGCTGCTGCCGACAATGACATAGAACGCCTCCACATCGGCGTTGACGCCACCGTGGACCTGGCGAACGCTGCCCTCGACGCAGGCGCCCCCGGCATCCACATCTACACCTTCAACGAGCACCAAAGCGCGCTGGAGGTGCTGGACAAGCTGGCCCTGCCACGCCACCACCGCAGCGGCCACCGCCGGAGCGCCGCCGCCCGGCACCAGCTGGCCAGCTAAGCCTCCGCCCGGCACCCTCCACGCTTTACAGCGCTAACCCACGCCCTTTTGACCTACCTCCGACCTGAGGACCTTTGCCATGCCTGAAAACAGCACTCCCTTCCCCTCCGCATCAATCCTCGGTTACCCGAGGATCGGCCGCCGCCGCGAACTCAAGAAGGCCGTCGAAGCCTACTGGGCAGGCAGGATCGACGCCGCCGCCCTGGACGCCGCCGCAAAGGACATCCAGCTGGCCACCGCCAAACGCCTCCAGGAGCTCGGCCTCACCGAACCAGCCGCTGTCCCCGGCACCTTCTCCTTCTACGACCAGGTCCTGGACACCACCGCTCACCTCGGGGCTGTGCCGGGCCGCTTCGGAAAGCTCCTCAACGACCAGGGCCAGCTGGACATCGACGGCTACTTCACGCTTGCCCGCGGCACAAAGGAACAGCAGCCGTTGGAAATGACCAAGTGGTTCGATACCAACTACCACTACCTGGTGCCGGAAATCGGACCGGAGACCGCGTTCACCCTGGCCTCCTCCGCAAAGGTGGACGAGTTCGCCTTCGCCCTGGCCAACGGGATCGAAACCCGCCCCTACATCGTCGGCCCGGTCACCTACCTGCTGCTCTCCAAGGCTTCCGACGACGCCCCGGCCGGTTTCGCGCCGCTGTCCCGCCTCGAGGACATCCTGCCCGTCTACGTGCAGTTGCTCGGAAAGCTCGCCGAAGCCGGCGCCGCCTGGGTCCAGCTCGACGAACCCGCCCTGGTGGTTGACCAGGACACCCCGGCCGCCGAAATCGAAGCAGCCGTTGCCCGCGCCTACGAGGTCCTGGCCGCTGCGGACAACCGCCCCCAAATCCTTGTTTCCACTCCGTACGGCTCGCTCGAGGGACAGCTGGGCACCCTGGCCGCCACCAACATCGATGCCCTCCACATCGACGTCTTCAAAGGCCCCGTGCCCGCCGCCGCCGCACTGGCCGGCTTGGGCAACAAGACGCTGGTCGCCGGCGTCGTGGACGGCCACAACATCTGGTGCAACGACCTCGCTGCCTCCGCCGCCAAACTGGACCAACTGAAGGGCGCGGCCGGGAAGCTCGCCGTCTCCACGTCCACCTCCACCCAGCACGTTCCGCACGACGTCGCCGAGGAAACCCAGCTGCCCCAACAGCTCCGCAGCTGGTTTGCCTTCGCGGACCAGAAAGCCGTGGAGGTCACCACCCTCGCGTCCTACCTGGCAGATCCCGGCTCCGCGAAGGCAGCCATCGATGAGGCAACCACCGTGATCGCTTCCCGTGCCACCGCAGACGGTGTCCGCCGCGCGGCTGTCCGGGCCCGCACCGCAGCGCTGACCGGTGCAGACTTTACCCGCTCCGACTACACCGTTCGGGAGGCAGCCCAGGAAGAGGCCCTGCACCTGCCGCCGCTGCCCACCACCACCATCGGCTCCTTCCCCCAGACCTCTGAGATCCGCTCTGCCCGTGCGCGCAACACCAAGGGTGAACTGAGCGATGGGCAGTACGAACAGCTCATGAAGGACGAGATCAAGCGCGTGGTGGACCTGCAGGAAGAGCTGGGCTTCGACGTCCTGGTGCACGGTGAGCCCGAGCGCAACGACATGGTGCAGTACTTCGCCGAGAACCTTGAGGGCTTCGACGTCACGGTGCACGGCTGGGTCCAGTCCTACGGTTCACGCTGTACCCGCCCGTCGATCCTCTGGGGCGACGTCACCCGCAGCGCCCCCATCACCGTCAAGTGGGCGGAGTACGCGCAGTCGCTGACCAGCAAGCCGATGAAGGGCATGCTCACCGGTCCGGTCACCATCCTGGCCTGGTCCTTCGTTCGCGATGACCAGCCGCTGGGCGAAACGGCCAACCAGGTGGGCCTGGCGCTGCGGGACGAGATTGCCGACCTCGAAGCCGCCGGCATCAAGGTGATCCAGGTGGACGAGCCCGCACTGCGTGAACTGCTGCCGCTGCGCAAGGCAGACCAGGCTGACTACCTTAAGTGGTCGGTGGACTCCTTCCGCCTGGCCACCGCCGGTGCCGCCGATTCCACCCAGATCCACACCCACCTCTGCTACTCGGAATTCGGCGTGATCATCGACGCGATCGACGGCCTGGACGCCGACGTGACCTCAATCGAGGCCGCGCGCTCCCGCATGGAAGTGGTCCACGACCTCGAATCCCATGGTTTCGGCCGCGGCGTTGGTCCGGGCGTTTACGACATCCACTCTCCGCGGGTCCCGGGAGAGGACGAGGTCACCGAACTGCTGTCCACCGCCGTCAAGCACGTTCCGTCCCGCCAGCTCTGGGTCAACCCGGACTGCGGCCTGAAGACCCGCGGCTACGCCGAGACCGAAGGGTCCCTCCGCAACCTGGTCAAGGCCACCCAGGCGGTCCGCGCGGGCCTGCTGCAAGCGGCGCAGTAATGAAACAGGGCTAAGAGAGCCCCAGAGAATCACGGCCCGGGTGCACCCAGCGCACTGGACCGGGAAGCGGGCGACGCCGGCTGGTCACGTCAGGTGACCGGCCGGCGTTTTCTCTTTCATCCGCAGGGCGCTGACAAACAGCCAAACGGTCCAAACGGCGATTGCCACGATGCCCACCAGCGTGGGCAGCGAGTTGGCCGCGGAGAATCCCGACGCTCCAATGATCCATCCCTGTGCCAGGTAGGCCAGACCGGACAGCGCCATGAGGTAGCCGATAAGCCTGGCAACGCGATGGACTGCGGCCACAACAACACCCAGAAGCATCAACGCCGTGCCCAGCAGGAAGTTTTGGTAGCTCCGCATTCCCCACTCCAGCCAGCGGATGCCCTCAGCCGTTGCAAAGCGTGCCGCCTTTTCGGGCTCAGGTGCAGCGACCCACGCGTCCGCCGCCTGTTTCAGGGCCACGCCGTCCACCGCCTGGAGGGCTGCGTATAGAGCCAAAGCGGCGGCGGCGGAAAGGGCGCCGAAGCGTGCGGTCCAGGCCAGGGCGTGGCGCTGGACATCGGCGGCAGCCCACACGGATACCAGCCCCGCGCAGACCAGGGCCATGCCCACGAACTGGCCCAGGTGCACGCCGGTCCAGATGCCGCTGTTGGCATAGGCAGTAAAAGACGCAATGTGGTCGTTGGCGTCATGGGACTCGGCATGGAACACGCCGGCGAGAACCGAGACCGCCACGCCGGCAAGGAGGAGTGAGGACGCCAGCCGCCAGGTTTTACGCCTGTCCTGGATCCCATCCATGGCCGCCCACCATCCTTAGCAACGGGCGTTGATCAGGGCGCCTGCTTTAGGACTCCCAGACAATTTCGTCGTCAACTACGCCGTCCTGGTCGGCGCAGGCCACCAGGACCTCATCGGTGAAATGCTCGCCAAGGGTGAAATCCAAAACGAAGTAGCGTTCCGGCTGGCCGGGGTAGATGGCCACGTGGCCCAGCTTGAGGGCTTTGAGGAAGACCTCGTTGGTGAGCTGTTTGCGGTCCTGGACGCCGAACACCTTGTGCAGGTGCTCATCCTTGAGCGCGTTGCAGTGGAAGTGCAGGTACTCCTGGGGGCTGGTGCCCTCCTGCTCAAGCTCCTCCGCGATCATGGCCCGGACCTCGTCCACGAGCTCCGGGAGGAAGCGCAGCCGGTACTCCACTTTGCGGAGCGCGGCTTCGTCAAAGTGGTCGTGCGCATTGATGTTCAGGTCGAGTTCCAGCGGGTGGCCGCGCAGTTCATGCTTCGCGGCGAAGAGATGGTCCATCCCGTGGTTGAGCTCAATCTCCCCAAAGTGCTGGCTCGCTACCTTGTTCATAGTCTCAACATAGACCCGTACGGCAGACCATTCCAGCGTTCAGCCCTAATTCACCGCGGTGCGCATCCCGGCAAGGGTTTCGGCCAGCAGGTCGACGAAAAGCTGCACCCGCGCCGTCTTCCGTTCGTTGATCAGCAGCGCAAACACGTTCCGGGCGAGCCGGATCTCGGGCACGTCCAGCACCACCACGCCCGACGGTTTGTTCCGCAGCGCCAACTCCGGAACCAGGGCAGCGCCCAGCCCCGCCGCGGCCATCTCCAGGCTGGCATGGAAGTCGTCACTGTGCGCCACCACCCTGGGATGCAGGTTGCAGCCGGCGAACAGCCGTTCGATCACCATGGCATCGCTGGTGCCGGGATGGTGCATGATCCACGGCATCTCCGACAGATGGTCCGCGGCCACCTTGGCGTCGGCCCGGAAGCCCCAGCCTGCCGGCAGAACCACCCGGAAGTCGTCATCGCCGATCCATTGCCGGTTGATGGTGTTGGGCCAGGCAAACCCGGTCTGGCCCACCTGGAACACCACCGCCAGGTCCAGGTCGCCGCCTGTCCGCAGCCCCTGGATGGTCTGGCCGGGCTCCGCGACGGACACCCGCAGGTCAATGCCGAGCTTCTTCCAGGCAGGGTTCTTGAGGATCCGGGGCAGGACGTACGTGGCCAGGCTGGGAAAGATGCCGAGCCGGAGTTCCTGGCTTCCGGTGTCCTGCGTCCTTGACGCGGCGGCCATGAGTGCCTCGATGTCCGTGAGGACCTTGGCGGCGTGCCGGGTCATGACGACGGCGGCTTCCGTAGGGACCACGGCGCGCGCCGACCGCTGGAAGAGGGTTACGCCCGTTTCGCGCTCCAGCGCGGACATCTGCTGCGAGACAGCCGAGGCCGTGTAGCCAAGCGTTGCGGCTGCGGCAGCGAATGAGCCCAACCGCGTGACCTCCAGGAGGGTCTTCAGGTGCACGGGATTTACCACCAGTTCACAGTACTGCACCCATCCGCCGCCGGTACTGCGTCGAATTGCCGTCTGTATACCCGGCCCAGCGACAAATGTTCAGCAGAGGAGCATGAATTGTCACTTAACCCAGCAGGAAGTGCAGGCGGGCGGCGGCGCATCGCCGTGATTGGCAGCGGCGTTGCAGGACTGACGGCTGCTTACGTTCTCAACAGGCAGGACGATGTCACCTTGTTTGAGGCAGACTCGCGGCTGGGTGGCCACGCCCACACCCACGACATGCCGCAGCCTGATGGTGGAGTCATCGGGGTGGACACCGGGTTCATTGTCCATAACGAGCGCACCTATCCCACCCTGCTGCGGCTGTTCGCCGAGCTCGGCGTGGAGACGCAGGACTCGGAGATGAGCATGTCCATCCGCTGCGACGGGTGCGGCCTGGAGTACGCAGGAGCCCGCGATGGTGCCCGGGGGATCATCGCCAAGCCCTCCAGCCTGCTGCGTGGCCGCTACCTGCTGATGCTGCTGGAGGTCACCCGCTTCTACCGGAAGGCGAGGGAACTGCTCAGGACGGCGCCGCCGTCGGCCGTCAGCGACGACGTGGACGTGCCGGAACTGACGCTGGGTGCCTTCCTGGAGCGGGAGAACTTCAGCCCCTATTTCATCTCCCACTTCATGACCCCCGTGGTCAGTGCCGTCTGGTCCTGCGACCCCACCACGGCCCTGGCCTATCCCGCGCGCTATCTTTTCACGTTCCTTTGCCACCACGGGATGCTGGGCATCAAAGGCTCGCCCCAATGGCGCACGGTGACCGGCGGCTCCGCCCGGTACGTCGAAAAGCTCGCCGCGACACTCGCCGACGTCCGGCTGAACACGCCGGTCACGGCCATCCGCAGGACTCCTGACGGGGTGGAAGTCGCAAGTGCCGGCGGCCTGGAAGACTACGACGCCGTCGTCATCGCCACCCACCCAGCGCAGGCACTCGGGTTCCTTGCGGACGCCACCCCCGGGGAAAAGGAGGCGCTGGGCGGCATGCCGTACTCGGTGAACCACACCGTGTTCCACCAGGACCCGGCCGTGCTGCCGGCGGCGGACAATGCCAAGGCGTCCTGGAACTACCGCCTTCCTGCCTGCGACGCGCGCCCGGACAAAGTCCTGGTGAGCTACGACCTGACCCGGCTGCAGCGGCTCACACCGGCCGACGGCCGGCCCTACCTGGTGAGCCTGGGCGAATCGGAGCTGATCGGCGACGACGCAGTGCTGGAGCGGATGGTGTACGAACACCCGCAGTACACCCCGGAATCCCTGAAGGCACAGCGGGCCATCGCGGCGCTGGGCGACAGCCGGATCGCATACGCGGGGGCGTACCTCGGCTGGGGCTTCCACGAGGACGGGGCGCTTTCCGGCGTGCGGGCCGCCGGGAAGCTGGGACGCACGTGGCCCGTGGTCCTGGCCGGCGACTCCGGCGGAGCCGCTGGTGACGGGGAGCGGGAACTCGCCGCGGAACCTGCATGACCATGGACGCCTCGATTTACCGCACGTCCATCTCCCACGTGCGGCGCAGCCCTTTGAAGAACGCCTTCACGTACCGGAGCTACAGCTGGTTCGTGGACGTGGACGCCCTTCCGCGGCTGCCGCTCCTGCTCCGGCCGCTGGCAGTCTTTCGTGCCGGGGACCACTTGGGTGACCCGGCCGCCAGCATCCGCTCCAACGTGGAACGGTACCTGCGGACCCAGGGCGTCGAGCCCGACGGCGGGCCCATCCACATGCTGACCAGCGCCAGGGTGTTTGGGTACGTCTTCAACCCGCTCACCCTGTTCTGGTGCTACCGCTCCAGCGGAGAACTTCAGTGCGTTGTGGCCGAGGTCCACAACACCTACGGGGAGCGGCACTGCTACCTGCTGCGAACCGACGCTGCCGGGCGGGCCTCCGTGCCGAAGGCGTTCTACGTTTCACCCTTCAACGACGTCGGCGGGCAGTACCGGATGAAGCTTCCGGCGCCGGGGGACCGGCTGGCGGTATCCATCGTCCTGGACCGCGAAGGGCAGCGGCCCTTCGTGGCCACCATGGACGGCCGGCGGAGGCAGGCCACCGTCCGGAACATCCTGGCGGCGGCCTTGACGGTGCCCGTCGCGCCGCTGCTGGTATCGGCCCTGATCCGCGTACAGGGCATTAAACTCTGGGCAAGACACCTGCCTGTCGTCGCCAGACCACACCACCCCTCACAGGAGGCAGTTCAATGACAATGACTGACGATAACGGCACCGCTTCCCGCATCGAGGACCGGACCACGGGCCAAGCGGCCGGGCACGCTCCCGCAGCGTGGGGCGCAACCCGGGTGCCGGCGTCGCCCGCCACCATCGATGCCAACCGCTGGCCCGGTGTTGCCACCCCGCCGTCGGGCTTCAAGGCTGAAGTGGCAGGGAAGGCCGCCGGCCTGCTGTTCAAAGGGGCGGCCAAGCGGCTGCCGATCCGGGTGAAATACCCGGACGGTACGGTCCTTGGAGGCGGCGGACCGGAGGCCCCGGTGATGACCATGGTGCGGCCGGGGGCCTTCGAGAACCGGATCGGCGACAACGGCCTGATCGGCTTGGGTGAGTCCTTCATGGCCGGCGACTGGGAGGCATCGGACCTGGCCGCGGTACTGGAAGTCTTCGCTGCCTCCGTGGACACGCTGATTCCCGTGCCGCTGCAGAAGCTGCGCTCGCTGTACCTGCCCCGGACGCCGCGCCAGGAACGCAACGCCGAACAGAACACCCGCAGCAACATCTCCCGGCACTACGACCTCTCCAACGAGCTGTTTTCCAACTTCCTGGACGCCACCATGAGCTACTCGTCAGCGTTGTTCCCGGAGAAAGCCGGGCCGTTGTCCTCCGTGACCTGGGATTTCCTGGCGGAGGCGCAGCGGGCCAAGATCGACCGGCTGCTGGACAAGGCTGGCGTGGGCGAGGGGACCCGGCTGTTGGAAATCGGCACCGGCTGGGGCGAACTGGCTCTGCGTGCCGCTGCCCGCGGCGCCACTGTCTATTCCGTCACTCTGTCCAGTGAGCAGCAGGCGCTGGCCCAGTCACGGATTGCGGATGCAGGGTTCGCGGACCGCGTGACGGTTGCCCTGCAGGACTACCGCGCGGTGGAAGGCGAGTACGACGCCGTGGTGTCGGTGGAGATGATCGAGGCCGTGGGGTATGAATACTGGCCCATCTACTTCCAGACGATTGACCGCGTCCTGGCCCCGGGCGGAAAGGTGGCCATCCAGGCCATCACCATGCCGCATGGGCGGATGCTCGCCACCCGCAACGCCTACACGTGGGTGCACAAGTACATCTTCCCCGGCGGCTTCCTGCCGTCCGTCCGCGCCATTGAAGGCGTGACCCAGCAGCACACTTTCCTGCGCGTGCGTGAGCGCATGGGAATGGGTGACCACTACGCCGCCACCCTGCGGCTGTGGGAGGAACGGTTCCTTGCGCGGTCCAGGGAGGTGGGGGAGCTGGGCTTCGATGCGGTGTTCCAGCGGATGTGGCTGTTCTACCTCTGCTACTCGCGCGCCGGTTTCCAGTCGGGGTACCTGGACGTTCAGCAGATTGTGCTGGACCGCCGGGAGGCGCAGCTCTAGCAACAGTCCCGCCCATCGGCCCGTCTCAAGCGATCCGGCTCAAGCGTGGGCGTGGAGCATCCTCTCCAGGCCCTCTTCGCCCAGCGAAGCCCCAGGTTCGACACCCCGGTGGTGCCGCCTTTGGCCCAGGCGAGGATATGGTCGGCCTCGTTGTCCAGGGATTGGTTGCAACAGCCTGGGAAGGGACATTTTCCGTCGCGCAGCCGCAGCCACTGCCGCATGGCTTCAGGCGCGAGGCTAGTTAAGGCCGCGATCATGACCAATTCCGCGTGAGGGGGTTGACCGCGACGGCGGCCTTCAACCACAAGGCTGCCAGGGCTCCCAGAGCGGCCAGCAGCCCGTGCACCCTTCCGCGCACCGGTATGATTCTTGCCGCGCGCAGGTAAGCTCGCAGACTCCGGCACACTCCAGTGGCAAGGATTGATGATGAAGAAGACCACGCGGAAAACGCACGACGGCGGTACAGGGCAGATTGCCGCAACGCCGCCGGGGCAGCATCGGGGTGAGCGCGCGTGGACGAGTTCCTACGGGCCGGGTGTTCCGGCGGACCTGGTGCTCCCGACGGGATCACTGGTGGACCTCATGGAACAGTCCGTCCGCCGCTACGGGTCGAAGACCGCCCTGGAGTTCTTCGGCGCCGGAACCAGCTACCGTGAGCTCGGAAAGCAGATCAGCCGGGCCGCTGCGGGCCTGAAAAAACTGGGCGTCAAGGCGGGCGACAGGGTGGCTCTCGTGATGCCGAACTGCCCGCAGCACGTGGTCGCCTTCCATGCCGTGCTGCGCCTCGGTGCGGTGGTGGTGGAACACAATCCGCTCTACACGGACCGTGAACTGCGCCACCTGTTCGAGGACCATGGCGCCGCCGTCGCGATCATCTGGGACAAGGCAGTGGAGCGGGTCCGTCAGCTGCCCGCCGACGTCGAGCTCCGAACGATCGTCTCGGTGGAACTCATCCCCGCAATGCCGCTGCCCCAGCGGCTGGCGCTGCGCCTCCCGGTGCCCGCCGCCCGCAAAGCAAGGGCTTCCCTCACCGTCCGCAGGGGTGAGCTTGCGGGAAGGCAGCCGCCCATTGCGCGGCCGGTGCTCCCGTGGCGGCAACTCCTCGAAGCTGGACCACTAAGGAAGAAGCATCCCCGCCCCGATGCCCGGGACCTCGCCGTGCTTCAGTACACGTCCGGCACCACCGGCTTGCCCAAGGGCGCCATGCTCACCCACGCCAACCTGCAGGCCAACGCCGCGCAGGGCCGGGCCTGGGTGCCCGGGCTGAAGGAGGGCAGCGAGACCGTCTACGCGGTGCTGCCGATGTTCCACGCCTATGGACTCACCCTGTGCATGACGTTCGCTCTCAGTATCGGGGCGAAACTGGTCCTGTTCCCGAAGTTCGACGTGGACCTGGTCCTGAAGGCGCTGAAAAAGTCTCCCGCCACCTTCCTGCCCGCTGTGCCGCCGATCTATGACCGCATTGCGGACGCGGCGGCGCAACGCGGGGTCGGGCTGGAAAGTGTCCGCTTCTCCATTTCCGGCGCCATGAACCTGCCGACAGCAACGGTGGAGACCTGGGAGAAAGCGACCGGCGGCTACCTCATCGAAGGCTACGGGCTGACCGAAACCTCCCCCATCGCCATCGGCAACCCCTTCGGACCGAGCCGGAAACCGGGCACCGTAGGCGTGCCGTTCCCGTTGACGGACATCCGGGTGGTGGACCCGAAGAACGTGGCCCTGGACCGTGCCCCGGGGGAGGAGGGGGAACTCCTCATTCGGGGCCCGCAGGTGTTCCGCGGCTACTGGAACAGGCCGGAGGAGACTGAGGATGCCCTGCTCGACGGCGGCTGGTTCCGCACCGGCGACATCGTCTCGGTGGATAACGACTACTTCGTCACCATCCGGGACCGGATCAAGGAACTCATTATCACCGGCGGCTTCAACGTCTCGCCCAGTGAAGTGGAGGACGTCATCTCCACTTTCCCGGGCCTCTCGGAAGTCTCCGTGGTGGGTTTGCCCCGGCCCGGCGGGGGCGAAGACGTGGTGGCCGCCGTGGTTCCCATCCCGGGCACCACTATCGATCCTGATGCGTTGCTGGCCTTTGCGCGGGAGCAGCTGACTGCTTACAAAGTGCCGCGCCGGGTAGTGGTGCTCGACTCCCTGCCGCGTTCGCTCATCGGCAAGGTCCTGCGCCGGGAGATCCGGGACAACCTCGTGGCGCGGGGCTGAATCGGCGGGCTACTTCTGCCGAGAGCGTGTTCCGCGGTTGAGCCGTGCAATTGCCGCGGACAGGACGGTAGCGAATCCGCACCACGCAGCATAGGGCGCGAGTGAAATCCCTGCTGCGCGGTTCAGCCGGTACGTCCGCCGCACCAGGTCGGCGCTGCTGGCGGCAAGGACGGCGCACTCTGCCGCGGCCAGCCAGGGCCGGCGGGAGCGCCAGAACAACCAGCTCCACGCAGCATTGAGGATTAAGTTTGTGGCCAGCGCGCCACGATAGGCGCGGATTTCCTGCTGCCTTGCCGGGGCCCCGGCCTGGGCAGCCGAAGCCGACTCAGTGCTGTCCAGGGCGATGGCGGAGGTAACCGCGAGGTCCGCGTAAAGTGCTGTCCACACGACAGGGAAGGCAATCGCGGGCGGCTGCCATTCCGGCTTGCGCAGGCGGAGGTACCAGGTGCTGTCCGGGTCCGTCGCCACCGCGCCTGCGGCAGCGGTAGCGGCGGTGGCTGCCGCTGTGAAAACCAAGGCCTTCGTTTTCATGGCTGATCCTTTGCTCGCATCGTCTGGTACCCCGCCAGGCTCAGCCCGGCCACTATCAAATAGTAGGCTCCGGCCCGCTCATAGTCGCGTGTCATTAGCCCCTACATGTAGTGGTCAGGGACCCTTTTCCTTGTGCCTGGTGGGGCAGGCGACACGCCGAGGAACACGACACGCGGACCTGTGCATATGTGTTCAACTCCATCCACAGGCTGTGGACCGTACCGACAAAAATCCCGGGATCCCGGGCATTATTCCGGCTCCTGCCTGTGGATTAAAGGTGCATTAAATGACATACTTGTAATACATCATCTTGGGGTTCCAAAGAGGCGTCTGCACTACATGTAGTATCTACATACAGCTGGACGGGGACACCGGGCCAGCCAAGCTTTCAACTAAGGGGACAGGGACAATGACCGTAACGGTTTACACGAAGCCTGCTTGTGTTCAGTGCAACGCCACCTACCGTGCGCTCGATAAAAAGGGCATCACCTACCAGAGCGTTGACATCTCCCAGGACGCCGAGGCACTCGAGCGCCTGAAGGCACTGGGCTACATGCAGGCTCCCGTTGTGGTCACCGACCAGGACCACTGGTCCGGCTTCCGTCCGGACAAGATCGAGGAGCTGGCCCTCTCTGCCGATTCCTCAGTGGCCTAGGAGCCACAGCTTTTCCTGCCGGCACCCATCAACCAGCTGAGGTGACTCCCATGGCACCAACAGCACAGCGCGACCACGCACTACCTGTCCACACGGCTCAGCGTGTGGAGGTGTCCCCGCCGGCCGCAGATCAGAGCGCTCCCGGGCAGGCTCTCACCGGGAGCCAGCTCATCTACTTTTCCTCCACATCCGAGAACACCAGCCGCTTCATTGCGAAGCTTGGCCGCGAGGTGGCCCGGATCCCGCTTTATGCAAAGGACGCACCCCTCCTTGCCGCCCGGCCGTTCGTGCTGGTAGTGCCTACCTATGGCGGCACCGGGGGAGAGGGGTCCGTTCCCAAGCAGGTCATCCGGTTCCTGAACAACCCGCAGAACAGAAAACTGCTCCGCGGTGTTATCGGCGCCGGCAACACAAACTTCGGGGACAACTACTGCATGGCCGCGGATATCATTGCCGCCAAATGCCACGTACCCCGCCTTTATCGATTCGAACTTATGGGAACGCCGGAAGACGTCACCCGGGTCAACCAAGGATTGGACACGTTTTGGACACGACTGTCGCAGACACAGAAGTAACCAGGGCCCAGGAGCCTGAAATGCCCGCTGCCTATAAGGGTCTTGGCTATCACGAGCTGAACGCCATGCTGAACCTCTATGGCCCCAATGGCGAAATTCAGTTCGGCGCCGACCGCGAGGCTGCGCACCAGTACTTCCTGCAGCACGTGAACAACAACACCGTGTTCTTCCATGACCTGGAGGAGAAGCTCGACTACCTGGTAAAGAACCAGTACTACGAGCGCGAGACGCTGGACCAGTACACGATGAACTTCATCCGTGAGCTGTTCAACCGTGCCTACAAGAAGAAGTTCCGGTTCGAGACCTTCCTGGGCGCCTTCAAGTTCTACACCTCGTACACGCTGAAGACGTTTGACGGCAAGCGTTTCCTGGAGCGCTATGAGGACCGCGTCTGCATGGTGGCCCTGCACCTTGCCCGCGGCAACGAACAGCTCGCCCTGCAGATGGTGGACGAAATCATTGAAGGCCGCTTCCAGCCGGCCACCCCCACGTTCCTGAACGCCGGCAAGAAGCAGCGCGGCGAGCTGGTCTCCTGCTTCCTGCTCCGCATCGAAGACAACATGGAGTCGATCGGCCGCTCCATCAACTCCGCCCTGCAGCTGTCCAAGCGCGGCGGCGGCGTGGCGTTCGCGCTGACCAACATCCGCGAGGTGGGTGCGCCCATCAAGCAGATCGAGAACCAGTCCTCCGGCGTCATCCCCGTGATGAAGCTCCTCGAGGACAGCTTCTCCTACGCCAACCAGCTCGGTGCCCGCCAGGGTGCGGGTGCCGTCTACCTGCACGCGCACCACCCGGACATCTACCGGTTCCTGGACACCAAGCGCGAGAACGCGGATGAGAAGATCCGCATCAAGACCCTCTCGCTGGGCGTTGTCATCCCGGACATCACGTTCGAGCTGGCCAAGAAGGACGAGGACATGTACCTGTTCTCGCCCTACGACGTGGAGCGCGTTTACGGCATGCCCTTCTCCGACGTCTCGGTCACCGAGAAGTACTACGAGATGGTGGACGATTCCCGGATCAAGAAGACCAAGATCAAGGCCCGCGAGTTCTTCCAGACCCTCGCCGAGATCCAGTTCGAGTCCGGCTACCCGTACATCATGTTCGAGGACACCGTGAACCGGGCCAACCCGATCGACGGCAAGATCATCATGTCCAACCTGTGCTCGGAAATCCTCCAGGTGTCCCAGCCCACCACGTACAACGATGACCTGTCCTACGACGAGACCGGCAAGGACATCTCCTGCAACCTGGGCTCGCTGAACATCGCGAAGACCATGGATTCCCCGGACTTCGGGCTCACCATCGAGACGGCCATCCGGTCCCTCTCTGCAGTGTCCGACATGTCCAACATCACCTCGGTGCCGTCCATCGCCAAGGGCAACGACCAGAGCCACGCCATCGGCCTGGGCCAGATGAACCTGCACGGCTACCTGGCGCGCGAGCGGGTCCACTACGGTTCCGAAGAGGGCCTGGACTTCACCAACATCTACTTCTACTCGGTGGTGTACCACGCGGTCCGGGCCTCGAACCTGCTGGCCATTGAGACCGGCCAGACGTTCGGCGGCTTCGAGAAGTCCAAGTACGCTTCCGGCGAGTTCTTCGATAAGTACACGGAGCAGGAGTGGGTGCCGCAGACCGAGAAGGTCCGCGAGCTGTTCAAGAACGTGCACATTCCCACGCAGGCTGACTGGCTGGCGCTGAAGGCCTCGGTCATGGAGCACGGCATCTACAACCAGAACCTGCAGGCTGTTCCGCCCACCGGCTCGATCTCCTACATCAACAACTCCACCTCCTCGATCCACCCGGTGGCGTCCAAGATCGAGATCCGCAAGGAAGGCAAGCTGGGCCGCGTGTACTACCCGGCGCCGTACCTGACGAACGACAACCTGGAGTACTACCAGGACGCGTACGAGATCGGCTACGAGAAGGTCATCGACACCTACGCCGCCGCCACCCAGCACGTGGACCAGGGCCTCTCCCTTACCCTGTTCTTCAAGGACACCGCCACCACGCGCGACATCAACAAGGCCCAGATCTACGCCTGGAAGAAGGGCATCAAGACCATCTACTACATCCGTCTCCGCCAGCTTGCGCTGGAAGGGACGGAGGTGGAGGGTTGCGTTTCATGTATGTTGTAGCTTCAACTAATTCCTGAAGTACGACGGCGGGTGACCGCCCGCCGTCGTACGCTTTTACTTAGAGAACCCACCCAACGCATAGGGGATGACATGACCGAGAAGGTCAAGCTGCTGAGCCACGTCGAGGCGATCAACTGGAACCGTATCCAGGACGACAAGGACGTGGATGTCTGGAACCGCCTGGTCAACAACTTCTGGCTGCCGGAGAAGGTGCCGCTGTCCAACGACGTCCAGTCCTGGAATACCCTGACGCCGGCCGAGCAGCAGCTCACCATGCGCGTCTTCACTGGACTGACCCTGCTGGACACCATCCAGGGCACGGTCGGTGCTGTCTCCCTGATTCCGGATGCGCTCACCCCGCACGAAGAGGCTGTCTACACGAACATCGCCTTCATGGAGTCGGTGCACGCCAAGAGCTACTCCTCCATCTTCTCCACGCTGGCCTCCACCAAGGAGATCGACGAGGCGTTCCGCTGGTCCACGGAGAACGAGAACCTTCAGAAGAAGGCCCAGATCGTCATGGACTACTACCAGGGCGACGACCCCCTGAAGCGCAAGGTCGCTTCCACGCTGCTGGAGAGCTTCCTTTTCTATTCGGGCTTCTACCTGCCCATGTACTGGTCCTCACGCGCCAAGCTGACGAACACGGCCGACCTGATCCGCCTGATCATCCGCGACGAGGCCGTGCACGGCTACTACATCGGCTACAAGTTCCAGCGCGGCTTGGAGGCCGTATCCCCGGAGCGCCGCCAGGAAATCAAGGACTACACATTCGAGCTGCTGTTTGAGCTGTACGAGAACGAAGTCCAGTACACGCACGATCTGTATGACGGAGTGGGCCTGGCCGAGGACGTCAAGAAGTTCCTGCACTACAACGCCAACAAGGCCCTGATGAACCTGGGCTACGAGGCGATGTTCCCGGCGTCCGTCACCGACGTGAACCCGGCGATCCTGTCGGCCCTGTCCCCGAACGCTGACGAGAACCACGACTTCTTCTCCGGCTCGGGCTCCTCCTACGTGATCGGCAAGGCCGTCAACACGGAAGATGAGGACTGGGACTTCTAGTCACCTATGGGACGTAGACCTGAGTAGAAGAACCGGTTCCTGATTGGGAGTCTCGGGCCGTCGAGTTGGAAATCTTCCAACTCGACGGCCTTCTCTTCTAGGGGCGTGGGCTTCTGGTGGGTGAACCATGATCACGCTCGGATACTTTGGAGGGCCTCTCCTCGGTGGACTTGGTGGAGCGATTACCAAGCGGTTTTCCGCCAGTCCGCGCTTTATCTCGACTGGGACGCCATACACTTATCTGCCGGTGCCATCGGCTAAGCAGCCGCCGACATGCTCCCTGATACCTTGAACCGCAACCCACACGATTGGGACATGAGATTGCGAGTGTAAATGACAGCAGCGTGAATGGTCCGGCAGGGCCGCGGCGCCAGTTCGCCGAAGAGATGATCCGCAGCGGGTACATCGGCGTCGACTTCATCGGCGATTATGACATCCAGCCCTACCTGGGCGAGGGAGCGAAGGGCTCCCGTGGTGCCATGAACGACATCTACCAGGAGATGTACCCGGAGAAGACCCGCGTGTCGGTCGGCTTGGCCACGGGGAATCTTTGGGCGGAGCTGCTTGAACCTGGACAGAGTGTCGAGGGGAGTGATCATCGCCCAGGAGGACGACCTGCGGATCCAGCGGGCCCTGTCCATGACACAGAATATCCGGTTCATGAAGTACCGGGTCGAATTCCAACTCGACGAGGCGTAAGGGTGGTGGACGGCGGCTGGCGGAACACCCGCAGTCTCAGGCCGACATTCCCTCGCCGGCGATCAACAGTGCGACGAGCAAAACGTCACAGGGAGCTAGAGGAGGAACACTGCGCCCGTGGCTGCCATCTACGCGACAGTTGTCCCGGTATCCATGATTGCCTCCCGGTGCTGATTGTTCAGTGACGGAGGCTGCGGAGCCTCAGCCTGCGCCGCGGCGCTGGGCTCTGGCCGCTCACCGAACGTGGCCGACGCCAGGACCGGTGCGGCCGGTAGCTGATCGATCCAGGCGGCGGGGGAGCGGACGCAACCACCGAGGACCCCTTCCTGCGGCGCCGCAGCGTCAGGAGGACCAGCAGTGTCAGGCCGATCCACACGAAGGCGCCAACGAAGATGAGCGCCACCGACTGGGTTGTAGTCATGACGGGAACGGCGGAAAAGGCGCCGGTTGTGCCGGCGGAATCATGAGTGCGGGGTGGTGATCGGCGTCTGCGGACATGGTGCCCTGGCTCTTGGTGGCGACATGTTCGGCTGGCTGCATAACCTGGTACATAGAGTGTCCGCTCGGCGGACCGCGGACGCAAGGGCAACCTTTGCTCAACGGCCGTTCAGTGTTTGGTTGACTGGCAGCAGGACCAGGCCGGGGCCGGGCTCCGGGCGCCGGGCGCCGGGTAGATGGCGTTGAAGATCGCCTGGCAGGTCCGGCAGTGCCAGGCGGCCTGGGAGGCGGAATGAGATTATCCAGGCGGCTTGGGTCGAGGCAGGCGTGCATGGGCCGGCCGGCGTGTCGCTAACACGCATTGCAGCAGCAGTGGGTCTAAGACAACCGTCGTTGTACTCCCATTTTCCTTCGAAGAGGGCCCTCATAAATGCGATGTTTGCAGTAGCTGCAGCGGAACTTCTCGCGTTGGTCGAGGATGCGCCCTATCCGGACGACTCGCCACGGGACGCCGCCCGGCTGGTTGCCAGGACATTACTGGAGTTCGGAGTTTCCCAGCCCCTGCACTCTGGGAAGCGGGCATCACCGATGGCCCGGATGTGGACATATTTACGGCCATCACCGCAGGACTGGTTATTCAACAGCTCTCAAACGAGCCAGGCGGGAAGCGCTGGGTTTCCCTGCTGGACACTGTACTGGACATGTTTTTGAACATCTGGACCGGCGGAATTGGACTGGCCCAGGGCGAAAGCAGGGATCACTATGACTACACAGCGGCGTGATGGTGATGTCACGACCATTGCGCGCATTGGCCACAGCGAGGCGATGGAGCTCGCAGCAGAGGAAAACCGCCGTTTCCTACTGCTGCTCGAGCAGCTTGGCCCGGAGCATTGGGGCATGCCAACCGACTGCACCCGTTGGTCCGTCCGTGACGTTACTGTTCACGTCATAGCCTCGGCCGAGGCTCAGGCATCGCCCCGCGAGTTCCTGCGCCAGGCATGGCAGGGCCGGAAACTCCTTAGCCAAAATAGCTCACAGCATTGGGCGACCCGGCATCACGACCCGTTCTCTCTTATTCTTACCGGACCCGCCGGTGGCCGGTTCCGCCGGCGGGCCGACAACAGTGATGACCTAGAGATCGATGCCATCGAGTGCTGCAGGATCCTCTCCGGTCGGGGAAGGCCGCAAGGCGTGCTGCGGCACCCGCTGCCGCTGTAAGTCCGGCCGAATCACAGGAGATACGACACGGACGGTACCCCCAAACCACCCTGCTGCTCATTCGGCTCCCCGCTGCCAGCTGTAAGGTGCTGGGATGGCAGCGGCCCGCCACCGGGGTATGGGCCGGCGGCGGTTTGGGGGCCGCATCCGGTCTCAGGATGCTCTTGCCGCCGGCCCTGTCCCTATATGTAAAATCCTGCCCCAGCGGCGGGATGTGGGGTCAACGATAGGATCGGTTCCTTAACGGCAGCCCACGATGGGCGCAAGGTTGGCTCAAGAGTGTTCCGGCATCGCTACTGGTTTCTTGGGAGATGCCCTTCAGATTAACGTCGCCCTCAGGCCTCCTCACTGATGCACAGCACGCCTCCCTGGAAAACCTGCCCACCAGGGATGAGACGTAGCGAAGGGAAAGGTACGCCCCTAGGATGGCGCCATGAGGAAGTGGGGCGAACTGCATCCCGCACTCCGTGCCGTTTTGGTGGGCGTCGTCGCCTGGGCCGTCATTCTGGCGATCGGTCTCATCGTCGGGGCCAGTCTCGAAGACGCCATCGCCAACGCCGTCTTCTACGCGCTGATGATCGGCGGCGGCCTGTTCTTCCTGACCAAACGGTTCCCGACGAGCACGGCAACGCTGGATGATCAGGACAAGTCAGTCATGTTCCTGAGGTTCCCCCACTCGCCGCCGGGCTCGCTGAGCAGCAGCTGGCAAAGGGGGATCGCCAGCCCAGGGCCAGGGCGGATCGACTTCCAGCCGGCTCTCTACGAGCAGCTGGTACCCAGCGGCCGCAGCAAGGCTCTCACCGGACTCAGGGCCACGGATTCCCCACCGCGTAAGGCCAACCATCACGACCATCAGCAGGACGTACCTTTGGACTTCCTGGTCGTCGTCATGGAGTCAGACGGCGGCGTCATTGAGATCGCAGCCAGCCCTGCCACCCTCCGGAAAATCCAACAGGACGTCGGGTCGACGTCCTCGTAGCCTTCGGAGTGAGCCGCGCGGTCAACGCCGGCCCGGGCAGCAGGCTGGTCATCGGATCAAATCATCGGAGGAGTGCAGATATGCCCGTCGGCGTCCATGGGGTTCCCGCAGAGCGGGCAGAGGGGACGTCCGGCGCCCACCACTTCGCGTGTTCGTTTGGTGAAGGCGCGGGCAGTGCCCACCGGCATCCGCACCAACAGCATTTCAGGTACCTCAACGCCGTCCTGATCAAGCGAATCGTCGTCAGGATCAGCATCGACATCGGTAATGGGGTACGCCTCGACGACCACCTGCGCCGTCGTAGGGTCCCACCCTAGGCTCATGGCACCCGTCCGGAATTGCTCCTCGACAGACTCGAGCGGTTCGTTGTCAACCAGCTCGATGGGGGTACCCGTGGGAACGCTGAAAGGGTTGCCTTCGAGGGTGATGAGCTGGTCGAGAATTTCGTCGATCTTCTCGGCGAGGAGAGCGGATTGCTGCTTCTCCAGGGCGACGCTCACGATTTGCGAGCCCGCCCGTACCTGCAGGTAGAAGGTGCGGGCCCCCGGAACACCGACGGTGCCAATGACGACGCGATCAGGCCAAGCAAATTCGTGGACAAGTGTAGGCATGTCAGTATTTTAGGCGACGGGAGATTCCCGGCCGCCCGCTGCCGCGCAACACTGCTCAATTCACTGGGCACGCAAGTGGGCCAGAAATAGTCCGACCGGTATGCTGACGGCCACTGCCGCCACCAAAATCCGGTAACCCCAGAGCGCCCAACCCGGCATCGAACCGGGGCCGCGAACACCCTGGAACATCAGTGCCAGGGCTGCAACCAGCAGCACGCCGCCGGCATCGACAACCCAGGGGTTGCCGGCCAAAGTCCCGCCCATGACGGCTGCGGAGGCGCCGTTCCACGCCACCAGTTCCGCAACGACTTTCCAGCCCGTAAGACGATGCGGGGCCAGGAAGTATTGGCTTATACCCAGGGCACCCTGTGCCACGCCTCCCACGAGCACCAGATACGCGGCGGCCCAGGACCCATGCCCAAGATGCAGCGGGCCCGTGACGGCGGCGACCAGTCCGCCCGCCACAACACATAACAGCGCCACCGCGCCGAACGCCACGGCTCCCTTTACATTGCCAGTCGGGGTCACGCGTGAGGAGTCGCTCATGCCGTCAAAGCTACTTCACTTCGAGGAAGGGCAGAGGGCGGGTTACTCCACGAGTGAGTAGGAAGAGCCGGTGGGTGTGCGCTCCACGATGCCGAAGTCGACCATGTAGCGGCGCAGCAGCACCACGTCATCGGTATAGCTGAGCAGCCGCTCGTTGACCTGCCTCTCGGTGAGCTGCTCGCCGGGCGCCATGATTTCGCGGGCAATCCTCGCCAACAGGGCACGTCGCTCATCCCGGTTAGCCGGGTATCTTTCAATCCGGCCCAGCCGCATAAACCTGTCCAGGCCGGTCCGCGGCTGCCGGCGCGGTGCTGGGCCAGCAGGACACGGAAGATGGCCTCGGCCGCCACCAGGTCACCAGGTCACCAGAAACGAGCCGCTCAACCAGCCCGGACTCAAGCAGGCCAGTAATGGCCCGCTCACGCCGCTGCTCCTTCACATCGGGCAGGACATCTCCGGGCGCCGCTCCCAGCACTATCTGGGCATAGGCGGTTCTGGCGTCACCGTTGCCCAACGTTGCCAGCACGCGCCGCCAGTGCGGGCCGCCCATCCTCTTGCTTCCCGCCACGTCGGTTTCCCCCTCTGCCGCTGACCCGCACCGCTGCCTTGAGGTGCGCTGGGAGATCGTAGCTCTGATGCCCCGGTTACCGGAAGCGCGCCGCGGGCGGTAAGACAATCCGCAGCGTTGCCCAAGTATTCGGGAAAGATACGGCCAGGAAGCCTGAAAAGCGGCGCGGACAATCGACGCAGACCATACGCTCGTGATGCACAGCCACATATTGGGGAAGAAAATATGAGCGCTGATCCAGCACCACCGCATCTGGGTACACGTGTGCCCGGACAGGCCGTCATCGAAGAATTGCTGACGCTGCAAAGCCAGGTGCGGCCGCGCTCCACGTTTCAGCGCGTATTCGGCGTCAGCCCCCTTAGTCCGGAAAGCGTGCCTTGGTACGTGCCATCGGCGAGATGGCCGTGGGAAGGACCCTGGAAAATCTGGGCCCCGAGTGGCGGGTTCTCCACGCAGTCCCGGTAGGCGCAGGATCATCCGACATCGACCACGTGCTGATCGGTCCGGCCGGCGTCTTCACCATCAACACAAAGAACCACTCCGGCCAGTCCGTCTGGGTGGCAGGCAGGACCCTCATGGTCGCGGGAAGGAAGACCCGGCACCTCTACAACGCTGCGCACGAGGCAGCACGCGCTTCAAAGCTGCTGACTGCAGCGGCGGGCTTTCCCGTGAAGGTGACTGCCGTCGTCGTCATTCTTGAGCCGAAGACCTTGACCGTCAAGGCGCGTCCCGAGCAGGCGGCCGTAGTCACCGACACCCAGCTGCCCCGGTGGCTGCGCGGATTCAGCCCGGTGCTCACCTGGGATGAACTCGCCCGCATCTCGGCGGCCGCCGTCCAGCCGGGGACGTGGCACAAGCGCCCGTCCGCTCAAAGCGACCCGCTGGCGTTGCAGCAAGGGTTCGCCGCGCTCCGGCACCTTGTGGTCCAGGCACGACGGCGGCGCGCGGCGTGGGCGCTGAGCGCTCCGGCAGTGGTCTTCCTGACGTTGACGAACGCGGCAGCCATCCTGCAGGGGTTGGGCGGGCGCTGACTTAGTCCCAGTGGGACATTCGGCACTGTTCCGGGTCCAGGCAGCGCTTCAAACTGGGGAGATGCGATTCCGAAGGCATTTGCTTCCCGGGCTCGGGACCGCGGCCGCGGTGGCCGGCTATATGCGCTGGTTTCGTCCCTGGCAGCTCAGCTGGGGAGCGACGCCGGAAGAGGTGTCCCGCGCGATGCCCGGTGACGAACTGGTGCCCAGACCGACCTTCAACGCCACGAGGGCCATCACCATTGGCGCAGCGCCGGAGAAGATATGGCCATGGCTGGTCCAGGTGGGGCTACCCGCGGCGGTTGGTACAGCTACGACATCCTCGACAACCTGGGGCGCCCAACTGCACGGCGAATCGTCCCGGAGCTGCAGAACCTTGCCGTAGGCGACATTGTCCCCATGAGCCCTGACGGCAAGCACGGCATCCCGGTCCAGAGGATGGACCCACCAATGTCCATGGTCTGGGGCACGCCTGGGGGCACCAGCTGGACGTGGCAGCTGGAGCCCATCAGCAATGGTTCAACCCGGGTCATCAGCCGTGTCCGCGCCCGGTACCGCTGGTTCTCACCCAGCATCGCCTTCTCGGTGCTCGTGGAATTTGGTGACATCTGGATGATGCGGAAGATGCTGCTTAACCTTCGCGAGCGTGCCGAAGCGACGACCCTGTGAGGCCCAGCGCCCCGGCTATGCCTCCTCGCCCTTTGCATAGAGCGCCAGGAGATCGCGGCTGAACTCGTGCGGGGAAGTTTCGCAGGGGCTGTGCCCGCCCCTGTAGACGCCTATCCGGGCACGGATTGCCTGCGCGAACAGCCGGTGCAGCTGCAGCGGCCACAGGTCGTGCTCGCCCACGGCCACGAACTTGGGGATCGAAGCCTCCGACAGCTCGTGCCGAAGATCCGGCACGTTCTGCATCAGGGTGTAGATATCGCGGATGGAGGCGCGGCGGGTGAAGCGGAAGCGGTAATTGACAAACCGCTGCCGCCCCGGCGGCACATGCGCCACCCGGCCGCTGCGGATCCCCCAAATCAGCAGTGCGGCACCGGCCCTGCCGTTCACCCACGTGCTGAACCTGCCGATGCGGTTCACCCCCCGGAAGCTCTGGCCGGGCTCCGGCGGGCACCCCAGAAAGGTAACGGACCGGAAGAGATCCGGCCGTTCAACGTAGGCGAGCTGGGCGATGATGCCTGCGAAGGAATAGGCCACCACATGCACAGGGGTGGCCGTGCTTTCCAGGACCGCCACGAAGTCGTCCACGAACAACCGGTAGTCGTAATGCTTCCTGGGGGGCACCAGATTTTCGGGCCCTGCCGACGCCGACTGGTACTGGCCGGCCAGATCGTACGTCAGTACGTAATATCCGGCGGCCGCCAGGTCAGGCATCGTGAGCGAAAAATCCTCTTTGGATCCCGTGGCGCCGGGCACCAGGACCACGCAGGGATCATCCGGGTTCCCCAACGCCATGGCAGCGAGCCTGCCGCTGGGAACGTTGAGTGTGAGGTGCACTGCGCCGGGCGGCGGAACTGACCAGTCGACGTCGCCCAGCTCTGCGTCCAGCAGGGCAGCGGCATCCACCCGGGCAGAACCGAACTCGTCAGGGTCAACCCCGTACTCTCTTTGGCCCGGCTCCGCCATGGTCCCAAGATAGCCCAGCCGGCCGGGCCTAGTCAGCGGCAGCGGGCAGCCGCGCCACGTTACCCACGAACGCATGGAGGCGCCGGTACACCTCCTGCGATTCGGGATAGCGGTAATCCTGTTGCCAGGTATGTTCGGTATTCACGCTGGCCCAGGGGTAGATGAGGACATCCACGGGAACACCGTGTTCCTGCAGCCGCTCGATGAAATTGAGGTTGGAACGGTAGAAGAAGTCCCGCTCGGAAGTGGTGACAAACACCGGCGGATGGCTCCCGTCCAGCCATTCGATCGGGGACAGGAAGGCTGCCGCGGACCGCAGGCGCAGAGGCGTCAGGGCAGCCCTGGCTGGCAGCAACATGCGG
This sequence comes from Pseudarthrobacter defluvii, assembly GCF_030816725.1. Taxonomy (NCBI): domain Bacteria; kingdom Bacillati; phylum Actinomycetota; class Actinomycetes; order Micrococcales; family Micrococcaceae; genus Pseudarthrobacter; species Pseudarthrobacter defluvii. Next base: position 1,769,152 of record NZ_JAUSYG010000001.1, read on the forward strand.
ACGAAGTTCAGGCTGAGGACAAAGCCCCGGTCGAAAAACACGGAGAAGTCAACGGCACTGCAGTGCTGGACAAGCCCTTTCACATGCCCCGATGGAACGGCCGGCAGAAGCGAGTAGTGCGCTGCGAGCTCAGCCCGCAGGCTGATGGCGGTGAGCAGGGCCGAGATCTGCCCGCCCGCTGAGTCCCCGCCCAGGACCAGGCGGGCAGGGTCGCCGCCGTACTCCCCGATGTTGGCCGCAACCCACGCGAGCGCAGCGTTCGCGTCCTCGAGCACGTGCCCCATGTTGAAGCGGGGAGCGTGCCGGTAGTTGACGTTGACCACCACCATTCCGCCGAGTGCCTGGTTGGCGCAGTACTTGGTCAGGGCCGACTTGTCTCCCGAGGTCCATCCTCCGCCGTGGAAGTAGACGTAGACCGGGAGGAGTCCGCCGCTGGGGATTACCCCCTCAGCCGAAGCGTGTGCAGGGGGCAGGGGCGCCACCACATCCAGGCGGTGGGCGCGCAGCCCATCTCCCACATAGTCGAGGTCGTGGACGTACGCCACCTCGCTGACGGGATCCGTGTTGAACCGTACCCGCTCCCGTGGACTGACGGAACGCATCAGCAGTCGCCACGTCCACACGGGCACGCGGCGCAACGCACCCCGGGCCCGGCGGGCCAAAGGGTATGCGCCATCGGAACGGGCAGCCACCGCCATGTCCCCATTTTAACGGCGGGGGAAGTCGCTACGCGTGGCCGCCTTCCATAATCCGACGCGCATCGTCCTGGGCCTGCAGCGCCAAAGCGCTCACCACCTCGCCCCGCACCGCATGCCCGGAGGCGGAGATGATGCCCCGGAGTTCGGACACGGTGCGCGGCGGGTTCACGGTGTGCGACACCGCGTGGCAGTTTTGGCACAACGGAACGAGGTCGGTTATGGGGTCGAGTTGATATCCGCTGCCAAGCATCTCCGGCGGCACCACGTGGTGCACCGCTAAGGCTTCTGCCGCGGGGGTGCCGTATGCGGACTCGAAGGAAAACCCGCAGGCCGCGCAGGATGTGCCGTGGAAGGCCAGGCAGATCCGCCGCGCGTCCGGGTCCCGTTCGTAGCGGCTCACCTGAACGGTGCTGACGGCGCCCGGCGGCAACGTGCCGGCGGCCACCTCCGCTGGATCCGCCGTCGTGGGCCCGTAGTCACGCCACACCCGGCGCAGGGCGGGCTCGTACGACGGCGGCAAGGCCACCAAGGATGGGCGGTCCGCCCTGGGCCAGTGCTCACCGGGGAGGGCATCGCCAAGGATGCGGGGGAGTATCTGTTCGCCCAATGGAAGCAGTGCGTCGAAGGCGACCGCGATGAACCATCCTCCAGCCCCGGGATCAGTGCCTGCGGTGAGCTGATAAGGCTCGGAGGTCACCACGCCGTGACCGATCAGGCCGCTGCCCGCTTCATTGCTGCCGTGCAGCAGGAGCCACGCTTCGGTGCCCGGGCTGACATCAGGGCGGTGGTCCAGGCGCCAGCGCTCCACCACCCTGCCGGACTCCGTGACGCGCTCGACGGCGGCACGGTAGTCCCAGCTGACCAGTCCGTTTGTGCCGCAGCCAATGATTACGGCAGCCACTGCCCACCCAAGCCAGCCACACGCCGTCGAACGTCAAACATGGAGCGGGACTTAGATCGGTTCCTTGGCCAATGCCTTGGTCTTGGCGGGCGTTTCGCGGCCCAGGCGCTGATCGAGCGTGACGCGCAGCCGGGCCGCGGCAACCTGGACACGATGCTCGGCGGCCGTGCCCGTTTTCCTGGCAGGCTTGGCCGCAGGGTTCCGGGAAGTGTGGACAAGACGGTGTTCAGGCGATGCTGCGCTCACGGTCCAACCTCCTTGGTACTGTCACGATCCGTTGTTCCATTCTCGCCTATGTTGCCGCCGTCGTCCACGAGGGCCGGCTCCTGCCACGGCAAGGCATCCGCATCGGCCTCGCCCCCGCTCTCGTCGCCGGACACGCTCTTCCACGCAATGTCGAACAACTCGAGTTCCTCGGTGCGGGCCAACTCGCTCCTGGCCAGGACTTCCAGCGTTGCCAGCCCCAGCGCCTTGGTCCCTTCGTCCGGGTCCAATGCCCGGTCCAGGGCCCACTGGGTGCGGCGCCACCATTCCGCCCGGCTGTCCGCCTCGGTCTTTTGCCGAAGGGCGTCAGCATCGGCTTCGCGCTTTTGATCCAGCGCCGTCTTGTCGGCAGCGGTGCGCTGCTTCAGGGTGCGCCAGTTGATATAAAAGGCCAACAGGGCAGCGATGAGGACGGCCAAAGGTCCCAGCCCCGCAAGAATGACCCACCAGTCCGCCGGTCCGGAGTGGACCACGACATCCAGGGGGCCGGGGGAGGGAACAGGGGTCACGGCACCAAGCCTACGTGCCGGGCTCCACCAGCCGGCAGGCCGACACTCCACCTGCAGGTCTTTCCCATCAGCCGCCCGGCGGGCTGCCTTAGACGCTGCGCCGGGATATGAGGACCGGACCTTGGGCGTGGTGCAGAACTGCGTGGGCGGTGGATCCGATGGTTTCCCTGAGGAGCCCCCGGCCCTGGGATCCCACCACCACCATCCGGGCTTCTGCCGCGGCCTGCAGGATGGCGTGTGGAACCGAGCTGTCCGTCAGCATCCTGCCGTCAACGTTGATACTGGGGGCCATGGCCCGCGCATCGGTCAAAGCGGATGCCAGGATGTCCCGGGCGTCAGCCTCGGCGTCCTGGCTCTCCTGCCGGCGGTAGCCCGGGGGCTGGTGGCGGACGTGGACAACCGTTAGGGATGCGTGCCACGCCGCTGCCAGGGCGCATGCTTCAGCCAGCACTCCGGGTGAACCTGAGGCATCGACGGCGGCAACGACCGGCCCGTCCGGATGGAGGTCCTGCCGGATCACGGCGACGGGGCAAGTGGCGGTTGCTGCCAGTTCCAGGCTGACCGACCCCACCAGCAGGCCCAGGAAACCTCCCAGGCCGCGGCTGCCGACGACCAGCAGTCTTCCGCCCGCGGAGACCTGCGCCAGGAGCTGTGCCGGCAGCCCGTGGACCAGGGTGCTCTTGATCTTCAGGCCCGGTACTTCCGCTGCTGCATGGGCCACGCCTTCTTCCAGGATGGCCTGGGCGGACTGTTCCAGGCCGCTGCCTGACACGCCGGGAACCGGACCAAGGTGTTTGGTGAGCAGCGGCCACAGGGAACAATGCACCACGTGGAGGGCGCAGTTCAGGGCGCGGGCGTGCCGGGCTGCCCAGCGGACAGCGGCAGCTGCCTCATCCGATCCGTCATAGCCGGCCACTACGGCTTCTGGTTCCTGCGTCACCTGACTGCGCTCCTGACCGGGCCGATTTTTACCAGCGGGACCTTCTGCCCGCCTGCTCCGGCGGGACCTTCGGCCCTTTGGCGGCCCTTCTCCTTGGTTCCATTCTGATCTTAGGGAACTAGGAGGGATATGGGCAGCGTGGTCAGCCGGATTGCCGCAACGATGCTTGCCCTGGCCGCCGTCCTGCTGGGGCTTGCGGGCCCAGGTACCGCTGTGGCACCCGTGGCTGTCATTGTGGAGGACACCGCCGGAGTGCTTGACCAGAACACCCTGCTGCCCGCCGTCGAACGCATCCAGTTTTACGAGCCCACCCGCGTTGCCGTCTTCACGTACAACGGCAAGGCGGAGGACAACCTCAATGAAGAAGTGCTGAAGTTTGCCCGGTCCAGGCATCCTGAATGGATCAGTGCCGACGGCCAGAAATGGGCCGACGGGCTGTTCATTTTTGCCCTCGATCCGGTGGGCCGGCACGTGGGCACCTACATGGGCGAGGACCGGAAGGTGTCGCTGGAACAGCGCAGCGACATCCAGGACGCGTCAAAGGACCTGTTCCGCGACGCCCAATGGACGGACGGCACGGTGGCGGGCATCCGCCGTGCCGCCGAGCTCATCAACCAGCCGTGGTACAGGTCTGCAGCATTCCTGATCACCGCGTGGGTGACCGGCGGCATTGCGGCACTCGGTGCTGCCGCCTGGCTGATCGTCCGCGCGGTGACCAGGAGCGCCTGCCGCAAACAGATCGAACGCGGGGACCGCGCATACTCAAACGTCAGCATGGACCTGGACGTTACCGAACTGAACGCAGGCACCATCCCCGAATCGTCCCGCTACGGAGGCCAGGTCCTGGAGAAACACCGCACTTTCCTGAGCCGCTACGCCGCCGTCACGGAGCTTTCCAACCAGGTGCACACGCTGGGCAAGCGGTCACTGAGCAGCCGCAAGAACCTCAAGCTTGCCCGGCAGTTCGCGGACAGCGCGGACGAACTGGATGCACTCGATGATGTGATCGCGGACAGCAATGCCTTGCTGAACCGCGCCGGCACCTGGCCCACCGCCTGGGACCGGCAGCTTGCGCCGTTCCGCAAGGATCTGGCCGGGCTGGAGCAACTCCTGACCAAACGGCACGGCCAGGGCGACACCGCCACGGCCACGGCGCTGCGGTCATTCCGGGACGAAAGCCTGCGCGACGTCGAGCGGTGGACGGCAGAACTTGCCGACGGACGGATCACGCCGGAAAAGGCGCTCGACCGGCTTTACCAGGCGCGCACGCGGCTGTCCGAGCTGCTGGAGAACCATGCGGAGACGGTTATCGAGGGCTTTGCGAAGAATGAGCGGGAGGCGCGCCTGATGCGCGAGCAGATGGAGACAGCCCACGAGGGCCTGAACCACCGCAGGCAGCGGACCTATGAACCGAGCATCCTCGGCACCGTGTACCCGTCGTACCAGTTCTTCTCCGTCGCCACGTTCAGCTCCGGGTTCAACACCGGGGTCAGCAGCGTAAATTCGGCCAGGGGCGGCGGCAGCACCACCGGCTACGGCAGCAGCGGCGGCAGCTTCTCCGGTTCCGGCAGTTCCTCGGGTTTCTAGCCCAAAACGAGTGGGGCCCATCGTCAGCGATGAGCCCCACTGGCATTCCGGGCAATGGAGTCGCCCCACCCCTTGCGGCGCCTGGACGCTAGGCGGCGCCGACCGAGCCGAGCCTGCGAGCGCCGCGTCGGACGGTGTAGCGCGGGTGTGCGGAAGCGAGGTGGACGCCGGGCGGATGCGGCACCACGTCACGGATCAGGCCGGTGCCCGCGCATTCACGCACTTCTGCTATAGCTGCAGCGGCCGCCTGTTTGTCGGTGAACTGTCCGGAAACTGCCAGGACATGCCCATCGGGCATCACGAGCCGGAACCGAATCTGTGAATCATCATCGACAAACAGTTCGAACGTACCTGCCATATGCCTTGTTCTCCTCAATTGTCCTGCCTCGGTTGGTGAGGCTGCATGCGGTGCCGGGATGCGGCACAGCAGACCCAGGGCGCGCGACCCCATCGTCGTGCACCATCTGACCTAAACCACCATCTCAAAGCATCCGGCCGACTTTTAGGGACCAAGGTCCCTGGTCGCCTTCACAGGGGATTTAGCCTCCACCCGCGACAGGCGGATCAACGTAATTCCGGTGGCGATGAACCATGCCCACAGCAGGATTCCGTAGCCCCAATAGAATTCGGGGGCCGCGTGGCGGAGGACCTCGCTGATCACCCCCAGGGCTCCGGTGCCAATGCCGAGCCACGCCAGGTATTGCGGGAAGGGCGCCTCCTTCATGAGCATTGCCAGTCCCATCAGGAGAATCCCGAGGGCGGAGAGGGCCCCAACGATGGCAGGTGTGTTGTTCTCGGCAATGATGGCCTCAGCGGCGGTGGCGTAAGCGCGGCGTTCATCATCCGTTCCGGCGGCCAGGTAACGGTCGCTGAGATAGACCAGGTTGAGGGAGCCGCGGCTGCTGACGGGGACGGCCAGCAGGAGCGCCCAAGGCAGGGCGCCGAAAACCAGCGCTATCAGGGGCAGGCTTTTCCGGAAGGGCAGGAGCGCCACGAAGAGGGCTGTGAAAACCAGGACCGGGAGGATGTTCGGCAGGATCCACAGGATCTGCTCGGCCACGTAGCCTGCCTTGTTAGCGGCAATGAACTCCAGGGTGGCAGCACCGCCGTGTACCGGCGGGGGAGCCACGAAGTCGAGCACCAGGGCCGCGATCAACAGGAGGACAAACAGGACCGACGACGCTCCCGCGGTGAGATAGAGGAGCCCCCAGCCTTCCCGGACCGGAGGCGAAGACTGCCTGGTCATGGCTGGAAGCCTGCCATCCGGCTGCCGGGAGAGGTAGTGCCATTAGGCCCGGCCGGCCATGCTCCGTCACCGCTGCATCGGTGACCAAGGGCCCTGGTTCTTGACGCTGCTCCGTGGCAGACTGCCGCTTTGAACACCGATTGCATTTCCCGGGAGGAAGCGATGTCGGCAAATGACCCGCGGCCAGGCCGTGGCACAGAGGAGCGGTTGCGGATAGAGCTGGAGGACGCCGCATCGGTGAAGTGGTGGGCCCGGATTTTGTACACCCTCGGCTCGCAGTACGGTCGCACGCAGCTCCGGTTCGTCGGCAAGACGGAGGACGGCCGCAGGCTCTATGTCAGCGACACCTTCCCGGGGCCACCCCTGAACGCCACACCTCCCGCAGAAGCCTGGGCTCCAGGCCTGCAGGCGAGCCTGAGCCGGTTGCGCGAGGAGATCGCCCGCGACGGCTGGTCGGAAAACAGCCAGGGGACGCAGCCCTGGGAGCTCACCTTCAGCCGCCGCAGGGTTGGGTAGCCGCCCTCACACGACCGGCCAAACCACCCTGGTCTGCCAGGTTGAAGGATCCGGCTGCTGTTCCGGATCAGTCAGGTAGTACTCCCACATGCTGTCGGCAGGGGTTAAGCCGTCAGCTTTCATGCGTTCCCTGATGGCGTCGTACGTGGTGCCCAGAGTGTCATAAGGACCGGTGTGGACGGCTTCGAAAGCCTCCGCATCCGGCAGCACTCCGCTGGCCACTTCCCCTGTCCCCTGGAAGTTCCCGGCAACAGGGAACCCGGCTTCGACGTCCACCGTTTCGCCCGGCATCCCGTGGTAGCGCGCGAACGGCGGCCCGGCCGGGCTGGCGCCCTGCATCTGGACCGCGGCCATCACGGCACCTAAGGCGCGGCCAAAGAAGCTTGGCAGCGCGTCCATGGGGACCTGTTCACGCACGACGGCGACAGCTTGCTCGGTGATATGGATCTTGTGCGGCTCCTGGCCGTTTTCGCTCATGGCATCAGCCTTGCCATTCCAACAACAGACGGACAGGGCCGTAGGACCCTGGCAGGCAGGTCAACCTGCGGCATTGTAGGCTTCGCGCATCCAGTCCTGGACCTCGGCGTCGAGCTGGTTGCCGTCAGTGAGTTCCAGGTGATGCATCCACGTGCCTGGTGAAGGATGGACGATCTGTTTGAAACGAGGGGAGTCCAGGTTCCGCGGCAGCGCCAGGGACAGCACAAGCGGAATGGAGGATTTCACATAGAGTCCGGGCCGCCAAAGGTACGCGAACCCGCGGCGCCGGCGAAAGGAGATTTGGCTCCTGCCTACCCTTATTTCATGGGGTCCCAGGCCGGCCGCCATCCGCTCCGCCGCCTCGTAGAGACCACGCGCCGCAAGTGCTCCGTCGAAGTACCGGTCCACCGCCAACTGCTGCACCGTCAAACTGCTGCATCCTCCACTGCTGCACCTTCAAACTGCTTGCACCGGCCGTTGCCGTCCCAGGCCTTGCCGGTGCTGATCGTAACGACTTCCGTGCGACGCTCCAGGTTGCCCGGCGGGAGGCTTGCCCCTCAACCTTCCGGCGGAATCGGCTGCCGCGGGCAGGGCCGAAGGTCATGTGGTGGGGAGGAGGCAACGGCCGGGGCCAAATGCCCTAGCCCGCCCGACGGCGTCGGGGTAGTTTCAGTTCCATGTGCGATGACCGTTACCGCTCCATCCCGAAGGCTCCTGGATGAGGAAGCAGGCGTCCCCGCCTACGGCACCCCGTGGGCTCCCCGGCCTCGATGAAGGGGAACCCGCCGGCTCTCCCGTGGAAAAGGCCTGGGGCTTCCTCAGGCGGTATCCCGTCGTCGCCCTGACCTGCCTGGTGCTGGTGGCCACGTTGGTGCTGGTGCAGTTCGGCTTGGGGGTGCAGGTCCGCATCCTCGCGTCGGCCTACGCCGCCGTCATTGTGGTGGCACGGGCTGCCGGCATGGTCCGGTCGTTGCGTGAGGGACGCTGGGGCATCGACCTTTTGGCACTGATGGCCATTGCCAGCACTGTGGCGGTGGGCGAGTACCTCGCTGCCCTGGTGGTGATCCTGATGCTCACCGGCGGGGAAGCGTTGGAAAACTTTGCCCAGGGACGCGCAGCACGGGAACTGCGGTCCCTGCTGGACCGGGCTCCCCGCTTTGCCCACCGCGAGGAAGCCGGAGCGGTGCTCGTCGATACGCCGATCGGCGAGGTGGCGCCGGGCGACGTACTGGTGGTCCGCCCGTCCGAACTGGTGCCGGTCGATGGCGAACTCCTGTCCGATGCAGCGACCCTGGATGAGTCATCGTTGACGGGCGAAAGCCTGCCGGTGGAACGCACCCGTGGGGAACAGCTGCTCAGCGGCGCGGTGAACGGCGTGGCGGCCATCCGGATGCGGGCGGCTGCCACTGCCGCTGACTCGCAGTACAGCCGCATCATCGCCCTGGTGGAAGAGGCCTCCAACAGCCGCGCTCCGGTGGTCCGGCTGGCCGACCGCTACGCCGTGCCGTTCACCATCCTGGCCCTGGTCATGGCAGGCACTGCCTGGTTCCTGTCGGGCGAGGCACTGCGGTTTGCCCAGGTCCTTGTGGTGGCCACGCCCTGCCCGCTCCTGATCGCGGCACCGGTGGCATTCCTGGCCGGCACCAGCCAGGCGGCGCACAAGGGCATCATCATCAAGAACACCAGGACGCTTGAGCAGCTGGCAAAGGCTCAGTCGGCTGTCTTCGACAAAACCGGCACCCTTACGTCCGGGCGTCCGGTCCTTGATGAGATCAGGGTGGCGCCGGGCCACGGGGAGACGCTGGGCAGCCAAAGAATCCTGCAGCTGGCGGCCTCCGCCGAGCAATACTCCTCGCACGTGCTGGCAGCCTCGGTCATTGAAGCCGCCAACGAACGCGGCCTTGATCTCCTGCCTGTACAGCAGGCGACGGAAAGCGCCACCCACGGCGTGGAGGCCGTCTGCGGCGGCCACAAGGTGGTGGTGGGTAAAGCAGGCCTGGTCCGCAGCTCATCGACCGGATTCCGGGAGGCCGCGGTCCGCAGCGGCCAGCTGGCCGTCCACGTGGCAGTTGACGGCGAATATGCCGGCGCCCTGATCATGAAGGATCCGTTGCGGGGCAATGCGGTGGACACCCTCGCGCGCCTGCACAACCTCGGCGTCCGGAACACCATGCTCTTGACGGGGGACGCCCACGCAACAGCCGCGCATATTGCCGAGGAAGCAGGGATTGGCCGCGTCCAGGCGGAATGCCTTCCCGAGGACAAGGTCAACACCGTTGCTGCCCTGGCGGAACGGCCGGTCCTGATGGTGGGCGACGGCGTGAATGACGCTCCCGTCCTGGCCGCTGCCGATGTTGGCATCGCCATGGGGGCCAAGGGTGCCACGGCCGCGAGTGAGTCGGCGGACGTGGTGATCATGCTCGATGACCTGTCCAAGGTGGCCCAGGCCGTAGCCATCGGGAAGCGGACAGTGGCCGTTGCCCTGGTAAGTATCTGGACGGGAATCGGTCTCAGCCTGGTCCTGATGGCCATAGCAATGACCGGATACATTCCCGCGGTAGCCGGTGCGCTCCTCCAGGAACTGGTTGACCTGGCCACCATCCTCAACGGCCTCCGGGCACTGCGTGGCGCTGATAAGAAAGACGGTGGCGACCGGAATCCGGCGCCGCGGGGGCTGCCGGCGGCATGACTTTTGGCCCTTCCCAGCGCCGCGTGCAGCCGGGATCGTGGTGTCCATGAACGCAGAAACAGGGGTCAAGCCCGTCATCGTGGGTGTGGACGGGTCCGAATACTCCTCCGCAGCCCTCCGCTACGCGGGCACGCTGGCAGCCCGCCTTGGCGCCCGGCTCGAAGTCATCTCATGCGTGGGGATGCCGGACTACCTTGTGATGTCGCGCCTGGAAGGGGCGGACCGGCAATTCACCGCCCGGCTTGAGGACGCTGCCGGGCGGCTGGTGGAGGATGCCCTGGGCCGGGCGTTTTCCGGTGAACGGCCGGAAAACATCGACGTGAGCATCAAGTTCGGGCCGCCGGCAAAGGTGCTGGTGGAGGAGAGCCGGCGGGCGCAGATGCTGGTGGTCGGGCGGCACGGCGAGGGCGGCCTGCTCAAGTCGTCCATGGGCTCGGTGAGCAAGGCCTGCGCGGCCCACTCCAACTGCCCCGTGCTCCTGGTTGGGCAGGAGGCGGACACTGTGTGAGGACCGCTGAGGGCCTCAGCTCTGAACGGGCCGCACAGCTCCTGAAGCAGGCAGGCCCCAACCAGCTGCCCGTGGAAAAATCCGTCCCGCAGTGGCGGAAGCTCTGGGGCGAGCTGACGCACTTCTTCGCCCTCATGCTGTGGTGCGCCGCCGGGCTGGCCTTCATCGCGGACATGCCGCAACTGGCGGTGGCGATCATCGTCGTCGTCCTTGTCAACGGGATATTCGCCCACATCCAGCAGGAACGTGCCCAGCACGCCGCCGCCCGGCTGCGGAGCCTGCTGCCCGCCGACGTGGTGGTCCGGCGGGACGGGAAGGTGCGCAAAGTCCACGCCAGTGAGCTGGTGGTCGGTGACGTGGTGCTGCTCGCAGCGGGCGACCGGGTGCCTGCGGACATGGTGCTGCTGTCAGCATCCGCCTGTGCCGTTGATGAATCGATGCTGACGGGCGAAAGCGCTCCGGTGCCAAAAGCTGCGGGTGAACCGGCCTGGGGCGGCACTTTCCTGGTCAACGGTTACGGGGAAGCCGCCGTCTCGGCAACAGGTGCCGGGACCAGGCTTGCCGGCATCGCTGCCCTGACCAGCGGGGCGGTTGCTCCCCCCACGCCGCTGTCCCGGGAACTGCGCCGGATCGTCCGCGTCACCGCGGGCCTGGCGCTGGGCATCGCGGCGGTCTTCTTCCTGGCATCGCTGTTGGTGGGCTTTCAATGGCGCGACTCATTCCTGTTTTCCATCGGCGTTGCGGTGGCGCTGGTCCCGGAGGGCCTGCTGCCCACCGTCACGCTGTCGCTGGCCATGGGGGCGCAGCGCATGGCGGCCCGCAACGGGCTGGTCCGCAACCTCGAAGCCGTGGAAACTTTGGGCTCAACCACCTTCATCTGCACCGACAAGACCGGCACCCTGACGCAGAACCGGATGAACGCCGTCGAAGTCTTTACTTCCGAAGGGTCCGTCCAGGTGACAGGGGAGGGATATGCTCCCGACGCCGGCATTCACGGAACTGGGCTGGAAAAGGCGGCTGAGGCGGCGCTCGCAGCCCGTACCGCATCGCAGGGACGGGCCGAATTCCGTGACGGGCAGTGGCATGCGCAGGGCGACCCGATGGAAGCCGCCATGGACGTCCTGGCCCGCAGGCTGACACACACCGAAGCCGGCGCCGCCCCCTGGCGCCGGTTGCCGTTCGATCCGGTGCGGCGCAGGGAATCTGCCCTCCTGGGGGCGGACCTGTTCTGCAAGGGGGCTCCCGAAACCGTGCTTCCGGTCTGTGAAGCCGTCCCGGGGCAGGTCAAGGAACAGGTGGAAGTCATGGCCTCACGGGGGCTGCGCGTTCTTGCCGTGGCCCGGCGCCGGCTTCCGGGAGCTCCTGTTGCCTGGCAGTCCGCTCCGGCCCTGGAGCTTGAAACCGGCATGGAACTTTTGGGCCTGATCGGACTGCAGGATCCGCCCCGGGCGGATGTGGGGGATGTGATCCGCACAGCGCGGCAGGCGGGCCTGAGGGTGGCCATGGTCACCGGAGACCACCCGGCCACGGCGGCAGCGATCGCCCGGCAGATTGGCCTGACCGGGAACCCCGAATACGTGCTGGAAGGCGCTGACCTCCCGGCGGATGACCAAATGCTCGGCGCGCTCCTGGACCGCGACGGAGTAGTGGTCAGCCGGGTCTCGCCGGAGCAAAAGCTGCGCGTGGCCAAGGCGCTGCAGGCCCGCGGGCATGTTGTGGCCATGACCGGCGACGGAGTCAACGACGGTCCTGCCCTCCGCGAAGCCGACATCGGGGTAGCCATGGGCCTCAGCGGAACCGATGTGGCACGGGAAGCCGCGGACCTGGTCCTCCTTGATGACCACTTCGGCACCATCGTGGCCGCCATCGAGCAGGGCAGGGCCACCTACGCCAACATCCACCGGTTCCTTACCTACCACCTCACCGACAACGTGGCCGAATTGACCCCCTTTGTCATCTGGGCACTCTCCGGCGGCCAGTTCCCGCTTGCCCTGGGCGTCCTGCAAATCCTCGCCCTGGACATCGGCACCGACCTGCTGCCCGCCCTGGCCCTTGGTGCCGAGCCGCCCGGCAGGCGCATCCTGGCCCGCCCGCCCGAACGCCGGCACCTGATGGACCGGCAGCTGATGATCCGGGTCTTCTGCATCCTGGGCCCCGTGGAGGCCGCCATGGAGATGGCCGTGTTCTCGGCAGTCCTGGCGGACGGCGGATGGAACCGGGGCGAGGTTCCGCAGGCAGGGCTGTTGATGGCTGCCTCCGGTGCCGCCTTCACCGCGGTCGTCCTGGGCCAGCTGGCCAACGCCTTCGCGTGCCGGAGTGCCACCGTGCCGCCCTGGAAGCTTGGCTGGGGGACCAACAGGCTCCTGGTATGGGCCGTTCTGGCTGAACTGGCCGTCCTTGCGGTATGCCTCTATGTGCCCTCCCTCGCCACACTGCTGGGCCAGGCACCGCCGACCCCGATGGGTTTCCTGCTGGCGCTCCTCGCGGCCCCTGCGGTCCTGCTGGCGGACTGGATCCACAAATCGGCCCGGGGGCGGCTGCGGCGGAACAGGCTGTAGAAACCGCACTGGACGGTGCCGGAGCTGGGACCAAAGACTCTGCATGCCCCGTCCCGCGGAGTCCAGAATCAAGCCATGAGTGCCGCCGCAGAAACGTCCCGGGCCAACGTCAACGTCACATGGATCGAGGACACCGGAATCGCGGACATCCCTTCCGTGGGAGGGAAGAACGCGTCACTGGGGGAGTTGAGCCGCGCGCTGCAGTCCGCAGGGGTCCGGGTTCCTGAGGGATTCGCCACCACGGCGGGCGCCTACCGGGCATTCCTTGCGGCCAACAACCTTGAGCCGCGGATCAGGAAGCACATGGAGGACCAGCGGGCCGGAACCATCACGCTTCGCCAGGCGGGGGCGGCGGTCCGCGAACTGTTCCTGCAGGCGACCTTTCCGGAGGACATCACCGCCGACATCCAGGAACACTACCGGAGTCTGTGCGAGCGGTCCGGGCAGGCGCAGGTGGCCGTCGCCGTGCGCAGCAGCGCCACCGCGGAGGACCTGCCGGACGCCAGCTTCGCCGGCCAGCAGGAAACCTTCCTGAACGTGGCAGGCGAGCGCGCGGTCCTGGAAGCGTGCCGGCGCTGCTATGCCTCCCTGTTCACCGACCGCGCCATCAGCTACCGGGAAATGAAGGGCTACGACCACCTGGACGTCGCCCTGTCCGTGGGGGTGCAGCGGATGGTCCGCTCAGACCTTGGCGCGTCAGGGGTGATGTTCTCGATCGACACCGAGTCCGGTTTTCCCGGCGTCGTGGTGATCAGTGCGGCCTGGGGACTGGGGGAGACGGTGGTCCAGGGAACCATCAACCCGGACAAATACCAGGTGTTCAAGCCGCTCCTGGCAGACCAGCGCTTCACCCCGGTGATTGAGCGGCAACTCGGCGCCAAGGAACGCAAAATGGTGTACAGCCAGGGCGGGGATGCACGGACCGGAATGGTCGAGACCACGGAGCGGGAGCAGCGCTCGCTGGTGCTCGATGACCGGGAGGTTGTCCTGCTGGCCCGCTGGGCGGCGGCCGTCGAGCAGCACTACGGGCGGCCGATGGACATGGAGTGGGCCAGGGACGGAATCACCGGGGAACTCTTCATGGTGCAGGCAAGGCCGGAAACGGTGCAGGCCCGCAGGAGCACCACCACGTTCCGGGCCTACCATCTTGCACAGCCCGGCAAGGTCCTGGCCACCGGCGCGGCGATCGGCGACGCCATCGCCCGGGGCCAGGCCTGCGTGGTGAGGGATGCCAAGGACATCGAATCCTTCGTTGACGGTTCCGTGCTGGTCACCCGGATGACGGATCCGGACTGGGTGCCCGTCATGAAAAGGGCAGCGGGGATCATCACGGACCACGGCGGCCCCACCAGCCATGCGGCCATCGTCAGCCGCGAGCTGGGCGTGCCGGCCGTCGTGGGAACGCGCAACGCCACTGAAGCACTTTCCGACGGCGGCCAGGTCACCTTGTCCTGCGCGGAAGGCGAGGAGGGCCGCGTCTACGAAGGACTTCTGGAGTTCTCGGTGGAGGAAGTGGACATGCAGACCCTGCCGGCCACCCGCACTGACGTGATGGTCAACATCGCCAGCCCGGCCGCCGCCTTCAAGTGGTGGCGGCTGCCCGCCGCCGGCGTGGGCCTGGCCCGGATGGAGTTCATCATCAACAACCTGATCCGCATCCATCCCATGGCCCTGGTCCACCCGGAAAAGGTAACGGACCCGGAGGAAGCTGCGCTCATCAGGGAGCTGACCAGCCGCTATCCGGACCCGCATGAGTATTTCGTCGACATGCTGGCCACCGGGATCGCCAAGATCGCGGCCCCCTTCCATCCCAAGCCCGTGATCGTCCGGTTGAGCGACTTCAAGACCAACGAGTACAGCCACCTGATCGGCGGCAGTGCGTTCGAACGGGCTGAAGAAAACCCCATGCTGGGGTTCCGCGGGGCCTCACGCTACTACAGCAGCCACTACCGGGAAGGGTTCGCCCTGGAGTGCAGGGCCCTCAAGCGGGTGCGGGAGCAGGCGGGATTCGGCAACGTCATCGTCATGGTTCCCTTCTGCCGCACGGTGCGGGAAGCGGACCAGGTGATCCAGGCGATGGCGGAGCACGGGCTGGTCCGCGGAAAGGATGGACTTCAGCTCTACATGATGTGCGAAGTCCCTTCCAACGTGGTCATGGCGGCCGAGTTCGCCAAGCGCTTTGACGGCTTCTCCATTGGGTCCAACGACCTCACCCAGCTGGTGCTGGGGGTGGACCGCGACTCGGAGGAACTTGCCGGGCTGTTCGACGAACGGGACCCGGCGGTGCTGGCCATGATCGCCGAGGCGATCAGCAAGGCGCATGCTGCCGGCATCAAGATCGGAATCTGCGGACAGGGACCGAGCAACCATCCGGACCTCGCGGAGTTCCTGGTCAGCCAGGGCATCGACTCGGTGTCCCTGAATCCGGATACCTACGTGCGGACGGTCCCGGTGATCGCAGCGGCCGAGGCACGGGCTTCCACGCTGCGGCCGGCTGAGCCGGTGCGCTAAGCCTGAGCCGGCGCGCCGGGCCGGAGCCGTGCCTCAGGCCCACGCAATCACTGACGGCCGGTGCAGCAAAAGTGCAGCAAAAGTGCCTGGCCGCCAACGGGAGATCCCCCAGGAAGCCAGGCACCGGCGTCGTACTTTACTTGTCCTCAACCCCTGCTGATGGGGATCTTCGATGCCCCGGCTTCCTGCGTCTGGTCGGGCATCGGAGCCCGGACTTCAAGGAGGCCGTCCTTGTAGGAGGCGGTGATATCGGTCTGCTGGACGCCGCCGGGGAGGGGAATACGGCGCATGAACGAGCCGTAGCGGAATTCGGACCGGTAGCTGCCCTTGTCCTTTTGCTCCTTCTTCTCCTGCCGCTCCGCCTTGATCGACAGCACTCCGTCGGCAACCGTGACATCCACGTCCTTTTCCGGATCAATGCCGGGAAGTTCGGCCCGCACCACGAGCGTGTTGCCGTCCATCAGCTCCTCCACCCGGATGGCAGCGGAACCCATCTCGCCGTCAAACAGCTTCTCGATCACATCCATGGGGGAGCGGCGGTTATCAAACCATCTCATCAGGTCAGTCATTCTTGCCTCCTGCTCATGTGGAAGCCGGACCATCGCTTTGCCCGGCAGTTCCACCATCCCCTTCCCGCGTGGGCGGTTCCAGAGTCAAAGGTCCCAGCGCGTTCTGGCGGGCGGGCGTGGACGGCCGGCGCGTGATCCGCCCCACCAGTTCGATGACCAGGCATCCTGCCGCGGCAACCGCGGTTGAAAAAATCAGCAGCCCGGGCGGCGGCCAGTCCACCCTGAAGAAGTCCCGGGCCACCGGAACGGTGAACAACAGGACCAGTCCCGCGTACATCCCGGCAAGGATCAGGACCTTGGTCCCGTTGAGGGGGCGTGACGCCATCACCAGGATCCACGCCGCCACCAGGCCCAGGGTCACAGTGGCGGCCGACTGCGCGGCCTCTTCGCTGTGCCCGCCCCAGGTTTGGGCATAGCCCGTCACCGCCAGGACGCACAGGGCGGCGCAGATCCCCGCCGGCACAGCGAAAGCGAGTGAACGCCGGAGGAATCCGGGAGCGTAACGCTGCCCGCCGGGCTGCAGGGCCAGGAAGAACGCCGGCAGGCCGATGGTCAATCCGTCCAGGGCCGACAGTTGCCGGGGCAGGAACGGAAAGGCCAGCAACAGGACACCGGTCACCACGGAGATGATGGTGGCGTAAACGGTCTTGCTGAGGAAAACCAGGGATACACGCTCGATGTTGCTGATGGCCCTGCGTCCTTCGTCCACCACGGCCGGAAGCCGTTCGAAGCGGCCGTCCAGGAGGACCAGGCGGGCCACGGCCTTGGTGGCCGGGGAGGCCGAGTCCATGGCGATGCCCAGGTCCGCCTCCTTGAGCGCCAGGACATCGTTCACGCCGTCCCCGGTCATCGCGACCGTGTGGCCCCGCCGTTTCAGGGCCTGGATCAGGTCCCGCTTCTGGGATGGCGTCACGCTGCCGAAGAGGCTGTGGGCCTCCACTGCCTCCTCCAGCCGGAGCGGATCGTCGGGAAGCCGGCGTGCGTCGCAGGCATCACCCGTTCCAAAGCCCACCCCGCGTGCCAGCGCTCCCACGGTCCGGGGATCGTCCCCGGAGATGATCTTGACCGTCACCCCCTGCCGCCGAAAATAGTCCAGCGTTGAGGCGGCATCCCCGCGGATGCTCTCGCGGAATGTCAACAGCATGACGGGCGCCACCTTGGGCGGCAGGCCGGCCACTGCCGGATCCGGGGGCAGCGGCGCCGGCAGGTACACCAGGGCCAGGGTCCGCAGCCCCGTCGAGGCAAGGGCGGCGGCCCTGCCGTGCGCCTCCGCGCAGCCTGGGGCGCCCAGCACCGCATCCGGTGCTCCCAGGATCCAGGTGCCGGAAGCGGCGGAACCTGGCGGGAACGTCGCCGAGCTCCACTTCCGGGCGGAGGAGAAAGGGACGGAGCTCTGCTCCTGCAGCGGATCCTGCACAGGGAAGGCTTTCCCGATCGCTGCCGCGGTGCTGCTGGCGTCCGCGCCGGCACCGAACCATTCCAGCGCCTGCCGCCACCCGGAGGCAGGTGCCGTCCCTGCGTCGTGGAGGGCGTCGAAGACGATGGAGCCGGAGGACAACGTTCCGGTCTTATCCAGGCAGAGAACATCCACCCTTGCCAGCACCTCTACGGCGGCAAGTTCCTGGATCAACACTTTTTGCCGGGCAAGCCGGAGCCCGCCCACGGCGAATGCCACGCTGGTCATCAGGAGCAGGCCAAGCGGAATCATGGCCATGATCCCGGCAACCGACCCCACGACAGCCGGCACCCAGCGGCCGGATCCCATGGCTCCGGCCCACCCTCCCTGTTCCTGCATCTGCGCATTCGTGAGCAGCAGGGCAGTGGGGACAAGCAGCCAGGTGATGACGGCAAAGACCTTTTCCAGGCCCCGCCGGATCTCGGACGTGACCAGGGAAAACCGCCGTGCCTCAGCCGCCAGGCCGTAAGCGAACGTTTCAGGCCCCACCCGCAGCACCGTGGCCCGCCCGTTGCCGGCGAGGATGAGTGACCCGGACAGCAGCACGGCGCCGCCTTGCTTGGCGACAGGCTCGGATTCGCCGGTCAGCAGCGATTCGTCCACCTCAAGGGGGTTCCCGTCCAGCAGCACCAGGTCAGCAGTCACCTGGTCTCCGGCATTCAATACCACCAGGTCGTCCGGCACCAGCTCTTCAGAGGAAATGCTCTCCCGGGCGCCGTTCCTGATCACCGTGTTCCCGGCAGCATGCAGGATGGCCAGCTGGTCCAGCGAGCGTTTGGCCCGGTATTCCTGGATGATGCCGATCAGGGAATTGCTGACGGCAGACAGGCCGAACAGCGCATCCCGCCACTGGCCGAGGACGAGCAGCAGGATGAAGCATCCACCCACAACTGCGTTGAAAAGGGTGAACACATTGGCCTGGATAATCTCCCCGACGCTCCTGCTGCTGGCCGTTGGGACACTGTTAACGCGGCCGGCAGCAGTGCGTTCCCGCACCTCGGCGGTGGAGAGCCCGTCCCGGGCGTGGTGCACGTCCAGTCCCGGGACGGCTGCCCCGTTGTCCCCAGCTATTGTCATGGCCTTGCCAGGCGTTGAGCCCGCTCAGTCGTGGTGCTGCTGCTTGTGCATGCGGGTAATGACCGTGGGGCAGGGCGGCTGGCTCAGCACCGCGTGGGCCGTGGATCCCAGGACGAGTCTTTCGAAGCCGCCCTTGCCACGGCTGCCCAGGACCAGCAGCCGGGCACTGGAGGCTGCACGGATCAAGGCGTCCGCCGGCTCCAGGACGGTTTCCATCACGGTGTGCACGCTGAGGTCCGGGTAGTCCTGCCGGAGGCCGGCCTCTGTTTCGGACAGCACGATCTGCTCTTCCTCCACCACGTGGGTGGCGAAACTGCTCTGTGGCAGTCCGGCGGCGATCCAGCGGTTGGGGCCGGTGAAGGCGTAGAGGACGGTAAGTTCTTCCCCGAGCGCGTCAGCTTCCGCCGCCGCAAAGGCAACCGCCTGCGTTGATTCCCGCGATCCGTCCACGCCCACCACGATGCCGCGGCCGCCCTCCTGGGCATCACCGATGACAGCCACAGGGCATTCGGCTGTGGCAGCTGCCTGCAGGGCCCGGTCTGTGAGGGCGCCGCGCGTGTGGCCGCTGGTGCCGAGGACCAGCATGGAGGCGTTCTTGGAGTAGTCACCGAGGGCGGCACCTACGCCGCCCTCAAGGAGTTGAAGGGTAACCTGCAGGCCGGGCTCGGCGGCAGTGGCCTTCTCGCCGGCTTCCTTCAGCAGGCCCAGCCCCGATTCCCGAAGGACTTCAAGGTACGGAAGGACTTCGGCTGCCATCCACCGGTCGTCAACGACATTTACGACGGCGAGGGGAAGCTTGAGCGTGTTGGCCCGGGCTGCTGCCCACAACAGGGCGGCGGTGGACGCCGAGGAGTCAGTGATTCCGACGGCGATTGGCTTGGCAGGTGCCATGGGGACCATCCTTTTGCGGGTTCTTTTGAGGAGAATGATGCAGGAGCGGGGGGAGACGTTCGCGGGCCGGCTTAATCGGCGGTCGGCTCCCGCGGCGGCCACCAATGGGTGGGCGCGGCGATCACGAACCGCCGCCCACTGATGTCCTCCGGCGTGATCCGGATGAGGATGTTTTTTTGGCCGGGTTGCCAGGGGGAGAGCCCTGCCTCCATGGCATCCTGGGTTTCCTCGGCATCGGACACGATCAGCGCGTGCCCCTTGAGGATGACGCTCCAGGCGATGGTGCCGTACTGGTTCATCCCGTCCGCCTCGACGGCAACTGCTTTCCGATCGGTAAGGGAGGCGAGCTTCGTTCCTTCGCCCGTACGGATAAGCAGGGTGCCGTTGGTGGGAACGAAATTCACGGGATAGTTCTCAACGCTGTCCCCGTCCGTGAAGGCAATCCTGCAAAGGGACGTTGAACGAAGGTATCGCCAGCAGTCATGGACGCCGAGTTCCTTGATTTCCGGTTCAGCCGCTGCGGTATTCATGGCCGTAGCCTAAGTGCGGCAGCCGCCCCCGGCTAGGGAAGAAGGTCCCGCCCCCGTAGCCCCCCCATTCCGGGACCAATTAGGGGCGTTTCTTCCCATACCCTCCTAGAATAGGTAGCGAAGCGTCTTCATGCTCAGTCGAAGGCGAATTGGGGGCGGAGGCCGGCACTTCCGTTTCAAGGACTTGGACCGCGTCAGGGACCCGCAGCGCCGCAGGTTCCTGCCGCAGGAGGTGGCACGTGAGCACTGAGCAGCCCTGGCGCTCTCCAATGAGGGACAGAGTCGAAGACCTGGTGCGGGACTTTACCGTCCGCGGCGACGAATTGCTCGACACCCAGGAACGGATCAACGGCCTGTTGGCAGCGGTGGTGGCCCTCGCGGAGGACCTGAGCCTCGAAGCCGTGCTCGACCGCCTGGTACGGTCCGCCTGCGCCCTGGTGGGCGCACGGTACGGCGCCTTGGGAGTCATCGGCGAAGACCGCACGCTGAGCCACTTCATCACGGTGGGAATTGATGAAGAAGGAATCCGGTCCATCGGCGACCTGCCCACCGGCCACGGCGTGCTGGGCCTGTTGATCCGCGAGCCGAAACCCCTGCGCCTCCATGACCTTGGCCAGCACCCCATCGCTTCCGGGTTCCCTTCCAACCACCCGCCCATGGGGACCTTCCTGGGTGTACCGGTCCGCGTCCGTGATGAAGTCTTTGGGAACCTCTACCTGACGGAAAAACAGGGTGGCGAAGACTTCAGCGTGGAAGATGAAGACCTTGCCGTGGCCCTGGCGGCTGCGGCCGGAGTGGCAATCCAGAACGCCCGCCTGTTTGAAGACAGCAGCCGACGCCAGAGATGGCTGGAGGCAGGAATGGAGCTCAGCAGCAGGTTGATCATGGCATCGCAGCCAGGGGATGCGGACAACCTGGACGTTGTGGCCGACACCGCCTTGAGGATATCTGACTCGGCGCTTGCAGTGGTGGCGGTGCCGGCAGGTGACGGCGCGCTGCGGTGCCGGTCCTGCCTTGGCGTGCAGGGACTCCAGGCAGGCCAGGAACTGGCGGTGTCACCAGCGGTTTCAAGCGTTATTGAGAGCGGCGGGTCTTTGGTGGCAAAGGATCCACGGCAGGTCTTCGAGGACGGGATTGCGGAAAAGCTTGGCTCCGTACTGGTGTGCTCACTCGGGCACAGCCCCGGCGACAACGGGGTTCTGTTGCTGGCGCGCGCAGAGGGAGCCGCCGCGTTTACCCAGGCCGACGCCGAGTCAAGTGCCATCTTCGGAAGCAGGATCGGACTGGCGCTTGACTTGGCCCGCGTCAACGCGACGCGTGAACAGAACCTCCTTTTCACGGACCGGGAACGGATTGCCAGGGACCTGCATGACCTCGTCATCCAGCGTTTGTTTGCCGCCGGCCTGAGCATCCAGAGCCTGCGCCGCTACACCCTGGACCCGGTGGCGCACGAGCGGATTGCCGCCGTTACCACGGAGCTCGATGACACCATCCGTAAGCTGCGGGACACCATCTACTCGCTCCGCACCGCAGATGAAGAACGCGAACCGCTGACGGGCCGGATCCTGCGCGTGGTCCGGGAGAACTCGCGCAGCCACGCCCTGACCCCCAAGGTATCCCTGGACGGGCCGGTGGACTCGATCCGCGAGGACGTGGCAGTGCATCTGTTGTCAGTGCTGTCCGAAGGACTCAGCAATGCGCTGCGGCATTCCGGCGCGGACGACATCCAGGTCACCGTTGCCGTGGGCCGGGCCACCGCAGGCAGGAATGAGGTCCAACTGCTGATCCATGACAATGGCCGCGGCTTCACGGAGTCCGGTCAGGTAAGCGGCCTGGCGAACATGCGTCACCGCGCTGAACTGCTGAAGGGCAGCTGCATCATCGACAGCGCTCCGGGCGGGGGCACGTCAGTGCGGTGGTCGGCGCCGCTCGCCTGATTTCCCCGCCGCGCCGCCCGTCTGGCCTGCCGCCCAGCAGGTCCTTTGTGTCAGGCGGTCTCCGGTGAACTCTTGGTGACGTAAACGGCCGCCTGCGTCCGGCGTTCGAAGCCCAGTTTCGCCAGGATGGACGAAACGTAGTTCTTAACTGTCTTTTCCGCCAGGAACAACTCGTCACCAATCTGGCGGTTGGTCAGCCCTTGGCCGATCAGCGCCAGCACCTTCTTCTCCTGCGCGCTCAAGCCCTCCAGCCGGGGATCGGTGGGCGCCGTTGAAAGCCCGGTGATGATCTGCTGCTCCATTCCCGGCTCAAAAAGCGATTCGCCGGCAGCTGCCCTGCGGATTCCCGCCAGGAGGTCATCACTCCTGATCTGTTTCAGCACGTACCCTGAGGCACCTGCCAGGACTGCCCCGCGGAGGGCCTGTTCGTCGTCGTAGCTGGTGAGGATCAGGCAGCGCAGGCGGGGGTCGAGGGAGCGGACGTCCCGGCAGACTTCGATTCCAGTGCCGTCGGGAAGCCGCCCGTCAAGGATGGCAATATCGGGATGCAGTGCCGGGATGCGGCGGGTGGCTTCGGCAGCGGATCCGCTTTCGCCTACTACAAGGAAACCCTCGCCTTCGAGCAGGTCCTTCAACCCCTGCCTGACGAGTTCGTGGTCATCGAGAATGAAGACGCGGACCTGCCCCGAAGATCCTGTTGCCCCATCAGTCCCTGCTTCATGCTTGTACACCGAACGCTCCCAATGTCTTCAGGATCAAGGCCCCGCGGTAGGCGGGGGAGCCCCGGGGAGGGCACGGTCCCATTGTTACCCGGGGAGGCGCGCGCGGGAAGGGACCAAAGTCCACGACCTTCGGCCCTTCCCCGGGAAGTGTTTGTGGTCCATTCTGGGACGAGCCACCGGAGAACAGGTGGCAATTCAGCGATTGGAGCCGGCATGGACGCCCTTGAACCGCACCCGAGGATCATCGTCGGGGTGGATGGATCTGAATCCTCCATCGCCGCGCTCAAGGTGGCACGGGCCATGGCGGAACCAATGTCGGCGAAAGTCGAAGCCTGGGCCTGCTGGGACGTTCCCGCCGGCTACGGGGTGTACCTCGCCGTTGGGATCGAGGGGTTCAAGTATGCGGCGGAACAAGTGCTCCAGCAGGCGCTGGCAGAGGCGTTTGAGGAACTGCCACCGTTCGTGCATCCGCGCCTGGTCCGGGGCAGGCCCAGTCCGTTATTGATTGACGCAAGCCGCAATGCAGCCCTGCTGGTGGTCGGCCGGCGCGGGCACGGGAGCTTCGTACCCGGTTCGGTGAGTTCGGCCTGCGTGAGCCACGCCTACTGCCCGGTTCTGGTGGTCCACGCACCGGAGTCGGAGGCGGAGTCCGAAGCGGGCGGTGCCCAGTCCCGTTCAGCTTTGATGCCCTGACCCGGCAAGCCGGCGTCCCGCCGTCGTGCTTCCGCCCGCGGGCGGTGCCTGTGATCCGGCCGGTGCCGGTGACTCAGTGCCCGTGATGGTGTGCCGCACCATCGTGTGCCGCGCCCTCGCCGACCAGTTCGTGAAGTCCTTCGACTGCGTGCGCGAGTGACAACCCGGGGGATTCGAGGATGAAGGGCATCAGGAGTCGGTTCTCCTTGTCCAGGTGCAGGGCGAAGATCCGCTGGATGGCGCCGGCCGCCACTGCGGCGAAGACGCCCTCGGCCGTCCTCAGCTCCTCGATCAGGCCCACGATAACCTGGTGCTCGGCCAGCATGCCGTCCACCAGCAGCCTGGCCTCCGGCATGCCGTGCGGCGCGCCGTAGAGCGGACCCTCCTCTGCAAGGGCGTGCGGCACCAGTTCCTTGTCGCACCAGTCAAGGAGTGTGGCCTGCGCCGTTTGGCCGGCCACAAGGTCACCCGCCTCCACGGCCTCCGTCAGCAGGCCCACCAGCCCGTTCAGGTGCCGCAGCATGTCAGCATGGTGGCTCTCCACCGCCTGCAGCGCCTGCCGCTCGGACGAAAGGTCCTTGCCGTTCCCGTTCATTCGCTGTTGCCTTCCAGTAGGGTGACGTGCCGCTTCATGCTCCGCAAGGACCAGCGAAGGTCCTTGAGGGCCCAGTAACCGCCGCCGTTCATGACCGCAAATCCTGCGACGCCCAAAGAGGGGGCCCGGATCACCAGGCCAAGGAGCAGGACGCCCACGCCTGCCGCGAAAAGCATCAGGCCGCGCATGACGCGCGTGCGGAGGGACAATGCGGTGCTGTCCCGGCTGAGCAGGCCCGCGAGCCGGGGATCCTCCGCTTCCAGGCCATGGCCGATCAGTTCGAGTTCGCGTTTCTCGAATTCAGAGAGTGGCACGGCTGCACCCCGCTGTCCGTTGCCTGCCACGAACTTATGTGCCCGGCTGTCCGCGCAGGACGGCCAGCCTGTTCTGGTACTCCACCGAGTCGATCTCCCCGCGGGCGAAACGCTCGGCAAGTACGTCCTCGGCCATCCGCGGGGATTGCTGCATGGGGTGCGGGGCGGGCACCCGTAGGGAACGGGCCAGCAGGACGATCCCCGTAATGATCGCCCCCCAAACCAACACCATGCTGATGCTCATCATGGCATAGCCCCACAGGCCCATGCCGTCATTCCAGCCGTACACTTCCACGACCTCCGGTTGAACAAGGCGGGCGCCGGCCGTCTGCCTTCCCTTTCAGTATTGGCGCTGCGGGCGGGTGCGGGGAGAGCCATTGGTCCTGTCCCCGCGTGGGGGATTCGGCGGGTGCTGGAAGCCGGGGAACTAAAAGCCCCGGCGCCGGAAGCGCTTGTCCACCGCGACAACGAGGGAGGCCAGCAGCGCGAGGCCGAAGATACGCAACCACGCTTCGGCACTGATGGGGGCGGTGCGGAAGAGATCGTTCATCACCGGTGCGTACGTGAGGGCCAGTTGCCCGGCGGCCTGGACCACAACGCCGAGCAGGAGCCAGCGGTTGCCGAAGAGCCGTATCCGCCAGGCAGGCCGGGCCAGGGACCGGCAGCTGAACAGGTAGAAGACCTGCACAGCCACGAAAAGGTTCACGGCAGAGGTGCGGGCCTGCGCCACGGATGCGCCGACGGCCACCTCGTGGTCGAAGAGCCACCATGCCCCGGCCACCAGGAGGGCTGAAACCAGCAGGATCCGCACGGTGAGCGCCCATGTCAGGAGCGGGCGGTCAGGCGGCCGTGGCGGACGGGACATCAGGCCCGGTTCCTTCGGCTCAAAGGCGAGCATCAGACCCAGGGCGACGGCGGTGGTCATGTTAATCCAGAGGATCTGGGTGGGCAGGATGGGCAGCGTGGCGCCCAGCAGGATTGCCACGAGGATCACCAGGCCCTCGGCCATGTTGGTGGGAAGGGTCCAGACGATGAACTTGGTGAGGTTGTCGAAGACATTGCGGCCTTCTTCGACCGCTGCCTCGATGGTGGCAAAGTCGTCATCCGTAAGGACGATGTCCGAGGCCTCCTTGGCCACCTCGGTTCCGGTCCGTCCCATCGCAATGCCTACGTTCGCCTGCCGGAGGGCCGGCGCGTCGTTCACACCGTCGCCGGTCATCGCCGCCACGTGGCCGCGGGACTGCAGGGCATCGATGAGGCGAAGCTTCTGTTCAGGGGAAACCCGGGCGAAAACCGTGGCCCGCTCCACGGCATCCGGGAACTGGTCGGCCGGGATGGCGTCCAGCTCGGCTCCCGTCAGGGCCGTCTCGCCGTCGTTGTCCGCGGCAAGCCCTACCGCTGCGGCCACGGTCACGGCGGTCCGTATATGGTCTCCCGTGATCATCTTGACCGCCACGCCCGCGCGTCGGCAGGCGGCCACGGAAGCGGCAGCGGCCGGCCGCGGCGGATCATGCATGGCCTGGAGCCCGGTGAAGGTCATCCGGCCCCGTAACGCCATGGTGGAAAGCGGGCCGCTGTCCCCGGGAAGGCGGATCATGGCGGTGGCCAGTACCCGGAGCCCGGTGTCCGCGAGCGCGTGTGCGGCGTTGAGCACGGCGTGCCTGTGAAGCGGCCGGGTGCCGCCGTCGCT
The DNA here is from genome assembly GCF_030816725.1 of Pseudarthrobacter defluvii. NCBI lineage: Bacteria > Bacillati > Actinomycetota > Actinomycetes > Micrococcales > Micrococcaceae > Pseudarthrobacter > Pseudarthrobacter defluvii. The sequence continues at coordinate 1,795,030 of NZ_JAUSYG010000001.1, forward strand.
GTCCATGTGGTGGCCGCAGAGTTCCAGGACCCGTTCCACTGCGCCTTTGACGAACACCGTGCCGCCACCCGGTGGAAGCGTCGAAGTGTGCAGTGTTGCCATGAACTGCCGCTCGGAGGTGAACGGCAGTTCCGCCTGGCGTGGGTTGGCGGCCAGGAAGTCGGACACCTTGACGCCGCCCTTCCCGGCGGCGACCAGCATCGCGGCCTCGGTTGGGTCGCCCCGCACCTGCCAGCCGGACCCCTCCCTCCGAACGCTGGCGTCATTGCAGGCTGCTCCGCCCAGCAGGGACCAGTGCAGCGCCGCGTCCCCGCCGGGCTGCGGTGCACCGGCCGGCAGCTGCCCGCCGGTTCCGTGCCTGGTCGATGGGGCAATGTGCCCCTCCGGGCCGTAGCCGGAACCGGTGACGTCGTACATGCCCGAGGGCGTCCAGAGCGCCTTGACAGTCATCTGGTTCTCGGTGAAAGTGCCCGTCTTGTCCGAGCAGACCACCGTGGTGCTGCCCAGCGTTTCCACCACCGGCAGCCGGCGGACCACGGCACGGCGGCGGGCCATGCGGCGGACGCCGATGGCAAGCGTCACCGTCACGGCGGCGGGAAGTCCCTCGGGGATGGCACCTACCGCCAGGGCGACGGCGGCCGTGAACATTTGTCCCGGCCGCTCCCCGTGAGCGAGGCCCGCGACGAAGGCGACGGCAGCGAGGGCAAGGATGGCGATGGTGAGCGTGGTGCTGAACCGTGCCAGTTTCAGGGTCAGCGGCGTGGCCACCGGGCGGACGGCGCCCATGAGGCGGTGGATTTCGCCGAGCTCGGTTTCGCCTCCGATGGCGACGACGACTCCTGCGCCGGTGCCGGCCGTCACCAGGGTGCCGCTGTAGAGCATGTTCCTCCGGTCGGCCACAGGCGTGACCCTGGGGAGTACCACTTCGTCCTTGGACACGGGCTCCGATTCCCCGGTGAGTGCGGACTCGTCCACGCGCAGGGCTGACAGGCGCACCAGGCGCAGGTCAGCGGGGACCTTGTCTCCTGCCTCAAGCAGAACCAGATCGCCGGGAACCAGGTCCTCGGAGGGTACGTGCCTCCGTTCGCCGTCACGCATCACTGCGGCGTGCGTGCGGACCAGTGAGTGGAGGGCATCCAGGGCTGCTTCTGCCCGTACCTCCTGGACGAATCCGATCAGCGTGTTGACCAGGACCACAGCGAGGATGACACCCGCGTCCAGGAATTCGCCAAGGAAGACAGTGACGGCGGCTGCGGCCAACAGAACGTAGATAAGCGGGTTGTTGAACTGGCGTCCCAGCTTGCGGGCAATGCTCCCGCTGTGTGACCGGGGAAGCTCGTTGGTTCCGAATTGGGCGCGCCGGCGCTCCACCTCGTCGTGGCCCAGGCCCCTGGCGGCATCCGTTTCCAGCAGCAGTACCACCTCGTGGACTGGCAGCCCATGGTGGGCCGGATCCTGGCCGCCGCCCTCCCTGCGGGGGCCGCTGGCGGATTCCGGCAGCGCACTTCTCATCCGCCTCTTCCCATGAGTCCTGGTCTTTGCCATGCTGCCTCCGGCCTGTGGTCACTGCCCCAACAGGGCGTCGAGGGTGGTGAAGCCGTACCCTGCAGCGGAAATGCGGTCAATCACCTGGGGAAGGGCGTCGGCGTCGAGGGTGGTGCCGTCGTCAGGGTTGGAACCGAGGTGCATGAGCACAATTTCGCCTGGCTGCAGTACTGCCTGGACCCGGTCGGCGACTGCTTGGACGCTGGAACCTCCGCTGGTGCCTTTCCAGCCAAGGGTGTCCACCGTCCACCTGACAGCCACGTAGCCCAGCGAGTTGACCGCCGCGATGGTCCGGGCATCGCGCTCACCGTAAGGGAAGCGGAACAGCGGGCGCGGATCGGCTCCGGCGGCGAGGATGGTCTGCTCCGCGCCGCGGACCTGTTGGGCGATCAATCCGTTATCCAGGCCGGTGAAACCGGGATGGGTCATCGAGTGGTTGGCCACCCGGTGTCCCGCGGCCGCAATCTGCGCAACGGCCCCGGGGTTGTTTGCTGCCCAGTTGCCGGTCAGGAAGAAAGTTCCGGCGACTCCCTTGGCCGAGAGCGTGGACAGGATTTTAGGCAACCCTGCCGCGTTGGCGCCGGCATCGAAGGTAAGGGCCACCACGCGGCCGGCACCCGGGACGACAGTCAGGTCCTGGCCGCGAAGGGCTGCCGGGAACGGTGCCGGCTGCGGTGGAGTTCCCGGCTCCTCCGGCTGGGCCGGTGGCGTTGCCGGCTCGGGTGGCTGTGGTTCATTGGGCTGCGGTTCTGGAACCGGCGGGGTGGTCATTGGCGGAATGGTGACCGGCGGTTCCACCGGGTTCTGGCCGGCTTCCGGCGTTTCTGTTTCCTGCGGTCCCTGCCCGGACGGCGGGAGCCCCGCGGCGGCGGAGGAGGTTTGCGCAGGCTGCGGCGATGGCGGGGCTGGGGGCGGCGCTCCCGACGGCGGTCCGGCCGTCGGTGCCGGCAGCAGCAGGACCAGGGCGATGGCGAGGACCACCAAGGCCGCTGCGAGGGCTATGGCAAGCGTCCGCCGTCGTGCTTCACTGGCCGGCACCGCCATCACCCGCCCTGGACGCTGCTGCCTTTTCCGCCCGTGTCCCGGTCAGGTGTTCCTGGAACCTTCGGAATGCTCCTCCGGTGTGTGCACCACCAGAACGGGGCAGTGGGCGTGGGCCACGATGGCGGAGCTGACGGAGCCCAGGAGCAGGCCGCCGAATCCGCCGTGCCCGCGCCGCCCCACCACGATCATGTCGGCGTCGCGGCTCGCGTCGATCAGCGCTTCCCGCGGATGGCTGCGGACCAGGGTGGAGGTCACGTTGGCCGGCGTCTCGGCTCCGAAGGCCTGCGCCACGGCCTCCTCCAGGATCTTCCGCGCTCCCTCTTCGAAGCCCTCGATGCCCATCATGACGTAGCCGCTGTACATCTGCGGGTACTCCCAGCAAGCCACCGCCTGGACCTTGGCGCCCAGTGGGGTGGCAAGCCGCTGCGCCTGGCGGAGCGCCTCCACGGACGTCTCCGAACCGTCGACGCCCACCACGATCCTGGCTATTGGTGCCCCCGCAATGCTCATGTCTGCTCCCTTGGTCGGACCCGCGCGGTCACGCCTATCATGCCCGCACGCGTGGGCCGGAGCTAGGGCCGAAGGTCATGGCGCGCCGGCGGGTGGCGCTCCGGCCGGCGGGCGCGGCAGGTATGCCGCTCCGTGCCATTCCGGCTCACCTGCCCCCTGGTCCAGCCGGAACGGCGGATATTCGTCCCTCATCAGCGCCGTATACACCAGGACGCGGTAGATCCAGCGGTTTATGCCGAGGATGAAATCGAAGAGCGGCCGCTGGTAACGGCCGGTGAACAGCAGGATGACCGCTGCGACCAGGACCAGCAGCCCCAGCAGGGACGGGCCCGCATCCTGGACATACGTGGTGCCGCCGAGGTTGTTGTCCGCGCGCAACCGCCAGGTGGTGTTGGTGAAGGCGGCGACCAGGAGCAGGTGCGGGATTGACAGCAGCCACCATTTGACCAGGACCAGGCCGCGGGACAACCGCTCCGGGTAGTCCACGTCAAAGTCGGCAGGATAGTTGGTGCGCCTGAGGGTGAACGGCGGGTAGAGGTCGGTGCCGACGGCCGCGTAGGCGTAAAAAGCGACCCGCCAGTTCCACCGCATCACGCCCACGTTGAAGTCGAACAGCGCCCGCGGGTACCGGCCGGTAAACAGGATGGCGAACCCCGCAACGATGGTGGTGATGATGAACGCGAACCACAGGAAGAAGAGCAGGATGACGTGCGGGATGGCCAGGAACCACTTCACCAGCCACATCCACCGTGACAGGGCGGGGTCAATGTCACCGAAGAGCCTCGCCGGATAGCCGGTACGGTCCTCCGCGGGGGCGAAGGGCTGCGGCGGCGGCACTGCTGCTGGTGCCGCGGGTACGCCCGTTGCCGGCTGCGGATAGATGGGTGCGCCCCGTTCCGGCCCACCGTAGGGTGCGCCCGTGCCCGGTTCGCCGTAGGGCGGCCCTCCGGAGGGTGGGCCCCCGTAGGGCCTTCCGCCGGAAGGGGGACCGGCGGAGGGCTGCCCCGCGTGCCGGCCCAGCCCGGCGGCACCAAATATAATGAGCGGAATCCCGATGACCAGGGCAATGATTCCACCCACCAACAGGCCGGTGGCGGCCGGCCGGATCAGGTCCGAGCGGAAGCCGGCCTGGGCCTGGACATCAACACCTGACGAAGCATCCGCGTTCATCACCACCACCGCCCACGCACCGGGGGTGATGTTCCAGCTGAGCTCCTGCTGTCCTGGGCCTGAGACGGAGGCGGTCCAGAAACGTTGATCGGCCGGCGGCGAGGCCGGATTGCCGCCAGGCACGTCCCGGTACTCCGCGCGGAAGGGCCGCTGCCGGATGTTGAGCAGCTCCGAGTGGTGCACGCCGGACAGGTACTGTTCAACGTCGGCCTGGGGTCCGATGCCGATGAACACCGGCTTGTCCGGTGTCACCGATTCAACCCGGAGACGAAGGGTTCCGATGTCGAAGGGAAGCCTGCCGGGAACGTCCTCTCCGATCGCTTCGGCCCGCGGCGAGGTGAGGGCAAACGAATTCACGGAAAAGCGTGATGTGCCGGACGTCAGGTAGCCGTCGCCCTGGATGCTCCCCACCGCCGACGCCACGGCCCCGCCCGCCAATGCAGCAAGGCCCGGCAGCGTGATCAGGATCCCGAGGATCAGCATGAGGATGGCGGCGGGCTTTTTCATGTCGACGGACCTTCCGCGGATGATACGGGGAACGTGGAGGCAAATCAGCTGTTGGCTGGGCTAAACGGCAGTGACCGCTTCAGTCCTGGTGATAATCGTGGGGCATGGAAGGTGCTTCAGGACGCCGTGCGCCGTCGACCCGAGCAGGAGGCGCTTGAAGGCTCCCCTTCCGCGGCTGCCCACCACCAGGAGCCTTGCCCCCGCGGCAGCCTCGACGAGGGCGTCAACGGCGCCTCTTTCGGTTTCGAGCTGCTGGTGCACGGTCAGGTCCGGGTAGTCTTCCTTCAGCCCTGCCACCGCTTCGGAGAGGACGACGCGTTCCTCGTCCACCATGAGGTCCGCCAGCGCCGCGGGCGTCAGTCCGGCATCAATGATGGGGTCCGGCACATTGACGGCGTAAACGACGGTGAGTTCGTCGCCTTCGCGGTCCGCCTCGGCAGCGGCGAAGGCCACGGCCCGGGTTGATTCAGGGGACCCGTCGACTCCGACCACCACCCCGGACCTGCCTTCGAGGTCCTGGGTTCCTACGACGGCGACGGGGACTTTGGCCGCGGTGGCCACCTGGAGCGCCCGGTCGGCAAGTGTTCCGCCCAGGTGGCCACTGCCGGAACCGATGACCATCATCGAGGTCCGCTTGGAGTACTTGGCCAGGGACCCGCCCACACTGCCGGTGAGCAGCTCCGTCTCGGGGGTGACGGCCTCGGCCCCTTCAAGGCGGCCGGCAGCGGTTTTAAGCAGTTCCTCTCCGGCCTGCTGGAGTGTTCCAAACCACGGATACGGTTCGGCAACCCACCGGTCGTCCACCACATGGAGGATCACCAGCGGCAAGCCTGCGCGCTTCGCGCGGCGGGCGGCCCACAGCACCGCGGCCTGGCTTTGGGCTGAGTCGTTGGTGCCCACAGCAATGGGTTTGGAGGATGTCATGGCCGCACTTCCTGCTCGTCTTGAACTGGGCTTCCTGCCTTTCAAGACTGGCCCCGCCACCACCGGTGCTCTAGGGCCAAAAGTCACAGAAGCGCTGCTCAGGCCCCGGTATCCGCCCGCGCCGCCGGAGCAATGGGTTCCGGGCCTGGTGTAGCCGTTTGCCTGATCCTTCCCCATGGCAGTTCACATCCAACCCAGTTCGTCAGTATGCTTACTATTGTCAGCCTTACGGTCAACCAGAAAGGCATCATCATGACTGAGCAGAACGTCCCGGACGATGAGCTGGAAGTTGTGGAGGAGGACGACGTGCTTCTCGACGAAACTCCCGGTGCGGCGTCGTCCCTGGAACTGGATCCCGTGATGGGGGAACCGGACAATTACCCCGGTGCGGCCGAGAACAACCCGGATCGGTGGCAGGAGGACCCCCTGCTGCAGGACGAAGCAGTCTCGGGTGAAGAGGAAGACTTCCTGAGCGACCAGACGCTGCGGGACGAAAGCGCGCAGGCCCGGTACCGCTCCGGCGATGAGCAGGTGCCGCCGGACACCCCCACCCTGGGGGAGGCCGCGGCCGACGTCGACTTTGGTGAGAACCCCACCGGCCCTGAAGCGGATGCCAGCGATGACCAGGAAAACTTCGGCGGCTCCCCGCTCAGCGAATTCGAACCGGACGACCTGGAACGCTAGCAGCCTGGAGGTCCGGGCTTCGGCCCGGACCGGCAGGGAGGAAACAGATGCAATCCAAGGAACTGCTGCTGGAGGCCTTCGACCGGCTCCCTGGCCTGGTCCGGCAGGTACTGCAAGGGCTTGGCGATGCGGACCTGCAGCACCGGCCTGCCGGCAACGGCAATTCCATCGGCTGGCTGATCTGGCATACGGGCCGGGTGGAAGACGCCCAGGTTGCCTCCGCCGCCGGACTGGAACAGGTCTGGACGGCGCAGGGTTTCGTGTCCCGTTTCGGTCTGCCCCTGGCCGGGAAGGACACGGGGTACGGCCACTCCAGCGCGCAGGTGGACGCCGTCAAGGCGCCCGGCGACCTCCTGCAGGAATACTACGAGGCGGTCCACCGGCAGACCGCCAACGTCCTGGCAGGGATTGGCGACCCGGACCTGGACCGCGTGGTTGACAGGCACTGGGATCCGCCCGTAACCCTCGGGGTGCGGCTGGTCAGCATCCTGGGCGACTGCCTCCAGCACGTCGGCCAGGCCGCGTACGCCAAGGGGCTGCACGCCGGGACGGCAGACACCCGCGGTGCGTGAGCTCGTAGTGCTGGGCACGGCCTCCCAGGTTCCAACACGCACCCGGAATCACAATGGCTACTTCCTGCGCTGGGACGGCGAAGGCCTTCTTTTCGACCCCGGCGAGGGCACCCAGCGCCAAATGATCCATGCAGGGGTGGCGGCCACCCACATCACCAGGATTTGCCTTACCCACGTACACGGAGACCACTGTTACGGCCTGCCCGGCGTCCTGTCCCGGATGGCCTTGGACGGTGTGGCGCATCCGGTGCACCTGCACTATCCGGTGTCCGGCGACCAGGTGGTCCAGGCCCTCGTGGCGGTCAGCTCACCCGGCATCGACCTTCGGTTGCACCCGCACTCCGGCTCCGGGCCCGTCGCCGATTGCCTGGAAATCCGGCCCCTGAGGCACCGCATCGAAACCTACGGCTACCTGCTCACCGAAGCGGACGGCCGCACCTTCCTGCCGGATCGGCTGCGGGCGGCAGGTATCGAGGGCCCGGACGTGGGCAGGCTGCAGCGCCAGGGGTCCCTCGGCGCCGTCGCGCTGGAGGACGTGAGCATCCCCAGGCCCGGCCAGCGATTCGCGTTCATCATGGACACGGCGCCCTGCACCGGTGCAGAGGAGTTGGCCGTTGGCACAGACCTGCTCGTCACCGAGGCGACATTCAGCGACGACGACGGCGGGCTGGCACAGCAGTACCGGCACCTGACCGCCGGGCAGGCGGGGGAGTTGGCGGCGTCGGGAAAGGCGCGCACGCTCGTGCTCACCCACTTTTCCGCACGGTACGGCGATGACGTGTCCCTGCTCGCGGAGCAGGCCCGGGCCCGGGCTCCGGGGACCACAGTCATCGCCGCCAGCGACCTGGAGCGCATTGCCGTTCCCCGGCGGCGGCAACCGGTGCGCGAAGCGACGGGCCAAGACTATGGCGATAAGGTTAAACCATGACGGCAGCAGCTGAATCAACAGTGGCTTTTGACGGCCGCTTCGCGCGGGAACTGTCGGATCTCGCTGTTCCCTGGCAGGCCGAAGAATCACCCGGCCCCGAACTCCTTGTCCTCAACGAGAAGCTGGCAGAGGACCTGGGGCTGGACCCGGAATACCTGCGCAGTCACCAAGGGGTGCGGCTGCTGGTGGGGAACTACGTTCCCCCGGGCGCCACGCCTGTAGCCCAGGCGTATGCCGGGCACCAGTTCGGCGGGTACTCGCCCCTGCTCGGTGACGGACGCGCTCTCCTGCTGGGCGAGGTCACGGACCGGAACGGGCGGCTCCTCGATCTTCACCTCAAAGGCTCGGGGCGCACGCCCTTCGCCCGCGCCGGCGACGGCCGTGCCGTCGTCGGGCCCATGCTGCGCGAGTACCTCGTCAGTGAGGCAATGCACGCGCTGCACATCCCCACCACCCGTTCCCTGGCCGTCGTGGCCACGGGCCGGCAGGTCCGGCGTGACGATATGCTGCCGGGCGCTGTTTTGGCACGGGTGGCCAGCAGCCACCTGCGGGTGGGGAGCTTCCAGTACGCGCGGGCTACAGAAAACAAGGAGCTCCTGAAGCGGTTGGCGGACCACGCGATCAGCAGGCACTATCCCCAGGCCGCCGACGCCGACAACCCCTACCTGGCGCTGTTCGCCTCGGTGGTCTCGGCGCAGGCGGAGCTCGTGGCCCGGTGGATGCTGGTGGGATTCGTGCACGGGGTCATGAATACGGACAACATGACCATCTCGGGGGAAACCATCGACTACGGCCCGTGCGCGTTCATGGATGCGTTCAACCCCGCCGCCGTCTACAGTTCCATCGATGTCAGCGGGCGATACGCCTACGCCAACCAGCCGGTTCTTGCCGAATGGAACCTTGCCCGTCTCGCTGAGGCGATGCTGCCGCTTATCCACGAGGACCAGGAGAAGGCAGTTGAACCGGCGGTGGAGGTGCTCGGCGGATTCCGGGGACAGTACAGCAGGGCCTGGACCAGCGGGATGAAAGCCAAGCTGGGCCTGGACGGCGGCACCGGAAGTGATGACGAAGCGTCCGTGCTGGTGGATGACGTCATCGCCATCCTGAAAGACGGCCCGGTGGACTACACCCTGTTCTTCCGCAACCTCGGAAAGGCGGCCCGCGGCGACCTTCGCCCGGTGCGCGGCATGGTCCTCGATCTGGCCGCGTTTGATGCCTGGGCGAAGCGGTGGCAGGCCCTGAAGCCCGACGCCGGTTTGATGGACGGGGTGAACCCGGCCTACATCCCCAGGAACCATCTCGTGGAGGAGGCGCTGGCTGCTGCCACGGCCGGAAACCTGGCACCCTTGCAGCAGCTGCTGGACGCAGTCGCGGACCCCTTCATCGAGCGGCCCGGCCTGGAACGCTACGCCGAAGGCGCCCCCGGGGACTTCGGCAAGTACATGACCTTCTGCGGGACCTGACCGCAGCGGCTGCGGGGTAAAACGACAGGAGGGCGGCGGCCGGGTAACCGGCTACCGCCCTCCTGCTTCGTCCCGCCGCCGCGAAGGGCGTGCGACAGTGCGAAGACTAGGCTACGCGTACTGCGGAGTAACCGCCGAGCCAGCTGATGGAGTGCACCTCGGTGTCGAAGCCGTTGACGCCGCCGCTGACAACCTGGCCATTGCCGGCGTAAACGCCCACGTGGCCGGAGGTGATGATCAGATCGCCGGGGGCAGGAGCGCCCACTACCGAGCCGTACTGGAAGAACTGGGTGGGGGCAAGGTCACCGACCGACTTGCCCACCGAGCGCAGTGCCTTCTCAACCATGGCGGTGCAGTCCTGCTTGACGCCCAGCTGGCCGTAAGCGGACGCCAGGATGGCAGCACCCGTGCCCGTGCCGGTGGTCGCTGCCGCCGGGGTGGCCGATGCGTAGGACATGTTCATGCCGGTGTTCGTCGGTGCGGCGGCTGCCGTCTGCACGGGTGCCGGCGCCGGTGCTGCTGCGGGGGCCGGTGCCGCTGCGTATCCCGCGCCGGGGATCTGGATCTGGTCGCCCGGGTAGATGACCGAGGAAAGCCCCAAGCCGTTGGCGGACAGGACATCATTCAGGCTGGTGCCGTAGGCTGCGGCAATTGCGCCAAGGGTGTCGCCGGAAACCACGGTGTGGACGTTTCCTGCTGCCGCTGCCGGGGCTGCGGCGGGGGCGGCAGGTGCGGAGTAAGCCTGAACGCTGCTGTTCTCAGTGGTGTCCGGGCCGGTGACACCAGCGTGCGCCGGGGCGCCGACACCGAAGGCAATGCCGGACGCTGCAGCAACGGCAAGCGCCGGGCGGCCCAGCGAACGGGCCTGGGACTTGGCAGTCACGGCGAGGCCCTCGAGCACAATGGAGCGGGCCGGGGTTGCGCGGTGACGGGCAGTGGTGGAATTTTTTGACACGGTTGATCGCCTCTCCCATGCCTGCGGGGTGAGCTGTCGGGTTCGGGCTGGAGATACCCGGCCGGAAGTGACACCGTCATGGACGGAGCCGCTTATCGACTTAACCCCTAGGCCACATGTGGCCGTGGAAACTTGGTTCCCCCGTCCCTGCCAACTGGAGCGGTTGGATCCCATGATCAGCGGCAGGGCTCGGCATGCTGACGGGAATGTCCCGTCTGAGAGGGACACCAGAAGACCATAACCCAAAGGTCCCGGCATTGTCACATTTGGATAACATACGAGGTGCGGCTCTCGAATTCCGCAAACGTCTGGACGTTATCTTCATTCCCGTCGTGGCCTCGGCATCTGCTGATTTTGCTGGCAAGCGTAACAATCGGGACACGCCGTCATGGCAGGTGGCCGCCGCTCGTCGGGTTTGCCGTTGCCATTCAGGCGCTTCCCGGTCCGGGCGCTAGGCTGTCACCATGCCAGATTTCGAACGGTTCCGTGTGCTGCTCGAAGAGGAGCGGGCCCGCCGGATGGAGTTGCTGCCGGCGCTGCGGGCTGACATTGAATCGGCAAATTCCGCCCGGCAGGACTCCAATGTCGACGACGAGCATGACCCGGAAGGCAGCACCATCGCCTTCGAGCTCTCGCAGGCATCGGCCCTGCTGAAGCAGAGTTCAGCCGGCTTGGACCAGATTGATGCGGCGTTGGCACGGTTGGCCGCGGGAACCTATGGAAGCTGCGCCGTGTGCGGGGAGCCCATCGCGGAAGGCAGGCTGGAAGCGCGGCCGTGGACTCCGTTTTGCATCCTGCACGCCTCCTCCGGGCGGAGACGATGACGGACCCGGACGAGCTGGTGTCCGCGGCGGCGGAATTTGTTGACCGGACCCTCCAGAACGAGGGCGCCTGGTACCGGGCGGACGATGTGGGGAGCCGGCTGGGCTGGGCGCTGGACTCTTACGGATCCTCGGTGGGGGCCGTCCGCGGAACGGTTCGCGATGCCCTGCGCAAATTCAAAGACTTGGACCATGACAGCACGGTGATGCTTGCCTCGGCCCTCTGGGGACAGCCAAAACCCGGCTCCCGTGCGGTGTTCGAGCGCCGCCTGGCAGCCGTGGTGCTGTTGCAGTCAAGGGTGCGGCTGCTCCGGCACTCGGACTTGACCCGGCTGGAAGGCTTCCTTCGTTCTGCCCAGACAGCCGACCTCGCCCACCCCCTCCTCGCCGATGTCCTGGCGCCGCTGCTGGCCGGGCTGGGGGAGCGCGAGCGCCAGCGGGCGGGCGTTGTCCTGGCCAGATGGCGGGAGGACGCCGACCCTCGGCTGCAGGCCGCGGCCACTGCCCTTGATAAAGACTTGCCCCTTGACCCCGAAGCCAGGAGACCCAGATGAATGAGCAATTCAACCTTGACCGTTTTGTTGCCGCGCAAAACAGCGGTGGCACCTATGAGCAGGCGCTGGGTGAGCTGCAGGTCGGCCGGAAGTCCGGGCACTGGATGTGGTTCATCTTCCCGCAGGTTTCCGGGCTCGGGCAGAGTGCCACCTCCCGCAAATACGCCATCTCCTCGCTGGCCGAGGCCCGCGCTTACCTTGACCACGAGGTACTGGGGCCCCGCCTCCTGGAATGCGCTCTGGTTTTGGCCAACCACGCCGACCGGTCGGCCGAGGAGATTCTCGGCGGCATCGATGCCAAAAAGCTGCGGTCGTCCATGACACTGTTTCTCCGGGCCGCGCCCGGAGAAACAGTGTTCAAGACTGTCCTGGCCCAGTTTTTCGACGGCGAGCCGGACCCGGCAACGGACGAACTCCTGGCAGGACAGGAGGCAGGCTGACCCTCCGTTGTGGAGGTCAGCCTGCCCGCGCTGCAGCTACGGCGTGGGGTTGCCGCCGTTGACGTTCAGTGTTTCGCCCACTACGTAGCTGGATTCAGGCGAAGCCAGGAAAACGTAGGCGGGGGCCAGTTCGGCGGGCTGGCCGGCCCGGCCCAGGGGAGTGGACTGCCCGAACTCGGGCAGTTGCTCCTTGGGCTGGCCGCTGCTGACCTGCAACGGAGTCCAGATGGGACCCGGTGCCACCGCATTCACCCTGATTCCCTTGGGCGCCAGCTGCTGCGCCAGGCCCTTGGTGAAGTTGTTGATGCTGGCCTTGGTGGTGGCGTAGTCCACCAGCGTGGGGGACGGGTTGTACGCCTGGATGGACGTGGTGTTGATGATGGTTGAGCCGGCCGGCATGTGCGGTACCGCCGCCTTGGTCACCCAGAACATGGCGTAGACGTTTGTCTTCAGCGTGTGGTCAAACTGCTCGTCGGTGATGTCCTGCAGGTCCTCCTGGGCCACCTGTTTCCCGGCATTGTTGACCAGAATGTCCACCCCGCCCAAGACTGCCACTGCCGTATCCACCAGTTCCCGGCACGTTGCCGAATCCTTCAGGTCGCCAGGCACCTTGACGGCCTTGCGGCCTGCGGCCTCAATGATCCCGGCGATGCGGGAGGCGTCTTCCTCCTCCTGCGGCAGGTAGGAAAGGACGACGTCGGCGCCTTCCCTGGCGAACGCGATCGCCGTAGCGGCCCCAATGCCTGAGTCCGCGCCCGTGACGATGGCGCGGCGGCCTTCCAGCCGCCCTGTCCCGCGGTAGGTTTCCTCGCCCAGGTCGGCCTTGGGCGCCAGTTCAGCGTCGAGGCCCGGCTCCGGCTGGTGCTGCTTGGGCGGGGAGATCTTCTCGTAGGCAGTCACTGGATTGCGGAAAGTGTACTGGTCGGTCATGGTGGTCCTCCTGTTCGTACGGACTCGGGCTGGTTCATCGCCCCGGAAGCTGAAGCAGCCTGCGTTCAGGGAATCGCGAAGAACCAAAAAGCTAAGCATGCTTACGGTTCCTAGCCTAGGCAATGGACCCCCGGCCTGCCAAGCGGTCCGGGCGGGACGAGGTCAGTCCCGCCGAACGGTGACGAGCCTGACCTCCGCCAGCCGGCCGCCGTCGACCACTGCCTCCATGAACGTGCAGGCAGGCTGCCGGCGGCGGTCGGTGGGCGAGCCGGGATTCAACAGCCGCAGTCCGTTCGGCGACACGGTGTCCCAGGGGATGTGGCTGTGGCCGAACACCAGGACGTCCGCGTCCGGGTACTGGGCTTCGCACCGCAGTTCCCGGCCCTTCGCCTGCCCGGTCTCGTGGACCAGGGAAAACCGGACCCCGTCCAGGACGGCAGTGGCGGTCCCGGGAAGCCGGCGCCGCAGTTCCGGGCCGTCATTGTTGCCGTACACGCCCAGCAGCCGCTTGCTTCGGCGTTCGAACTCGTCCAGCAGTGCCGCCTCCACCCAGTCACCCGCGTGGAACACCACGTCGGCATTTCCGATGGCCTCCCACACCTGCCCGGGCAGGGCCCTGGCGCGTTTTGGCACATGCGTATCTGCAATGAGGACAAGGTGCAACGGCATACCCGAATCCTGCCATGACGCCCTGTTCCTGCATGGCCGGCAGTCGTAATCTGGGGGCTGGGAGGTGATTGCCATGGAGGCAGCCCAAGGCGACCGCATCGTGGTGCACGGAAGGACAGTGGGGTCCTCTGACCGGCACGGGGTGATTCTGGAAGTCCGCGGCGAGGGCGGAAGCCCGCCCTATGTTGTCCGCTTTGATGACGGACACGAAACGGTCATGTATCCCGGCGGCGATTTCGCCGTCGAACGCGGACACAACCCCTGACCGCGGCGGCGGCACTGCGTCCTGCCGCTGCACCTGTCAGACTGGGGGAATGGATCACTTTCCGTACTCCAGCACGTCTTCCACCCCACCGCCCCGCTCCGGTCCGCGGGACCCGGGCGATGCCTGGGTGGAAGGGGACCGTGGCCGGCACTGGGGCAGGTTCGGCGCGGCCGGCGTCCTGGCCTACGATCCCGCCAAGGGCGTCCTCCTGCAGCACCGCGCGGTCTGGAGCCATAACGGTGGAACGTGGGGACTCCCCGGCGGGGCACTGCATGAGGGTGAAGAAGCAGTGGACGGCGCCCTCCGCGAAGCTTACGAGGAGGCCGCCGTCCCGTCGGAGCGCGTGGAAGTGCTGTTCACTTCAGTGCTGGACCATGGCTACTGGTCCTACACGACAGTGGTGGTGCGGGTGCTGGAATCGTTCGAGCCGGTCATCAGCGACCCCGAGAGCATCGCGCTGCTCTGGATCCCCGTAGCCGAGGTGGAAGCCCTGGAACTGCACCCCGGCTTCGCGGCCGCCTGGCCGGATCTCCTGGCGCGGCTGGATAACGAAGAACCCTGGTGAACCCGCCCTGCGTCCCTGTCTAGTAGCCTTCGCCGTACTCGGCCGTCACCAGGATGGGCAGGTGGTCGGAGTTGCCGCGGGGCAGCGTTTCCACGGCTGCAATGTCCAGGCCAAGTGACGTAGCGAAGTCGAAATGGCCCTTGAACACCTTGTACCGGGTGTAGGTCCGCCGGTTGCTCAGGGAGAGGGCGTACCCGGAGTTCTTCATGTGCATGTCAAGGTTCTTGGTAAAGAACGGGTAGTTGAAGTCGCCCACCATCAGGGTCATCAAGCCCCTGCCCATGCTCAGCAGTTCAGCGTGCGCTGCGTGGATCTGCTTGCGCCGCAAGGAATTGGAGGCAGTGAGCGGTGCGGCATGGAACGAGCCGATCACCAGCTCGTGCTGGGTTTCGTTGTCCATCACCCGTGTGCCGATCAGCCGCTCGTGGGCCGGGGCCAGCACCCTGTCGTGCATTGACTTCTTCAACGCGAAAGACTGCGTGTCCAGGGCTGTGAAACGGCTGGCGCGGTAGTAGATGGCCAGACCGAGCCGGTTGCCCTTGGTGGCATCCGCGAGGTGCAGGGGACCCAGGGTTTCCGGAAGGTCGCTGGCGTCCACTTCCTGGAGGCACAGCGCATCGATGTCATGATTCCGTGCCAGGGCGAGAAGTTCGCCGCTGGCCGCATGCTTGCGGAGGTTGTAGCTGATGACGCGCATGAAACACCTCTTTTGAGGGTTGTTGACAGGACCAGTTCCTGAGTCTAGTCCGAATGCCCCCGCCACCCTCCAACATTTCGCGGGCCGGCCCGGCGCGCCGTTCACGTGAAGGATAGAGTTAGTGGCAATTCACTGAACGTTTCGTAAGGGGCCAGCCTTGACCGCAGACCTGCCAGAACTCGCCGAGGGCAACTTTTACTACCAGGACCTGGGCGGCGGCCTGTTCCGCTCCACCATCCACGCCCAGGGAGCCTGGAATGTCCACGAACAGCACATGGCGCCGGCATCCGGACTTCTGGCGGACCGGCTGGAACGGCACCAGCCGCGGGAGGACATGCGGATGGCGCGGATCAGTTACGAGATCCTTGGCCTGATCCCGGGTGGGGAGTTCAGGATCGACACCACCACGCTGCGGCCCGGAAGGACCATCGAACTGGTGCAGGCCGAACTGGTGGCCGGCGGGCGGGCCGCGATCCGTGCCACCGGGTGGCGCATGCTGACCAGCGACACCGGTGAGGTGGCCGCCGTCGAGGACGCCGCGATCCCCGGCCCGGACGAATGCAAGCCGTATGACGGCTCCGCCGTCTGGCCCGGTGGCTACATCCGGTCCCTCGAAATGCGGGTCGCTGAAGGACACCGGCCAGGGGCAGGAAAGGTATGGCTGCGCACCGAACACCCGCTGACAGACCGCGCCGACAGTGCCGATTTTGCGCGCCTCATGGGTCTGGTGGACACCGCCAACGGCATCGCCGCACGGGTCCCTCCCGGCACGGACAGCTATGCGTTTCCCAACCTGGACCTGCAGGTCCACATGTACCGCAGGCCCGCGGGGGAGTGGCTGGGTCTGGACAATGCCGTTTCGTTTGGCAGCGACGGGATCGGCCTCACGTCCACCGTGCTGCACGACCGGCAGGGCCCCTTCGGCCGGGCGGAACAGATCCTGACACTGCGCAAATCCTGACCCTACCGGCTATGGTGCCGGCCTCTATCGCTGAGTATCGTTGTATATCGTTCGCGATTGACAAAGGAGTTCATCATGCGTGCGTCATACCCTGCCGGCGGTTTTGGCGCCGGCAATTTCGACGGGATGTGGCAGGCCGTGGAGGAATTGCGGTCCCGCTTCGAAAAGCGGTCGGGAACCCGTGCCGGGAAAGGCGAGGTGCGGACGGCCGTCCTGGCCCTGCTCGCAGAACGGCCCATGCACGGTTACCAGATCATCCGTGAGATCGAGGAGCGCAGCGGCGGCAGCTGGAAGCCAAGCGCAGGCTCCGTCTATCCCACCCTGCAGCTGCTGGCCGACGAAGGATCGATCAGTGCCGAGGAATCCAACGGCCGCAAAATCTACTCCTTGACCGAAGCGGGCCGCGAGGAGGTGGCGGCCCAGCACGGTGCTGCCCCCTGGGATCCTGCAGCCTCCCTGTCCGGAGGCGGAATCGCATCCCTCCCGAAGGCCGGCATCGAATTGGCCCAGGCGGCGGCCCTCGTGGGCCGGACCGGTTCCCCGGAGCAGGTGCAGCAGGCGGTGGCGGCACTGGATGAGGCCCGCCGCCGGTTGTACGCCATCCTCGCCCAGGACTGACGCGGGTGGTGTCGACTGTCCAGGACAAGGCGGCCGACCCACCGCGCCCCCTGCGCGAGCACCGGGGGCGCTACCGCCGGATCCTGCGCTTCGCCGCCCGGAACCTTGCCGCCACATGGTGGTTCGAACTGTTCCTGCCACGGATTGGGCTCAGCCGGATCGCGGCGCGGACCCGCTCAAGGAGGATGCTCCGCTTCGCGCAGCGGTTCCATGACCTGGCAGTGGAACTTGGGGGACTGATGATCAAGGTGGGCCAGTTCCTGTCCTCCCGGCTGGATATCCTCCCGCCGGAGATCACTAAAGAGCTTGAAGGGCTGCAGGACGAGGTCCCCCCGGTAGCCTTTCCGGACATCTCCGCGTTGGCGGCACGGGAGCTCGGGACGCCGCTGGGGAACGTTTTCGCCTCGGTGGACCCGGAGCCGATCGCAGCCGCGTCGCTGGGCCAGGCCCACCGCGCCCGGCTGAATCCGCTGGACGCGGGCGACACCGGACTCGACGCCGTGGTGGTCAAAGTGCAGCGGCCGGGCATCGGCGCCATTGTCGACGTCGACCTCGCAGCCCTGCGCAAGGTGGCCGGCTGGCTGAGCCATATCCGGCTTGTCTCCCGCCGTGCCGACATGCCGGCGCTGGTGGAGGAATTCGCACAGACGAGCCTTGCCGAAATCGACTACCTGCACGAGGCCGTCAACGCCGAGCGGTTCGCCGCTGACTTCGCCGGGGACCCCCGGGTGGAAGTACCGGCTGTGGTGTGGGAGCGCACCACCCGGCGCGTACTGACCCTTGAGGACGTCACCGCCATCAAGATCACCGACGTCAAGGCGCTGCGTGCCGCCGGCATCGATCCCGCAGCTGTTGCTCCCGTGTTCGCATCCATCATGTTCGACCAGCTCTTCACCAACGGCTTCTTCCACGCGGACCCGCACCCGGGGAACATCTTTGTCACCCCGGCACCGGCAGGCGCCGGGGAACATCAATGGCAGTTGACGTTCATCGACTTCGGCATGATGGGGGAGGTAACGCCCGCCACCCGCAGCGGCCTGCGAAAGCTGTTGATCGCCGCAGCCGCCCGTGACGGCAGGGGACTTGTGGCGGCCATCAACGATGTGGGCGTCCTGATGCCGTCAGCTGACAGCGCAGGCTTGGAACGGGCCATGACGCAGCTCTTTGCCCGTTTCGGCGGCATGGGCTTCGCCGAACTGCGTGAAGTGGACCCGCGGGAGTTCCGTGATTTTGCACTGGAGTTCGGTGACGTAGTCCGGTCGCTGCCGTTCCAGCTGCCGGAGAACTTCCTGCTGATCATCCGCGCCATGTCCCTGACCTCCGGCGTGTGCAGCGCGCTGGATGAGCGGTTCAACCTCTGGGACTCAGTGGAACCCTACGCGGCGCAGTTGCTGCGGAATGAGCGTGGCAACGTGGTGCAGGATGTTGCCCGGCAGGCCATCGACGCCGCCGCCGTCGCCTTCCGCCTGCCCGGGCGGCTGGATGCCCTGGCCAGCCGGCTCGAAGAGGGATCACTGCAGGTGGCTGTTCCGCGGCTGGAGCGGCAGGGTGCGCGGCTGGAAAGGGCCGTGCGACGCTCGGCCTCCGCCGTGGTCTTCGGCGCCCTGCTGGTCGCCGGCGCCATCGCCAGGGCCGACGACCTGGTCCTGGGCAATGTGCTGATGGCCGTGTCGGCAGTGCCGCTGCTGCACGCGCTGTGGGTGGGGCGCCGCGGCCGTTAAGGCCCGCGCCGCCGTCGGGCGTACCCTAGGGATGGCCTGTCAGGCCGCTGCCAATGAACCTGTCGCCAATGAACCTGTCGACGCAAAAGCCCAGGGAGCCTCGCCATGCACCACACCGCTACCGGACTCCGTCCCCTCACCGTGGTGCGGCAGGACGTGTCCCTCGGTGCGGGCCGCGACCTCGAATTTGGCCTCGAACTGCTGGCCAGGGCCAGGAACGGCGGGATCGGCCCCACCCTGCGGCTGTACCGGCCGGCTCCCACAGTGGCATTCGGGCAGCGGGACACCCGCCTGCCCGGCTTTGAGGCCGCTGCGCAGGCCTGCCGGGAGAACGGCTTTGAACCCCTGGTCCGCCGGGCAGGCGGACGCGCCGCCGCCTACCACCAGGGCACGCTGGTGGTGGACCATATCGAGCCGGACGCCGATGCCGTCGCCGGGTCCAAGGCGCGGTTCGGTTACTTCGGCGAACTTTTCGCAACGGCGTTGCGAAGCGTGGGCGTGCAGGCGGCGGTGGGGGAAATCCCGGGGGAGTACTGCCCCGGGGAGTTCAGCGTGCATGGCACCGACCCGGCCGGCAGCCCGCGGCGGGTGAAACTGGTAGGCACGGCCCAAAGGGTGATCTCCGGCGGCTGGCTCTTCAGTTCCGTCATCGTGGTGGAGGATTCAGCCCCGATCCGCAAGGTCCTCACGGACAGCTATGCGGCGCTGGGCCTGGACTGGGACCCCGCCACCGCCGGTGCCGCCAACGATTTGGTGCCCGGCCTGGACGTGGCAGCTGTTGAGCAGGCCCTGCTGGAAACGTATGCGGGCCATGCCGCCCTGGAAACTGCCTCGTTCAGCAGCCTTGGGGCATGACCCGCAATCGATGATGTGGCGCAGCGCCACGTGTGCTTTTTAGGCGGCCAGGCGGTTCTTGACCTCGGCAACCGAGGGGTTGGTCGCTGCGCTGCCGTCCGGGAAGAGGACGGTGGGAACGGTGCGGTTGCCGCCGTTCAGCTGCTCCACGAGCTCGGCGGTGCCTTCCACCTCTTCGATGTTGATTTCGTTGTAGCCGATGCCCTGCGCATCGAGCTGCTTCTTCAGCCGGTTGCAGTAGCCGCACCAGGTGGTGGAAAACATGGTGATGGTGCCGGATTCGGGAGTGAAGTCCACAGGGAGCTCCTATACGTCGCTTGAAAGGTTTCCTTACTGTCAACCGTAGCGCGGCCGCCGGTATTCCCCGGTGCCGGGTGGCTGCTGCGGCGCCTGGATGACAGTTTGTGGCGGGCGGTGGCAAGCTGGTGGCATGTGTGGACGCTACGTGATGGCCCGTGCCGTGGGGGACCTTCTGGCCGAGTTCGACGCCGGGCTGGAGGACGAGGTGAGCCTTCCGCCGTCGTGGAACGTCGCTCCCACCGACGCCGTACCCGTCGTGCTGGAGCGCCTGAAGGAGGGCGACGCCGGGCCCAGGCAGGTACGCCAGCTGCACGTGGCGCGCTGGGGCCTGGTCCCGCCCTGGGTCAAGGACCCGAAATTCGGATCGGGCATGATCAATGCCCGGAGCGAAACCCTGCTGGAGAAGCCGGCGTTCCGGAAGGCCGTACAGTCACGGCGCTGCGCTGTTCCAGCCGACGGCTACTACGAATGGAAACAGGGCCCCGGGAAGTCCAAGCAGCCGTATTATGTGCACCCGGGACAGGACCACGGCCTGGTGTTCGCCGGCCTCTACGAATGGTGGAAGGACCAGTCCGTGCCCGTGGGGGAGCCGGGACGCTGGCTTCTGTCCACGTCCATCCTCACTGCCGACACGCCCCCGCCAGGAACCGAATCCACCGTCTTTGGGAAGCTGACGGAACTGCACCACAGGGTGCCCCTGCCCCTGGACAAGGCCACCATGGCAGCCTGGCTGGACCCGCAGGCGGATGACGCAGCCGGGCTTGTGGACCTGGTGCGGTCCCGGGTCAAGGACGCCGCGGCCGACTGGCAGGTGGACCCGGTCGGCACGGAAGTGGGCAACGTCCGGAACAACGGTCCGGAACTGATCCGGCCGGTGGAAGCCCTGTTCCAGCAGCCCCGCTAAGGGCGCCCGGCCTTCACACGGTGACCGTGCCGGCGTCGTCCACTGCCCAGGTGGGGTTGTAGGCAACCTCCCATCGGAAGCCGTCGGGGTCGGCGAAGTAGCCCGTGTAGCCGCCCCAGGGCTGGGTGACCGGTTCTGCGATGATGGCAGCGCCCGCAGCCGCTGCATCCTCCATGACACTGTCCACCTCCGCCGGACTTGCCACGTTGTGGCTGAGAGTGATGCAGGGGACGCCTGACGGCGGATTGGTCCCGGCTTCGGCCTGCATCTGGCGTGCGTCCCAGAGGGAGAGCATTAGGCCGTGGTTCACCTGGATGAACAGCACCTCCCCGGCCACCTCCCGGTGGACGGGCCAGCCGAGGCCCTCAATGTAAAAGGCCCGGGAGTCCTTAACGCTGCGGACACCGAGGGAGATAAAGTCGACTCTGGGTTCCATGCTTCGATACTGTCAGAGGATGGCGACAATTCAAGGAAACGATAGGGATGCCCAGGCCGACAAGGAACAGCTCGCTGCCGTTCGGATTGCCGTAGACGAGGTGGATGAACAGATTGTCACCCTCATCGCCCGCCGCGAACGGCTGATCAGGATCGCTGGAACCCTCAAAGGGGATGACGCCGAGGTGCGTGCCCCTGGCCGGGTGGAGCGCATCATTGAGCACGTGCGCTCCGCGGCGGAGAAAAAGGACATCGACCCGGACATTGTGGAGTCAACCTACCGGGCAATGATCTCCGCGTTCATTGAACTTGAACTGCGGATCCACAAGGAAAACAGCTGAGCTATAAAGAACCGGTGGAGGTGGCCTAAAGGGCCTCCTCCACCGGCACGCCGTGCTGGAACTCCCGTCCGTCCGCCTCGCTGAAGGCGGACAGGACGTGACCCTGCCCCAGCCCATTCAGCGCTGACAGGGGAAAGCTCCCGGTAATGCTGTTCTCCGAGTGGGACACCCCGGACAGGTCGAAGTCCTCCTCGATGCCCTGGTCCCGGTTGAACGAGTAGCAGGCGATGGCCTTCCCGTTCATGAATTCAATGCACAGCCGGCGCTGCGACGAATAATCCGGCGAGGCCCCCATCAATCCCACCACGTAGGCGCCGGATTCCGGTATGGCGCCGTCGATATCAAAAGTGGCTATGAGGGTGGAGTCCTGGGTCTTGATGCTTGCCTGCTTCAGGAGTGCGTCATCGGTACTCATGCCAACATCCTGCTCCCTGCCGCACGCTCCGTCCACCCCCGCCTATGTTTTGCTGCCTGCCCGGCGTAGACTTGATTTATTCGAATACATATTCGAATCTTTTATCTGGTCGGGGAGGCGTCATGGGCATGTTCAGCGAGTCTGTTGACGTGGTGTGCTCCGCTGCAGGGCAACCTGAATCCCTGGTCTGGGCAGGCAGGTCCTACACTGTCTGCGCCGAACCTGTCCGATGGTATGAAAGACGGCAGTGGTGGGCCGAGGACTCCCGGGCTCCCTTGGGAAGCGGGCCGGGCGTGGTGGACCACGAAATCTGGCGCATCCAGGTGCTGCCCGTCCCGTTGGCACCCCGCCCCGGGCCTGCGGGAGAACCTGCAGGTGCAGAACCCCTGACCCTGGACCTGTCCCGTCATATCCGCAGCGGCCGGTGGCGGCTGCTGCGGATCCATGACGCACTACGCCCCAGAACTGCTTGAACAGAACAACATGAGTTTCACCCACCTTCACGTTTCCACAGCATTCAGCGCCCACTACGGCGTCTCCTGGCCTGAGGAGCTGGCCCTGGCGGCCGCTTCGGACGGGGCGACTGCCCTTGCCTGCACCGACAGGGACGGCCTGTACGGCACCATCAAGCACCTCAAGGCCTGCATGGCTGCGGGCATCGACCCCATCGTGGGCGTGGACCTAGCAGTGTTTGACGACGACGGCGACCACCGCACCCAGGTAGCCGGCAGGGTAGTGGTGCTGGCCAGGGGCCACAACAACGGTGCAGGGTACCGTGCACTGTGCAGGCTGGTTTCCGACGCCCACGCCAGGACGTCAGGGAAGGCAGGGGGAGCGGTGCCTGCGGCTGTCACCCGGGCCGAACTCGCCTCCCGCACCCTGGACCCCCAAACCCTCAAGCCGGTGCTGACAGTCCTGCTCGGCCCTGACTCCGACGTCGGACGGTCCATGGGCGGGCGGCGCTACCTGCGCCCCCGGACCCTGTTCAAGCAATGGCTGGATGCCATGCCCGCGGGAACAGTGGTGGCGGAAATCGTCTCGCAGCTCAGCGCACCAGGTACCCCTTTCAGCACCGCCCATGCTGTGCGCATGCTCCGGCTCGCGGAGGAACACCATGTACCTGCCATCCTCACCAACGCCGTCCGCTATTGCGCTGCCGATGGCGCACCAACCGCAGATGTCCTTGACTCCGCACGGACCTTGAAGTCCCTCCCGGAACTGGCAGGGGAACCACTCCTGCAACCCACGGGCCAGGGGTGGCTGAAATCCGGGGATCAGATGCTGGCACTTGGGAAGGAGATCATTTCCGCCGCAGGTTACGGTGCCGCGGACCTCAAGCAGCTGATGGCCCAGACCGAGGCGCTCGCCGATCTCTGCCGGATCGATCCCACCACCGATATGGGGTGGAAACAGCCAGTGGTCCCAGAGGCGTCAGTCATTGGCATCGACAAGGATCCGCACGCCGAACTCATCCAGCGCTGCCATGCGGGAATCGGCAGGCGTTTCCCGGGCATCGGAGGTACAGCGGAACGGGACATGCTGGCGCGTTTGGACCATGAACTGGGGATCATCAACAACCTCGGTTTTTCCTCCTACTTCCTGACCGTGGCAGAGGTGTCCCGGATGATCCAGGACATGGGGGTCAGGGCAGCCGCCAGGGGGTCCGGCGCCTCAAGCCTGGTCAACTACCTGATCGAGGTGAGCCACGTCAATCCCCTCCAGCACGACCTCATTTTTGAACGTTTCCTTTCCAATGACCGCGCCACCCTTCCGGATATTGACATCGACGTCGAAAGCGCAGAGCGGCACAACGTCTACCGGCGGATCTTCGAACGGTTCGGGTCCCAGCGGGTCACCCTGATGAGCATGCAGAACGGATACCGGGCACGGGGGGCAGTGCGCGACGCCGGGCTGGCGCTGGGTATGGACGACGGCGAGGTGGGGGAGATCGCCAAGCAGCTGTGGCGGTTTTCAGCGCGTAAGTTCCGTGAGGCGTTGCAGGAAAAGCCCGAGCTCCGGGAGTTTGCCGGCCGGGTGGAACAGCGCGAGGCCGATGGCAACCAGCAGCTGGACCTGCTGGTGGACCTGACCGAACGCCTGGACCGGCTTCCCCGCCACATCTCCATGCACCCCTGCGGCGTGATCCTGGGTGATGCCACCCTCCTGGACCGCACCCCGGTCCAACCAAGCGGCTTGGGGCTGCCCATGAGCCAGTTCGATAAACACGACATGGACCCCATGGGCATGCTCAAGCTCGATGTCCTGGGGGTCCGTATGCAAAGCGCCATGGCTTTCGCCGTCCGGGAAATCATCCGCATCCACCCCACCAAAAAGGAGGTGGTGGCAGCGGGCGGGCATCCGCCGGGTCCTGACGGCACGGGGCCGGACTACATTGCAGGAGATGGCCTGATAGACCTCAACGCCGTCCCCCTGGATGACGAAGCAACTTACGAACTGATCAGGAGTACGCACACCCTGGGCTGCTTCCAGATTGAATCGCCGGGTCAGCGGGAGCTCATCGGCAAGATGGCGCCGCGCGAATTCAACGACCTCATTATCGATATCTCGCTGTTCCGCCCCGGGCCCATGAAATCAGACATGGTGCGGCCCTTCCTGGAACACCGCCACGGTTTTGCCCCTGAGGTGTACCCGCATCCGGACCTCAAACCCGTTCTGCAGGAAACCCACGGGGTCACGGTCTTCCACGAACAGATCCTGAAAACCCTCAACATCATGACCGGATGCGGGCTGGCCAAGGCGGACGAGTTCCGCCGGGCGTTGAGCAACGAGGTCGGCGAAGCCCAGGTGGAGGAGTACTTCCGCCGTAACGCCAAAGCAAAGGGGTATGCCCCGGAGGTGGTGGACAAGGTATGGGGGACGCTGAAGTCCTTTGCCAGTTTCGGCTTCTGCAAAGCCCACGGCGCCGCCTTCGCCGTCCCCACCTACCAGTCAGCCTGGCTCAAGGCGCACCATCCCGAAGCCTTCCTCGCCGGCTTGTGGGAGCACGATCCCGGCATGTATCCCAAACGGCTGCTGGTGGCTGAAGCCCGCCGGCTGGGCATCCCCATCCTTCCCCTGGACATCAACAGGAGCAAAGCCCAATACCGGGTGGAGCGGGTCGAATCGGGCAAGGACGCAGGCAGGCTGGGAATCCGGCTCAGCCTGAACGGAATCTACGGGCTGTCCGCTGCTGAATTGAAGCGGACCGTGGCCGGGCAGCCCTATGACTCGCTGGCGGACCTTCGGGCGCGCTCGCGGCTGAGCAAGCCAAGCATCCGGCGCCTTGCCCAGCTGGGTGCCTTTGATTCACTGCACCGGGAAGCAGGAGGCCCGGCCAACCGGGCAGACCTGGTGCACCACCTGCAGCAGCTCCAAACCGCCAACGGCGTGCGCAAAGGCGTTGAGGTGGTAGAGGGGCAACTGGCCCTTCCCCTGGGCGACATCGAACTGCGGAACATCAAGCCAGGGCTTCCCGCCCCAACTTTGGTTGAAAATGTCCGCGCCGAACTCGACCTCATGGCTGTCGATGTCAGCACCCACCTGATGGACAGCCACCGTCCCCTACTGGAAAGGCTGGGCGTGACCACTGCGGATAAGCTCCTTAGCCTGCGCAACGGGACAGAAGTGCTGGTGGCAGGAGTGCGCGTGGCTACCCAAACGCCTCCCATGCGCGGCGGCAGGAGGGTGGTGTTCATCAGCATCGACGACGGCACAGGCTGTGTGGATTCGGTTTTCTTCCATGAGGCCCAGGAAAGCGCCGGGCCGCTCCTGTTCGGCACCCGGCTGCTGCTGATCCGGGGCACCACCAGAAGGACAGGTCCACGGGGCATCAGCCTCAGCGCGAGCATGGCGTGGGACCTGAGCCGGACGGAGACTTTTGCCCTTCCCGAAGTCAACGACGGCGGCCGGCGAGGACGTGCCACATCCCCTGGATGGCATCAGCCGGACGCTGGCGATCACCGGTTTTAACGGGTGAGCCTGCAGTGCGCCGCGTTGGTCGGCCCTTACCTGAACCGATAGCATTGACGGTGGCTGGCTGTGGTCCCCGTATGCCACAAGCTATGAAGCCTTAACTTTGAATAGGAGACACCCGTGTCAGATGCCCAGCAGATCACCCTTCTCGTCGATGGCGAAGAGACCAAGGTGACTACCGGGACAACCGGTGCGGAACTCTTCTTTGAGCGCCGTGACGTTGTGGTTGCCCGCGTCAACGGCGAACTGAAGGACCTGGACCAGGAACTTCCCGAAGGCGCCGAGGTGGAAGGCGTCACCATCGATTCGCCGGACGGCCTGAACGTCCTGCGCCACTCCACAGCACACGTCATGGCCCAGGCCGTGCAGCAGCTGCGTCCCGACGCCAAACTCGGCATCGGACCCTACATCACCGACGGCTTCTACTTCGACTTCGACGTCGCCGAGCCGTTCACTCCCGAGGACCTCAAAACCCTCGAAAAGATGATGCAGAAGATCGTCAACCAGAACCAGAAGTTCGTCCGCCGCGTCGTCACCGAGGACGAAGCCCGCGAAGCGATGAAGAACGAGCCCTACAAGCTCGAACTGCTGGGCAAGAAGAACGACGCCGCCGAGGCCGGGGAAGGCGTGAACGTCGAGGTCGGCGCCGGCGACATCACCATCTACGACAACGTGGAGCGCAAGGAAGGCAGCACCGTCTGGTGCGACCTCTGCCGCGGCCCGCACCTGCCCAACACCAAGCTCATCTCCAACGCCTTCGCCTTGACCCGTTCGTCGTCGGCCTACTGGCTGGGCAACCAGAAAAACCAGCAGCTGCAGCGCATCTACGGCACCGCCTGGCCCACCAAGGACGCCCTCAAGGCCTACCAGGAACGCATCGCCGAGGCCGAGCGCCGCGACCACCGCAAACTCGGCTCCGAACTGGACCTGTTCTCCTTCCCGGACGAACTGGGCTCCGGCCTGCCCGTCTTCCACCCCAAGGGCGGCATCATCCGCAAGGAGATGGAGGACTACTCCCGCCAGCGCCACGTTGAGGCCGGCTACGAGTTTGTCTACACCCCGCACATCACCAAGGGCCACCTGTACGAAGTCTCGGGCCACCTGGACTGGTACAAGGACGGCATGTTCCCCGCCATGCACGTGGACGCCGAACTCAACGAGGACGGCACGGTACGCAAGCCCGGCCAGGACTACTACCTGAAGCCGATGAACTGCCCCATGCACAACCTCATTTTCCGTTCACGCGGCCGGTCCTACCGCGAGCTGCCCCTGCGGCTGTTCGAATTCGGTTCGGTCTACCGGTACGAGAAGTCCGGTGTGGTGCACGGCCTCACCCGTGTCCGCGGCATGACACAAGACGACGCCCACATCTATTGCACCCGCGAGCAGATGAAGGATGAGCTCACCAAGACGCTCACCTTCGTCCTTGACCTGCTAAAGGACTACGGGCTGAACGACTTCTACCTGGAACTGTCCACCAAGGACCCGGAAAAGTACGTGGGCGACGACGCCACCTGGGAGGAAGCCACCAGGACCCTTGCCGAGGTGGCGCAGGAGTCCGGGCTGGAGCTTGTGCCGGACCCGGGCGGAGCGGCCTTCTACGGTCCCAAGATCTCGGTCCAGGCCAAGGACGCGCTGGGCCGCACCTGGCAGATGTCCACCATCCAGCTGGACTTCAACCTGCCCGAGCGCTTCGAACTGGAGTTCCAGGCCGCCGACGGCACCCGCCAGCGCCCCGTGATGATCCACCGTGCGCTCTTCGGCTCCGTGGAGCGCTTCATGGGCGTCCTCACCGAGCACTACGCCGGCGCGTTCCCCGCCTGGCTGGCTCCGGTCCAGGTGGTGGGCATCCCTGTTGCCGAAGCGTTCAACGAGTACATGTTCGACGTCGTCGATCAGCTTAAGGCCGCGGGTATCCGGGCCGAGGTGGACACATCCTCCGACCGGTTCCCCAAGAAGATCCGCACCGCCAGCAAGGACAAGATCCCGTTCGTCCTGATCGCCGGCGGCGACGACGCGGAGGCTGGCGCGGTGTCATTCCGTTTCCGGGACGGAAGCCAGGACAACGGCGTGCCGGTGGAGGAAGCCATCAAACGGATCACCGACGCCGTCCGCAACCGGACCAGCTAACCGAACGGAAGCAGCAAGTGCAGGAGAACACAGGCGCAGGCTATCCGGGCGATGCCGGCGTTACCGACGATTTTGCCCTCGCCGGTGTCCCGGACGCGTTCCAGCGCCTGTGGACTCCGCACCGCATGGCCTACATCAAGGGCGGGCAGCACCAGTTCAAGAACGAAAATGACTGCCCGTTCTGCGTAGGACCCGGCCGCAGCGACGAAGAGGCGCTCATCGTGCATCGTGGCCGGACCTGCTATGTAGTGCTGAACCTCTTCCCCTATAACCCCGGCCACTTGTTGGTGTGCCCGTACCGGCACATTCCGGACTATACGGACCTAACGCTCGAAGAAACGGCAGAGTTCGCGGACCTGACCCAGACGGCCATGCGGGTCCTGCGCAAGGTCTCCAATGCCGGAGGCTTCAACCTGGGCATGAACCAGGGCGTTGTGGGGGGCGCCGGAATCTCGGCCCACCTGCACCAGCACATCGTTCCGCGGTGGGGCGGGGACGGCAACTTTTTTCCCATCATCGCCCAAACCAAGGCCATCACCCAGACCCTTGATGAGGTCCGGCAGCAGGTGGCTGACGCCTGGCCCGGGGAGTCGGATGCTGAATAGGCATGCGCGCGGCTTCTTCACCGCGCTGTTCACCCCGCTGGCCCGCTGGCTCCTGAAGATCGGTGTCTCCCCGGACGCGGTGACCATCCTTGGCACTGCCGGTGTGGCGGCCGGGGCCCTCGTGTTCTACCCCCTGGGCCAGCTCTTCTGGGGCACCGTCTTCATCACGGCGTTCATCTTCTCCGATGTCCTGGACGGGATTATGGCCCGGATGCAGGATGTAAAGAGCCGGTGGGGCAACTTCCTCGACTCCACTCTGGACCGGATCGCAGACGGCGCACTCTTTGCCGGTCTGTCAGTGTGGTTCTTCACCGGCGGCCATGACCCCGCCATCGCCGTCTCCGCCCTGCTGTGCCTCGTCCTGGGCATGGTGGTTTCGTATGCCAGGGCCAAGGCCGAGTCCCTGGGGTTCACCGCGAACGTGGGAATCGCAGAGCGGGCCGAACGCCTGGTGTCCGTCCTCGTGGTCACCGGCCTGACCGGCCTTGGTCTGCCTGCTGTGGTACTCCTGCTGACGCTGGTGCTCCTGGCGGTGGCCAGCCTCATCACCGTGGTGCAGCGCGTGGTTTCCGTCCGCCGGCAGGCCCTGGCTGAACCCACGCCTGCGGATTAAGTACGATTAAGCCGCCCGCGCGGCGGGGGACTAGTATGTAAGTGCCCGGTCAAGGGACCCGGCAACCCGTGCGTGCACCTCCGGCAGTTGCCGCCGCATGCCCGGCGAAGATCATCTGTCTACCCATAGGGGTTTTTGTGTCTACACCTGATGTAAGCAACGAGGCCGGTTCGTCCGCGAACAGCGTCACCGGCAGCAGCCGCGTGAAGCGTGGCATGGCCGAGATGCTCAAGGGCGGCGTCATCATGGACGTCGTCAACGTCGAGCAGGCCCGCATCGCCGAAGACGCCGGTGCCGTGGCAGTCATGGCGCTGGAACGCGTCCCGGCCGACATCCGCGCCCAGGGCGGCGTCTCACGCATGTCCGATCCGGACATGATTGACCAGATCATCGATGCCGTGTCCATCCCGGTCATGGCGAAGGCCCGCATCGGCCATTTCGTCGAGGCCCAGGTCCTGCAGTCCCTCGGCGTTGACTACATCGACGAGTCCGAGGTCCTCACCCCGGCCGACTACGTCAACCACATCGACAAGTGGAACTTCAAGGTTCCCTTCGTCTGCGGTGCCACCAACCTCGGCGAGGCCCTGCGCCGCATCAACGAGGGCGCAGCCATGATCCGCTCCAAGGGAGAGGCCGGCACCGGCGACGTCTCCAACGCCACCGGCCACATGCGCAAGATCCGCTCCGAGATCGCCAAGCTGTCCTCCCTCCCGGAAGACGAGCTGTACGTCGCCGCCAAGGAACTTCAGGCCCCGTATGAACTGGTCAAGGAAGTCGCCGCAGCCGGTAAGCTCCCCGTGGTCCTGTTCACCGCCGGCGGCATCGCCACCCCCTCTGACGCTGCGATGATGATGCAGCTCGGCGCCGACGGCGTCTTCGTCGGTTCCGGCATCTTCAAGTCCGGCAACCCCGCCCAGCGCGCCGCCGCCGTCGTCAAGGCCACCACCTTCTTCGACGACCCCGACGTCATCGCCAAGGCCTCGCGCGGGCTGGGCGAAGCCATGGTAGGCATTAACGTTGACGAGATCCCCCAGCCGCACCGCCTCGCTGAGCGCGGCTGGTAAGTCTCTCTCCTTGGGTTTGCGCCTGGCGGCGCTGATCCTATGCACGCTATTCCCCGTGCCCCCGCTGAGGCCGCTTCGCGGCGAGCGGGGGCACGGGGCCCCTTTTACGCGTGCTGCCGGATCACCACCGCCTGTCGCTTCGGTCCGGGTTTCACTGACTTGACCACGACGCCGGCTCCTCACCTTTTCTTGGTGGGGGACCGGCGTCGTTCTTTTTAAATCGATTGCTCCGTAACTGTCGTTTTCGGGCCTCAAAACGGCGTTTACGGAGCAATCGATGAGGGTTAGTCGAGGCCGCGGCGCTTTAGCAGGGGTTCGAGCTTTGCGTCCCGGCCGCGCAGGATCCGGAAGGACTCCAGGGGGTCGCGGCTGTTGCCGCGGCTGAGGAGTTCCTGGCGGAAGCGGTCGCCGTTGGTTCTGGTGAGGCCGCCGTTTTCCCTGAACCAGTCCACGGTCTCGGCGTCCAGTACTTCGCTCCAGATGTAGGAATAGTAGCCCGCGGCGTATCCGGCCCCGGCGAAAATGTGCTGGAAGTAGCCCGTCCGGTACCGCGGCGGGATCAGTGGATGGGCGATTCCTGCTGCGGCGAGGGCCTTCGCCTCAAACTCCAGCGCGTCGTCAGGTACATCGCCCGGCTCCAGTGTGTGCCAGGCCAGGTCGAGCAGGGCCGCGCCAAGGTATTCGGTGGTGGCGAAGCCCTCGCCCCAGAGCCGGGATTCGTTGAGCCGGTCCACAATGTCCTGCGGAAGCGGCTCGCCAGTGACGTGGTGGCGTGCGTAGTTGGAGAGCACCTCGGGCCACATGATCCACATCTCGTTCACCTGCGACGGATACTCCACGAAGTCCCGTGGCACGGAAGTGCCGGAGAAGCGCGGATACGTGACATCTGAGAACAGGCCGTGCAGGGCGTGGCCGAACTCGTGGAAGAGGGTTCGGAGCTCGTCCAGGGTCAGGAGGGTGGGCTCACCCGCCGGTGGCTTGGAAATGTTGAGCGTGTTGATCACAACGGGCTTGGTGTCCAGCAGGGCCGACTGGTCCACGAGAGAGTTCATCCATGCCCCACCGCGCTTCGATTCACGCGCGTAGTAGTCGCCGAGGAACAAGCCCAGGCTGGAACCGTCCTCATTGCGGACCTCCCAGATGCGCACGTCCGGATGGTAGCCCTGGAGATCCGCCCGCTCATGGAAGGTGATCCCGTACAGCGACGTGGCGGCAAAGAACACCCCGTCGCTAATCGCCCGGTTGAGTTCAAAGTACGGGCGGAGGGCTTGTTCGTCGACGTCGTATTTCTCCCGCCGGACCTTCGCGGAATAGTAGGCCCAGTCCCAGGCTTCCAGCGGGTGCCCGGCCACCTCCGCCAGGGCTGCCGCCTCGGCGTCTGCGTTGCGGACGGCCGCCGGCGCCATCCGGTTCAGCATCGTCCGGACTGACTCGAAGTCCGGGGCCGTCTGGCGGTCCGCCACCAGCTCGGCATAGTTGGCGAAACCCAGCAGCTGGGCCTTTTCCGCACGAAGCCCGGCCGCTTCCCTTGCCAGGTCCAGGACGTCCAGGCTGCCGCCGCCACTGCCCCTGGCCACGGATGCTTCGAACAGGCGACGGCGGACGTCCCGGTTCTCGAGCGAGGCCAGGGCAGGCTGGTTGCCGGGCTGGATCAGGGTCAGCAGGTATTTGCCGTCATGCCCGGCGGCACGGGCAGCCTCCGCGGCGCTGGCGACGTCGTCGGCCGGCAGGCCCGCCAACTCATATGCGTCCTCCAACAGCAGGGCAGCGGATTTCATGCCCTCTTTGACCCGCTGGCCGAATTCCGTGCCGAGCCGGGCGAGGTCGGCGTTGATGGCCCGCAGCCGCTCCTGGCCAGACCCGTCCAGCTGGATGCCTGACTGGCGGAACTCCTTAAGGTACTCCTCGACTAAACGGGCGGATTCGGGATCGAGGCCGGCCGTATCGATGGCGGCAAAACGCTCGTACAGCCTCCGGTTCAGGAACACCTCGTCCTGGTGGGCTGAGAACCGTGGCGACAGCACCGTTTCGAGTTCCCGGATCGGCGCCGACGCATCCGCAGACACCAGGGTGAAGAATGCCGCGGCCGCCCTGTCCAGGAGCTGCCCGGCGCGTTCCATGGCAAGTGCAGTGTTGTCGAACGTGGCTGGCTCGGCGTTGTTGGCGATGGCCTGGAGTTCGTCCAGATGTGCAGCCAGACCTGCTTCGATGGCTTCGCCGTACTGCTCCGGGGTGAGTTCGGCGAAAGGTGGAAGGCCATAGGGCAGGGGACTGGCAGTCAGCAGGGGGTTCGTCATGGGGTAAACCTTTCACAGCGGGGCACGCTTCTCAATTACCAACCAATGGCGACGCGCTCCCAGCCTGCATCCCTACAATTGCCGCTATGACTGAACGTGGCAGGGCAGGGGCCGGTTTTGCGGGCGTACCGTTCCGATGGGTGGGGCCGGGCGTCATCATGCTGCTGGTGCTGGCGTACGGCATCTTCTGGTACCTTGCGCGTCCGGCAAGTGAGCCCATTACCGGGCATGTAGGGCAGCTCTTCGGCGGTGAATCCGTGCTGCTGTATTCGATCGCGCTGGTCCTTGTCAGCACCCTTCCCCTTGTGGAGCCGGTTTTCGGTGGCATCGACCATGCTGCAATCTGGCACCGCAGGGCTGCCATCACGGCAACTATCTTCCTGTTGCCGCACATCGAGCTTGCGTCCAACCCGGACGCCACAAGCCTCGGAAAAACCCTGGCCGTGGTGGCCATCTGCGGCCTAGCCGCCCTGGTGGTGTGGGCAATCCTGCCACGCTGGCGGACCATGCTCCCGGCACCTGTCCGCAGCCTGGCCGTTACCGCGCTGCACTCCAAGCCGTTCCGGGTGGCAGCCCGCCTGCTGGGCGGCTACGAACGGTGGCGGGGCTTTCACCGCCTGACCGGCCTGTTTTTGGCTGCCGGGTTCCTGCACGGCCTGCTGGATGCCAGCGCGTTCGAGGCCGTACCCGGACTGCGGTGGAGCTACGTGGCGATCGGCGGGACGGGCCTGGCCTTCTACGCATACCGGGAACTGCTGGCGCGCCGCTTCCTGCCGCACCACGACTACCAGGTGGCCGGAGTCCGGCCGGTGGCTGCCGACCTGGTGGAGGTGGCGCTCCGTCCCCTGGGCCGCCCGCTGGCTTTCAAACCCGGCCAGTTCGCCATGGTCTATCTCGAGACGGCGGACGGCTGGCAGCGGCACCCTTTCTCCATCTCCGGACCTGCCCCGGAGGGCGGGATCAGCATCACGGTGAAGGCCCTGGGCGACCATACGGCCAGGCTTCCCGACGTGGTACAACCCGGCATGCCTGCGGTTGTTGGTGGTCCCTATGGCCGTTTCGACCGCCACCGCGGCACTGCCCACCAGGTCTGGATTGCGGGAGGGGTTGGCATCACGCCGTTCCTCAGCTGGCTGCGCTCCCTCGACGGTGAGTTGCAGGAAGATGTCCACCTCTTCGTCACGTCGGCAGGGCGCTCCCCGTTTGCCGATGAGATTACCGCCGTCGCCGGGAAGCATCCCCGGCTTAAGGTGCATCTGGTGGACACCGTTGCGGATGGCCGGCTGACCCCCGAAGCAGTCCTGGCCTCGGTGGGGACTGAGCCCCGGCGGCTGTCGGTCTTCATGGGTGGCCCGGACACCATGCTCCGGCAGTTCCGGAAAGCCTTCCGGGCGGCAGGTGTCCGCAGGGCCAACATCCACCGGGAGTATTTCCAGTGGCGCTGAGCCCCTGCTAAAGGCTCACGGGCCCCAGTTCAATGCCGCGGTCCCGTACGGTTGCGCCTCAGCGGGGCCGGCGGGCGGCGTGCTCCCGGGCCAGGACGGCGTAAGTGTCGTCCGGGTTGCCGGGGGAGAAGCTGCCGAATTTGCGCTCCGCAGCGGTACGGATGAGGAAGTCCGCGATGGCCGGGTTCTTGGGCAGCAGCGAGCCGTGCAGGTAGCTGGCAACGATGTTGCGGTAGCGGGCGCCTTCGTGGCCGTCGTTGCTGTTGTTGCCCGTTCCCTTGGCCACGGTTCCGAGCGGCCGGACTCCGTTGCCCAGCGTCGTTTGGCCGCTGTGGTTTTCATAGCCCAGGACTTCGCCGAACTCCGTGGTCGAAACCTTGACGTTACCGATCAGGCGCTCATCTGTCCCGTGCGTTTCCACGTCCAGGACGCCGATGCCCGGGATGACAGCGCCCGTGCGGGTTTTGAAGAAACGGCCGAAGAGCTGGTACAGGCCGCAGATGACCAGCATGGGCGCGCCGTCCTCGGCCAATTCCTTCAGTTGGCCGGCCCGGGCCTGCAGGTCGTCCTGGATGACCAGTTGCCCGCTGTCCTGCCCGCCGCCGCCCACAATGATATCCACACCGTCAGGAAAGGGATCGCCCACGTTGTACTCGAGCAGCTCGGGGGTGTACCCGTGCCACGCAATCCGCCGCTGCAGGACCAGGGCGTTGCCCCAGTCCCCATAGATGTTCATGTCGCGGGGGTACAGCTGGACCACGCGGATGGTGCCCTTGGACTGGTCAGCAGCCGTCACTGCCTCTGCCGGATTCACGAGACAACCTCCACGGTGGTGATTTTGGACAGCTCGCGACGGATGGCAAGCATGGCGGTGTAGGTGCAGAAGATCCGCTTGGGCTTGCCCCGGCCTTCCCTGACGAAGGCCGTCAGGGCGGCGGGGATCTCCGTTTCCACGGCTCCGACGGGAACCTGGTCGTACTGCAGCCGCAACGCCATGTCGTAGGCCCGCGACCCGGTGACCATGTCCACGCCGCCCTCCCGGAGGGAATCGAATTCCACGTCCCAGAGCCAGGACATGTCGCGGCCGTCGGCGTAGTTGTCATTGATCGCGATCATGGTGGCGTAGCCGCCGGCAGGGAATGACTTCAGGCCCAGCCGGAAACCGCTGGGGTTCTTCACCAGCACCAGGTCCAGCGGCTGGCCGTCCACGGTAAGGCTTTCACCGCGGCCAAAGGCGGGGGCCACCTTGGACAACGCCTCGAGCAAGGTGGCGTGGTCCGCCGTGGCGGCGCCTGCGCCGCAGATGCTGCGGGCAAGGGTCAGGGCCGCAGCCGCATTGAAGATGTTGTATACGCCGCGCAGCTTCATCGCCGTGGTGACCGTACCGCCGTCGTACTCAAACTCGGCGCTGTCCGCGCCCACCTTCCGGAGCACGACGTCGGCAACCGGCTTTTCCGGCAGGCCCGCCGGGGCGGGGCTTCCGGGAGCAGCCCGCATGTCGTCGTCGTTGGGAAAGGTCCCCAGCAGGGAGTCGTCAAGGCCAAAGTACTTGACCTCCTGGCCCGTCAGGGTGTCCGCGATGCGTGCCACCCGCGGGTCCTCACGGTTGAGGACCACGGTTCCGGTGGTCTTGGCGGCGATGTGCTGCAGGAGCTGGGCGGTCTTGTCGATCTCGCCAAAACGGTCCAGCTGGTCGCGCAGCACGTTAAGGAGGAGGCAGTACCGGGGCGGGACACTGTTCACGAAATGGACTGCGTGGGCTTCGTCGAGTTCCAGGACGGCAATGTCCGCGTCCAGCCTGCCACGCCAGTCCACCTCACCCAGGAGTGCTGCCGCCACGCCCCGCGTGAAGTTGCTGCCGGTGCGGTTGGTGAAGACCTTCAGGCCCTGGCTTTCCAGCAGTTCCACCACCATTTTGGTGGTGGTGGTTTTGCCGTTGGTGCCGCTGACCACCGCCACGCCGTGCGGCAGGGTGGTGAGCGTCCGCCGCATGAAGCCGGGGTCGATTTTCTCGACCACCAGGCCCGGCAGGGCGGACCCGCCGCCCCGCAGCCGGGACACCCTGCGGACCAGCTTGCCGAGCGGAACACTGTAGAAGACCATGTTTTGAATATATCCCAGCAGCGGCATGCAACCGCTGCCGGCCCGATGCATGCGGCAGCTGCCATAGGCGCCGGGCCGTATGCTGGAGGGATGACAAATCCCCTTTCTGCTGATCCTGCGCGCGTGGGCTCAGGCCTGCGGATTGGTGTCCTGGCCCTCCAGGGAGACTTCCGGGAGCACCTGCGCGCCGCGGAAGCTACCGGTGCACATGCCGTGCCCGTGCGCCGTCCGGAGGAGTTGGACGGTCTGGACGGCCTCATAATTCCCGGCGGCGAGTCCACCACCATCGACAAGCTGGCCCGGGCCTTCGACCTGGCCGACCCAATCCGGAAATACATCGCCGAGGGTCTGCCCGTTTACGGTTCGTGCGCGGGCATGATCCTGCTTGCCTCGGACATCGCCGACCCGGCAACCGATCTCTCCGGTGCCGCCCAGCAGACGTTCGGCGGCCTTGACATCACCGTCCGCCGCAACGCCTTCGGACGTCAGCGTGAATCCTTCGAGACCGACCTTGACTTCAAGGGGCTGGACTTCAGCGCCACCGACTCGGGTGTGGAACCGGTGCATGCAGTCTTCATCCGCGGTCCGTGGGTGGAGCGGGTGGGTGCGGACGTGGAGGTCCTGGCGCAGGTGGAACCGGCGGACCCCGGCCAGGCGTCGCACGCGGCATCGCTCCCGGGGACGGCTAGAATTGTGGCAGTGCGTTCCGGCCAACTGCTGGCCACCTCTTTCCATCCGGAAGTGACCGGCGAGAAACGCGTACACGAACTTTTTATCCGAATGATCAGAGGAGAAGCGTAAAGCATGTCAGGCCACTCCAAATGGGCAACGACCAAGCACAAAAAGGCGATCATTGACAGCCGCCGCGCAAAGTCGTTTGCCAAGCTGATCAAGAACATCGAAGTTGCCGCCCGGATGGGCGGACCGGACCTCGCCGGCAACCCCGGCCTGGAACTCGCCGTGACCAAGGCCAAAAAGACCTCGGTTCCCAATGACAACATCGACCGCGCCATCAAGCGCGGCGCCGGCCTCACCGGCGAAGTGGTGGACTACACCGAGATCATGTACGAGGCCCGGGGCCCCCAGGGTTCGGCCCTGCTCATCGAGTGCCTTACCGACAACAAGAACCGGGCAGCATCCGAGGTCCGGCTGGCCATCTCCCGCAACGGCGGCACCATCGCCGACCCCGGTTCCGTCAGCTACCTCTTCACCCGCAAGGGCGTGGTCAACCTGCCCAAGAACGGCCTGAGCGAGGACGACGTCCTGATGGCCGTCCTTGATGCAGGTGCGGAGGAAGTCAAGGACAACGGCGAGACCTTTGAGATCCACTCGGAACCCGGCGACCTGCAGGCCATCCGCGAAGCACTGACCGAAGCAGGCATCGAATACGACACCGACGAGGTGGAATTCGTGCCCTCCATGCAGGTGGAGCTCGATGTCGACGGCGCACGGAAGTTCCTGAAGCTGGCAGATGCCCTCGAGGACCTCGACGACGTCCAGAACGTGTACAGCAACGCCGACCTCAGCGACGAAGTCCAGGCCGCCCTGGAATCCGAGTGACGTCCCGCCTTGCCAACTAGCCCTCCGCCGGCGTTGCGGCCGGGTTCCCCGTCCGGAGCGGAGCAGCAGTGAGCCTCCGCGTCCTCGGGGTTGATCCCGGCCTCACCCGCTGCGGCATCGGCGTGGTGGATGTCGAGCGGAACCGACGCGCCAGCATGGTGGCAGTCGGCGTCGTGGGCACATCCCCGGACGAGACCCTCGACCGCCGCCTGCTGGTGATTGCCACGGCCATCGACGAGTGGCTGGACCGCTACGAGCCCGAGGTGCTCGCCGTCGAACGCGTTTTTTCGCAACTCAATGTGAGCACCGTGATGGGCGTGGCCCAGGCGTCCGGCGTGGTGATCGCGGCGGCAGCCCGGCGGGGAATCCCGGTGGCCCTGCACACGCCGTCGGAGGTCAAGGCGGCCGTGACCGGAAGCGGGTCCTCCAATAAGGAGGCCGTGACCAAACTGGTCACCAAAATCCTCCGGCTGGACGCCCCTCCGCGCCCTGCCGATGCGGCCGACGCGCTGGCGCTGGCCATCACGCATGCCTGGCGGGCCGGAAGCGGCGCCGCCGTGGCCACGACCGGTCCCGGCAGCTCATCCCTGACCCCCGCCCAGCGGGCATGGGCGGAAGCCGAGTCAAAGGCGCGCCGCGCACGCTGATTGTCCCTGCTGCTTGCTAGGGTATTCGTAGATATGTTCGGATAGCCGTGCCCTCACCCTACGAGGCCGGCCAGTACCACGGGAGCCCGGCCTTGATCAGTTTCCTCCGCGGAACGGTAGCGCACGTTGGCCTGTCCACCGCCGTGATTGACCTTAACGGTGCCGGGATTAGCGTCAACGCCACCCCACAGACGCTTAGCCGGCTGCGCGTGGGTGAGGAGGGCCAGCTGTTCACCTCCCTGATCGTCCGGGAGGACTCGCTCACTCTTTTCGGCTTCGCCTCCGACGACGAACGTGAGGTCTTTGACATCCTGCTGAGCGTCAGCGGCGTTGGCCCGCGCCTTGCCCTCGCTGTCCTGGCCGTGCACGATCCCGAAGCGATCAGGGTGGCGGCGCATACGGAGGACAGCAAGACCTTCACCAAGGTCCCGGGAATCGGGCCCAAGGTGGCCGGCAGGATCGTGCTCGAGCTTGCCGGAAAGCTCGTACCCCACGGCACCGCCGCAACGCCCGGAGCTGCCACGCCTGCCGAAGCCGCCTGGAAGCCCCAGGTTGTGGCAGCCATGACCAGCCTGGGATGGTCGGAGAAGGACGCGTCCGCCAGCATCGACAAAGCGCTTTCCGACGAACCCGAAGTGTCCTTCCGCGGCAACGTGCCCGAGATCCTCCGCACCACCCTCCGGTGGCTGGGCCAGGACGGCGCCCGGGCCGGCAACCGCGTAGGCACCCGTGGCTGAACCCTCACTGGTTGCCGCGGGGGAGGAGCCGGAAGAGCGTGCCATCGAGGCGGCGCTGCGGCCCAAGAACCTGGACGACTTCGTTGGCCAGCACCGGGTGCGCAAGCAGCTGTCGCTGGTGCTGCAGGCCTCCCGGATGCGTGGACGCACCGCCGACCACGTGCTGTTCTCAGGCCCGCCCGGCCTGGGCAAGACCACCCTTGCCATGATCGTCGCCGCGGAGATGAACGCCCCGCTGCGCCTCAGCAGCGGCCCCGCCATCCAGCACGCAGGCGACCTCGCAGCGATCCTGTCCTCGCTGTCCGAAGGCGAAGTCCTGTTCCTCGACGAGATCCACCGCATGTCCCGGCCGGCCGAGGAAATGCTGTACATGGCCATGGAGGACTTCCGCGTCGACATCGTGGTCGGGAAGGGTGCCGGTGCCACCGCCATCCCGTTGGAGCTGCCGCCGTTCACCCTGGTGGGCGCCACCACCCGCGCCGGGCTGCTTCCGGGACCGCTGCGCGACCGCTTCGGCTTCACCGGACATCTCGAGTTCTACTCCGTTCCGGAGCTGGAGCTGGTTTTGCGCCGTTCTGCCGGGCTGCTGGACCTGAAGGTCAATTCCGCCGGTTTCGCTGAGATCGCCGGCCGTTCCCGCGGTACGCCGCGTATCGCCAACCGCCTGCTGCGGCGCGTCCGGGACTGGGCGCTGGTGCACGGCATCGAACAGATTGACGCCAGGGCCGCCTCCGCCGCCCTGGACATGTACGAGGTGGACAAGAAGGGTCTGGACCGGCTGGACCGGGCCGTCCTCGATGCCCTCATCACCAAGTTCGGCGGCGGTCCCGTGGGCCTTTCCACCCTCGCCATCGCCGTCGGCGAGGAAACCGAAACAGTGGAGACCGTCGCGGAACCATTCCTGGTCCGGGAAGGACTGCTGGGCCGGACGCCCCGCGGCAGGATCGCACTGGCGCCGGCGTGGACGCACATGGGCTACGCCATCCCGTCCAATGTTTTCGCCCAGGAGCAGCTGGACCTCTTTGAACCTGGCGTGGAGGCTCCCGCAACGGGGGAATGGGCGCCGGAGGGCCAATAGCAGACTCCCTTCAGCTTTTCCCTTTAGACTGGTATGACGCCCGGCACGTTCGGGTCTTTGTTTCGCGGGTGGCCATGATGCCCCCGTCGCTTGGGGAAGGAACACGTCAGGCGCTCTGCCTGCACCAGCAGCCCGCCCCGGCCGAAGCGAAGCCAACGTCGCTGGAAAACCAGCTACACCAGTAAAAGAACGGAATTCCCCTTGGATCCAATGTCAATTCTCCTGTTCGTCATGCTCGGCGTGTTCATCTTCATGATGTTCCGCCGCAACAAGAAGACGCAGCAGCAGCAGGCAGAGCTCCAGTCGAAGTTTGGCCCGGGCGTGGAAGTCATGACCAGCTTTGGCCTTTTCGGCCGGATCGTGGACATCGACGAGGCCGACAACAAGGTCACCCTTGAGCTTTCCCCCGGCAACCTGGCCACCGTCCACCGCCAGGCCGTCACCAAGGTCGTCGAGCCTGCTGCGGAAGCCACTGCCGAGCCCGCAGCTGCTTCGCCGGTGGTGCCGGACGATGCCTCCTCCCTCACCACTCGGGAAACCGGGAGCACCGCCACCGACGCGGAGACTCCGGAAGAAACTCTGAAGCGCCTCAACGACGAGGGCAAGAAGGACAGCTAGGCCCGCTGGCCCCTTTCCTCCCTCTACCGCTGCGGACCACCGCCGGCGCAGGCCACAGCCCGCGCCGGCGGTTCCTCCGCGAATAAGAGAAAGATCGACAATGGCACGAACTGGCCGCAAGAAGCCGGGGCTCCGCGTCCTGGTCTGGCTTGGCGTAATCCTGGCGGCGCTGACCGCCGTCCTGGCCGGCGGCACCATCGCCGGGCAGGCGAGCTGGGCGCCCAAACTTGCCCTGGACCTTGAGGGCGGCACGCAGATGATCCTCGCCCCGAAGGTGGAGGGCGGTGCTGACATCAACGAGCAGCAGCTTAACCAGGCTGTGGCGATCATCCGCCAGCGCGTTGACGGCTCCGGCGTCTCCGAGGCCGAAATCAGCACCCAGTCCGGGCGCAATGTGGTGGTCAGCCTCCCCGGCACCCCCTCCGCTGAAACCCGGAACCTGATCCAGGCCTCCGCGGACATGAACTTCCGCCCCGTCCTCCTCAACGGTGACGGCGCCCCGGTGCCCCCGGAAAAGCGGACTCCCGAGGACCAGCTGCCGAAGCCGACCGCTGCACCGGCCAACAGCAGCGACACCAACTGGATCACCCCGGAGATCTACAAGCAGTTCGAGGCACTCGACTGCAACAGCCCCGCCGCGGAAAAGTCCGAGCGGTCAGATCCCACCAAACCGTTGGTCACGTGCGAGCCCGCCACCGACAAATCCCCGGCGATCAAATACATCCTGGGCCCCGTGGAGGTGAAGGGCAGCAACATCGTCACGTCGTCCTTCCAGCTGCAGCAGGGCGCGCAGGGTGCCGTCACCAATGACTGGGCCGTCAACATCCAGTTCGACGCCGAAGGCACCGCCAAGTTCAAAGAGGTCACCGAGCGCCTGAACCAGTTCTACGTGGCCGCCGGCGGTGAGTCGGGAACCGACCCGAAGGCACAGTTCGCCATCGTGCTGGACGACCAGGTCATTTCCGCGCCGCGTGCGCTGGCCGTCATCACCGACGGACGCCCGCAGATCACCGGCGGCTTCACCGAGCAGACCGCCAAGGCCCTGTCCGACCAGCTGAAGTTCGGTGCCCTTCCCATCAGCTTCGACATCCAGAGCGAGCAGCAAATTTCCGCGACGCTCGGTGGAGAGCAGCTGCGCATGGGCCTGCTGGCAGGCCTGATCGGGCTCCTGCTGGTGGTGGTCTACTCGCTGTTCCAGTACCGTGCCCTGGGCTTTGTCACCATCGCTTCGCTGGTGGTGGCCGGTGCCCTGACCTACCTCGCCATCGCCATCCTCGGCTGGACGGAAAACTATCGCCTGTCCCTTGCGGGCGTCGCCGGCATCATCGTGGCCATCGGCC
The DNA here is from genome assembly GCF_030816725.1 of Pseudarthrobacter defluvii. Lineage (NCBI taxonomy): Bacteria > Bacillati > Actinomycetota > Actinomycetes > Micrococcales > Micrococcaceae > Pseudarthrobacter > Pseudarthrobacter defluvii. Next base: position 1,837,032 of record NZ_JAUSYG010000001.1, read on the forward strand.
AGACGGCCGACTCCTTCATCGTCTACTTCGAGCGCATCCGCGACGAACTGCGTGAAGGACGCGGCCTGGTGTCCGCCGTCGAAAACGGCTGGAAGCGCGCCAAGCGCACGGTTCTTGCCTCCAAGGCAGTCAACCTCCTGGCCGCCCTGGTCCTGTACTTCGTGGCTGTGGGCAACGTCCGTGGCTTTGCGTTCACGCTGGGCCTGACCGCCATCGCCGACCTCATTGTCGTGTTCATGTTCACCCACCCCACGCTGCAGCTCCTGGCCCGCACCCGCTTCTTCGGTGAAGGCCACAAATTCTCCGGCCTCGACCCGGAACGGCTGGGTGCGGTGCCGCTGTACCGTGGCGCCGGACGCGTCCGCACCCCGGAGGACCGCCCTGTGGTGGTCCGCAGCAAGAACACGGGTGCGGCGGCCGAAGCTGAACGCCGCATGACCATCGCTGAACGGCGCCTGGCAGAGAAGCAGGAACAGCTGGCCGGCTCGTCCAAAACCTCCGCGAAGGAGAACAAGTAATGTCAGGCTTCGCCACATTCGGCAACGAGCTTTATACGGGCAAGCGCTCGTACGACTTTGTCGGCGCCAAGAAGATCTGGTTCATCATTGCCGCGGTGGGGGTGGCCCTGTCGATCATCATCCCGGTGGCGAAGGGTGGCTTCAACCTCGGTATCGAGTTCCGCGGCGGTTCCGAATTCACGGTCTCCAATGTGAAGACCACCGATGCCACCATCGGCGAGAAAGCTGTCACGGACGTAGTACCAGGAAGTGTCCCGCGTGTGGCCAATGTGGCCGGCAACACCATGCGCATCCAGACGGACAAGCTGACCGACGACGAGACGCTGAAGATCAAGCAGGGCCTCACCAGCGCCTACGGCGTCACCGACAATGAGGTGACCTCCACATTCGTTGGACCAACCTGGGGTGCGGACGTGACCAAGCAGGCGCTGATCGGCCTGGTGGTGTTCGTGCTGCTGGCGGCGCTCCTCATGGCGCTCTACTTCCGCACCTGGAAGATGTCCCTCTCGGCGCTTGCCGGCATGGCCGTGACCATGTTCATCACGGCCGGGGTTTACGCCTTGAGTGATTTTGAGGTGACGCCGTCTGCCATCATCGGGTTCCTGACGGTCCTCAGCTACTCGCTATACGACACCGTGGTGGTCTTCGATAAGATCCGCGAGAACACCTCCGGCATCGACTCGTCCACGCGGCGCACCTTCGGGGAGGAAGTGAACCTGGCGGTGAACCAGACGCTGGTGCGGTCCATCAACACCATGATGGTGGCCATCCTCCCCGTCGGAGCCATCCTGTTCATCGGTGCCGGGCTCCTGGGGGCAGGAACGTTGCGCGACCTGTCCCTGGCCTTGTTCGTGGGGATCCTGATCGGCACCGCGGCGACCATTTTCGTGGCCGCCCCGATGTACGCGTGGCTCCGCCAGGGCGAGCCGGAACTGGTCAAGCAGGCACGGCGCGTCGAGCAGCGCCGGGCGGGGGCAGAACGGTCAGCTCCGGCATCCCCGGCCAGGGCCTGACCGGAAGCCCCAGAGCCGGCGGGCGACCGCAGGCAGCTTCAAGGCCAAGAAGGGCCGGGCGGCGCAGACAATGCGCGGCCCGGCCCTTGCGGCTTCTGTCCCGGTTATAAATGTGGCCGCCCGGAGGAATAGACTGGGGTAATTAAATCGGTGGTGAGGGGTACTTCATTGGAAGAGCGTTCGGCGTCGGCGCCAACGGCACAGGAAGAAAAGAATTCAGCCGGTCTGCAACCCGGTGCGGCAACCCCCGCGCGCCCTGGTTCCCTGGTTCCTGTCGACAATTCGGGTTCCCGCGCCACGTTCCCCGGCCGTCGGGAACGTACCCGCTCCCGCCTCGCCCGCCTGACGGGCCGCGGTACCGCCACTTACTCTCCCATCCTGGAACCCCTGCTCCGCACGGTCCGCGCCAACAATCCCAAAGAGGACTTCGACCTCATCCAGCGCGCCTTCGACGTAGCCGAGCGCAGCCACCGCGGCCAGAAGCGCAAGAGCGGGGACCCGTACATTACCCACCCCGTGGCCGTGGCCACCATCCTTGCTGAGCTGGGCCTCAGCGGCACCACGCTGGCGGCAGCCCTGCTGCACGACACCGTGGAAGACACCCCCTACACCCTTGCTGACCTGAAGCGGGATTTCGGGCCGGAAGTGGCCATGCTGGTGGACGGCGTAACCAAACTGGACAAGGTCAGCTTCGGCGAGGCCGCCCAGTCGGAGACCGTCCGCAAAATGGTCGTGGCCATGGCCAAGGACATCCGCGTCCTGATGATCAAGCTGGCCGACCGGCTGCACAACGCCCGCACCTGGCGTTTTGTGTCGGCCGAATCATCTGCCCGCAAGGCGCGCGAAACCCTGGAAATCTTTGCTCCGCTGGCGCACCGCCTGGGCATGAACACCATCAAGTGGGAGCTCGAGGACCTGTCCTTCGCGGCGCTGTACCCCAAGGTCTACGAAGAAATAGTCAGGATGGTGGGGGACCGCACCCCGGAGCGGGAAAAGAGCCTCGGCGTCATCCGCGACCAGATCACCGAGGACCTGCGCGCGGCCAAGATCAAAGCCACCATCACCGGCCGGCCCAAGCACTACTACTCCATCTACCAAAAGATGATCGTCCGCGACAAGGACTTCGACGACATCAACGACCTCATGGGTGTCCGCGTCCTGGTGGACTCCGTCCGGGACTGCTACGCGGCCCTGGGCACCATGCATTCGCGCTGGAACCCCCTGCCCGGCAGGTTCAAGGACTACATCGCGATGCCCAAATTCAACATGTACCAGTCCCTGCACACCACCGTGATCGGGCCAGGCGGCAAACCGGTGGAAATCCAGATCCGCACGCATGAGATGCACCGCCGGGCCGAGTACGGCGTGGCGGCCCACTGGAAGTACAAGGACCAGCCCAACCGCACCGCCGTGGGCCCCGGAAGCCCCCGCGACGGCGACATGGGGTGGCTGCGCTCCCTGGTGGACTGGCAGCAGGAGACGTCCGACCCGGGGGAGTTCCTGGACTCGCTCCGCTTTGAAATCAACGCCCGCGAGGTGTTCGTCTTCACGCCCAAGGGCGAGGTCATGGCACTGCCGGCAGGATCGACGCCGGTGGACTTCGCCTACGCCGTACACACCGAGGTGGGCCACCGCACCATCGGCGCCAGGGTCAACGGCAAGCTGGTCCCGCTCAACAGTGAACTGAACCACGGCGACTGGGTGGAGATCTTCACCTCCAAGGCGGAGGGGGCCGGGCCGAGCCAGGACTGGCAGCACTTCGTTAAGAGTGCCCGGGCACGGAACAAGATCCGCCAGTGGTTCAGCAAGGAACGCCGCGAAGAAGCGATTGACCGCGGCAAGGAGCTGCTGACCCGCGCCATGCGGAAGCAGAATCTTCCGCTGCAGCGGCTGATGACGCACGAGGCGCTGGCTGCCGTTGCGGAGGAGTTCAAGTACGCGGACATTTCCGGGCTGTATGCCGGTGTTGGCGACGGGCACACGTCCGCGCAGTCCGTCATGGAAAAGCTGATCGAAAGCCTGGGCGGCAACGAGAGCGCCGATGATGACGTCGAAGAGGTCAGCATCCCCACCCAGGTCAGCAAGGCCCGCTTCTCCGACTCCGGCGTGGTGGTCCGCGGTGTGGGCGATGTCTGGGTCAAGCTGGCCCGCTGCTGCACTCCGGTTCCGCCGGATCCCATCCTCGGCTTCGTGACGCGCGGGTCCGGTGTCTCCGTCCACCGGACCGACTGTACGAACATCTCGGACCTGAAGGACCAGCCGGACCGGATCGTGGACGTGGACTGGGCGCCCACCCAGTCGAGCGTCTTCCTGGTGGAAATCCAGGTTGAGGCCCTGGACCGCAAATCCCTGCTTTCGGACGTAACCCGGGTGCTGTCGGACAACCATGTCAACATTCTCGCGGCCAGCGTCCACACCTCCACTGACCGCGTAGCGATCTCAAAGTTCGCTTTCGAGATGGGCGACCCGAAGTACCTCAGCCACGTCCTGAGCGCCGTCCGACGGATCGACGGGGTTTTCGACGTCTACCGCACCACCGGGAACAAACGCCGGAGCTAGCAGGGCAAGTTTTTCCAAAGCCGCGCGCTTGTGCGGGACCCGGGGCGTCGCCTCGATGGCCCGGACCAGGAGGCGCAGTTTCACGTCCTGTTGCGGCCGGGCCAGCAGCCCGGCCAGGGCGGGTACGGCGCGCTCAGCATCCACATGCAGGGCAATATCAAGGGCTGTCCGCAAGGGGCTGGACACCATCAGGCCGCCCAGGCTGATGACATCGAACGGGCCCAGTTTCACCTCGTGCAGCGTGCAGCCGCGCGTACTCCGCAGGCTGGACACCCTCCGCTTCGAGTCCACCAACAATGCCAGCCTGTCAGGTTCTGCCGCGCAGCCGTAGATCCAGGCCGCCGTCATGCGCCCTGCAACAACGCGCTGCCGGATTGCCGCCGGGACAGCCCCTGCCGCCGCCCGCGCCCGCAACTGTGGCGACGCGGGGATTCCGGGGAGCGTGTAGCCCTGCTGATGGAACCGGGCCAGCAGGCCGTCCGCCGCAAGGGACTGCAGCTCCGGGCCGGCGAAGGGGCCGCCGGGGGCGTAAAGTTCCGGAAAGCGGGGTGCTGCGGCGGCATCTGCAGCATTGTCCTGGCGGCCCGCCCGGGCGGCATGGGTACGGGGTTCCCTGCCTGTGCCGGCGGCGGATGGAACTGGGGGAGAGGCCATAAGCCCATCCTGCCCGGAACCCTCTTAACCGGCACAGGCCCCGTCCCCGTTATGTGGATAACGGGGACGGGGCCTGTGCCGTCAGCTTAGGACGGGAAGGTCAGGACAGTTCGCTGGCGGAACGCTGCAGCTGGTCCAACCAGGCCTGGCGCGCTTCGAGGGCTTCCTGGGCAGCCTTGATCTTGCGCTGGTCGCCGCTCTTCTCGGCCTCAGCAAGGTCTTCCTGGAGCCCGGCGATGGCGGATTCCAGCTGGGACAAGGCGCTGTTGGTGCGTGCCTTGCGCTCCGGGTTCGACCGCTGCCACTGCTCTTCCTCCGCGTTGCGGACGGCGTCTTCCACCTTCCGCAGCCCAGCTTCGATCCGGCCCATGTCCGCGCGCGGCACCTTGCCGGCCTCTTCCCAGCGGTCGCGGATGGACTGCAGGGCCTTCTTGGCCGCTGCCAGGTCCTTGACCGGCAGGATGGTGTTGGCCTCGGCCAGCAGTGCCTCCTTCACCGTGAGGTTGGCGGAGTATTCCTGGTCGATCTCGTCGTTGGCGGCCTGGCGGGACGTGAAGAAGACGTCCTGGGCGGCGCGGAAGCGCGCCCACAGCGCGTCGTCGTCCTTGCGGCTGGCCCGGGGTGATGCTTTCCACTGGTCCATGAGCCGGCGGTATTCGCCGGCGGCGTAGCCCCAGTCGGTGGAGGTGGACAGGGCTTCAGCCTCGGCGATCAGCTTCTCCTTGGCAGTCTTGGCCGCGGAGTTGTTGCTGTCCAGCTGGGAGAAGTAGGCCCTGCGGTGGCGGTCGAAGACGGTGCGGGCGGCCCGGAAGCGCTTCCAGAGAGCGTCCTCGTTGCTGCGGCCCAGGCGCACGCCGCTCTTCTGGGCTGCCTTCCAGTTCTCAAAGAGCTCATTCATCCGGGCGCTGGAGGTCTTCCACTGCGTCTGCGCGGGATCTTGGCCGGAAATCTGCTCAGCCTCGGCAACAATGGCTTCGCGCGCTGCCAGCTCGGAGGCCCGCACAGCATCGTGCTCGGCCTTTTCCGCTTTTTCCAATTCGCTGATCTGGCTGGCCAGCATATCCAGGCGCGCCTCCGCAGCCCGGAGGTCGCCCAGCATGTTCCGCTCGGCAAGCTGCTCACGCAGGTGGGTCACCGTCTTCTGCATGTCGGTGCTGGGCGCCTTGGAGCTGACCCGCTGTTCCAGCAGCACGATCTGTGCCACGACGTCGTCGTACTTCCGCGCAAAGTAGAGCAGCGCTTCGTCGTCGCTGACGCCCGGGTACTGCCCCACAGGGTGTTCGCCGCCGTCGATCGTCACATAAACGTGGCCGTCGCCCTCCACCCGGCCCCACTTGGAAGCCTCGGCGACAGACGTACTGGGTGCGGCCGGAGCCGGCGCGGCGGCTGGAGCGGCGGCAGCAGGCTTGGGCCGGGAGGCGAAGGCGGCCGGAGAGGGCGCGGACGGCCGCGGTCCGGGAGCCGGCGCAGGCGCAGCGGCCTCCGCGGGAACCTCCGGGGCGGCAGGTGACTGCTCGGCATTCGCATCAGGACCCGTGCTTTCACCGGCGGCCGGAGCCGTCGTTTCGGTCAGGTCTGTTGCTGTTTCGTCGGATTTCTGACTGTCTGTCACCGCTAAAAGTCTTTCGCTTGGAGGGAAATACTCACGTACTCACCGTTGCCAGTCCGGCCCGGCTTCCTACTTCAGAGAAAACGAGTCTATCGTGACTGGTTGTTTTGGTGCGCCGTCCGTGTCGCTGGCTTCCGGCGTGACTCCGGCGGCCGCAATGGTGGAGACGGCGTCAAGGCCCGACGTCACCTTTCCCACCACCGTGTAGCCTCCTGCGGCGTCCGCCGGGATGACGGTGTCCTTGTACACGATAAAGAACTGGGTTCCGTTGCCGTAGGCATTGTTGCCGGTGCGGGCAACGGCAATGGTGCCGGCAGGGTATGTGTTGTCAGCCGGGGTGTTCTCGAGCGGGCCCCAAGTGTAGTTCGGGTCGCCCTGCCCGTCTCCGTTGGGGGATCCGCACTGCAGGACGCCGAACTTCTCTGCGGTGGTCAGCCGGTGGCAGGTCTTGCCGTTGAAGTAGCCTTGGTCGCTGAGGGATTTGAAGACGGCGGCTGCCTGCGGTGCTTTGGTCCCGTCCACTTCCACACCGAGCGGGCTGCCGTTCAGCACCAGCTGGCCGGTGAACGTCTTTCCGGCCGCCGTGCCCGCAGCCGGGATGTTCGGCCCGTTGGTCGCCGGTGCGGAAGGGGTGGCGGAAGGGCTTGCGGAGGCGGATGGTTCCGTCAGCCCTGCCTGGGCGGCGGCGTATTCGTCCTCGGTGGGGTTGCCGGCGAACGCGGTGAGTTGGAGCACGACGGCGAGCACCACGGCGGCGGTCCCCGCGCCGGCGGCAACAAGGTTGTCGCGCTTCCGCCGCTTTTCCTGGCCGCGCCGGAGCTCACGCTTGGCTTCCATTTGCTGGATGCGCCGTTTTGTTTCGCGTGCACTGCGTGGACTGGCCGCCAAGGGTCCTCCTCATCGTCGGGCTGCTGGTGCCCGGTGGTTGGCCGCCGGGCGCAGGTGTCAGGGCCAGGGTTTGCGGGCCTGCTGCATTAGAGATGCACAGGGATGACGCATAAACTGGCTGCCGCACATAGTTTATGCATGGCTGGCTGTGCTGCCGCCGTATGCCGCCGCCGAGCGGCGCAGGCCGGCAGTTCCGGCGCACCTTCCATTCCTAAGGAGAACCTTCCCCATGGCACGCACCGCCTCCCTGTCCGGATTCCCCGAGTGGCTTCCCGAGGAGCGGCTGGTGGAGCTGCATGTGCTGGATACCCTGCGCAGGGTTTTTGAACTGCACGGATTTGGTTCGATCGAGACCCGGGCGGTTGAGACGGTGGGCCAACTGCTCCGCAAGGGGGAGATCGACAAGGAAGTGTACGGCCTGAGCCGGCTCCAGGAGGATGAGAGCGACAACCCCGTTAAAGGCGGCAAGGCCGACCCCCACGCGCTTGCCCTGCATTTTGACCTGACCGTGCCGTTTGCCCGGTACGTGGTGGAAAACGCCGGCTATTTGTCCTTCCCGTTCCGCCGCTACCAGATCCAGAAGGTGTGGCGCGGCGAGCGGCCGCAGGAAGGGCGGGCCCGCGAGTTCACCCAGGCGGACATCGACGTGGTGGGCGACGGCGAGCTCCCGTTCCGTTATGACGTCGAGATCGCGCTGGTCATCGCCGAGGCACTCAGCGCCCTGCCCATCCCCGACTTCCGGCTCCGGATCAACAACCGGAAGCTCGCCGAAGGCTTTTACCGGGGCATTGGGCTTGAGGACACAGCGGGCGTGCTGCGCAGCATCGACAAGCTCGAAAAGATCGGACCCGCCAAGGTGGCCGAACTGCTGAAGAGTGAACTCGGCGCTTCGGACGAGCAGGCAGCCAAAGCCCTCCAACTGGCCGCCATCCGCACCGAAGACACGTCCTTTGTGGCGCAGGTCCGGGCCTTGGGCGTAAGCGATGAACTGCTCGATGAAGGCCTGGACGAACTGGAACAGGTCATCGATGCCGCCGTCCAGCGGGCCCCCGGCAAGGTCCTGGCGGACCTCAGCATTGCCCGCGGCCTGGACTACTACACCGGAACGGTGGTGGAAACGGTACTGGTGGGCCACGAACAGCTTGGCTCCATTTGCTCCGGTGGCCGCTACGACGCCCTGGCATCGAAGGGGAACCGCAAGTTCCCTGGCGTTGGCCTCTCCATCGGGGTCACCCGCTTGGTATCCCGGATCCTGAGCCAGGACCTGGCCAAGGCTTCCCGCGCGGTTCCCACTGCGGTCCTGGTGGCCCTCAACCATGACGACAGCTGGGGCGCTGCCCAGGACGTCGCTGCCCTGCTGCGCAGCCGGGGCATCCCCACCGAGGTCGCTGCGAAGGCGGAGAAGTTCGGCAAGCAGATCAAGTTCGCGGACCGCCGGGGCATACCGTTTGTCTGGTTCACCGACGAGGACGGCACCTACCAGGTCAAGGACATCCGCACCGGCGAGCAGGTCCTGGCAGCCCCCGAAACATGGATGCCGCCGCTGGAGGATTTGACCGTCCAGGTGGAAACGACTGCGCCCGCACCGGCCTCGGTGTAGCCCGGAATCCTACGGCCGGGGCTGGTGCTGCCGGAAGCGCAGCACCACCCAGCGCCCGGCGACCCCCGCCGCGAGGACCGCCGCCATGGTCAGGACAGACGCCCCCGGCAAGGTGAAGGCCAGCACTACGCATCCCAGGAATCCCACCGCGTTGAGCCAGCGCGGAGCGTAGCCGGGATGCCCGGCGAGCGTGTAGGCGGACGCGTTGGCAATTGCGTAGTACACCAGCACGCCGAAGCTTGAAAAGCCCACCACGGTCATCACGTCGGTGGTCAGCAGGAGCACAATGACGACGGCGGCCACGGCGATTTCCGCGACGAACGGAACAGTATGGGTGCCGCCCACCTTTGCCAACGGTCCGGGGAGGTCACGCTCCCTCGCCATGGCAAGCGTTGTCCGCCCCACGCCCGTGATCAGCGCCAGGAGCGCGCCCAGGCATGCGGCGGCGGCTCCCGCCTGCACCAGCGGCGCAGCGGCGCCCAGCCGGGAGTCCAGCACCGCGTCCAGCAGGGGAGTCCTGGTGGCGGCCAGCCGGTCCCCGAGATGGGCAAGCAGCAGCAGCGCCAGGACCAGGTAGATGGCGAACGCAGCTGCCAGGGCTGCGAGGATTGCCCTCGGAATAGCCCGCGCCGGATTCCTGACCTCTTCGCCCAGCGTGGCGATCCGGGCATAACCGGCAAACGCAAAAAACATGAGCCCGGCGGCCGGCAGGACACCAGCCACACCTGCGGGCGGCGCACCAGCCGTGGCTGCCGCCGGGTGCGGTCCCAGCACGGCTGCGACGGCAACAAACACCAGCGTCGCCAGGACCAGGCACAGCAGGACCCGGGTCAGCAGGGCGGTCCGGGTGATGCCCAGCAGGTTGACCCCCGTCAGGACCACGACGGCGGCGACGGCCACGGGAACGGCATAGTCGCGGGCAACATAGTTGCCGAACGTCAAAGCCATGGCCGCGCAGGAGGCCGTCTTGCCCGTGACGAACCCCCATCCGGCCAGGAAGCCCGGCCATTCGCCCAGCTGTTTGCGGCCATACACGTAGGTTCCACCGCTGGTGGGGTACTTTGCGGCGAGGGCCGCGGAAGCGACGGCGTTGCAATACGCCACGACGCCGGCAACCACCACGGCCAGGACCAGCAGGTTTCCGGCAAGAGCAGCGGCCGGGGCGAACACCACGAACACACCCGCGCCCAGCATGGATCCCAGTCCAATGGCGGTGGCATCAAAGGTCCCGAGCCGGCGCTGCAGCTGCTGTGGTTCATTCATGCGGCGGCAGTCCCTTTCCAGCGGGTAAACTCGGACGGGATCGTTCCCGCAACGATCATATTGAACTTCCCACTGTTTTCCCGCAGAAAGGCGTGCTGTGCTGCGCACACATGACCTCGGATCCCTTCGCTCCGAGCACATTGGACAGACCGTAACCCTGGCCGGCTGGGTGGCCCGCCGTCGTGATCACGGTGGTGTGGCATTCGTGGACCTGCGCGACGCTTCCGGCGTGGCCCAGGTGGTTGTCCGTGAGGAAGAAGTGTTCCACGGGCTGCGCAACGAGTACGTCCTGCAGGTCACGGGTACCGTGTCCAGGCGTCCGGAAGGCAACGAGAACCCTGCGTTGGCCACCGGCGAAATCGAGGTCATTGCCGAGGACGTCACCATCCTCAACACCTCCGACCCCCTGCCGTTCCAGATCGACGAGCATGTGGAAGTCGGCGAGGAAGCGCGCCTCAAGCACCGCTACCTGGACCTGCGCCGTCCCGGCCCCAGCCGCAACCTGCGCCTCCGGTCCGAGGCGAACCGTGTGGCGCGGGACCTGCTCCACCACGAGGGCTTCGTGGAGATCGAGACCCCCACGCTGACGCGCTCGACGCCGGAAGGCGCCCGTGACTTCCTGGTTCCGGCACGCCTTGCGCCGGGTTCCTGGTATGCCCTCCCGCAGTCCCCGCAGCTCTTCAAGCAGCTGCTGCAGGTGGGCGGCTTCGAGAAGTACTACCAGATCGCCCGCTGCTACCGGGACGAGGACTTCCGCGCGGACCGGCAGCCGGAGTTCACGCAGCTGGACATCGAAGCCAGCTTCGTGGACCAGGACGACATCATCCGGCTGGGTGAAAACATCGTCAAGGCCATCTGGCAGCTGATCGGCGTCGACATTCCTACGCCCATCCAGCGCATCACCTACGCGGACGCCATGGCGCGCTACGGCTCGGATAAGCCGGACCTGCGTTTCGGGCAGGAACTGACCGAGCTCACCGAATTCTTCAAGGACACCAACTTCGGCGTGTTCAAGGCTCCCTACGTGGGCGCCGTAGTGATGCCCGGCGGCGCCTCACAGGCACGCCGTGCACTGGACGCCTGGCAGGAATGGGCCAAGCAGCGCGGGGCGAAGGGCCTTGCCTACGTCCTGTACAAGGAGGACGGCGAACTTGCCGGCCCGGTGGCGAAGAACCTCACCGAGATCGAGCGCGCAGGCCTGGCAGACGCGGTCGGCGCCAAGCCGGGTGACTGCATCTTCTTCGCAGCGGGCGAGAAGACCCCGTCGCGTGCCCTGCTCGGCGCTGCACGCGTGGAGATCGGCCACCGCACCGGCCTGATCGACCCCAACGACTGGGCTTTCTGCTGGGTGGTGGACGCGCCCATGTTCGAGCCCGCCGCCGCAGCCGTCGCGTCGGGCGATGTCGCGGTTGGCGGAGGGCAGTGGACGGCCGTGCACCACGCCTTCACCTCGCCCAAGCCGGAGTTCCTGGACACCTTCGACAAGGACCCCGAGTCCGCGCTGTCCTACGCCTATGACATCGTCTGCAACGGCAACGAAATCGGCGGCGGCTCCATCCGTATCCACCAGCGCGACGTGCAGGAGCGCGTGTTCGAACTGATGGGCCTGGACAAGGACGACGCGCAGACCAAGTTCGGCTTCCTGCTCGAGGGCTTCAAGTACGGTGCGCCCCCGCACGGCGGCATCGCCTTTGGCTGGGACCGCGTGGTGTCGCTGCTGGCAGGAGTCGAGTCCATCCGCGACGTCATCGCCTTCCCGAAGTCCGGCGGCGGACACGACCCCCTAACTGAGGCGCCGGCCCCCATCACCCCGCAGCAGCGCAAGGAAGCAGGCGTGGACTTCAAGCCGGAAGCCAGGAAGCCGGAAGAGAAGAAGAAGCCCGAAGACAAGCAGTAATACCAAGCGGTAAGGGAGGCTCCCCGGTTAATCCGGGGAGCCTCCGGCCGTTAATGAAGGAGGAGTCCGGTGGATACGCAATTGCCGCAACCCGCAGCCCTTGACCTTGGGTCCGCCATGGACGCCGCGTGGCCTGCACTCGAACGCCGTGCCGTTGGAGGCTGGATCTTGCGGGCGGCCGCAGGGGTCACCCAGCGTGCCAACTCCATCTGGCCGAGGGAGTCCGCTCACCACTCGGTTGAAGACCTTTCCGCGCTGCTCCGCGAAGCACGGTCGTGGTACCGCAGCCGCCGGCTTCCGGTCATCTTCCAACTGTTTGACGACGCCCCCGCGGCGGCACTGCACCACCTTCTCGATGCGGAGGGGTTCACCCGCCAGTCCGAGACCCTTGTCATGACCCGCGGCGCCACGCAGATTCCTTCTGCTGACGCCAGGCCGGGCACGCCGGCTGTGGAGCTCTCACCGGAGCCGTCGGAGGAGTGGCTGCAGGTCTGGTGGCGGGTGGACGGCCGCGGTGGCAGCGAGGGGCTGGCCACCGCCCGCGGGATCCTCCTGGGCTGTCCGTCCGTCTACGCCCTGGTGCGGAACGGCGATGGCCGGGCCGCCGCCGTCGGACGCCTCGCCCTCCCCACCGGCGCTAATCAAGGCGGCCTGTACTGCATGGCCACCCTGCCGGAAGCGCGCCGCCGGGGTTATGCGGCGGCAATCCTCGAATCGCTGCTGCAGGCCGGCAGCGACCGGGGTGTAGCGGGCTTCTGGCTGCTGGTGACCGCAGCCAACCAGGGTGCGCAGGACCTCTATGCCAGTGCCGGGTTCCGCGAAACCGGCCGTTACCTGTACCGGCAGGAACGCCTCCGGCGGGCGCCGGGTGGCTGCTGATGTTAGCCCTTCGCGGTGATGTCCTCGTCCTCGGGGATGAAGATTGCCTCGATGGGCTGGCCAAACAGCTTCGCAATGCGGAAGGCAAGCGGCAGCGCCGGGTCATACCGGCCAGTTTCAAGGGCGTTTACGGTTTGCCGCGATACGCCCAGTTGATCCGCCAGTTTTGCTTGCGTCCAGCTCCGCGACTCCCGGAGCGCCTTGAGGTGGTTCTTCACCGCCGGCCCACCACGGCGCCGGTAATGATCCAGCCCAGCATGCCTGCGGCGTAAATGATCCAGCCGATGCCGACAAAGCTGAGGCCGGCTATTTCCAGGAACGCGACTGTCACAGAGGCGACCATGGCTACGGCAAATCCGCCGCCAAGCGCCTGCAGCAGCAGAAGCCGCTGATACTCGTCGATGCGGCGTGCGTGCCGGAGGACGGCCCGAACGATCCACAGGCCGGGTATCACCGGGAGGACGGCCCAAGCGAAGCGCCAGGGACTGTCGCCGTCCAGGCCGCCCGAAAGAAGCACGGCCGTGAGCACCACAGCGTAGGCGCCGATGCCGGGCCAGAATTCGCGTTGGTAGGCGCGGGCTATTGAACGGTCTCCGGCGCTACGGTCATCTCTGTCAAGTTTGCTTGTCATGCTCCAAGTGTGCGGCGCGCACTGAGGAGTGTCAAGGGTGCTTGTCATTCAGATGCTTGCCCTGTTCCGGCGCGCTTTTTTACCCCGCGTCCGTCACGGTGATCCGCACCGAGCAGGCATCCGCCGCCGCCTTCTTCAACACTGCGGCGCGCGGCTCGGTGACGTCCAGGTAGGCCAGGCGCGGAAGGCGTGCGTAGTCGCGCAGCAAGGGCTCCCCAAGTACCAGGTCGGCCAGGGTCCTGTCGCCGCCGGGCACCAGGTATTCGAAGGCTTGCCCCGCAAAGACCTGCCCCGCCTGCTCCGCCACAGCAGCGATCAGGGCATCCGCCTGGTTGGAACGCCGGCGGGCAAACCGCTGCTGGGACTGTCCGCCGGCGGCCGTGCGTGACTGGACATACCGGGTGCCCGCCTTGGACGCCAGCAGCGTGCCCTCGCTTGCCACCCCGACGGCGTAACCGCCCCGCCGGACGAGCAGCAGTCCCAGCCGGCGCGGCTGGGACGCAAGGGCGGCCAGCCGCTCCAAGGGTCCGGCACCGCGTCCGGGGCGGCCATCCGCCGGCCAGGGGGCCTGCAGCAGCGCGACGGTGCCGTCCGCTGCCACAAGGCGGAGGCCGTCGTCGTCATCCTGCGGCCCGTAGCCCCCGTGCGAGGCGCCGAACCGATCCGCCCAGCCGGCCAGCCGGGTACCGGACACGAATGCCGTCCGGACGGACGACGGGGCGCCGGCTGAACCTGGGGCGGGCATGGCAGTTCCTTCGGTATCAGGGACCGGCGGAAGGCCGGGGAAATGCAGGTGGTGGACTGGAAGTAGCCTATCTATGTGGATGATCTCTTCGGCAACGGGCCAGAAAATGACGACGACGAGAGTCCCGTCGCGAGGGAAAGCGCAGGTTCAAGGGGGCCGGGTTCGCCCCGGAGCCCCCTTGCCGTACGCATGCGCCCGCGCACCCTCGATGAGGTGGTGGGCCAGCAGCACCTGCTGGGCCAGGGATCGCCGCTGCGCCAGCTGGCGGCCGGAGCAGGCGCTGACGCGGCCGGCCCTGCCGGTCCCAGTTCGCTGATCCTGTGGGGTCCGCCGGGTACCGGCAAGACCACATTGGCGCACGTCATTGCCCGCGGTCCCGGCCGTAAGTTCGTGGAGCTGTCCGCCATCACCGCCGGTGTCAAGGACGTCCGCCGCGTCATGGACGACGCGCTGACGGCCCGTGACCTGTACAAGACCACCACAGTGCTGTTCCTGGACGAGATCCACCGCTTCAACAAGGCCCAGCAGGACGCCCTGCTGCCCGGCGTCGAAAACCGCTGGGTGGTCCTGGTGGCCGCCACCACCGAGAACCCCTCCTTCTCCGTGGTCTCGCCGCTGCTCTCCCGCTCGCTGCTGCTCACCCTCAAACCCCTGACCGATGCGGATATCGAGGGCCTGCTGGTGCGGGCCGTGGAGGACCCGCGGGGGCTGGGCGGCAAGGTCCGGCTCAGCGATGAGGCGTTGGAGCACCTGGTCCGGCTCTCGGGCGGGGACGCCCGCCGGGCGCTGACGGCGCTGGAAGCCGCGGCCGGGGTCGCTTTCGGTGACGCGGACGACGTCGTACGTTCCGTGGGGGAGGAGGGTGCAGCTTCCGCGCCGGTCGCCGTGGAGCCGGTCACCGTTGAGCTCCGCCATACGGAGCGCGCCCTGGACGCGGCTGCCGTCCGCTATGACCGCGCCGGCGACCAGCACTACGACGTGGCCAGCGCCTTCATCAAGTCCATCAGGGGCTCGGACGTGGACGCGGCCCTGCACTATCTCGCCCGGATGCTCGAGGCCGGGGAGGACCCCCGGTTTGTTGCCCGCCGGATTGTCATCTCCGCAGCGGAGGATGTGGGCATGGCGGACCCAACCGCGCTCCAGACCGCCGTTGCCGCGGCGCAGGCGGTGCAGCTCATCGGCATGCCCGAGGGGCGGATCATCCTGGCCGAAGCTGTGGTCCACCTGGCCACCGCGCCGAAGTCCAATGCCGCCTACATGGGCATCAATAAAGCGATCGCGGATGTGCGGGCGGGGCTCGGCGTCGGGATTCCCGCCCACCTGCGCGACGCGCACTATCCGGGGTCCAAGCAGCTGGGCCACGGCGTGGGGTACAAGTACGCCCATGACGCACCGCACGCAGTAGCGACCCAGCAGTACCCGCCCGATGACCTGGTAGGCCGGGACTACTACCAGCCCACCGGCAACGGCGCGGAGCGGGACATCGCCCAACGGCTTGAGCGGCTGCGAAGGATTGTTCGCGGCAAGTGACGCCATGGTAAGCTGAATCTTTGTCTGGCAAGGCGCGGACGCACAATCTCCCCAATGAACGTTGGTCTGGTTATGCCCTGCGCCCAGTAGCAAAAGGCAGCGGTTGGCCGATGCTCTCCATCGTGGAGGCCAGTAACACTGACACACCGCAGATATTGGAAGGACACAAGTGGCTAACAACACTCGTGCTCGCCGTCAGGCCCGCCTCTCGCGGTCCCTCGGCATCGCTCTGACCCCCAAGGCCGCCAAGTACATGGAGCGCCGCCCGTACGGCCCCGGTGAGCATGGCCGTGCCCGCAAGAAGCAGGACTCCGACTACGCCGTGCGTCTGCGCGAAAAGCAGCGTCTGCGCGCCCAGTACGGCATCCGCGAAGCACAGATGACCCGCGCCTTCGAAGAGGCCCGCCGCACCAAGGGCCTGACCGGTGAGAACCTCATCGAACTGCTCGAGATGCGCCTCGACGCCCTGGTCCTGCGCGCCGGCTTCGCCCGCACCATCGCCCAGGCCCGCCAGCTGGTTGTGCACCGCCACATCATGGTTGACGGCGTCCGCGTTGACCGTCCGTCGTTCCGCGTCGGCGAGGGCCAGCTGGTCCACGTCCACAGCCGCAGCGAGACCATGGTTCCGCTCCAGGTTGCCGCAGCCGGCGCCCACCGCGACGTCCTGCCTGCCGTTCCGGCCTACCTGGACGTCAAGCTGGAGGCCCTGCAGGCACGCTTGGTCCGCCGTCCCAAGCGCTCCGAAATCCCGGTGACCTGCGAAGAGCAGCTCGTCGTCGAATTCTACGCACGCTAAATCCCAGCAGCGTACCCAAAGAAGCCCGTGGCAAGCGCCGCGGGCTTCTTTGTATGTAAGGTACTTGGGGGACATCTGCGCAACGGGCCTTCCGTGCATGCTGCGGATGGGGCCCAATCACGAATTTCGAGGAGATGAATGTCTATGACTGGTGGCGATATTGCCGGCCTGATCGCTGCCGGGGTGTTCGCGCTCCTGGTCCTGCTGCTTGCGGTCCCCATCCTGAAGCTGGGGAAGGTCTTCGATGAGATGCGCACCACCATCAGGTCCCTCAGCGACGGCGCCACGCCCCTGATGGATGAGGTCACCGCCACCGTTTCCACCACCAACCAGCAGCTGAAGAAGGTGGACGGCATCTCGTCCAACGTCTCGGATGCATCCGCCAACATTTCCGCCCTGTCCTCGCTGGTTGCCGCCACGGTGGGTTCGCCGCTGATCAAGGTCGCCGCCTTCAGCTACGGCGTCCGCAGCGCGTTCGCCAACCGCCGGAAGCCCGCTGCCGGCCGCCGCAGCCGCTAGATTCGAAAAGAAGACCATGAAAAGAATTGTGTGGATGGGAATCGGCGTGGCCATTGGGGTCATCGCCTTCCGTAAAGTCAGCCAGGCCCAGTCCAGCCTCGGACCGGAGGGCCTCAACCGTGCGGTGGGCCGGCTGGCCGACGGCGTCTACGACTTCGCCGACGCCGTGCGGGCAGGGATGCGCGAACGGGAAACCGACCTGAGGTCCGCCCTGGGCATCGAGTCCGCTGAAGTGGTCCCGCGCTAGACCCGGAAGGGTGCTGCAGCGGCAGCCAGTCAACACCGGCAGGAACCCGGTCCGGGTCTCCCGCCACCTGAACGAAATATCCATGCCCCGCGGCGTGGACCAAGAAGGGTAAGAAAACAGCTCATGAAGTCGCAGGAGATCACAAAGCGCTGGGTGGACTTTTTTGTCAGCAAGGGCCACACCGCGGTTCCCTCCGCATCGCTGGTCTCCAGCGACCCCTCGCTGCTGTTCACGGTGGCCGGCATGGTCCCGTTCATCCCTTACCTCACCGCCCGCGAGGAACCGCCCTACTCCCGCGCCACCAGCGTGCAGAAGTGCATCCGCACCGGCGACATCGAGGAAGTGGGCAAGACCGCCCGCCACGGCACCTTCTTCCAGATGTGCGGCAACTTCTCCTTCGGTGATTACTTCAAGGAAGACGCCATCAAGTTCGCCTGGGAACTGCTCACCAAGAGCGTTGACGACGGCGGTTACGGCCTTGCGCCCGAGCGTCTCTGGGTGACGGTCTACGAAGAGGACGACGAGGCCGAGGAACTGTGGCTGAAGAACACCGGCGTGCCGGCCGAGCGGATCCAGCGGATGGGCAAGGCCGACAACTACTGGAACACCGGCCAGCCCGGCCCGGCCGGCCCCTGCTCGGAAATCTACTACGACCGTGGTCCCGCCTACGGCGCTGAAGGCGGTCCCATCGCGGACGAAACCCGCTACATCGAGATCTGGAACCTGGTGTTCATGCAGTACCAGATCGAGAACGTCCGCTCGAAGGAAGACTTCGACATTGTCGGTGAACTGCCCAAGAAGAACATCGACACCGGCCTGGGCATGGAACGCCTTGCCATGATCCTGCAGGGCGTCGAGAACATGTACGAGACCGACCAGGTCCGTCCCGTGATCGACAAGGCCGCGGAGCTCTCCGGCAGGGAATACACCTCCGCCGAGACCCCGGACGACCCCCACCACACCGACGACGTGCGCATGCGCGTGGTGGCCGACCACATTCGCTCGGCACTCATGCTGATCTCCGACGGCGTGACCCCGTCCAATGAGGGCCGCGGCTACGTCCTGCGCCGCCTCATCCGCCGTGCCGTCCGTTCAATGCGCCTCCTGGGCGTGGAACAAGCCTGCCTGCCCCAGTTGCTGCCGGTTTCCCGGGACGCCATGAAAGGTGTGTACCCGGTAGTGGAGACCGACTTCGACCGGATCAGCCGCATTGCCTACGCCGAAGAGAAGGCCTTCCTGCGCACCATCGCCTCCGGCACGGCCCGGCTTGAGGACGCGGTCAAGGAATCCAAGGCCGCCAACAAGCCGCTGTCCGGCGAGGATGCCTTCAGCCTGCACGACACCTACGGTTTCCCCATCGACCTCACGCTCGAAATGGCCGAGGAGGCCGGGCTCAAGGTGGACGAGGCCGCATTCCGCAGCCTGATGCAGGAACAGCGCCAGCGCGCGCAGGCTGATGCGAAGGGCAAGAAGGGCGGCCACGCGGACGTCAGCGTCTTCCAGGAGCTCCTGGGCCAGGGCGAGACGGTCTTCACGGGCTACACCGAACTCGAAGGCGAGTCGCGGGTCCGCGGCCTGCTCAGCGCCGGGCGTCAGGTCCAGCAGGCGCTCACCGGGGACGAGATTGAACTGGTGCTGGCCGAGACCCCCTTCTATGCCGAAGCCGGCGGCCAGGCCGCGGACACCGGCCTGATCACCGGCGACGGCTTCGTCGTCGAGGTCCTGGACGTCCAGCGCCCCGTCAAGGGCCTGAGCGTGCACAAGGCAATTGTCCGCGAAGGCGAGATCGGCGCTGATTCGCTGGTGCGCGCCGCCGTCGACCGCGAACGCCGCCATGCCGCCGAGCAGGCGCACACGGGCACGCACATCGTGCACGCCGCTCTGCACCAGATCCTCGGCCCGGAAGCCACGCAGCGCGGATCCTTCAACAAGGCCGGCTACCTGCGCTTCGACTTTGCCTGGGGTGAAGGGCTCAGCACCGCCACCCGGTCGGAGATCGAGGAGGTCTCCAACCTGGCCATCCGCAACAACTACGCCGTCGAAACGAAGATCATGGGGCTGGCTGAAGCCAAGGCCATGGGCGCCATGGCCCTCTTCGGCGAGAACTACGGCAGCGAAGTGCGCGTCGTGGAGATCGACGGCGCGTGGTCACGCGAGCTGTGCGGCGGCACCCACGTTGCCAACACCTCGCTGATTGGCAGCCTGTCCCTCCTGGGCGAACAGTCCGTGGGTTCAGGCAACCGCCGTGTGGAGGCTTTTGTGGGCATGGAGGCGTTCCGCCACCTCGCCGCCGAGCGCGCCCTGGTGACCGAGCTGACCGACCTGCTGAAGGTCCCGTCCGGCCAGCTCGCCGACCGGATTTCCGCCACCCTGGCCAAGCTCAAGGCAACCGAAAAGGAACTGGACCGGCTCCGCAAGGAACAGCTGGCCGCCGCTGCCGGCCAGTTGGTGGACACCGCCCAGGATGCCGGCGGTATCCGGGTGGTGGCCCACGACGCCGGCACCGTCAGCGGCGCGGACGACCTGCGCGGCCTGGCCCTGGACCTGCGCAACCGCCTCGGTTCCGCAGGCGCGGCCGTGGCCGTCGCCGGCGTCGCCAATGACCGGCCCCTGATCCTGGTGGCCACCAACGAAGCAGCCAGGGAAGCCGGCGTGAAAGCCGGAGCCCTGGTCCGGGTCGCCGCCGGCGTGCTCGGCGGCGGCGGCGGCGGCAAGGACGATGTTGCCCAGGGCGGCGGCACCGACGCCGGAAAGGTCGGCGCTGCCCTGGCCGCCGTCGTCGACGCCATCTCAAGGCGCTAACCCCACCATGACCAATCCTGTTGTTGCCGGCGGCTACCCCCAGGGCGTCAAACTGGGGGTAGACGTGGGCACCGTCCGGGTAGGGGTCGCCATCTGCGACCGTGACTCGATCCTTGCCACGCCGTACAAGACCCTCGACCGGAACGCCAGGAAGAACTCGGACGTCCGTGTCATCGCCAAACTGGCGGAGGACCTTGGCGCCGTGCAGGTGATCGTCGGCCTGCCCAGGACCATGAAGGGTGAGGAACATGCCTCAGCCAGGATGGCCACGGACTATGCGCTGCTGCTGGCTGCAGAGTTATCCAGCCGCGGCCTGGCGGTCCCGGTCAACCTGGTGGACGAGCGCCTCAGCAGCGTCGCGGCCCACCGGAACCTGCACGAAGCTGGCATGAGCAGCAGGGATCACCGTAAAGTAGTTGATCAGGTCGCGGCGGCCGGTATTCTTCAGCACGCCATCGACATGCAGAAAGCCAGGGGAGCGGATGTCGGCTCACGCGTGACAGCGCCATCCCCGTCCGTGGACCTGGGGGCCGGTGGGGTGGACGAACCAGTCCGCGCCACTCCCTCAGACACGGCCCGATCTTCAGATAATGGAAGGCAACAGTGAGCCCTGCCAACATTGATGACACCTCCGGCCCGTTCGGCGCCGGGGGCCCGCGGCCGCTGACCCGCAAGGAGCTGCGCGCACGGGAGAAGACCCTCAATACCGGTGGCCAGGACGCGGTGCCCGAACAGGCCTACGAAACCTCGGACATCCCGGAGCCTCCCGCGGCGCCGCCGGCAAACGGTTCTCCGGCTGCCGAAGCCACCTTTGCTCCGCTTCCCGGCGCCGGGGGCGTTCCCGCCGCACCGCAGACACCGCCGTCCATCCAGGACGAACAGAAGGCAGGTGCCTCCTCCGGCAGCGATGCCCGCAACGAATCCCCGCTGCCGCCCCATCACGACGGCGGCTGGCACCACGAGGACGTACCGCACCACGGCTCCCACCTCGACGACGCCCCCCACCATCCGGACGACGTCCACTATGCGCACCATGAGGCCCACATCCACGATGAAACCGACGTCCACGACTACCAGGACGCCGAGCACGGCCACCCTGCGTATGAGACACCCGGCTACGACCACGACGAATCCGGGCATGCAGATCCGGTTGCCGGGATACTGCCTGCCGCATCCACCGAGGTAGTGAAGCGTCCCTCGAAGAAGGTCCGCCGCCGCCGCAGGCTGGTGGCCCTTTTCCTGACGCTGGCCGTTTTCGTGACGGCGGTGGCCGTAGGGGCCCAGTTCCTCAAGCCCCTCCTCGGCGACGGGAAGCCGTCAGACTTCCCTGGGCCGGGCACAGGCGAGGTCCATGTAACCGTCGCCAGCGGTGAAGGCACCAGGTCGGTGGCGACGGAGCTGGAGAACCAGCGCGTCGTGGCCAACGCGGATACGTTCATGCAGGCTTTCCATGCCTCGGGCGCGACACTGGCTCCGGGTGACTATGTCTTCAAGACCGAGATGAAGAACGCGGATGCGGTCAACGTCCTGGTTGGCAAGGACAAGACCAAGGTCATCTACTTCGCCCTGAGCGCGGGGCTTCGCATCAGCGAATCCCTCCAGGCGATCTCCGAGGGGTCCGGCGTCTCTGTACAGCAGCTGCAGGCGCTCAGTAACCAGCCGGCCCAGTTCGGCCTGCCCGCTAACGCCAAGAACCTTGAAGGCTACCTGGCGCCGGGCGAGTACCGCTTCCCGCTGGGAACTCCGTCCAAGGACATCCTGCAGGCACTCGTGAAGGCCACCACCGATGAGCTCGTGTCGCAGGGTATTACGGACCCGGCCAAGCAGTACCAGGCCGTCATCGTGGCGAGCATCGTCCAGGCCGAGGGCGGCCAGGCGGACTACGGTGACGTGGCCGGCGCCATCTACAACCGGCTGAAGCCGAATGACCAGACCGGCGGCTTCCTGCAGGTGGACTCGGCGGTCACGTATGGGCTGGGCACCCGGAGCTTCAACTTCACCGATGAGCAGCGCAAGGACAAGTCCAACCCGTACAACACCTACGCGAATCCTGGGCTGCCTCCCGGCCCCATCGGGTCGCCGGGCAAGACTGCCATCGATGCTGCCGCCCGCCCAAAGACCAATGATTACCTGTTCTGGGTGACCATCAACCTGGACACCAAGGAAACCAAGTTCGCCAGGACGCTTGCCGAGCACAACGCCTACGTGGAGCAGTACAACGCGTGGTGCCAGGCGAACGCGGGCCGCTGCACATGAGCCTGCGGGCTGCCGTCCTTGGCCACCCGATCAGCCATTCAAAATCCCCGGCACTGCACCTCGCGGCCTACGGACGGCTTGCTGCAGGCATCAGTTACACGGCGATCGACGTCACGGAGGAGTTGCTGCCGTCCTTCATGCGGCAGATCCGGAACCAGCCGGGTTGGCGCGGGCTGTCCGTGACCATGCCGCTGAAGACCGCCATTCTGGACGAGGTGGACGAGGTACGCGGGGTGGCGCAGACCCTGGGCGTCGTGAATACCGTGACGTTCGAGGACTCGGCCGGTGGCCTGAAGACGGTGGGTTCCAATACGGACGTCACCGGCATCGTCAACGCCTTGTGCCACGCCGGTACCGCAGCTGCACCTTCCGCCGTCATCCTCGGTGGCGGCGGGACGGCGGCTTCCGCCGTGGCCGCACTGAAGGAATTGGGCACCGCAACGGTGCAGGTCTTCGTCCGGGACACGTCCCGCACCGCAGAAGTCCGCGATGCCGCGGACCGCCTCGGGATGGGCCTGGAGGTCCGTACCCTTGCCGGGGCCGCCCGCCCAACGGCGGAAGCCGACGTCGTCATTTCCACCCTCCCGCCGCGCGCGGCAGATGGACTCGCCGCGGAAATCGCCGCGCTCAAGACCACCACGCCGGGTGTGCTGCTGGACGTGGCCTACGATCCCTGGCCCAGCCTTATTGCCTCGGTGTGGCAGGCCGGCGGCGGCCGCGTGGTTCCCGGCCTTGAAATGCTGCTGTACCAGGCCGTGGAGCAGGTGCGGCTCTTCACCCGGCGCGGGGAAGACGTTAATGCAGGTGTCATAGATGTGATGTGTGACGCAGTCGGCCTTGCCCGGCGGGCGTTGTGACCGCCCTACGTGGCAGGATGGAAATTATGCGTTGGTTGACTGCCGGTGAATCCCATGGCCCGGCTCTGATGGGAATTATTGAGGGCGTCCCCGCCGGTGTGGAAATCACCAGCGGCAACATCGCAGACTCCCTGGCCCGCCGCCGCCTTGGCTACGGACGCGGCGCCCGGATGAAGTTCGAGCAGGATGTTGTCACGATTCTTGGCGGCGTCCGGCACGGCCGCACCCAGGGAGGTCCCGTTGCCATCCAGGTGGGTAACACCGAGTGGCCCAAGTGGGAGCAGATCATGTCCGCAGATCCTGTGGACGCGGAACTCCTCGCCGACCAGGCACGCAACGCACCCCTGACGCGGCCCCGGCCGGGCCATGCGGACTTCACCGGCATGCAGAAGTACGGCTTTGATGAGGCCCGCCCGGTGCTGGAACGCGCAAGTGCGCGGGAAACGGCCACCCGCGTGGCTCTCGGGACCGTGGCCGCTCAGTTCCTCAGGCACCTCGGCATTGAGCTTGTCAGCCACACGGTCTCCATCGCCAGCGTCACGGTCCCTGAAGGCCGCCCGCTGCCGATACCCAGCGACGTTATCGCCCTGGACACGGATCCCTTGCGCTGCTTTGACCGCGAAACGTCGGACGCAATGGTTGCCGAGGTCGACGCCGCCCACAAGGAAGGCGAGACCCTGGGGGGAGTGGTGGAGGTCCTGGCCTACGGCCTTCCGCCGGGACTGGGCAGCTACGTGCACTGGGACCGACGCCTGGACGCCAGGCTGGCTGCTGCCCTCATGGGCATCCAGGCCATCAAGGGCGTGGAGGTTGGCGACGGCTTCCTCACCGCAGCCCGCCGTGGTTCTGCTGCCCACGATGAGATCGTCCGTGATGGCGAAGGCAGGATTGTCCGCGCCAGCAACCGAGCCGGCGGCATTGAAGGCGGCATGAGCATCGGCGATGTCCTCCGTGTCCGGGCCGCCATGAAGCCCATTGCCACGGTGCCCCGCGCCCTGCGGACCATCGACGTCAGCACAGGCGAAGCGGCCAAGGCCCACCACCAGCGCTCTGACGTGTGTGCCGTACCGGCCGCCGGGGTGGTGGCCGAGGCCATGGTTGCCCTGGTCCTCGCCGAGGCCGTCATCGAGAAGTTTGGCGGTGATTCAGTGGCCGAGACCGCTCGCAACATCAAGGGCTACCTGGACAACATTCCGGCGTCCCTGGACTCGATCGGCCAGTAGTGCCCCACCGCAGCAGTCCAGGAGCAGCCGGCGATCGGCCAATTGTGCTCATCGGCCCCATGGCCGTGGGTAAATCAGCCATCGGCCAGCAGCTCGCCCAGCAGTTGGGGGTCCGGTTCGTTGACACGGACGCTGTGATCGTCGCCGGTCACGGATCAATTGCCGGGATCTTCGCGGGGCGCGGTGAGCACGCGTTCAGGGAGATCGAGGCCCGGACTGTTGCCGATACCGTGGAGGAAGCCGAGGGCACGTCCACGGTGATCTCGCTCGGCGGGGGAGCGGTGCTCGATTCGGGCACGCAGCAGCTCATCAGCCGCTGCACCGTTGTGTACCTGGAGTGCGACGCCGACACCGTGGCGGACCGGATTGCCCGGAATTCCGGCCGGCCCCTCCTTGCCGGGGATGCCATGGGCCGCTGGACGGCAATGTTCGCCACCCGCAGGCCGGTCTACGAGAGGCTGGCCGACATCACCCTGGACGTCCGCCACGGCTCGATAACCGAGCTGGGCGGCCGGCTGGAAGCAGCGCTGCGCAACCATGCAGCTGCCAAACAGGAAGTTGAAAAGTGAACACGCAATCAACAGTCATCAACGTCACCGGCGAAGGGGCCGGCAACAACTACGGCGTCGTCGTCGGGCGCGGCCTCCTGGGTGACCTTCCCGCCCTGCTCGGAGAGCGTGTCCGCCGGGTCCTGGTGATCCACCCCCGCGCGCTGCGCCTCACCGGTGACACGGTGCGGGACGAACTCGCGGAGGCGGGTTTCACCTCCCTCACCGCGGAGATCCCGGACGCCGAGGAAGGCAAGCACATCCAGGTCGCCGCCTTCTGTTGGCAGGTCCTGGGCCAGAACGACTTCACCCGCTCGGACGCCATTGTTGCCGTCGGCGGCGGAGCAGTGACCGACCTGGCCGGCTTCGTCGCCGCGACGTGGCTGCGCGGGGTGAAGGTGATCCACATGCCCACCAGCCTCCTGGGCATGGTGGACGCCTCCGTGGGCGGCAAGACCGGCATCAACACGGCTGAGGGTAAGAACCTGGTGGGTTCCTTCCACCCGCCGGCGGCTGTCCTGGCGGACCTGGACACCCTGGATACGCTGCCCAAAAACGAGATTATTTCCGGCCTGGCCGAGGTCATCAAGTGCGGCTTCATTGCCGACCCCGCCATCCTGGACCTGGTGGAAAAGGATCCGGCCGCCGTGGTGGATCCCCGCTCGGATGAACTCCGCGAGCTGATCGAGCGGGCCATCGCCGTGAAGGCGAAAGTGGTCTCCGAGGACCTCAAGGAGTCCGGGCTGCGCGAAATGCTGAACTACGGACACACGCTGGGCCACGCCATTGAACTGGTGGAGCGCTACTCCTGGCGGCACGGCGCCGCGGTTTCCGTGGGCATGATGTTTGCGGCGGAGCTGGCACGCAGCGTCGGGCGGCTCAGCGATGCCGAGGCCGACCGGCACCGGAGCATCCTGGACGGCCTCGGACTTCCGGTCACCTACCGGCGGGACCGTTGGCAGGGCCTGCTGGACGGGATGCGCCGCGACAAGAAATCCCGCGGCGACCTGCTCCGCTTCGTGGTGCTGGACGGCATTGCCAAACCTGGAATCCTCGACGTTCCGGACACCTCACTGCTGTTCGCGGCCTACCAGGAAATTGCTTCCTGATGCAGGGCGACCTGAGCGGCACCGCCGACTGGCCCGAAGCCGGGTTTCCGGGCGTCCGGATCAACCCGGAAACCCTGCAGCCCCAGATCGTTAACGAAGACGTCGTCCGGGAGGCCCTGGCCGTCTCGACGGATCCGGCGGACCGAATCTTCGTGCTGCTGGTCGAGGGTCACGCTTCCGACGCCGCCGAACTGCTCGCCGAAGCCCGCTTCAAGGACCCTGAATCGTTCCTTTTGCGGATTTTCGAGGCCGAAGTGCTGAGCGTCAGCCACCGGATGGACCGCGCTGTCGGGCTGTTCCGGCAACTCCTTGCCGAGTCGCACGGCACCCCCGGGGAAGCCTTGGCCCTGCAGTACCTGGGCAGGACCCAGTACGCAGCCGGTCAGACCTCCGCTGCAGTTGAATCCTTTTCCAAGGCGCTGGACCTGCGGGTGGCGCAGGCGGCAGATGCCGCCCAGATCTACTCGTCGACGGTAGCCCTCCAGCGCGCCCGGGACGTCCTGGACCTGGCCTGCTGACCTGCCTGTTGTGGCCGCAGCCGCGGGCCGCGGAAAGGCTGCCCGGTATTTACCGGTAGAATGGTTGTGGAATTTTTGCATCCACGCGATTTTTGACAAACACGTGCAGGCGGGCCGTTGTGGCGTGCCGCCCGGCATACAGCATCTGGCCCCAGCGGCCGGACAAAGAAACCAGAGGAAACCAGTGGCAACCACTAACGACATTAAGAATGGAACGGTCCTGAAGCTTGAGGGCCAGCTCTGGAACGTCATCGAATTCCAGCACGTCAAGCCCGGCAAGGGCGGCGCCTTTGTGCGGACCAAGATGCGCAACGTGATGTCCGGAAAGGTTGTTGACAAGACGTTCAACGCCGGGCTCAAGATCGAGACCGCCACGGTGGACCGCCGCGACTACCAGTACCTGTACCAGGACGGTGCGGACTTCGTCTTCATGGACACCTCCGACTACGACCAGATCACCGTATCCGGCGCCACGGTTGGTGACGCCACCAACTTCATGCTCGAGAACCAGATGGTTAACATCGCCATCCATGACGGCAACCCCCTCTACATCGAACTGCCGCCGAGCGTCGTCCTGGAAATCACCTACACGGAGCCGGGCCTGCAGGGCGACCGCTCCTCCGCAGGCACCAAGCCCGCCACCCTGGAGACCGGCTACGAAATCCAGGTCCCGCTGTTCATCGAGAACAACACCAAGGTCAAGGTGGACACCCGCGACGGCAGCTACCTGGGCCGGGTTTCTGAGTAGTGAGCGCCCGCGGTAAAGCCCGCAGCAGGGCACTGGATGTTCTTTTCGAAGCGGAGCAGCGCTCCGTTTCGGCGTTCGACGTGCTTCGCGCACGCCGGGAAAAGACCGACCAGGTGGTCAACCCCTACACCTTGGAGATTGTCGAAGGCGTAGTGTCCCAGCAGGCCGCCATCGATGAGTTCCTGGAGACTTACTCGCAGGGCTGGACCCTGGAGCGCATGCCGTCCGTGGACCGCATCATCCTGCGCATCGGCACCTGGGAGCTTCTGTACAACGACGACGTCCCCGATGGCGTGGCGGTCAGCGAGGCAGTTGCGCTGGCCAAGACGCTGTCAACGGATGAGTCCCCGCAGTTCATCAATGGCCTTTTGGGCCGGTTGCAGCAGCTGAAGCCTTCGCTGCTCGCCTAGCCTCCCCGCAGGACAACGCGAAAGGGCCCCGCCGCAGGCGGGGCCCTTTCGCGTTCCCATGGGTGCAGGTTCAGCCGGCCACGGCCGCCCGCAGTGAGAGAATGCGCTGCAGTTGCTGCCTTTCCTCGGCCTGGTGGAGCGGCACGTCCCGTCCGCTGAGGATGCGCTGCCGGGTGTTGGCAAGCTGGGTGGCGGCTTTCATGAACTGCTTCATCTGCCGCTTCCGGCCGGAGTTCGCAGCCCAGGCCAAGGCGGTGCGCCGGCCGCCCAAAGTGGCCAGCAGCTGCACCTCGGCCGGAGTGAACCAGCCGGCGGCGGAATACTCCATCAGCCGCTGCCGCGTCAGCCGCTTCTCGGCCACCCGCAGGAAGATGATGCCGCCCACGGCCAGGACGAAGATCGGCACCTGGACCACGATGTAGTCCGGCAGGAAGCCCTGGCCCATGCTGTTCCACCGGTTGTGCAGGAACATGGCCGGCAGCAGTCCCACGAAGAACGCGGCGATCGAAGCGCCGGTGTGCCAGCGCCTGGCAGCGAAGCCCATGACGAGGCCGGTAGTGCCGGTGAAGATCGCGTGGGCGAAGGGGGACATGACGCCGCGCAGGAAGAAGACCTGGGCGAAGTCGCTGGCCGGCGACGCCGACTCGGCCACGGCCCTGCCGAAATAGAGGATGTTCTCCGTGAAGGCGAACCCGCCGGCTATGGTGAAGGCAAACACCACGCCGTCCACGGGCCCGTCGAACTGTCGCCGCGCCGCGAGCAGAAGGATCAGCAGGCCAAGGGACTTGGCGAATTCCTCCACGATGGGCGCCTGCACTGTTGCCATGTAGGTCTGCAGGTCAGGCTGGTCGGTGAACTGGAATGCGATGACGAAGAACGGCTGGATCAGCAGGGTGACTGCCACGGACACCGCCGCACCCCACGTGAACGCAAAGAACAGCAGCCGTTTGGGTTCCGGCTCCCACCTGTCGATGATGTGGACCGCTGTCAGGACCACCGCCAGCGGGACCAGGGACGCCAGGAAGCCAATCAGGAACCCGGCGGCCCCGGTGTTGGACAGCAGGAACGGCACCACCAGGAACAGGCTCAGGAAAGCGAGCACGCCGCCGGCAATCGACAACCCCACCAGCCCGCCGCGGGCCCGCGTTGCATGCAGCACCGTTCCCTGGGTCTGGGCCGGCACCATCACGGCCAGCGGCTGGCCCTGGTGGCCCGGGGCGGCCCGGTAGTGTTCCGGCTGCACATGGCCCATCCAGCTGGGGTTGGCCTGCTGGGGCAGGGGACGGTAGCCGCCGCGGTAATGGTCGTCGGGGAGGCCGGAGGGAGGCTGCTGCGGGTACGTCGGCATACCCGAAAGCCTAAGCGGGTGCTGCCGCACCACAAAGGACCCGGCCTCAGGGCCGCCGGAATGTGATCAGCGCCGCGTTGTCCGGGCACGGGCCCGGCAGGGACCGTGTGGTAATTTTGAACAGCAAACATTCCTTTTTTAATTCCGTCCTGTGAGGCGGGGAAAGGGGAGACGAGCGTTGACATCTGTCACCAGCGCACCGGTTCCAGCCAGGGTTGTCCTCAGCCAGGCGGACATCGACCGGGCCCTCACTCGTATCGCCCACGAGATCCTCGAAGCCAACAAGGGATCCCGGGACCTGGTCCTGTTGGGCATTCCCCGCCGCGGTTACCCGCTGGCTGTCCGGCTGGCTGATAAGATCGCTGCCGCGGACAACACCGTTGACGCCGCTGCCATTGTGGGCCAGCTGGACGTCACCATGTTCCGTGACGACCTCTCCCACCAGGGGACCCGGCCGCCGTACCCCACCAGGCTGCCCCGGACCGGCATCGACAACAAAGTAGTGGTGCTGATCGACGACGTCCTGTACTCCGGACGCACCATCCGCGCCGCCCTGGACGCCCTGGTCGACCTCGGCCGGCCCCGCATCGTCCGGCTGGCAGTCCTCATTGACCGCGGCCACCGCGAACTTCCCATCCGGGCAGACCACGTGGGCAAGAACCTGCCTACCTCCTCGGCCGAGAAAGTCCGGGTCCGGCTCGAAGAGACAGACACGGCCGACGGCGGAACCCCGGTCAACGAAGTGGTAATCGAGGCGGGCGCGTGAAGCATCTCCTGTCCACCGAGGACCTTAGCTTCACGAACGCCATCCGCATCCTGGATACTGCCGAGGAAATGTCGGCAGTGGGGGAGCGGGAAGTGAAGAAGCTTCCGGCACTGCGCGGACGCACCGTGGTCAACCTCTTCTTCGAGGACTCCACCCGCACCCGCATCTCCTTCGAAGCCGCGGCCAAGCGGCTCTCGGCGGACGTCATCAACTTCGCCGCCAAGGGGTCCTCCGTCTCCAAGGGTGAGTCCCTCAAGGACACGGCCCAGACGCTGTCCGCCATGGGTGCGGACGCCGTCGTCATCCGGCACTGGGCCTCAGGCGCACCCCACCGACTGGCCGCCACTGACTGGATCGACGCAGCAGTCATCAACGCCGGCGACGGCACCCATGAGCACCCCACCCAGGCCCTGCTCGACGCCTTCACCATGCGCCGGCACTGGGCCCGCCTCTCCGGCACCGGCTCCGAAGGGACCGACCTCAAAGGCATGCGGGTGGCCATCGCAGGTGACGTCCTGCATTCACGCGTGGCGCGGTCGAACGTGTGGCTGCTCCGGACCCTCGGCGCCGAAGTCACGCTCGTGGCCCCGCCCACCCTGCTGCCGGTCGGCGTCGAAAAATGGCCCTGCAGCGTCAGCTACGACCTCGATCAGACCCTGCAAAACGGCGTGGACGCGGTCATGATGCTGCGTGTCCAGGGCGAGCGGATGAACGCGTCGTTCTTCCCCAGCACCCGGGAATACTCACGCCGCTGGGGCTTTGACGACAACCGGCTCCGGGCCCTCGACGACCTCGGCATGACGGACACCATCATCATGCACCCCGGGCCCATGAACCGGGGCCTGGAGATCAGCGCCGCCGCGGCCGATTCGCCCCGTTCCACCGTCCTGGCGCAGGTCCGCAACGGCGTTTCTGTGCGGATGGCAGCCTTGTACCTGCTGCTCTCCGGGGACACCCGGGAACCAGCCGCACACCGGGCACCGGCCTACGCCGCTGCCTCTTCCACCAAGGAGAGCAACTGATGGCAGCCAACATTGGAACCTACCTCATCCAAGGCGCCGCCATCCTGGGCGGGGAGCCCGCGGACCTGCTGATCCGGGACGGCATCATCGCCGAGATCGGCCATGGCCTGTCCGCTGACGGCGCCACCGTCATCGACGCCACCGGCCTCGTGGCGCTGCCCGGCATGGTGGATGTCCACACGCACCTGCGCGAACCGGGGCGCGAAGACGCCGAAACAGTGGAGACCGGCACCCGGGCT
The DNA here is from genome assembly GCF_030816725.1 of Pseudarthrobacter defluvii. Classification (NCBI taxonomy): domain Bacteria; kingdom Bacillati; phylum Actinomycetota; class Actinomycetes; order Micrococcales; family Micrococcaceae; genus Pseudarthrobacter; species Pseudarthrobacter defluvii. The sequence continues at coordinate 1,868,226 of NZ_JAUSYG010000001.1, forward strand.
GCGGCGCTGGGCGGTTACACCGCCGTGCACGCCATGGCCAACAGCACGCCGGTCGCGGACACGGCTGGCGTGGTGGAGCAGGTCTACACGCTTGGCCGGGCAGCAGGCTGGGTGGACGTGCGCCCGGTGGGTGCCGTCACCGTCGGCCTCGCGGGGGAGCAGCTGGCCGAGCTCGGCGCCATGGCTGATTCCCGCGCCCGCGTCCGGATATTCTCCGATGACGGCATCTGCGTCCACGACCCCGTGCTCATGCGCCGGGCCCTCGAGTACGTCAAGGCGTTCGACGGCGTCGTGGCCCAGCATGCGCAGGAACCGCGCCTTACCGCCGGGGCACAGATGAACGAGGGCGACGTCTCCGCCGTCCTGGGACTCACCGGCTGGCCCGCGGTCGCCGAGGAAAGCATCATCGCGCGCGACGTCCTGTTGGCCCAGCACGTCGGATCGCGCCTGCACGTGTGCCACGTGTCCACGGCAGGCTCAGTGGAAATCATCCGCTGGGCCAAGGAACGCGGCATCGACGTCACGGCCGAGGTCACCCCCCACCACCTGCTCCTGACCGATGACCTGGTGCGCAGCTACGACCCCGTCTTCAAGGTCAACCCGCCGCTGCGCACCGACGCCGACGTCCAGGCATTGCGCGCAGGCCTGGCGGACGGCACGATCGACGTTGTGGGAACGGACCACGCTCCGCACCCCAGCGAGCACAAGGAATGCGAGTGGGCCCAGGCTGCCATGGGCATGACCGGACTGGAAACGGCCTTGTCCGTGGTCCAGCACGCCATGATCGACACCGGCCTCATGACCTGGGCCGATTTTGCCCGGGTCACGTCCACCGCGGCCGCAAAGATTGGCCGGCTGGACGACCAGGGCCGGCCCATCGAGGCAGGAGAGCCCGCCAACCTCATCCTGGTGGATCCGGTGGCGCGCTGGATGGTGGACCCGTTCCAGATGGCCACCATGGGCCGGAACTCGCCCTTCAAGGGCAGGGAGCTTCCCGGCAAGGTGGTGGCCACCTTCTTCAAAGGGCACCCCACTGTCCTTGACGGCGCGCTCAACACCCCGCACCCGGAAGGCGCCGCAACTCCGGCAGGGGCTGCCTGATGGATAAGATCCTTCCCGGACTTGCCATGCTGGCGGTGGTCGCCGTCGTCTTTGTCCTCCTCGCCGTCGGCTGGCGCAACCGCCTGAAGCGCCAGTCCGACGTCGAAGAATTGCCCCAGGTGCCCGCCGCACCCGGTGAGCCCACCACCGCTGCCGACGGGCAGTACGTGGCCACCACCACGGCAGGTGACTGGCTTGACCGGATCGCCGTGCACGGGCTGGGCATCCGCACCAACTCCACCCTCGAGGTGTACCCGCACGGAGTCCTTTACGAGCGATCCGGTGCCCCCGCCCTGTACATCCCCGCAGGCTCCCTCACGGGAGTCCGGCAGGACAGCGGCATGGCCGGGAAGTTCGTGGAAAAGGACGGACTCCTGGTACTCGCATGGACGCTTGGCGCGCACGAGCTGGACACGGGCTTCCGTACCCGCCGCGCCGCGGACAAGGACGTGCTGTACCAGGCCCTTCAGGATTTGATTTCGTCAGCCCCAGCGGCTGGTGCCACCAGTGGAAAGTAAGACAGTGAAAGCGAATACATTGACAGCAACCACCTCCGCTCCTGTGTCGGCCCCGGCTGCGCTGGTTCTCGAAGACGGACGTATTTTCCGCGGCACAAGCTACGGCGCCACCGGCACCGCCCTGGGTGAGGCCGTCTTCGCCACCGGCATGACCGGCTACCAGGAGACCATCACCGATCCGTCATACGCCCGCCAGCTGGTGGTGCAGACGGCCCCGCACATCGGCAACACCGGCGTGAACGATGACGACGCCGAGTCCCGGCGCATCTGGGTGGCCGGCTACATTGTCCGCGACGCCGCGCGCCGGCCCTCCAACTGGCGTTCCGAGCGGTCGCTGGATGAGGAGCTGGTGGCCCAGGGCATCGTCGGCATCCAGGGTGTGGACACCCGCGCCATCACCCGCCACCTGCGCGAGCACAAAACCATGCGCGCCGGCATCTTCTCCGGCGAGCCTGCGCAGGGGACCGACAAGGAACTGCTCGACGCCGTCCTGGCCAGTGCCCCCATGGAGGGTTCGCGCCTGGCCGAGGAAGTCAGCGTCGACGAAGCCTACGTGGTGGAACCGAGGGACCATGGCTGGGAGGGCGAGCCCCGCTTCACCATTGCGGCGATCGATCTCGGCATCAAGGCCATGACCCCGGTCCGCTTCGCAGAGCGCGGCGTCCGCGTCCACGTGCTCCCCGCCACCGCCACCCTTGAGGACGTCAAGGCCGTCAACCCGGACGGATTCTTCATGTCCAACGGCCCGGGCGACCCCGCCACCGCCGACGCCCAGGTGAAACTGCTCCGCTCCGTCCTGGACGAGAAGCTGCCCTACTTCGGCATCTGCTTCGGCAACCAGATCCTGGGCCGCGCGCTGGGCTTCGGCACCTACAAGCTCCGCTACGGGCACCGCGGCATCAACCAGCCCGTGATGGACCGCCGCACCGGCAAGGTGGAGATCACCTCGCAGAACCACGGCTTTGCCGTGGACGCCCCGCTCGACGGTGCCACCCGGGCACCCGAGGAGCGCTACGGCCGGGTGGAAGTCAGCCATGTCAGCCTGAACGACGACGTCGTGGAAGGCCTCGCCTGCCTGGACATCCCGGCGTTCTCCGTCCAGTACCACCCGGAAGCGGCAGCCGGGCCGCACGATGCCGCCTACCTGTTTGACCGCTTCATCGAACTGATGGAGGGCACCCGGGACGGCCGGACCGCCAACCTGTCCAAGGAACCGGTGGACTCCGCCCACCCCGCGCAAGCGGACAACAACAGCGCCGACTCGGCAACGCCGAAGAATTCCGACAACAAGACTGAGGACAAGAAGTAATGCCGAAACGTACAGATCTCAAGAGCGTCCTCGTCATTGGTTCCGGCCCGATCGTCATCGGCCAGGCCGCCGAGTTCGACTACTCCGGCACCCAGGCGCTGCGGGTCCTCAAGGAGGAAGGCCTGCGCGTCATCCTCGTGAACTCCAATCCGGCCACCATCATGACCGACCCCGAGTTCGCCGACGCCACCTACGTTGAGCCCATCACCCCCGAGGTGGTGGAGAAGATCATCGCCAAGGAACGCCCGGACGCCGTGCTGCCCACCCTGGGTGGCCAGACCGCACTGAACACCGCCATCGCGCTGGACAAGAATGGTGTGCTGGAGAAGTACAACGTGGAGCTGATCGGCGCCAACATCGCGGCGATCGAGCTCGGCGAGGACCGCGAGAAGTTCAAGGGCGTCGTGGAGCGCTGCGGTGCCGAGTCCGCCCGCAGCCACATCATCCACACCATGGACGAGGCCTTCGCTGCAGCAGAGGACCTGGGCTACCCGATGGTGGTCCGCCCGTCCTTCACCATGGGCGGCCTGGGTTCCGGCCTGGCCTACAACGAGGAGGACCTGCGCCGCATTGTCGGCCAGGGCCTGCAGTACAGCCCCACCAGCGAGGTCCTGCTCGAAGAGAGCATCCTGGGCTGGAAGGAATACGAGCTCGAGATGATGCGGGACAAGAACGACAACGTGGTTGTCGTCTGCTCCATCGAAAACTTCGACCCCGTAGGCGTGCACACCGGTGACTCCATCACCGTGGCTCCGGCGCTGACCCTCACCGACCGCGAGTACCAGAAGCTGCGCGACGTGGCCATCGCCGTCATCCGCGAAGTGGGCGTTGACACCGGCGGCTGCAACATCCAGTTCGCTATCGACCCCGCCACCGGCCGCGTGGTGGTCATCGAGATGAACCCGCGCGTCTCCCGGTCCTCCGCGCTGGCCTCCAAGGCCACCGGCTTCGCCATCGCCAAGATCGCCACCAAGCTCTCCCTGGGCTACACCCTGGACGAGATTCCCAATGACATCACGCAGAAGACCCCGGCGTCCTTCGAACCCACGCTCGACTACGTGGTGGTCAAGGTCCCGCGGTTCGCCTTCGAGAAGTTCCCGGCGGCAGACAACACCCTCACCACCACCATGAAGTCCGTAGGCGAAGCCATGGCGATGGGCCGCAACTTCACCGAGGCCCTGCAGAAGGCCCTGCGCTCCCTTGAGCAGAAGGGGTCGCAGCTGGACTTCAGCCCCGTGCCGGAGTACCAGGTCGAGGAACTGATCGAGAAGGCCAAGCGCCCCACCACCGAACGCCTCCACCAGGTCCAGCGCGCCCTTCTGGGCGGCGCCACCGTGGAACAGCTCTTCGAAGCCACCAAGATCGACCCCTGGTTCCTGGACCAGCTCCAGCTGCTCAATGAGATCTCCCACGAAATCCGGCAGGCCGGCGTCCTCACCAAGGAGATGCTGCAGCGCGCCAAGCGCCACGGCTTCTCCGACGAGCAGATCGGCACCCTGACTCACAACTCTGAGGCCGTGGTCCGCGGGGTCCGGCAGGCCCTGGGCATCCGTCCCGTCTACAAGACCGTGGACACCTGCGCCGCCGAGTTCGCCGCGTACACCCCGTACCACTACTCGGCCTATGACGAGGAAGATGAGGTTGCGCTGCACTCCAAGCCGTCCATCCTGATCCTCGGTTCCGGCCCCAACCGCATCGGCCAGGGCATCGAATTCGACTACTCCTGCGTGCACGCCTCCATGGCGCTGCGCAAGGCCGGCTACGAGACCGTCATGGTCAACTGCAACCCGGAAACCGTCTCCACCGACTACGACGTCTCCACCCGCCTGTACTTCGAGCCGCTGACGCTCGAGGACGTGCTGGAGGTTATCGCGGCCGAGGAACGCACCGGCGGCGTCATGGGCGTGTTCGTCCAGCTCGGTGGCCAGACCCCGCTGAAGCTGGCCCAGCAGTTGGCCGACGCAGGCGTCCCCATCCTCGGCACTTCCCCGGAAGCCATCGACCTTGCCGAGCACCGCGGGGCGTTCTCCCGGGTGCTGGACAAGGCCGGCCTGGTGTCCCCGAAGAACGGCACGGCCGTGTCCTTCGAGGATGCCAAGAAGATCGCCGACGAGATTGGCTACCCCGTGCTGGTCCGCCCGTCCTACGTCCTGGGCGGCCGCGGTATGGAAATCGTCTACGACGAGCCCAACCTCTCCCGTTACATCGCCAACGCCACCGAGATCACCCCGGACCACCCGGTACTGATCGACCGCTTCCTGGAGGACGCCGTCGAAATCGACGTCGACGCCCTTTATGACGGTACGGACATGTACCTGGGCGGCATCATGGAGCACATCGAGGAAGCCGGCATCCACTCCGGCGACTCCGCGTGCGTCCTGCCGCCGATCACCCTGGGTAGCAACGTCGTCGAGCGCGTCCGCGTCGCCACCCGCGCCATCGCCGAGGGCGTGGGCGTCCGCGGCCTGATCAACATCCAGTTCGCGCTGGCCTCCGACGTCCTGTACGTCCTGGAAGCCAACCCTCGCGCGTCCCGGACCGTCCCGTTTGTTTCCAAGGCCACCGGTGTCCAGATGGCCAAGGCCGCGGCCCTCATCGGCACCGGCGTGACCATCAACCAGCTGCGCAGCGCCTACAAGATGCTGCCGGAGTCCGGCGACGGCTCCACGCTGCCGCTGGACGCCCCCGTGGCCGTCAAGGAAGCAGTGCTGCCGTTCAGCCGGTTCCGCACCCTCGAGGGCAAGGTAGTGGACTCCCTGCTCGGACCCGAGATGCGCTCCACCGGCGAGGTCATGGGCATCGACAAGCACTTCGACACCGCCTTCGCCAAGAGCCAGGCCGGCGCCAACAACGCCCTGCCCACCGAGGGCAAGGTGTTCGTCTCCGTGGCCAACCGGGACAAGCGCTCGGTGATCATGGCGGTCAAGCGGCTCTCGGACCTCGGATTCGAGATCGTCTCCACCGGCGGCACCGCCGACGTGCTCCGCCGCAACGGCATCCAGGCCACTCCCGTCCGCAAGGTCGCCGAGGGCAGCAGCGCCGAAGGTGAGGGCACCATCGCCGACCTCATTGTGGCGGGGGAGATCGACATGGTCTTCAACACCCCCTCCGGCGGCGAGGCACGCAGCGACGGCTACGAGATCCGCGCCGCGGCAACCTCCATCGGCATTCCGTGCATCACCACCGTGGCCGAATTCAACGCCGCCGTCCAGGCCATCGAAGCAATGCGCACCTACGAGTGGTCCGTCACCAGCCTGCAGGAGCACGCGGCAGCGCTGGCTGAGTCGCAGAAAGCGGCACTGCAGCATGCCTGAGCAGGCACCCGCCACGGGACACGTACCAGGCGCCGGCCGGGAGTCCTTCGGCTCCCGGCTCGGTGCGGCCATGGCCGCCCGCGGCCCGCTGTGCGTGGGCATCGACCCGCATCCGGCACTGCTCAAGGGCTGGGGACTGGAAGACGACGTCGACGGGCTAAGGCGCTTCTCCCTCACCGCCCTGGAGGCAGTGGCTTCGCTCGCTGCCGCGGTCAAGCCGCAGGTGGCGCTTTACGAGCGCCATGGATCGGCCGGCATGGCGGTGCTGGAGGAGGTGCTGGCCACCGCCCGGGACGAATCCGTTTTGACGATCGCCGATGCCAAGCGCGGCGACATTGGTTCCACCATGGCCGCCTACGCCGACGCCTGGCTGGGGGACGAGTCCCCGCTGGCGGCGGACTCTGTCACGCTCAGCCCGTACCTGGGCTTCGAATCGCTGCGCCCGGCGCTGGACCTTGCAGCGGAAACGGGCCGCGGCGTGTTCGTGCTGGCACTGACCTCCAACCCGGAGGGCGCCTCGGTCCAGCACGTGGGCGGAAACGATTCCGTGGCCCGCAGGATCGCGGCTGCCGCAGCAGCGGAAAACTCCCGGTACGCAGGAAGCCTGGGGTCCGTGGGCCTGGTGGTCGGGGCCACCGTTGGCAGCGCCCTAATGGACCTGGGCCTGGATCTTGCCGCCCTCCGCGGCCCCATCCTGGCGCCCGGCCTCGGGGCGCAGGGCGCAACGCCGGCCGACCTTCGCGCCACCTTCGGCCGCGCCTACCCGTTCGTCTTGGGAACGTCGAGCCGCGACATCCTGGCGGCGGGACCGGATATCCGCGGCCTTCGGGAGGCGGCCCTGGGAACGCTGGACGGACTGCGGGGCCAATAGGACGGCAGTTGCCCGGATGCATTGATTCGGGCTGCACCAGAGGGTAGTTTCAGGACAGGTCCAAGGGCGGCCGCCCTTGGATGAAATCCGCCGACTCCGGGGGTGTCCGAGATGGTTCTGCGACCCTTATCTGCGTCTGAACGGGCCGACGCCCTGGGCAAGGCGGCAGCAGCCAGGGCCACCCGGGCCGCCGCCAAGGAGAGCCTGCGGAACGGCGACAGGTCCGCGGCGGACATCATCAGCTCTGCGCTGGAGGACGACGCACTGGCACGCATGAAAGTCTCGGAGCTGCTCGAAGCCCTTCCCGGCATCGGAAAGGTACGCGCCGCGGCGATCATGCAGCAACTGGGCATCGCTGCTTCCCGCAGGGTCCGGGGACTGGGCGTCCACCAGCGGCGGGCGCTGGTAGATTTTATAGACGAGCATTGAGGCAGGCGGCGCCTGTCTTTCCCCCAACTGCGGCAAAAGGAATACGTGAGCAAGAAACCTGGACTGACAGTCCTCGCAGGTCCGACGGCTGTTGGCAAAGGCACCGTGTCCACCTACATCCGTGACAACTACCCCGAGGTGTGGCTTTCCGTCTCAGCCACCACCCGGGCACCCCGGCCGGGGGAGGTGGACGGCGTCCACTACTTCTTCAAGAGCAAGGACGAGTTCGAGCAGCTCATTGCCGACGGCGAACTCCTGGAGTGGGCCGTCGTCCACGGCCAGAACACCTACGGCACCTTGAAAAGCACCGTGAACGGGGCCATCGCCGAAGGCCGGTCCGTGCTGTTGGAGATCGACCTGCAGGGTGCGCGCCAGGTCAAGGCAGCCGTTCCCGACGCCCAGTTCGTTTTCCTGGCCCCGCCCACCTGGGACGAGATGGTCCGCCGGCTGGTGGGCCGGGGCACCGAAACACCCGAAGAACAGCAGCGGCGCCTGGAAACCGCTAAACTGGAACTTGCTGCTGAACCGGAGTTCGACCACACCGTCATCAATGACGACGTCCGCCGGGCAGCGGACGAGCTTGTTTCACTCATGGGGCTGACACCGCATCCACACCTGCCGGAACCGTCAGCCCGCTAGGAATTTGGAGAATTCGTGTCCACGAACCTTGAAGGCATCATCAACCCGCCGATCGACTCGCTGCTCGAAGCAGCCGACTCCAAGTACGGCCTGGTGATCTTCGGTGCCAAGCGCGCTCGTCAGATCAACGCCTACTACGCCCAGCTTCACGAGGGCCTCTTTGAATACGTCGGACCTCTGGTTGACACCAAGCTGAACGAAAAGTCGCTCTCGATTGCCCTGCGCGAGATCAACGAAGGCAAGCTGGTTTCCACGCCGATCGAAGCCGCAGAGTAGACCTGCTGCTTAACTGACTTGCTGTTGACGGAGGTCACGTGCGCATAGTCCTCGGAGTCGGGGGAGGGATTGCCGCCTACAAGGTGGCATCGCTCCTCCGGCTTTTTACTGAAGCCGGACATGACGTCACGGTGATTCCCACGGAGGCATCCACCCGCTTCATCGGAACGGCCACGTGGGAGGCGCTGTCCGGGAACCCCGTGAGCAACAGCGTTTTCGACGACGTGCACCTGGTCAACCACGTCCGGCTTGGCCACGAAGCGGATCTCGTGGTGGTGGCGCCCGCCACCGCAGACCTCCTGGCCAAGGCAGCCACCGGCCAGGCCGGGGACCTGCTCACCAACACCCTGCTGATGGCCCACGGACCGGTGCTGTTCGCCCCCGCCATGCACACCGAAATGTGGCAGCACGCCGCCACGCGGGCCAACGTCGAAACGCTCCGCTCACGCGGCGCTGCCGTCCTGGAGCCCGCCTCCGGCCGGTTGACGGGAGCAGACTCGGGCCCGGGAAGGCTCCCGGAACCGCAGGTAATCTTCGAGGCCGCCATGGCCTTGGTCCAGGGGCAGTCCGATTACCAGCTGCCCCTCGCCGGGCGCACCGTTACCATCAGCGCCGGCGGAACCCGCGAGCCGCTGGACCCCGTTCGGTTCCTCGGCAACCGGTCCTCAGGTAAACAAGGGGTGGCACTGGCCGTTGCGGCACGGAACGCCGGCGCAACGGTCCGGCTGCTGGCTGCTCACATGGACGTTACGCCGCCAGCCGGCGTGGAAGTCGTCCGGGTGGAAACTGCCCTGGAACTCCGCGAGGCTGCGCTGGCCGCTGCTCCAGGGTCCGACGTAATCATCATGTCCGCGGCGGTGGCTGACTTCCGCCCGGCTGACGTTTCGGACACCAAGATCAAGAAGCGGGACGACACTGCGGATCCTGTCATCACCCTGGTCCGCAATCCGGACATCCTGCAGGAGCTTGTGGAGCAACGCACTGCGGACCCGGCTGAAGCGGGGCAGCTCATCGTGGGCTTTGCCGCAGAGACCGGGGACGGCCAGGGGGATGTGCTGGCGTATGCGGAGGCGAAGCTGCAGCGCAAGGGCTGCGACCTGCTGGTCGTGAACCATGTGGGGACGGACAAGGTCTTCGGGCAGGACTCCAACGCAGTTGTCATCCTTTCGCGCTCCGGCTCCGAACCGCAGGAAGCGTCCGGTACCAAGGCCGAGGTTTCGGAAGCCATCATCAGCCGCATCAGCCGTGAACTGAACCGTGTTGCCTCGAGCTGAACCCGTTTCGCCCGCTGCCTGACGTGTTTCCGGCCACCTTTGCTTAGCACGGGGACATCTACCGACTCCTCCCTGACGGGAGCACCGACACCAACCAGTAAGGTAATTGAGTGACTTTACCGCTGCACCTTCCCCATACCCACGGGGCCACGCCCTCCGCGCTCCGGCTCTTCACGTCCGAGTCGGTCACCGAAGGCCATCCGGACAAAATCTGCGACCAGATCAGCGACGCCATCCTCGACGCCCTGCTGTCCGCGGACCCCGAGTCCCGCGTGGCCGTGGAGACCATGGCCACCACCGGCCTGGTGCATGTGGCAGGCGAAGTCACCACCGACGCTTACGTCGAGATTCCGCAGATCGTCCGTGAAACGATCCTGGGCATCGGGTACGACTCCTCAGCCAACGGGTTCGACGGTGCCCGCTGCGGCGTGTCCGTATCCATCGGCCAGCAGTCCAACGACATTGCCGGCGGCGTCTTCAACTCCCTTGAGGCCCGCGAAGGCCGCCAGGAGGATGATTACGACCTCCAGGGCGCGGGCGACCAGGGCCTGATGTTCGGTTACGCCAGCGATGAGACGCCGTCCTACATGCCGACGCCCATTTGGCTGGCCCACAGGCTCTCCGAACGCCTCACCGACGTCCGCAAGACGGGCCAGCTGGCCTATCTTCGCCCGGACGGCAAGACCCAGGTCACCGTGGGCTACGACAAAGACGTCCCGGTTTCCGTTGAAACGGTGGTCATTTCCAGCCAGCACGCCGAGGGCGCAAGCCTGGAGCAGCTGCGCGCCGATCTCGCTGCCGTCGTCATCGAACCTGTCCTCGCCGCCGCGGACCTCGACATCTCCCGCGCCGCGAACATCCTCAACCCTGCCGGCGAGTTTGTCATTGGGGGCCCGGTGGGTGACGCCGGGCTTACCGGCCGCAAGATCATTGTGGACACCTACGGCGGCATGGCCCGCCACGGCGGAGGTGCCTTCTCCGGCAAGGACCCGTCCAAGGTTGACCGCTCCGCCGCCTATGCCATGCGCTGGGTTGCCAAGAATGTGGTGGCCGCAGGCCTTGCCAAGCGTGCCGAGATCCAGATCGCGTACGCGATCGGCCAGGCGCGGCCGGTGGGAACGTACGTGGAGACCTTTGGCACCGAGACGGTGGATCCCGCCCGGATCAGCGAAGCCATCGCGGAAATCTTCGACCTCCGTCCCCGTGCCATCATCGATGCCCTGGACCTGAAGCGGCCCATTTATGCCAAGACCGCCGCGCACGGCCACTTCGGTCGGGAAGACCCTGATTTTACGTGGGAACGCCTGGACCGGGTGGATGATTTGAAAGCGTTCTTCAACGCCTAGCCGCGCTCCCGCCGGAGGCTCTGTTTGCAGGCACGCGACAGGGAAGACCAACCCAGCCCGGACGCCCAATGTCAGTGGCTGGTGCTTGGCTGTCCATGTCCAACCGGCGCTGAACGGAGGTAACTGCCATGGTTGCTGAGAGCTCCGTCCAACCCACCCTGCTGCAGGGTTTTCCCGCACCCAGGATGCCCAGCGGCGTCACGCTGGCAGGGGAGCTTCCGGTGGCGCGGGTCCTGGTCGAGTCCTCCCTGCCGCATTTGGACCGTCCCTTCGACTATGCCGTGCCGGACGCACTGGACCAGGCGGCACAACCGGGCACCAGGGTGAAGGTCAAGTTCAATGGCCAGGACCTCAGCGGTTTCCTCTTTGAACGCGTGGGGGAGTCCGACGCCGGACACGCTTTGGTGCCTCTGGCAAAGGTCGTGTCCCCGGTCCAGGTCCTCACCCCCGCCGTCAGGGAGCTTGCCGCCGCCGTCGCAGCCCGTTACGCGGGCACGGTCAGCGACGTCCTCCGCCTGGCGGTCCCGCCCCGGGTAGCGAAGCTGGAAAAGGACTATCCCGATTCACTGGGTGCGGCGGAACCGGTGCCCGCGCCGCAGCCTTCAGGTACCCCCGCCATTTCAGCATGGGGTGCGTACCGCACGGGTTCGGCGTTCCTGCGGCACCTGGCCGGCGGGGGATCACCCCGCGCCGTCGTCAATCCACTGCAGGGCTACGGGCCCGCGGGCTGGCCCGGCCTGCTTGCCGAGGCCGCCGCTGCGGCCTACGCCTCCGGCAGGGGTGCTGTGCTGGTGGTTCCCGACTACCGGGACCTGGACCGGCTGGAGGAAGCGCTCAAGGGGCTGGTTCCGGCGGAGGCGGTGGCCAGGCTCACCGCCGACGACGGTCCCACGCCACGGTACCGGAACTTCCTCCGGCTGCTGGCCGGCAGCGCGAAGATCGCCATCGGGACGCGCTCGGCCGCCTTCGCACCCGTGCAGGACCTGGGACTGGTGGCCTGCTGGGACGACGGCGACGACCTCCACATCGAGCAGCGGGCGCCCTATGCCCATACCCGTGAAGTCCTGCTCCTGCGGGCCGAGCAGGAAGGCACCGCATGCCTGCTCGCGGGGCATGCCCGCAGCACCGAGGTCCAGCGGCTGGTGGAAGCCGGGTGGGCCGTCCCCGTGGAGGCTGAGCGGGGGATCCTCCGCAGGACCGTTCCCCGCGTCGTCAGCACTGCGGACAGTTTCGAGCAGGCGCGGGACCCCCTGGCCACCCTTGCCCGCCTCCCGCATGCCGCGTGGCAGGCCGCCAAGGAAGGACTGGAGCGCGGCCCCGTGCTGGTGCAGGTCGCAAGGGCAGGCTACGCACCCTCACTGGTGTGCGAAACGTGCAGGGAACCGGCCCGCTGCAGCCACTGCCAGGGACCGCTGGCACTGGCGGGGACATCGGCGCTGCCACAGTGCCGCTGGTGTTCCACCCCGGCTCCGGACTGGAAGTGTTCGCACTGCGGGGGGCGGCGGCTTCGGAAGGGCGCCACGGGAGTCCTGCGTACTGCCGAGGAACTTGGCCGCGCGTTCCCCGGCACAGCGGTGATCACGTCCTCCGGCGACCAGGTGAAAGCCAAGGTAGGCGCGGGCAAGGCTCTGGTGGTGGCCACCGTGGGGGCCGAACCTGTTGCGGACGGCGGATATTCCGCCGCCCTCCTTCTGGACGGGGATTCCCTGCTGCGCCGCGAGACCCTCCGGGCCGGCGAAGACACAGTGCGCCGCTGGTTCAACGCGGCCGCCCTGGTGCGTCCGGCCCCGGACAAGGGGCTGGTGGTGGTTACGGCCACGGACACAGTCGCCACCGGGGCCCTGCTGCGGTGGGATCCGGCAGGTTACGCCCAGCGTGAGTTGTCCCTGCGGATGGAGCTTCAGCTGCCTCCGGCGGTAAGGATCGCGTCCGTCACGGGGCCCCGGGCCGCTGTCGAACACTACACGGGAGCCGTGGAAGCCGACCTTGGAGGCGCGGGAATCACCCTGCGCACCGCTGGCCCGGCACCGCTGCTGCTTACCGCACCGCCCTCCGGCAGGCGCTCAGCCGAGGACGTACGGACCCTGCTGTTCTTCCCTTACGGCCAGGCGGCCGCCGTCGTCCGCGTCCTGCGCATCACCCGCGCAGCTGTGGCAGCCAAACGGACGGTTGACCCGGTGCAGCTGCGCCTGGACGGCGTTGACGTGCTGTAGCTGCAGACGTGCTCCCAGGGCTGGCGTGCTTTACGCCCGGTTCCGCTTCGCCACGACCTCGTGCGCGGCGTCCACCAGCTGGCGTGCCGATTCGTCCCAGCTGAACTCTGCCGCCTGGGCAAGGGCACGGCCCGACATTTCCTGCCAGTGGCGGTCGTCCTTCAGCTGGCCCACCGCATCGGCGAACTGCCCGGGGGACTCCGGGTCCACATAGATCGCCGCATCGGCGCCTACTTCCCGGAAGATCGGAATATCGCTGGCAATCACCGGGGTGCCAACGGCCATGGCCTCCACCAGGGGAAGCCCGTACCCCTCGGCCCTGGACAGGCTCACCAGTGCAGTGGCCCGCCGCAGCAGCGCGTCATACTCCTCATCCGTCACGCCGTTGTGGAACACCACGGACGCGCCCGGCGGGACGATCCGTTCCAGTTCTGCACGCCGCTGGGAGGTAATCCGGCTGAGTAAGTGCAGGGTGTAGCCAGGCAGCCCGGCCATGCCGGCCACCATTGTTTCCACGTTCTTGTACGGCATGAACGATCCCATGTAGATGATCGTCCTGTCCGCTCCGTCGTCCGGGTTGCGGGACTCCTGGGCGGGTTGCGGGGCGTTGGCGATGATGCGCACCGGCCGGCTTGTCAGCCGGTACTTGGCCATCAGCGCTTCGGTGGTCCGGCTGATGGTGGCCACAATGTCGGCCCGGTTGAGGAGGAGACGCTGCGGCCAGAAGGCCTTGTGGTACAGCCGCCAGAGCAGGCGAACGGGCGCCGGCAGGAAACCAGGGGGAGTGGGGTGCTCGTAGTAGATCAGGTCATGCAGGGTCAGGATCAGCCCGTACTTGCGGCCCCAGGTGCCCATGGTCTGCATGGGGCACACCACCACGTCCGCCCCGATGCCGTTCACCGTCCGCGCGATGAACAGTTCCCGGGGGGAGAGCGGGCTGCTGATCAGCGTGTAAGGAACATCAGGCAGGAGGGCCAGTTGCCGCACATCGGACACCAGCATGGACACATCGGCGATCTTCGCCGTGGCAGCGATCAGGCTTGCCCCATAGCGGCTGATGCCATCGTGGTGGTCAGTGCGGGTAAAACGAGCATCGATGACAATCTTCACGCGGGGTGGTCCTTCAGGAAGCTGCGGATGTAGCGGGCGGCCGGTTCCGGTGTTTCATAGTGGATGAGGTGCCCGACGGCGGGGATCACCTTCAGTTCCCCGTCCGGCAGCAGGGCCAGGAGCTGGTGCTGGTTGGGAAGAGTTGCAATTTCGTCCTTTTCGCCGGCGATCAGCAGCACAGGAAGTTCCAGTTGTTCCGCCACCTCTGCGACATGGCTGCTGACGGAGGCAGTGAAGGACTCCAGGAGGCTGTCGCGGTCGGCGAAGGAACTGAAGTAGGCGTGGTGCTGGCCGTGAATGAAAGCGCGCAGCTCCCGGTCCCGCGTCTTGGCCATGGTTTCGCTCATGATCCGCACGATCAACGGATTACGCAACAGGGCCAGGCCAGGCGTTCGGGGGAGCCGTGCGGCGAGCTTGTAGTACAGCACTGCCAGCCGTGTCATGACGCCCTTGGGCCCTTCCAGTGCCGGGGCGGCGATGGGATTGATCAGGATCAGGGGGCGCACGGCGTCAGGGTTCCTGGCTACGAAATGGGCCGCCACGATGGACCCGAACGAATGTCCCACCAGAACCGTATCCGGCCCCAGGGCCTGGGCGGCCATGAAGTCGGTGATGAACTGCCCGTAACGCTCCACCGAGTGCGGGTCCCGGGCGAAAGCGTCCGAGCTGCCGAAGCCTGGCAGGTCCGGCATGATGATGCGCATGTCCGGGAGCTGGTCTGCGACGCGAAGGAGTCCGTGGTGGTCGCCCCGGAATCCATGCACCACCAAAATGGTGCGGGTCTCCGGGGTTTCCACGACTGGCTCATACGTCCAAAAAGCCACCGAGCCGCCGTCGAGGGCCACGGTGGAGGCGGAAGCGCGGGCGGCAAGGCCGGCGCTGAGGTATGCAGGCCCGGGGGAAGGCCCCGGGTTCACGGTATCCATGTGCCGGGCCTAGTTGACGTTGTCCGGATGCGATCCGGTCCGCTGCCCGCGGTCCAGTGCGTTGATAGCAGCCAGATCGCGTTCTGAGAGCTCGAAACCGAAGACATCGAGGTTTTCCCGGATGCGTGCTTCGGAACTGGCCTTGGGGATGGCGATGTTCCCCAGCTGCATGTGCCAGCGCAGAATCACTTGGGCGGGGGTCCTCCGGTGCTCGGCAGCGCAGGCCTGGATGATGGGGTCGGCCAGCACCTGGCCGCGGCCCAGCGGGCTCCAAGCTTCGGTACGGATTCCCAGTTCTGCGTGCTTCTGGCGCAGTTCTTCCTGCTGCAGCCAGGGGTGAAGTTCAATCTGGTTGACCGCGGGAACCACTTCGGCGCTTTGCAGCAGGCGGTCGAGGTGTGCCGGCTGGAAGTTGCTGACGCCAATGGCTCGGACTCTGCCTTCGCGGTAAAGCGTTTCCAGTGCGCGGTAGGTCTCAGGGAAGAGGCCCTTGCGGGGGCAGGGCCAGTGGATCAGGTACATGTCCACGTAGTCCAGGCCCAGGTTGACCATGGAGTCGTCGAAGGCACGCAGCGTGGCGTCGTAGCCGTGGTGGTCATTCCACACCTTCGTGGTGACGAACACGTCCTCCCGGCTCAGGGACGGGGACAGTTCGCCGGAACCGCCGCTGCCGGAGCCCGCGCCCAGCTGGGAGCTGATGCCCCGGGCCACGCCGGTTTCGTTGCCGTACATGGCGGCCGTGTCGAAGTGGCGGTAGCCGGCGGCGAGCGCGGTGGCCACCAGTCCTTCCGCGTCTGCCGCCGGCACCTTGTACAGCCCAAAGCCGAGCTGGTCTATCAGCACGCCGTTGTTCAGGCTGAGCCGGGGTGAGGTTCTCATGGCAACGACTCTACCCACTTCAGCTCGTGAGCCCCTCGTAATCGACCAGGCGGCGTGCGGTGGCTTCATCAAGGATGAGGTCGGTGGCGAGCCTCGCGGCCAAGGCCCCGCGGAGGCCGTTGATCTTGGACACCCCGGACACCACGCAGATCCTGCGGCGGACCTGACGCAGCTGGGCCAGTGCAGGGCCGGTGGACCTTTCGTTGAGGACGATCCCGTCTGAGGAGCCGTCCCCCCGGAAGAAAACGGTGGCGACGTCGCCCACCACGTCCGAGTTGGCAAGGGCGTTCAGGTCGTCCTCGTCCAGGTAGCCGCCGGCGTAAACGTGGCTGGGATAGTCGGCGTGCACGGAGCCGACACCGAAAATGGCGATGCTCATCTTGGCCTGCAGCTCGAGGATGCGCTGCACGCTCCGTTCATTCCACATGGCGGTCTTGGTGGCGGCGTGATCGAAGAAGGCCGGGACGGGAAACTGCTCCACCCGGGCCCCGTATGCGCTGCCGAACCTGCGCATGATGTCGCTTGCGTAGGTGATGCCGGTGGTGTGCATGTTCCCGGCGCCGTTGAGCTGGACGATGACGCTGTCATGCGTGATCTTCCTGGTGAGGTGCCGGCTCACCGCACTGAGCGTCGATCCCCAGGCCACCCCGATGATGGCATTCGAGTCGACCAGAGGCCCGATGGTCCGGGCGGCCTGCATGGCTACCCGGTCCAGGGTCTCAGCTTCGTTGAGCGTCCCCAGGATCGGAACCACATGCACATCCAGGTTGTACCGGCGCCTGATCATCCCCTCCAGTTCAGGTCCGGTGTCCAGGGGGTTGCGGATCTGGATCTGTACCAGGCCCGACTCCCTCGCGGAAGAGAGGAGGCGGGAAACGGTGGACCGGGAGGTGCGGAGTTCACGCGCGATCGCATCCATCGTCAGATCCTGCAGATAGTACATTTGTGCAGCTCGGAGGGCGTCTTGGTCCCGGGAAAGTGCCACCTCAGTTCCGTTCTGCACGTTTGTGCATAGTCCTTGACTCCATTTTCCATTTCTCCAAACAATAGAGCAGAACGGCGGTGCCACCCAGCGGTATCCGCATCACACAAAGCCCCAAGGGAGTCGTTTTGGGACCCAAGGATTCATCTGTTCAACCCTCTGCTGCTGCGCCCCTTCCCGGCGCCGAACGTCCGTCGGTCCACAGCCTGCGGCGCCGTCCCCACGCCAAGGTACTGGTGGTGGGAGGTGGCATCAACGGAGTAGGCACGTTCCGTGATCTGGCCCTGCAGGGCGTCGACGTCGCCCTCGTGGAGCGCGGCGACTACTGCCAGGGCGCCAGTGGCGCATCCTCGCACATGATCCACGGCGGCATCCGGTACCTGGAGAACGGCGAGTTCCGCCTGGTCCGCGAGTCCGTGGTGGAACGCAACCGCCTGCTGAAGATTGCCCCGCACTACGTCAAGCCCCTGCAGACAACCATCCCGATCTTCAGCACCTTCTCCGGGATCCTGTCCGCACCGCTGCGCTTCCTGACGCACAAGCAGCAGGGCAAGCCCAAGGAGCGCGGCGCGTTCCTCATCAAGGCCGGCCTCAGCCTCTACGACTCGTTCTCCCGGGACGGCGGGACCGTGCCCCGGCACCAGTTCCGCACGCACAAGGCAGCCCTCGAGGAGTTGCCGGCCCTCCGGCCCGACGTCAAATACACCGCCACGTACTTCGACGCCTCCGTCCACAACCCTGAGCGGCTGACGCTCGACGTCCTGCAGGACGGCGAAAAGGCCGGCCGGGCGGGAAATTCCCAGGCCGCGGCGCAGGGAAACACAGCCCGCGCCAGCAACTACCTCTCATTGCAGACCATGTCGTCGGCACCGAACCCGGGGACCGGCCGTGGCGGCACCGTCCGGCTTCGCGACGAACTCACCGGGGAGGAATTCGACTTCACGGCCGACATCATCGTCAACACCACCGGTGCCTGGGTGGACCTCACCAACGAGGCAATGGGGGCCGCCTCGTCCTTCATGGGAGGCACCAAGGGCTCGCACATCGTGCTTGACCATCCCGGCCTCCTCGCCGCCTGCCGCGGACGCGAAATCTTCTTCGAGCACACCGACGGCCGGATTGTCCTCATCTACCCCATGGGCGACCGCGTGCTGGTGGGCACCACCGACGTGGACGCGGACATGACCGAGGACGCCGTCTGCACCGACGAAGAGATCGAGTACTTCTTCGACCTGATCGGCCACGTTTTCCCCTCGATCGACGTCACTCCCGATGACATCGTCTACACCTTCTCCGGCGTGCGCCCCCTTCCAAGCCATGACGCAACCCAGCCGGGTTTCGTCTCCCGCGACTACCGCATCGAACGCCGCGCTTCCGGGGACAACGGGAGCGGCGCCGTCGTCCTGAGCCTGGTAGGCGGCAAATGGACCACTTTCCGCGCCCTCGCCGAGCACCTGACCAATGAGGTCCTCTCCGAACTCGGCGTGCAGCGCAAGGTTTCCACTGCGCAGCTCCCCATTGGCGGCGGCGCCGGCTTCCCGTCCGACGACGCGGGCGTGCAGGCGTGGATCAAGGGCCACATGGTCCCCGGCCGGGACGCAGACCGCACGGCCGGCCTCCTGACCCGTTACGGCACCCGGGCCGAAGCGGTGATCGCATATCTCGATGCGGAACCCGACCACGCGCTGCGGTCCACCCGTGAATTGAGCGTCCGTGAACTGGAGTTCATGGCGGCCAACGAGCAGGTGGGGCACCTGGTGGATGTCCTCATCCGGCGGACCTCCCTCGCCTTCCGGGGGCTGGTCACCGGAGAACTTCTCAACGAAATGGCGGAGGTGCTGTCTGTTCCGCTCAAGTGGGACGCAGCAACCCGCGCCGCTGAGATCAAGCACGCCCAGGACGTGCTGCAGCGTTTCCACCGCGTGGAAACGCACAGCCTGGTCGCCTAAGGCCGGGCAGCCGGTCGGGGCGCGCCAGCGTCCCGGCCCAACGGTCCTTCACCCGCGGAGGACCGACAACTAAACAAAGAAGGAGTCAAAGATGTCTCTAGGAATAGTCTTCCTCTCCGAAGTCTTTGGCACGGGCATGCTGACCCTGTTGGGTTGCGGCGTCGTTGCCAACGTGGCTTTGCGGGGGACAAAGGGCAACAACGGCGGGTTCCTCATGGTCACATGGGGGTGGGGAATCGCCGTCTTCGCGGGTGTCTTCGTCGCCGCCAAGTCGGGCGCGCACCTGAACCCCGCCGTCACGCTCGGCCTGCTGCTCAATGGAAAGCCCGAATACGCCCCGGGAGTCGCCGTCGACACCGCCTCCACCCTGACCTACTTCGGCGGCGAGATACTGGGCGCATTCCTCGGCGCCGTAGTCTGCTGGCTGGCCTACAAACAGCATTTTGATGACGAGCCCGAGCCTGCAGGTAAGCTCGGGACCTTTTCCACCGGCCCTGCCATCCGTTCCACCCCGTGGAACCTGATCACCGAGATCATCGGAACCTTTGTCCTGGTCTTCGTCATCCTCACCCTCGGTGGCACCCCCTCGGGGCTTGGCCCGCTCGCAGTGGCGCTGCTCGTGGTCGGCATCGGTGTTTCCCTTGGCGGACCCACCGGCTACGCCATCAACCCTGCCCGCGACCTGGGACCCCGCATCGCCCACGCAGTGCTCCCCATCAAGGGCAAGGGCTCCAGCGACTGGAGCTACTCCTGGATCCCGGTGGTTGGTCCGCTTGTGGGCGGCGCCTTGGCCGGAGTTGTTGCAAGGATCGCTCCCATCATCGTCACCGCCGCCTCCTAATCTCCCGGCAACCAGTTCACACAACAAGACAAGGACGTCACCATGAACCAGTACGTAATCGCCATTGACCAGGGCACCACCAGCACCCGCGCCATCATTTTCGACCACAGCGGAGCCATTGTCTCCAGCGGCCAAATGGAACACGAACAGATTTTCCCGCAGGCCGGCTGGGTGGAACACGACGCCACGGAAATCTGGAACAACACCCGCGAGGTCATTGGCTCGGCCCTGTCCAAGGCGAACCTGACGCGGCACGATATTGCCGCCGTCGGCATCACCAACCAGCGCGAAACCGCCGTGGTGTGGGACAAGACCACGGGCAAGCCCGTCTACAACGCCATCGTGTGGCAGGACACCCGCACCCAGGACATCGTGGACGAGCTGGCCAGGGACGGCGGCGCGGAACGCTTCAAACAGAAAGTGGGCCTGCCGCTGGCCACCTACTTCTCCGGCACAAAGATCAAATGGATCCTGGACAACGTTGACGGAGCCCGGGAAAAGGCAGAGGCCGGGGACCTGGTCTTCGGCAACACCGACGCCTGGGTCCTGTGGAACCTGACTGGCGGCGTTGACGGCGGCGTCCACGTCACCGACGTCACCAATGCCTCCCGGACCCTGTTCATGGACCTCGAAACCCTGCAGTGGGACGACGAGATCCTCGGCATCTTCGGCGTGCCGCGCAGCATGATGCCGGAGATCAAGTCCTCCTCCGAGGTGTATGGCACCGTGCACAGCTCGCAGCTGCTCCGCGAGACTCCGGTGGCGGGCATCCTTGGCGACCAGCAGGCCGCAACGTTCGGCCAGGCCGCCTTCGACACCGGCGAAGCTAAGAACACCTACGGCACGGGCTGCTTCCTGATCTTCAACACGGGCGAGGAAATCGTCCACTCGAAGAACGGGCTGCTCACCACCGTGGGGTACAAGCTGGGCGACGCCAAACCGCACTACGCCCTCGAAGGGTCCATCGCGGTCACGGGCTCCCTCGTGCAGTGGCTCCGCGACAACCTGGGCATGATCAGCAGTGCCCCGGAGGTGGAAACCCTCGCTGCGTCGGTCAAGGACAACGGCGGAGTCTACATCGTCCCGGCCTTCTCCGGCCTGTTCGCTCCGTACTGGCGCTCGGATGCCCGCGGTGCGATCGTGGGCCTGACCCGGTTCGTCAACAAGAACCACATTGCCCGCGCAGCGCTGGAAGCCACCGCGTTCCAGACCCGCGAGGTGCTCGACGCCGTCAACGCGGACTCTGGCGTGCCGCTGAGTGAGTTGAAGGTCGACGGCGGCATGGTGGCCAACGATGCCTTGATGCAGTTCCAGGCGGACATCCTTGGCGTCCCGGTCATCCGCCCCAAGGTCATCGAGACCACTGCGCTGGGAGCTGCCTATGCGGCGGGCCTTGCTGTCGGGTTCTGGAAGGATCTGGGCGAATGCTCCGCCAACTGGTCGGAGGACAAGCGCTGGGAACCGCAGATGGACAAGTCCGAACAGGAACGCCAGATGCGGCTCTGGAAGAAGGCTGTCACCAAGTCCATGGACTGGGTCGACGAGGACGTCAGGTAGAGTCCTTCAACCCCCAAGGGCCGCCCTGCTTTTTCAGGCAGGGCGGCCCTTGCCATGTCCGGCCGGGCGCCGGGGAAGGAGGGTGTCAGGGTATGGGGCGCGGCGGCAGATTCCCCGTGGCCGGCCCCTGGATGACCCTGCCGTCCACATCGAACCGGGAGCCGTGGCAGGGGCAGTCCCATGTGCGGTCTCCCCGGTTGAAGCCGACCGTGCACCCCAGGTGGGTGCAGGTCGCGGACACGGCGTGCATATCTCCGGCGGGATCCCGGTAGCAGGCCGTGCTGGTCCCGTCTGTTTCAATGACGGCGCCGTCACCAAGGCCCAGCTCCGCGACCCGCCGCGGGGAATCTGCCTTGGCGGCTTCCTCAGTCCCATTCGCGCCAGGCCCCTGCGCTGCCGGGACTGCCGGCGCCCCCGCTGCCGCTGTGGCCGGCGACGGGGCGCGGTTGCTGTCAAACAGAGCCGCCCATTCGTTGCGTGTGCCGTTGAGGAGATCTGCCAGCATCAGGGCCGCTGCCGTGCCGTTTGTCAGGCCCCATTTGCGCAGACCCGTGATGACGAAAGCATGCCGGCTCTCCGGGGTCAGCGGCCCGACGTAGGGCAGTCCGTCCAGCGGCAAGCCGTCCTGGGTGGACCAGCGGTAGGCCACCGTCCCGGCTCCGAAACGGCCCCGCGCGTAACGGGCCAGGCTGGCATGGCGCGGTGCAGGGTCCGCCTGCTCGCCGGCGGGATGGCCCTCGCCGCCCACCAGCAGGAAGGTCACCCCGTTCAGGCGGACCGTCAGCAGTGAACGCATGGGTTCGTCGGCGCTGATGAACGTGGCGTCTAAGGGCGGGGCGTCAACGGGCGCGGCGACGATGTAGGAGCGGTGCGGCCGGCACAATGCTTCGAACCGGCCATTGTCTCCGAAAGGAACATTCGTCGCCACCACCACGTCCTGGGCCCGCAGGGTCCCGTTTTCGGTGGCCACGATGACGGGCGTGCCCTCGCGCAGTTCCAGGGCGCGCGTCCGTTCCAGGACGAAGCTCCCGTCTCCGTCCACCTTTCCAGCCAGTCCCTGGACGTACTGGACGGCATGAACCTGCGCCTGGCCATCGAACCTGACGGCGCCGGCCACGGCAAACGGCAGGGGCACATCGGCGGTGAAGGTTGACGGAAGGCCGAGACTGGCAGCAAGCCCTGCTTCTGCCTGAAGCTGCGGCAGCGAGTCACGGTCCGTGGCAAAGGTGTAGTTCGCTACCCGGCGGAAGCCGCAGGAAATGTTCTCCGCTGCCACCACCGCACCGATGTATTCCACTGCGGCTTGGTTCGCCAGTCCGTAGATGCGGGCAGCGGGCAGGCCATGACTGCGCAGCAGTTCTGTGTACGCAAGGCGGTGCAGGGACGTTACCTTGCCCGTGGTGTGCCCGGTCACGCCGGTGCCGATCCGGCCGGCTTCAAGGACCGCCACCGAGCGGCCCGAACGTTTCAGGGCCAGCGCTGCTGTCAACCCGGCCACCCCTCCGCCGATGATTGCCACGTCCACTTCCACGGTGCCGCGCAGTTCCGGGTAGTCGGTGGTGCCGGCGGTTGCCAGCCACAGGGAGAGGGGCCGCCCTTCAGGAGGGCCGGCAGCGGTTGCCTCTGACATCGTGTGCCGCCTCCCAACGTTTTGGGATGATCATGCGCGCTTGCCCCGGGTAATGCAACGGGCCGTAAGGCCCGGCTGAGGCAGGCAACGTGCCGGTGCGCTAAAGTAGATCCATGCGTGCGATCCTTCTGCTTAGTTAGCCGCCGGCTCCGATTATCGGACAGCTGAGCGGCAGCCCCTCCATGGAGAGGGGCTTTTGTGTGTCCGGGGCATGGCGCCGGGCCGGCAGCAGGAGGATCAGGCCGTTATGGCAGCACAGATGCCGTAACAGAACAGAAGAGGGCAGCAGTGGGCGTTCAGCCGGAGACAGAGACCGGAACAGCAACAACAGTATCGGCGGAGCCTGAAGAGGGCACCTACAGTTTCACCGCCATGGAGGCCAAATGGCCCCAGGTGTGGGAAGACCTCAAGGTCTTCACCCCGGTGGACGATGGGTCGCGGGAGCGCCGCTACGTGCTTGACATGTTCCCGTACCCGTCCGGCGACCTCCACATGGGCCACGCCGAGGCGTTCGCCATGGGCGACGTGGTGGCGCGCTACCTGCGGCAAAAGGGCTACGACGTCCTGCACCCCATCGGCTGGGACTCCTTCGGCCTGCCCGCGGAGAACGCGGCCATCAAGCGCAACGCCCACCCCAGCGAGTGGACGTACGCCAACATCGACACCCAGGCAGCCTCCTTCAAGCGGTACGCGATCTCCGCCGACTGGTCGCGCCGGCTGCACACCTCTGATCCCGAGTACTACCGCTGGACGCAGTGGCTGTTCAAGCGCTTTTACGAGCGCGGCCTTGCCTACCGCAAGAATTCCCCGGTCAACTGGTGCCCCAAGGACCAGACCGTCCTGGCCAACGAGCAGGTTGTCAACGGCGCCTGCGAGCGCTGCGGCACCACCGTGACCAAGAAGTCCCTGAACCAGTGGTACTTCAAGATCACCGACTACGCGGACCGCCTGCTGGATGACATGGACGAGCTCCGCGGCCACTGGCCCGAACGCGTCCTGGCCATGCAGAAGAACTGGATCGGCCGGTCCGAGGGTGCGCACGTGAAGTTCGTGATTGAGGCCGACGGCGGCAAGCCCGCCAAGGACGTCACGGTCTTCACCACCCGCCCTGACACCCTGTACGGGGCAACATTCTTCGTGGTGGCAGCCGACGCGCCGCTCGCCGTCGAGCTCGTCACCGACGGGCACGCCGCCGCCCTGGACGAATACCGCGAACGGGTCAAGGCGCTCTCTGAGATCGAACGCCAGTCCACCGAGCGCGAGAAGACCGGTGTCTTCACCGGCCGTTACGCCATCAACCCGCTGAACGGTGAGAAGCTGCCCGTGTGGGCCGCCGACTACGTCCTGGCCGACTACGGCACGGGCGCCATCATGGCCGTCCCCGCGCACGACCAGCGTGACCTCGATTTCGCCCGTGCGTTCGACCTGCCCGTCCGCGCCGTCCTGGACACCGGTGAAGAGGATCCTGCCGTGTCCGGCACCGCCACCGCGGGGGAGGGCACCCTCATCAACTCAGGTGAGCTGGACGGCCTGCCCAAGGGTGAGGCCATCCCGGCCGCCATTGCCATGCTGGAGAAGCAGGGGACCGGCGAGAAGTTCGTCAACTTCCGCCTCCGCGACTGGCTGCTCAGCCGCCAGCGCTTCTGGGGCACGCCAATCCCCATCATCCACTGCCCGTCCTGTGGCGAAGTTCCCGTCCCTGACGAGCAGCTCCCGGTCACCCTGCCCGCGGACCTCCGCGGTGAGGACCTGGCACCCAAGGGCACCTCGCCCCTGGCTGCGGCGGAGTCCTGGGTCAACGTGGAGTGCCCCACCTGCCACGGGCCGGCCAAGCGGGACACCGACACCATGGACACGTTCGTGGACTCGTCCTGGTACTTCCTGCGCTTCGTCTCGCCGCACTACACCGGGGGGCCCTTCGACCCGCAGAAGATCAATGACTGGATGCCGGTGGGCCAGTACGTGGGCGGTGTGGAGCACGCCATCCTCCACCTTCTGTACGCGCGCTTCTTCACCAAGGTCATCCACGACCTGGGCATGATCGATGCCGACGAACCGTTCAGTGCGCTGCTGAACCAGGGCCAGGTGCTCAACGGCGGCAAGGCCATGAGCAAGTCCCTGGGCAACGGCGTTGACCTCGGCGAGCAGCTGGACAAGTACGGCGTTGACGCTGTCCGCCTGACCATGGTGTTCGCGTCCCCGCCCGAGGACGACGTGGACTGGGCCGACGTGTCGCCGTCCGGTTCCGCCAAGTTCCTGGCCCGGGCCTGGCGTCTGGCCCAGGACGTCACCAGTGAACCCGGTGTGGACGCCGCCACCGGAGACCGCGGGCTGCGTTCGGTCACGCACCGCACCATCGCCGACGCCGCCGAACTGCTGGACGCCAACAAGTTCAACGTGGTGGTGGCAAAGCTCATGGAGCTGGTCAACGCCACCCGCAAGGCGATTGACTCCGGTGCGGGCGCAGCGGATCCTGCAGTACGCGAAGCCGCCGAAGCGGTTGCCGTAATCCTCAGCCTGTTCGCGCCCTACACGGCCGAGGACATGTGGAACCTGCTGGGCCACCCCGCCTCCGTGGCCAACGCAGGCTGGCCCGTGCACGACCCCGCGCTCCTGGTCCAGGAGACGGTCACCGCCGTTGTCCAGGTGCAGGGCAAGGTCCGCGACCGTCTGGAAGTGTCCCCTGACGTATCCGAGGACCAGCTCCGCGAGCTGGCCCTGGCGTCGGAAAACGTCCAGCGTGCCCTTGACGGCCGGGGCATCCGGACAGTGATCGTCCGTGCCCCTAAGCTGGTCAACATCGTTCCGGCATAGCCGCATCCGCAGCGTCGACCGGCCGTCGGAGTTCTCCGGCGGCCGGTCGTGGATAAGCCGGTAACCGTCCCCAGGAGGGCCTTTGCCTGATACCAACGCCGCCGCGTGGCCATGGGTCCGTGCACGGCTTTCCGGCCTCCGAACCTCGGCCCGGCCCGGCACGAGACGCGGCGGAAGCGCTGTGGTGCGCACCGCCGTCGTCACGGACTCGGCTGCTGCCCTGCCGGCGGACTATTCACGCGGACTTCCGGGCGACGGAATCCTGACGGTGACTCCCATGCCGGTCATGGTGGGCGCTGAGATCTACGGAGAGGGCGAAGACGACATCCTGGAGACCATCGCCGTTGCCCTGGCCGCGGGGACGCCGGTCAAGACGTCCCGGCCGTCGCCCGGGCAGTTCGAGCAGGCTTACCGCGCTGCCCAGCTCCGCGGGTTCGAAGGTATCGTTTCGGTCCACATTTCGGGTGAGCTTTCGGGTACTGCGGATTCCGCGCGGCTGGCTGCCGCCAGGGTAGGAATCCCGGTGGACGTAATCGACACCCGCACGGTTGGCATGGCGCAAGGGTTGGCGGTCCAGGCCGCTGTGGAGGCGGCGGCAGCCGGTGCCGACCGGGCGGCGGTGGCCGCTGCGGCGGCAGCCCAAGCGGAACGCACCAAGGTCTTTTTCTACGTGCCCAGCCTGGAACAGTTGCGCCGTGGCGGGCGCATTGGAGCGGCGGCATCACTCCTGGGCACCGTGCTTGCCATCAAGCCCATCCTGGCAGTTGACGGCGGCAGGATCATCCCGCTCGAAAAGGTGCGTTCTGCCGCGAAGGCGGTGGCGCGCCTTGAAGACATCGTGGTGGCGGAGGCGGTGCTCCATCCGGGCGAGTCCGTCTGCCTTGCCGTCCACCACTTCGGCAACCCGGAGGAGGCGGAGAGCCTGGCGGCCAGGCTTGAGGCGGCTCTTCCTGACTGTCCTCCCGCCCAGATCAGTTCCCTTCCCGCGGTCCTGGCCGCCCACGCAGGGCTTGGCGTCCTCGCCGTCATTGTGGGCAGGGTGGACGGCGGGCCCGACGGCGGCGCCGACCAGTCCCCATAGAGGCCCTGAAGGTCCTTTGCCTCTGGTGGCATCTCCTGCCGACTCGTAACCTCGTCGCATTACGCCGCCCCGTCCCGGGACGGCTCCCGGAAGGGAGGAAACTCATGCGTGCGCCCCGGGTAGATTTTGTCCGGAAAGCGATGGGGCTTCCCGTGGCACTGGTTTTTCTCCTGGCGGCTTGCGCTCAAGGTGGCACGCCCACGTCACCAACCCATTCGCCCCCGTCCGGATCAGGCAGCCCGGCCTGCGACCTGATAACTCCCGGGATCGCCGCCAGGATCGACCCCGGTTTGGTGCAAGTGGGGCAAGGCGGCAAGCCGGCGGGGAGCCCGGCCTACGTGTGCGGCTACATGAACAAGTCAGACAAGGGGCAGGTCCTCTCAGTGTCGCTGACATCACCCGCATCAGCAGCGCAGATCGCTGAGGCGGAAAAGACCCCTGACTGTTCGCCGGTGGCCGGTATCGGGGACTTCGCCTGCATGCAGTGGAGCGGCTGGTTCCGCGGCGAAGGCAACGGGGCGTCCGCCAACACTGTGCTTAAGGCCGTGCGGGGCAAGGAGTCCCTCGATCTGCGTTTCCTGCTCCCGCCACCTACGGTCCCGGGACCCACGGGTGCCAACACCATTCCCGACGGCAACGGCATCGCCCGTGCGCTGGCCCAGGCAACCGTCGAGGCAGGGTGGGGCAACGGAGGTGCGCTCAACGTTCCGACGGCACCGCCCGTCGGACAGCAGCCGACGACCAACAACCCCGTGTGTGCCCTGGTGAGCCCGGAGGCGGTCAAGAACGCATTCGGCGCAACGACGACGGCACAGGTCACCCCAGGAGAGGGCAGCTGCCGGTACACCTTCGGCGCCGGGGGCACACCGGGTCCGGACTCACTGGTGTTCGCCATCGAGTTCCATCAGGGGGGAGCGACCCTTCTGTCGGGGCCTTTGCCGCCGGACGGCCAGGAGCTCAACGGCATCGGGGATGCGGCCGTGTTCGTCCTCCGGGAGGATGCGTCGCAGCCGAAGAAGTTCCCCTCCGGGGAGGTGCCAATCACCTATATGTCGCTTCAGGTAGCCAGGGGCCAGAACATGGCTATCTTCACCGCACGGATCCTGATTTCACCGGATGGGCCTACAAGTGAGCAGGTCAAGGACCAATTCGTCACGTTGGTCAAGGGCATCGACTTCTGAACCAGCCCGCGCCCGGTGCAAGTACAAACGCCAGGGAACTTACGGATAGGAGTGGATCGGATGCATGGAGAAGCAGGGAGCTCCGTCCAACAGCCCAAGTGCGCCGATTGGTTTAGAAGAGCCGGGATTCTTGGTGCTGGGCTGTTGATCCTCACCGCATGCGGGTCCGGGCAACCAGCTATTTCACCGTCACCCAGCGTCAGCACTACCACCTCGACAAAGTCATCCAGCGCGACGCCCGTGGCAGAGCCAACCACATCGTCTCCCAAAGTCTTCACAGACCAGGAACTCATGGCCATCACCAGCCAAGTCCTTGAGCCACACGGCGGAAGAGCCGAGGACACGGCCATGGCACGCAAGTCGTACGCGAAGATGCAGCAGCCGCCGGCGTCTGCGTCTGTCTCGTCCATACTCGGTCCCACGGATCCAGCTGAGTGCAACGTTTTCCATAGGTCATGGCAGCACGAGGCGCAATTGGACCTCTCCATGGGCTTTGCCCTCGGTGAAGTGTTCAACCTCGGTAGCCACGGAGCCGGCACGATCCTCTTCGACGTCAGGAGCGCTCCCCGGGAAGCCCTCGCCAAAGCTGACTTTGATTACAGGCAGGAGCTGATGGTTCGCTGCGCCACGTTCGACCAGACGGTGTCCGGAGCTACCGGGCCCCAAAAGTTCACCATCCACCTCCTCCCGGGACCGGACATCGGCGAGAAGGCCTACGTGACCAAGGGCTCCTTCGATGGGAACAGCGCCTTTGTCGGGCTTCGGGTCCTGGACGGAACGATTTCTCTTGATATGGGCTTCAATCAGGGCTCGGACATGACCGAGGAGGAGGGCCTCAGCCTGATGTCTCAAGTTGCGCAGGGGTTTGTCGAAGAGGCGAAGAGCCAATAAGCGCCCCTGCAGCGCCGGCCAGTCGGAATGGTGGCGTGAAAGCCAGCGGTCCCAGCGGAGGGACGCAACTTTCCACATAGCGTCCGTGGCTCCTGACGGGCAGCATGGCGGGTCCCTAGGGTGGAGCCATGTCACGCCGGAATGCTGGAGGAGCTGATCAGCGGGCGCGGCATTCTGGCGCCAGGCTTCAGGCCGCCCTGGGGGAGGCACGCGCCGGGCTCCTGGAGGTTGGATCCGGGGCTGACGGTTTCGAGTACCGGGGAACCGGGGAATCCGGCGGAACTGAAACAGGCAGCGGCCGCGGGGATGGTTCCGGCGGTGCGCCGTCCCTCCGGTGGCGCGTGGGGCTTCGTGTTGCCCTTCTGCTGGCCGCCCTGGCGGTGGCGGCTGGAGCCTGGTTTTGGTGGCAGGCGGGTTCGGCGGTTCCGGAGATCCTGCCCCTCAACGGTGCCAGTTCCGGGGAAGGCACCGGGGCAGCGGGCGATCGGCCAGCCCCGGCCGGGACTGCTGAATCACTCCCGGATACTGATCGCGGGCAGGGCGAGCCCACCACCGGGGCGCTGGTGGTGGTGCACGTGGCCGGTGCCGTGGCCAAGCCCGGTGTTATCCGGTTGCAGAGCGGCAGCCGCGTTGATGACGCGATTGCGGCAGCGGGTGGCGCGGCAGCGGACGCCGACGTGAACCGGCTGAACCTTGCACTCGTGGTGGAGGACGGACAGAAAATTTACGTACCGCAGCGGGGAGAGCCGGCGTCCTCCGTTCCCGATGCAGGCGGTGCAGGCGGGCCCACCGGCATGGGCCAGCAGGGGTCGGAATCCGGTTCGGCCGCCGGAAAGATCAACCTCAATACCGCGGACGCTGCAGTGCTGGACACCCTGCCCAAAGTCGGGCCGGTGCTGGCCCAACGGATCGTGGACTGGCGGAAGGAACACGGTCCCTTCAAAAGCGTTGAAGAACTGGACGCGGTGGATGGCGTTGGGCCCAAGATGCTTGAAGCCTTGCTGCCCCTGGTAACGGTATAAGGAGCCGGGGTGGCAGTGGGAACGGGCGGGGACAGAGGGCAGGGGAGGCGGGTGGCGGAATCCTGCGGAAATCGAACGCGCAGTCCCTGGAACCGGTTCGTCGAATCTGCGGTCCAGGGCATCGGCACAGAGCCCACGGAGGCGGCCGGCTCAGGAACAGTGCAGCCCCCTGAAACAACTTCACCTGGAACAACGTCCCCTTCCGGACCGTCACCCGCAACAACCCGGGCACGGCTGCACACGCCAGTACTGCCCATACGCCGCCACACGGTCCTGCAGGGATACTGGCTGAAGGGATACTGGACCAAGGGCCTGGACCGCCTGCGCCAACGGATTGCCGGAAGCCATACGGCCAAGGAAGCAGCTGACCCGAATTGTGCAGGACCACGGCGGCGTACGGACCTCCGGCTTGTCCTCCCCGCAGCACTGGTTTGGGGCGCCTCAGTGGCAGGGCTTTGGCTGCCGCCTGCGGGGCTGGCCGCCCTGTGCTGCCTCCTAGTGGCACTCGGCGGGCTCATCCTGGCCCGCGCCGCGAACGGCCGGCGGACTCGCAAGGGAAGTGCCGCCGTCGGCCGCACGTATACGCCGGGGACCTTCGGGGGCAGGGGGCGGAGTTTCCGGGCCGCGCTGGGCGTTTCCCTGCTGCTGGGCGCTGCCGCCGCAGCCCATTCTGCAACAGCGTCCAGCCAGCGGTTCGATGGGCCCCTCGCCGAGGCGATCGCGGCGGGCAGGTCGGCCGTCGCGGTCGTGGAGGTTGCAGGAAACCCCCGGACCGTGGGCGGCTTCGGGGAGACGTCGGGACGCTGGGCGGTGCCGGTGTGGACGCGGGAGGTGACCGCCGGCGGTGTCCTGGTGCGGACCCGCGCCCGGCTCGTGGTGATGGGCGGGCAGGAGTGGGCAGGCGCGGTGCCCGGGCAGACGCTGCGCGCAGCGGGCAAGCTGCGGCCCGCGGATCCCGGAGAGCAGGACGCGGGAACCCTGGCCGCTTCGACGGCTCCCGGCAACGCCGCCGGCGGCTCCGCGCTGGACGCCGGAGCAAGGGAACTGCGCGGGCGTTTTGTTTCCGCCGCCGCGTTCCTGCCACCTGATGCCCGCGGGCTGCTTCCGGGAATGGTCACCGGTGATACCAGCGCCTTGGATGACGGTCTGGGCAATGCGATGAAAGCCGTGGGCATGACGCACCTGACGGCGGTCAGCGGGGCAAATTGCAGCCTCGTGCTGGGGGCGCTGTTGGTGTTGTGCCGTCGCTTGCGGCTGCCCCGCGCGCCTGCTGCTGCAGCAGCCCTTGCCGGCCTGGGCCTGTTTGTTGTCCTGGTGGGACCTGATGCCAGCGTCCTGCGCGCGGCGCTGATGGGCGCCATCGGTGTCGCCTCCCTGGCCGGCGGTCGCTCAGGACGTGGCCTCAGCTTCCTCTGCCTCGCCGTCACCGGGCTTCTGTTGGCTGACCCTGCCCTGGGCTCCAGTTTTGGATTCCTGCTGTCCGTGCTGGCCACACTGGGGATCATCCTCCTGGGACGGCGGATCATGGGCTGGGTTCCCGAGGCAGTGCCGCGGTGGCTTGTTGCAGCGGTCGCGGTCCCGTTGTCGGCGCAATTGCTGTGTGGCCCCGTCATCATTCTCCTGCAGCCACAGTTCGCGACCTATTCCTTGCTGGCTAACGTAGCCGTCTCGCCCCTGGTTGCCCCCGTCACCCTCCTGGGCACCGTTGCGGTGCCCCTGGTGATCGTGCTGCCCTGGGCGGCAGCGGCGCTGATAGCTGTGGCCGGGATGTTCAGTGCAGGGGTGGCAGCAGTTTCCCGCTTTGCCGCACAACTGCCAGGGGCCGCACTTCCGTGGCCGGAGGGGATACCGGGCTTGCTCTCCATGGTGATGTTGTCCGCCGTGACGCTTGCCACCGTATGGGCGGCGGCCCGGCCCCTGCAGGTCGTCCGCAGGGTAAGGGAGGCACACACCGCAGCTGTCCGGTTGATCGAGCTGGTGGAACTGCGGTTGCAGCGGCTCCGGCGCGCCTGCGGCTTGGACCGGGGACGCAGACATGGCAGGCTGGGATACTGCAATAACACCTCCGGAAGGGACCTTCGATGGCCGCTGCGCAAAAGCGAGCAACCCGCACCACGGCATCGAATACCGCCTCCTGGCGGGATGTAGCTCCGGACCGGATCGTGCTGGTGAGCGGGCCGGAAGAGTACCTGGGCATCAGGGCCATGGACAGGATCCGTTCGCAGGTCAGGGAGGCTTCGCCGGACGTTGAACTGAGCCGCATGAACGCTGCCTGCTATGAACCTGGCGCCCTCACCATGCAGGTGAGTCCGTCACTGTTCGGCGAGAGCAAGCTCATTGAGGTGGAAGCTGTGGAGGGCATGAACGACGCCTTCCTCGCGGATGCCCTCGCCTACCTCCAGCACCCGGAACAGGACGCCGTCGTCGTACTGCGCCACGCCGGGGGAGTACGCGGCAAAAAACTCCTGGATGCCGTCAGGAAGGGCGGTTGGCCCGTGGTGGATTGCCAGCCGCTGAAGAAGGATGCGGACAAGGTCCAATTCGTCACTGCAGAGTTCAGGGCAGCCGGGCGGCGGATTAACCAGGACGCCGTACAGGCCCTGGTCAATGCTGTGGGTGCAGACCTGTCGGAACTCGCCGCCGCCTGCGCACAACTGATAGCCGATGCGGGCAGCACCGTCACTACCGAAACGGTGGACAAGTACTACGGCGGCCGAGTCGAAGCCACGGCGTTCAAGGTGGCCGACGCCGCAATGGCAGGAAACGCGCCGGTGGCACTGTCCACGCTGCGTCACGCCCTCGCAACCGGCGCAGACCCGGTGCCCCTGGTGGCAGCCCTCGCATCGAAGCTGCGAACAGTGGCCCGGGTTGCAGGGGCCTCCGGATCGTCCGCGCAGATTGCAGCGGAGCTGGGCATGCAGCCTTGGCTGGTGGAGCAGGCGCAGCGGGACGTCCGGCGCTGGACCCCGGAAGGCCTGGTGCGGTCAATCCAGGCCACGGCGGAGGCTGACGCACAGGTCAAGGGCCTGTCCCGGGACCCGGTCTACGCGGTGGAACATGCTGTGACCGTCATAGCGATGTCCGTCCAGGGCCGATAGCCCCTCAAGCTGCCGTCAGTTCCTGTCCCCTCCGGCGTCCCGGCCCTGAACGGTGCCGCGTTCTAGTAAGGAAGGACAGCGGCCTGCCGCCCCCGCTGAATTGGACGATTCAGGGCACGGTGGCACGACTGGACCGGTAGCACGGTTAAAACCGGTAGCAGGGTTAAAGGCGTGTGGCCGGTACCCGAGGGTACCGGCCACACCATCAGTTCGTGGGAACTGGAAACCTTAGAGTGCGTTGACCTTCTTGGAGATCGCCGACTTGCGGTTCGCTGCGTTGTTCTTGTGCAGAACACCCTTGCTGACAGCCTTGTCCAGCTTACGGCTGGCAGAAACGAGCGCAGTAGTAGCAGCTTCCTTGTCAGCGGACTCAACAGCGGTGTTGACGGCGCGGATGGCCGTCTTCAGCTCGGACTTGACTGCGTTGTTGCGCAGGCGGGCCTTCTCGTTGGTCAGGATGCGCTTCTTCTGGGACTTGATATTCGCCACGTGTGAACTCTCTTTGTAATGCGGAAATGGTCTAGAGGGCTTTCAGGCTGGCCTTGACTGAGCGGCGTGGGGATACCTATGGCGGCCAACCATCAGTGACCGTCGACCTGCACGGACACACAGCAATAAAGACTAGCAGGTCAGCGGCGGCTCTGGCCATTCCAGGCGCTCAGGTCCAGCCGTGTTGCCTGCGCAGTCCGGCCGCCACTTTTTCGAAACGCGCCTTGTCCAATACCGCGCCTTCACGCCGGATGCTGTCCGGCCGGATCTGGAGGACACGGTCCAGCCGTACCTCGCTGGCCCTGCCCTGCCTGTCCCAGCCGCCCGCGCCGAGGTCCACGTATCCTGTGGAAGCGGTGCCGGCAGGAATCCGGTCCCTGCTGGTCAGCATCAGCCCCAGGAGGTAGGGCCCGTTGTGTCCCACCAGCAGCACCGGCCGGTCCTTCCCTCGGCCATGGTCCTCCTCGTAGGGGACCCAGGTCCACACCACTTCGCCCGGATCCGGATCCCCGTCCGGCTGGGGGCTGTAGCGGACAGTGGCGCGGCCGCGGTAATCACCGGGATAGCCAGCGGCTTCGGTAGGAGCGCCCCCACCGGAGCCGGGGCGCTTGCGGCCGTTGCGATTGTCCCGGACCGGCACTGGCGGGACCGCGCGCCGTTCCTGCAGCATGCGCAGGCCGCGGCGGACGGCGTTTCCCAGGGAGCGGAGATCGATGGCCATCCCAACAGCCTAGCGGCGCGGGTGTATGGGTGTGCCGTCGAAACACCTGTGCGTGGGCCGGTGAGGATGCGGTGGCGGGCTCCCGGACGTGGGACACTGGAGGTTGAAGACGTGCGGCCGGGCCGCAGGCGCCTTTCACGTGCCTGCCGGATCGCTGCAAACAACCCAACAGTAAGGACCCTGCGTGTCTCCCATGGCCCGCACCGCACCGGTGCCCGCCGCGACAGATCCGGCAATCATTCGGAACTTTTGCATCATCGCGCATATCGACCACGGCAAGTCCACCCTGGCGGACCGGATGCTGCAGTCCACAGGGGTGGTCCAGGCGCGCGACATGAAGGCCCAGTACCTGGACCGGATGGACATCGAGCGCGAACGCGGCATCACCATCAAGTCCCAGGCGGTCCGCATGCCGTGGGAGGTGGACGGCGTCAGTTACGCGCTGAATATGATCGACACCCCCGGCCACGTGGACTTCACGTATGAGGTGTCAAGGTCCCTTGCGGCGTGCGAGGGCGCAATCCTGCTGGTGGACGCTGCCCAGGGCATTGAGGCCCAGACGCTGGCCAACCTGTACCTGGCCATGGAGAACAACCTCACCATCATCCCGGTGCTGAACAAGATTGACCTGCCGGCGGCGCAGCCCGAAAAGTACGCGGCGGAGCTGGCCAACCTGATCGGCGGCGATCCGGAGGATGTCCTGCGCGTCTCCGGCAAGACCGGGGTGGGCGTGGAAGCCCTCCTGGACAAGATTGTCCGGGACCTGCCGGCACCCGAGGGCGATCCCGCCGCTCCGGCCCGCGCCATGATCTTCGACTCTGTCTACGACACCTACCGCGGTGTGGTGACGTATGTGCGCGTGGTGGACGGCATGCTCCACCCGCGCGAACGCATCCAGATGATGTCCACCAGGGCCTCGCACGAGCTCCTGGAAATCGGCGTCAGCTCGCCGGAACCCACCCCCTCAAAGGGCCTGGGCGTCGGCGAAGTGGGCTACCTGATCACCGGCGTGAAGGACGTCCGGCAGTCCAAGGTTGGCGATACCGTCACCAACCTGGCCAAGCCGGCCGCACAATCGCTCCCCGGCTACGCCGATGCCAAGCCCATGGTGTTCTCCGGCCTTTACCCGCTGGACGGCGCCGATTACCCGGTACTCCGGGACGCCCTCGAAAAGCTCATGCTCAATGATGCTGCGCTGGTGTACGAACCGGAGACCTCGGCGGCGCTGGGCTTCGGGTTCCGGGTGGGCTTCCTGGGCCTCCTGCACCTTGAGATCACCCGCGAACGCCTGGAGCGTGAGTACAACCTCGACCTCATCTCCACGGCACCCAACGTGGAATACGAGGTGACCCTGGAGGACAAGAAGGTGGTCCGCGTGACCAACCCCAGCGAGTACCCCACAGGCAAGATCGCGGAGGTACGCGAACCCATGGTCTCCGCCACCATCCTGGCCCCCAACGAATTCGTGGGCGCCATCATGGAACTGTGCCAGTCACGCCGCGGCGTCATGAACGGCATGGACTATCTTTCCGAGGACCGCGTGGAAATCCGCTACCGCCTGCCGCTGGCCGAAATCGTCTTCGACTTCTTCGACATCCTGAAGTCGAAGACCCGCGGGTACGGCTCGCTGGACTGGAAAGCCGACGGCGAGCAGGTTGCCGACCTGGTGAAGGTCGACATCATGCTCCAGGGCGAACAGGTGGATGCCTTCAGTGCCATCACGCACCGGGAGAAGGCGTACGCCTACGGCGTGATGATGACCGGCAAGCTCCGCGAACTCATCCCGCGGCAGCAGTTCGAGGTGCCCATCCAGGCGGCCATCGGTTCCAGGATCATCGCCCGCGAAAGCATCCGGGCCATCCGCAAGGACGTGCTGGCCAA
Organism: Pseudarthrobacter defluvii; assembly: GCF_030816725.1. Classification (NCBI taxonomy): domain Bacteria; kingdom Bacillati; phylum Actinomycetota; class Actinomycetes; order Micrococcales; family Micrococcaceae; genus Pseudarthrobacter; species Pseudarthrobacter defluvii. The sequence goes on from NZ_JAUSYG010000001.1 coordinate 1,904,568, forward strand.
ATGCTACGGCGGTGACATCTCGCGAAAGCGCAAGCTGCTGGAAAAGCAAAAAGAAGGCAAGAAGCGCATGAAGATGGTGGGCACGGTGGAAGTGCCGCAGGAAGCGTTCATCGCCGCCCTCACCACCGACGAATCAAAGGACAAGGCCAAGAAGAAGTGACCACCGCGCAGTGGAGGACCCGCTGATGCCCAGCGTACTTCCCCTCGGCGACCCGGCGCCGTCGGACGGTCTGCTGCCTGCACAGGCGGCGGACGGTGCCGGGCGCCGGGCGTACGGCCTCTACGTCCATATTCCGTTCTGCGCCGTCCGGTGCGGCTACTGCGACTTCAACACCTACACCGCCACGGAACTCGGCGGCGGCGCGTCGCAGGACGCCTACGCCCAAACCGCGGTCTCGGAAGTGTCGCTGGCGGCCAAGGTGCTTGCCCGTTCCGGACTGCCGGAGCGGAAGCTCAGCACGGTCTTTTTCGGCGGTGGCACCCCCACGCTGCTGCCCGCTGACGACCTCGCCTTGATCCTGCGGGCCGCCATTGACCAGTGGGGCATCGAAGACGGCGCCGAAGTCACCACTGAAGCCAACCCCGACTCTGTCACTCCTGAGTCCCTGGCCGTGCTGAAGGAGGCCGGATTCACCAGGGTGTCCTTCGGCATGCAGTCCGCTGTTCCGCACGTGCTCAAAGTCCTGGACCGGACCCATACACCGAGCCGGGTTCCGCAGGTAGTGCAGTGGGCCCGGGAGGCCGGACTGGCCGTGAGCCTGGACCTGATCTACGGAACCCCGGGGGAGTCGCTGGCTGACTGGCGGCACTCCCTGGAGACCGCCCTTTCTTACCAGCCGGACCACATCAGCGCGTATGCGCTGATTGTCGAGGAGGGTACCAAGCTGGCCGCGCAGATGCGCCGCGGCGAGGTCCCGGGAATTGACGACGACGACCACGCCGACAAGTACGAGCTCGCCGACCAGCTGATCACCCAGGCCGGCCTCGGCTGGTACGAGGTCAGCAACTGGGCACGGACACCGGAGCAGGCGTGCCGCCACAACCTGGCGTACTGGCGGGGCGATGACTGGTGGGGGATTGGACCTGGCGCGCACTCGCACATGGGCGGGGTGCGGTGGTGGAACGTCAAGCACCCGTCCGCCTACGCCAACCGGCTGTCACAGGGGCTGTCGCCAGCCGCGGGAAGGGAAACCCTGGATCCCGAAACCAGGAACCTGGAGCGGGTGATGCTTGAGGCGCGCCTGCAGTCCGGGCTTGACGTCTCGACGCTGAGCACCGCGGGACGCTATGAGATTGCCGGGCTTATCGCCGACGGCCTGGTGGAGCCCGTGGCCGCTTTCCACGGTCGCCTGGTTCTCACCCTGAAAGGCAGGCTCCTGGCCGACGCAGTGGTCCGCCGCATCCTGCCGGACTGACTGGGCCCACGCCCGTAAGGGCCCCTGCCCGAGCTTGCGAGGCTAGGGGACGGGCGGGGACTACTTAATCCAGCGGAGGTTGTACTGGTAGCGGTGCGGCTGGCCACGGTTTACGTGGATCCCTGCGGCAACGGAGAAGCACGTGAGCGCCACCCAGATCAGTGTGGCGATGACCGCGAAGATGTTCCCCACATAGGGAATGAACACCAGGATGTTGGCTAACACCGCGGCGATGGTGGGCGGCAGGCTGAAGTTCAGTGCTTCCTTGGATTCCTGGGCAGTGAATGGCCCGCGGTCACGGAAGATCAGGTAGATCAGCAGTGAGGGGACGCACCCAAGGATCCCGCCGAAGTGTGCCAGCGTGGCCCATTGGCGGTCTTCACTGGCCGTAAGCGGCAGGGCGTTGGCGGGTACGCCATGGTACTCGGAGCGGCCCTGGCCGTCCCTGTGATCACGTGCGTTTTCTGCCACAGTCTGTGTCCTTCGAGGTGCAAGTTGTGCTGACTACTACCAAGAATACTGGCTCTAGGCCCGGTGCCCGGCCGTTAGGGCACCGTGAGGAAATCGATGACTTCCTCAACCCGGCCCAGCAGGGATGCTTCGAGGTCAGCGTACGTGCGCACGGCGCCCAGCAGTTTCTGCCATCCCAGGCCGATATCCTCCTTGGTGGCGTGCGGCCAGCCGAAGGCTTTGAGGATGCCGGTCTTCCAGTCCTGCCCACGGGGCACGGCAGGCCATTTTTCGATGCCCAGGACCGCGGGACGGATTGCCTGCCAGACGTCCACGTACGGGTGTCCCACGATCAGGACGTTGCCGGCGGCGCCCGGGGAGGCCATGACAGCGTCCGCGATCCGTGACTCCTTGGAGTCGGGAACCAGGTGGTCCACCAGCACGCCGAGACGGCGGCCCGGGCCGGGCCTGAAGTCCGCGACGGCGGCGGCGAGGTCGTCGATGCCATGGAGGGGCTCGACGACGATGCCCTCCACGCGCAGGTCGTCTCCCCACACCTTTTCCACCAGTTCGGCGTCGTGCTTGCCTTCCACCCAGATCCTGCTGGCCTTGGCAACCTGTGCGCGCTGCCCTGCGACGCGCACGGAGCCGGAGGCGGTCCTGCCGGCGGCCGGGCCGGCAGTGGCAGGTTTGGGAGCGGGGGGCATCAGCCGGATGGGCTCGCCTTCAAGCAGGAAACCAAACCCAAGCCGGAAGGACCGCGACTTTCCGCGCCGGTCCTCCAACGCCACGACGTGCATTCCGCCGGATTTCTCCACGCGGGTGACGGCACCCACCCAGCCGGACTGGACTTCCTCAAGCACCATGCCCCGCTCCACGGGGACTTCCGGCAGTTCCCTTCGTGCGGGAGCGGCAATGCCCCTGGGGCCCCAGTTCTGGTAATCCATGGAATCGATCCGCCTAGCGCTAGCTCCTCAGCCCGGGAATTTCGCCCGGAGCGGTACCAATGCTAACAACGGGCCAAGGCATAATAGACTGTTAGCACTTAGGCATGTCGAGTGCTAACCCCTGGGCGGCAACGGGCGGGGCCTGCGCCCCGGACCATGGATGGAGGTGGAGTGTGAGCGAGCCACGGAAACTGGAAGTATTGCGGGCCATTGTGGAGGACTACGTCCACTCCCGTGAGCCGGTTGGGTCGAAGGCCTTGGTGGAGCGGCATCATCTCGGCGTTTCCAGCGCCACCATCCGTAATGACATGGCCGCCCTGGAGGATGAGGGGCTGATTACTGCTCCGCACACCAGTGCCGGCCGGATTCCCACGGACAAGGGATACCGCCTTTTCGTCGACCAGATCTCGGCCGTCAAGCCCCTTTCGGCTGCAGAACGCCGTGCTATCCAGACGCTCCTGGAAGGCGCCGACGACCTCGATGACGTACTTGACCGCACCGTCCGGCTGCTGTCGCAGCTGACCAACCAGGTGGCCGTGGTCCAGTATCCGCACCTGAGCCGGGCACTCGTCCGACACATCGAATTCGTGCTTCTGGCGCCGCGGAAGGTCCTCGTGGTCCTGATCGCCAACAGCGGCAAGGTGGAGCAGCGCGTCATCGACGTCGGGCAGGACCTTGGGGATGAGGCGCTGGCTGAGCTGCGCACCCGTTTCCTCGGCGCCCTGGGGGGAACGCGGCTGAGCCTTCTCGCGCAGGCCCTTCCCGCCGTCGTTGCTGCGACACCCCAACCGCAGCGGCAGGCAGCGCACGCACTGGCCCTTGGCTTGGAGGGGCTGGCCCAGAACAGCCGGGAGGACCGCATGGTCATGGCCGGCACCGCGAACCTCGCCAGGTCCAACGTGGATTTTCCGCTCAGCATCGGTCCGGTGCTTGAGGCACTTGAGGAACAGGTGGTCATGCTGCGGCTGTTGAGCGAGATGGCCCAGGACCACCGCGGCGTGGCTGTGAGCATCGGAAGGGAGAACCCTTACGACGGCCTTGCCGAGGCCTCCGTGGTGGCAACGGGCTACGGCCCGGACAGCGCGGCAAAGGTGGGAATTCTCGGCCCTACCCGCATGGACTATCCCACCACCATGGCCGCCGTCAGGGCCGTGGCCCGCTACCTTTCCAGGATCCTGGGGCCCTGACTCCTTGCCGCCGGGGTTTGCTCCGGCTGTGCAACAAGAGTCCTGGCCGCCCAACTGAACGCAGTACAACAAGGAAGAGACACGAACTTTGAGCAGCCACTATGACGTCCTTGGCGTTTCACCCGAAGCGACGGGGGAAGAAATCAAAAAGGCCTACCGCAAGCTGGCCCGCACCCTTCATCCGGATGTTAACCCAGGTGCCGACGCTGCCGAGCGGTTCAAGGCCGTAACCCACGCCTACGAGGTCCTTTCCGACCCCCAGAAGCGCAGGATCTACGACACCACCGGCAATGAAAACGGCACAGACAACGGCTTCGGCGGCGCAGGCTACGCTGGCCAGGGCTTCGCGTTCCAGGACATCTTCGACACCTTCTTCGGCGCCGGCGGCACCTCCGGACCGGCATCGCGTGTCCGCCGCGGCCAGGACGCGCTGATCAGCGTCCGGATCGACCTCCGCGACGCCGTGTTCGGAGTGAACAAAAAACTCGAGGTGGACACTGCCGTGGTCTGCCCCACCTGCGACGGATCCTGCTGCCGCCCCGGCACCCATCCGGAGCGCTGCGACATCTGCGGCGGCAGCGGCCAGGTGCAGCGGGCCGTCCGCTCCATTCTGGGCCAGGTCATGACAGCTGCTCCCTGCGGCACCTGCGAAGGATTCGGCACCGTCATCAAGGACCCCTGCAACGAATGCAGCGGGCAGGGCCGTATCCGCAGCCGCCGGTCACTGACCATCAAGGTCCCCGCCGGCGTCGCCACCGGCACCCGGATCCAGCTCTCCGGCCAGGGCGAGGCCGGCCCGGCAGGGGGCCCTGCCGGCGACCTGTACGTGGAGATCCGCGTCAACAACGACCCCACCTACGTCCGGGAAAGCGACGACCTGCACGCCACACTGCACATCCCCATGACTGCGGCCGCCCTGGGCACGGACGTCAGCCTGGAAACCTTCGACGGCACGCAGGAGATCGACGTCAAGCCCGGCACCCAGTCCGGCGAAATCATCACACTGCGCGGCTTGGGCGTCACCCACCTGAGGGGTTACGGCCGAGGCGACCTGAAGGTCCACCTCCAGGTGGACACCCCTGCGAAGCTCGACTCCGCGCAGGAGGAACTCCTCCGCCAGCTTGCCAAACTCCGCGGTGAACAGATCACCGAGGGCAAGCTCGCCGCCAGCGGCGGCATGTTCGCCAAGCTCCGGGACCGGCTCGGTAACCTTTAGCGGTGAGCAACCCCGTCTTCTTCACTTCCGCCGGTTCCCTGGACGCCATGGCGCCGGGCCAACCCTTTGTCCTCGAAGGGGCGGAGGCGCGTCACGCTGTCACCGTCAAACGACTGGCTCCGGGTGAGTCAGTCGATATCGTCGACGGCGCCGGCACCCGCATGACCGGAAAAGTCGTCTCCGCCACGTCGTCCGGGCTCGAAGTGGAGTGCGCAAGCCTCACCCTTGAAGAAAGGCCCGAGGTCCGGCTGGTGCTGGTACAGGCGCTTGCCAAGGGTGACCGCGACGAGCTGGCCATTGAGACCGCCACCGAACTGGGCATCGACGCCGTCGTGCCCTGGCAGTCCGAGCGGTCCATCGTCCGCTGGAAAGGCGACCGGGCGGCGCGTGCACACGCCAAGTGGGAATCATCCGTGGCCGCGGCCGCCAAACAGGCGCGGCGGGCTTGGATCCCGGAGGTACGTGCCGCCGTCGACACGGCCGGGCTTTCCGCGGCCGTGGAAGCCTCGGATCTGGCGGTCATCCTGCATGAAGACGCTGTACGGCCGCTGCGCACTGTCCTGGAGGCGTGGCAGGGGAGTGCGGGTACCGGTCCCCGTGAAATCCTGCTGATCGTGGGCCCGGAGGGCGGCATCAGTCCTCGCGAAGTAACAAAACTCTGCGATAAAGGCGCTGCGACCGCCCTGCTGGGGCACCATGTCCTGCGGTCGTCGACAGCCGGTCCGGCCGCCGTCGTGCTTGCCAGCGACATCCTTGGCCGGTGGACGGTTACCGGACCTTAATGGACCTCGTGTCCTCGTTCTTGTCCGGCTCGCCGCCAATGCCTGCCTGCGCTACGTGGAGCTCGTAGTCGCCGGACGGCAGATTCAGTGCCAGCGCGAAGGCGCCCGCCGGCCCTTGCGCGGCGTCGGCCGTGGTTTCCCCGGTCAGGAAGGGCGCTTTGCTGCCGCCATCTGCGGCGCGCAGGACCTGCCAGCGGAGCTTTGCGCCAGGTGACGTGCTGCGCCCGGTGATCTTCACGCTGCCGGCTGGTACCTCGGCGTTTTCCTGGGGGTCAATAATCCACACCGGCGCCACGAGGCCCGCTGCGCGGGTCATCAATGCGCCCAGCTGGACCTTGCCGAACGCGACGTAATCCGTGTGGCCGTCCACCAGGATCCGCACCCGGACCTGCTGGCCGGTATCGACCAGGCCCGAACTGGCGGCAGCGGCGGTTGCCGTATAGATCAGCTGCTGGATGGCCCGGGCCGCCATGTCTGCGTCGAGATTGCTGTTGAAAGCATCGGCTGAGACGTCCACGGTGATGACATCCTTGCCGGAAATGGAGGTGGCGAGCTTTTCGGGGTTCTGCCAGGGGGTGAAGAAATCGGGGTCCAAAGGCTTCTCGGACATCATGGCGCGCAGGGCCCGGGTGACCGGGTTTTCCTGCTCCGGAACATCGCGGAATTCGCGGTAAAGGAAGATGTTCCCGCCGCTGCGGCCGATCCAGTACACCGGGGCCTTGTTGGAGGACTGGGTGGTTTCCAGCGGCGCGCTGGTGGAGGGCGCGTCAGGCATTGTGCCACCTGAAGCGGGGACTGAGGCAGTGGTGCCTGCGGGTGACGGCCCGCCCTCGGCCGTGCAGCCTGCCAGGACCGGAACAAGCACCAGGATTCCTGCCAGGACGGCGGGGCGCACGCGGCCCATGGGTCGTCCTGCCCTTTCGGGCACAGAGGTTTCCGGCACTGTACTGCCCTTGTCCTTTCCTGGCGTGGCGGGCCGATCCCCCTGACGGCCTGATGACCCAGCAATGCTGGATTTCCAGCATTACACAGAGGGGTGCACCGTCAGCCGCTATGTGCCACGTTCCCGCCAACTGCAACGGGAACGATATGAGGCCGATATGAAGTTGATACCAAATCCACTCAAGGAACGCTGTCGTGCCGCTTCCATCAGGCGGGTATCTGGTCAGGGCGGGTGCTGGCGTAAGATAAAAGGATCGCTGTGCAGGGAGCGCTGGAGAACAGGCACCGGCATCAGCAAGAGCACTAATGATGTCGATCTTCGAGGGGACCACGGGCCTGCGGGCCAACACCATGACTGAATCAGCGAACGGTAAGCGCCGGCTCAACACGGGCGAAGGCAGTCCCGGGGAATTTCCGCACTCCATGCCCGGCACGCGGACCGAAGTTGTCCTCTTCGAGAACACCGACCAGATGGTTCAATCACTTGGCAGCCACGATGAAGCGCTGCGCTTCATCGAAGAGCAGTTCCCGGGCGTCAATTTCCACGCCCGTGGCAACGAACTGTCCATCAGCGGCCCCATAAGTGACGTCCCCCGGATCATGCGGCTCCTCCAGGAAGTCCGCGGCCTGGTGGCCCGCGGCACTGTCATCACGCCCGCAGTGCTGCAACAGCTGGTGGCACTCCTGCGCACCCAGTCGCTGCAGAATCCCGTGGACGTGCTCACCCATGACATCCTCTCCAGCCGCGGCAGGACCATCCGGCCCAAGACCCTCAACCAGAAGAACTACGTTGATGCCATTGACGCCAACACGGTGATCTTTGGCATCGGGCCCGCCGGAACCGGCAAGACCTACCTGGCCATGGCCAAAGCAGTGCAGGCGCTGCAGCAAAAAGAGGTCAGCAGGATCATCCTCACCCGGCCGGCAGTGGAGGCGGGCGAGCGGCTGGGCTTCCTGCCCGGCACATTGAGTGACAAGATCGACCCCTACCTCAGGCCGCTCTACGACGCCCTGCACGACATGATGGACCCCGAGTCCATACCCCGGCTCATGGCAGCGGGCACCATCGAAGTGGCACCGTTGGCATACATGCGCGGGCGGACCCTCAACGATGCGTTCATCATCCTCGACGAGGCCCAGAACACCACGCCGGAACAGATGAAGATGTTCCTTACGCGCCTGGGATTCGGATCCAAGATGGTGGTCACCGGAGACGTCACCCAGGTGGACCTGCCGTTCGGGACGCGGTCAGGCCTGCGGATCGTCGAGGAAATCCTGCAGGGCATCGAGGACGTAAACTTCTCCGTCCTGGATGCCGCCGACGTCGTGCGGCACCGGCTCGTAGGGGACATCGTCAACGCCTACAGCATCTGGGACGAAACCCAGCGGAACCGGGTCAAGCATTCAGCCAGCCGGGAAAAACGGGGGGAACACGCGTGAGCATCGAGGTGAACAACGAATCCGGCATCCAGGTGGAGGAAGCGGAGCTCGTTTCCCTTTCGCGGTACATTTTCGAGCAGCTCTACATCCATCCGCAGGCGGAACTTTCCATCCTCCTGGTAGATGAACCTGCCATGGAGAAGCTGCACATCGAGCTCATGGACGAGCCAGGGGCCACTGACGTGCTCTCGGTTCCGATGGACGAGCTGACCCCCGGAACCCCCGACCGGCCCACGCCCCAGGGAATGCTGGGTGACATCGCTATCTGTCCGCAGGTGGCGAAGGTCCAGGCCCGGAATGCCGGCCATACGCTTCAGGACGAGATGCTGCTGCTGACCACGCACGGCATCCTGCACCTTCTGGGTTACGACCACGCCGAGCCGGAAGAGAAAGCGGAGATGTTCGGGCTCCAGCGTGAACTCCTGTCCGGCTTCACCGGCAAAGAAGCCCCCGCCGAGACAACCCAGTGACGCAACTGCTCCTGGTCGCGGTGGCACTGGTTTTCCTTGCTGTCGCGGCCCTGCTGACCGCGGCCGAGGCCGCCTTCAGTTTCCTTCCCCGCCACGACGCCGAAGAGGCACTGCACAGGAGCCGCGGCACCGCAATGCGCCGCATCCTTGCCGAACCTGTGGCGCACACCCGGGCACTGCGGTTCTGGCGTGTCTGGTTTGAGATGGCCTCCGCCGTGGCCGTCGCGGTGCTGATCGCCAGCCTGCTGGACAACGTCTGGCTTGCCGGCCTGGTGGCCACCGGCATCATGGCCGTGCTTGGCTTCGTGATAGTGGGCGTTTCGCCCCGGCAGCTCGGCAGGCTGCACTCCACTGCTGTGGTCCGCTTCACCGCTCCGATGGTCCGGTTCCTCACCAGCGTGCTGGGGCCCGTACCGGGCTGGCTGGTTGCGGTCGGAAGCTCCGCGGCTCCCGGAGCGCCCGGCGGAGACGACGCTTTCTTCAGCGAGCAGGAGTTCCGCGAGTTAGTGGACCGGGCAAGTGAGTCCGACATGATCGAGGACACCGAGGCGGAGATGATCCAATCGGTTTTCGACTTCGGCGACACCCTGGTCCGGGCCGTCATGGTGCCCAGGACTGACATCGTCAGCATCGATGCGGGCTCCAGCCTTCACGAGGCCATGTCCCTCTTCCTGCGGTCGGGTTACTCGCGGATCCCGGTCATCAGCGAGAACACGGACCATATCCTTGGCATTGTCTACCTCAAGGACGTTGCCGCGGTAATCCACCAGCTGGGGCCGGACCAGGAACCGCCGCTGGTGGAGTCACTGGCCCGCGAGGTCCGTTACGTGCCGGAATCGAAGCCGGTCAGCGACCTCCTGCGCGAACTGCAGAAGGAATCCACCCATGTGGCCATCGTCATCGACGAATACGGCGGCACCGCCGGGCTTGTTACCCTCGAGGACCTGATTGAGGAAATCGTGGGCGAGATTGTGGATGAATACGACACCGAGAGCGCCGAAGCCGTGGCCCTGGGTGACGGCTCCTACCGCGTAAGCGCCCGCATGGGCATCGATGACCTCGGCGAGCTTTTCGACCTGGAGATCGACGACGACGAAGTGGACACCGTGGGCGGGCTCCTTGCCAAAGCGCTTGGGCGCGTCCCGATCGTGGGCAGCAGCGTGGAGGTGCAGGGCGTATCCCTGCGGGCGGACCGGCTGGAGGGCCGGCGGAACCGGGTCAGCCACATCATTGCGGCGGCCGTACCAAGAGTAGAGACTGACTTTGAAGGCCTCCTGGAAGAGGCCGAAGCAACCCAGCAGGGAGTTCCACGTGAGCAAGAAAAATAAGGCTGAGGCCTCGGACGACTTCGGCGGCTTCCGCGCCGGGTTCTCGGTTCTGGTCGGCCGGCCCAACGCGGGCAAGTCCACCCTGACCAATGCGCTGGTAGGCAAGAAGGTGGCCATCACCTCCGCCAAGCCGCAGACCACCCGGCACACCATCCGGGGCATCGTGCACCGTGAGGACGCCCAGCTGATCCTCGTGGACACACCGGGGCTGCACCGTCCCCGCACCCTCCTCGGCAAGCGCCTAAACGATCTCGTGGCGGATACTCTCTCCGAGGTGGATGCCATCGGTTTCTGCCTGCCGGCCAACGAGAAAATCGGCCCCGGTGACAAATTCATCGCCGCCCAGCTTGCCGCCGTCGGCCGGAAACCGGTGGTTGCCATCGTCACCAAGGCCGACCTCGTGGACAAGCAGGCCCTGACTGAACAACTCCTGGCTGTTGCGGCGCTGGGCCGCGAGGTGATGGGGGAGGACGGTTGGAAGGACATCGTCCCGGTGTCCGCTGCCGACGGCTTCCAGGTGGAAACCGTGGCCGACGTCCTGATCAGCCACATGCCGCCGTCGCCGCCCCTGTACCCCGACGGTGAACTGACAGACGAGCCCGAAGCAGTCATGGTGGCGGAGCTCATCCGCGAAGCCGCCCTGGAGGGGGTGCGTGACGAGCTTCCACACTCCCTGGCCGTAGTGGTCGAAGAGATCGTTCCCCGGGAGGACAGGCCGGAAGACAACCCCCTGCTGGACGTGCGCGTCAACCTCTACGTGGAGCGTCCGTCGCAGAAGGCCATCATCATCGGCAAGGGTGGCAGCCGGCTGCGCGAAGTAGGCACCAATGCCCGCAAAGGAATCGAAGCGCTGCTGGGCACACGGATCTACCTTGACCTTCACGTTAAGGTGGCCAAAGACTGGCAGCGGGACCCGAAACAGCTGGTCAAGCTGGGTTTCTGACCCTCGAAAAAGGCGTTCCCTGGAGCGTGCCGGCCAAGTTCTCCACCCTGGACCACTAAAATGGACCGGATTTCGTATTTAGAGGAAGGTTCACCACGTGGGTCCAGGCGGCGATGCACGCGACAACGAGGCTGACCAGTCAGCCCGACCGGGACCGGTATCCCGCCATGCAAGCGGCGGTGCCGTCGGCGCCGCCCGCCACCTCGGCCCGCTGCATGGAATGCCCCTATGGCTCAAAGCCGTCACGGGCGTGGTGGCCCTGGTCCTCGTGGCCGCGATTGTCTTCGGCGGATTCTGGTTCTTCCGCCTGCAGAACAACATCTCCAAGTCGCCGCTGAATGCCGGAGGGGAAAACACCGAGGCCGCGGGGAATGATGCCACGGGCCGGCTGCAGATCCTGATCCTCGGCTCGGACACCCGCGACGGCAAGAACGCGGAGTATGGAACCGCTGACGATTCCACAGGCTACGGCAAGTCGGACGTGATGATGCTGATGGACATCTCCGAGGACAACAAGCGCGTCAACGTGATCAGCTTTCCGCGCGACCTCCTGGTGGATATCCCCGACTGCAAGGACAAGAAGACCGGCAGGGACTACCCGGCCCGCACCGGCGTGATGATCAATGAGGCCATGAGCGAGGCCGGCATCGGCTGCGCGGTGGATACAGTCAATAAGCTCACCGGCATGCAGGTGGACCACTTCATGATGGCCGACTTCAATGCGGTGAAGGAGTTGTCCAACGCCGTGGGCGGTGTGGAAGTCTGCATCAGTGACGCTGTCTACGATCCAGACTCCCGGCTGCGGCTGCCCGCAGGAACATCCTCCGTGCAAGGCGACATGGCGCTTGCCTTCCTTCGCACCCGCCACGCTTTTGCCGACGGCGGCGACCTGGGCCGCATCAAGGCACAGCAGGGCTTCCTGTCGTCGCTGACCCGCAAGATCAAGGACGAGGGAACCCTGTCAGACCCCGCCAGGATGCTGAAGATTGCCGATGTCGTAACCCAGAACCTGACCGTCGACGAGGGGCTGGCCTCCGTTCCCACGTTGCTGACCATCGGCAACCGGCTCAAGGACATCGACATCAGCAAGGTGGCCTTTGTTGCGGTGCCCACTACGCCGGCCCCCGTCGACCCCAACCGCCTGGTCATCGCCGAGCCCGCCGGCGCCCAGCTTTTCTCGGCCTTGCGGAAGAACGTGGACCTGACCGATCCCAACGCGCCCACCACGCCGTCGCCCAGTGACACGGCATCCCCGTCACCGGCGCCCACCGAGACGGCCACGCCGGCACCGCCCTACAACAAAGCCATCCAGCCGGTTACCGTCGCCAACGGATCCGGGGTCAACGGGCGTGCCCAGGAGATCGTCCAGGCATTGGTGGCCGGGGGCTTCACCCAGACCGGCCAGTTCCTCGCCCAGCCCGTGACCAAGACAGCCGTGTACTACGGCAACGGCTTTGCCGACGTTGCTGCCGATGTGGCTGCCCTGCTGGGGATTCCGGCCACCCTCATGATCCCTGCCCCCGGTGTATCGGGTGTCCAGGTCTATGTCGGCAGCGATTTCACCACCGGCACTGCTTACGGAGCAGGGGCCGGCGGCGGGACTGCGCCGGCTTTGCCGAAGGATATTGTCAACCAGACCGCAGGAGACAAGGTTTGCCAGCAGGCCAACCCTGAGCTGATCGTCCGAAAGTAAGAACCTATTGGCGCGGGTGCCAACCCGCCGGGACAGAGATGGGCCCCGCCTTCCGGCGGGGCCCATCTTCTTTGGCTACCAGATGCTGACGCGGTCTCCGGCCGGCATCCACATGCCGTCCTCCTCGCTGACATCGAACGCCTCGTGGAAGGAGTCCAGGTTCTTCGCGATCGCATTGGTACGGAACTCATTGGGGGAGTGGGGATCGGTGGCAAGCCGCCGGATGGCCTCTTCCTGCCGGATGACCTGGCGCCAGCCCGCCGCCCAGGAGGCGAAGAAGCGCTGCTGCCCTGTCAGCCCATCCAGGACCTCCGGCTCCTTGCCGTCGAGGCTGATCAGGTAGGCCTTGTACGCGATGGTCAGGCCTGCCAGGTCCCCGATGTTCTCGCCCAGAGTGAGCCGGCCGTTGACGTGGTGTCCCGGCGCCGCCGTGGGGGACAGCGCGTCATACTGCGCAACGAGCCGTGCGGTCAGGGCCTCAAACGCCTGGCGGTCCTGGTCGGTCCACCAGTTGCGGAGGGCTCCGCCGCCGTCGAACTGCGAGCCCTGGTCGTCAAAGCCGTGGCCGATCTCGTGCCCGATGACTGCGCCGATGCCGCCGTAGTTGACGGCGTCGTCGGCGTCTGCGGTAAAGAACGGAGGCTGCAGGATGGCGGCGGGGAACACAATTTCATTCATCATCGGGTGGTAGTAGGCGTTGACCGTCTGCGGCGTCATCAGCCACTTGATCCGGTCCACGGGCTTGCCCACCTCATCCAGGTGCCTGTCGACGTCGGCGTTGTGCGCCCGTTCCACATTCCCAAGGAGGTCGTTGGGGTCGATTTCCACTGCCGAGTAGTCGATCCACTTGTCCGGGTAGCCGATTTTGGCCCGGAACGCCTCCAGCTTGCGCAGCGCCTCGGCCTTGGTATCCTCGCCCATCCAGCCCACCCCGGTGATGCTGCGGCGGTAGGCCTCAATGAGGTTCGCCACCAGGGTCTGCATCCTCGCCTTGTGGGTTTCGGGGAAGTGCCTCGCCACGTAAATCTGTCCCACGGCCTCACCGAGGGCGGCTTCGACGACGGCGACGCCCCGCTTCCAGCGGTCCTTGTTCCGGGGTGTGCCGCTGATGGTAGTGCCGTAGAAAGCGAAGTTGGCGTCCACGAAGGTGGAGGACAGGTACGGTGCGGCACCGCTGATGACCCGCATGGCCAGCCACTCCTGCCACGTGGCAACCGGCACCTCATCCAGGAGGCCGGCCGCGCCGGTAAAGAAGTCGGGGGTGCTCACCACGATTTCCTCGCGCTTGGCGGCATCAATTCCCGCAGCATCAAACCAGGTGGCCAGGAGGGGGAAGAGCGCCGCGGCTTCATCCGCAGTCTTCAAGTTGTACGTCTTCTGCGGATCCCGGAGGGTGACGTTGTCCCAATGGTGGGACGCAAGCTTTGTCTCCAGCTGGACCACCCGGCCGGCCGCGCCCTGGGGATCGGCCACCCCTGCCAGTTCGAACATCCTCGCCACGTGGTCCGTGTAGGCGGAAACGATGGGGGCAAACTTTTCTTCCCGGTAATACGACTCGTCAGGCAGTCCCAGGCCTCCCTGTCCGGTGTACAGCAGGACGCGGTCCGGGTTGCCGGCGTCGGGGGCAGGGTAAATGTAGAACAACCCGCCCACGTCCGCGCGGAACAACCTGCCTGCCAGTGAAATGAGCTCGGGCACCGAGCCGGCGGCGAACACCTCGGCGAGCCGCCCGCGGATGGGCTCCATGCCCTTGCCTTCAACAGTGGACTCGTCCATGAAGCTGTTGTAAAGGTCGCCGATCTTCCGCTCGATACCGGTGGCGTCCGCTCCCTTGGCCGCAGCTTCCTCGATGATGTCCCGGACAGCGAGCTCCGATCCGTCACGGAGTGCGGTGAAGGTCCCCTCCAGCGGCCGGTCGTCGGGAATCTCGGTCGCTTTCAGCCAGGCACCGTTGACGTGCTGGTACAGGTCATCCTGCGGCCGAACTGTGTGATCAATGGTGGACAGATCGATCCCCGAAATGGGCACTGCAACTCCTTTTAGCGGGACGCCGCTGCCCGGTGGATTACCGGAGGCGTCTGCATGCTGGACTTTACGGACGGTAGTGCCCTTTCATCTTACGCACCCGTGTTACCCTCAAAGTGTGCGTGCAGAGCTCCTTCTCCTTAGCTGCCGCGGCGAGGCCACAGACGCTATCTAGCGCACGGCCCACCCTCGCTGCGGAGTTTGTGTTGCCCGGCCACCCTTTCACTGAAGATCGATAGAAAAGGCCACGAACGTCATGCGAAACGCACAGAAGCCCTCCGGAATGCCCGCCCACCGGTACACGCCGTTCCAGAACCAGATCAAGGTTGAACTCCCGGACCGCACGTGGCCGGACAAGGTGATCACCAAGGCACCTCGCTGGTGCGCGGTTGACCTGCGGGACGGCAACCAGGCGCTGATCGACCCCATGAGCCCGGCCCGCAAAATGAAGATGTTCGATCTGCTGGTCCGCATGGGCTACAAGGAGATTGAGGTCGGGTTCCCGTCCGCGTCCCAGACGGACTTCGAGTTCGTCCGCCAGCTCATTGAGGGCAACCACATCCCGGACGACGTCACCATCCAGGTCCTGACTCAAGCGCGCGAACACCTGATTGAACGGACCTACGAGTCCCTGGTGGGCGCCAAGCAGGCCATCGTCCACCTCTACAACTCCACCTCCGTGCTGCAGCGGCGCGTGGTCTTCAACCAGGACGAGGACGGCATCCTGGACATCGCCCTCCAGGGTGCCCGTCTGTGCAAGAAGTACGAGGAGACCCTTGCCGACACGCATGTGACCTACGAATACTCCCCGGAGTCCTTCACCGGCACCGAGCTGGAGTACGCGGTCCGGGTGTGCAACGCCGTCGCCGACGTTTTTGAAGCGTCAGCGGACCGCCAGGTGATCATCAACCTCCCGGCCACCGTCGAAATGGCCACCCCCAACATTTACGCCGATTCCATCGAGTGGATGAGCCGGCACCTGCACCCGCGCGAAGGCATCATCCTGTCACTGCACCCGCACAACGACCGCGGCACCGGCGTTGCTGCGGCCGAACTGGGCTACATGGCCGGCGCCGACCGCATTGAGGGCTGCCTCTTCGGGAACGGCGAACGAACCGGAAATGTGGACCTGGTGACCCTGGGCCTGAACATGTTCGTCCAGGGCATCGATCCCATGATTGACTTCTCCAACATTGACGACGTCCGCCGCACCGTGGAGTACTGCAACCAGCTGCCGGTCCCGGAGCGGTCGCCGTACGGCGGAGACCTGGTGTTCACCGCCTTCTCCGGCTCGCACCAGGACGCCATCAAAAAGGGCTTCGAAGCCCTGGAGCGCGATGCCGCCGCCGCCGGCAAGGCCGTGGACGACTTCACCTGGCAGGTGCCGTACCTGCCGGTGGATCCCAAGGACCTGGGCCGCAGCTACGAAGCAGTCATCCGCGTGAACTCGCAATCCGGCAAGGGCGGCGTGGCCTACCTGCTGAAGAACGAACACAGCCTGGACCTGCCGCGCCGCGCCCAGATCGAGTTCTCCGGCGTCATCCAGCGCCGTACCGACACCATCGGCGGGGAGGTCAGCGGCGCGCAGCTCTGGCAGGCATTCCAGGACGAGTACCTGCCGTCCGGGCAGGCTGACGGGCAGTGGGGCCGGTACTCCCTGGGCGGGGTCAAGACAGAAACGGATGCCGACGGCGGCATGACGCTTCACGCCTCCCTGACCATTGATGGTGCCCAGGTGAACCGCACCGGCACCGGAAACGGTCCCATTGCCGCCCTGCTGAATATCCTGCACGAGGACGGCGTCGACGTCCGGGTGCTGGACTACAGTGAGCACGCGCTGTCCGAGGGCGGCAACGCCATGGCTGCCGCCTACGTTGAGTGCGCCGTGGGGGGGCGGGTGCTGTGGGGCGTCGGGATCGATGCCAACACCAGCATGTCCTCCCTCAAGGCTGTGATCTCGGCGGTCAACCGCGCCATCCGGGACGCCCAGGCCTGATGCCCGCTGGTGGTGCCGCTGTTCGACCCCGCGGCATCACCGGTCTTGGCAGCATGAAGCTGCCCAGGATGGGAAGATAGAGCGTGCCCCAACAGTCTTTTGCCTCCCGGGCTTACCGGGACGACGCCGTGGTGCTGCGTACCCACAAGCTGGGCGAGGCCGACAGGATCATCACCCTCCTCACGAAGCACCACGGACAGGTCCGCGCCGTCGCGAAAGGGGTGCGCCGCACCAGCAGCCGTTTCGGTGCCCGGCTTGAACCGTTCATGGTGGCGGACCTCCAGCTGGTGTCCGGCCGCACCCTGGACATCGTGACGCAGGCAGTCGCCAAAGGGGCCTACGGCGGAAGCATCGCCGCGGACTACGGCAGATACACGGTTGCAGCAGCGATGACCGAGACAGCGGAGAAACTCACGGATGTGGACGGCGAAGCCGGCACCGCACAGTACAACCTGCTGGTGGGGGCCCTCGCCGCGTTGAGCCGGGACGAGCATGCCGCGGGCCTCATCCTTGACTCCTACCTGCTGCGCGCGCTGGCCACCGGCGGCTGGGCGCCCAGCTTCACCGACTGCGCCCGCTGCGGCATGCCGGGCCCGCACACGGCGTTCTCCGCGCCCCTCGGCGGAATGGTCTGTGCCCAGTGCAGGCCGCCCGGGTCGCCGGCCCCGGCACGGGAGACCGTGGTCCTGTTGGCGGCCCTGCTGACGGGGGACTGGACGACGGCGGACGCTTCGCTGGCGCAGCACCGCAAGGAGGCCGCCGGCCTGGTGGCCGCGTACCTGCAATGGCACCTGGAACGAGTACTGAAATCCCTCAAACATGTGGAGCGTAGCTGACAGTGGCCCTCGGAAAGAGAAACAATACGGTCCGCCGGCGCACCCATCCCGTGCTGCCGCCCTACCCGCACCCGTCCGGGGCCGTGGCTCCCTCCATTCCGGCGGAATTCATTCCGCGGCATGTGGCCATTGTCATGGACGGCAACGGCCGGTGGGCCAACCAGCGGGGCCTGCCCCGGATTGAGGGACACAAGGCAGGGGAGCCTGCACTGCTGGACGTCATGGCAGGGGCCATTGAGCTGGGCATCGAGTACGTCAGCGTCTACGCCTTTTCCACGGAGAACTGGCGCAGGTCACCTGAGGAAGTCCGCTTCCTGATGGGATTTAACAAGGACGTGCTGCGAAGGCAGCGGAACCAGCTGGATGACTGGGGAGTCCGGGTCCGGTGGGCGGGGCGCAGGCCCCGGCTCTGGGGTTCGGTTATCCGGGAACTGGAGGAAGCCGAACAGTTCACCGCGGCCAACACCACCTGTAATTTGACCATGTGTGTTAATTACGGCGGCCGGGCAGAGATCACGGATGCAGTTTCCGCGATCGCAGCAGACGTGGCGGCTGGAAAGCTGAAGCCCGGTGCCATCACCGAGCGGACCATCCAGAAGTACCTCGATGAACCGGACCTGCCTGACGTGGACCTCTTCCTGCGCAGCTCGGGCGAGCAGAGGCTGTCCAACTTCCTGCTGTGGCAGTCCGCCTACGCCGAGTTCGTCTTCATGGACACGCTCTGGCCGGACGTGGACAGGCGGACCCTTTGGGCCGCCGTCGAGGAGTATGCCCGGCGGGACCGCCGCTACGGTGGGGCAGTGGACGCGGCCGCTGCTCCGGCAGACGTCCGGACAGACTCCCGGGCGGAGTAGCCTCACCCATAAGCCCGCAGCCAACGGGCCAGCCGCGAGTAGGCATCGGACCGGATTGGCTCGGGGGAGAGGAATACGTCGTGCAGCGCCCCGTCAATCCGCTCGAGGGTCACAGTCCGGCCCAGGGTCAACGCCCGGGCGCTGATGGTATTGACGTCCAGGACGGCGTCGGTACGGCGCATCTCCTCGGACCAAAGGAGCCCGTTGGCGCTGCCCTTGGACAGCAGGACCAAGACCGGTGCCTCGATGCCAAGGCCGCGCGCCACCCGGGAATGCCCGGCGAGTACCGCCCGCAGCCAGCCGGCACGTACCGGGAAAGCCATCCGGGGGCGGTAGCGCTCGTCAAGCGGCCACTCGCCGTCCGCAGCGCTGCTGATGGTGCGCCAGTAATGGCCGCGCTCCGGCAGGCGCAGGACGGTCTGCGGCCGGATCCGGGCCACGGGGCGCACCATGCTGGACGCCGCCCGCCGCACGAGTGAACTGCCGTGCATCTCAAGCCAGGGACTGTTGAGAACGAGCAGCGAAACGGCCTCGGGGTGGCGGCTGGTCCAAAGCGCTGCCACCAGTCCGCCGGTGGAATGGCCCATCAAGGCCAGTGGCCCGGGGCCGCTTTCCCCGCCGATGATGCGCCATGCTTCTTCGATCTCCGCGTCGTAGGCGGTGAGGTCCGCCACATACCCGCCCGGTGATTCCGGACGGAGGCTGCGTCCGTGGTTGTGCATGTCCAGGGCGTAGAAGTCATATCCCGCCCCAGCCCAAAAACGGGCCAGTTCCACGTTGAAGAAGTAGTCACTCCAACCGTGCAGGAACAACACAGCGCCGCGGCGGTCGCCCCCGGCGCCGCGGTCCGGGTCAGGCCGGAGCCGTACCAGCGTTGCCGTCCGCTCCACACCGTCAGATCCGGTGGCCGCAAAGGAGTGCGACTCGAAGTCCCCGCCCAGGATGTCCTGCTGCCACTGCATGACCTCATGCTAAACCGGCACGCCGGACGCGCCCCCTACGTACACATGCTTCTTCGTTTTGGTGTGCTGGCCCAGGAAACGGGAAACTGGAGGCATGCGCGTTTACCCCACTTTTTTCAGGCTGGCCTTTTCATGGATGGACGCCGAGCGCGCCCACAAGATCGGATTCAAAGGCATCCGGTTCGCGCACGCGTCGGGTGCCGGGAGGCTGCTGCAAAAGCTCACGGCGCCGGCACCGTCCCTCCAGACCACTGCCTTCGGCGTCACCTTTCCCTCACCCTTTGGGCTGGCCGCAGGCTTCGACAAGGAAGGGCACGGCATCGAGGCCCTTACCGAGCTTGGGTTCGGGCACGTGGAAGTGGGCACCATTACCGGCCAGGCCCAGCCGGGCAATGAGAAACCACGGCTGTTCCGCCTGATCGAGGACCGCGCCGTCATCAACAGGATGGGATTCAATAATGACGGCGCCGCAGCCGTTGCGCCCCGGCTGAAGGCAGCGCGCGCCGCTCTCCAGCGCCGGTTCCCGGCGGTCCGTCCGGTCATCGGCGTCAATATCGGCAAGACCAAAGCGGTGGAGTTGGCTGACGCCGTGGACGACTACCTGGTAAGCGCCCGCAGCCTTGCACCTGCCGCTGACTACCTGGTGGTGAACGTCAGTTCACCCAACACTCCGGGCCTCCGGCTGCTGCAGGACGTTGAAACCCTGCGCCCGCTCCTCATTGCAGTGGGCAAGGAAGCCGACCGGGCCGCCGGACGGCACGTGCCCCTGCTGGTCAAGATTGCCCCGGACCTCAGCGATGAGGATATTGACGACGTCGCGCGCCTTGCCCTGGACCTGAAACTGGACGGGATCATCGCCACCAACACCACGATCGCCCGGACCGGCCTCACCTCGCCGGCCGACCAGATCGACAAGTGCGGTGCCGGCGGCCTGTCCGGCGCTCCCTTGAAAGCGCGCTCCCTCGAGGTGCTAAAGCGGCTCAAGAAGGCCACCGGCGACACCCTGGCATTGGTCGCGGTGGGCGGTGTGGAATCGGCCCAGGACGTCCAGGAAAGGCTCGACGCCGGCGCAACCCTGGTGCAGGGCTACACCGCATTCCTTTACGAAGGACCGTTCTGGGCGGCACGGATCAACAGGCAGCTGGCAAAAAACCGGCGCTCCTAAGACTTCCCCCGGACGGCATAGGCCGGACGAGGTGCCCGTAGAAAGCAGGAACCCCGGCGGTCATCCCGCCGGGGTTCCTGTGCTTGACGTCGGTGCCTGGTCAGGCGGGGTACTGTCCGCGCTGGACCTGGGGCTTGGGCAGGCGCAGTTTCCGGAACTGCAGGGACCGCATGGAGCCGTACCAGACGGTACCGCGTTCCACCTCGCCGAACTTCTCCGTCAGGCGCTTGCGGAGCTTGCGGGACAGGATGAAGACGTCCACGAAGACAGCCAGGAACATCACCCAGAATGCGCCGAGGACGTAGATCATCATGTCGCTGGAAGCCGGCACCACCAGGGACACCAGCACAAAGAGCAGCGCGCCGAACATCAGGTACTCGCCAAGGTTGAAACGGGCGTCCACGAAGTCGCGGGCAAACCGCTTCTGCGGGCCCTTGTCGCGCAGCGGCAGGAACTTCTCGTCACCGGTGTCCAGCGCCCGGCGCATCTTCAGCCGCTGGTCCTGGACAGCCTGGCGTTCGGCGGCCTTGGACGCCTTGCGGTCCTCGGGGACCAGCGGCCGCTTGCGGGCAGCCTCCTGGGCCTTCCGGGTAGGGGTAGGGGCGCCCTTGCCCGCCACGCTGTTCTGCCGCGCCGCCGCTTCCGCTGCCTGCTGGTCTATTGTTTGCTGCGCCGATGGCGCTTCTTTTCTACGTCCGAACACCTGACCAGAATACCTTGCAGCAGCACGCCCGACGCCTGCCGCCGAGTCCGCCCTGACCGTGAGCGGAATGTGACGAGGGTAATGTTTTGGCCATGACCTCATCACCCGCGGCCACCCCGCACAGCACCACAGACATCCCAGGATCCGGCCCGGCAGGCAAGGCAAGGACGGAAGATCTTCGTTCTGCCGTAGACCGCGCCTTTGACCAGACACTGGCGCGGCTCAAGGACCTTGTCGCCATCCCCGGGATCGCATGGCCGAGCTTCGAACGTACCCCGCTCGAACGAAGCGCCGAGGCTGTCGCGGAACTCCTCCGGGGTGCAGGCCTTGATGACGTCCGGGTCCTGTGCGTGGATAAAGCTGACGGCACTCCGGGCGGCCCGGCCGTCGTCGCCCGCCGTCCCGCAGCGCAAGGAAAGCCAACCGTCCTGCTGTACGCACACCATGACGTCCAGCCCGTGGGTGACGAGTCCCTGTGGGAGACGGAGCCGTTCACCGCCGTCGAAAAGGACGGCCGGCTCTATGGCCGCGGCGCCGCTGATGACAAGGCAGGCATCATGGCGCACGTTGCCGCCTACGCGGCCCTTTCCGAGGTCCTGGCTGGCACCTTGGGGCTGGGCGTGACCTTCTTCATCGAGGGGGAGGAAGAAGCGGGGTCGCCCACGTTCCGTCCGTTCCTGGAGGCCAACCGCGAGCTGCTGCGGGCCGACGTCATTGTGGTGGCTGACTCCAGCAACTGGAAAGTGGGGGTGCCTGCCCTGACCACCAGCCTGCGGGGCCTAGTGGACGGCACCATTGAGGTGCAGGTCCTGGACCACGCAGTGCATTCGGGCATGTACGGCGGGCCGGTGCTGGATGCGCCCACGTTGCTGTCCCGCCTGATCGCTACGCTTCACGATGCCGACGGGAACGTGGCCATCGAGGGCCTGGTGGCAACGGACACCGCTGCAGTGGACATGCCGGAAGCGGATTACCGCGCCGACGCGTCCGTGCTTGACGGGGTCCGCCTGGCAGGGACTGGGAGCATTGCGTCGCGGCTGTGGACCAAGCCGGCGTTGTCGATCATCGGCTTCGACGCCCCCGCAGTGGATGTCGCCTCCAACACCCTCCTTCCGCGCGCACGGGCGAAGTTCAGCCTGCGCCTGGCACCCGGACAAGTCCCCGCGGAAGCCATGGAAGCAGTTCGACGGCATGTGGAGGCCAATGCGCCGTTCGGAGCCAAGGTTGTCTTCACGCCGGGGGAGGCCGGCAACCCTTTCCGGACAGACACCTCCTCCGCTGCTGCGTCCGTGGCCATGTGGGCCCTGGGGGAGGCGTGGGGCGTTCCTGCGGTGGAAACGGGGATTGGCGGTTCAATCCCCTTCATCGCCGACCTGACGGACCTGTACCCTTCGGCGCAGATCCTGGTGACCGGAGTGGAGGACCCCGATTCGAGGGCCCATAGCGCCAACGAATCCCTGCATATCGGCGACTTCCGAAACGCCATCCTTGCCGAGGCGCTCATGCTTGCGCGGCTCAACAGCGAGGGCCTCCCGGCCGGCGAATGAGGCCGCTTCTTCATGCGGCAGACCGCGCCCGCTCCCAGGGAACAACCGCAGCGCTTTTACGGTTACGCCAGGAGTTAGAGCTACAGGACTGCCGCGCGTAGCATGTAGCTATAGCCCATACCGTATTTGTAGGGGCAGGCGCCGTTGAGGCGACGCCGCCAGACCGTCCTAAGAAGGTAGGCCAATGAGCACCGCAACCAACGAAAACAGCACCGCCGCCACCACAGTGGCCAGCGACGAACTGCCCGTTCACGAGGTCAACATGACCGACGTCGCTGCAGGCAAGGTACGCAGCCTCCTCGAGCAGGAAGGCCGAACGGACCTGCGTCTGCGCGTAGCCGTGCAGCCCGGTGGTTGCTCGGGCCTGATTTACCAGCTCTACTTCGACGAACGGCTCCTAGACGGAGACGCCGTGCGCGACTTCGACGGAGTCGAGGTCGTCGTCGACAAAATGAGCGTGCCCTACCTGAGCGGCGCCAGCATCGACTTCGAAGACACCATCTCGAAGCAGGGTTTCACCATCGACAACCCGAACGCCGGAGGCTCCTGCGCCTGCGGTGATTCATTCCACTAAGCCGGTTGTTTCGCCTGATGTCCGCGCCGGGTTTCCTGCCGTCCAAAACGGCACGGGGGCTCGGCGCGGACATGTGGGCGAAACGCCCGGCGGAGCGGTAAGCTCTACACCAAGTAGTAAAACTTTTTTGTGCCCGGAGCGCCTTTGGCTGCCCGGGCAACAGCAACAAGTAGGAAGGGCCGTCTGTGAGTTCGCAGAACCGAACCGGCAGCCGACGCAAAACGATCACCACGATCTCAAGCTTGGCTATTGCCGGCGCGTTGGTTTTGACCGGATGTTCGCCAGAGGTAGAGAAAGGGTGGATGCCCACTGAACGTGGCACCACCAGCAACACCGACCGCATCATGGACCTCTGGGTCAACTCATGGATTGCTGCGCTCGTGGTGGGCACCATTACGTGGGGCCTGATCATCTGGTGCCTGGTTGCCTACCGCCGCCGCAAGGGAACTGTTGGGTTCCCGCGGCAGACCAGCTTCAACCTGCCCCTCGAGGTCTTCTACCTGACCATCCCGATCTTCATGGTCCTGGTGTTCTTCTACTTCACCGACCGTGACCAGCAGGCCATCGATGACCGTTCCCAGCCGGCCGACGTCGTAGTGGACGTCCGCGGCAAGCAGTGGGCATGGGACTTCAACTACAAGTCCGGCGACGTCATCAAGGAAGACCTCCACGAGGCCGGCGTCCAGGCGCACCTCACGGGCAACACCATCGACAAGGAACAGCTGCCCACGCTGTACTTGCCGGTCAACAAGTCCGTAGACCTCGAGCTCAACGCCCGCGACGTCATCCACTCTTTCTGGGTTCCCGCCTTCCTGCAGAAGCGCGACATGATCCCGGGCAAGGTCAACTACATCCGGTTCACCCCCACTAAAGAGGGCACTTACGACGGCAAGTGTGCCGAACTTTGCGGCGAGTACCACTCCGAAATGCTGTTCCGCGTCAAGGTGGTGTCGGAATCCGAATTCCAGGCCCACATGGACCAGCTCAAGGCTGCCGGGAACACCGGCCTGCTCGGCGTGGAGTACGACCGCAACCCGAACCTGAACGAAACCAAGTAAGGGGAGCGACGTGGCTACGTACACCCAATCCGCACCCGCGGGAGTCCTGCCGGCTCCCGTGGTACCTAAATCCAAGGGGCGCATCGTCGTCAACTGGATCACCTCCACTGACCACAAGACCATCGGCTACATGTACCTGATTGCGTCGTTTGTGTTCTTCTGCCTGGGCGGCGTGATGGCCCTGCTGATCCGTGCCGAGCTGTTCGAGCCCGGCATGCAGATCCTGCAGACCAAGGAGCAGTACAACCAGCTGTTCACCATGCACGGCACCGTCATGCTGCTGATGTTCGCCACCCCGCTGTTCGCCGGCTTCGCCAACGTGATCATGCCGCTGCAGATCGGTGCCCCTGACGTTGCGTTCCCCCGCCTGAACGCCCTGGCGTTCTGGTTCTTCCTGTTCGGCTCCACCATCGCGGTGTCCGGCTTCATCACCCCGCAGGGCGCGGCGTCCTTTGGCTGGTTCGCGTACGCGCCGCTGTCCAACACCACGTTCACGCCGGGCATCGGCGGTGACCTGTGGGTCTTCGGGCTGGCGCTGTCCGGCTTCGGCACCATCCTCGGTGCGGTCAACTTCATCACCACCATCATCTGCATGCGCGCCCCTGGCATGACCATGTGGCGGATGCCCATCTTCACCTGGAACACCCTGATCACCGCCATTCTGGTGCTGATGGCGTTCCCGCCGCTGGCCGCCGCCCTGTTCGCCCTCGGCGCGGACCGCAAGTTCGGTGCCCACATCTTCGATCCCGAAAACGGTGGCGCTGTCCTCTGGCAGCACCTGTTCTGGTTCTTCGGCCACCCGGAGGTGTACATCATCGCGCTGCCGTTCTTCGGCATCGTTTCGGAGATCTTCCCGGTCTTCAGCCGCAAGCCGATCTTCGGCTACAAGGGCCTCGTGTACGCGACGATCGCCATCGCGGCCCTGTCGGTGACGGTGTGGGCCCACCACATGTACGTCACGGGCGCCGTCCTGCTGCCGTTCTTCTCGTTCATGACCATGCTCATCGCGGTGCCTACCGGGGTTAAGTTCTTCAACTGGATCGGCACCATGTGGCGCGGCTCCCTGACCTTCGAGACGCCCATGCTGTGGAGCCTCGGCTTCATGGTCACCTTCCTCTTCGGCGGCCTGACCGGCATCATCCTCGCCTCCCCGCCGCTGGACTTCCACGTCTCGGACTCCTACTTCGTGGTGGCGCACTTCCACTACGTGGTGTTCGGCACCGTGGTGTTCGCGATGTTCGCCGGATTCTACTTCTGGTGGCCCAAGTTCACCGGCACCATGCTCAACGAGCGCCTGGGCAAGATCCACTTCTGGCTCCTGTTCCTGGGCTTCCACGGCACGTTCCTGATCCAGCACTGGCTGGGTGTCGAGGGCATGCCGCGCCGCTACGCTGACTACCTCGTGGAGGACAACTTCACGTGGATGAACCAGTTCTCCACCGTGGCATCGTTTGTCCTCGGTGCATCCCTGATCCCGTTCTTCTGGAACGTCTACATCACCTGGCGCAAGGCTGAAAAAGTCCAGGTTGATGATCCGTGGGGCTTTGGTGCTTCGCTGGAGTGGGCCACGTCCTGCCCGCCGCCGCGCCACAACTTCACGTCCCTGCCCCGGATCCGTTCGGAGCGTCCCGCCCTGGACCTGCACCACCCGGAACTCCGCCAGGTCCACACCGTTGAGTCGCCGGCACCCGCAGCAGCGGCCCTCGGCAACGCCGACCAGAAGGACACCGCACAGTGAAAATTGAATCCTGGATCTTTGGTTCCGGAGTTTTCTTCTTCCTTCCCATCTCCATCATTTACGGTTTCCTGACCGGCTGGGGAGAATGGGTCGGCATCCTGGGCATCCTGCTGCTTGCAGGGCTGGCCGGCATGATCGGTGCCTACCTCGGGTTCACTGGCCGCCGCGTCGGCATGCGGCCTGAGGACCGCAGCGATGCAGAGATCCACGAGGGCGCCGGCGAACAGGGGCACTTCAGCCCTTGGAGCTGGTGGCCCCTGGTCCTGGGCATCGCCTGCGCCACAGGCTTCCTCGGTCTGGCCATAGGCATTTGGATCACCTTCATCGCAGGCGGCATTGCCGTGGTGGCCCTCGTTGGCTGGGTTTACGAATACAGCCGCGGAGACCACGCGCACTAAGCAAGCAAAAGAATAACGACGTCGGGCCCCACCAAAAGGTGGGGCCCGACGTCGTTGCATGTGCCCTGAAGGGCTTTCAGGCGGCTCCCTGTGACTCCAGCAGCACCCTGAGCCCCTGGAGCGCTTCCTCGGCTTCCCGGCGCCCCAGGGCTCCTTCCAGCTCGCTGTCGCTGACGGCCAGCTCCACTTCGCAGCCCTGCGGAAAGTCAGCAGTCATCACCTGCAGCAGTGAGCGGGCATCAACCTGCCCGGCGCCCGCCTTACTGATGGTTACCGGAAGCCCGGTATCGGTGACGGCGCGGACGAATACCGCGGCAGAACGTGCATGCAGGCCCACGGGCGCAGCCACCACGGCTTTCTGGGTTGGCAAAAAGGGACTCCTATGTCGAAAGACGGCCCCCGACGTCTCTGGCAACAATTTCCTGACCAAATATATCGGGCGCGCGGGGCACTTCGCGACAACGAGCACGGTGGTACAGCAGGTGGTCTAGGCCGTCCTAAAATTGAGTGCATACCCAACGGCAGGAGACACATCATGGCAGCTGGCGCCACGGCAATCCAGGGGGACATAGACCGCACCAGCGGAACCGCCATCTACGTTCAACTTCGGGAGATCCTCCGGACCTACATCGCCCAGTCGTGCCCACCTGGTTCGGCACTCCCGTCTGAACGCGACCTCGCCGAGCGCTTTGGGCTGGCGCGGATGACCGTGCGGCAGGCCATCGATGCCCTGGTGGGGGAGGAGGTCATTGAGCGCGTGGTCGGCCTGGGGACGTTCGTCCGGCGGCCGAAACTGGACCTGCAGGTGAAGCTCACGTCCTACAGTGAGGAGATGCAGCGGCGCGGCATGGTGCCCGCAGCCAAGGTGCTCAGTTTTGAGCAGATCGGCGCCAGTGCCTTCCTGGCCCGCGAGCTCCAGTTGGACGAGGGCACCCCGCTTGTCCGGTTCCGGCGCCTGCTCCTGGCGGACGGCGAACCAATGAGCGTGGACGAAAACTTCATTCCGGCCCATCGAGTCCCGGGCCTTCTCGACGGCGAGCCTCCCACCTCGCTGTACAACGTCCTCAGCGAGCAATTCGGTCTGGTCATGGAGTGGGGAGAGGACATGATCGAGGCGACGGCCGCATCGCCTTCAACCGCCAGGCTGCTCAATGTGGAAGTGGGGGCGCCGTTGTTGAAGATCCAGCGCCATGCCTTCGTGGCACGGGCCATGGTGGACTACTCGGTCTCCTACTACCGGGCCGACCGGTACAAGCTCTGGGTACCGCTGCAGCGGCCGGGAGCACGGAGGGCACGCAACCATTAGGACTGTACGTGACCCAGGGATACACCGAGAAGCCGCCGGCCATGCCCTGCTAAACACCCCCGATAGACAGGAAAGGCCCGATCCGTGATGGATCGGGCCTTCCCTGTGAGGAGCCAAAGCCTAGTGCGTCAGGCTCTTGCTTCCCTCTGCCGCTTCAACGGCCTCGTGGCCATGGCCGTGGGCTGCCTCCAGCTCAGCAGGGGTTGCCGGTGCGACGCGGTCCTCGAAGAACCAGCGCGAGAGGAACGCGCGGCGCTTTTCCTTGCCGGTGACGACGCCGTGCTCGTTGGGAATGGCCGGAATGACCTGGGGTGATTCGAAACCAACCAGCTTGTAGCGCTTGTACTCATCCAGCGGGGCGTGAACCTCGATGAACTCACCGTGCGGGAGACGGACGATGCGGCCGGTTTCGCGGCCGTGCAGGGCGATCTCCCGGTCCTTGCGCTGAAGCGCAAGGGCAACACGCTTCGTCACGATGAACGCGATCACCGGTCCGATGAAGAATAGTGCGCGCAGCCAGTAGGTGACGTCGTTGAGGGACACTCCGAAGTGGGTGGCGATGAGGTCGGAACCTGCAGCGGCCCACATGACGCAGTACCAAACGAACCCTGCCATACCGATGGCGGTACGGGTGGGGGCGTTCCTGGGACGGTCCAGCACGTGGTGCTCGCGGTCGTCCTTGGTCACCCAGCGTTCGATCCACGGGTACGTGAACATCACGGTGAACAGGATGCCTGCAGGCACCAGGGCCGGCAGAAGCACGTTGAACGTGAAGACGTGGCCGAAGAAAACCTGCTCCACGTGCCAGTTGCCAAACGTGCCGGGCATGAGGCGCAGCGCGCCGTCAACGAAACCGATGTACCAGTCAGGCTGGGTGCCGGCCGAAACGGGGGAGGGGTCGTAGGGACCGTAGTTCCAGATCGGGTTGATGGTGAAGAACGCAGCCATCAGTGCCAGAACACCGAACACGATGAAGAAGAATCCGCCGGCTTTTGCAGCGTATACGGGACCCAGCGGGTAACCGACAACGTTGTTGTCGTTACGGCCGGGGCCGGGGTACTGCGTGTGCTTGTGGACCACGACCATGAACAGGTGCAGGACGATCATCAGCAGGATCAGCGCCGGTACCAGCAGGATGTGCAGCATGTACAGGCGGCTGATGATGGCCGTGCCGGGGAATTCGCCGCCGAACAGGAAGAACGAGATGTACGTTCCGATGACCGGGATCGACTTGATGACGCCGTCGATGATGCGCAGGCCGTTGCCGGACAGCAGGTCATCGGGGAGTGAGTAGCCGGTGAAGCCGGCAGCCATCGCCAGGATGAGCAGGACGCCGCCCACAACCCAGTTCATTTCACGAGGCCGGCGGAACGCACCGGTGAAGAACACCCTCAGCATGTGCACAGCGATCGATGCCACGAACAGCAGGGCCGCCCAGTGGTGCACCTGGCGCATGAAGAGCCCGCCGCGGATGTCGAACGAGATGTTCAGCGACGAGCTGTACGCCACCGACATCTCCACGCCCTTGAGGGGAACGTAGCCGCCGTCATAGTGCGTCTCAGCCATGGACGGATCGAAGAAGAATGTCAGGAAGGTACCCGACAGCAGCAGAATAACGAACGAGTAGAGCGCAACTTCACCGAACATGAATGACCAGTGGTCGGGGAAGACTTTGCGGCCGAACTCGCGGAGGATCCCGGAGCCGCCAACACGTGCATCGACAAAGTCGGTGATCCGGCCTGTCTTGGTTTTGGCGACGAAAGCCGGCTCAGCTGTTGATGTTGCGCTCATGCTCAGCACGCTCCCAGTAGCTAGGTCCAACGGGTTCATGGAAGTCGCTTGTAGCGACGAGGTAGCCCTCGTCATCAACTGCGATGGGCAGCTGGGGGAGAGGACGGCTGGCGGGGCCGAAAATCACCTTGCACTCTTGTGTGAGGTCGAAGGTGGACTGGTGGCACGGGCACAGCAGGTGGTGCGTCTGCTGCTCATACAGAGCAACAGGGCAGCCGACGTGGGTGCAGATCTTCGAGTAGGCAACGATGCCGTTGTAGCCCCACTCTTCGCGGCCCTTGGACGGGTTCAGCGATGCAGGGTCGAGGCGCATAAGCAGCACGACGGCCTTGGCCTTCTCGTTGAGCTTGCCCTCCTCGAGTTCGTTCAGGCCTTCCGGGATGACGTGGAAAGCCGAACCGATGGTGACGTCCGAGGCCTTGATGGGAGTGCCATCGGGGTCGCGGGTGAGGCGCTTGAGCTTTCCGTCCTGAGGGGCCCACATGGTGTGTGCAAGCTTGTCGTCGGGGCGGGGGCCGAGGTCACCGAAAATGGCGACGGCGGGAAGCGGGGCCAGCGCAACGGCACCCAGGAGGGTGTTGCGGATCAGCGGGCGGCGCTTGATGCCGGTCTCTTCCACGATGTCGTCAACGATGCGGACAGCAGCCTGGCGGTCCTCTTCGTACCTGATTGCGTGGCGCTCTTCGGAAACTTCATGGTCGGGCATCAGGGCCTTGGCCCAGTGCACGATGCCGGTACCGATGCCCAGCATGGCGAAGGCAGTGCCCACACCGAGCAGGGCGTTCTGAAGCCGGATGGTGGCAATGCTGGAATCGTGCCCCAGATCGATGGCGAAGTACGCCACCAGGAAGATCAGGGTGCCAACAACAGAAATGCCAAATAGTAAGGCGACCTGCCGTTCTGCCCGCTTTGCGGCCTTCGGGTCCGTGTCAGCCAGGCGCAAACGATGCGGGGGAATTCCAGGATCCTGGAACTTCTCCACCTCATTCTGACCAGCCGTAGCTACGGTGCCCGAGTGGTTCGGACTGCCGTCACTATGGTTGCCCATAATTCGCCTCATCCTTCTCTCGTCCCGGCAGTCGCCGGGTTAGTTTCTAATATCAAGCTGCTGACTGGGCAGCAGAAGTTGTGTGCTTCCCGCGGAATGTCAGGACGTCCTGGAAGTGAGCCAGATGGTGAAGGCGATGATGACGCCGAGGCCGGCGACCCAGACAAACAGGCCTTCAGCGACCGGACCAAGCGAGCCCAGGTTGGCGCCGCCCGGAGAACCCGTGCTCTCGATCTGCTTCAGGAAGGTGATGACGTCCTTCTTGCCCTCGGGGGTGATGTTGGCGTCGTTGAACACCGGCATGTTCTGCGGGCCCGTGGCCATGGCCTCGTAGATGTGCTTGCCGGTGACATCGGCAAGGGCGGGAGCGAACTTGCCCCGGGTCAGTGCGCCACCAGCAGCTGCGGCGTTGTGGCACATGGCGCAGTTGGTACGGAAGAGCTCGCCACCAGCTGCGGCATCGCCGCCGCCACTTGTCAGCTCTTCTGAAGGAATTGCAGGGCCGGCACCCAGGGAAGCAACGTAGGCTGCAAGCTGTGAGGTCTGCTCCTCATTGAACTGCACGGGCTTCTTCATGGCCTGCGGGCCGTTCATCTGCATCGGCATGCGGCCGGTGCCCACCTGGAAGTCGACAGCGGCAGCGCCAACCCCAACCAGCGAAGGGCCATCCTTGGAACCACTGGCTCCCATGCCGTGGCACGTGGCGCAGTTGGCGGCAAACAGCTTGCCGCCCTCTTCGACGTCGCTTGCGCTTGCGGTAGTGGTGCTCGCCTTGGCCTCATTCATTGAGGTTGCCACGGCGTACAGCCCACCGGTAATGAGGAGCCCCATTAGCAGCAGCGCTATTGCTGCAAGTGGGTGACGCCGCTTTTGTGAGAGTGCCTTCACGTGGTGGTTCCTTTATTCGATCCTGCGCCGGCTCCGGGAGCCGCTACCTGAAATTCTGCCTCTTGTAGAAAAAGAATCAAAGCTGGCTACTTGAGTACGTAGATGACCAGGAAGAGGCCGATCCACACGACGTCAACGAAGTGCCAGTAGTAAGAGGTGACGATCGCCGACGTCGCTTCGAAGTGTCCGAACTTCTTCGCAGCAAAGGACCGGCCCATGATGAGCAGGAAGGCGATCAGCCCGCCGATGACGTGGAGGCCGTGGAAGCCGGTGGTCATGTAGAACGCCGAGCCGTAGGCGTTGGAGGAGAGCGAGACGTGCTCGGAAACCAGCATCGCGTACTCGGTGGTCTGGCCGGCAACGAAGAATGCGCCCATGAGGAACGTCAGGGTGAACCATTCGTTCATTCCCCAGCGGGCGAACTGCAGCGCACCTCCGGTGCGCCGGGGCTGCAGCCGCTCTGCGGCGAAGACGCCCATCTGGCAAGTAAAGGAACTGGCCACGAGGACGATCGTGTTAACGAGCGCAAAGGGGAAGTTGAGCTTGGCTGTCTCTTCCGCCCACATCTGCCCGCTCGTGGAGCGCAGCGTGAAGTACATGGCGAAGAGACCGGCGAAGAACATCAACTCGCTGGACAGCCACACAACGGTTCCGACAGAAACCATATTGGGGCGGTTCAGCGTGGGGTGCGCCGGGGTACTGGGGGCATGGGTCGCAGATGTCACATAGACATTATGTCTGTAAAAGTCCGCGCTGCCCAACGCAAACCGCCTTTTGAGGGGACTTTTTCTACAAAGACGCGAAATTGCCCGGAAAACTTCCCACGACCGTTCACATTGGTCAGTCCCCGCCCTCGCTCGATAGCATCAACAGGTGACTTCACTGGCATCCACAGCGTCCGGCAACACCTGGCCCCGCCTGATCTCCGCACTGATCAAGGGGACCGATCTCACCTCGGAGAACACCTCCTGGGCCATGGACACCATCATGTCCGGCGAAGCCACGCCCGCACAGATCGCCGGATTCCTGGTGGCCCTGAGCGCCAAGGGCGAGACGGTGGACGAGCTTTCCGGCCTGGTCGAGGCGATGCTTTCGCACGCCAATCCGGTGGCAATATCAGGTGAAAAGCTGGACATCGTCGGGACCGGTGGTGACCAACTTAACACCGTAAACATCTCCACCATGGCTGCCCTCGTCGCTGCCGGCGCCGGGGCGAAGGTGGTGAAGCATGGCAACCGGGCCGCTTCGTCGTCGTCGGGGTCCGCTGACGTGCTTGAAGCGCTGGGTGTCCGTCTTGACCTGTCGATTGCGCAGGTTGCGCGGAACGCGGAAGAGGCAGGCATCACGTTTTGCTTCGCGCAGGTGTTCCACCCGTCCTTCCGGCATACAGCCGTGCCCCGCCGGGAACTGGCGATACCCACGGCCTTCAACTTCCTGGGACCGCTGACCAACCCTGCAAATGTGCAGGCCTCGGCGGTGGGCGTGGCCAACCAGCGAATGGCGCCGCTCGTGGCCGGCGTCCTGGCCCGGCGGGGGAGCAGGGGCCTGGTCTTCCGCGGCAACGACGGGCTGGATGAGCTCACCACCACGGGCCCTTCCACTGTCTGGGAGATCCGGAACGGGGCCGTCAATGAATTGCATTTCTCGCCGCAGGACCTCGGCATCAGCCTGGCCACCGTTGAACAGCTTCGCGGCGGTGACGCGGCGGCCAATGCCGGAGTTGTCCGCGACGTACTTGCCGGCAAGGAAGGCCCTGCCAGGGATGCAGTGCTGGTGAATGCCGCGGCCGGCCTGGTTTCCTTTGACCTGGAAGCGGAGGGCCCATTCCTGGACCGGATGCAGAAGGCTTTCGCCCGTGCGGAACACTCAATTGATTCCGGTGCCGCCGCCGCCGTTCTGGACCGCTGGGTGTCCCTGTCCCGAGCTTAGGACGGGGCCGGGCCTACTGCTCGAAGCCCAGGGAAAAGGCAGCGTCCAGGTCGTGCTGTGAGTACGCCCGGAATGCGATGTGGGTGGTCGTATGGACCACGGCGGGAACCTTGGAAAGCCTGTCGGCGATGACGTCCGCAAGGTCCTCGTGCCGGTGTACGCGTGCAACCGCAATCAGGTCCCATTCCCCGGTGACCGAGTAGACCTCGCTGATGCCTTCGATGGCCGAAATTTCCTCGGCCGTCTCAGGAATGCGGGCGGCGTCAGTCTTGATCAGAACAAATGCGGTAACCACGTTTGTACCCCTTCAATCAGTTCCGCCGCAGCGGGTCCGGGCAGGATTTTCCTGCTTCCAGCCTATTGCATGGCGGGCGTTTCCCCGGCTGGCACATTCCTGCGCGGCCACATGCGCTCATTTGTTGCGGAGCTTTG
The DNA here is from genome assembly GCF_030816725.1 of Pseudarthrobacter defluvii. Lineage (NCBI taxonomy): Bacteria > Bacillati > Actinomycetota > Actinomycetes > Micrococcales > Micrococcaceae > Pseudarthrobacter > Pseudarthrobacter defluvii. The sequence continues at coordinate 1,938,631 of NZ_JAUSYG010000001.1, forward strand.
CCCCGCCGGCAATCAGGAGCCGGTAACCCACCAGGAAGGCGGCGAGTGCCAGGGTGGCCACAATGACGAAAGGCAGCACCACCGTCTGGGCGGTCAGGGCCCTCAGGAGCATGCCCCCGACCAGGCTGCCCAGCCAGACTGGAACACCGGCGCGGAGGACGGATAAGGGACGCCGCCAGGCCCTGGCGGCGATCCAGCCCGCGGCTGCGCCGGCGAGGAAGGGCCACGCGGTCAGGAGCACGCCCAGGACGGGTTCCTCGCGGTGGTGCGCATCCCGGCCTATTGCAGCGAAAGCCAGAATCAGCACGATGTCCGCTGCTGCCGCCAGCAGGACCACTTTTGGGGAAGCTGTCTTTGCCGGCTTCGTTTTCAACGAATTCATGGCTTCGAGCTTAGCCGCCTGTCCGGGGCGCGTACTGTCGCGGAGCTTCATCCCCAGCCCCAGCCCCGCTCACTTGGCGGCGGCTTTCTTTCCATAGCCGGTATCGCAGGTGCCGTCATGGATGACGCCGTGGCCGGAAGCCACCTTGTAGTGGTCCTTCGGGTTGAAGATGGCCGTGGTAACTCCAGTCGCCTTGCGCGCACAGTTGCGGACAAAGGACTGGGACTCACCTTTGCCGCCAATCCACATGTCGATCCAAAGCGTCGCATCTCCGTATTTTTCCGCCCCTGTGTGACACGGCCCGTCCTCCGGCTTTGGTCCGTCGCCGCACGTATCCTCCACGATGAAGTAGCGGCGGACGTCCGGCAGGTAGATCCGGGTGCCGGCAGGAATATCAAGAACGTCCTGGCCGGTTTTGCGTGAATGGCCGACGGCGATGGTCACCGGATCAGCGTATGTCCCCGTTCCCCCGGCTGACTTGTGCACAACGGGATGGCTGATGACCGCCGAGCCGGGAGGGGTGTTGTCGAACCAGGTATAGGCCGTAACGAAGACATCCGTCCTGGTGGACTCACCATCGTCATGGGACGGGGTGCCGGTGCACGCGTTGGCGGCCAGCGCAACGCAGCAGGAAATCGCTGCCGCCAGGGCATGCCTGCCCGGCCGTCGCTTCCCGTTCGCTCCGGAGACCGTAGCAGCAGAGTTGTTCATCGTTTGAGGTACCGAAATCAACTGCTGCCCGTGAAGGCGTTGCTGAGCACCCGGGTGAAGTCGCCAGTGTCCTGCTCAATGCCGCTGCAGGAACTGGACGGCTGCTGCTCTTCCTCTGGTCCTTTACTGCACCCGGTGTCCCGGTTGATGGACCAGAGGGACATGCGGCCCACTCCCCGCTCGCGTGCAAAGCTGTTCAGCCCTGACGCGTCCTGCAGGGAGAAGGTGTTGTCCGCCACATCGTTCTCTCCAACCATCGGCGTGACGCCCATTCCCTGCCAGATCTTCCCGGCGTCTGCGGGTTTGCCGGCCCCGGAATACAGTTCCTCCAGGTCCTGGTGTGCAGCCTCAGCCGCAAGTTGTGAGGCCGAGAGCATGGTCTTTCTGTTGCGGAGGGGGCCGAAGTTCATCGTCATGATGTTCACGCCAGCAAGATCCACGCCCGCGGAGAGCATCGCCTTCACGTTGTCCTTCCCTCTGCTGTCGAGGCCATCCCTTGCCACGGGCAGTGTCAACCAGACCCGCAGGGGACTGCCCTTCGGCCTTGCAGCCTGGATCCGGGCCAGAGCCTGTGCCCGTGTTTTCGCCGCGACGGGGTCGGCTGCCTGCCCTTCCACGTCCAGATCCACTATGTCCAGTGAATAGCGATTGATGACAGTTATATAGGCTTCCGCAAGGGCAGCGACATCTTGGCATGCCGTTGCCAATTCCGGCCCCCGATGACCACCGAACGAGACCCCGACGTCATTGCCCGCGGCGCGGAACTGCCGGATCTTGTCATCAAGTTGCAGGGTCCTGCCTGCTTCATCGAGGCTGATGGTTCCGCCCCAGGATGGAACACACTGCTGCGCCGGGTTAGCGGTGATGAAAGCGAGCAGCGTGGTGGCCCGTCCGGCAGCCGCATTCTCGAGTGCCGGGCCCGGGGGCAGTGTCACGTCAAGGTATCCTCCGAACCAGCCGGGGGACCGGTTCGGAGTGGCTTCAGTTCCAGGGCTTTGGCCGCCGGTCGGAGTGCAGCCGCAGCCGGTCAGAACGAGGGCCGCCGCGAGAAGGGCTGCTCCCTGCCGGTAGACGCGGGGTTTTCGCAGTGCTGCCATGTCAGGCGGTGGGGGAGAGCTGGCGGTGCTCTGCAGAGGCGGAAGGCAGCACCGCGCTGTTGGTCCGCTGGGGTTTGTACCAGCCGACGGCGGCTCCACGCAGTGCCCGGAGGGCTGACCCGAATACGACGTAGGCGCGCAAGGGTTCGTAGATGAGCCGATAGATCGGCACTATCAGCAGATGAAAAGGACTCTCATGGACCATCAGGACCGCCACTACGGAGATCACCATGTGCGTTGCCATGACGAAGATCGAAAACACGGCGATGGCCTGCCATTCGCCGCGCGCAAGGCTCAGCACCGCGACGCACACGGCCAGCGGCATGAAGATGAGCGGGACCAGCACCGAGATCAGTGCGTAGGGCATGGTCAGGCTGCCCAGCGCGCCGAACTTCGGGTTGAAGAGCATGGATCGGTGTTTGTAGAGCGTCTGGATGTTGCCGTAGGTCCATCTCGACCGCTGCTTGAACAGCCCTCGAAACGTGAGGGGCGCCTCGGTCCATGCCACGGCGTTGTTCTCCTGGACGATGCTGTAGCCCAGCTGATGCAGGGACAGCGTTAAGTCAGCATCTTCGGCGAGGGTGGCATCTGAATACCCGCCGGCTTTGACCAACGCCTCCTTGCGCCACGCTGCGCACGCGCCCGGGACGATTGAAATGGCACCCATCAGTCCCTCCGCCATCCGGGTAACGCAGATACCCGACAGATATTCCAGGCTTTGCCAGCAGGCGACGAGGTTACGCCGGTTGCCTACCTTCACGTGCCCTGCCACGGCGCCTATCTCCTTGGTCCCGGACGCTGCCACAAAGTGGCGGGCCAGCATCCTGATAGTGCGCGGCTCGAACAACGTGTCGCCGTCCAAAGTCACGATGACTTCTCCCGTTGACTGCGCTATGCCGTCGTTGCTTGCCGCGGGTTTGCCCGAGTTGGGTTGGGTGTAGACGCGTAGCTGCGGCCAGGTCTCCGCGTAGCCCTTGAGGACCTCAAGGGTACGATCTGTGGATCCGTCATTGACCGCCACTACTTCGAAGTGCGGATAATCGCTGGCTTTAAGGGCCTCCAGGGTCTTGAGGACAACCGGTTCCTCGTTGAACACCGGGAGGACGACGCTGACAAAGGGCCAGTCACCGGTCTCGGACGGGACCCATTTCCTTTTTCTTTGCTTGGAGTTGTTGACGAGGGCAAGCACCACAAAGAGGAAGGTCAGGATGGTCAGCGAACCAACGCCGAACCAAAACAACCAGTTCATCACCACGTTGGGGGTAACCAGATATGCAGTGAGGGCTCCGAACGTCAGGTTGTCCTGGAGGCCTGCAGTGACGCTGCGCTCGGGGACGAATCCGGCCGGCAGCATGGGCTCCAGAGTGGTGAATCGGTAGCCTTGCGCCTTCGCTCTGGGAATGAACTCCTTCAGCATCTCGATGGTTGCCGTCCTGTCACCACCGCCGTCGTGCACCAGCATGACATGACCGAGTCCATCGAGGTCCGGGGGAGGGATCGGGGTCCCGGGCTTGTACTCCCAGTCACGGGTGTCCAGGTCCATGTTTACGTGAAGGTAGCCCAACTGCTGTGCCTGCAGCAGGGCAAGGGTGTTGTTTTCCGGATTACCCGTTGGGATCCTGAACACCGTGAAGCGTAATTATCCGCGGCCCGGAGCACCCGGTCCTCGCCGATGATTTCCTGTCTGTTGTAGGCGTCGTCGTGTGCCCAAAAATTGATGTGGCTCATAGTGTGGTTTCCCACCATGTGGCCTTCCCGGACTATGCGGCGGAAGATGTCCGGGTTCTCGACGACGTTTTCACCCACCGCAAAAAAGGTGGCGGGGACTCCTTCGCGGGACAGCAGGTCCAGGAGTTCCGGGGTGAAGCGCGGGTCCGGGCCGTCGTCGAATGTAAGCATCAATGTGTGGTCCGGCGGGAGGCCGTACGCCTCCACGGCGTATGGCCTGTCTCCGATGGCAGCGGCTTCGTCCGCTGTTGCCTCCCGCCAGATTTGATTACTGAAGGGGTCCTTCAGCAAATCGAGGCCATCCTGCCTTTCCACAAGGACAATTCGGTGGAAGATTTCGTTGCCCTGCTCGTAGCCGACCCGCGGAATATCCGTTATGTCCTGTTGGGCAAGCAATTGGCGGGGATAGTCGGGGGACTGGTTCAACTGGCCTTGCTGAAGGGGCGCGGTAGCGGCGGGCAGCACCGCGCCGAGCACCAGGATGATGGACAGCACCGCTGCCAGCAGGACGTTTAGAAGCCGGGGCCAGCGGGTTCCGCTGGCGTCGAAGAACACAGGTGGCTGGACGGTCGGTAAATGGGGGGAAAGGTTTGTCATTGGAGCCCCTGCCTGGAAACCTGCAACGAGTCGTCGAATCACCCCTGAAAGGGGCAGGTCGCTTGTTCCTCGAGCTGCTGCAAGGATCCGGGCGGTTCAGGCCCCAAGGGCAGGCCGAACCCGTTTGACCAGCGATGACAGCCGCAATGGCGGCGGTCCTGGCAATGACGATAGGTTTGGGGGTTTGGCGCACACACGCGTAAGGGGTACCTGAATGAGCTATTAGGTGTTACCTACCTAAGGCAGGCTTCGGCTCCGGGTTCCGCCAGGAAAAGCCCGGCAAGAGCCGGAAGCGTCGCCTAGTCCGCCGCTGCTTGCTGTGGCGCGCACCGGCGGACAAGCCAGCTTGCCTCCCACCGGAGCTGATATCCGCCGTCTGCGTCCCACTCCACGAGTACGTCTGTCACCGTGTAGGCGACGGCGGTGGCTGGCAGGGACCGGACCCTCACGGGGGTGGGGCGAAGCAGGACGATGGGCCTGCCGGGTGCCTGGCGCAGCGCTTCTTCGCGCATCCGGGAGCGGCAACCGGGACAGATGCTGGCGGAGTGAGTACACGTGTGCTGGCGGAAGAGTTCGCGCATGAGGCGTCCTTTGGACTAAAAGGAATGCCGGGCGCCGCCGCCGTCTTCATGACCAAGAGAGTGGGGACCACTCCAGTCGCGCCCGCGGCGGTCCGGTCCGGACTGCCGCTATGTCGAAAAGATTAGGACTCCTGCCTGCAGCCCGCATGGGTTGGAACTACCCAACTTCCATTCCGCCCTCCCCGTCTTCATCCACCTGGAGGATAGGGATGCAGTAAGGTCGCAGCAGGTATCGAGGCCAGCGCGGGCCATAGGGGAGACGCAGTGAATAAAGCCTTGTGGATATGCAGCCTTGTTGGTGCTGCACTGGGAATAAGCCTTGGGCTGGCCCTTTTCCAGTCGCCCTTTTGGGGATGTGCAGTGGGACTTGGGCTCGGAGCCGTGGTGGGCGCCTCGGTGCAACGGCGTCGCTGAGCACCATTAAGATGTCCTGCCAAGGCAGGGCGGCTCCAGCTGTCCCGGCCGCATCATCTCGAATCCGACTTCCGACGCGACGGATGTGACATCGTTTTCGGTCAGCTCTTTCCCTGTGGTCCCACTTCAGGGCAGGCCCGGCTTCACAGGCATGTGTGTCCTTTGCTGCATCCATCGTATTGGCAGCGGGGGATCGGGCCGGAACGGCTCATACACGGGCTCTCAGAACACTACTGGTAACCAGCATTATTCGATTTGGAACTATTCAGCAGTGCCACGCGAGGGGAAGCGGTCCGGGTGCTTAGGATCCCGTCCTTTTTCCCGCCAGTACTCGTCCCGCTGCCATAGCGAGAATCTGGTGACTTGGACGCAGAATACGACGGCGGCGATGCCGAAGAGAATGGTCCGAGTCCAGAACCATGGCTCCGAATCGACACCAACGAGACTTAGGACGGTGGAGATCACCATGATGATCGTTACTGGAAGGAACCAGCGGAGGATGCGTTGAAGTCTCCGCTGCAGTTCTTCCTTTGTTGCCACCTTTGCCTCCGTTTGTCGGGCCATTGTCCTGAGGCCGGCTCCGCTCCAGAGGAAGTGTAGGAGCGGCTATCGATCCATTCCTATGGTGTTGGTCATTATCCGCGTGGGGTTGATTCTTGGATAGCGGGACCAGGGTTCGGCGGCCGCTGCGGCGTGTTTCTGGGTGACTTGGTAGCTGTAGCCGAGCATTTCGGCCACGAGCGGGGCGGGCACCTCGGTGACGAGGGCGCGGAGGGATGCGTTGCGCGCGCCTCGGAGGTCGATGCCGACCTCCCTCAGACGCAGCATGAGCGTGTTGGGGTGGATGTGTTGCCCGGGCCGGTAGCCGGGGAACAGCCATTCGCTGCCCGAGCTGCTTCCAGTGCGCATGTTCGGGCGTGAGGCAACGTGTTCTGTGAGCAGTGAGGCGAAAGGCTCAGGCACAGGCGCTGGATCTCCTTCCCCTAGTGACAGACGCAGGCCATTCGGCGTGAGGATCACATCCGTGCTTTTCATCGCGGCGATCTTCACGACTGGCTGGGCGTAGAGCAGCAGGAGTGTGGCGGCGACCCGATAGGACAGGGTGTCCACTTCGTCGGTGAGGCAGGCTTTGAGCATGGCGAGTCGTTGGCCCTGGGTGAGTAGGGGAACTGTCTTGGCTTGTCGGAATCCGATGGTGATGTTGGTGCAGGTCCGGTTCTTGACCGCCCAGACGAAGAAGGTCCGGATGAGGTGCCTGGTGGTGGGGCCGTCGGCCAGCCATGAGTCGACGTCGCCCTGGAGGCAGGAGGCGACGGTCCGCCCGTGGGTGAGCTTGAGCCAAGTCAGGAACTTGATGGTTTCGGTGAGTTCCTGCTTCGCGCTATGGACGGGGCCGCGGGTGGGTTTCCCGTCTGTGGAGAGGCTCCGGATGCGTCGCAGGTGGTGCCACCGGGCGAATGACTCGACGGGCCGTCGGATGTCGGTGTCGTCAACGTCCTCGAGCTTGATGGTGAGCCATCGTTGAAAGAGAGCGAGGTAGTGGTCCCTGCTCGGGAGTAGCTTGTGATGGATGAGCAGGCTGCGCATGTGTTCCACCCGCAGGCTGTTTGGTTCCTGATCCAGTGCCTCGTGGCTGAGCTGGATCTCGCCGGTGGCAAGTCGTTGGAGCAGGTCGCGGACGCCGGTTTTGCGGAGCCAGGTGAGGATGCTTTCGGGGCGCTGGGCTCCGCAGAGGGCGGCGAGCAGTTTCGTCGCCGTCGCTTCCGATCCCCGGACATCGTCGACGCGCAACAGGACGCTGAGGTCGTCCCGAAGCGAGCAGCGGGCGCACGTGTCCTGGCGGTAGTGCTCGGTTTCCGTGCCGCAGCGTGAGCAGTGGTAGTCCTGGGTGATATGTGCGCAATCGACACAGACCGGTTGATCGCCGTGGGCAGCAGACCGCCCGGGAAGCATGCGCTCTGTTCTACAGCCGGGACAAGGTCCGTGCGTGCGCATGGCGACTGCGAAGCAGGTCCCGCAGATCCTGCCTTCAGGCCAGCTGGCGCGGTGCTTACCGGCTGCCCTGAAGCATCTGGCGCAGATGAACGCGCCGGTCGCGCGAGGGCGGCCGCGGACTGTGGGGCGCAAGGTTATGTCAGCCGTCATCGCGGATCACGCGGGCCCGTTTGGGCCTGACGGTCTTGTTCAGATCGACGACGTTGGCATCCGAGGCGACCTTGCGGACATTGGCGTCTGCGGCCGTGACGGTGACCAGATCTTGTGGTCCGCAGGCGAAGATGTCACAAAGGGCGGCGACCATCATGAGTGAAACCCGTTCCGGACGCTGGGTGACGAGCCGATAGACCTGGGAGGCGGAGAGTTCGATGCCGCGTTCTTTCAGCAGGGGGCTCAGGTCGGTGCTGTTGTGCATTCCCCGGGCTGCCATGAGTTCTGCAAGCCGCCACCGGTAGTCGATCTCTCGTTTCATGAGCTTCAGTCTTCCATTCCGGCAAGGGCGTCCCGGACGGTGGAGTCCAGGGCACGGCGCAGTGTCTTGACGCGGTAGTCGCTGGAGACGGAGGTGTAGAGGGCTGTTGTTGACGCGTGTTCGTGCCCGGCCTGGTGCTGAACGAACAAGGGGTCCATTCCTGATTCGATCAGGTGGGTGACGTAGGAGCGGCGCAGCGAGTGGATGTCCAATCCGGGGGAGAGGCCGAGGTCTTCGCAGTACCGGTTGAAGCGGCGGTTCAGGGCGGTTTCGGAGACAAGGGTGCCGCGTTCAGAGGGGAACAGGTCCAGACCATCAGTCATGTGTAGGTGTCCTCGTTCCAGCCAGTCATCGATGATCTCCGCCGACCAGTCGAAAACTGTCAGGACACTGCGGCGTTTCGGGGGAGAACCCCGCATTGCCTTCCCATATCGGACCTGCAACGCCCCGTACTTGCCGAACTCCCGGGCGTGCGGGTTTCTGGAGAAATCCACTGTCTGCAGGTGCCTGACCTCGTTACGGCGCAGCCCCCAGCAGTAGGCCACCTTGAAGAGGACCGCGTCGCGGTAGGCCGGCAGCCAGCCCTTGCGGCCCAGGCCAGCGATGCGGTCCACCTCGTCATCGGCCCGGTCAAAGAACGCCTGCAGTTCCTGCCGGGTGAAGGGCCGCCGCTTAGGAGCCGATTCGGTCGCCTGGGCATGGACCGCGGTGTTCCAGTCGAAACAGACCTGAGCAGGGTGCGTACCGAAGTACTGTTCGCAGACCCGGTCCCAGCCATACTCAGGCGACGCTGCGTAGGCGCAGAACGCCCTCAGCGCTGCCTGGTAGCTCCGGATGGTGGACTGCGCGACGTGCTTCACGCTGCGCAGATCCCCGAAGAACTCGTCCACGTGGGCCGGCGTCCACTGCCATGGATACTCATTCGTGAACTCCTGGAACCGCGTCACCAGCCGTTCCCGGCCCTCGATGGTGCCAAACGACAGGTTCCGGCTCAACTGCTGGTTGCGCCAGCCGGTAAGCATCTGGGTGAACACGTGGTCCTCGGGGTGAAGGTAACGCACAGCGCCGAAGTCGAGCACCCGTCCCGCTGAATCGACCGCCACGAAAACCTCCCGATACATTGCATTGGATGCAAGAATCATGCAATTAATGCAGAACCGGCGCAAATTTGCGGATCCGAGGGCCATTTCCAACTTGATGCACTCCAGCTTACGAAGGCCGCTTGGTGGACTTACCAGGGGCCCGACCGGCCGACTGCACGGTGTTTCCGCAAGTCACAGGCACTTTTCTGGTTCAAGTCGCGGGATGCCGCTTGGCAATGGGCGGAGGAGGGGTGATCGTGCATCGGATGCAATAATCACTATTCTACTTGACATAATGTAGATTATCGGCGCTTGAACAATGGGAGTAGAAGTAGCTGCGAGAAGTCCCGTTCCACTACGAATTGGGCGAGACCAGGAACAGCGCCACGCTGCCACTACCTGGAACCGACGGGGCCGCCACGGCACGTCATGCGTTTCGCTTGTATTCGATCATTCATGGGCAGAGAATAGTGCTGTTTTCCACGTCAGCGGCTCAGCGCTTCTTCGGCACGTGACGGCAAGCCGGCGGCGCCTTCCTTAATCGGACTTTGAACGGCGGTACTGCTGATGAAGCCGCGTCAGACCCCGGGTCCTGTCCTGTCAGTTATCGCTCGGCACCCGGTGGCAGCCTTTATCGTCATCGCCATCCTGCTGTCCTGGACCGGGCAAATCCTTTCGCTGCTGCTGCTGGGCAACATCTTGTCAGGCATTTTGGCCGAGTTGCTGATCCTGTTGGGAACGGCTGTCCTGGTCACGGCGGCCGCGGATGGTCGGCCCGCCGTGCGCGAACTCTTCAAGCGGGCGTTCCGCTGGAGGGTGGGTTCCGGCTGGTACGTGGCGGCGCTGCTGGGCCTTCCCGTCCTGACAGCTCTTATTGCTGCGGCCACCGGAACGTTCCAACCGCCTACTGGCGGCTGGTGGCCCCTGGTAGGCAACTACCTGTTGAACACTTTGATCATCGGCGCCCTCCTAGGCAACATCTGGGAGGAGCTTGCCTGGACGGGCGTTGTGCAGCACCGGCTTATGGACCGGCGCGGGCCTGCCGTCGCTGCCTTGCTGACCGCTATCCCATTCGCCCTTATTCATCTGCCTTTCGCCTTCGCTGAGCGGGGCTTCGCTGGAACGTCATGGACCGACGTGGCGGTGTCCTGGGCGGTCCTGTTCCTTTTTGCCCCGTTTTTCCGCTTACTCATGGGGATCGTCTACCTGCAAACGGGGTACAGCCTGCTGATAGTCGGGGTGCTGCACGCCTCCTTCAACGCCTCCGCGTCAACGAAGCTGGATGTGTTCGACGGCGAGTGGCAGCAAATAGCCGCCCTGATCGTCCTGCTGGGAGTGGTTGTCGCAGCCGTATCCCGCCACCCTCGCCTCCGGCCGGTACCCGCTAAAGGCGGAGACAGCCACCGCTACCCATCCACCAGCGGCTGACCGGCTTTGGTGTCGTCATATCCAGCGCCCGAACGGGGCGTTCTAACCCGCGGAAAGGCACCGGACGGCGTTGTCCCGCGGCGTCCTGCCAGGCGCGCGCCACCCATGGAACCGCTGGTCAGGACGCGCTTCAGGACGCCCGGCCATTGTCTTTATCCGGGCACCCGTCAAGAATGAATCAATGACGGTCTACGTGCGTTCACTTGAAACTGCAGTTCCGACGACAAAGCTGATCCAGTCCGAAGCCCGCGACGTGTTCGCCGCGCAGCCAGGTTTATCCCGCCTGGGTTCGCGGCTGGTCAACACCTGCTTTGATGGTGCAGCCATCGACACGAGATTCACCGCCGTCCAGGAACTGACCAACGCGGGCCGCTTTGAGAATCCCCAGTTCTACGACCAGGAATCCGGCCTGCTGCTGAACCCCAGCACCAAGGTCCGCAACGATATCTTCGCCCGGGAAGCCACCAAACTTTTCGTGGAGGCCTCCCGCGCTGCCCTGGAAGCCGCCCCTGAACTTGATTTACTTGACATAACGCATCTTGTGACCGTTTCCTGCACCGGTTTCTTCAATCCCGGTCCCGACTATAAGGTTGTCCGCGAGCTCGGCCTCAGCCCAGCGGTCCAGCGGTACCACCTGGGCTTCATGGGCTGCTACGCGGCTTTTCCCGCGCTCCGCGCCGCGAAGCTTTTCTGCGAGGCGGACCCCAACGCCGTCGTCCTGGTTGTCTGCGCCGAACTGTGCTCCCTCCACGTCCGCACGTCCAACAACCCCGACACCATCATGGGCTCCGCGCTGTTCGCTGACGGTGCGGCCGCCGCCGTCGTGACGGCCCGGCCCGGCGCGGCGGAAACGGCACTGCTGAAACTGGACCATTTCGAAACCGTCCTCACGCCCGTCGGTGAGGATTCGATGGCTTGGAACATCGGCGACAACGGCTTCGAGATGGTTCTTGGCAATTACGTCCCGCACATCATTGATGACCACATAGTGGACGCGCTGGAACCGCTCCTGGCCAGGGAACCCGAGTTGGCCGCACTCCCCTACACGGACATCCCCCACTGGGCCATCCACCCGGGTGGCCGCAGCATTTTGGACAAGGTGCAGTCGAGGCTCGGCCTCACTGACACCCAACTGGTTCCCGCACGGGAGACCCTGCGCAATTTCGGCAACATGAGCAGCGCCACCGTGCTGTTCGTGCTCAAGCACATCCTGGGACAACCCCTGCAGGAAGGAAACGAACGCATCTGTTCCATGGCCTTCGGCCCGGGCCTGACCGTGGAAACGGGCCTCTTCACGAAGCTCAGGCAGGCCGTCGCCGGCACCCCAGGCCGCGCCCAGGAGGGGGCAGCTGAAGTAGAAGCCCTGCTCGAGGAAAACCCGGCAGCGGCGGCAACGCTTGCCTGACCGGAGCTCCACTGCAATGGACATCTCGCTGCGGCAGCGGGCCGCCGGGGACGCCGAACAAATGGACCACCCCGACTGTGACGCCCGGCTCCTGGACAACACCTACCGGCAGTTCGGCGTTATCAACCGGGTACTGTCCGGCTGGCGCACGTTGTACGCCAGGGAAATGCGCAGCATCAGGCGGCCGGACCAGGCCCCGGTGTCTGTCCTGGACATCGGATCCGGTGGCGGGGATCTCGCCGTCATGCTGGCCCGCTGGGCAGCCCGGGACGGCAGGCCGCTGCGCATCACGGGCATCGATCCGGACCCCCGCGCCGCCAACTTTGCCAGCCAGAGGCCGTCCACCCCTGGTGTGGAGTTCCGCCAGGCCCACAGTGGCGACCTGGTGCGGGAAGGTGCCAGGTTCGACGTCGTGATTTCCAACCATGTGCTGCACCACCTTGGCCCCGGCGAGTTCCGGCAACTGCTGGCGGACTCGGAAATCCTGGCGGCCGGCAAGGTGCTGCACAACGACCTCATCCGCAGCCCTGCCGCGTTTGCCCTCTTCAGCGTGGCCGCGCTGCCGTTCCGGCATTCCTTCATCCGTGAGGACGGCCTCACCTCCATCCGCCGCAGCTACCGGCCCGCCGAGTTGGCCGCCGCCGCTCCCCCGGGCTGGTCGGTGGAGCGCTCATCGGCCTTCCACCAGGTCCTGACCTTCCGCCGGGGCTGACGTGGACGCCGAGGTGATCATCGCCGGCGGAGGTCCCGTGGGCCTGTACCTGGCTGCGGCGCTGCTCCAGGAAGGCATCGAAGTCAAGGTTCTTGAGCAGCGCCAAACGCGGAACCGGCACACCCGCGCCATCGGCGTCCACCCTCCTGCCCTGCAGGCACTCGCCGGCGTCGGCGTGGCAGCCTCCATGGTGCAGGAAGGCGTTTGCATCCGGACCGGCATGGCGGTCAGCGGCGGGAAGACCGTGGGGACCATGGACTTCGACGCCGTATCGAAGGACTTCCCTTTCGTGCTGGCGCTCCCGCAGTTCCGGACGGAGCAGCTCCTGGAAGAGCGCGTCAGCGCACTGGATCCCGGCGCGGTGATCAGGGGTGCGAACGTCACGGGTGTCACGGACGACGGCGGCAAGGTCACCGTGGACATCGAGCCCGGCACAGGTGCCCCGCACCGCAGCGCCACCGCGGCGTTGCTCGTGGCAGCTGACGGTGCCAGATCCCGGCTGCGTGGAGCACTGCAGGTTCCGGTGGCCGGCACGGCATATCCGGACCACTACCTCATGGGGGATTTCGACGACGGCACGCAGTACGGGCACAAAGCCGTTCTGTTTCTGGAGCCGGACGGAATTGTTGAGTCGTTCCCGCTTCCCGGCGGCACGCGCCGCTGGGTGGTCCGGCTGGGACAACCAGCCGGGCCCGGGGCGGGGCCGGCTGAACTTGCGGAGCTGGTGCGCCGCCGGACCGGAATCAATCCTGATCCGGCGTCGAATTCCATGCTGAGCGCCTTCAGCGTACGTTCCACCATTGCCCGCCGCACCGTCACCGGACGGACGGTGCTGCTCGGAGACGCAGCGCACGAGATCAGCCCCATCGGAGGACAGGGCATGAACCTGGGCTGGCTGGATGCCGCGGAACTGGTGCCGGTGGTCTGCGCGGCGCTGGCGGGTAAGCCAACCGGCAGCCTGCTCAGGGAGTTCGAAAAGGGACGTAAACGGGCTGCAGTTATGGCCCGCCGGCAGGCGGAAATCAACATGATGCTGGGCAGGCCGCTGACGCCTCGGGTCCTGGGGATGCGGACCGCCCTCATTGGCGCGGCAGCCGCAGTTCCGGCCGTGAACCGGTGGGTTGCCAGGCGCTTCACCATGCATTAGGACCGGCGGGACGGGCCCGGCCGCGGAGAAGTTGGCAGGGTGTCACCGGAAATAGCAGTCGTAGCTGTCCTGGCTCACGATGACGCCGTCGCTCACCTCGAACACCGATGACGTCCTGGCGCGGATGGTTTCGCCGCGGTCCCAGTACCGCAGGTCCATCAATACGGTGGCCGACCAGTCGGCCTCCACTACCACCCTGCCGCCTTCACAGGTGGTGCGCTGGACCCTGAACTGCTGGTCTTCCACCACCTCGCGGCTTTGGTCCGCGCCGGCAAGAACCGCCGCCAGCATTCGGGTGGAGCCTTCCGGGGCCAGCAGGTGCGGGGCCTCCGTCAGCACAAACGAGTCCGCCAGGAACGGCCGGATCTCTGCTCCCCCGCCGCCCCTTTCAAGGACCCGGATAAATGCCAGGACGTGCTCCAGCGGGGATGTGGGCGGGAAAGTATCGTGGGCCATGACGTTGACCCTAGCCGAAGGTGCCGGCACAACAACGGCCAGTAGGCTGTCCCCATGACCCAGACTGTTCCCCAGACAACCGCCGGTGCGGACGACATCCAGGAAATTGTCGAGCGGATCCTGTCCGCCGCTGCCCTGCCGCCTATCGTCCAGGCGGGCCATCCAGCATTACGCCAACGTGCCGCCGAATTCGACGGCCAGTTGTCCCGGGACCAGTTGGACCGGCTGATCGGGATCATGCGCCAGGTCATGCATGAGGCGCCCGGCGTGGGTCTTGCCGCCCCGCAGCTGGGCATCCCCCTGCAGCTCGCGGTCCTGGAGGACCAGTTCGATGTCGACCCGGAGGCTGCGGCGCTGAGGAACCGGAGCCCGCTGGAGTTCCTGGCCATCCTCAACCCCCGGTACGCGCCCCTGGGGACAGGACGGGCGTCCTTTTACGAGGGGTGCCTCTCCCTTAACGGCCTCCAGGCTGTGGTGGCCCGCCCGGAGTCCGTGCTGCTGGAGTACCTGACGCCCGACGGCGCGGCGGAGCAGCGTGAGTTCGTCGGGTGGCAGGCGCGCATCGTGCAGCACGAGACGGACCACCTTAACGGCGTCCTGTACATTGACCGGGCGCAGCTCCGGTCGCTGAGCAGCAATGCCGAATATGCGGCGCACTGGGCAGAGGCGGGCATCAGCAAGGCCCGGGAAGGGTTGGGTTTCGACGCCGGCCCGGCGGGCATTTCCCTCGACTAACCTGCAGCCGACGCAGGAGCGGCAGAGAGGATTGGTGCCCCGCCGTCCTAAGATTGTTCCTATGCCTTCCGCGGATGCCGCCCTCCTTTGCCCTGTCTGCTCACATCCGCTGGAGCACCTGGCAGCGAAAGCTGCACACCAGCCGCGTCTGGCCTGCCCCAACGGCCACAGCTTCGACGCCGCCCGCCAGGGCTACTTCAACCTTCTGGTCGGCAAGGGCTCACCCTTCGAGCCGGACAGTGCAGCCATGGTTGCGTCACGTTTCACCTTCCTGGGGAACGGCCACTACCGGCCGTTGGCGCAGGCCCTCGCTGCCGCCGTCGTGCCAAACCTCCCGGCGGAAGGTGCGGTGGTGCTGGACTCCGGAACCGGGACCGGGTACTACCTGCGTGAGGCCCTCGACGCGGCAGCGGCCGCCGGGCGGCGGCCGTCCGCCATCGGTCTGGACATCTCCAAATTCGCCCTCCGGCGCGCCGCACGGCTCAACCCCGAAGCGGTGAACCTGGTGTGGGACATCTGGCAGCCCTTTCCCGTGGCGAGCAGCTCGGTGGACGCGGTCACAGTGGTCTTCGCTCCGCGGAACCCCGCCGAGTTTGCCCGCGTCCTGCGCGCCACGGGAGTCCTGGTGGTGGTGGCGCCGCGCAGTGGACACCTCGCGGAGCTTGCCGCGGTGACCGGAATGCTGGGGATCGAAGAGGGCAAGGATGAACGCCTGGCTGCGGCGATGGCCGGACACTTTGAGGCGGAAAGCACGGTCGACGTCGACATCGCGCTGGAGTTGACCCGCGCCGCCGCAGCGGACCTGGCGTTCATGGGACCCGCTGGCCACCACCTGGACCGGGACCGGATCGCGGCCCGGCTTGACGAGTCCCCCGAACCTGTAACAGCACAGGCAAAGTTCAGGCTCTTCGTCTTCCGGCCCGCCGTCCCCGCCCCGTAACGACTTGGCCACTTTCCCCGGCAGCCTTCACGATCCGGCCCACACTGCAACCCCGCGGACTAGGATGAGTAAACAGTTACCGGTGGGTCCGCGGAGGCGGCTCCCCTGTGACGAAGGGGGAAACAGGAATGTTTGAATGGCTCGGGGAAAACTGGTGGGCCGTGTGGCTCACGGCCTTCCTGGCGTTTGCCGTGGTCGAAATGATCACGCTTGACCTGTTCTTCATCATGCTCGGCAGCGGATCACTCGCCGCACTCGTGGCCGACTTCGCCGGCGCTGATCCATGGCTGCAGGTGGTCATCTTCTGCATCGTGTCCCTGCTCATGGTGGCCTTCGTCCGCCCGGTAGCGCTTTCACACCTGAAGAAGGGTCCCTCCGAACAGCGGACCAACGTGGACCGGCTCATCGGCGAAGCGGCCGTGGTGATGGAGGCTGTCACCTCCGACGGCGGCCTGGTAAAGATCGGCGGCGATATTTGGAGCGCCCGCTCCGCAGCGGGAGTGCTTCCCGCGGGCCAAAAGGTGGTCGTAGCGGCCATCGACGGCGCAACAGCAGTGGTCTCGGTACCGCCTCCGGCGGCCACCGGTCCAGATACAGCCTGACAATTGGGGAACAAGGAGTTGTATGGAAAACGCAGGTGGAACCGCCCTGGCCATTGTGCTGGTGGTCCTGATCGTCTTTGTCATCATCGTTTTGGTCCGGGCGGTCCGGATTGTTCCGCAAGCACGCGCCGGGGTTGTTGAACGGCTCGGCAAGTACCAGCGGACCCTCAACCCGGGCCTGACGATCCTGATTCCGTTCGTGGACCGGCTCCTGCCGCTCCTGGACCTGCGTGAACAGGTGGTGTCCTTCCCGCCGCAGCCCGTCATCACCGAAGACAACCTCGTAGTCTCCATCGACACGGTGGTGTACTTCCAGGTCACCGACCCCCGGGCAGCCACCTACGAGATCGCCAACTACATCCAGGCCGTTGAGCAGCTCACCACCACCACCCTGCGCAACGTTGTGGGCGGACTCAACCTGGAGGAAGCCCTCACGTCCCGCGACCAGATTAACGGGCAGCTGCGCGGCGTCCTGGACGAGGCAACCGGCCGCTGGGGCATCCGCGTCTCCCGGGTGGAACTGAAAGCCATCGACCCGCCGCACTCCATCCAGGATTCCATGGAGAAGCAGATGCGCGCGGAACGCGACCGCCGGGCAGCCATCCTGACCGCGGAGGGCACCAAGCAGTCCGCCATCCTGACGGCAGAGGGCCAGCGCCAGGCTGCGATCCTTAAGGCAGAAGGCGAGGCCAAGGCCGCCATCCTCCGCGCCGACGGCGAATCCCAGGCCATCCAGAAGGTCTTTGACGCCATCCACAAGGGCAACCCGGACCAGAAGCTGCTGGCTTACCAGTACCTCCAGACCCTGCCCAAGCTGGCCGAGGGATCCGCCAACAAGCTCTGGATCATCCCAAGCGAGGTAGGGGAAGCACTGAAAGGCATCGGCAGCGCCATCGGCGGCACCGCTGGGGAATCCCCGGCCGCCGGCCTGTTCGAAAAAGCCCCGGCTGAGCCCACCCAGCCGTAACAGTCAAGGAACCAGGGAGGGTTTTGCGCGAAAGCGCGGAAACCCTCCCTGTTTTGATTCTCCCGGCGTAATCCCCGTATAATTGGGTATTTGTCCGGCAGGAGATTACCGGCTGGAACAACCAAGCTTCGCAATGCGTTGAATCGTATGATGCAGCACAGTGCACACAGTAGTCCGGCGGTGCCACGGCGCCACCGGCTGGCGCGGAGATTTGATCCGCGAACCGACCAGAGGGAGAAAACATGAGCGATCGCAGCCTACGGGGCATGCGCCTTGGTGCGCAGAGCATGGAGACCGAGTCCGGAGTTGAGCCGGCACCGCGCCAACGCGTCGAATACCGTTGCGCGGATGGCGAGCAGGTCTTCGTCACGTTCTCCTCCGAGGCGGAAATTCCTCCGGTGTGGGTCTCCAAGACCGGCAAGGAAGCGCTCCTGGTTGACGGCGAAAAGCCGGACACCAGCAACGACAAGGCAGTCCGCACCCACTGGGACATGCTGCTGGAACGCCGCTCCCTGCCGGAACTCGAGCAGATCCTCGAGGACCGACTGACCATCCTGCGTGAACGCCGCGGAGAGCGCCGCTCCGCATAGGTCTGAAGCAAAAGGGGGCGGCCCCGCACGTTGGTGCGGGACCGCCCCCTTCTTCATGCCTCCCGAATGCCGGGATTCACGGGCTGGGCCGAACTAGGCCTGCTTTTTCTTCAGTTTCCCGGCCAGCGTGTTCCAGCGGGCGGCCAGACCCCATTTGGTGACGTTGATCATGGCTTCGATCACGATGTTGCCGCTCATCTTGGACGCCCCGAGCTCGCGCTCGACGAAGGTGATGGGGCGTTCTTCAATGCGGAGGCCCAGTTTGGCCACGCGCCAGGCAAGGTCCACCTGGAAGCCGTAGCCCACCGAGTCGACCTGGTCCAGGTTGAGTTTCTCCAGGGTGGTCCTGCGGAACGCGCGGTAGCCGCCGGTGACGTCCTTGATGGGCAGGGCCAGCATCAGCCGGGCGTAGGTGCTGCCCACGCGTGAGATGGCCTGGCGGTAGAGGGGCCAGTTGACCACGCTGCCGCCGGGAACCCAGCGTGAGCCCATGGCCAGGTCTGCGCCCTGGTCCACCGCTTCAAGGAGCTGGGGAAGCTGTTCGGGCTGGTGGGAACCGTCTGCGTCCATCTCGACCAGGACGTCGTAGCCGGCGTCCAGGCCCCATTTGAAACCGGCGATGTAGGCCGCGCCCAGGCCTTCCTTGCCCTTGCGGTGCAGGACGTGCACCTGGGAGTCCTCAGCGGCGAAGCCGTCGGCAAGCTGGCCGGTGCCGTCGGGGCTGTTGTCATCGACCACCAGCACGTCCGACGCCGGAACGGCCTTCCGAAGGCGCTGCAGCGTCTTGGGCAGTGATTCCAGTTCGTTGTAGGTGGGAATGATCGTAAGGACGCGCACAAAGGGCCTTTCCTGGTGGAAGTGGTCGGTACACCTTCTGCCGGGCTTTACCGGCGCCGGGCGCAACTACCAATTATAGGGCGGACGGATCCCGGGTCAGGAACGCAGGGCCGGGCTGGCGAACAGTTCGGCGCCATTTTTAACGGTCTGCAGGCATACGGGGTCCGAGCCCGTGTCCAGGGCCGGCAGCAGCGGGGTGCGGGCCCGCGGATCGGTGCTCCAGGACTGCACCCGTCCATCGGCCACCTGGACCATCAGTTCCTCCACTTCCCACACCGCAAAACTTGCGGGCGCCCCAGGCACGAGTTGCCCGGCCATGGGGTTCGCGTGCCGGGCTGCCCTCCAGCCGGCGCGGGTGTGGCCCAGGAACGCTGCCCGCGCGGAGATGCGTTGCCCGGGGTTGTTATGTTCCACGCAGGCGCGCACGCCGGCCCAGGGACGGAGGGGTGTAACGGGGCTGTCACTGCCAAAGCAGACAGGAACCCCGGCCGAATAGAAGGCGGCGAACGGGTTCATGGACGCGCTGCGCTCCCCCAGCCTCCGCTCGTAAAGTCCCCCTGGTCCGCCCCAGGCGGCATCGAAGGCGGGCTGGGCGCTGACGGTCACGGAGTAATGCGCCAGCTTCGCCACGGCTGCTGCATCAGCCATCTCCACGTGCTCAAACCGGTGGCCGGCGGCCCGTACGCGCTGCTCCCCCACTTCTTGGGCGGCCAGATCCAGCGCTTCGAGCGCAGCGTCAAGCCCGGCATCGCCGATTACGTGGAAGCCGCCCTGGATCCCGGCAAGGGAACAGGCGGCGAGGTGGGCCGCGGCCTGCTCCACGCTGAGGTACAGCGCGCCGCGCTCCTGTGCTGCATCGCTGTAGCCGGTGCGCAGCGCAGCAGTACGGGAACCCAGCGAGCCATCGATGTTGAGGTCGCCGGCAAGCCCGCGGATGCCTCCTTCGAACTGCCCAACCAGGGCCCGGGCCTGCTCCTCGGTTGACACCAGTTCACCCCAGTACGGCAGTACCTCGGGGAAGTGCGCACCCTCGCCGCGGACGTTCCATCCTGCAGCCAGCCTGAGATCGTCGGCGCTGCCGATATGGGGCGCGCCCATTTCGGCCACCGCTACGTACCCGTTGGCCGCAGCCTCCGCCAGGGCACGCGCCTGGTGCCGCTTCAGCTCCGCCTGCGGCATGTGCCGTGTTGCCAGCCGGGCAGCCGCATGCGCCGCCCGCGTTACCCGGGCGCCGCCGTCGTACCCGTCCTTGGTCTGCAGGCCTGCGGACTGCGCCAGCGACGCCGAAACCAGCGCCGAATGTACGTCAACCCGCGAGAGGTAGACCGGCCGTCCCCCCGCTGCTTGCTCCAGTTCCTGGGCGCTGGGAAGGGTGGGGTCCGCCCAGCCGGTCTCATCCCAGCCGTGACCGAGCACGGGCCCGTCGCCGGGGGCCGCGGCGACGGCGTCCAGCAGGCCGCGGGCAGAGGTCACGGCCCCCAACTGCAGCGATTCCAGGGCAATCCCGGTCTCTGTCAGGTGAATGTGGGAGTCCACGAACCCCGGGGCAACCAGGGCGCCGCGAACGTCGATGATTTCCATCGAGTCGTCGGCGATGGACGATGCGGCCTGCTCCGACCCCACCCAGGCCACGGTGTCGCCGTCCACCAGCATCGCCGTTGCGAATGGATCCGCGGCCGTGTAAACGGATCCGTTCCGATACAGCACGGGGGTTGGACGGGAGGTGGCATCGGAACGGGGCATGGGGGCAGGACTCCTGGAGTATGGCTTGGCCGGCGGCAGCCGGAAGGGGCGAAAACGGGGCTACAGAACGGAGGAATACGCCACGACACCGCGGCGGATGAGGCTGATGGCTTCGGCACACAGCCGTGACAGCCGTGGATCGAGGCCGGGGATCTTGGCCAGCTGGTCCAGGAGGTCCACCACCTGCTTGACCCAGCGGACAAAGTCCCCCGCGGCCAGGTCGGTGCCGCTCAGGACATCCTGCAGGTGCCTGCCGCGGGCCCACTTGTAGAGGGGCCAGACCAGGCCCAGTTCAGGCTCACCGGTCAACGGAAGCTTGTGCTCCTCTTCCACATCCTCAAGGACGGACCACTCCCTGACCACGATGTCCACGGAGGTCTCCAGGGACACGCTGGGCATCCGGGGCCGAAGTCCGCGGTCCTCGCGTTTGGCCTGGAACACGAGCACGCTCGCCAGGGCGGCCACTTCCGCCGCGTCCAGGTCAGCGAAGGCGCCCAGCCGCAGCGACTGGGAAATCAGCAGGTCCTTCTCCCCATAGATCCTGCGCAGCCGCTGGCCGTCCGGGCTGATGTTCAGCCGGCCATCCCCTGCGTCCTCAAGGTACCCGTACGCCGAGAGCACATCGCACACCCGGTCGAAGGTTTTGGCGATGGTGTTGGTGCGGCCCTGGATCTGGCGGACCAGTCCGTCTGTTTCGCGCCGCAGCTTCCACCAGCGCTCAGACCAGCGGGCGTGGTCTTCACGTTCACTGCAGCCGTTGCAGGGGTGCGCTTTCAAGGCCCGGCGCAGATCGGCGATGCGCCTCTCCTGGTTGGGCAGGGCGGCGCCGCGGCCAAAATCATGGTTGCGGTTCTGCCCGGGAGCGGGCGGGCGGTTCTCCCGCAAGGCATTCCGGGCGGACGAGGCAAGATCGCGCCGTGACTTTGGCACCTTGGCATTGAAGGACTTCGGGATGCGGATCCTGGTCACCGGCGCGATGGGGCCTTCCAGGTCATCAGTGCCGATCCGGCGCAACTGGCTGTCCAGCGTAAGTACCGCAGGCCGGGGATCACGGCTGCCGTGGTCGGAGCTAAGGACGACGGCGGGCCCCGGGGCACGTCCGCCGGGAACATTTACCACGTCCCCCGGCAGCAGCCGGGCCAGCGAGTCACCGCTGAGCGACTTCTGGACCCGGGACTTGGTGCGGGAGGTGGCATTCTCGGCGTCCGAGAGTTCCCGACGCAGGCGGGCATATTCAGTGAAGTCGCCCAGGTGGCACGTCATGGACTTGGCGTAGCCGGCAAGGGACTCCTCGCGGCTCCGCACCTGCCTTGCAAGCCCCACCACGGACCGGTCGGCCTGGAACTGCGCAAAGGAGGATTCCAGGATTTCGCGGGCCCGGCTCCGGCCGAACTGCGCCAGGAGGTTAATGCTCATGTTGTAGGTGGGCCGGAAACTTGAGTTCAGCGGGTAAGTTCGCCGCGATGCCAGGCCTGCCACCGCCGTCGGGTCCGTACCGGGCTGCCAGAGCACCACGGCGTGGCCCTCGATATCGATACCGCGCCGCCCTGCCCGGCCGGTGAGCTGCGTGTATTCGCCGGCGGTAATGTCCACGTGGGCTTCGCCGTTGAACTTGTCCAGCTTTTCCAGCACCACGGAACGCGCCGGCATGTTGACGCCCAGGGCAAGGGTCTCCGTGGCGAAGACAGCCTTCACCAGCCCGTCGGCGAAGAGTTTCTCCACCACCTCCTTGAAGGTAGGCAGCATGCCCGCGTGGTGGGCGGCGAAGCCGCGGAGCAGCCCGTCCCGCCAGGTCCAAAAGCCCAGGACATCGAGATCGTCCGGCGGGATGTCCTGCCCGGCCTCGTCGACGCGCTGGGCGATGATCCGCTGTTCCTTCTCGGTAGTGAGCCAGAGGCCGGATCCAACGCACTGGGCGACAGCTGCCTCGCAGCCGGCGCGGGAAAAGATGAACGTTATGGCCGGGAGCAGATCCATTCGGTCCAGGCTCGCGATGACCTGCGGGCGCCCGGCGGGGCGCACTCCCCTGGGCTCTCCGCCGCGGCCCAGGCGGTCGTTGCCCCGACGACCACGCTGGCCCCGCCCTACCGGCCGCGGACCGCTGCGGAAGCTCTGCTGGGTTTCGCTCTGCGCCACTGCCAGCAGGTCCGGGTTGACGTCGAAGCCGGGGCCCTTTGCAGCGACGGGAGATTTACCCGCTTTGGCCTGTTGCTGGTCCTTGTCCTCAACGGGCGGAGCGATTTCGTCGAAGGTGGTTTCCCCGGCGAACAGATCCATAATCTGCCGGCCCACCATGACGTGCTGCCACAGCGGCACCGGGCGGTGCTCGGAAACGATGATGTCAGTGTCACCGCGGACGGTGTCCAGCCAGGCCCCGAACTCTTCGGCGTTGGAGACCGTGGCACTGAGCGAGGCAACCTGGACCTCACTGGGCAGGTGGATGATCACTTCTTCCCAGACTGCCCCCCGGAACCTGTCAGCGAGGTAATGGACCTCATCCATCACGACGTAGCCAAGGTCGCCCAGCGTGGCCGAATCCGCGTAAAGCATGTTCCGCAGGACTTCCGTGGTCATCACCACCACCCGGGCATCGCCGTTGATGCTGGTGTCACCGGTCAGGAGGCCCACGTTTTCCGCACCGTACTTCTCGGTGAGTTCAGTGAACTTCTGGTTGCTGAGCGCCTTGATGGGCGTGGTGTAGAAAGCTTTGAGGCCGCGCTGCAGCGCGAGATAGATGGCAAACTCCCCCACGATGGTCTTGCCGGCACCGGTAGGGGCCGCCACCAGGACACCCTTGCCCTCTTGCAGGGAACGGCAGGCCTGCTGCTGGAAGTCATCCAGCTCGAAGTCCAGGGTCCGGATGAACCCTCCCAGGGGTGTGGCGGCCTCGGCCCTGCGTTCAGCGCTGGCCCGGTACCGTTCAGCGGGTGAGAGCTCTTCAGGTTCGATAGGGCCAGTGGAGAAGGGTCCGGTGGTGGAGGACATACCCCAAGCCTAATGGCAGCCTAGAGCTTCTTGAGTTCGCTGCTTGGGGTGGCGATGTCCGCGCTGGCCTCGGTCTCCTGCACCTGCCGGGCCTGGCGGCGGTCGCGGCGCTTGTCATTCATGATGCAGACGCCGATTGCTGCGAAGAACAGTGCGAGCAGCGGAACGGCGAGCATGAACATCGAAATCGCGTCCGCACCGGGCGCGGCGACGGCGGCCAGGACGAAAACGAGGAAGACCGTGATGCGCCAGGCTTTGAGGATGGTCCGGCCGGAAACAATGCCCGCCATATTGACGCCCACCAGCACCACCGGAACCAGGAAGGCAAGGCCAAGCATCAGCACCATGCGGGTGACGAATTCGATGTAGGTCCTGGCGTCGATGACGCTGGAGGAACCAGCGGGCGTGAACTGGGTCAGCGCGTGGACCACTTGGGGAACCACGAGCCAGCCCACCCAGATTCCGGCAAGGAACAGCGGGATGGCCGCGGCCATGTAGCCAAGCGTGTAACGCCGTTCCTTGGAGGTCAGCCCCGGGGTGATGAAAGCCCAGAGCTGGTAGATCCAGATGGGGCTCGAGATGACCGCCCCGATGAGGAGGGACATCTGCAGCTTGAAGTCAAAGGGTGACGCGATGGTCCCGAAGTTGATGGCTGCAAGGCCGCCGGTCTCATTCGAGATCCGGTTGACGGGTTCGGCCAGGGCCTTCAGCAGCGGATCGTAAAGTATCCAGCCCCCAATGCCGCCGATGACGACGCCGATTGCCGACTTGATCAGCCGGTTCTTCAGCTCCTTGAGGTGCTCCCAAAGCGACATCCGCCCCTCGGGATTGGCTTTACGGCCCCGCGACAGTGCCACGGGAGGTCAGGCGCGGGTCGACGGCGGAACGTCAGTGCCGTCTGTCGGCTCACCGGGCTTCGCCTTGGGGTGGTTCACGATGGTGCCTTCCACCGGGCCCGAGGCGTCAGTGGTGGAATCGGCTTTGCCGTCGTTTTTCATTTCCTTGACCTCGGACTTGATGATCCGCATGGACTGGCCCAGGCTGCGGGCCATGGCCGGAAGCTTGGGGGCGGCGAAGAGAAGCAAAGCAACAACGATGATGATTACGATTGGCCAGGGGCCATCAAAGAGTCTTCCCACGGGAAATCCTTTCCTCTAAGTACATCCTACTTCTATGTGAAGTCGAGATCTCCGAGTGCCTGCGGCTGGCCCCGGTCCATTTTGCGCTGCACTCGCCGGCGGCGGCGTTCTTCCCGCCGTGCCAGTTTGGATGCCTCGTAATCATGTCGCATGGCGGCTGGTGAGGCAAAAACGGCGGAGCCTGGAAGGGTGCGTGACGGATCCGCGGATTCCTCCGGGAGTTCCACGGGACCCAGGTGCCCCAGTTTTTCGCCCGCGGCGCTGAGGTCCTTCATGGTTGCCATGAACTGGCGGAACAGTCGGATGCCCAGCAGGACATAGAACAGCAGGGCTACGGCGACCAGCGCCACCCATATCAGAATCCAGGACCACCAAGGCATGCTGAGAAGTCTATCCGGCGTAGCTGTGCAGGGCGGCCGCCAGCCAGTCCCGCGCGGCGTCGGCCAGCTCGGTGGGTGCCAGGATGCGGGCGGAACCGCCGTGTTGGGCCACGAACATCGGCAGCCAGGCGGTGCTGCCGAAGCGGATCTCCGCCACCAGGCCGCCGTCGGGCAGCCCGGCTGTTCGCTCGGCGTAATAGTCCTCCGCCAGCCCCCTCCCCTGCCGGGTCAGCTGCACCGTGACGGTAGTGTCGTCGTCGTTCGGGGTGAACAGCTTGGCCGGGACGCCACTCTCCCCTTGCCCGGCCTTGCTGGCGGGCATCCCGTTGGGGTGCACGTCCTGGACCCGGTCCAGGCGGAAGTTCCGCAGCCCGTCCACCAGATGGCACCAGGCTTCGAAGTACCAGGTGTTGTCCAGGGAGTACAGCCGCAGCGGGTCAACGTCGCGTTCGGTGACCGCGTCCCGCTGCGGTGACAAATAGGTCAAGTGGAGCTGGGAACGCGACTCGATGGCCTGGCGGACGGTGGCATGCGTTGCTGTATCTGCGGGAGCCACCTGTGGGCCGGCAATACTGGCAGCCCTGAGCCCTTCTTCCCCGGCTGCGGCCAGGAGCTTCAGGGTGACTGATTCCAGCGCCCCACCACCGGGCAGGTCCGGCAGGCCGTTGAGTGTCTCGAGCCCGGTCAGCAGCGCACAGGCCTCCTCGACGGTGAACCGGACCGGTTTTTTCAGGTCGAGGTCCTGGGTAATGAAGACGTGGTCGTCTTCCCACTGGATGTCCAGCAGGTCATCCGGATAGCCCTCCGGCAGTCCCGAACAGATAAGGATCCGGAGGTCGGCCTCGAGCTCTTCGCGTGTGACGCCGAAGTGGCGTGCGACATCCTGGATGTGGAGGCCCTGGTTGTGGACCAGGAAGGGCACCAGCTGCAGCATGCGCTTGAGCTGGTCCTCGGAGGTACCTTTCCGGCCCGTCCGCGTCCGGGTGTCGGTGAATGAGTAGGCGGGGACGGCTGCAGCGCTGAAGTCGGCCGCGGCCTGCAGTCTTCGCCGAACGGCCCCGGCGAGCTCGGCCGGTTCCACTGCGAGGGCGTCCGGCCCGTAAGACGCCAGTTCTTCCGCAAGGACCTCGGGGTCGCGGTACTCCAGGACAAGTCTGTCGTAGCCGCTCCCTGGCCCGCTGGAGGGCTGCTGCCGGTTATCCTGGACCGCCCGGCGGCGGAGGGCCAGCAGGTGCCCCTGCCGGACGTCCACGACGGCGGTGCGCAGCGGCAATTCAGGCAACCGGTCCAGCTCCGCCCGGATGTTGAAGCCCGCCGGCGGCGCGTACTGCTCTTTCGAGAGGGTGGTCACCGCACTGGTGAGGCGGGAGAGCCGGAATTGCCGCATTGCCTTTCGGTTGCGGTCGTGGCCCATGAGGTACCACTGGCCGAAACGGCTGCCCAGGCCCCAGGGTTCAACAATCCGTTCTTCCTCTTGGCCTGTGCTGCCTGCCCGGTAGGTGAAGGTCACGGGATGCCGCGCATGCATGGCTGCGACGATGTCGTCGAAGGCCTGGCCCGCCGGTTTGATCCGCGGCTGGACCCCGGCGGGCAGTTCCACCTCTGCCAGCTGCCCGGATGCCTGCAGCTTCCGCAGCGCGCTTTGGGCTGCTGTTCCCAGTGCTGCACGTTCCCACAGCTGCGAGGCCAGCAGGAGGACGGTCCACTCTTCGGGGGCCAGTTGGACGTCAGGGAGCCGGTTGGACTCCTTGCCGATCCGGTACCGTGTTGTGGCCGGATCATCCTCGCTCCAGCCCAGGTCCGTCAGTGTTTCGACCTCGAAGCCCATTGCCCTCAGGTCATTCTTGTCCCGCTCAAACATGCGCCCGAACGCGACGTCATTGCCGGAGGTGTCGTGGTAGACCTTGTCGCGCAGTTCGCTGCGGTGCAGCCCGTAGCGGGTGTTGAGCAGCGCGATCAGCAGGTTGAGGAGTCGTTCAGTACGGGATACGGACACCTTGGTTACGTTACTAAACTAGCCCCCGTAAAGCAGAAAGCGCGGCTGGACGGAGGGATGTCCTCCGTCCAGCCGCGCCCAGGGCCCCGATGGGGTCAGCGGACCCCGACGAGGTCGACGACGAAGATCAGGGCTTCGTTCGGCGCAATGGCTCCGCCTGCGCCACGTGAGCCGTAGGCCAGCTCTGACGGGATCTCCAGCCGGCGGCGGCCGCCCACCTTCATGCCCAGTAGACCCTGGTCCCAGCCCTGGATGACCTGGCCGACGCCCACGCGGAAGTCCAGCGGTGCACCGCGGCCCCAGGAGGCGTCGAACTCTTCCCCGGTGGACCAGGCAACGCCGACGTAGTGGGTGGAGACGGTGTCCCCTGCCTTGGCTTCCCTGCCGTCACCTTCGATGAGGTCAGTGATGACAAGTTCCGTGGGAACGTCGCCTTCCGGGAAATCAATCTCAGGCTTCTGGCGGTCGAATTCCCGCTGTCCAAACGACATGCTTACTCCTATCCGTGAATGCTGATGGTTGCCGCGAAGGACGCGGCATCCCTGTAAGTCTTGCTACTTGACCCCGAGGATGTCCACTACGAACACCAGGTCACCCTTGGCCTGCCCCTGGCCGGCATCACCATAGGCAAGATCCTTGGGGATGACCAGCAGCACACGGGAACCGACCGTCTTGCCGGTGAGGCCCTGGGTCCAGCCCTTGATAACGCCCGACAGCGGGAAGGTGGCGGGCTGGCCGCGGTCGAAGCTGGAGTCGAACTTCGTGCCGTCGCTGAGGTTGACGCCGACATAATTTACAGTCAGCGTGTCGGTTTCCTTGACGGTGGCGCCGGCGCCCTTGATCAGGTCCTGCGATACGAGCGACGTGGGCGGGGTTGCGCCCGCAACGCTGATTTCCGGAATGCCGTCCTTTTCCGTAACCGTGGGCAGTCCGGCCGGCGGCGTCACGGTTTCGCCTTGCGGCTTGTCCAGAACGGGGGTGGGGTCGGAAGCGGAGAGCACCTTGATGATGAGCAGCTGGGTGGGATCGGCAGCAGCACTCGGGCTGGGGCTGGCGCCGTCAGATGGGCTGGGGCTTGCCGGCGGTGCACTCTGCTGGCCGGGGACGGCAAGGGCGAGGCTGGATCCAACCTTGGCGCCGACGAAGGCGTTGTAGATCACGGCGCTGCTGGTCTTGAGCTCATCGTTCAGCTCCAGGCTTTCAGGCTCGTTGGGGAACGTATCCTCCAGCTGCGATCCATCCGTTCCGTTCAGGGCCAGGATGGAGATCTTGGCCACCTGGTTGGCCTTGACGGTGTCACCGCTTCCTTCGGAAACCACCTTGATGGTGGGCTGGGTAACGGCCAACGGCTTGTCGAAGTCCACACCCGGGGCCTTCTTGTCCCCATTGTCGGTCAGCTTGAGGGAGTCGAACTTTGCAGTCTCCCCGGCGGACTGGCTGCTGGGTTCGGGCTGGGAGGGTGTGCCTCCGCAGGCGGTCAGGAGCAGCAGGCCGGGAAGGAGGATTGCTAGTAGTCGGCGCACGTAGGAAAACTTTCGTCGGGGCAGGGTGGATACGGTGGTCCGCGTGGGCGGACATGGCCGTGGAGGAGTCCCGTTAAAAGGACCTTATCCAGAATAGACCCTGAAGCTGGACGTCAGCCCATAGAGTCCAGCAGCGCATCCACCCGCTCATCAGCGCTGCGGAACGGATCCTTGCACAGAATTGTCTGGTGGGCGCGGTCGTTTAACTTCAGGTGCACCCAGTCCACCGTGTAGTCACGCCCCAGTTCCTGCGCCCGGCGGACAAAGTCCCCCCGGAGCTTGGCGCGCGTGGTTTGCGGCGGCGCGTCCACGGCTCCCTTGATGACGGTGTCGTCGACTATCCGTCGCACCGCCCCGCGGGACTGCAGCAGGTAGAAGAGTCCGCGGCTGCGGGAGATGTCGTGGTACGTAAGGTCGAGCTGGGCGATCCGGGGGGCCTCCATGCCCAGGCCGTGCCGTTCGCGGTAATTGTCCATCAGCTTCTTCTTGATGGCCCAGTCGATTTCGGTATCGATGCCCCGGGTGTCACCCGATTCGATGGCGTGGAGCGTGCGTTCCCAGAGATCAAGGATGGCCGGAACGTGCTGGTTGTGGGCGCCGTGCTCTTTGACGAAGGCCGTGACCTTGGTCAGGTACTCCTGCTGGATTTCGAGGGCGGTGAGTTGGCGGCCATTGGCAAGGCGGACCAGGGCGCGGCCGCTGAGGTCGTGTGAGATTTCCCGGATGCTGCGGATGGGGTTCTCCATCCTCATGTCGCGCATAATCACGCCCGCCTCGATCATCCGAAGGACCAGGTCCACCGTGCCAACCTTCATGAGTGCCGTTGCCTCGGACATGTTGGAGTCGCCGACGATGACGTGCAGGCGCCGGTAGAACTCAGCATCGGCGTGCGGCTCGTCCCTGGTGTTGATGATGGGCCGCGACCGGGTGGTGGCGGAGGAGACGCCCTCCCAAATGTGGTCTGCGCGCTGGGAAAATGCGTACGTCGCCCCGTGCGGAGTCTTCAGGATCTTTCCGGCTCCGGCGATGAGCTGGCGGGTGACGAGGAACGGAATCAGGATCTCGGCAAGCCGGGAAAACTCGCCGCGCCGGGGAATCAGGTAGTTCTCGTGGCTGCCATACGAATTGCCGGCGGAGTCCGTGTTGTTCTTGAACAGGTAGACGGTGCCGTTGAAACCTTCAGCGGCCAGCCGCGCCTGTGCCTCGTCCACCAGGTCGTCAAGGATGAGCTCACCGGCACGGTCGTGGGCGATCAGCTGGGCAAGGTCGTCGCATTCCGCCGTCGCGTACTCGGGGTGGGACCCCACATCGAGGTACAGCCGTGAGCCGTTGGTAAGGAACACGTTGGACGAGCGGCCCCAGCTGACCACCTTGCGGAAGAGGTAACGGGCCACCTCCTCGGGAGCAAGAGGCCTGGAGTCCGGGCTCGAGTAAGAGATCCCGAACTCGGTTTCGATACCGAAGATTCTCTTGTCCATGTGGTCCTCCTAGGCCAGCAGTGCTGAGATGTCCGCGTCGTTCAACCTGCGGAAGGCGCGCCGGGTGCCGCGTGCGCTTTCCGAAAGCCTGTCCAGCATGGCCACCTCGAGTGCACTCGGCGGCAGCGGCGCCACCGGCTGGTCCCCCTCCTGGGCAGGCGTCAGGCCCTTCAATGCCAGCCGCACGGCGTCGGCGAAGCCAAGGGTGGCCTCCCAGCCGGCCCCGATGGCCGATGACACCTTTTCTGCCTGTCCGCCCATCACCACGAAGCTGTGCTCGTCGGCGATGGACCCATCAAACGTCAGCCGGTACAGGTGGTCTTCGGCCTGGCTGGGGCCTACCTCGGCGACGGCAAGTTCCACCTCGAACGGCTTCTGCTCGGCGGTGAAGACGGCGCCCAGGCTCTGCGCGTACACGCTGGCCAGGCCGCGGGCGGTCACATCTTCCCGGTCGTAGGAGTAACCGCGGACATCGGCGTAGCGGACGCCGGCCTGGCGAAGGCTCTCGAATTCGTTGTACTTGCCCACAGCGGCGAACGCGATCTTGTCATAGATTTCGCCGATCTTGTGGAGGGACGGCGAAGGGTTCTCGGCGACGAGTGCAATGCCGTCGGCGCAGCTGATAACAACCACGGACCGGCCCCGGGCGATGCCTTTCCGGGCAAAGTCCGCGCGGTCCTTCATCAGTTGTTCGGGCGACACATAGAACTGCTGGGTCATCTCAGGCCTCCCGTCCGGCGATGGTGCGTGCTTCGATCACGCTGCGGGACGCAGCCGCAAGTTCAGGCTCCGGAACCCGGCGGGCTCCCGTCCTGTCCACTGTGTAAACGACAGGCCACAGCTGCCGGACCGTGTCCGGGCCGCCCGTGGCGGAATCGTCGTCCGCGGCGTCATACAGGGACTCCACCGCAACGGACAGTGCCTCTGCCGCAGTGAGGTTGGGCCGCCACAGCTTCTTCAGGGCGCCGCGGGCGAAGACGGAACCGGAACCCACCGTGTGGTGTTCGTGTTCCTCGTACCGGCCCCCGGTGACGTCATAGGAAAACAGCCGGCCAACACCGGCTGTGGTGTCGAAACCGGCGAAGAGAGGAACAACCGCCAAACCCTGCAGGGCCAGTGGAAGGTTGCCCCTGATCATGGCTCCGAGCCGGTTGGCCTTGCCCTCAAGGCTCAGCTGGGTGCCTTCGATCTTCTCGTAGTGTTCGAGTTCAACCTGGAAGAGCCGGGTCAGGTCAATCGCGATGCCTGCTGTTCCCGCGATGCCGAGGACCGAGAAGTGGTCTGCAGGAAAGACTTTCTCGATGTGCCTGCTGGCGATGACGTTTCCCATGGTGGCCCGCCGGTCCCCCGCCATCAGGACACCGCCGCCGTAGCTCATGGCAACGATGGTGGTGGCATGTGGGACCTGCACCGGCGCAGCCGCAGACGCGCCACCTTGAAGGGACCGGTTGAAGGGCAGCAGCTCCGGCCGGTCCCGTAGAAGGTGCTCGGTAAAGGACGAGGTGGCATTGGCGGCTACCTGGTTGGCGGTTGATTCCTGCACTCATCACTCCTTGAACGTGGTACTTCAACGTCGGTACAGATCCCGGCCTCCCGCGGCTTCCGCCACCTTCCGGGTCCGGGTTACTGGCCGCCCTTTTGGACGAATGCCCGGACGAATTCCTCGGCGTTGGATTCCAGGACGCCGTCGATCTCGTCGAGCAGGTCATCCACGCCTTCGGTCGATGCCGAAGCCTGCGCCTCGGGAGGTGCCGGGGGTGCCTCGGGGATGTCTTCGTCGACCTGGCTGTCGCGTGACTGGGGCTGTTGCTGCTCCTGGCCTGCCATTGGTTTCCCTCCTTCTTCCTTCGGTGGATCCGGCGGATCCTCCGATATGCCCATCCTGCCACGGGACGGGCGTTCCGGCGCGGTTTACGCCGCAGGCGGAGTGCTGTTGTGTCCCAGCAGTTCCCCGAGGAACGGCCCCGCTTCCCGATAGCGTTCAAACAACGCTCCGGTCAGGGCTTTGGTTCCCCTCAGGGGCTCCCGGGTGGGCACGCGCTGAAGCCGGCCGTAGCCAGGAACATCAAAGATGACAGAGTCCCAGCTTGCCCCCACCACGTCCTTGCCAAAGCTGCTGATGCACTTTCCCCGGAAGAAGGCCCGGGTGTCGGCCGGGGGCTCTGCCACGGCAGCGGCGACGGCGGCATCGTCCACGACACGCTGCATCCGGTTCCTGGAGAGCAGGCGGTAGTAGAGGCCCTTTTCCGGCCTGATATCGGCCCATTGCAGATCCACCAGTCCCAGCCGCGCATCGTCCCATTCCAGTCCGTCACGCTGGCGGTAGCCCTCCAGGAGGGAAAGTTTGGCCACCCACTCGACGGACGTGGCAGCAGCGGCCCTGTCACCGTCGAGTTGGGTGAGGACGGAGGCCCACCGTTCCAGGACCTCGTGGGTATGGCCGTCACCGTCCACCGCGTCACCCACGCCGGTGTCCTGGGCAAGTTTCGCCGCAGCCTCGTGGTACATCCACTGAAGGTCCAGGGCGGTGACGCGCCTCCCGTCGAGCAGGCGCACCGTTGCGGTCAGGGAGGTGTCGTGGCTGACCGTTTTGAGGGCCGCGACGGGTTCATAGACTTCGATTCTGGGAGCAAGCCCCGCTTCGATGAGGCTGAGGACCATCGCCGCGGTGCCGAACTTGAGGTAATTGGACACCTGGCTGAGGTTCGCGTCACCGATGATCACGTGCAGGCGCCGGTATTTGTCGGCGGTGGAGTGCGGTTCGTCCCTGGTGTTGATGATGGGCCTGCGGATGGTGGTTTCAAGGCCAACTTCAGCCTCGAAGAAGTCTGCCCGCTGGCTGATTTGGAAGCCGGGGATTGAGCTGTCCTGTCCGAGTCCCAGGCGGCCGGCCCCGCAGACCACCTGGCGGCTCACGAAAAACGGGGTCAGCCCGCGCACGATGTCCCCGAACGGCACCGACCTGGGCATGAGGTAGTTCTCGTGCGAACCGTAGGAGACTGATTTGTTGTCCGTGTTGTTCTTGTACAGGTTGACCGGTGGCAGGGCCGGGTCCAACGCCAGGCGCCGCACCGCGGCGAGCCCCACCAGGTCACCGGCGGCGTCCCACGCGACGGCGTCCCGCGGGTTGGTGACCTCGGGGCTGGAGTACTCAGGGTGGGCGTGGTCAACGTACAGCCTGGCCCCGTTGCCCAGGACCATGTTCATCAGCAGCGTCCCGGATTCGTCCTGGCCGTCGAGCTCGAGTTCCTCACGGCCGTAGGCCAGGGCCACTGCTTCCGCGTCGAGCACCGGCGGCTGGTCGGTCAGCTGGCTGGGGTGTGCCGCGCCCCTGTCAACTGTCCAGCCGCGGGCGTCATGCAGCGGCTCTTCATCGGTGTAGTCCCAGCGGGTTTCGGCTCCCCCTGCCGCGCGCTGCCGGGTGACCTGCGCGTAGGCCTGCACCACCCGGGCACTCATCATCGTGGCGTTGGCGGAAGGTGCGGAAGGAGCGTGGATGCCGTATTCCGTTTCCGCTCCCATGACCCGCATGGCCCCGCCGACGGGAAGCGCTTCCCCGCCGGCGGCTCCCTGTGCACCCGTCACAGATACTGTCCTGTGGTTGGCATGGTCTCGATGGACTTGCCCGGCTCCTGGCCGGCCTTGCCCTGGACGATGGTACGGATGTAGGTGATCCGTTCGCCCTTCTTTCCGGAGATCCGTGCCCAGTCATCCGGGTTGGTGGTGTTGGGCATATCCTCGTGTTCGCGGAACTCGTCCACCACCGCGCGCAGCAGGTGCTCAATCCGGAGGCCCTTTTGGTGTGTGGTCAGCAGGTCCTTGATGGCGTACTTCTTGGCCCGGTCCACCACGTTCTGGACCACAGCCCCGGAGTTGAAGTCCTTGAAGTACAGCATTTCGGTGTCACCGTTGGCATAGGTGACCTCCAGGAACTCGTTGGACTTATCGGTGGAGTACATGGCTTCCACTGTGCGCTGGACCATGGCGTCCACTGTGGCCTGGACGTCCCCGCTGTGCTCGGCCAGGTCCGATTCGTGGAACGGGAGATCCGGCGTGATGTATTTGTTGAAGATGTCCGCCGCAGCTTCCGCGTCGGGCCTCTGGATCTTGACCTTGACGTCAAGCCGGCCGGGCCGGAGGATCGCGGGGTCGATCATGTCCTCGCGGTTGGACGCCCCGATGACGATGACGTTGTCGAGGCGCTCTACGCCGTCAATCTCGCTGAGGAGCTGCGGCACGATGGTGGTCTCGACGTCGGACGAGATGCCGGTGCCGCGGGTGCGGAACAGCGAGTCCATCTCGTCAAAGAACACCACCACGGGGCTGCCGTCCGAAGCCTTTTCCCGGGCGCGGGAGAAAATCAGTCGGATGTGACGCTCCGTTTCACCCACGTACTTGTCAAGGAGCTCCGGACCTTTGATGTTGAGGAAGTAGCTCTTCAAGTCGATGTTCCCCGAGCGCTCCGCTGCACGGGCGGCGAGGGAGTTGGCAACGGCCTTGGCGATCAAGGTCTTGCCGCAGCCCGGAGGACCGTACAGGAGGATACCTTTGGGCGCTTTGAGGCCATGCTCCCGGTAGAGGTCCGGGTGCAGGAAGGGCAGTTCGACGGCGTCCCGGATCTGCTCGATTTGCGGGCCAAGGCCGCCAATGTCCTCGTAGGTGATGTCCGGTACTTCCTCGAGGACGAGGTTTTCCACCTCCGAGCGGGGCACCTTCTCCAGTGCATATCCGGTCCGTGAATCCACGGAGAGGGCGTCGCCAACCCGGAGTTTCTCGGACAGGAGGGCACCCGACAGCCGGACAACCCGTTCCTCGTCGGCGCGGCCCACTACAAGGGCGCGGTCGCGGCCCAGCATTTCCTTCAGGGTGGCAAGCTCGCCCGCGCGTTCGTAGCCGAGTCCGGCCACGATCAGGAGTGCTTCGTTCAGCAGGACCTCCTGCCCCACCGCGAGCTGGTTGATGTTCACCAGGGGGCTGATGCCAACGCGCATCTTCCGCCCGGCGTTGAAGATGTCCACCGATTCCTCGGTGGCGGCCTGGCCGCTGCTGCCCGGAGCGGGCTGCCGCCTGGGATTGATCTGGAGGATGGTGCCGAAGCTGTAGGGCGGCTGCCCTTCCTGGTCCAGGGCGTTTTTCAGCCGGAGGATCTCTGCCTTCGCAGTCTCAAGCATGCTGACCAGCTTGGCGTTGTTTTGCGTTGCCGCTGCCAGCTGGCGGTCGATATGCCTGAGCTTGTCCCGAAGTATGTTGACCTGGCGGTCAGCAACCGAGAGGTCGTTGGCGGCAGACTGCTCTGCCGGTGTACGTCCGGAGTCCTGGTTTGGTGTCTCCATGATGTATCAGCCCCTTCCTGCGCTTCTCTTAAGACATTAGCCCCAAGATGGCGGGTAGGGATGGAGACTCCCGAAATGTGGACTAGTTCGTAACCTCGGGCGTGTCCACTACGTTGGTGCCCGCGATGGCGTCTCGGGCGGCCCGCCGGAGTTTCTTGTCTGACACGGCCCGCTCCCCTACCGCACCGGGGGTCCAGGCGTTGACATCCTCTTCGTTAAACTCCGTCTTGGACGGGCGGCGCTTGACCGAAATGCCGGTAACGCCATCGGCGAGCCGCCGGGTGACCAGCAGGAACCCGGTGTGGGCCACCATGCGGTGGTCGGGGCGAACGGCGAGGCCTTCAAGGTGCCAGCCGCGGACCATCGACTCCCAGGCGTCAGGTTCGGTGAAGCGCCCGTCCGCACGGATGGCTTCCGCCGTGCGGGAAAGCTGGGTGACCGTGGCAACGTAGTTGATCCAGACACCGCCGGGGGCCAGGACAGTGGCGACGGCGTCGAGGCATTCCCACGGCGCCAGCATGTCCAGGACAACTCGGTCCACGGAACCGGGTTCTTCGGCTTTGACCACTTCCTCCTGGAAGTCACCGAGGGAGATCTGCCAGGCGGGGTGCGGGCCGCCGAAGATGGTCTCCACGTTTCCGCGGGCAATGTCCGCGAATTCCTCCCGCCGCTCGAAGGAGTGCAGGTAGCCGCTGTCCCCCACGGCGCGGAGCAGGGAGATGGAGAGGGCGCCGGAGCCGACGCCGGCCTCCACCACGCGTGCGCCGGGGAAGATGTCGGCCATGGTGACGATCTGGCCTGCATCCTTGGGATAGACGACGGCGGCGCCGCGCGGCATGGAGAGCACGAAGTCGGAGAGCAGGGGACGGAGGGTCTGGTACTGCTGGCCCACGTTGTTCACCACAACGGAGCCGTCGACCTTGCCGATGATCTCGTCGTGGTTCAGGAAGCCGCGGTGGGTGTGGAATGCGCCGCCGCGTTCAAGCGTGATGGTGTTCATGCGGCCACGCTCGTCAGTGAGCTGGACGCGTTCGCCTTCGCGGAAGGGCCCGCGTCGACGGGCAGCTCCCACCGGCTGCGAGCCGCCGGCGGCAGCACCGGCTTGCGCTGCTCCGTTGGCGTCGTTGACGGCAGTTTCGCTGCTCATGATTTTTCCCTCGCTCCTGTAAACCTGTTGTGCCGCGGCCGGACAATCCCCTGGGACAGTGTGGCTTTTCGGCGGCAATGCACGACCGGCAGGTAACTCTACCGGGTCTGGCCTTGGGGGTGCCTATCGTTGCGCTGGCGCTTTCCGGTGATGGCAGCGAGGACGGCGTCCTGGGTCAGCAGTCCGGTGACTGCGCCGTTGTGGTCCACCACTGCATAATGGCGTCCCTCAAGCTGCGACAGGAACTGGATCAGCTCCTGTCCTTTGGACCACTCGGGTACGTAGGCACCCGCCGCCAGGGGGAATGATACGGCGGTGATGGGGGTGGTATCGGCCGCCACAGCCGGCACTGAGGCCAGCGCGTCCGGGTCCACCACGGCCTGCGGCCGGCCATCCGTTCCGCAGACCACCACGGATTTTGTTCCTGCTGCCCCCAGGCGGAGGGCGTCCCGGACCGTGCCCGTGGCAGGGATCCCCGCGGCCGGCGTCGACAACGCCGCGGCGCTGACCAGCGGGAGCCGGCCGCGCAGCGTGCCTTGCTGGATGGATGCCGAAGCCCCCATCCAGAGGAACCCGCCCACCAGGATGGTGATCATGAGGAGGCTGAAGTCGGGCTGGTCACCGGCAAGGAACGGGCGAAGGAGGAACCAGTAGGCGATGGCCAGGACGATGATCCGGCCGCCCCAGCCGGCCGCCACGGTTCCCTTCGCCTGGCTTCCGGTGGCCTTCCAGACAATGGATTCGACCAGCCGGCCGCCGTCCAGGGGCAGACCCGGCAGGACGTTGAAGACGCCGATCAGGAAGTTCGCCCACATGAAGATGTTCGTCAGGATTTCCGCAACGCTTCCCAGGCTGTCGGTGCCAAGCAGCAGCCAGGCTCCGCCCGCCAGGACGAAGTTGGCGGCCGGCCCGGCCAACGCCACCAGCACGGACCGGCCCGGGGACGACGTGAAGCTTTCAAACTGGGTATGCCCGCCCCAAAGGTTAAGGACGATCTTTTGCGTAGGCCACCCGTAGATTTTCGCCGTCAGGGCATGCGCGAGTTCGTGGACAAGGACTGAGATCAGGAGCAGGACGGCGTACGCGAAGGCCACGAGGTAGGCGCTCATGCCCAGCATCGGGTTGTTCCGTGCCAGCACAGGACCGTAGACAATCACGGTGAAAGCCGCAATGACGAACCACGAATAGGCGAGGACGACCGGGACGCCCGCGATGCGCCCCAGCGGGATCCCTTCACGGCGCGCCGGGTTGTCCGGTTTTGCGCGCTGGGCGTCGCCGGGATCAGCCATGTGGATCACCTGCGGAAGCGGCGGTTCCGGTTGTGTCAAGCCGCAGAAGGACGGCTTCGAGCTCAGCCAAGCTGCGGCCGGAGAGCGTGTCCCACAGGGCGTAGTCACCGTTATCCGGCAGCGGCACGATGTGGGGAACGGCCACGGTGGCGACGCCGGAGGCCACGGCCGCGGCCACGCCCGGCACTGAGTCCTCGAGGGCCACGCAGTGATGGATTTCCAGATGGGGGTCGTTGTCCTGCAGCAGTTCCACGGCGGTCAGGTAGGCCTCCGGATGCGGCTTGCCCCGGCTGACGGTATCGCCCGTTACCAGCACCTCGAAGTAGGGCCGCGGAAGGCTGGCGACCACCTCGCGGGCCAGCGGGCCCTCGGACATGGTGACCAGGGCGCAGCGGACACCGGCCTGGTGCAGTTCCTCCAGCAGTTCACGGGCGCCGGGCCGCCATGGCACCTGCTGCTGGACGCTCCTGACCACCTGGGCGGTGAGGGTGTCAATGATTTCGCGGATCTCGAGTTCAACGCCGGCTTCCTGGAGCAGGCCCGCGGAAAACGTCAGCGACTGGCCAACCAACTGCATCGCCTGGTCGTGGCTCCAGCTGCCGCCGTGGGCCTCCACCAGCGCGTGCTCCGCGGCGATCCAGTACGGCTCGGTGTCCACGATGGTGCCGTCCATGTCCCAGAGGACGGCTTTGAGCTGTGAACTGGCGGCAGGAAATCGCATGAAGCCAGTCTACGGGGCATGGCTGGACGGCGGCTGTGGCTACGCCCTTGGCGAATATGACCTCCCGCGGGTGCTGTTTGTACCGCTTCCCGGGGATTGGCGGCGCTTCATTCCATGCGCGACCCTGCCCCTTGGACGTAGGGTGAAGAAATGAATAGCTTCGAGGGAGACACCGCCGAACAGGGTGCCGGACCCGAGCGGGAACGGTTCCTGCAGCCAGTGGCTGACGGACAGCGCGTAACGGTGATGCTTGCCGCCTTTGAAGGGTGGAACGACGCCGGAGAAGCGGCCAGCGATTCGCTGCGCTACCTGAACAAGTTGTGGGGTGGCAAGAAGGTAGCGTCCATCGATGCCGATGAGTACTACGACTTCCAGTTCACCCGTCCCACCGTCCGCCGGAACTCGGCTGGCGAACGCAAGATCAAGTGGCCTTCGACCCGGATCTACAAAGCCACCGCGCCCAACTCCAACGTGGACGTCATCTTTGTGCAGGGGACAGAACCGTCCTATAAATGGCGCGCCTACACTGCAGAACTGCTGGCCCATGCGGAGGCGCTGAATGTGGACTACGTGGTGCTGGTGGGCGCCCTGCTGGCAGACGTCCCGCACAGCCGACCGATCCCGGTAAGCACGTCTTCCGACGACGCCCCGCTCAGGGAGCGGATGAACCTGGAGGCCTCGCAGTACGAAGGCCCAGTGGGCATTGTCGGTGTCCTCTCCGAGGTGGCGCTCCTGGCGGGGATTCCTGCCGTGTCCCTGTGGGCTGCCGTGCCGCACTATGTGGCCCAGGCTCCCTCCCCCAAAGCGCAGCTCGCCCTCCTGCACCGTATCGAGGAGTTG
The DNA here is from genome assembly GCF_030816725.1 of Pseudarthrobacter defluvii. Lineage (NCBI taxonomy): Bacteria > Bacillati > Actinomycetota > Actinomycetes > Micrococcales > Micrococcaceae > Pseudarthrobacter > Pseudarthrobacter defluvii. Next base: position 1,978,083 of record NZ_JAUSYG010000001.1, read on the forward strand.
CTGCAGGTGCCCCTCGACACCCATGAGCTGGCCGAGGAGGCTGACGCCTGGGAGCGCGGCGTGGACGAGCTGGCTACCGAGGACCCTGAGATCGCTGCCTACGTGCGGCAGTTGGAGGAGGCAAAGGACACCGCAGACCTTCCCGAGGCCAGCGGCGAATCGATTGCCCGGGAATTTGAGCGCTACCTGAAGCGTCGGGGCCAGGACCGGCCCTGACGTTGACGTAGTGACCTGTCCTTAAATTGAAGGGCCTGGCCGGGAGGAATCCTGGCCAGGCCCTTCCTGTCTGCGGTAAAGGTGTGGACGCCTTAGAGCCGGATGCCCAGAAGGGCGTCCACGGCGTCTTCCACCAGGGCACGGTCAGCAGGGCTGGCGGAAGCACCGCCGTCGTTAGCGGCCCGTGCCCAGCGCGAGATTGCGGCGACCGCTGCCGGGGCGTTGAGGTCTGCTGCCAGCGCTTCCCGCATCTCGGTCAGGAGCGGCTGGGCTGATCCTGCTGGAGCGTGGTCCAGGGCCGTCCGCCACGCCGCCAAGTCAGCCTTGGCAGCTGCGAAGCCCTCATCCGTCCAGGACCAGTCGGAGCGGTAATGGTGCGCCAGGATGGCCAGGCGGATTGCAGCCGGGTCCTCGCCCGCAGCGCGGAGTTTGGAGACGAGCACCAGGTTGCCCTTTGACTTGCTCATCTTCTCGCCGTCGAGCCCCACCATGCCTGCGTGGGCGTAGTGCTTGGCTAGGGGGACGCCGGCCAAGGAGTATGCGTGCCCGGCGCCCATCTCGTGGTGCGGGAAGATCAAATCTGAACCACCGCCCTGCACAGTAAAGGGTGAGGGCAGGTACTTCTGGGCGATGACGGTGCACTCGATATGCCAGCCGGGCCTGCCTGCACCCAGGCTTCCACCCGGCCAGCTGGGCTCGCCCGTCCGTTCCACCCGCCAGAGCAGCGGGTCCAGTGCCTGCCTCTTCCCGGCCCGGCCGGGGTCGCCGCCGCGCTCGGCGAAAAGCTCCAGCATGGCGCTTTCGCCCAAATGGGAAATACATCCCAGTGCCCAGGCGCCAGGTGCCGTTGACTGCTTGCCGGCAGCTTCGACGTCGTAATAGACATCCCCGTCAGGTTCGCCATTGGTGCCGGCCACCTGGTATGCCAGCCCCATGCTGACCAGACGCTCCACCTCGGGAACGATCAGGCCGATGGATTCCACCGCGCCGACGTAGTGGTCGGGCGCCAGGACGTTCAGCGCCTCCATGTCGGTTTGGAAGAGCTCCACCTGCTCCGCCGCGAGGTCGCGCCAGTCGACGCCGGTGGCGGTGGCGCGCTCCAGCAAGGGATCATCCACGTCCGTGACGTTCTGCACATAGGAGACCTCACTGCCTGCATCGCGCCAGGCGCGGTTCAACAGGTCGAAGGCGACGTAGCTGGCCGCATGGCCCATGTGGGTCGCGTCGTAAGGGGTGATGCCGCAGACGTACATGGAGGGCCTGGCCTCCTGCTCCAGCGCAACTTCGCGGCCTGCCGCGGTGTCGAACAGCCGGATGGCGGGCATGTTTCCGGGCAGGGCAGGAACGGGGCGGGAAGTCCAGGATTTCACAAGCCCAAGCCTAGTCCTAGGCGCTGATGACGCCGAAACCGAGGAGGAGGTACAGGGCCAGGCCCAGGAAGATCCGGTACCAGACGAAAAGGCGGTAGCTGCGTGTCGAGACGAATTTCAGGAACCAGCCGATGATGACATAACCCACCACCAGGGCGATAACCGTGGCAAGTGCGGTCTCCGGAAGGCCGAACGGCCCGGAGATGCCGTCCTTGGAGACCACTTTGTAAAGCTGGTAAAGCCCGCTGCCGAACACTGCGGGAATGGCCAGCAGGAAGGAATAGCGTGCCGCCGCTTCACGCGTGTAGCCCATGAGCAGGCCCACGGTGATGGTGCCGCCAGAGCGGGATACACCGGGAATCAGCGCGAGGGCCTGCGCCAGGCCGTAAAAAATGCCGTGCTTGTAGGTCAGGTGGGTGAGGTCCCGTTTCTGGGCGCCGGTGGCATCGGCCACAGCAAGGATCAGTCCGAAGACGATCAGCATGGTGGCAACGATCCACATGCTGCGGAGCACAGACTCGATCTGGTCCTGGAAGAGCAGCCCCAGCACGATGATGGGCAGGCTGCCGAGAATCACCAGCCACCCCATCCGGGCATCCGGATCCTGCCGCGGCACCTTGCCGGTGAGCGACCCCGCCCACGCCTTGACGATGCGGACAATGTCGCGCCAGAAAAAGATCAGCACGGCGGTCTCGGTACCGAGCTGGGTAATGGCCGTGAAGGCGGCTCCCGGGTCCTCCGCGTTTGGGAGGAACTCCCCCACGATCCGCAGGTGCGCGCTCGAGGAAATCGGTAGAAATTCGGTCAGTCCCTGCACAAGGCCCAGCAGGGCCGCCTCAAACCAGTTCACGCTAAGACCCTACGGCATGGCACCGGTGCTTCTGCCCGTAAGCTTGCTGCTATGCAGCAGCGTTACGTCGGCAACAGTGGATTGCGAGTTTCAGCCCTCTCCCTGGGCACCCGGTCATGGGGCGGGGAAACTGACGAACAGGACGCATCAGAGTTGCTGCGCACCTTCCTTGAATCCGGCGGCCGGCACGTGGATACCTCAGCTTCGTACGCCGGCGGCGCCTCGGAGGCCGTCCTTGGTTCCCTGCTGGGCGACGTCGTGTCCCGCACCGAGATTTCCATCTCCACCAAAGCAGGAATGACGACGCCGGATGGGCGCCGCGCCGTGGACACGTCCCGCAATGCGATGCTCACCGGACTTGACGCCAGCCTGGCCAGGCTGGGCAGCGACTATGTGGACCTGTGGTTTGCCGAGGCATGGGACGGCAACGTACCCCTGGACGAAACGCTGGGGGCGCTTGAATTCGCGGTGCGTTCCGGGCGGGCGCGGTACGCCGGGATCTCGAACTTCAAGGGCTGGCAGGCCGCCAAGGCCGCAGCCACCAGCGGCGTCCCGCTGGTGGCTGTCCAGGCCGAGTACTCGTTCCTTGCCCGGCAGGCTGAGGCGGAGCTGATACCGGCCGTTGAGGATGCTGGGCTTGGCTTGATGGCGTGGGGGCCGCTGGGCCGTGGAGTCCTCACCGGGAAGTACCGGGGCAGCATCCCCACTGGTTCCCGTGGCGCCTCGGTCAGCGAGGCCGCCTACGTGGAGCCGTACCTGGAGGAGAAGCCATCACGCATCGTGGATGCGGTGTGCATGGCCGCCAACGGGCTGGGCCGGACGCCCCAGGACGTGGCGTTGTCCTGGCTGCTGTCGCAGCAGGGAGTTGCCACGGCCATCGTTGGGGCCCGTACACCGGTGCAATTGAAAGAAATTCTCGATGCCCAGCTTTCGCCGCTGCCCCCACAGATTGCCAGGGCTTTGGAGGATGTCTCCGCCGGCTCCTAGGTCTGCCGCTTCCCGCGGGCCTTCCGGGCGCTATTCCTCGACGATCTCCAGGTCTTCGTCGTCGTCCACGTCGGCTTCTTCGTCCTCGTCATCCTCGTCGTCAAAGACCTGAAGCGGGGTCACTTCGCTGTAGGCCTCGTAAAGGGCGTCCTCGTAAACTTCGAAGGCATCGGCAACGGCGAAAAAAGCTGCCTCAACAGAGGGGTCACCGTCTCCGCGGCGGTTGGATGCTGCTATAAGGTGTTCTTCCAAAGCGGTGGTCAGGGAGGAAAGCGCGACACGCGGATCGATGCTCATGACTTCACGTTAGCCGGAAAAGGACGAAAATGGAGAGCAAATGAAGGAACAATTTCTCACCAGCTCGGTCCAGCGGGAACGGGATTATTTGCGCCAGTACGAGTACCTGGTACTGACCGTCAGCCCTGAGGATTCCTTGCCCGAGGCGCGGCGCCGCCTTGTTGAACACTCCGAATACGGCAAGTGGGAACTGGAACGCAGCAAGCTTTACGTGGGCGGCGGCAGGCGCTTTTGGCTGCGGCGCCGGGTGATGCAGGTCCAGCGGACCGTGTAGGGATGACGGTCCAGCGGACCGTCTAATCTTCCAGCGGGCCCAGCCAGGCGTTCGCCACCGTGTTGTGGGCCGACTCGTCGTCGGAGGGGTGGAACATCCCGGCCAGCACATCCCGGTAAAGCCGTTCCAGCTCCGAACCCCGGAAATAGCTTGATCCCCCGCTGACACGGATGGCCAGGTCCACCACCCGCCGCGCCGTTTCGGTCGCATTCACCTTCAGGCCCACCAGCTTGGGAAACCACTGGGTGCCATGGTCGGCAAGTGCATCAACATCGGCCGTAACGGACTTGAGCTGGGGATATAGGTTGTCCATGGCCATGGCGGCGTCCGCCACCTTCCATCGGATATCGGGGTCCTGGGCGTAGCTGCGTCCGCCGTTCTTGAAGGACGTCCGCCGCTTCACTGTCTGCACGCCCACGGCCAGGGCCCGTTCGCCCAGCCCTGTGTAAACAGCCGCCAGGAGGCTCTCAAAGCACGCGAAGATGGCGAAGATCAGGGGATCTGCATTAGGGCCTACGGGGAGTTTCCGGAAGATCCGGTCCGCTGGAACGGCCACACCGTCAAGGACTGTGGTGGCTGACTGGCTTGCCCGCATTCCCAGCGTGTCCCAGTCGTCCAGGATCCGGTAGCCGGGCGTTTCGCGGCTGATGAACCCGTGGATGAGCTCACCGTCGCCGTTCCGGGCGTCCGGGTCCTTCCCGAAGATGCCCAAACGGGTCCAGGCCGGCGAGAGGCTGGTGAAGATTTTGGTTCCGGTGAACGTGTATCCCCCGTCCTGTTCCGGCGTGGCGGTGGTCCGGGAGTCGAAGAGGACGGAGTCGTTGCCGGCTTCCGAGTTGCCGAACGCGAAGACCTCTCCCTGGGCGGCTTCCTTGAGGACGAAGGCCAGCGAGTGGTCGCCCCGGGCAGCCAGGACGTGTGCGACGCCGGTCCAGACCAGGTGCATGTTGACGGCCAGTGCGGTGGCGGGGGCAGCCGTTGCCAGCCTGCGCTGGCACTGCGCCGCCGCTTCGAGCCCAAGCCCCGCACCGCCGTCGGACGTTGGCACGAAAAGCTTCAGGTACCCGGCCGCTGCCAACTCCTGCAGGTCCTCGTGGAAGAACGCGTTGTCACGGTCATATCCGGCTGCCCGGCTGCGGATGCGCTCCAGGAGCTCATCGGGCAACAGTTCCTCTGGCGTCATTGCCCGCTCCTCTCAGTAGTTGGTGAGCAGGGTGTTGAGCACCCGGGCGCCGAATTTGAGGGAGTCCGCCGGGACCCTCTCATCAACGCCGTGGAACATGCCGGTGAAGTCCAGCTCGTCCGGGAGCATGAGGGGCGCAAACCCGTACCCGGTGATCCCGAGGCGGCTCAGCGACTTGTTGTCCGTGCCGCCGGAGAGCGTGTACGGCAGTACCTTGGCGCCGGGGTCCTCCTTGTGGAGGGCGTCGATCATGGAGTCCACCAGGTTGCCGGCGAACGGAACCTCGAGTGAGACGTCATTGTGCACGTAACTGACGTCCACGCCGTTCCCGGCGAGTTCGCGGACAATTTCGAGGACCTGCTGTTCCTGGCCTGGAAGGGTGCGGCAGTCGACCAGGGCTTCGGCGGACTCGGGGATGACGTTGTGCTTGTAGCCGCCCTTGAGGAGGGTGGGGTTGGTGGTGTTCTGCAGGGTGGCGCCGACGAACCGGGCCACGGTGCCAAGCTGGTTGAGCAGGAGATCCGGATTGTCGGCGTCGAACTCCACTGCGGTGAGTTCGGTCACCCCGTCAAGGAACTGCCTGGTGGTGGGGGTGAGTTCGATGGGCCACTTGTACTCGCCGATGCGCGTTACCGCAGCGGCCAGCCTGGTGACCGCATTGTCCGTGTTGATCTGGGAGCCGTGGCCTGCCCTTCCGTGCGCCACGAGGCGGAGCCACGAGATGCCCTTCTCCGCCGTCTGCAGCAGGTACGTCCGTTGGCCGCCGATCGTGGCGGAAAAGCCGCCTACTTCGGAGATCGCCTCGGTGGCCCCCTCGAACAGTTCCGGACGGTTGTCCACCGCATAGCGGGCGCCGTACGTCCCGCCGGCTTCCTCGTCTGCGAAGAAGGCGAAGATGATCTCCCGCTTGGGTTTCCGGCCTTCCCTGGCGAAGCCGCGCAGGACTGAAAGGATCATGGCGTCCATGTCCTTCATGTCGACGGCGCCGCGGCCCCAGATCAGGCCGTCCTTCAGTTCGGCGCCAAACGGGTCCACCGACCACTGGTCTCGGAGTGCGGGGACGACATCCAGGTGGCCGTGGACCACCAGGGCGCTGGCGGACGGGTCCTCCCCGGCCAGCCTGGTTACCACGTTGGCACGGCCCGGTGCGGATTCGAAGATCTCCGCGCTCATGCCGACTTCCTCAATCAACCCCGCAGCGTACTCCGCCGCCACGCGTTCCCCCGGCCCTGATCCGTCCCCATAGTTGGAGGTGTCGATCCGGATGAGTTCCTGGCAGATCCGGACAACTTCATCCTCGGGCAGGACGTCAGGCATTGGTGTCTCCTTGGTAGGGGATGAGTGGGTGGAACGGGCTTGAAACGCTGCCCTCAGCCTACCCACTTGGTCCGATTCGTTGTTCCCGGAAAGTCATGTTAGAGTTTTTCTCGCTGCTTCGGAGAGGCGCGAAACGCTGAAAGGCGGGACGACTTCCCGAAATACCACCTGCGCGGGTGGCGGAATGGCAGACGCGCTAGCTTGAGGTGCTAGTCCTCGAAAGGGGGTGGGGGTTCAAGTCCCCCTCCGCGCACATCGGAAGCCCCGGAAAATCATCGATTTTCCGGGGCTTCTTTTTGTCTCAGGGCGCGCGAGAAGCGTTTTCACGCTGCCCTGAAGACTGCGCCCTCTTAAAGGTGAAGTCACCAAGCGGTCCGAGATCATATAGCCACTTGATGTGTGGCTTGAACTTCCCGGACCCTATCGTGACCGCGTAGAACTCCATCTTGGTGAAGGTCGATATGACCGCCAGCAGGCCCCCGATGGCCACAGCGCCCGCGTGAGATCCCTGATTGCCTTCTGGCCGTCCTGGGGCAAGGTCTGCATGCTCCGGGTCCTAGGATGAGCGGATGAGAGAAGTCGTCCTCCTTAGCGCCAGCGCGTTGGCCTTGGCCCTCTGCGCCTGCTCCGCGCAGGGGAATGAAGGCGCCTGCAAGGACTTCGAATCCGCCTACAACGCCTCCGGCCTGCGGTACAACCAAGGCACTGCGGGCAGTGGCGGTGCCACGGACTACGGCAAGGCGCTGAAAAAGCTTGCCGACGCCGCCAGGGTCGGCATTGCGAAGGCCTCCGGGGAGGTTAAGAAGAACCTTCAAGACCTCGTGGACGAAGGGGAGATGTACTCCTCCGCCGTCTCATCGCAGAACTCGCCGTACACCTCCGAGGCTGTCCGCACCATGGCCGACAACTCCCGGGATGGCCTCTTCGATGCCTGCGAGGCAGCAGGCATGTCGATCCACCTGGGTCCCGTCAATGCGGGCCAATGACCGTCCAAGAGGGGTCGGGGACCAGCTGAGACTTTAGAGTCTTTACCTATGAACACAACAGCCGGCAGCGTCCCGGGTCGATCCGTCCAGCGCGTCGTCATTGTCCACGGGTATGAATCGTCGCCGGACGCAAACTGGTTTCCCTGGCTTCAAGGCGCCCTCGAAGCTAAAGGCATAGCGGTCACAGCGGTACCGCTCCCCGACCCTGATGATCCTGACAAGGCGGCGTGGGAGATTGCAGTCAGAGCAGCACTCGGAATGCCCGATGCTGCGACGGTGATTGTGGCCCACTCCCTCGGCGTGGTCACAGCCCTGCGGGTGCTTGCGGCGCTGGCGGTGCCTTGGGAGCTGGGCGGTCTCGTTTTGGTGGCCGGGTTCACCGAACCACTCGCGGCACTGCCGGAACTCGACGGCTTTTTGGCAGCTGACGTGGACGTTGAACGCGTAGCAACAAGCATTCGGAAACGGACAGTGCTCCGCTCCGACACGGATCCTTTCGTGCCGCCGGAGGCATCTGATGACCTTGCCAGGCGCCTGGACGCGCGGCTGCAAGTCCACCCAGGTGCAAAACACTTCATGGCAGAAGACGGCGTCACAAGGCTGCCGGCGCTGCTTGACGTGATTCTGTCGAAGTAGGCATCCTCAGCATCTGCCAAGGCTTTCCCCAGCATCGCCACAAATCCCCGGTTTGCGTGATTGAGCGCGGGCAGACTTGTACCGTCTCCCGGCGTTCCCACCGGCACTCACTCTAGGGATCTATGAAAATACGTTCTTCACGCATGTCCGCGGTAACCCTCGGCCTGCTGCTCACTTTGCCCTGCGGCCTCACCGCCGCCACCGCTGCCGTCACTTCACCAGCCCCGGCCATCGTCCCCGCAACGACCATCGGCGACACCTTTACCAAGCAGACCTTCGACCTGATGAACGCTGAGCGCGTCAAGGCCGGATCAAGGCCGTTCGTCTGGAACCAGAAGATCGCTGACGTCTCCCAGGACTGGGCGAAACAGCTCGGCGTCGCAACGATGGATTCCGCCTTTGACTTCGCCACGATCCACCGGGCCGACGCAGGCGGCAACGAAATCCCTGCCGGCGCTACCTGGTACCGCGAAAACATCGGATTCAACTTCAGTCCCGCACAGCTGGTTGACTGGTGGATGAACTCCCCGGGCCACAAGGCGGCGATGCTCGACCCCCGGGGCACCGACGCGGGCATCGGTTACGTCGTACCAACCAGCGGACCGTACGCCGGCTGGCACCTGATGGTCTCCAACATGGCGGCGTACTCAACCACGCCGGCCCCGGCGCCCTCACCAGGGCCGACGTCCCAGACGCCACTGGCACAGAAGGCCGCTGCCATCAACGGCGCCCTGGGCCTCCCGGTGTCCCCCGAGATCTATGGACTAAAAAACGGCGGCTCATACCGCAACTACCAGTACGGGGCCCTGATCTACTCCCCCGCCACCGGCGCCCACGTCTCCACGGGCGCGATCCGCAACCTCTGGGCCGGCTACGGGTTCGAAAACGGCATGCTGGGTTATCCGGTCACCGACGAGGTCTCCGGCCTCAAGGACGGCGGCGTCTACCAGAACTATCAGGGCGGAGCCCTCCTGTGGTCGCCTGCCTCCGGCGCCCACATTTCTACCGGCGCCATCCGGAACGCCTGGGCCGCGACAGGATTCGAATCCGGCCCGCTCGGCTATCCGACCTCGGAGATCTACCAGGTTGAAGGCGGCACCGCCCAGGACTACCAGAACGGCGTCATCACCAGCAGCGCCTCCGGCACCCGGATCATCTCCGGTGAGATGCTGGCAAGATACCGGGAAAACAGGGCCCTCCTGGGCGTTGCAACCAGCGCTAAAACCGCCATCAGGGACGGCGGCTTCTATCAGAACTTCCAGCTCGGAGCCCTGCTGTACTCTCCGGCCACCGGAACGCAGCTGTCCATTGGCGGCCTCCGCAGCGTCTGGGCCGCGACCGGCTTCGAGAACGGTGTCCTGGGCTACCCGGCGTCAGGGGAAATGCCTGCCAACGGCGGCGTCTACCAGAATTACCAGGGTGGCTTCATCACCTGGCTTCCCGACTCCGGCGGCCAGTTTACCTTCGGCGGCATCGGCGGCCTCTACCGCAGCGCCGGCGGCCCGACGGGGCGGCTCGGATTCCCGACCAGCGGTGAGTATACGACAGGTCCCGGGGGCAACGTCGCGCAGAACTTCCAGCACGGCACCATCCATTGGGGACCCGCCGGGACGGGCATTACCTACTAGGAGAACAAGCCTTCAGCACCCTCCCTGCCGCACAGGGAGGGTGCTGCTCGTTCACGTCGCACCGCCGCCAACTGTTCACCTGCGCATGCGGCGAATCGCTGGATTTACTGCCAGGAGATGTAGGAGCCGCGCGGAGTCCAATGGATCACACCGCCTTGGTAGTTCTGGGCGACACTGCCATCATTGCCGGTCGGATACTCATCGCTTGTCGGGTAGCCGAGGCGCCCCGACTCATACCCTAATGAGGCCCAGATGGAACGGGTGGCGCCCAACGACGAGTGCGCTCCGGTGGCCGGGGACCACACGATGGCCCCACGCTGGTAGTTCTGGTAGGTACCGCCATCGCGGAGGCCGGTTACTTCATCTGTCACCGGATACCCCAGCACGCCGTTTTCAAAGCCGGTCGCCGCCCACTCCCCGCGGATCGCTCCCACGGATATGTGCGCTCCGGTTGCCGGGGACCATACGATGGCGCCGCCCTGGTAGTTCTGGTACACGCCGCCGTCGCGCAGTCCAGCCACCTCATCCGTGACCGGATACCCCAAGCGGCCGTTCTCGAAGCCGGTCGCCGCCCACAGCCCGCGGATCGCGCCCACGGATATGTGTGCTCCGGTTGCCGGGGACCATACGATCGCGCCGCCCTGGTAGTTCTGGTACACGCCGCCGTCGCGCAGCCCAGACACCTCATCCGTGACCGGATACCCCAAGCGGCCGTTCTCGAAGCCGGTCGCCGCCCACAGCCCGCGGATCGCGCCGGTGGAGACATGCGCTCCGGTTGCAGGCGAGTAAACGATGCAGCCGTGCTCAAAACACTGGTATCCCCCGTTGTCCTTGAGCCCGTAAACCTCCCCCGTAGTCGCGGCTCCCAGAGCGCCGTTCAGGGACGCTGCCTTGGCGGCTATCGGCGTCTGCGCGGCCGGAAATACGACGGCGGCCGAGGCGTCGACCAGGCCGGCGCCGCATCCTCCGGAGCAGGTACCTGGAAGCGGACGGGCGCTTGCCTTGAGCTTGGCTTCGATCTGGGACGGTGTCAGGGAGGAATTGGCAGCCTTCATCAGGGCGCCAACAGACGCCGCCATGGGCGTAGCCATCGACGTTCCCATCAGCGATCCATACGTTTCCGCGCCCGGGCTGGTTGTTCCGGCATTCAACGTCGAGAGGATCCCCGCATCTAAGTCGCCTCCCGGGGCCATAACGTCGACTGCGGGACCGAAATTTGAGTACGACGCCTTGGCCCCGGACCGGTTGGTGGCCCCAACGGTGACCACGTTGTTGCAATTTGCCGGCGCGTTGTTTGACGCAGGCTGGTTCTCATTGCCCGCAGCCACAAAAACGGTGGCACCGCGGTTCACGGCGCCATCAATGGCCGCCTGCATGGTGGAAGGGCAGGGCGCAGTTCCGCCTACGCTGAGATTGATGGTCTTCGCCGGCTTGGCGTTGGAGGGTACGCCACTGACGTTTCCCCCGGAGGCCCAGATGATGCTGTCGGAGACGTCGGACAGATAACCGCCGCAGCCACCGAGTGCGCGGACGGGTTCGATCTTCACGCTGGGAGCCGCGCCGCTGACTCCCTCGGCGTTATTGGCGACGGCTGCGATAATCCCGGCCACATGGGTTCCGTGCCAGGAAGAATTGACAGATGAGCCCGACCCACACGCACCAGCGGTCTGGTAATCGCCCGGGTCGGAGGGATCGGCGTCCCTTCCGTTGCCGTCACCTGAAGAGGCCGGATCGGCGATCATGTCGTAGCCAGCGATGATGTTGGAATTGAGGTCGCTGTGTGCCGTGATGCCGGTGTCGATTACGGCGACGATTTGTCCCGTACCCGTGGTCTTGTCCCAGACTGAGGGGACCCGGATGCCGGCGTTGGGGTCAGACAAAGCCCACTGCTGGGAATAGTAGGTGTCGTCGGGTGTGGCCGACGGGTACATGCGGATGTCGGGCTCCACCGAAGCGACGTTCGCGCCCGCGGCTATGCTCTCCAGCACACGCTGGGACTCTGCAGCACTAAGCCTGCGGTTTGCCTTCACCACCTTGGCGTCACCGGCCGTGGACTTGATCTCCCTGACGGCGATGGAAGTGTCGGCGGCAGCCCTCGCGTAGGTCTTGCCCCGCTCAGCGGAGCTGCCACCCGCGGCGGGCTTGAACGTCACGATGAACTGATCCGTGGGCAGGGACGCGCCTGCGGAGCTTGCCGGGCCTGAAGGACCAGGAGGCAGCGCTGGTTTGTTGTCGGCGTTGACAGTTCCTGCCGTTGCGGAAGCAAAAACGACGGTGGCCACCATCAGGCCGATGGCCCTGTTACCGATGCCGGCTTTTGTCATACCAGTCTTAGTGCGCATATCCACTCCTCTGGGCCTCCCGGTTCCACCAGCGAGCCTACTAAGATCATGACGCCTGCGGGAGGCCTCGTCATCCCCCAAAGCAGCCGGGGGTATCGCTCAGGCCAGCCGCGCCCTGACGATCTCACTGACGGCCTTGCCGTCGAAACGCCCGGCGATCTTCGGGGTTACGGATTTCATGACGGCCCCCATGGAGCGCATCGTCAGCTCGGTGCCGTCCGCCTGCAGGCCGGCAACGACCTCGTCCACGATGGCTTCGGCTTCCTCCCTGGTCAGGCCCTTGGGCAGATACGCCTCAATAACCTCGGCCTCGGAGATCTCAGCCGCCGCACGGTCTTCGTGGCCCGCCGCGGAATAGGTGGCGGCCGTGTCCCGTCGCTTGGCAGCCTCCTTTTGCAGCAGCGCGGTGACTTGGAGGTCGTCGAGCTCAACGGGGGTCTTGCCGGACTTCTCCCGCGCTTCGATCTCGCCCAGGACGTTGCGCACGGTGGTCAGGGCCACCTTGTTGCCGGCCTTCATATGGACGACGACGTCGTCCTTCAGCTTTTCCTTCAGTGACATGCTGTTATGCCTCATTCTTTCGTTCGGCGGGGAAACGGCCATGGACAAGCCTATTCCCGCCGCAGCTTCAGCGCGTGGTTGCTCCCGGATTTGCCGCAGTGACCCGGCGCACGGGCCCGTAGGCTGGTTTGGGTACCCAGTTGCCCGGTCCTCCGGGCCCCGAAAGGAGCATCGAGTGGACAGCACGGTTGGCAAGTGGTTTCTGAATTGGGTTGAGCGCGGCAACCCCGCAACTGATATCCAAACGGGTGGTGCAGGAACTCCGGCATGGTCAGAGGGCAACCTGGTGCGCCCCCTGGTCCACGGCGCGCCATACTTTTCCAGGCTGCAGGCAGAGCTGCGGGGCCTGCAGTCGGGGGACAGGGTTTGGTTCACCGACTGGCGCGGCGACGGCGACGAGCAAATTGCAGCAGACGGGCCCACCATCGGCGGGACGCTTGCGCGGTTGGCAAAGTCCGGAGTGGAAGTGCGGGGGCTCGTCTGGAGATCCCACGGCGAGCGCATCTCAGCGCCCATCAGCGGCCGCTCCAATGAGCTTCTCAGCCGCCAAATCAACGACGCCGGCGGGGAGGCGCTGCTGGATCAGCGGGTCCGTCTGTTCGGTTCCCACCACCAGAAACTGGTGGTCATCCGCCGTCGTGACGACCCCTCCCGGGACGTCGCTTTCGTGGGCGGAATTGACCTTTCGCACAGCCGCCGGGACGACGCCCGCCATGAAGGGGACCCGCAGGCGGTGACGATGGATTCGCGCTACGGGCCAAGGCCCCCTTGGCATGATGCCGCCCTCGAACTGCGCGGGCCGGTCGTCGCGGATGTGCTGGCCGTGTTCGCTGAGCGGTGGAACGACCCCCACCCGCTTGACCGGCACACCCCGTACCGGATGCTGCTGCAGCGCCTGGCCCGCATGCCGCGGCATCCCAAACCGCTGCCGGAGACTGCTCCCCCGCCACCGCCGGCCGGCCCGCACGCCGTACAACTGCTGCGCACCTACGGCCTGAAGCACCCGCCTTTCCCCTTCGCGCCGGACGGCGAGCGCAGCATCCCGCGGGGCTACGCAAAAGCATTCGCCCAGGCCCGTTCGCTCATCTACATCGAGGACCAGTATCTGTGGTCCACGGAGGTGGCCCAGGGAATAGCAGCCGCGCTGGAGCGAAACCAGGAGTTGAACGTGATCATAGTGGTGCCCAGGTACCCGGACTCCGACGGCTTCCTGGGCGGACCGCCCCGGCGCTTGGGGCAACTGCGCGCCCTCAGCATGATCCGCAAGGCCGCACCGGACAGGGTTGGGGTGTTCAACCTGGAGAACAGCGAGGGGACTCCGGTCTATGTCCATGCCAAGATCTGCATCATCGACGACACCTGGTTCACCTGCGGCTCCGACAACTTCAACCGACGGTCCTGGACCACTGACAGCGAACTCACGTGCGCTGTCGTCGACACCTCCACCTCAGGTGCCCAGGGCGGGGAGCCACGCGCGTCGGGGCACCGTTCGCTTGCCACAGAACTGCGGCTCCAGCTCTGGGCGGAACACCTTGGTTTGGACGAAGACGACCCCCGGCTCCAGGCTGACGGGCCAGGACTTAAGCTGTGGAACAGCATGTCCGGTGCCCTGGACCGGTGGCACCTGACAGGCCGCCGTACACCGCGGCCCGCAGGGCAGGTTCGCCCCCACGTCCCCGACCCCGTCCCGCCCCTCCACCGTCTTTGGGCCGATCCGGTCTACAAGTACATCGTTGACCCCGACGGCCGCCCCCGGGGGCTCCGCGGCACTGACCGGTTCTAGCCTGGCGTAGGAGCGGCTGGTAACGCCACTGGCGATGCCTTCCCCTACCCGGGCGCTACCCATGCAAGCCGGCCGTCTCCCCCAACGGACATGGTGTTTCCCGATGCCGCGGGTGGATTCCCCCATGTTCGCCCACAGTGGTTTCCCCGCTCTTGACACCGGACCTCCAGGGATCTTTGATCATCACTAAGTCGTGCAGCGGGCTTCCTCCACCTATTGCGTCCCCCGGTTCGGGACGGTTCGCCAGGGAGCAGACATGGATGCCGGGACGGTACTCGGGTTCATCGCAGGGTACGTTGCCACCCTCGCAGGCGTATTTCTCCTCTACCTCCCGGTCCTTGCGCTCGTCGTGGCCCTCTTGGTCGCGGCCGGTTTCCTTCAATTGCTGCTGCTGCCGGTCGCCATCCTGGTCCGCAAACTACGACGCTCGAAGCCTGAACCGGACACGGACGGCTCCTGGATTTTGGGACGCTAGGACCGGCGCGCGGGGCTGCAGCGCCTGGGTGTCCGCTTGCCTGCATCTTGACCGCTTCCGGCGCCGCCTGGTGATTCGGTGCTCCCCACTGGGTGGGCACCGCTCCTGCGGGTACGTACCAGACAACATTCCGGGCGAGCCAGCAGTGGAGAGACACATGAGCGAAGAACGACGGCGGGAACTCGGGGAGTCCGACGCCCCAGTGGAACATGACCTCAAGGAGTCGTTCGATAGGACGGTGGGCCAAGGAGCTGAGCGGCTGCACCGGACGATGAGGAACATCCTGGTGACCGGTGTGTTCGGTGGTTTTGAGGTGGGTCTCGGCATCATGGCTTACCTGGCGGTGCTTCACGCAACGGGCGACCATCTGCTCGCGGGTTTGGCGTTCAGCGTAGGGCTGATCGCCCTGCTGCTGGCACACAGCGAGTTGTTCACGGAGAACTTCCTGTTACCGGTGGCCGCCGTCGCTGCGAAGGAAGCAAGCTATACGCAGCTGGCAAAACTTTGGGGAGGAACCCTCCTTGCCAACCTGCTGGGCGGGTGGGTCTTCGTCTGGATCGTCATGGTGGCGTTCCCTGAGTGGTCACCAGTGGTCAGCGAGAGCGCCCACCATTTCACCGATGCCCCGTTCTCGCTGCAGTCCATCGCCTTGGCGGTGCTGGGCGGAAGCACCATCACCCTGATGAGCAGGATGCAGCAGGGTACCGACAACGATGTGGCGCGCATCGTGGCCACGGTTATCGGCGGGTTCCTGCTGGCCGCGCTGCCGCTCTTCCACTCGATCCTGGACTCCCTGCTGATCTTCGCCGCAATCCATTCGGGCGCGGATATCAGCTACGCGCAGTGGCTGGGCTGGTTCGGCTACACCCTGCTGTTCAACGTGTTTGGCGGCATCGTCCTGGTAACCCTGTTGCGCCTGCTGCGGACAAAGGAACTAATCGACAAGCGGCGCACGGAGGCGCCATCGGACCCGGATGCCGCCCGGAACCGCTGATCAGGGCCACCAGAAGCCGATGCCCGGGTAAACACAGCAGCATCGGCCGGGAGCAGCAACGCTTTCGGTAGGTTGGAAGCCGGAAGGAATTTATGCAACCGGACGTAGGAGAAGACGTGAAAGCAATCGTGTACGGAGCAACGGGTCCTTCATCTGTGCTGGAGCTTCAGGACAAACCGCTGCCGGCCCCGGGGGCAGGCGAGGTCCGTGTGCGCGTCATCGTGTCCGGCGTGAACCCCACCGACTGGAAGTCACGGTCCGGCAGTGGAAGCAACAAACTGCCCGCCCCCAAGGTTCCCAACCAGGATGGAGCCGGGGTCGTGGACCAGCTGGGGTCGGGAGTGGCCGGCTTCAAGGTGGGCGACCGTGTGTGGCTCTGGGATGTCGCCTGGGGCAGTGACGAGGGAACGGCCCAGGAGTACGTCGTGGTGCCTGCCCACAAGGTCGTCGCCTTACCTGACGCCGAGTCTTTCGACACCGGCGCCTCGCTGGGGATTCCTGCACTGACGGCGCACCGGGCCCTGACAGCGAGCGAAGACGGACCCGCCAGGCTCTCCCCCGGTGCCCTGGCGGGCCGTACCGTGCTGGTCACCGGCGGTGCAGGTGCGGTAGGCCACGCGGGCATCCAACTCGCGCGGTGGGCCGGGGCTGCTGTTATCACTACCGTCAGCGGAGAGCGGAAGGCTGAACTTGCGCGACGCGCCGGAGCCGGCGTGGTCATCAACTACCGGGCTGAGGACGTAGTTCACGCCGTCCAGGAAGCTGCCCCGGACGGAGTGGACATCATCGTCGACGTCAACGCGCCTGCGAACATCGAGGCAGACCTGCAGGTCCTTAAACCAGGCGGCACCATCTCCATTTACGCAGCGAACCCAGGGGAAGCGCTAAACGTTCCCATCCGCGAAAGCATGACCAAGAACGTCCGCTATCAGTTCATCCTTACCTACACGGTGACGGACGAGCAGAAACACCAAGCTGTCGCTGCCGTCGCCGACGCCCTTGCCGCCGGCGCGCTGCGGGTCGGCGAAGACCAAGGGCTGCCGCTGGCGCGCTTCCCGCTTGAAGAGACGTCCGCAGCACACGACGCCGTGGAGCAGGGAACGATCGGAAAGGTACTCATCGACGTCGCGCCGGCATCCTGATCCCGGCGCCGGATCTCAGCGCGAGAGGCGGTCCCTGGCCGCGTGTTCAACCAGGACCGGTACGAACGCGCGCGGCTGCCGCGGGCGGTCCACGCCGATGCACCCGCGGCAGTGCCGCCGTCGTCAGTGCGGGTGCAGCCTGCGGCTCCGGGAATGCCGGTTCCGCCCCTGGGGGTGCGAACCGGCAGCGACCGGACGGAACTCGATTCGCCGCTTCTCCGTTCGGATGTCGCGCCGTTCCTGCCGCCGAGCCTTCCTTTCGGGACGGTCAATGGCGGACAGAATGGTCAGCGTCACGGTAATCCACAAGAACGCCGTCCCCAACACCAAGGCGATTTCCAGCTCAGTGCCCATGCACCAATTTTAGGCCGCAGGGGCCGCACTCCAACCCCTGCGGACCCACATATCGACGCGCAAATCCGCAGCATCTAGAAGAGCCCCAGCCCCCTGACGGCAGCCATGACGTCGGACACCTGGACGGCGAGCAGGGCAGGATCGGGCTGCGCCGCGAACGTGTCCCCACGCCGGAGTTCCGCGCGGGTAAGGACCACGTGTGGCCCCGGCGGCGGACCCCAGATCTCCGGCGGGGCCGGGCCGAAAAGCACCACGGAGGGGGTGCCGTACGCGGACGCCAAATGCGCCGCCCCCGTATCGGCCGAGACCACCAGGCGTGCGGCGGCGATAGTGGCAGCGAACTCGCCAAGGCCCAGTACGCCGGCAAGGACGGCGGTGCCCGGAAGCCCTGCGAGGCGGCACACTTCCTCAGCCCGTTCCCGTTCGGAGGTGCCCCCGGTGAAGACCACCTGGTGTCCGGCGTCTGCGAGCGCTGCTGCCACCGCAGCAAAGCGCTCCGCCGGCCACAGCCTGCTGCCGTATGCCGCCCCCACATGAAGGACCGTGGCGCCGGGGACAGGGCTTGGCACATGCGGCGTGTTCAGCTGCACGTCCAGCGGGTCCGCCTCGATGCCGTGCCATTCCACAAGCCTTACCCAGCGTTCACGCTCGTGCAGTTCGGGGCGCCACGGCGGGCCATTCCGGTGGGCGCCTCGGTGGCCCACGGTGTGCCGGGCCTTGAGTGCGTCAATCCGCCCCTGGCTTTCGGGACCGCTGCCGTGCAGGTTGATGGCCACGTCCACCACGCCCGGTTCCAGCGCCAGCGGCTCGTCCAGGCCGTGCGTGGGCAGCAGTTCGTAGCCGCCGACGAGCCCCAAGGCTTCGGACAGCCAGCCTTGTGCCGCGTAGCGCAGCCGGTGCTCGGGAAAGGCCCGCCGGATGCCTTTCAGGGCCGGCACGGCCACCAGCAGATCACCCAGCTTCAGGGCGCGCAGGACCAGGAGCTCCGGCTTCCCGTCGGCAGGGATCGTATCGGCAAGCTGCTGCGCAGTTTCGGCGCCGGTCATGCGTCCTGCCTCTCGAATTGCGTGGCGGTGAGGCTGCGGACGTCCTCGTACACCTCGGCAACCCCAATCCCTGCCACCACCGAGTCGTCATGGGAGCAGCGCGGTGCCGTCCAGCCCACCTGGGTCACATCGATGCCGCATGTGGGGCAGCTTGTCACCCAGGAGGCGTGCACGCGGTGAAGGCTTCTGCCCAGCGCGCCGGCGTTGATCACGTTGCCCGCCCAGAAGATCCCGACCGTGGGCACGCCGAGCGCCTGCGCAAGGTGGCGGGGGCCGCTGTCATTGGCCACAACAACATCAGCTTTCGCCAACAAGGCCACCAGCCCTGCCATGTCAAGGGCGCCGGCCACGGATTGGACGGCCGCTGAACCCGCCTGCCGGGCTATTCCCTCCGCCAGGTCCTGCTCGCTGCTGTCCCCAACGATGACCACCCGGGACCCGTCGGCAGCGCACGCGGCAGCGAGTTCGGCGAACTTGTCGACGGGCCAACGACGGCGGGGATCGGTGGCGCCGGGGTGGATCACCACCAGGGGCTGGCCGGCGTCGCCGTCGGCAGCTTCCGGGGCGGATCCGCCTCCGGCAGGTGCCAGCCGCGCCTCGAGGTCGACGGGGAAGGCGCCGGCGAACCCCGCCACCTCCAGCGCCCTTAACGGTTCGTGCTGGTAGTAGAGGTAGGGAACAGTGCGTTCCAGGCTGGCAGCGTCCGGTGTCCTGGTGCCCACCGTGTGACGGGCCCCCAGCCGGAGCAGGAAGGGATTCGAATACCGCCCGCCGCCGTGAACCTGGACGGCGAGGTCGAATTTCCGGCTGCGCATCTGCGCAAAGAACCGTTCCAGTTCCTCCGGATCCTCTTCCCCGGGCCGGACTCCCTCTGCGAAGGGCAGGACCACCACTTCGTCGACGGGGCTCTTCAGGGCCTCCATCAGCGCCTTGTGGATCGGCGTGCCGAGCAGGGTGATGGTGGCCGCAGGGTAGGCCGCCTTCAGCGCAGCCATTGCCGGGATGGCGAAGATCAGGTCCCCCAGTCCGCCGCCGCGCAGGACGACGATCCTGGAGACGGCCTCGAACTTCTCCAGCACGGGACCGACACCCACGCCCACCTGTCCGGCACCGCCGAACTCTGCGGTGAGTTGTTCCAAAATCTGCCCCTTCCGTCGTGCAGGGGGACCGGCAACCGCCCGTCCCTCCATGCCCTTGCAGCCGCACTGCGCTTTGCAGGCCTGCGGCCGTTCCCTTGAACCTTTACCCAACCGGCAGCGGATCTACGCTCCCTGTTGGGGAATACCGGCCCGATGCTGTACGTTTCATACCCGACAGCCAATCAAAGAAAAGAGAAGCACCCAAAGTGGCAACCGATTACGATGAACTGCGTTCCGACGTCAAGGAATCGCAGGACAACTCACTCGAGCAGCTCCAGTCAGCCAATGCTCCCGACGCCCGCAGTGTTGTGCAGGAGTTGGACGAGGCTGACGGGCTGGACGGCGCCGGCGTCCCTGGCGGCGAATTCGTCGCTGAGGAGCTCGTAGTCCAGGTCATCCCGCAGGCTGAGGACGAGTTCACCTGCTACTCCTGCTTCCTGGTCCGCCACCGGTCCCAGATTGCCCGGCAAAAAGACGGCCACAGCTACTGCACCGAGTGCGAAGGCTAGCCGACAAGCTTCCGGAGTGGCAGCACCAGCGCCCTTACCCGAAAGGCACGCCGCACCAGGCGTGCCTTTCGGCTTTAACCATCCGTCCGGCCCACGTCCGTAGCGTTGGGCAGATAACGTACGACGCCGGGCAGTCACCCCGGCGGCCGGCAGCCAGGAGGCAACGGTGGACAGCCCCGCCAGCTTTTGGAGCGCGTTCAACGCCGCCTTCACCCAAACGAACGTACCTCCCGTCACGTGGGTTGAGATGCTCCTGTCCCTGGCGGCCGCCGTCGTCCTCTCCATCCCGCGCGGCAGCTGGCGTTACTTCGGGCTCCTCGCCACCGCAACGCACGAACTGGGCCACGCGTTTGCCGCCGTCACCTCAGGACAGCGGCTGTCAGGTATCCGGCTCCGGCTTGACCATTCCGGAACCACCACCACCTACAGCCGGAGCAGGCTGGCTGCAGCATGGTCGTGTTTTTGGGGCTACCCGGTGCCTGCAATGGTTGGTGCCGCCTTCGTCTGGTGCGGGCTCAGCGGCTGGGGTCCCGCCGCCATGGCCGCCAGTGCGCTGGTCCTGGCAGCATCCCTGATTTTCCTTCGCAACCTGGCCGGGTTCGCCATCACCACCGCCGCCATCGCCGGCGCGGCCGCATTGGCCTTCCTTGCTCCCGGTTCCGTGGTGGGCCACGTGTCCGTCATCCTCGGCCTGGCACTGCTGGTGGCCGGCGTCCGGGACCTGCTCAAACTCACCAATGTGCACCTCCGCCGTCGGGACCGCCTTACCAGCTCCGACGCCTACCTCCTGTACCGCGCCACCTCGGTCCCGTCCGGCATCTGGATCGCCCTGTTCACACTCCTCGTGGCCGGGGCCTGGTTGGCGGCGTGGCAGGCAATCTCGGTAATCCTGCTGTAAGGCGTCTGCATCCCAAGGGCCCACGCATAGGCTGGTGGCATGAGCCAGGAAACGGAAAGCACCCGCACAGCAGCCGACAGCACGAACGGGAACAGTACCCGCGGAGCATATGTGACAGGCGGTGCGGAATTCACCCGCGATACCAACTACATCGAGGACCGCATCACCAGGAACGCTTCTCCCGGCAGCAACGGCGAACCCGGCTGGCCGGTGGAGGCAGGGCGTTACCGCCTCATTGCCGCCAGGGCCTGCCCATGGGCCAACCGCACGGTCATTGTCCGCAGGCTGCTGGGGCTGGAAGAGGCAATCTCGCTGGGCCAGCCCGGCCCCACCCACGATGCGCGCTCCTGGACTTTCGACCTCGATCCCGGCGGCGTGGATCCGGTCCTCGGCATCGAGCGCCTGCAGGTGGCCTATTTCAAGCGTTTTCCGGGCTATCCCCGCGGCATCACCGTGCCTGCCCTCGTGGACGTGCGCACCGGAGAAGTGGTGACCAATAACTTCCCCCAGATGACCCTGGACTTTTCAACGGAGTGGACCGAGTTCCACCGGCCTGGCGCACCGCAACTCTACCCGGAGCACCTCCGCGAGGAGATCGACCAGGTGAACAAGCGGGTTTTCACCGAGGTCAACAACGGCGTGTACCGCTGCGGCTTCGCAGGCTCGCAGGAGGCGTATGACGCGGCGTACGAGCGACTGTGGACTGCGATGGACTGGCTGGAGGAGCGTCTCTCGCGGCAGCGCTACCTGGTGGGTGACACCATTACCGAAGCAGACGTCCGGCTGTTCACAACACTGGCCAGGTTCGACCCCGTGTACCACGGACACTTCAAGTGCAACCGGCAGAAACTCAGCGAGATGCCCAACCTGTGGGGCTACGCCCGGGACCTGTTCCAGACACCGGGATTCGGCGACACCATCGACTTCGTACAGATCAAGCGGCACTACTACATCGTGCATGAGGACATCAATCCCACCGGCATCGTCCCGGCGGGTCCGGACCTGGGCGGATGGCTGGAAGAGCACGGCCGCGAGTCCCTCGGCGGGCGGCCGTTCGGTGACGGCACTCCGCCGGGGCCGGTCCGGCCGGGCGAGGAAGTGGCGCCCGGACACGGCGCCCGAAGTACGGCTTAACCACCGAAGGAAATCGCTTTCCTTCTACAGTGGAGACATGCAGACTTCTCTCGGTTTTGTGGCGCCCGGGTACGACAACGTCCTGGCCCTGTTCGATTCCCTTCTCGCCGCGGACCCCAGCTATAGTGCGCAGCTCGCTGTATATCGGCAGGGGGTGCCGGTGGTGCAACTGTCGGGCGGGCCGGACATGGCGGCCGAAACGCTGACCGGCGCCTATTCCTGTTCCAAAGGCGTTGCCGCGATGGTCATCGCCCTCCTGGTCCAGGACGGCGTCCTGGACCTGGAAAGGACAGTGGCCCACTACTGGCCCGAATTCGCAGCGCATGGAAAAGACCGGCTGTTGGTCAGGGAGGCGCTGTCGCACCAGGCGGGGCTGCTCGGAGTTGAAGGCGGTTTCGGGCTGGACGAGTTCACAACAGCCCGGGCCGCCGCCCGGCTGGCCGCTGCCGCCCCCGCATGGGAACCCGGCCGGCAGTTCGGCTACCACGCCCTCACCATCGGAATCCTAATGGAGGAGTTGTGCCGCCGGACCACGGGCGAAGCACTTCAGCATATTTATGACCGGAGGATCCGTAAACCGCAGGAAGTGGATTTTTTCCTGGGCCTTCCGGAGGACCTGGAACCGCGGTACCGGGACGTCCTCTACGAGCAAGACCCGGACCAGCCGTGGGTAGACCCGCTCAGCCTTGAGGGCCTGAACAGCAACGCCCCCGTCAGCACCATCATGGAACTTCCGAACATCCGGTCCGTGCGTGCTGCCGGCATGTCTGCCGCGGGCGGCGTGGGATCTGCCGACGGCCTGGCCCGGCTGTACGCGGCAGCGACCACCGGGGTAGACGGCAATGAGCCGTTCCTCTCCGGCGGGACCATCGCGGCCATGGCGCGCGAGCAGGTGTGGGGCCTGGACCGGTCCTCCGGCCTGGACAATGCCTTCGCCGTCGTTTTCATGAAACCCCACCTGTCGCGGAACTTCGGGAGCCACCGGGCCTTCGGCCACGAGGGAGCCAACGCCGCCCTGGGTTTCGCCGATCCCTCGTACGGCCTGGGCTTCGGCTACATCCCCCGGCGTGCGGAAGAGGGCCGCACCGCGGGCCGCGCCCACAGGCTGGCCGCTGAGGTAAGGCTCTCAGCAGCAGGTTTGTCCTGACGCACCCCCGGCCCTACTGTTGTCCGGATGGGCAATACTCAGGCACGGCCGGATGCACGGTGGGCTCGGGGGACCCAACTTCTTAGACAATCAGTGGCGGGGCTTTCTGCTGCCTTCGCGGCACAGCGGCTGCAACTGGCAGGGAAAGCGGCGATAGCCGCGGGGCTGGCGTTCGCCATCGCACCCCTCATGCCTGGCGCCGCCTCGCACTACGCGTACTACGCTCCGCTGGGCGCCCTGGTGGCCATGTATCACAATGTTGCCGGGTCCGTGAAGCAGGGGGCGCAGGCGCTGGCGGGGCTGGCGATGGGGATCGGCCTTGCCTTCGTCCTGGTAAGCATCAGCGAACCCTCGCCACTGACGGTCGCCCTGTTCATGGGGGTGGGCGTCCTGCTGGGCGGCTTGCCGGGCATCGGCTCAGGCAGTGACTGGATCCCCACCGCGGCGCTCCTGGTACTGCTGGTGGGCGGCAGCAACGCCGAAGATTTCTCCTATGGCTACCTGGTGCAGATGGCGGCGGGCGTGGCGGTCGGGATCGCGGTGAATTTCCTGATCTTTCCTCCGC
This sequence comes from Pseudarthrobacter defluvii, assembly GCF_030816725.1. Taxonomy (NCBI): domain Bacteria; kingdom Bacillati; phylum Actinomycetota; class Actinomycetes; order Micrococcales; family Micrococcaceae; genus Pseudarthrobacter; species Pseudarthrobacter defluvii. The sequence continues at coordinate 2,001,916 of NZ_JAUSYG010000001.1, forward strand.
TGCACCTCAACGCCGCCGCATCCAGCCTTGCTGACCTGCGGCTCGCCCTTGGCCGGCAGCTGACGGACATGGGAGCCGCGCTGAAGGAAAAATGGCCCCCCGAGCACGAGGACTGGTCGCGCAGATCGGACGAACTGGCGGAAGCGGCCCGTTCAGTGCGTCATTTGGTCAAGGAAGCGGACGCCAGCCGGCGCGCCAACCCCCGGCGGAAGCTGCACCCGCGCGACATGGACCGGGACTACCGGGACCTGCGGGACCTGGAACGGGTCACCTTCCATATCCAGGACATGACGGATGTGCTGTCCGATGTGATCTGGGAGGACGACGTGCCCTACGAGATTCCCCTGCACGACAGTGAACCGCTGGCAGACGCCGTTACCGCCACAGGAGAACTGGTGTCCACGGACACCGACGGTGACGCCCAGGAGTGGAAGGACCGCTACGATGCTGCCCGGGCGGCGGTGGAAGCCTGCATGGCCGCCACCGCCCAGACGCCGGCAGAACAGGGGACAGTCCCTGCCTCGGAATCGGTCCTGCTCAGCCTCCACCGGATCCTGCGCGCGGTCCGGCCAAAAGACTAGGGCCGGAGACCGTGGCAGGAGCTAAAGCGCTGAGACACTCCCGGTGAAATGGCGCCGCCCCGAGCGCGGACTCCATGCGACAAAACTGGAGTGCTTCCACGCCCCGGAACCGCTCTGTTCGGTCCCGATCTCCAAGGCGACCCGGGACGGCAGGAAGACGGGTGCCTCGAAGTCCACGTCCCAGGTAAAGGACTCGCCCCGGGCCGGGCCCACATCTGCGAGCGCACGGGACGCGAGGTACATGCCATGCGCTATCGATCGCCGCATCCCCAGGGCCTTGGCCGAGAGCACGCTGAGGTGGATGGGGTTGAAGTCCCCCGAGACCGCTGCATACGCACGCCCCGTATCCACGCCCAGGTGCCACAGGGCGGTCGGGTCGGGAGCCGTGAAATCCGCTTTTGGCGGGACGGCAGTGGGCTTGTCGATGCCCGGTAGGAACACGCCCTTGGCCAGGTACGTGGACACCCCGCGCCAGTGCACATCGGCCGAGCCGGCGCACCGCACCTCCGCTACAACGTCCACTTGGGTTCCTGCACGGTGGCCGCGGAGGTTTTCCACCCTGGCACTCATGTCCAGGACGTCGGTGAAGACCAACGGCGCCCTTTGCTCCACGCTGTTGCGCAAATGGATCATGCCCAGCAGGGGAAGCGGGAAGTCATCGCGGTTCATGACGCTCATGGCCAGCGGGAACGCGATGGCGTGGATGAAACCGGCAGGCAGGACGTCACTGGCCGTTTCACCGATCAGGTGCTGGTAGGCAGTGAGGTTCTCCACCTCCACGGTGACGCCCTTGACTTCGTGGGTTTCAGCCGGAAGGACTGCGGAGTCGTGGGCACCAAGGAGCCTGCGCCGCGCTGCTTGCGCGGCGGCATTGACATAGAGCTTGGACAGGGACGGCATCTCAGCCAGGACCACCGCTTGTTGCAGAGTCATGCCCCCACCAGGTTCTGCCCACACACCCGCAGCACCTCCCCATTGATGCCGCCCGCGGCGTCGCTGGCCAGGAACGCGATGGTCTCAGCAACGTCGGAGGGAAGGCCGCCCTGCTGGAGCGAGTTCAGCCGCCGTGCCACTTCGCGCACGGCAAGGGGAATCCGGGCCGTCATCTCGGTTTCGATGAACCCGGGGGCCACGGCGTTGATGGTGCCGCCGCGGGAGGCGAACAGCGGAGCGGAAGCCCGGACCATCCCCATCACCCCGGCCTTGGACGCGGCGTAGTTGGTCTGCCCCCTGTTTCCGGCGATTCCGCTGGTGGAGGCAACTGAAACGATGCGCGGTGTTGGCCCCAGGTGCCCGGACTCCAGCAGTGCCTCGTTGATCCGGAGTTGCGCAGCGATGTTGATGTTGATGACGGAGTTCCACCGCGCCTGGTCCATGTTGGCCAGCAGCTTGTCCCGCGTGACGCCGGCGTTGTGCACCACGATGTCCAGCCGTCCGTGCCGCTGCACCGCGTGGTCCAGGATCCGCCGCCCCGCGTCGGCGCCGGTGATGTCCAGCTGCAGGGCGGTGCCCCGAACCTCGTTGGCCACCGAGGCCAGCTGGTCCCCTGCGGCAGGAATGTCAACCAGGACCAGGGAGGCTCCGTCGCGGTGCATGGTACGGGCGATTTCGGCTCCGATGCCGCGGGCAGCGCCGGTGACGACGGCCACCTTGCCTGCCAAAGGCCGTTCCGGATCGGCGGGCAGGCTGCCGTCCTCAGTTGAGACCGCCAGGAATTGGCCGTCCACGAATGCCGAGCGCGCGGAGAGGAAGAACGTGATGGCACCGAGGGCGCTGGCGCTGGTGGGCGTGGTTCCATCTGCAAGGAGTACCCCGTTTCCCGTTGCCCCGGCCCGCAGCTCCTTCGCAAGGGACCGCAGGAAGCCATCCACACCCTGCCGTGCTGCTGCGGCTTCGGGTGATGTCGCTTCCGCGGCAGGACGTGACAGCGTGATGATCCGGCCGCCGGCCCGAAGGTCGCGGAGTGAACCTGCCGCCGCCAGTACGGGCTTTTCCAGGTCCGCCGGGTGCTCCAGCTCGTCAAGGACCAGGATGATGGCGCCCAGCTTCTCGGCCGGGACGGCGTGCCGCCTGACGTCAAGGTCCCAGGACAGCAGTTCGGCGGCAAGTTTGTCCGCCCCCGCAGTATCCCCCACCACGACGACGGGACCCGCCACCAGCGGCTGGCCGGGCTGATAGCGGCGCAGGACAGCGGGCTGCGGCAGGCCGAGCTTCTTTGCAAGGTTGCGGCCCAGGCCGCTGTTGACCAGTTGCGTGTATGTATCTGCCATGCCGCCTCCTACAGGGATTCCAGAATAGCGACGACGCCCTGGCCGCCGGCTGCGCAAACGGACACCAGGCCCCGGGCGGGACGACCCGTGGACGCCGCCTTGGCGTGGAGCATCTTGGCGAGCGCGCCAACGATGCGGCCGCCGGTTGCGGCGAAGGGGTGGCCTGCCGCCAGCGACGAGCCGTTGACGTTGAGTCGGGACCGGTCAATGCTGCCGAACGCACCGTCCAGGCCCAGCCGGCTGCGGCCGAACTCCTCGTCTTCCCAGGCAGCCAGCGTGCTGAGGACGGTGGCGGCAAAGGCCTCGTGGATTTCGAAGTAGTCAAAGTCTGCCAGCGTCAGGTTTTGCCGGGCCAGGAGCCGCGGCACAGCGAACACGGGGGCCATCAGCAGGCCGTCCTTGCCGTGCACGAAGTCCACGGCAGCGGCCTCCGCGTCAACCACGGCCGCCAGCTTGGGCAGGTCGCGTGCATCTGCCCATGCGTCGGACGCCAGCAGCACCGTGGAGGCACCGTCCGTCAGCGGGGTTGAGTTGCCGGCGGTCATGGTGGCATCTGCACCGAGGTTGCGCCCAAAGACCGGCTTCAGGGCAGCCAGCTTCTCCTTGGAGGTGTCCGCGCGAAGGTTCGCGTCGCGCGTCAGGCCGCGGTAGGGGGTCATCAGGTCATCGAAAAACCCCGCCTCGTAGGCGGCGGCAAGGTTGTGGTGGCTGTTCAGTGCCAGTTCGTCCTGGGCCTCCCGGGAGATCTTCCACTGTGCAGTGGTAAGGGCCTGGTGCTCCCCCATGGTCAGGCCCGTGCGCGGCTCTGCCGTGCCTGGGGCCAGCGGCGCCAGGTCCTTCGGCCGCAGCCGGCTCAGGATCTGCAGCCGCTGGGGAAGTGTCTTGGCCCGGTGGAGGTCCAGGATCACCTCGCGAAGCCCTTCGCTCACAACCACGGGGGCATCGGAGGCCGAATCAACGCCGCCGGCGATGCCGGAATCGATCTGCCCCAGCTTGATCTTGTTCGCCAGTCCCACCACCGTTTCAAGGCCTGTGGCACAGGCCTGCTGGAGGTCGTACACGGGGGTCTCGGCAGAGAGTGCCGAACCCAGTACGGCTTCCCTGGTGAGGTTGAAGTCTTTGGAATGCTTGAGCACCGCGCCAGCGGCCACCTGGCCGATCCGCTCGTCCTGAAGTCCGAAGCGTGCAATCAGGCCGTCCAGGGCAGCGGTCAGCATGTCCTGGTTGGACGACTTTGCATAGGCGCCGCCGGCACGGGCGAAGGGAATCCTGTTGCCGCCGACGATCACCGCCCTGCGGGTTGCCGGGACGGTGGCTGAAACTGATCCATCAGGCGCGGGGGTGGACTGTCCGTCTATGGACATTGAAGGCTCCTCGGGTCACATGCGGTTACCGATACCCAGCGTACCTGATACGCTGGGTATCGTGAACTTTCAGGACACAACCCTCCCTCCTTCCATTGAGCTTCAGCAAAGCGCAAGCTCCGATGGGCGTTCCTCGCGCTGGCAGACCCACCGTGAGGAACGGCGCAGGGAGCTCATTAAGCAGGCCCGCCGGGCAGTGCATGCGCTTGGCAGCGACGCATCCATGGAGGACATCGCCAGTGCGGCCGGGACCTCCAAGTCGGTCTTTTACCGTTACTTCGGGGACAAGGCCGGGCTGCAGCAGGCTGTGGGCGAAGTGGTCCTGAGCCAGATGCAGCACCGGATCCAGGAAGCTGCACAAAGCGCTGTCACACCCCGTGAAGGGTTGCTTGCGATGGTGTCGGCCTATCTGCAAATGGCGGACACCAGCCCCAACGTCTACGCGTTCGTCACCAGTTACGCCCCCGCCGACCAGGCCGGCCCTGCCCATCCTGCGGCCTCCGGCGGACCGCTGGGGCACTTCTTCGACGCCATCGCGGACATGATCGCCAAACCGATGCGCTCGCACCTCGGCGGCGTTGGGGAAGCCGTCATCGGGTACTGGCCCAAAGCCGCCATCGGCCTTGTCCGGAATGCCGGCGAACAATGGCTCAGCACTCCCGACTCCCCCACCAAGCCGACCCAGGAGGCCATGGCCCGCCACATCACAGCGTGGCTGTGCGTGGGCATAGCCCCTGAGCTCATCCCCGCTTCACCGACCACCAAGTTATCCGCCAAAGAAGGACTGTGACATGACTGATGTAGTGGACCGCCCCGCCGGCAAGGGCCTTCGCCCTGCAGCCGCTTCCTCCCCTGCCACCCCGGGCAAAAGCCCCGCACCCGCCGTCGACGTCGAGGCGCTGGGCCGGCAACTCCTGGGCAAGTGGGCCGATGTCCGGCTCCAGGCGAGGGAACTCGCTGCCAGGCCGGAACTGCACAAGGTGGAGGGCCTGACCCACACGGACCACCGTGAGCGGGTGTTCGGCCAGCTCAAATACCTGGTGGACAACGAAGCCGTGCACCGCGCCTTCCCGTCGGACGTAGGCGGCTCGGATGACCACGGCGGAAACATTGCCGGATTCGAGGAACTGGTCGTGGCCGACCCGTCGCTCCAGATCAAGGCCGGAGTCCAGTGGGGGCTCTTCGGTTCCGCGGTGATGCACCTGGGAACGGCTGAGCACCACGCCAAGTGGCTGCCGGGAATCATGAACCTTGACATCCCCGGCTGCTTCGCCATGACTGAAACCGGCCACGGCTCGGACGTGGCCAGCATCGCCACCACCGCCACGTACGATCCCGACACCGAAGAGTTCGTCATCCACACCCCCTTCCGGGCTGCCTGGAAGGACTACATCGGCAACGCCGCCAATGACGGCCTGGGCGCCGTCGTGTTTGCACAGCTGGTCACCCGCGGCGTCAACCATGGAGTCCATGCCTTCTACGTGGACCTGCGGGACCCTCAGACCAAGGAGTTCCTGCGCGGCATCGGCGGCGAGGACGACGGCATCAAGGGCGGCCTGAACGGCATCGACAACGGCCGCCTGCACTTCAGCAACGTCCGCATTCCCAGGACCAACCTCCTGAACCGCTACGGCAACGTTGACGCCGACGGAACGTACACCTCCCCCATCGCCAGCCCCGGGCGGCGCTTCTTCACCATGCTGGGAACCCTCGTCCAGGGCCGGGTGTCCCTGGACGGCGCCGCCGTTGCCGCCTCGAAGGTTGCCCTGAAGGCAGCCATCCAGTACGCCACCGAGCGCCGCCAGTTCAATGCCTCCTCCCACACCGACGAGGAAGTCCTGCTCGACTACCAGCGCCACCAGCGGCGGCTCTTCACCCGGCTGGCCACCACCTACGCCGCCGCGTTTGCGCATGAGCAGCTCCTGGAGAAGTTCGACGACGTCTTCTCCGGCGCCCACGACACCGACGCAGACCGCCAGGACCTGGAAACCCTGGCTGCGGCTCTGAAGCCGCTGAGCACCTGGCACGCACTGGACACGCTCCAGGAATGCCGGGAAGCCTGCGGCGGCGCCGGCTTCCTGATCGAAAACCGGTTCGCCTCACTTCGCGCCGACCTGGATGTGTATGCCACGTTCGAGGGCGACAACACCGTGCTGCTCCAGCTGGTGGCCAAGCGGCTGCTGGCTGATTACGCCAGGGAGTTCCGAAACGTTGATTTCGGGGTCCTGGCCCGCTACGTGGTGAACCAGGCAGCGGGTGCTGCCGTCCACCGCACGGGCCTGCGCCAGATGGCCCAGTTCGTGGCGGACACCGGATCGGTCCAGAAGGCCGCGTTGGCGCTGCGGGACGAGGAAGGCCAGCGTGCCCTCCTCACGGACCGGGTGCAGACCATGGTGGCCGAGGCAGGCGCCGCACTGAAGGGCAGCAAGCGCCTTCCGCAGGACAAGGGCGCCGCCCTGTTCAACCGGCACCAGAACGAGCTCATCGACGCCGCCCAGGCCCATGCCGAGCTGCTGCAGTGGGAGGCCTTCACCGACGCCCTGCGGCAGGTAGCGGACCCGGGCACCCGGACGGTGCTGACCTGGCTGCGCGACCTGTTCGGCCTCTCGCTGATCGAGAAGAACCTGTCCTGGTACCTCATGAACGGGCGTCTCTCCATGCAGCGGGCACGCACCGTGGGCGGGTACATCAACCGGCTGCTGGAGAAGATCCGCCCGCACGCCCTGGACCTGGTGGAAGCCTTCGGATACGGCGAGGACCACGTCCGGGCCGCGATCGCCACCGGCGCGGAAAAGGAGAGGCAGGACGAGGCCCGTGCCCATTTCCGGAGTCAACGGGCCAGCGGGCAGGCGCCGGTGGATGAAAAAGTCCTGATCGCCAGGACGGCGGCGGCCCAAAAGGGCTGACCAGCAGGACTGCCACGTCCCGACCACCACGCCTGGGAGTCACACAGCCCGGGAATAACGACGGCGCCGCTCCCCTGCCAAGGGAAGCGGCGCCGTCGTTGGTTGTACTGTCGCTGGAGGTACCGGCGGTGCGCTCAGCTGGCGGGCAGCACCGAGCGGTACACCTCGAGGGTTGTCTCCGTGATGGACTCCCAGGAGAAATGCTGTTCAGCCCGCTCCCGGCCGGCCCGGCCCATCGTGCGGGCACGGTCCGGATCGGAGACCACTTCGGTGAGGGCCGCCGCGAACTCCTTGACGAACTTTTCCGGGTCCAGGGGGGTGCCGGTGCCGTCCGTGACCTGCTCCAGGTCCACCAGCAGGCCGGTGCGGCCGTGCTCAACCACCTCGGGGATACCGCCGGTGGCGCTCGCCACCACCGCCGCCCCGCAGGCCATGGCTTCAAGGTTGACGATGCCCAGCGGCTCGTAAATGGAGGGGCACGCGAAGGCGGTGGCATGGCTGAGCACCTGGATGAGCTCGTGGCGCGGCAGCATCCGCTCGATGAGCACCACCCCCGTGCGCTGCTTCTGGAGGTCCTCAATCAGTGCGGCGGTTTCCGCCGCGAGTTCCGGTGTGTCCGCCGCGCCCAGGCACAGGACCAGCTGGACGTCGGCAGGCAGTTTCGCTGCCGCCCGCAGAAGGTAGGGGACGCCCTTCTGGCGTGTGTTTCTTCCCACAAAGACCACGCTCGGCTTGGCGGGGTCGATGCCCAGGGCGCGGACGGCGTCGTCGTTCTCGTCACGCTGCCAAAGCTCCACGTCGATGCCGTTGTGCACCACCCGGACCTTTGCAGGGTCCACGTCGGGGTAGCTGCGCAGGATGTCCTGGCGCATGCCCTCGGACACGGCGATGATCGCGGCAGCGGCTTCGTAAGCCGTCTTCTCCACCCAGGAGGAAAGGGCGTAGCCACCGCCCAGCTGCTCGGCCTTCCAGGGCCGCAGCGGTTCAAGGCTGTGGGCGCTGAGTACGTGCGGGATTCCGTGCAGCAGGGAGGCCAGGTGTCCGGCCATGTTGGCGTACCAGGTATGCGAGTGGACCACGTCCGCGCCTTGCACATCTGGCACAATGCGCAGGTCCACGCCGAGGGTCTGGACTGCCGCGTTGGCCCCGCCGAGGTCCTCGGGGACCTGGTAGGACGTTACCGTGGCGCCGTGGTAGTCGGCATCACGGGGAGCCCCGAACGCACGAACCTGCAGGTCAACGTGCTTACTAAGCACCCTGCTCAATTCGGCTACATGCACCCCGGCGCCACCGTAGATCTCCGGCGGGAACTCTTTAGTCACAATGTCTATTCGCACAAGACCCAAGGTAGTCGTTCACGGATAACTGTTCTAGTGTGAAGGAGTCCGGGCCTACCGGACTGTCTTGGGGAGTTACGAAGGCGTACAGGAGCGACCATTATGCCGTTGACCAAAAAAGTCCTGGCCATTGTCCTCGCAGGCGGCGAGGGAAACAGATTGATGCCATTGACGGCAGACCGGGCCAAGCCCGCCGTGCCGTTTGCCGGCAGTTACCGCCTCATCGATTTCGCCATTTCCAACCTGGTGAATTCGCGCTACCTGCAAATCGTGGTCCTCACGCAATACAAGTCCCACAGCCTCGACCGGCATATATCCGAAGCGTGGCGGATGTCCACCCAACTGGGGAACTATGTCGCCTCTGTTCCCGCACAGCAGCGCGTGGGCAAGAGCTGGTTCCTGGGCAGCGCCAATGCCATTTACCAGTCCCTGAACCTGATCCACGACGCCAACCCCGACATCGTCGTCGTTGTTGGCGCGGACCACGTGTACCGGATGGACTTCGCCCAGATGGTGGAACAGCACGTGCTCAGCGGGGCCAAAGCCACCGTGGCGGCCGTCCGCCAGCCGCTGCACATGGCCGACCAGTTCGGTGTCATCGAAGTCGACCAGAACGATCCGCAGAAGATCGCAGCCTTCGTGGAGAAGCCCTCGAGCACCCCCGGGCTTGCAGCCGACCCCTCACAGTTCCTTGCCTCCATGGGCAACTACGTCTTCAACGCCGACGCCCTGGTGGCAGCGCTGCACGTGGACGCCGAGCGCCTGGACACCAAGCACGACATGGGCGGGGACATTATTCCCTACTTCGTCAACCGCGGGGAGGCGGGCGTCTACGACTTCACGCTCAACGACATCCCCGGCTCCACGGAGCGCGACCGCACCTACTGGCGCGACGTAGGCACCATCGACTCTTTCTATGACGCCCACATGGACCTCATCTCCCCGCTGCCGGTCTTCAACCTCTACAACTCCGAGTGGCCCATCTACACGCGGCAGAGCATCTCGCCGCCGGCCAAGTTCGTCCGGGGCAAGAACAACACCGTGGGAACGGCCCTCGACTCCATCGTTGCCAACGGAGTAGTGATCTCCGGCGGCGTGGTGGAAGGCTCGGTGCTGTCCAACGACGTCTACGTGGCCACCAGCAGCCGGGTCATCGACTCGGTCCTGATGGACAAGGTGCAGGTGGGCGAAGGGGCCGTGATCAAACGCGCCATCCTTGACAAGAACGTCAAGGTCCCCGCCGGTGCCGCCATCGGGCTGGACCCCGACCTTGACCGTGCACGCGGCTTCAAAGTCACCGAATCCGGCATCACTGTCCTCTCCAAAGGCCAGGAAGTCCCGGAGCCCACGGACGAAGAACGCCAGCTCGCCGCACGGCACCTGGGAGAGCTGCCCAGTGCCGTGAAGGCGGCCGCGGAGCAGTACCCCGATGTCCGCGAGACCGTGGACAAGGTGGCGGGCACGCACGCCGCCGCAGCAGCGGAGGCCGCTCCCAGCGCCAGGGTCTCCTGACCAAGGTCAACAGCAGATCAAGTACCCGCAGGCCGGGGCACCACTGGTGGTGCCCCGGCCTGCGGCGTACGCGGTAAAATTGTCCCAATGAGCTCCCCCGATCTGACCCCTGAGGACATCCAGGCCTGCCTCAAGGTCCTGAACACCATCCACGCGTACGACGAGGAGCATCCGGACTACATCTCGGTGCGCCGCGCCACCGGAAAGATGTTCAAGGCCGTCAAGCGCCACCGCAGGGTCACCAAGCGCGACTCGATCGCCGAAGCCGACCGCGCCGTCATCGCCCAGACCGCCACCGCTGCGCCGGACCGGATCGATGACGAGACCCGCGGGAACAAGCTGGCACCTTCCGTCACCGGCAAGGTCGCGGGCCACCTTCTCCGGTCCCGCCCCTGCTACATCTGTAAGCAGCACTACACGCAGGTGGACGCTTTCTACCACCAGCTGTGCCCGGAATGCGCTGCGTTCAGCCACGGCAAGCGCGACGCCCGGACCGACCTGACCGGGCGTCGGGCGCTGCTGACCGGCGGCCGGGCGAAGATCGGGATGTACATCGCCCTGCGGTTGCTGCGGGATGGGGCGCACACCACCATCACCACCCGGTTCCCCAAGGATGCGGCCCGCCGTTTCGCGGCCATGGAAGACAGCGGCGAGTGGCTGCACCGGCTGCGCATCGTGGGCATCGACCTGCGCGATCCTGCCCAAGTGATGGCCCTGACCGATTCACTCGACCAGGCCGGCCCGCTGGACATCATCATCAACAACGCCGCCCAGACCGTGCGCCGATCAGGCAACGCCTACAAGCCGCTGGTGGACGCCGAGGACGAGCCGCTTCCGGCGGCGCTGGAGCCGGCCAACGGCGGTCCGGAGCTGCTGACCTTCGGCCATGCCCATGACAAGCACCCGCTGGCGCTGGCCGGCAGCGTCACGGAGCATCCGGTCCTCGCCGGGGATGCCATCACCTCCCTGGCGCTGTCCACCGGTTCCGCTTCGCTGGAACGGATCGCCTCCGGAACAGCGATCGACGCCGGCGGGCTGGTTCCCGACCTGGCCGGCATCAACAGCTGGACGCAGGTGGTGGACGAGGTGGACCCCCTCGAAATGCTCGAGGTGCAGCTCTGCAACGTCACGGCGCCGTTCCTGCTGGTCAGCCGCCTCCGGGACGCCATGAGGCGCTCCACGGCACGGCGGAAGTACATTGTGAACGTCTCCGCCATGGAGGGGCAGTTCTCCCGCGCCTACAAGGGCCCTGGGCACCCGCACACCAACATGGCCAAGGCCGCGCTGAACATGATGACGCGCACCAGCGCCCAGGAGATGCTGGACACGGACGGCATCCTGATGACGGCCGTGGACACGGGCTGGATCACCGACGAACGTCCGCACTTCACCAAGGTCCGGCTGATGGAGGAAGGCTTCCACGCGCCCCTGGACCTGGTGGACGGCGCGGCCCGGGTCTACGATCCGATCGTCATGGGCGAGAAGGGCGAGGACCAGTACGGCGTCTTCCTGAAGGATTACAAGCCCAGCCCCTGGTGAAAGTTGTATGCTCACGGCATGAGCAACGAGCCATCCCCCCAAGTGCAGAAACTCGAACACCACGAATGCTGGGCACTGCTGCGGACAGTCTCCGTGGGCAGGCTGGCGGTGCTGGCGGATGGGCGTCCGGATATCTTCCCGGTCAACTACACGGTGGACGGCGGCACGCTGGTCTTCCGGACAGCCCAGGGAACCAAGCTGTCCGCAGCCACCGGCGGCGAGGCCGCGGTGGCTGTGGAGGCTGACGGAGTCGACCCCGACACGGGCTTGGCGTGGAGCGTGGTGATCAAGGGCACCGCCGCCCTGGTCAAGAGCACGGAGGACGTGCTGGAAACCTCCCGCCTGTACCTCTTCCCGTGGCAGGCAGGGCGGAAAGACGCGTTTGTCCGCATCACCCCGGACTCGATCACGGGCCGCCGCTTCAAGGTCACCGACCCGATGACGTGGTGGACCCAGATCAGCAGTTCGGCCAGGACAGCGCCGGAATAGGCCGCCGGCATCAAAGAACAGGCCGACGGCGCGTTCCCCGGCCACGGAGGCCGGGGAACGGGCTGTTTCAGGCGAGCTGGGTGATTTCCACGCTCACCTTGAGCGCGGACCCGCCGCCGCCGGACAGGATGCCCTTCAGCGGCGGCACGTCCCGGTAATCGCGGCCCCTGGCCACGGTGACGTGGAAGTCGCCTGCAGGCTTGTGGTTGGTGGGGTCCCAGCTGCGCCAGTCGCCATCCCACCATTCCAGCCAGGCGTGCGACTGCCCGGCGACGGTCTCGCCGATGCCGGCGCTGGAGCGCGGGTGCAGGTAGCCGGAGACGTAGCGCGCCGGGATACCACAGCTCCGCAGGGCGCCGATGGCCAGGTGGGCCAGGTCCTGGCACACCCCCTGGCGCTGGCCCCAGGCCTCTTCCGCGTTGGTGGTGACGGCGGTTGAGCCGGACATGTAGGTCATCTCCCCGCGCATCCAGGCAAAGACCGCCATCGCTGCCTCGTGCGGGTTCTTCCCGGCCACGACGTCCGGGATGATGCCCAGCACTTCGTCACCCGGGCCGCTCAGCCGGGACTGCGGCAGCCAGTCGCTGAAGGCGTCGAGCGTTTCCGGGGCCCTTAGGTCCTCCCAGCCGGCAATGTCCGCTTCAGCGGGGATCTTTTCCGCCCGGTGTACCTCCACCGTGATATTGGAGACCACCTCCAGGCTCTCATGCGGCATCTGCATGTCGAAGGCCGTGACCCGGGTCCCCCAGTAGTCGCGGTACGTGCTCACCGCCGCCTGCGACGGCGCCACCTTCACCACGGACTCCAGGACAACCTGCTGCGAGTCCGTCAGCGGGGTCATCCGGGCCTCGTTGTAGGACAGGGTCACCCGCTTGTTGTACTTGTAGGCCGTCCTGTGGACGATGCTCAACCGGGTCATGACACTTCTCCCACCCAGGCAAGTTCGTCCGCCTGATTGAAGTACTTACGGGAAATGGCGTCCGAGGCTTGGGACACTGCCTTCTGCACCCGCTCCATATGCTCGGGCAGTTCGGACATGAGGTCATCCGTCCGGTGGAACTCCAGGAAGGTCCGGGCCTGCCCCACGATGCGGCGGGCGTCGTTGATGAAGCCCACCCGCTGCGCCGACGGGTCCAGCTTGGCCAGGCACTCGTCGGCGTCGCGGAGCGCATACACGATGGACCGCGGGAAGAGGCGGTCCAGGAGCAGGAACTCGGCGGCATGCTGGTCACCGAATGCCGCGCGGCGGGTACGGAGGAAGGATTCGTACGCGCCGGCGCAGCGCAGCATGTTGACCCAGGACATGCCGGCGGACAGCACGTCGCGGGTGGAGAGCATCCGGGCCGTCATGTCTGCGCGTTCCAGCGAACGGCCCAGGACCAGGAACAGCCAGCTTTCGTCGTGGCTCACCGTGGTGTCGGCCAGGCCGCTGACCATGGCCGTGCGCTCGAGGGTCCAGTTGCAGAACCGGTAGGTGCCCACCACGTCCTTGCGGTGCTGGCTCAGCCCGTAGTAGGTGGTGTTCAGGCTCTCCCACAGCCCCGAGGACACGGTCTCGCGTGCGCGGCGGGCGTTCTCGCGGGCAGCACCCAACGAACCGGCAATGGACGTGGCACTGGTCTTGTCATACGCCAGCGCATGGAGCAGTTCCGGCAGGCCGAAATCCTCGCTTTGCGGCTTGGCGCCCATGACAGCCAGGAGCTCCTGGGCCACGCTCTTCCGCTCCTCCATGGGGAGGTGGTTCAGGCGCTCCAGGTGGACGTCCAGGATGCGGGCGGTTCCGTCCGCCCGCTCCACGTAGCGGCCGATCCAAAAAAGAGACTCGGCAATACGGCTAAGCATTCGCGGCTACCTCCTGCACGCCCGGAATGGTCAAAAAGAAACGCCCGACGGCGGCCACGTGTCCGAGTGCCCGGCTCACTGCTGCTGCTCCGACTGGCGGTCGCGCCAGTTGCTTTCCACGGGCCACACCGAGACGCGTTCACGGACCGTGACGGACTGGCGTGGAATGGTTTCCACGGGCATCTGGGGTGAGTCGGCAAGGACCCAGGTGTCCTTGGATCCACCGCCCTGGCTGGAGTTGACGATCAGGGACCCCTCCTTGAGGGCCACGCGGGTCAGGCCGCCCGGGAGCACCCAGACGTTGTCGCCGTCGTTCACCGCGAAGGGACGCAGGTCCACGTGCCGGGGGCCGAACTTGTCGCCGCCCAGGGTGGGAACGGTGGAGAGCTGCAGGACCGGCTGGGCGATCCAGCCGCGGGGGTCGGCGATGATCCGTTGGCGGAGGGCGTCCAGTTCGTCCCTGGAGGCGTCGGGGCCGATGACCAGGCCCTTGCCGCCGGAGCCGTCCACGGGTTTGACCACCAGTTCCGCGAGGTTGTCCAGGGTGTACTCCCGGGCTTCCTTCTCCTCGAGACGGTAGGTGTCCACGTTGGCGATGATGGGCTCCTCGCTGAGGTAGTAGCGGATCAGGTCAGGGACGTAACTGTAAACCAGTTTGTCGTCGGCTACGCCATTGCCCACTGCGTTGGCGATCGTTACGCCGCCGGCGCGGGCCGCGTTGACCAGGCCCGGGCAGCCGAGCATGGAGTCGGAGCGGAACTGCAGCGGGTCCAGGAAGTCGTCGTCAATGCGCTTGTAGATGACGTCCACCCGCTGCTCGCCGGCCGTGGTGCGCATGTACACGCGGTTGCCACGGCAAATCAGGTCGCGGCCCTCCACGAGTTCCACGCCCATCAGGCCGGCCAGGAGGGTGTGCTCAAAGTAGGCACTGTTGAACACGCCCGGGGTGAGGACGACGACGGTCGGATCGTCGACGCCGGCCGGTGCGGTTTTGCGCAGTGCAGAGAGCAGCCGCCGCGGGTATTCCTCCACGGGCCGGATGAGTTGCTGGCCGAAGGCTTCGGGCAGGCCCTTGGCCATGGCACGCCTGTTTTCCAGCACGTAGCTGACGCCGGAGGGCACCCGGACGTTGTCCTCCAGGACGCGGAACGTGCCGGCGGCGTCGCGCACCACGTCGATGCCGGAGATGTGCACCCGGACACCGCCCGCCGGCTCGAACCCGTGGACCTGCCGGTGGAAGTGCGCGCTTGTGGTCACCAGCTGGCGGGGGATGACGCCGTCGGAGACCACGGTCATCTTGTCGTAGACGTCGTTCAGGAAGGCTTCCAGGGCCCGCACGCGCTGGGCGACGCCGCGTTCAAGGACATCCCATTCGGCCGCGGGGATGACCCGGGGCACGATGTCGAGCGGAAAGGGGCGTTCCTCGCCCGCGTAGTCGAACGTGACGCCGCGGTCCAGGAAGGTGCGGGCCATGGAGTCCGCGCGTGCGCTGACGTCCGCCAGGGAGAGCTTCCGGAGTGCCTCCGCCACCTGCCCGTACGAGTCCCTGGCCTGTTGCCCGGGGGCGAACATCTCGTCGTACGCTCCGGTGCGGCCCGCGGCCTCGGAGTAATCCTGGAATAGGTCTGACATGTCCAATAGCCAACCATCTTTTTGTTTCGAATTCATTTACTGCCATCCATTGTGGCGTGTTGGCGCGCTCGGCCCGGTTCGTACTTTACTGGCCTCTTCGGGCACAGTAGGTGAGTGCCAGTCAGCAGAAGCTTCCCGACGCCGGGCCAAGGCAATTTCAAGCCCCTCCTGGCGCGGCTGGTTCCGGGCCTGCTGACCGCCGCAGCCGCCGTCGCCGCGGCGTTCCTGGTGCATGGACTGTTGCCCGCACTGCCCGCGATGACCCTGGCTGTGGTGCTGGGCGTGCTCGCCGCCAATCTTCCCGGCGCTGCCGGGTGGAGTGAAGGCCGGGCCCGCCCCGGGCTGGACTTTGCCGGCAAGCACCTGATGCGCGGCGGGATCGTCCTCCTGGGCCTGAAGGTAAGCGTCATGGACGTCCTGGGCCTGGGCTGGCGGGCATTGCTGCTGATCCTGGCGGTGGTGGCGGCCAGTTTCGCCGGGACCTACGCCATATCGCGACTCTTCCGCCTCCCGCCGGTTACGTCGCTCCTGGTGGCCACCGGGTTCTCCATCTGCGGTGCCTCCGCCATCGGCGCCATGGCCGCCGTCCGCCGCATCCGGCACGCTGAAACCGTCCTGCCGGTGGCCTTGGTGACCCTCTGCGGAACGCTCGCCATCGGCGTCCTGCCCCTCCTCGCCCATTCCCTGGGGCTGACGGCCGCCGTGTTCGGCGCCTGGACCGGCGCGTCCGTGCACGACGTGGGGCAGGTGGTGGCCACGGCGCAGACCGCCGGGACCGCCGCCCTGGCGATCGCCGTCGTCGTCAAGCTCACCCGTGTGCTGCTCCTGGCGCCTGTGGCGGCAGTGGCGGGCGCACACCACCGAAAGGTTGCGCGGTCCATTGGTGCTGCCAACGGCACCACATCGAAAATGCCGCCGGTGGTGCCGCTGTTCGTGGTGGGCTTCGTGGCCATGGTGGCGCTGCGCTCTACAGGATGGCTCGCTGAAGGCTTGCTTGAGGCGGGCGCTGTCCTGCAGGACATCCTGCTGGGCGCCGCACTGTTCGGGCTGGGCTCGGCGGTGCGGATCCGCAGCCTCCTCCACACAGGCGGCCGGGCGCTCCTGGCAGCCCTGGTGTCCTGGTTCCTGATCGCCGCGCTGGGCCTGGGCGCTGCGTTCCTCATTGCCGGCTGAGCCACCGGGCTGAGCCGGCCCGGGAAGGCCGTGATTAGATAGCGGGGTGTCACATGAGAATCTGCAGCGCCGCGAAGCTGCCGAACGTTCAGCCCTGATCAGCACCACCAGCTACGACGTCTCCCTGGACGTGCGGCAGGCAGCGGACCCGGCGGTCCGGGGCTACACGAGCCGCAGCATCATCACCTTCACGGCCGAACCCGGCGCCGGGACGTTCCTGGACTTCATCGGCAGCAGTGTGCACAGCGTCATCCTCAACGGCAAGGGCCTGCGGGTGGAGGACGTGGTGGACGGCCCACGGATCAGGCTGGACAA
Source organism: Pseudarthrobacter defluvii (assembly GCF_030816725.1). NCBI lineage: Bacteria > Bacillati > Actinomycetota > Actinomycetes > Micrococcales > Micrococcaceae > Pseudarthrobacter > Pseudarthrobacter defluvii. Next base: position 2,018,876 of record NZ_JAUSYG010000001.1, read on the forward strand.
CCTGCGCGCCGAGAACCAGGTGACCGTCATTGGCACAGCTCTGTACAGCCGCTCGGGTGAGGGCATGCACCGGTTCGTGGACCCGGCCGACGGCCAGTGCTACCTGTACACCCAGTACGAACCCGCCGATGCGCGCCGGGTTTTCGCCAACTTTGAACAGCCCGACCTCAAGGCAACCTACACCTTCCATGTCACGGCTCCGGCGGACTGGCAGGTGGCCTCCAACGGCGCCGAGGTGAACCGCACCCTGCTCACCAGCGATCCGGCCACCGCATGCTGGGACTTCGCCACCACCCTGCCCATGTCCACCTACATCACCACCGTCCTGGCAGGGCCCTACTTCAAAGCCGAGGACCGCTGGCAGGCAACACTGGAGGACGGCACCGGCCTTGACGTCCCGCTGGCCCTCTACTGCCGTGCTTCCATGGCGGAATCCTTTGACACGGACCATCTCTTCGGCCTGACCAAGAAGGGCCTGGACTTCTTCAACCGGCTCTTCGACTTCCCCTACCCCTGGGGCAAGTACGATCAGGCCTTCGTCCCCGAGTACAACCTGGGCGCCATGGAGAACCCGGGGCTGGTCACCTTCACCGAGAGCTACGTCTTCACCTCCCGCGCCACGGACGCCCAGTACCAGGGCCGGGCCAATACCCTGCTGCACGAGATGGCGCACATGTGGTTCGGCGACCTGGTGACCATGCAGTGGTGGGACGACCTGTGGCTCAAGGAATCGTTCGCCGACTACATGGGAACGCTTGGCGTTGACAGCGCCACGGACTGGGACACCGCCTGGGTGAACTTCGCCAACAAGCGCAAGGCCTGGGCCTACGTCCAGGACCAGCTTCCCACCACCCACCCCATCGTTGCGGATGTTCCGGACCTTGAGGCGGCCAAGCAGAACTTCGACGGCATCACCTACGCCAAGGGCGCCTCGGTCCTCAAGCAGCTGGTGGCCTATGTGGGCTTTGACGCCTTCATCGCCGGCTCCCGGGAGTACTTCCGGAAGCACGCCTACGGGAACACCTCGCTGGCCGATCTCCTGGCGGCCCTGGATGCGGCCTCGGGGCGCGAGCTGTCCGGCTGGGCGCGGCAGTGGCTGCAGACCTCGGGAATTTCCACGCTGTCTTTGGAATTCAACGCCCCGGACGCTGCCCAGGAGGGCGCGGCAGCGGACGACGACGGCGTGCTCGGCGGCGTGGTGATCGTCCAGGAGGCCACGGACCCGGTGACGGGACGGGAGGAGCTGCGCCCGCACCGCCTCCGGGTCGGTTCCTACAACTTCGACGCAGCTGGTGCCCTGGTGCGGACCGGAACCTTCGAAACCGACGTGGCAGGTGCCCGGACGGAACTCCCCCAGCTCGCCGGGCAGCCGCGGCCGGCGCTCCTGCTGGTCAACGATGACGACCTGACGTACGCCAAGGTGCGGCTGGACCCGGCCTCCGAGGCGACTGTCCGTTCCTCCCTGGACAGGATTGCAGACCCCATGGCCCGGGCCCTGTGCTGGACTGCGCTGTGGAACTCCGCCCGGGACGGCGAAACGCCCGCGTCGCTGTACGTTGACGCCGTGACCGCCTTCGCCCCGGCTGAGACGGGCATCGGCGTCCTGCTGAACATCCTGGACAACGCAACCACCGCCGTCGAGCGCTACACCCCGGCGGCCGGGAGGGACGGTCTGCGTTCAGCCTTCCTGGCTGCTGCCGCGGCCCAACTGGAGCACGCCACGGGCGGCTCGGACCAGCAGCTTGCCTGGGCCCGCACCGTCGCGACACTGAGCAGGCATGACGGTGCCCTGCTCCCCCGGTTGCGCGGCCTGCTGGACGGCAGCTCGCCCGTTAAGGGCCTGGTGGTGGACGCCGAACTCCGTTGGCACCTGTGGCATGCCCTGGCGGCAAACGGACAGGCTTCCGCGTCCGAGCTGGACGCCGAATTGGCCCGCGACACTACCGCCTCCGGCCGTGCGGGGCACGCCACTGCCATGGCGTCCCGGCCGGACCCGGACCTCAAGGCAGCAGCGTGGAAGGCCGCCGTCGACGGGACCGAGCTCTCCAACCAGCTCCTCACGGCCACCATCAGCGGCTTCACCACCGCTCCGCCGGCGCTTCTGGAACCCTACGTGGAACCCTACTTTGAGTGCCTCCGGACGGTCTGGGAATCGCGCAGCATTGAAATCGCCAGCCGGATCGTCCGCGGCTTCTACCCTGGTGCGCAGGACATGGCAGCAGGCACCCGGCCCGAAGAGCACCCCGTTGTCCGGCGGACCGATGACTGGCTGGCCGCCAACCCGGACGCGCCGCACGCCCTGCGCCGGATCATCACCGAGCAGCGCAGCCACCTGCTGCGCGCACTCACCGCACAGGCCGCCGTCGTTCCCCACCACTCATCGGTTGCTGAGTAGCTGCCGTTTTCAGGCTGGAAAGTCAAGTGGTCGTTGCAACGGTTAGGCTGCTGCGGCGAGGAGGAGTTCGTTGAATTTCTGCTTGGGTGTTGCGAGGCCGAGGGTGGGGCGTGGCCGGTTGTTGAGGCTGTCCTGAACTCGTTTGATGTCCTGGGCGGTGTGGATGGACAGGTCGGTGCTTTTGGCGAACCAGTGCCGCAGGAGCCGGTTGGTGTTCTCGTTGGTTCCGCGTTGCCAGGGTGAGTGCGGGTCGCAGAAGTAGATGTCCGTGTCGATCGCGATCTGGATTTGGGCGTAGCGGGCCATCTCAACGCCGCGGTCATAGGTAAGGGTTTTGCGCAGGTCCGCAGGCAGTGCGGCGAACGCGGTGATCATGGCCTTGGCGACCTCGTCTGCGCTGTGGCCGTTGGGCAGGTGCAGCAGCATGGTGTACCGGGTGGAGCGTTCAACGCAGGTCCCGATCGCTGAGTTGCTGGCCACTGAGCCGAGGATCAGGTCGCATTCCCAGTGTCCGGGAACGGCCCGGTCCGCGGTTTCAGCAGGGCGTTCGGAGATCTTCAGGGCGTCCTTGAACGGGCTGTTGTTCCGGCCCCGGCCCTTTCCGTCAGTGACCCGTTTGGCCCGGCCGGTGCTCAGCTGCCGGTACAGGTCCTGGCGGACATGACCGCGGCCCTGGACGTAGATGGCCTGATAGATCGTCTCGTGGCTGATCTGCATCCTCTTATCGTCCGGGAAAGCACCGGCCAGGACCAGCGAGCACAGCTGCGGGGACCAGCCCTCGTCCATGGCGGACTCCACGAAGCGGGCCAGCGGTTTATGGGCGAGTTTGTGTTCCCTGGGCCGGCGGGCGTTCTGACCTGCCTTTAGCTGTGCGACGTCGGACTGGTAGGTTCCGTCATCGCAGCAGTTCCGCCTGGCCTCGCGCCAGATCACTGACCGGTCCCGGCCCAGTTCCCTGCCGATCGCCGCGTAGGACCAGCCATCTCGCAGGCGCACCATGATCACCGCCCGTTCCGACAGACTTAACCTGCCCGAGCCAGGGGCGCCATCCGGAAACGGCGCCCCTGCCGGCCCTCCACGATTGCCCTTGGACATCTCCACAGGGCCCATCTTCCGGACCCAATGCCGCACCGTTGAGGACCACAACCCCGACACGCGGCACGCCTCTTGGATTGAGGCTCCTTGCCGCAGCAAAGCAAAGAAACCGTCCCGGATCTCATTCCCAAAAACATATCCCGCTGGCACCGCAACACCCCTTCAAATGGCCCTGTTGCAATGACCATATGAATCCGCCGGCCGCAAAACGGCAGGTACCCAGCAGTCGATGGGGCTGTACGGATGGGCTATGGGACGCGGTGGAGCCACTCCTCGGTCCCGAACTTGGCGGCCACCCGCTCCTCGGCTGCGGCCAGCTCATGTCCGGCCAGCTGTGACGGCGTGGCCCCGTAGCGCTCGCTGAACACCCCGATCATGGCGTCGATGATGGCCATCCGGGCCATGCCCGTCTGCCGGCGCAGGGGGTCCACGCGCTTCTTGGCACTCCGGGTGCCCTTGTCGGAGAGTTTCTCCTTGCCGATCCGGAGGACCTCCACCATCTTGTCGGCGTCGATGTCGTAGCTCATGGTGACGTGGTGCAGCATGCCGCCATTGGCAAGGCGTTTCTGCGCCGCGCCGCCGATCTTCCCCTGGTCAGTGGCGATGTCATTCAGCGGAATGTAGAACGCGTTGATGCCCAGCTTTTCCAGTGCCGCCATGACCCACGCGTCAAGGAAGGGGTAGGAGTCGGCGAAGCTCAGCCCGTCCACCAGTGTCTGGGGCAGGTAGAGCGAGTAGGTGATGCAGTTGCCGGCCTCCATGAACATCGCGCCCCCACCGCTGATCCGGCGGACCACGTTGATACCGTGCTTGGCAACGCCCTCGGGATCCACCTCGTTCTGCACGGACTGGAAGCTGCCAATCACCACTGACGGTTCGCGCCAGTCCCAGAACCGCAGGGTGGGGGTGCGCTCCCCCGCGCCAACAGCCTCTGTCAGCACCTCGTCCAGGGCGACGTTGATTTCGGTGGGAAGCACAGTGGGGGCGATGATGTTCCACTCATGGTCTGCCCAGGAAGTGGCCTTGGCCAGGGCGCGGCGGACGGTCACGGCCACGGCGTCCGCAGAGAAGCCGAACAGCACAGCGCCGGCGGGCAGGGCTGCGGTGACGGCGCCGGCGAGGTCTTTGGCCGGCGTCGTGTCCGGAAGGCCGGTCAGCGCCCGGTTGATGTCCTCCAGTGCTTCGTCAGGTTCCAGGAAGAAGTCGCCACTGACGGAAACGTCTGCAAGGGCGCCGGCCACCACGGCCAGGTCCACCACCACCAGCTTGCCGCCCGGCACCTTGTACTCGCCGTGGAGGCGCTGGTTGCTGGCGGCGTCAGGGGCACGGAAAGGTGACTCGGTCATGCTTCCCATCCTGCCCCAGAAAGCAAGTGCGCGGTTAACGCGGAAAGCCCGCACCGTTTCCGGTGCGGGCTTTCCGATGCGAGCTTGGGCGAAGGAATTACTTCTTGCCGCCGAAGCCCTTGAAGCGAGCGTTGAAGCGCTCGACGCGGCCTGCAGAGTCCATGATGCGCTGCTTGCCCGTGTAGAACGGGTGGGACTCGGAAGAGATTTCGACGTCGATGACCGGGTAGGTGTTCCCGTCTTCCCACTCGATGGTCTTCTTGGAAGACACGGTGGAGCGGGTCAGGAACTTGGTGCCGGAGGCCAGGTCGTTGAAGACAACAGCTTCGTACTTCGGGTGGGTATCAGACTTCATAATGGGACCTTTGTTCGCGCAGCTGGATTTTGCCAGCTGCCAGGTATGAATGGGATGGCTGGGAACTGTCGCATCAGCTGGAGCTGAAAAAGCAGGACAACCAGCTATCAATCATAGCCGATGCCGGTGGGACTGACGAACCGGCTCCCCTGGCGGCACAGGTGACGCGCAGGTCAGTCCCGGGCGCGAAGTTCCCAGAAGGCCACGGCCGAGGCCGCGGCCACGTTGAGGGAGTCCACGCCGTTGCGCATGGGGATTTTCACCGCGAGGTCGACGGCGGCGAGCGTCTCCGGACTCATGCCCGCACCTTCCGTGCCAAGCACCAGGGCGAGCTTGTCCAGGTTGCGGGACGCGACGGCGTCGACGTCCTCCGCCTCAGGCGTCAGCTCCAGAGCCGCGACGGTGAAGCCGTGGTCCTTGAGAACCTGAAGATCGCCGGGCCAGTCATGCAGGCGTGCCCAGGGAACCTGAAACACCGTCCCCATGCTGACCCTGACGCTGCGGCGGTAGAGCGGATCACCGCACCGGGGCGACACCAGGACGGCGTCGATGTCCAGGGCTGCGGCGGAGCGGAAGATGGCACCGACATTGGTGTGGTCCACGATGTCTTCGAGCACGGCCACGCGCCGGGCCCCGGCAAGGAGGTCCGGCAGCGGCACCGGGGCGGGCCGCTGCATGGCCGCCATGGCGCCGCGGTGCAGGTGGAAACCGGTGATTTTCTCCAGCAGGGCAGCCGAGCCGATGAAGGCCGGCACGTCGGGGTACGCCCGGAAGACGTCATCGAGGTCTGCCATCCACTTCTCGGCGAGGAAAAACGAGCGCGGCTGGTGTCCCGCCGCGAGGGCCCGCCGCAGGACCCGGGATGATTCGGCGATGTACATGCCCTCGGCCGGTTCGCGGAGCTTACGCAGGTGCACGTCGGTCAGGGTGGTGTAGTCGCTGACGCGCGGGTCATCGGCGGATTCGAGGTAGTGGAAGCTCACCGGGAGATTATTGCAGCAGGTTGGCGATCATGACGCCGAGGGCCACAATGCCCAGGCTGAAGATCACAGCGCGGAGCACGCGCGGCGACAGTTTGCGGCCCACCCTGGAGCCCATCAGGCCGCCGATGGTGGAACTGACAGCGATCAGCAGCACCACCAGCCAGTTGACCCGGTCGAAGGCGAACAAAAGGTAGGAGATGGCGGCCACCATGTTGACGCCGAGGACCAGGATGTTCTTCATGGCGTTGGCGTTCTGGATGGTGCCGGTGAGGAACACGCCCAGGATGCCCACCAACAGGATCCCCTGCGCCGCGACGAAGTAACCGCCGTATACGCCGGCCAGGTAGACCAGCACCACCAGGAGGACCCCGTGGCGTTTATCCCGGACGGCATGCTCCGGATTGGCCTCGCGGTTGCGCACCCAGTCCTGCAGCCGCGGCTGGAACACGACCATCATCAAGGCCAGGACCAGCAGGACCGGGGCTACATAGTGGAAGACCTTTTCGGGCAGGTGCAGCAGCAGCCAGGCACCCGTGATACCGCCCAGGACGGACGCCGGCAGCAGGCGCAGGACCTGCCGCCCCCGGCCGGCCAGCTCACGGCGGTACCCGAAGGCCCCGGCGCCCGTACCGAAGACCAGCCCCATGGCATTGCTCATGGATGCGGTCACGGGTGCCACGCCCAGGGCGATCAGCACCGGGAAGGTGACCAGGGTGCCGGAGCCCACCACCGCGTTGATGGTGCCGGCCCACAGCCCGGCGATGAACACAATGATGCTGCTGAAGAGTTCCAAGGTAGTAGTGGAGGCCTCTTCTAGCGGCGTGCTGTGGCGGTGTAGCGTCCCGCGTTCTCGGTCACCGCGAGCGGCAGCCCGAAGGTGGTGCTGAGGTGCTCTTCGGTCAGCACCTCGGTGATGGGTCCGGCGGCCACCACTCCGCCGTCACGCAGCAGCATGGCATGGGTGAAGCCGGGCGGAACTTCCTCAAGGTGGTGGGTGACCAGGACCATGGCCGGTGCTGCCTCGTCGCGGGCGAGCTCGGCAAGCTTGTGCACCAGCTCTTCGCGGCCGCCGAGGTCCAGTCCGGCGCCGGGTTCATCCAGGAGGAGCAGTTCGGGATCGGTCATGAGCGCGCGGGCAATCTGGACGCGCTTGCGTTCGCCCTCGGAGAGCGTGGCGAAGGTCCTGTTCAGCAGCGGCCCCATGCCCCAGTCGTTCAGGAGCCGGAAGGCGCGCCGTTCGTCGTCGCGTTCGTAGCCTTCGCGCCAGCGGCCGGTCACGCCGTAGGCCGCGGTGACCACGACGTTCAGGACGTTTTCGTGTTCGGGGATCTGGGTAGCCAGGGCTGCGGAGGAAAGTCCGATGCGCGGCCGGAGTTCGAAGACGTCAACGCGGCCGAGGACTTCGTCGAGGATGCCGGCAGTGCCGCTGCTGGGGTGGAGCCGGGCGGCTGCGATCTGGAGAAGCGTGGTCTTGCCTGCGCCGTTGGGCCCGAGGATGACCCATCGTTCGCCCTCGTTGACCTGCCAGTCAATTTTGTCCAGCAGGGTCTTTTTACCTCGGACAACGCTGACGGAGTCCAGTTCCAGAACATCACTCATAGGAGTAGACACTAGGACAAAACGGAAGATGACTGATAACCGGTGGTAAGGCTGCCTAAAGGTCCTGCAGCGGGGGTCCCGCAACCAATTCAAGCCACGGGATGGCCGCTGGCTAAGATTGCAGGCATGACTTCGAACGTGACTGCGGTCAGCTATGGCCTGAATGTAACCCCCGCCGGGCTGGAGCAGTTGCGTTCCGTCCTGGCATCCCACGGCGCCGAGGTGCTTTCCGGGTCGGATTCGGGAGACGACCGGTACCGGGTGCAGGTCCTTGAACTGGCCCTTTCCGACGCGACTGCGGCGGGTCTTGCCGCCCTGCGGAGGTCTGTTGCGGATGCAGCAATCGAGGGTTTCGACACTGCCATTGTGCCCGCCGGACTTCGCTCCGCGGCCCGCAAGCTGCTGATCATGGACGTGGACTCCACCCTGATCCAGCAGGAAGTCATTGAACTCCTGGCCGCCTACGCCGGTAAGCGGGAGGAAGTGGCCGCCGTAACGGAAGCCGCCATGCGCGGTGAACTGGACTTCGCCCAGTCCCTCCACGCCCGGGTGGCGGTGCTCGCGGGGCTGCCTGCCGACGTCGTCCATTCCGTCCGCAGGGAAGTGAAGCTCAGCGAAGGCGCCGATCAGCTGGTGGCCGCCTTCAAGGCCGCCGGCCACGCCGTGGCAGTGGTCTCCGGCGGCTTCAACCAGATCCTTGCGCCGATCGCCGCGGACCTGGGCCTGGACTACTGGCAGGCCAACGAACTGGAAATCGTGGACGGCGCGCTGACCGGCAAGGTGCTCGGCGGTGTGGTGGACAGGGCGGCCAAGGAAAAGTACCTGCGGGAGTGGGCTGCTGCCGAAGGCATCGCACTGGAACACACTATCGCTGTGGGCGACGGCGCCAACGACCTGGACATGCTGGGCGCGGCCGGCATCGGGGTGGCCTTCAACGCCAAGCCGGCCGTCCGCGCCGTGGCCGACGCCGCCCTGAACATGCCGTACCTGGACGCCGTCCGCCACGTGGCCGGCGTCTGACCCTCCCTTAACGCGAGATGGCAGTTCGCGGCAGTGTTCGTAATGAACATTGCCGCGAACTGCCAATTCGCGGTGGCGGCCAGGCTTAGTTGGAAGCCTCAGCGCCCTTGCCGAAGTAATCCGCTCCGCCGGCGTACTCGGTGTGGCCGGACTCGACGTCGGCCGTTGCCATCCCAGCGACAACCTGGGCGAACTCCTCCACGGAGTAAAGCTTCCCAGCTTCCGCACGGCGGGCCTCGATGGCGCCCGGGGTGGAGCGGTCCAGGAGCGTGGCGGTGACGGTGCCTTCGATCATGTCGCCGGATACCACCACCAGGGAGATGCCCTTTTCGGCGAGGTTGGGGATCAGTTCCCGCAGGGCGTCTTCCCCGGCCCGCTTGCTGCGGGCCACCGGCTCGTAGGCCTCCATGGTGGGCACGGTGTTGATGAAGTGGGCCTGGTGGCTGGTGACGAAAACCACCCGTGAGCCTTCCCTCATCAGGGGCACGGCGGCGTTGAGCATGTTTACCTGGGCGTCGCGGTTGAGCTTGAGCGCGTAGTCCTCGCCCATGCCGGTCTCCATGCCGCCGGAGGCGTTCAGGACCAGGATGTCCAGGGACCCGAAGTTTTCCATCGCCGCGCTGGCGAGGGCCTGCACGCCTTCCTGGGTGGTGAGGTCGGCACCCACGGCGACGGCGCGGCCGCCGGCGGCTTCGATCCCCTGCACCACCTTGTTGGCGCGGGGCGCCTTCTGGCGGTAGTTGACCACGACGGCGGCGCCCTCCGAGGCGAGTATCTTGGCTACGTCAGCGCCAATGCCCCGCGATGATCCGGTGACGATCGCCGTCTTGTTGTCCAGCAGTCCCATACGAGCTTCCTTTGTTCGAAACATCTAAATCGTTGTGGCCTGCAGTCAATCATGCCAGCGGACGTTGCGGGTATCCCTTGTCCGACTTCGACAAAGAAGGAGCGCGGGGCTAGTTTCCTGCAGCGGCGGAACCGGGAGGGTCAGTGGCCCATGCCCAGGCCGCCGTCCACCGGAATCACGGCGCCGGAGATGTAGGCGGCCTCGTCGCTGGCGATCCAGCGGACCACGTTGGCCACCTCGGAGGCTTCGGCAAAGCGTCCGGCGGGGATGCTGGCCAGGTAGTCCTTCTGGGTGGCTTCGGGGAGTTCGGCGGTCATGTCGGTGTTGATGAAGCCGGGCGCCACCACATTGGCCGTGATGCCGCGGGAACCGAGTTCGCGGGTGAGGGACCGGGCGATGCCCACCAGGCCGGCCTTGGAGGCGGAGTAGTTGATCTGGCCGGGGGCGCCGTAGAGGCCGGAGACCGAGGAGATGAGGACCACGCGGCCCTTGCGCAGCCGGATCATTCCCTTGGACGCCCGCTTGATGACCCGGAAGGCTCCGGTGAGGTTGGTGTCGATGACGGAGGTGAAGTCGTCCTCGCTCATCCGCAGGAGCAGGGTGTCCTTGGTGATGCCGGCGTTGGCAACCAGTATTTCCACGGGGCCGTGGGCCGCCTCCACTTCCTTGAAGGCAGCGTCCACCGAAGCCTCATCGGTGACGTCCGCCTTAACGCCGAGGATTCCCTCCGGCAGTTGCGTCTCGCTGCGGTAGGTCACGGCCACCTTGTCCCCGTTGGCGAGGAACGCCTGCGCAATGGCCAGGCCGATGCCCCGGTTGCCGCCGGTCACCAGGACGCTGCGGGGTGCGGACGCTGTTTCAGTCATGGAGGTGCTCCGGAATTCTGCGGCAGGCTGCGCCGCGGTAGCGGGGTGTGGTTTGGCTGCCTCCGATCTTAGCGGCAGGCCCACGGCGGGTTTGGGCAGCACTGCCGATGGTGCGAGAATTAAGGGAAGCCTTTGGAGCGTGATCATTCACCGTGACCCTTGAAAACCATGCGGGACGTTCCGCGCCCGGAGATCCGGGCCGGTTCTCCGGCGACACGGAGGTCCACAGCATTACTGACGCCGCGGGCGCGCATTCGGAGGATATGCGCCAGCGGATGATCAAGTACGCCCTGGCCATGGGCATCCGCATGGTGTGCCTGATCCTGATTTTCGTGGTGGACGGCTGGTTCAAGATTATTCCGGTGGTTGGCGCGGTCTTCCTGCCGTGGTTTGCCGTGATCATTGCCAATGGCAGCGACATGGCGGAGACTCCCAGCGATCTGCTCCTCGACTCGGCCCCGCTGGCCGAGATTGAAAGCCCGCTGCCTCCGGGCACAGACGAGGAGGCAGGAAACGCCTTGCTGCAGGGTGAGCTGGTGGACGACGACGAGGCAGGGCCCGGAGAGGAGGGGAAACCAAATGAGCATTTTTGATTTCGCGGCAGGATCCGACGTCGCCTCGGAGACCGCAATGTGCTCGCGGAAGGCGTGCAGGACCCAGGCGTCCTGGCAACTCCTCTGGAACAACCCCAAGATCCACACCCCCGAGCGGCGCAAGACCTGGCTGGCGTGCGCGGACCACCGGGAATGGCTGGAGGACTACCTGCAGACCCGCGGGCTCTGGAAGGAAACCCTTCCCCTTGCGGCTGGGGACAGCGGCTCGCTGGAGCGGGACTTCTGAATGTACCGCTTCCTCTTTTCCAGCAAGTGGCTGGGCTATCTCCTGCTGGCCGCCATCTTTGCCGCGGCATGTGTCTTCCTGGGCCGCTGGCAGATGGACCGCCGTGCCGAGACCCTGGCCGAGATCAACCGGGTGGTCAGCAACTACTCCGCCACACCCATCCCCTTCTCCCAGGCACGGGACCAGTTCAACCAGCTGGATCCGGCCAAGGAGTGGACCCAGGTTGAGCTCAAGGGAACCTACGATGCCGCAGGGCAGCGGATTGTGCGCAACCGGCCGCTCAACGGGCAGCCAGGGTACGAGGTAGTAGTCCCTTTCCGCCTCAGCACGGGCGAAACGGTCGTCATCGACCGCGGCTGGCTGCCCATCGGGAACAAGAATCCGGGCAGCCCCGATTCCGTGCCGCCGCCTCCCTCCGGTGAGGTGACCGCCGTCGTACGCCTGAAGCATGGTGAGCCGGAGCTGCAGCGCGGGGCGCCTGAGGGGCAACTGGCCTCCATCGACCTCCCCACGTACGCCGCGCAGCTGGGCTACCCGCTGCTTACCGGGGCCTACGGCCAGCTTGCATCGGAGACCCCTCCGTCAGCCGCCATGCCCGTTGCGTTCCCCAAGCCGTCCACTGATGAGGGGACCCACCTGTCCTACTCGCTGCAGTGGTTTGCCTTCGGTGTGCTGATGTTCGTGGGGTTCGGCTACGCGGCGCGGCAGCAGGCACGGAACGCAGCGATCGACGCCGAGGACGAGGAAGAGACGCTCGAGGACGGCACCATCCATGCCGCCGTCCCGGCCGCCCGCCGTCGGCCTGTCCCGCGCAAACGCAAGAAGGCGACCGCCGAGGAAGAGGAAGACGCCCTTTTGGACGCGCAGGGGTACTGAGCCATGGAGTACGACGGCGGCCCGGTCGCCCGGGTGCGCGCAGCATTGCTTGGCGCCGGGGTCGGCGACACCGTGCGGACCTTCGGGGCCGGTGTTCCGACAGCCGCCGCGGCGGCGGAGGCGCTGGCGTGCGATCTTGCGGCGATCACCAACAGTTTGGTCTTCGACCTCAGCGGCCAGCCCCTGCTGATCCTGGCCAGCGGAGCCGCCAGGGTTGATACAGCCCTGGTCGCGGCGCAGCTCGGCGCGGGGAAGATCCGCCGCGCGTCCCCCGCCTTCGTTCTGGAACACACCGGCCAGGAGGTAGGCGGCGTAGCCCCGGTAGGCCACCCGAAAAAGATCAGGACCCTGCTGGACTCCAGCCTCCGGGAGCATCAACTCCTTTGGGCCGGAGCGGGAGACCACAATTCGATGTTCAGCATCACCTACGCCCAACTCCAGGAAATCACGGGGGCACTGGAACTGAAGGTGCGCTAGGCGGCCAGGCGATAAAGGCACCAGCGAAGGGATGCAGGTGATTTATGTAGCGTGCGTCAAAGGCGACGAAGGAGCCAGCACGCGGGAAATCACCTGCGTCGCGTAGCGGAGGTGGGGGGACGCTAAGCCAGCGTAATCAGGTCCAGGTAGTCCTCGTTCCAAAGGTCCTCCACGCCGTCGGGAAGCATGACGACGCGTTCAGGGTTCAGTGCTTCCACCGCACCTTCGTCGTGGCTGACCAGGACGACGGCGCCGGTGTAGTTGCGCAGCGCGCCCAGGATTTCGGCGCGGCTGGCTGGGTCCAGGTTGTTGGTGGGTTCGTCGAGGAGCAGGACGTTGGCGCTGGAGGCCACGATGGTGGCCAGGGCCAGGCGGGTCTTCTCACCGCCGGAGAGCACGCCGGCGGGCTTGTCGACGTCGTCGCCGGAGAACAGGAAGGATCCGAGGATGCCGCGGACCTCGGCGTCCTTCATGTCCGGGGCGGAGGAGCGCATGTTCTCGAGCACGGTGCGGTCGTGGTCAAGGGTTTCGTGCTCCTGGGCGTAATAGCCAACCTTCAGCCCGTGGCCGGGGATGACCTCACCGGTGTCGGGAGCGTCCACCCCGGCGAGCATCCGGAGCAGCGTGGTCTTGCCGGCGCCGTTGAGCCCCAGGATGACCACCTTGGAGCCACGGTCGATGGCCAGGTCCACGTCTGTGAAGATTTCCAGCGAGCCGTAGGACTTGCTGAGCCCGTCCGCGGTGAGCGGGGTCTTGCCGCAGGGTGACGGGTCCGGGAACCGCAGGGCTGCCACACGGTCCTGCTCGCGGACGGCTTCCAGTCCGCTGAGCAGCCGTTCTGCGCGCTTGGCCATGTTCTGAGCGGCGACGGCCTTGGTGGCCTTAGCCCGCATCTTGTTGGCCTGGTCCATGAGGACCTGCGCCTTCTTTTCGGCGTTGGCGCGTTCGCGCTTCCGGGCGCGCTCGTCAGTCTCCCGCTGCAGGAGGTAACGCTTCCAGTCCATGTTGTAGAAATCGATCTGGGCGCGGTTGGCGTCCAGCAGGAACACTTTGTTGACGGTGGCTTCGAGCAGATCGGTGTCGTGGCTGATGACGATGAGGCCACCCTGGTGGTTCTTCAGGAAGTCACGCAGCCACGCGATGGAGTCGGCGTCGAGGTGGTTGGTGGGTTCGTCCAGGAGCATGGTCTCGGCATCCGAATAGAGGATGCGCGCAAGCTCCACACGGCGCCGCTGTCCGCCGGAGAGCGTCTTCAGCGGCTGGTTCAGCAGCCGGTCCGGAAGGGCAAGGTTGGAACAGATCGACGCCGCTTCGGCTTCGGCCGCGTAACCGCCCGCGGCGAGGAACTCGGATTCAAGCCGGTCGTACCGGTTCATGGCCTTGCGCTGAACGTCCGCGTCCTCGCTGGCCATTTCGTCGTGCGCCTTGCGAAGCTTTCCGACGACGACGTCCAGGCCGCGGGCGGAAAGGATACGGTCCCGCGCCAACTGCTCCATGTCGGGGGTCCGCGGGTCCTGGGGCAGGTAGCCGATTTCGCCGCTGCGGGTCACCTTCCCAGCGGCGGGCAGGCCTTCGCCCGCGAGGACACGGGTCAGCGTGGTCTTGCCCGCGCCGTTCCGGCCCACCAGGCCGATCTTGTCCCCTTTGTCGATGCGGAAGCTCACCTGGTCCATGAGGAGCCGGGCACCGGCGCGCAGTTCAAGATCCTGGACAGTAATCACAGCAGGTAAGGCCTTTCACAACAGGGAACGCCACGGTCCGCGCACTGTGTGCGAAGGGACGCCGGGGCAGAGTGGCCGGAGAACGGCACAATCCAGTCTACCGTCCGGCGGACCAAGCCAGTTTCAGCAGCAGAAACTTCCGGCAATCCGGTGATGGCGCCGTGGGCTTAACCGCGGGCACCGGCCCGGGGGTTCAAGCACAATGGGGTCATGGAATTTGATCGGCTGCTCCAGATCAGGCGTATTTACGCACAGCCAGCCGCCTTGGAGCTGCCCCGTGGCCAGGAGATCGTTGCGCGCTGGCCGGATGCCGACGTCGTGCCTGTGGACAACCACTGGAACATCCCGGACGTGCACGGTGACGAAACCAATGTGCCGCGCTGGTCGCGGATCAAAACGGAGGCTCTGGTCCTCGGGGTCAAAAAGTCACTGGCCGTCAAGCCGAACGGTCGTTCGGCGGACTTCATTGCGCCCTCAACGGCCAACGGCTGCGCCATGGCGTGCGCCTACTGCTACGTGCCGCGGCACAAGGGCTACAGCAATCCTGTTACGGTGTTCGCCAATATCGACCAGATCGCGGCGACGCTCGAGCGGCACGCAACGCGCCAGGGGCTGAAGCTGGAGCCCAACCAGTGCGATCCCGAGCTGTGGGTTTATGACATCGGCGAGAACAGCGACTGCTCCGTCGACGCCATGATCAGTGACAACGTCGAGGAGCTCGTTGCGCTCTTCCGCGAGCTGCCAAATGCCAAGCTCTCCTTTGCCACCAAGTTCGTCAATCCGGCGATGCTGGCGTGGGACCACGGCGGCCACACCCGGATCCGCTTCTCCCTGATGCCGGCGGACCTGGCCAAGTCCATCGACGTCAGGACGTCGCCTGTGGCGGAGAGGATGGCGGCCATCAACGATTTCGTTGATGCCGGCTACGAGGTTCACGTGAACTTCTCCCCCGTCATCATCACCGACACGTGGCTCGCCGACTGGGAGGGACTGCTCCGCCAGCTCGACGCAACACTGACGCCGACAGCCAAGGCCCAACTCGCGGCGGAGGTCATCTTCCTAACCCACAACGAGCAGCTGCACGAGGTCAACCTGGGCTGGCATCCGCAGGCGGAGAATGTCCTGTGGCGTCCCGACCTTCAGGAATCGAAAACCTCGTCCAACGGCTTCAACAACGTCCGCTACCGGTCACGGGCCAAGGCCGGTTACGTGCGCCAGCTGACCCGGCTCATTGAGGACATAGCGCCGTACTGCCGCATCCGCTACGCCTTCTGAAAGAGGCAGCGGATGCGGCCCGGTGCTGTCAGCTGTGGGACTCTTCCGGCCCGTGTCCGGCGTTGCCCGCCGCAGCGGCACCTTCTTTGTGTCCGCCTTTGGCCTTGCCGAATGGGAGCACCTTCAGCAGCGGACCCACAACGGCCATAACGACAAGGCCCCAGGCGAGGCCGACAACTGCTGAGAGCAGGGTGTCAACGAGCCAGGCCAGGAAGCCGCCGACAACCGCAACGCCTGCCACCGGATGCTCGATGGCGTGGATCAAGTCATAGGGCGCGTGCCAGCCCAGGTCGTGGGTCCCCTGCACCATGATGTGCCCGCCCACCCAAAGCATTGCGATGGTGCCGACAAAGGTGATGGTGGACAGTACGGCCGGCATCGCCGATACCAACAGCCTCCCAAAGCGCTTGGCCCGGGGCGAGTCCTTGGCGGCCAGGTGCACACCGATGTCGTCCATTTTGACGATGAGTGCCACCGCACCGTAGACGAGCACTGTAATGGCGAACGCCACCATCACCAGGATGAACGCGCGGACCCAGATGGACTCTGTGGCTACCTCGTTCATGGAGATGACCATGATCTCGCAGGAAAGGATGAAGTCGGTGGTGATGGCGCCTTTGACTACTTTGGCCTCTGCCTCGTGCCCGCGTTCCACCGCCGGCGCTTCTTCCTCCTCGTGGTGGCCGCCGCGGAGCTTGTGCCAGACCTTCTCGGCGCCCTCGTAGCAGAGGTAGGTGCCGCCCAGCATGAGGATGAACGGGATGATCCACGGGATGAAGGCGCTGATGAGCAGCAGGGCCGGAAGTATAATCAGGAGCTTGTTCCGGATGGAGCCCCAGAAGATCTTCTTGATCATCGGCAGTTCGCGTGATGGGTCCGCGCCGGACACGTATTGCGGGGTGACGGCGGCGTCGTCGATCACGACACCTGCCGCCTTGGTTCCCGCCTTGGCGGCACCGGCTGCGACGTCGTCCACGGATGCGGCCGCGATGCGGGCCAGGGCTGCGACGTCATCCAGCAGGGCTACGAGGCCGCCGCTCACCGCTGGCCCCCGCGGGTCTTGTGATGAGAGCGCTGAGCATTGAGGGCTGGGTGCGTGATGGGCATGTTCGGAGTATATTGCAGGGCGCCTGCAGGCTCAGCCCTTCTTCAGTTCCTCGGCGAGCATAACTATGATGCCGCTGGGGCCCCGTACGTAGGTGAGCTTGTAGACGTCTTCGTATGTTGCCACTCCCCGCAGCGGGTGGCAGCCGTGCCGTGCGGCGATCTCAAGCGCCTCCTCGATGTTGTCCACTGAGAAGGCAACACGGTGCATGCCGATCTCATTGGGCAGCGTGGGCTCGGTCTCGATCGCATCGGGGTGGATGTATTCGAAGAGTTCGAGGCGGCCGCGTCCATCCGGCGTCTGGAGCATGGCTATTTTGGCGTGGTTGGCGTCAAGGCCGACGGCGGTGTCGGCCCACTCGCCGCTGACGGTCTGGCGGCCCAGGACGGTGAGCCCCAGGTCGGTGAAGAAAGCGATTGCCGCTTCCAGGTCGCGGACGGCGATGCCTACGTTCTCGAGTTTGATGGGCATGTGGCACAGGTTACCAAGCTGGGGATCATGCAGAACAGCACAGGGCCGGCGCAGTTGGCCACGTAGACTCGGCGGGAAAGAGATCCGTTGGGGGGATACATGGTTCTTGGCAGGAGGCGCCCATGCGCGGGCCAGGACATCCTGACGTCTCTGCCCGCATGACACTGCGACCCGCCCGCGGACCATGGACATTCGCCGGGGTGTGCGTAATGGTAGCCGCGCTGACCCTCCTCATCTTCGGCTCGCATCCGGAATCACTGATTCAGCTGCTGCCGGGCTATGTTTTGGCGTACCTGCTGATCGGGGTGTGCATCTTTGGGCCGGTTGGGAAGTGGCCGTCGCCTCGGCAGGCCGTGGCGTTCCTGCTGCCCGGCGCGCTGCTCGTTTTCCTGGCGCTGCTGAACCTGGGCTTTTGGGCCGGTGGCTGGCTGCTTGGGCTCCCGGCATGGGGACTGCTGCTGAGCCGTTGGACGCTTGATAACCCGCTCAAACCTGTCCAGCTGCTGAAGTTCCTGGGACTGCTGGTACTGGGCCTGGCGATGTTCACATTCAACGTCATCTGGGTGGTCTTCACCCCCGGGCTGTTCCTGCTGCCAATCATTCCTCTGGTCCGGCTGGCCTACCCCGAGTACCGGGCAAGGCCATTGCAGGCGGCCGCGGAGATTCTTCTGGCCATTACTGCAGTCGTTCTGGCCTTGGTGATCCCGACACCTGAAGGGTCATGGACCTCGCCCTGGTCCTACGCAGGCGGGGCCGCAACCGCAGGACTGATGATCACGTATTGGGCCTGGCGACTCCCCCGCCGCGTTTCCCCTCCGGGGCGGCTGAGTGACGGCGCTATCGTCTAGGCTCTGTGTTTCTCCTGGCCGCCAAGGGACTCAGCAACAGGGACACAGCCGAAGCGCTGTTCATTTCCGATGCCACAGCGAAAATTGCAGACTTGCGGGACATCCTCGACAAACTGGCGCTGCGGACCAGACTGTTTTGAGGAAGCCTGTGGCACCGGGGCGGGCCTGGAAGAAGACGGTGTGGCCCTTGTCATCCTGAAAGACAGCCCGTGAGCCTGAAACTGTCACCGTGCCTGCCTGATAGGGATTCCCCCATCAAAGGCTCATTCCTGCGCGCCCTGTTCCGGCCAATACTTCTGGGCTCCGGCAGCGGCATCGCGGAGCTCGGTGCCGTCCAGGGTGATGGAACATTCGCCCATACCCATCTCGGTCCACTGTGCAACCAGGCGGAGGTTCCCGGCCGGCGGCAGTGGCCAAAGCCACAGCGACCCGTTTGCGGACATGTCATCTTCGCCGGCGCTGCCGCCCCTGGGTCGGTATTCGAAGACCGGCCCATCAGGTTCCTGGTCCATCGACTTGTGCGGGGCGTACATCGCAAGGGATGAGCTGATGGCCTTGGTGCCGTCCGGGAACTCGACTCCGAATAGGAGGACAGATTCGGCTGGTGTCCCTCTGTTGTGGAGTTGCGGCGCCGGGTGGTGAAAGACAGCGTTGATTTCAGCCCACTCCCGGTCCTCTTGGTCAGTCCGGCGCAACGTCCAGAGCACATCAAAGATGCATCCGGTGGAGTGAACCTTAACGGCTTCGATGGCCAGTACAAAGGCCGGGGACTTGTGAATGATTTGACCACCAGGGACGACGGCGGGAAGTTCGTAACGGGGTGGCGCCACCCAGGGAGGGGGTGTGAACTGAGCCGTCCGCGGTCGGGGAGGCGGCGTCGGGATGGGGTAGTCCTGAAAGAAGGTCATCGGGTGGTTCCCTTCAGTTAGCAGGTTGCGACCGACCAGCGGAACAGCGGCGCGCCACTCTGGATCCCCCAATCCGTCCTTACCGGGCCCAGTTTAGCCCGGACCAGCCCCACAGGTTTTGGCGCGCGCTACGGCACGAGATGGCCGTAAGCCGCTTCCCCTCAACTACGTTAGGGATCATTGTGTCCTCCCCAAGGCAGCCTCCACCCGGGTTAGTAGGACCCCTACAAAATGGCCCCCGTTCCGCCCCGGTAGCGTCGGCTGTACATTGGATTCCGCTTGTACAACCCCGACAGGACCGCCATGAACAGCACCGACACCACCACAAAAACCAGCAAACGGACGGAGCGCCGCCGCTGGAACGGCACCGACCTGGGACTGATCGCCGTCTTCGCCGCCCTCGTGGCCGGCGCAGCCCTGGTGCCGGGGCTGGCCCTGAACGGATTCGGCGTCCCCATCACCTTCCAGACCCTTGCCGTGATGCTCACCGGCCTGGTGCTGGGCCCCGCCCGCGGGTTCGCCGCCGTCGGACTTTACACCCTCCTGGGCCTCGCCGGCCTGCCCATCTTCAGCCAGGGCCGCAGCGGCCTGGGCATCCTCGCCGGGCCCTCGGCCGGCTACATCATCGCCTTCCCCATAGCCGCCGCGGTAGTGGGCTGGCTGGCCACCCTGGTGATCCGCCGCACCACCAGGGCCCGCGCACTGTGGTTCTTCCTGGCCGCCACGGTCACGAGCATCGTGTTCGTGCACACGCTGGGCGTCGTGGGCATCGCCGTGAACTCCAAGGCCACCCTGGAGCAGGCCTTCGTGAGCGACCTGGTCTTCTACCCGGGGGACATCGTCAAGAACGTCCTCGCAGCCGCCATCGCCGTCGCCCTCCACCGGGCTTTCCCGGACGTCCTGGTGCGGCGCGTACGTCGCCGCGCCCTGTCCGCCGCAAGCGCCTAGGACCGCGCCATGCCCGCAGTGGCCTTCCACCAGGTGACCGTCGCCGTCGAAACAGAGGTCTCCCCTCAGCCCAAAGTCCTCCTTGACGGGGTCAATCTCCGGCTGGAGGAAGCCCGCGTCGGCATCATCGGCGCCAACGGCTCCGGCAAATCCACGCTGCTGCGCTTGGTCAACGGGCTCGTCCAGCCCACCAGCGGCACGGTAACGGTCGACGGCGACAGCACAGTAGGTGCCGTCCGGAAGGTCCGGCGCAACGTCGGGTTCGTCTTCACCGATCCCCTGTCCCAGCTGGTGATGCCGACCGGCCGGGAAGATGTGGAGCTGTCCCTGCGCCGGTCGGTAAAGAACGGGTCGGAGCGGCGCCGCCAGGCCGGGGCAGCCCTCAAACGCCTGGGCCTCCTGCGCCTGGCCGATCAAAGCATCTATGAGCTGTCCGGGGGCGAACGGCAGCTCATGGCCCTGGCAGCCGTGCTGGCAGTGAACCCGAGGGTGCTGGTGCTGGACGAGCCCTCCACCCTCCTGGATTTGCGCAACCGCGAACTGCTCCGCAGGACCCTGGCGGACCTGGACCAGCAGATCATCATGTCCACCCACGACCTCGACCTGGCCCTGGAAATGGACCGGGTCCTGGTGATCGAAGCAGGCCGGGTGGCGTTCGACGGCGCCCCCGCGGAAGCCGTGGCAGCCTACCGCTCATGGTGCCTGCGCGGGCTCGAAGCCGAACGGGATGCGCCGTGAGGGGCCACGGCTTCCTCCTGGCCAACTATGTGCCGGGAAACTCAATCCTCCACAGGGCACCGCTGGCACTGAAGTTCCTCCTGGTCATCGCCTGCGGCCTGGCTTCCTTCGCCATCGCGGACTGGCGCATCTCCGCTGCGGTCCTGGCCTTGCTGTGCGGCCTGTTCCTGGCCACGGGCGCCGGGGTGAAAAGGCTGTGGCACGCCGTCCGGCCCCTCGCGCCGGTACTCGTGGTCGTCGGCCTGTTCCAATGGTGGCAGCTCGGCGGTCCCACGGCGGCGCGGATCGTACTGAACATCCTGCTCTGTGTGGTGGCAGCATCACTGCTCACCGCCACCACCCCGATCCAGCGGCTCCTGGACGGCGTGGTGCGGCTGGCGCGTCCCTTCCGAAGGTTCGGCGCCGACCCCGAGCGTTTTGCCCTGACCATCGGCATCATGCTGCGCAGCATCCCGTTCATTGCCGGCACCTTCGCGGACGTCCGCGATTCCGCCAGGGCCCGCGGCCTCGAACGGAACCCCCGCGCGCTGGTCCTGCCGGTGTTCATCACCTCCGTGGCCTATGCGCGCCAAACGGGCGAGGCGCTCGCCGCCCGCGGCCTGGGCGAAGCGGAAGACTGACCGGCCCGGACGCTGGCCGGCGTTAGAGCCGCCGGTACTCCAGGAGCGCCGCCGTGCCCATTCCACCGGCCATGCTGATCATGGCCAGTCCCAGGGCACACTCGGTGTCCGCCCGCCGCGACTGGGCCAGCAGCCGGGTGACCAGCACGGCACCCGACGCACCGTAGGCGTGCCCCAGCGCCAGCGCCCCGCCGTCGAGGTTTGCCCGGCCGGGATCGATGCCCAGCTGGTCCAAACACGCGAGTGTTTGCGAAGCGAACGCCTCGTTGAACTCCACCAGGTCCAGCTCGCCGGCTTTCACGCGCGCGGCAGCCAGCACACCAGTGGCCGCCGGGACTGCACCCATTCCCAGCAGCTGTGGGTCGACGCCGGCGGTTGCCGTACTGCGCACCAGCAGCCCGTCGCGTGCCCCCAGTTCGCGCGCACGCTCCAGAGAAGTGATGACGACGGCGGAGGCAGCGTCCGCGTCAAAGCACGAGTTTCCGGCGGTGACAGTTCCCCCGGGCACGAAGGCGGCCGGGAACCGGCCCATGATGGCCGGGGTAAGGCCAGGACGCGGGCCACCATCAGAAGAGACCGTCCCCGCAGGGGTATCCAGCGGCACGAGTTCGTCCGTGAAGCGTCCGTCCCGGATGGCCGCGAGGGCTTTTCGGTGGCTGGCCAGCGCGAAGGCGTCCTGCCGCTCCCGGGCTACACCGTATTCCTTGGCGACCGTTTCCGCGGCCACGCCCATGTCCGGGTCGCCGAAAGCGTGAGGCACAAACTGGGCGCGCCGATAAAAGTCCGCGCCGCCGTCGTCCGTCCGGTGGGCGCGCAGGGGCGCGGTGCTGGTGCTCTCCACTCCCCCTGCCAGGTACAGCGGGCTGCCTCCGGCCGCGACCAGGCGGGCGGCCAGGACGATTGCGTCCAGGCCCGAGCCGCACTGCCGGTCCACGGTGATCCCGGGCACGCCAACCGGAAGTCCGGCTTCCAGCAGCGCGAGGCGTGCGACGTTGCCTCCGCCACCCACGGCGTTGCCGATCACCACGTCTGTGACAGAGGCGGGATCAAGGGTAAGCCCAGCGACGAGCGACCGCAGGACCGGCGCCAGGAGTTCGTGGGCGCGCAGGTTCCGCAATGCACCGTTCACGGGGCACACAGGAGTCCGGCGGGCGGCAATGATGACGGGCTGGCGGTCGGGTGGCAGGAAGTCAGGCGCCAAGTGCACGCACCCTGGGATCCCGGGCGTTGATCCAGTCCAGGAACACGTTCCGGCTGACCTTACCGCGGTCCGTGACGGGAAGCTCCTGGAGGAGGTAGTACTGCAAGGGCCGCTTGTGCCGGGACAGGATGTCCTCCAGGCCGGCCCGGAGCTGTGTGGCAGTTATTCCGCCATGGGATGGCAGCACGCCGGCTACCACGCGCTGGCCGCGCAAGTCATCGGGCATCCCGGCGGCGACGGCTGCCGCAACCCCGGGGACGGCCGCCAATGCCAGCTCCACCTCGTGCGGGTAGACGTTCCGGCCCGCGGTGAGGATCATGTCGCCACGGCGGCCCAGAATGTGCACCTCACCGTCCGCGAGATAGCCCTGGTCCCCCACGGTGTACCAGTCGCCAAAGGACCGCAGCGCTTCGCCGTCGTCACCCCACAGGTAACCGTTGCTCACCATTCCACTCCGGACGCAGATGTTGCCGTAACCGCCGTCGGGGACCGGGGCGCCGTTGTCATCCAGGATCCGCACGTCGACCCCGGGAAAAGGCCTGCCGATTCCGGTTCCGCCGGCGGTGGCAGGCTGTCCAGGGGCCAGGCCCAGGCCGGACACGAAGCTCAGTTCGGAGGCGCCGTAGTACTCGTAGATGGTGGCGTTCGGGGCCCAGCGGCGGGCCGCTTCCAGGGTCCGGGCGTCGAGCTTGGAGCCGGCGCAGATGATGCTGCGGATCCCGGAAGCGTCCACGCATCCGGTCATGCCGCGTTCGCTGAGCATCCGCAGCATGGTGGGTACCAGGACCAGCCGGGTGACGCGGTCGTGCGTGATGGCAGCGTGGACGTCGCCGACGTCGAACGTCTCCAGTGTCTGGAACTCCGAACCCGCGTAGAGGCACTCGGCCAGGGCGTAGAGGTTAAGGCTTGCCACCAGCGGGCCGGGGGCAAGGGTGACGTCGTCCCGCCGGAGCCCGAAGAACTCGATGGAAGCCTCGAAGGACTGCTGCCAGGACCGCCGGGAGCGGGTGAACGCCTTGGGCACCGCCGTGGTTCCGGAGGTGAGGCCGATCAGGAAGCTGGAGTCCGGAGTCCCGTCGGCCAGCTGGTCATCCGGGGACACCGGGGCGGGATCGGCGCGTGCTTCCACCCGCCGGACGATGTCTTCCTGCAACGCTGCGGGCCAGCCCGGATCCAGGACTGCGCATTGCCGGCCACCCGCCACGGCGGCTGCAAATTTCACCGCAAAACCCACCGAATTGGCCTCACACAGCGCGGTGACCGACTTGGTCCCGGCCACCAGCTCAGCGGCGGCGTCCCGCAGTTCCGCCCAGTCCAGGCGCTTCCCGGCGATTACGACGGCGGTGTCGTGCGGCCGCTGCCCGGCCCAGCGCTGGAGCTTGTCGAGGAAAGGCACAGACCAACTTTACCGGCCGGCCAGATTGAGCGCCGGGCCCGCGGGTAATGTGACGTTATGAGTTTCAATGACAATGTGCAGCTTGACCCCTCCCAGGTCCAGGACCGACGGGGCATGGGCACCGGAGTGAAGGTGGGCGGCGGAATTGGCGGCGGCCTGGTGCTGCTCGTTGCCCTCCTGCTCGGCATCAACCCCAACATGCTTGGCGGCCTGACCGACGGCGGCACAGCGGGGCAGTCCCAAGGCACGGCCCCGGCCTGCAAAACCGGGGCGGACGCCGACGCCCGGCTGGACTGCCGGATCACCGGCACCGTCAACAGCCTCAACGCGTTCTGGCCCGGCTACCTCAAACAGTACAAGGTGCAGTACCCGCAGCCTGAGGCAGTGATCTTCAGCGGCGGCACCAACACCGGCTGCGGGGCCGCCACCTCCGAGGTGGGCCCGTTCTACTGCCCCACGGACACCACCGCCTACTTCGATCCCGGCTTCTTCCAGGAACTCGTGGACCGCTTTGGATCCTCCGGCGGTCCCCTGGCCCAGGAGTACGTGGTAGCCCACGAGTTTGGCCATCACGTCCAGAACCTGCTCGGCGACCTGAAGCGGGCGCAGCAGGATCCCCAGGGACCGGAGTCCGGCTCCGTCCGCACCGAACTGCAGGCTGACTGCTACGCCGGCCTCTGGGCCAAGTACGCCTCCACCACTCCGGACCCTGCTACCGGTCAGCCCTATCTGGAACCCCTGACCCAGCAGGACGTGAACGACGCGTTGTCCGCCGCCGCATCGGTGGGTGACGACCGGATCCAAAAGGCCGCGACCGGGCGCGTCTCCCCCGAGGGCTGGACCCACGGCTCCAGTGCAGAACGCCAGCGCTGGTTCTCCCGCGGCTACCAGACCGGCGACATCAACCAGTGCGACACGTTCTCCGCGGCAACCCTCTAACCCCATCGTGCAACTCCATCGGTTGCTGAGTAACTGCCGTTTTGAGAGGTCATAACGGCATTTACGCAGCAATCGATGAGCCAACGACGACGGGCGGTTACCTTCCCCTTGGAAGGTAACCGCCCGTCGTCGTACTTATAGCAGTGGGGACTTAGATGTTGAAGCCGAGGGCCCGCATCTGGTCCTTGCCGTCATCGGTGATCCGCTCGGGACCCCAAGGCGGCATCCATACCCAGTTCAGGCGCCAGTCGTCCACGACGCCGTCCAGGGCCTGGCCCACCTGCTCCTCGAGCACGTCGGTGAGCGGGCAGGCGGCGGTGGTCAGCGTCATGTCGATCAGGAGCGCGCCGTCGTCGTCGGAGTACTTAAGGCCGTAGAGCAGGCCCAGGTCCACAACGTTCACGCCGAGCTCAGGATCGATGACGTCCTTGAGCGCCTCTTCGACGTCCTCCAGGGCCGTGCGGCCCGCCTTTATTTCGGTCATGACAAGTCCTAACTAGGCCTGTACTGCGGCCGGAGGCGCGACGGTGGCTGCGCCGGCGCCCTTGGCGTAACGGTCGTAGCCTTCTTCCTCAAGGCGGTCGGCCAGTTCGGGGCCGCCCTCCTCAACAACCTGGCCGTCCACGAACACGTGGACGAATTCAGGCTTGATGTAGCGGAGGATGCGAGTGTAGTGGGTGATGAGCAAGGTGCCCATGTTGCCCTCGGAGTGTGCGCGGTTAACGCCCTCGGACACGATCTTCAGTGCGTCCACGTCCAGGCCGGAGTCGGTCTCGTCCAGGATGGCGAACTTGGGCTTGAAGAGCTCCAGCTGCAGGATTTCCACGCGCTTCTTTTCGCCACCGGAGAAGCCTTCGTTGACGTTGCGCTCGGCGAAGTCGGCGTCGATGCGCAGCTGCTGCATGGCTGCCTTGACGTCCTTGGTCCAGGTGCGGAGCTTGGGTGCCTCGCCGTCGATGGCCGTCTTGGCGGTGCGCAGGAAGTTGGTCATGGTGACACCGGGGACCTCCACCGGGTACTGCATGGCGAGGAAGAGGCCTGCCCGGGCGCGCTGGTCAACGCTCATCGCCAGGACATCTTCGCCGTCCAGGGTGATGGTGCCGCTGGTGACGGTGTAGCGGGGGTGCCCCGCGATGGTGGACGCCAGGGTGGACTTGCCGGAGCCGTTGGGTCCCATGATGGCGTGCGTCTCGCCGGTCCTGATGGTCAGGCTGACGCCCTTCAGGATCTCCTTGCTGCCCTGCTCGGTGTCAATGCTGACGTGCAGGTCCTTGATCTCAAGAGTTGACATGCTCTTCTTTCTTTTCGCTCGTAAGTCTGATGCTGCGGGCGCCCAGTTAGTTGTTTACTGCTGCGCCGTTCAAAACGTTGGTGACGTCCACGTAGACGTCGTCTCCGTCGAGTTCGACGGCGAATACCGGAACAGGATCGTAGGCGGGGAGCTGCAGCGGCTGGCCGCTGCGCAGGTCGAACTGGGAGCCGTGGCCCCAGCACTCGATGGCGCAGCCTTCCACATCGCCCTCGGACAGGGAAATGTCCGCGTGCGAGCAGGTGTCGCCGATGGCGTGGATCTCCCCCATCGAATCCCGCACTACGGCCACGGGGTAGCCGTCGATCAGGATCCGCAGCGCCTGCTTGACCTGGATGTCATTGGCGCTGCAAACCAGCTCGCCTTTGGGTGTGCCGCTCATACGTTCCTGCCTGCTCAGTTCTCGGATGCCGCGAGTTCGCGTTCCACAGCCTCGGTCAGGCGCTCTTCGAGGGCCGGGACCTTGATCTGCTGAATGATCTCGTTGAGGAAGCCACGGACCACCAGTCGGCGGGCGACGTCCTCGGGAATACCGCGGGCCATCAGGTAGAACAGGTGCTCGTCATCAAAGCGGCCCGTGGAACTGGCGTGGCCGGCACCCTCGATCAGGCCTGTTTCGATTTCAAGGTTGGGCACGGAGTCCGCACGGCAACCGTCGGTGAGGACCAGGTTCTGGTTCTTCTCGTAGGAGTCGGTACCCTCGGCCTGCTTCTGGATCAACACGTCACCAACCCAGACCGTGTGTGCGCCCTTGCCCTGCAGCGCGCCCTTGTACAGGACGTTGGACTTGCAGTTGCCCACGTTGTGGTCCACGAAGGAACGGTGCTCCAGGTGCTGGCCGGCGTCGGCGAAGTAAAGGCCCAGGAGCTCGGCTTCGGCGCCTTCACCGGCAAACCGGACATTCGAGTTGAGGCGGACGATCTTGCCTCCCAGTGTCACGGCGATGTGTTTGTAGACGGCGTCCTTGGCAACCTCGGCGTCATGCTGGGCCAGGTGCTTGGCGTCGTCTTCCCACAGCTGCACGGAAACAACCGTCAGCTGGGCGCCCTCGCGGACCAGGACCTCTACGTTGCCGTTGTGGTCGGCGCTGCCGCCATGCTCGAGGATCACCACGCCGCGGCTGTTGGATCCGGCCTCGATAACCACGTGCGAGTTGCTGCGGAGGTCCGGGCCGTTGCCGGTCAGGACAACGCGCACGGGAGCGTCCAGTTCGGCGTTCGCCGGGATGGAGATGAGCTGGGCTTCCTCCACATTGGCGGAAGCCACGACGGCGGCACGGTCGGCGGGGACAAGGGTGGCACCGCGGGGGGCTTCGCCTGCGCGAAGCGTCCGCTGCACCACGGCTGCGGGCGCCTCGAGCGAAACGGCCAGGGCTCCGGCGTCCGACGGGGCATCGGACAGGAGGTTGGCCAGTTCGCGCACCGGCGTGAAGCGCCATTCCTCTTCCCGGCCGTTGGGCAGGGCGAAGTCGGCCACGTCATGGCTGGTGAGGCGCTCGGCGCGGGAGGCCATGACCTGCGTGCCATGGCTGTGGTGGCGGTCCACCTTGGAGGCGACCAGATGCTCGCCTTCCTCGGTGAAACCGGCGATCGACGGTGCGCCGATGCGCGCCTTTTCGGTAGTTGCTTCGGCAGTCATTAACCGACGGATCCTTCCATCTGGAGTTCGATGAGGCGGTTCAGCTCAAGGGCGTATTCCATGGGCAGCTCGCGGGCGATCGGCTCGATGAAGCCGCGCACGATCATGGCCATGGCCTCGTCCTCGGGCATGCCGCGGGACATGAGGTAGAAAAGCTGTTCCTCGCTGACGCGGGAAACGGTGGCCTCGTGTCCCAGCTGGACATCGTCCTCGCGGATGTCGATGTACGGGTAGGTGTCCGAGCGGGAGATCGTGTCCACGAGCAGGGCGTCGCAGCGCACGGTGTTGGCTGAGTGCTTGGCGCCTTCGCGGACTTGGACCAGGCCGCGGTAGGCAGCACGGCCGCCGCCGCGGGCCACGGACTTGGAGATGATGGAGCTCTTGGTGTTCGGCGCGATGTGCACCATCTTGGAACCGGTGTCCTGGTGCTGGCCTTCGCCGGCGAAGGCGATGGACAGGGTCTCGCCCTTGGCGTGCTCGCCCACCAGGTAGACGGCCGGGTACTTCATGGTGACCTTGGAGCCGATGTTGCCATCCACCCATTCCATGGTGGCGCCGGCTTCACAGACCGCGCGCTTGGTCACCAGGTTGTACACGTTGTTGGACCAGTTCTGGATGGTGGTGTACCGGACGCGGGCGCCCTTCTTCACCACGATCTCCACCACGGCGGAGTGCAGCGAGTCCGAGGTGTAGATCGGCGCGGTGCAGCCTTCGATGTAGTGGACGTAGGAGTCCTCGTCCGCGATGATCAGGGTCCGCTCGAACTGGCCCATGTTTTCCGTGTTGATGCGGAAGTAGGCCTGCAGCGGGATGTCCACGTGGACGCCCTTGGGCACGTATACAAACGATCCGCCGGACCACACTGAGGTGTTCAGTGAAGCGAACTTGTTGTCGCCCACCGGGATCACGGTGCCGAAGTACTCCTGGAAGATCTCCGGGTGTTCCTTCAGTGCGGTGTCGGTGTCCAGGAAGATGACGCCCTGGGCTTCGAGGTCCTCGCGGATCTGGTGGTAGACCACCTCGGACTCGTACTGGGCGGCAACGCCCGAGACCAGGCGGCTGCGCTCCGCTTCCGGGATGCCCAGCTTTTCGTAGGTGTTGCGGATGTCCTCGGGCAGGTCTTCCCAGGTGGCTGCCTGCTTCTCGGTGGAGCGGACGAAGTACTTGATGTTATCGAAGTCGATGCCGGAGAGGTCTGCACCCCAGGTGGGCATGGGCTTGCGGTCGAAGTACTTCAGGCCCTTGAGGCGGAGGTCAAGCATCCATTCGGGTTCGCTCTTCTTGGCCGAAATGTCCCGGACTACCTCTTCATCGAGACCACGCCGTGCATTGGCGCCGACGTCGTTCTTGTCAGCCCAGCCGTACTCGTAGTTGCCGATGCCGTGGAGCTCGGGATTCTTTTCCAGAATCTCCGAGATCACAGTGTTTTCGGCTACTGCTTTCTCTGATAGTTGGTCCGTCATCACGGCCTTTCTTGCTGATGGTTGATTACTTTGTCCAGGCCGGCGGGGGCTGCCGCCGGCACGGTGGCCGGTTTGGCAGACAGCCTGCCTGTAGGAATGTGGGTGGTGCAGACGTGGCCGCCGCGGGCCAGGGTGGAGAGCCGGCGTACGTCCACTCCGAGGAGTTTTGAGAAGACTTCGGTTTCAACGTCGCAGAAAACCGGGAATCGGGCCGCGAGCTGCTGGATGGGGCAGTGGCCCTGGCAAAGCTGCACGCTGGACAGGGCTGCGGGCAGCGGGGCCTTCGCTTCGATGGACGCGGCGGAGGCGACGAAGTTGTCGCGGCTCAGTGCGGCGGCAAGTGCGGTGGCGCGGTCACGGATTTCCGGCCCGGCCTGTTCGATCTCAGGTGCGTACCGGCGCTCCATGTCCGCGAACCGCTCCTCGGCGAAGGCCCGCACGGCGTCCGGGCCGGCGACCTTCTGCAGCTCCTGAAGTGCGAGGGCGGCGATGTCCAGGTAGTCATTGCCCAGGCTTGACTGGCCCTGGGAACTCAGGACGTAGCGGCGGGCCGGGCGGCCCGCGCCTGCACCGGGCTTGGCAACCCGCTTGACCTCGATGACGCCCGCACGGGAGAGGTGGTCAAGGTGGCGCCGGACTGCCGCCGGGGTGAACCCCAGCAGGTCTCCGAGTTCGGCCGCGCTGACAGGTCCGTGTTCCAGCACAGCGGCAAGGACCCGGTCCCGGGTGCGCTCGTCGGCATCAGCCACAGGACTGTATGCGGCACGACCGGGCCCGGCCATGGGCACAGCGGTGGTGTTGGTCATGGAATACACAACACAATCATGTCGTAATTTAGTCCCGGGCTCCAGTAAGGGCAGGCTGACCTGACCGCGCCGCCACTTCCGCGGAGTTCTTATCGGGATGTAAGAGTGCGCCATGCCGGAGGCCCTGACAGTCGGCGAAAACTCCAATGTTAGGGGTGTTTCCTGAAAGCCGGCTCCATATACTACGTCCCGTAGAATACTGTGGTGCGATCCCCCCAGTCCCCCGTCCTGTCCATCAATGGGCTCATCAAGGACGTAGGCCCGTTGTCCAGTATGGACGGCAAGATGCTCAGGGTTGTCAGCGGTGTTTCCCTGGTTGCGGAGCGCGGGCAGGTAACCGCCCTGCTCGGCGCCAACGGTGCCGGGAAGACAACAACCCTCGAATGCGCGCAGGGCCTGCAGAAACGTACCGGCGGAACCATTTCGCTCCTCGGGCAGGACCCCGCGACGGCCGGGGCTGAGCTGCGTTCCCGCGTAGGTGTCATGCTCCAGGACGGCGGCCTCCCGCCGTCGGCCAGGCCCTTGCCGCTGCTGCGGCACATCGCAGGCCTGTACGCCAACCCGTGGCCGCTGGAAGACCTGGTGCGCCGGCTCGGCGTAGATACCTTCAGCCGTACCAGCGTCCGCAGGCTGTCCGGCGGCCAGAAGCAGCGGCTGGCCCTTGCCGCCGCCCTGGTCGGCAGGCCGGAAGTGCTCTTCCTTGACGAGCCCAGCGCCGGCCTTGACCCGCAGTCCCGCCAACTGGTGTTTGATCTGATTGCCGGGCTGCGTGACAGCGGGATGGGAATCATCCTGACCACCCACCTCATGGATGACGCCCAGCGCCTGGCTGACTACGTGTACATCATCGACGGCGGCCGCAACGTTGCCGAAGGAACCGTCCAGGAACTGCTGCAGCGCAGCCCCGTTACGGACCACGCGGGAGAGCACGTCCGGACGCTTGTCTTCGAAGCCCCGGCCGGACTGGACCTGGCCGCGGTCCTGCCGGACGACGTCGAGGTTTCCGAAGCCCGCGCCGGCAGCTACAGCCTCACCGGCGCCCTCACGCCGCGCCACCTCTCCGCGCTGGCCCAATGGTGGGAAGCGAAGGGCATCATGCCGGCAGCGTTGAGCCTCGAGGCGCGTAGCCTTGAAGACGTCTTTTTGGACATTTCAGGAAAGGACATCCGATGAGCGGGGCAGGATTGCAGGACACGCAGCAGCCGGCGTCCCTGGCACGCCGCGTCCTGCTGCAGGGCAAATACGAGGCAGTGACCATGCTGCGGAACGGCGAACAGCTGATCCTGGCAATCGTGCTGCCGCTGCTGGCTCTCGTCGGCCTGACCGTGACCCCCTTCCTGGACAACATGGGCTCCAGCCGCATCAACGTGGCTGTCCCGGGAATCCTGGCCCTGTGCGCCATGTCCACGGCCTTCACCGGCCAGGGCATCGCCACGGGCTTCGACCGCCGCTACGGAGTGCTCCGGTTCCTGTCCACCACGCCTCTGGGCCGCGGCGGGCTGATCGCCGGCAAAGTCCTCTCCGTCCTGGCTGTCCTGTGCATCCAGGTAGTGGTGGTGGGCCTGGTTGCCCTTGCACTGGGATGGCAGCCGACGGCGGCGGGCTGGCTTCCGGGGCTGGCACTCCTTGCGCTGGGCGCAGCGGCGTTCACCGCCCTGGGGCTGCTGGTGGCGGGGACAGTCCGGCCGGAAGCGACGCTGGCCATCACCAACCTGCTCTGGATCCTCCTGGGGGCCATGGGCGGCATCGTGATCCCGGCCGAACGGCTGCCTGCCGCGGCGCAGGCGGTGGTGCACTTCCTGCCGTCCGGTGCCCTGGGCGAATCGATGCGCGCCGCGTTCCTGGGCGGGGCCGTGAACGGCGGCGCCGCCCTCATCCTGCTGCTTTGGACGGTTCTCGCCGGGGCCGCAGCCATCCGTTGGTTCAAGTGGAATTGAGATAATCGTGACCACGGCTTCACGCCTTCCCCAGTTCGCCGGCCGCCTGGCCTCCCGGCTCCCACGCACCGTGGACGCCCGCGTTCGCCGGCTCGCCGTCGCTTCCCTGATCGGGCAGACGCTCCTGGTGGTCACCGGCGGTGCAGTCCGGCTGACGGCGTCAGGCCTTGGCTGCCCCACCTGGCCCCGCTGCACGTCGGACTCGCTGGTGAACACTCCCGCAATGGGCATCCACGGCTTCATCGAGTTCGGGAACAGGCTCCTGACGTTCGCGCTGGCGGCCGTGGCCGCCCTCATGCTGGTGTACCTGTGGAACCTGCGGAAGGAACGCAAGGACCTGTTCCTGCTGGCCCTCGGGCTGCTCGCCAGCATTCCCGCGCAGGCAGTGATCGGCGGCATCACGGTCCTCACCAACCTCAACCCGTGGGTGGTGGGCCTGCACTTCCTGGTGTCCATGGCCCTGGTGGTGTTCGCCACCCTGCTGGTGAACCGCGCCTTCGGCCGCACCGGCCGCTTCGTGGCCACCCGGCCCGCCGCGCTGCCTGCCGTGCTGCGCCCGGTGACTGCCGCCGTCGCCCTTTTCTCCGCCGTCGCCGTAATGCTCGGCGTGGTGGTCACGGGGGCCGGCCCGCATGCCGGTGACGCCGACGCTCCCCGCAACGACCTTGACTGGGACCTGTTCTCGCACATCCACGCGGTGCCTGCCTACCTGGTCACGGCCGGAACCGTCGTGGCCCTGGTCCTGGTCATCAGGCGCCGCATCACCGGACCGTTCCGCACCGCCGTCCTGATGCTCCTGGGCGTCACCATCCTCCAGGCCATTATCGGTTTCACGCAGTACTACAACGGCATCCCGGCCTTGCTGGTCGCCGCCCACATGCTGGGCGCGGCGCTGCTAATGGCCGCATCGACCAACGCCTGGGACGTCGCCCACTCCAGCGCGGTCGAACCCGGCACCGCTGTGAAGTAAGCGGCTCTCCGCAAAACGCCGCAGGCGCCCCGGCCCCATCTGGGACCGGGGCGCCTGGCCGTTAATCGGGCCGGCCAGCGGGGCCCTGTCCTGCCGCCCGCCGTCGAACGCGACGTCCGGGTCCTGATGCCTCTGACATGATGCCGCGTTGCCGATTGGAGGGCGGGAAGTGATGGCGCGTAGCGTGCTCGAAAGCGGCAGGTGACGGAAAAGGAAACAGCGGCCCCACGCTAGGTGGGAGCCGCTGTCGGGTTCCGCTCAAGCCCGGTCTCGGGGGCTAGCGAATGATGGCTTGCCCAACGAAGGGATCCACTGCGAGGGCGATGAACAGCAGCGTGAGGTAGCTGATGGAGCCGTGGAACACTTTCATGGCCCGCTTGTCCTGGATGTCCTCGCGCTGCGCACGGCCGTAAAGGGCGTGGGACTCATAGAGGAACCAGCCGCCGGCGAGGACTGCGGTAAGGGTGTACACCCATCCGGCGCCGCCCGCCGGGACCATCAGCAGCGAGCAGGCCACCATGGCCCAGGCGTACAGGACCACCTGGACTGACACCACTTTGGCGCCGGCGATGGCGCCAAGCATGGGCACGTTGGCGTTCCGGTAGTCCTCGCCGTAGCGCATGGACAGGGGCCAGTAGTGCGGCGGAGTCCAGAGGAAGATCACCATGAAGAGGATGATGGCGGGCCACTCGACGGAGTTGGTCACGGCAGCCCAGGCGATCAGCACCGGGAAACAGCCGGCGGCACCGCCCCACACGATGTTCTGAGCCGTGCGGCGCTTGAGGATCATGGTGTAGATGACAACGTAGAAGAAAATGGCACCGAGCCCCAGCCAGGCGGAGAGCGGGTTGGCCCCGAACCAGAGGATGGCGATGGCGGCAGCGCCCAGCAGCCACGAGAAAACCAGGGCTTCGCGCGGGGTGACTTCGCCGGTGACCAGCGGCCTGTTTTCGGTGCGGTGCATCAACTTGTCGATGTCGCGGTCGATGTAGCAATTAAAGGCGCCCGCACTGCCGGCGGCGAAGGCGCCGCCCACGAGGGTCGCCAGGATCAATCCAATGGACGGGAAGCCCCGCTCGGCGTAGATCATGGTGGGCAGGGTGCTGACCAGGAGCAGCTCGATCACCCGCGGCTTGGTGAGGGCGAGATACGCCTTGGCCTTACGGGCAAACCCGGTGCCGGCGGCCCGGGATGCGTTCAGCGGCGTATCTGTTGTGCTCACGGTGGCAGTCACCCGTTCTGTGTGGCAGTTGAGTCTGGCAGTGCAGCTCCGGTCGTACGGCCCGGGCCCGGGCACGGCACAAGGGAAGGAAATGCATCGGGTGCGTGCAACAGCCGGGAAACCCCGGGCGGCGGTAACGATGCGCACCCGGCGTTGGCCTCCGAATATCATACCGCGCCGGCAGCCCTGTCCCCGCCCCGCCATATGCGCTTTTGATCGCTCGCAGGCCCATTCGAGCAGATTAAGTCAGCGCGCCGGGATGCTGATTCACAAAAGGGGAAATTACGTCCACAACGTGAGATTTGGCCCGCCCGGAGTATGGATAAGAGCTAAGCTGTCACCAGATCAGCACACAGCAAGAAAGCGGTGGAAAACGCATTCCCGCTGCTGTCCGTGACTGAATGCAAGGATCAACGTTTCGATGGTGAACGGCTGGTACACACCGCAGCGGACGCCACCTGTGCGCCGTCAGCCGGATCCCGTGTACCACCGCCGCCAGCACAGAGAGGGGCCCGGTTTCGTGCCACATTTGGAAGAGCAAGAACTGTCATGGACCAGCTTGGACCAGAAGGCCGTGGATACCATCCGTGTCCTCGCCGCAGACGCCGTGGAGAAGGTGGGCAACGGGCACCCCGGAACCGCCATGAGCCTGGCCCCGGCCGCTTACCTTCTCTTCCAGAAGCTGATGCGCCATGACCCGCGTGATCCGCAGTGGCTGGGCCGTGACCGTTTCGTCCTGTCCCCCGGCCACACGTCGCTGACCCTTTACATCCAGCTGTTCCTCTCCGGCTACGGGCTGGAACTTAAGGACCTCGAAGCGCTGCGCACCTGGGGCTCGCTGACCCCCGGCCACCCCGAGTACAAGCACACCGCGGGCGTGGAGATCACTACCGGGCCGCTCGGCCAGGGCCTGGCATCATCGGTTGGCTTTGCGTACTCCCAGCGCCGCCAGCGTGGCCTGTTCGACGCCGATGCTCCTGCCGGCGAGTCGCCTTTCGACCACACCATCTGGGTCATTGCCTCCGACGGCGACCTCCAGGAAGGCGTCACGGCCGAAGCCTCGTCGCTGGCCGGGCACCAGGAGCTCGGCAACCTCGTGGTCATATACGACGAGAACCACATTTCCATCGAGGACAACACCGACATCGCCTTCACCGAGGATGTCCTGAAGCGCTACGAAGCCTACGGCTGGCACACCCAGCGGGTGGACTGGACCCGCACCGGCGAATACAAGGAAGACGTCCAGGAGCTTTACGGCGCGCTGCTGGCGGCCAAGGCCGAGACCTCCAAGCCGTCCATCATCTCGCTGCGCACCATCATCGGCTACCCGGCCCCCAAGAAGCAGAACACGGGCAAGATCCACGGCTCCGCCCTCGGCGGCGACGAGGTCGCGGCGCTGAAGGAAGTCCTCGGCTTCGACCCGGCCAAGTCCTTCGAGGTGGACCAGGAAGTCCTGGACCACGCCCGCCAGGTGGTGGAACGCGGCGCCGCGGAGCGCAAGGAATGGGAAGAGTCCTTCACCGCATGGCAGGAAGCCAATCCCGAAGGCGCCGCACTCCTGCAGCGCCTCGAGGCCCAGGAACTGCCCAACGGCGTCGACGCGGCCCTCCCGGTCTTCCCGGCCGGAAAGGACGTCTCCACCCGCGCCGCATCGGGCAAGGTCCTGAACGCGCTCGGACCGGTCCTGCCCGAACTGTGGGGCGGTTCGGCCGACCTCGCGGAGTCCAACAACACCACCATCGAGGACTCGCCGTCCTTCGTCCCCGCCTCCAAGCAGACCGATGCGTGGTCCGGCAACCCGTACGGCCGGGTGCTGCACTTCGGCATCCGTGAGCACGCCGCCGCCTCGATCGTGAACGGCATCACCCTGGCCGGCAACACCCGCGCGTTCTCCGGGACCTTCCTGATCTTCTCCGATTACCAGCGGCCCGCCATCCGCCTCGGTGCCCTGATGGGTGTGCCGTCCCTGTACGTCTGGACGCACGACTCCATCGGCCTGGGCGAGGACGGCCCCACCCACCAGCCGGTGGAGCAGCTCGCCTCCCTGCGCGCCATCGTCGGCCTGGACGTTGTCCGCCCCGGCGATGCCAACGAAGTGGCGGCGGCCTGGAAGACCATGCTGGAAAACCACGCCAACCCGGCAGGCATCGTCCTGACCCGCCAGAACATTCCCACCTGGGAACGCGGCGCGGGCGACGCCGACGGTGACACCTTCGCGTCCACGGCGGGTGTGGCAAAGGGCGGCTACGTCCTGGCTGAGGCTTCCAAGGACGGCGCCACGGTTCCGGCCGACGTCATTCTCATCGCCACCGGTTCCGAGGTCCAGCTGGCTGTCCAGGCCCGCGAAGCACTGCAATCCGAAGGCATCGCTGCGCGTGTCGTGTCCATGCCGTGTGTTGAATGGTTCAAGAAGCAGGACGCCTCCTACCGCGAATCCGTCCTGCCTGCCGCCGTCAAGGCACGCGTCTCGGTCGAAGCAGGACTGGCCCTGGGCTGGCGCGAATTCGTCGGCGACGCCGGCCGTTCCGTCAGCCTCGAGCACTACGGCGCTTCTGCCGACTACAAGCGGCTCTTCCAGGAGTTCGGCATCACGGCGGAAGCAGTGGCCGCTGCCGCCAAGGACTCCCTCGCCGCCCTCCAGGCCTAAAACCCTCAAAATTCCAGGAGATACAGCAATGACTACTCCCACCCAGCAGCTCTCCGACGCCGGAGTTTCCATCTGGCTCGACGACCTTTCCCGCGGACGCCTGAAGACCGGCACTCTCCGCAAACTCATCGAGGAGAAGAACGTGGTTGGTGTGACCACCAACCCGTCGATCTTCCACGCCGCCATCACCACCGGCACCGACTATGACCAGATCATTGCCGGCAAGGCAGCCGAAGGCGCCAGCGTGGAGGACACGATCTTCGAGATCACCACCACCGATGTCGCCGACGCCTGCGACCTGTTCGCCCCTGTTGCCGCCGCCACCAAGGGCGTGGACGGGCGCGTTTCCATTGAAGTCGACCCGCGTCTTGCCTGGGACACCGCAGGAACCATCGCCGAGGCCAAGCACCTCTCGCAGCGCGTGAACAAGGACAACGTCCACATCAAGATCCCGGCAACGATCGAGGGCCTCGAAGCCATCACGGCAACCCTGGCCGAGGGCATCAGCGTCAACGTGACGCTGATCTTCTCCCTGGAGCGCTACCGTGCAGTCATCAACGCCTTCCAGTCCGGCCTGGAACAGGCCAAGGAAAACGGCCACGACCTCTCCAGGATCCACTCCGTGGCGTCCTTCTTCGTTTCCCGCGTGGACACCGAAATCGACAAGCGCCTCGACAAGATCGGCACCGACGAAGCCAAGGCACTGAAGGGCAAGGCAGGCCTGGCCAACGCCCGCCTGGCATACCAGGTCTACGAGGAACTCTTCGCCACCGAACGCTGGGCCCTGCTGGCAGACGCCGGCGCGCTCCCCCAGCGCCCCCTCTGGGCCTCCACCGGTGTGAAGGACCCTGCCTACCCGGACACGCTGTACGTCACGGAACTCGTCGCCCCCGGCGTCGTGAACACCATGCCGGAAAAGACGCTGGACGCCACGTTCGACCACGGCGTGGTCACTGGTGACACTGTCACCGGCACCTACGAGGATGCCAACGCCACCCTCGACGCCCTGGAAAAGCTGGGCGTGTCCTACAACGAAGTCGTCGCACTCCTTGAAACCGAAGGCCTTGATAAGTTCGTGGCCAGCTGGAAGGACCTGCTGGCCGACGTCGAAGGCGCCCTCGCCTCTGCACGGAAGGCTTCCTAGCACCCATGAGCACACTCAGCTTCGACGCCACCGGCGCTGCCCAGCAGGCCCTTGAGCAGCACCTTCCCGCCCTCATCGAGGACCGGATCGCCACCCGGATTTTCGCCAAGGACCACACCCTGTGGGGCCCTGACGCCGAATCCGAGTCGGTCGTCCGCCTGGGCTGGGTGGAAGCCGCCACCGTTTCGCAGCCCCTGGTCAAGGACATCCTGGAACTCCGCGACGCCCTGCGCGCCGAGGGCGTCAGCAGGATCGTGCTTTGCGGCATGGGCGGATCCTCCCTGGCCCCCGAGGTCATCGCAGGGACCGGTGGCGTCGAGCTGACAGTGCTCGACAGTACCGACCCGGACCAGGTCAGGGCCGCCCTGGCGGACCGGCTGGCCGAGACAGCCATCGTGGTCTCGTCCAAGTCCGGCTCCACCCTGGAGACCGATTCCCAGCGGCGTATTTTCGAGCAGGCCTTCACAGAGGCCGGCGTGGACGCCAAGAGCCGGATCATCATCGTGACGGACCCGGGCTCGCCGCTGGACAAGGCTTCGAGGGAGGCCGGGTACCGCGCCGTCTTCAACGCCGACCCCAACGTCGGCGGCCGCTATTCCGCCCTGACCGCGTTCGGCCTGGTCCCCTCGGGCCTGGCCGGCGTGGACATCCAGGCTTTCCTGGACGAGGCTGAGGAAGCTGCCGAAATCCTCAACGATGATGCCCCTGAAAACATCGGCCTCGCCCTGGGCGCCGCCCTCGGTGGCACCAATCCGCTCCGCAACAAGATTGTCATCGCCGAGGACGGCTCCGGGATTGTCGGCTTCGCCGACTGGGCCGAGCAGCTCATCGCCGAATCAACTGGCAAGCTGGGCACCGGCATCCTCCCTGTGGTGGCAGGCCCGGAGGCCCCCGAGGTTACGTCGAGTGCGCCGGATGTTCTGGTGGTTCGGCTGGTGGCCGCGGACGCCGACGTCGAACTCGGTGAAAACCAGATGGCCATCGCCGGTGGTCTCGCCACCCAGATGATGGTGTGGGAGTTCGCCACTGCCGTAGCCGGCCGTCTCCTCGGCATCAATCCTTTCGATCAGCCGGACGTCGAAGCCGCCAAGGTGGCTGCACGCGGACTGCTGGACGCCCAGCCCGAGCCCACTCCGGCCGCGTTCGTTGACGGCGCCATTGAGGTCCGTGGCGGCGACTGGCTCGGCGATGCTGCCACGGCGGAAGGTGCCGTGAAGGCGCTGCTGGGCACGCTGGCCGCGGACAGCTACCTGAGCGTACAGGCCTATTTCGACCGGTTGGCGTTCGCCGAACTGGAAGGCATCCGTGATGAGCTGGCTGCTGCGACCGGCCGTCCGGTGACCTTCGGGTGGGGCCCACGCTTCCTGCACTCCACAGGGCAGTTCCACAAGGGCGGTCCCGCGATCGGCGTGTTCCTCCAGGTCACTGCCGCACCCGCGGAGGACCTGTCGATTCCGGACCGGCCCTTCACCTTCGGCGAGCTCATCGCCGCGCAGGCCGCGGGCGACGCCCAGGTCCTGGAAGGGCACGGCCGTCCCGTGTTGCGCCTCCACCTCACCGACCGTGCCGCCGGTGTGGCACAGCTGCAGGACGTTGTCGCTGCCCTGTCCACCCGCGCATCCGCAACCGAAAGCTAAGGCACATCAGCACAATGCCAGAAACTGAATACGGCAGGAAGGGCGCGGGCCGCGCGCGCAACCCGTTGCGCGATCCCCGTGACCGTCGTTTGAACCGGATCGCCGGTCCGTCGTCGTTGGTGCTCTTCGGGGTAACCGGCGACCTCGCCCGGAAAAAGTTGATGCCGGCCGTCTACGATTTGGCCAACCGTGGCCTGTTGCCGCCGAGTTTCGCGCTGGTGGGATTTGCCCGCCGGGAGTGGGACAAGGAGGACTTCGCCGCGGAGGTGAAGGCCTCGGTGCAGGCACACGCCCGCACGCCGTTTGATGAGGCGGTATGGAACCAGCTCTCCGAGGGCATCCGGTTTGTCCAGGGTGAGTTCGACGACGACGCGGCCTTCGAGCGGCTGGGCGAGACCATCAAGGAACTCGACGACGTCCGCGGTACCCGCGGGAACCACGCGTTCTACCTGTCCATACCGCCCAAGGCCTTTGAGCAGGTCTGCCGCCAGTTGTCCAAGCACGGCCTGGCCCAGGCTGAAGGGGACAAGTGGCGGCGGGTGGTCATCGAGAAGCCGTTCGGGCACGACCTCGAGTCAGCCCGGAAGCTCAACGACATTGTGGAGTCCGTGTTCCCGCCGGACGCGGTGTTCCGGATCGACCACTACCTGGGCAAGGAAACGGTGCAGAACATCCTGGCTCTGCGGTTCGCCAACCAGTTGTTCGAGCCCCTGTGGAACGCGAACTACGTGGACCACGTCCAGATCACCATGGCCGAGGACATCGGCACCGGCGGCCGTGCAGGGTATTACGACGGCGTGGGTGCGGCCCGCGATGTGATCCAGAACCACCTGCTGCAGCTGCTCGCGCTGACCGCGATGGAGGAACCCATCTCCTTCAACGCCGACGACCTGCGCGCGGAAAAGGAAAAAGTCCTGGCCGCGGTCAAGCTCCCGGACGACCTGTCCACGCACTCAGCGCGGGGCCAGTTCACCGGCGGCTGGCAGGGCGGCGAGCAGGTCCAGGGCTACCTGGAGGAAGAAGGCATCCCGGCCGATTCCACCACGGAAACGTACGCTGCGGTCCGGGTGGATATCCACACCCGCCGCTGGTCCGGCGTGCCGTTCTACCTGCGCGCGGGCAAGCGCCTGGGCCGCCGGGTGACCGAGATCGCGGTGGTGTTCAAACGCGCCCCCAACCTGCTGTTCCGCGATCATGGTGAGGACGACTTCGGGCAGAACGCGGTGGTGATCCGGGTCCAGCCCGACGAGGGCGTCACAATCCGGTTCGGGTCCAAGGTCCCCGGCACGCAGATGGAAGTGCGGGACGTGACCATGGACTTCGGCTACGGGCACTCGTTCACCGAATCCTCCCCGGAAGCCTACGAGCGGTTGATCCTGGACGTGCTGCTCGGTGAGCCACCCTTGTTCCCGCGGCATGAGGAAGTGGAGCTGTCTTGGAAGATCCTCGACCCGTTCGAGGAGTACTGGGCGTCCCTGAACGAACAGCCCGAACCCTATGCCCCCGGTTCCTGGGGCCCGGCCAGTGCTGATGAGCTGCTGGCCCGTGACGGACGAACCTGGAGAAGGCCATGATCGTTAACCTGCCGGACACCACCACTTCCAAGGTGTCCAAGAAACTCATGGCCCTGCGTGAGCAGGGCGGCGTGATCGCCCTGGGACGGGTGCTCACCCTGGTGGTGGTCACCAAGTCCGGGCTCGAAGAGGAAGCGATCGAGGCGGCAAACGACGCCAGCAGGGAACACCCCTGCCGGATCATTGTGCTGGCCGACGCCGGTAAAGAGGCCAAGGACCGTCTCGACGCCCAGATCCGGGTCGGCGGGGACGCCGGCGCGTCCGAGGTCATCGTGCTGCGCGGCTACGGCCAGCTTTCGCATGAGTCCGAGTCGCTGGTGGCCGCGCTGCTGCTCCCGGACGCCCCGATTGTGGCCTGGTGGCCGCACGGGGCGCCGGAGAACGCCTGCGAGACCTCCATCGGCGCCATCGCGCACCGCCGGATCACCGACTCCGCCAACGAGCCCGACCCCCAAGTCGCACTGGAACGGATCCACCATACCTACAAGGCCGGTGACACCGACCTCGCCTGGACTCGCCTCACCAACTGGCGCATCCAGCTCGCCGCCGCCCTGGACGAGGTGGACTCCTCCCCCGTGACGGCCGTGGCGGTGGAAGGCGCCTCGGACTCGCCCTCCACGATCCTGCTTGCAGCCTGGCTCACCCTGACGCTGGACGCCCCTGTCACCATCGTGGCGGACCCGGCCGGAACGGGAATCCGCCGCGTCCGGCTCACCCGCCCCGGCGGCGACGTGCAGCTCTTCCGTCCGGGACTGTCCGTCGCGGAACTGACCCAGCCGGGCCAGCCCGCCCAGCGGATCTCCCTGCCGCGGCGGAGCCTGCGTGACTGCCTCGCCGAGGAACTCCGCCGCCTGGACCCGGACGAAGTGTTTGGTGAAGTGATTACTATTGGACTGCCACGAACCAATCTAAGGAGCGTCCGACCCAGTGAGCGTTGACCCACGCGTAAGCATCCATCCTGATTCGTCCGTCCTCATGGCCGCCATCGCGGCACGCCTGATCACCAAGCTCGTTGATGTCCAGGACAAGTACGGCGAAGCCACCGTGGTGCTCACCGGGGGAACCGTGGGGATCGGCACCTTGAAGGCTGTTGCGGACTCACCGGCGGCCCCCGCCGTCGACTGGTCGAAAGTCAACTTCTGGTGGGGGGACGAACGCTTTGTTGGTACCGACGATCCGGACCGGAACACCAAGCAGGCGTTTGACGCGTTGCTCTCGCACATTCCGGTGGATCCGGAACGGGTCCACTCGCCCGGCTCGTCGGACGAATTCGGCACTCCTGAGGAAGCCGCCGAGGACTATGCCCGCCGGCTGAGGGAGGCGGCAGCTGCCGAGCATGCCGCAGACATGAGCGACGACCGGCCCGAGGAACCCTCGTCGCTCCCCCGCCTTGACGTGGTGCTGCTTGGGGTGGGGCCCGATGCGCATATTGCGTCGCTGTTCCCGGAGCAGGCCGGAATCCGGGAAAAGGACCGCGCCGTCGTGGGCGTCCGGAACTCCCCCAAGCCGCCGCCGTTGCGGATCTCCCTCACCCTGCCCGCCATCAACACCGCGGCGGAGGTCTGGATGGTCGTGGCCGGCGAGGACAAGGCAGGAGCGGTGGGCCTTGCCCTGGCGGGGGCCAACCCCGTGCAGGTACCCGCGTCAGGACCCCGCGGAACATCCCGCACCCTGTGGCTGATTGATGAGAACGCGGCCTCACGTGTCCCGCATCAGCTGGTCCGGAAGGACGCCGCGGGCGCGTAGTTTTTCCAGCGCTCCGGCCAGGACGTCTTCCGCGTCCTGGCCGGAGCGCCGCTCTTTAACGTATTCCAGATGGCTCTTGTAGCCGTCGTCAAACAGATCATCAGCAGCCGCCAACTGGCCGTCCCGGGAAGCAGGTCCGCCACAGCGCCGGCAGTCCCATGTCCGGGGGATCTGGTCCTCCGGCATCTTCAGGAACACGGGTTTAGTCTCATGCCCCTGCGGGCACCAGTAGGACACTTGGATCCGCGGCAGCGGCCGCGCGGAAGAATCGTCGTTGGACTGCAGGCTGGACCCGGAGCCCGCAGTCACCCCGGCGCGGGTACCGCGGAAGCCTGATGCTGGATGGACCATGGGAACTCCTGCCTCGAAGGGGAGCCGGGAACCTGCAGCTTAAACAAAACTGTGGCCGCCGGATAACCGACAGCCACAGTTTAGATGCCCGGGCCGGGCGGCGGGAGTGCCGCAGGCCTCTATGCAGAAGAAGGCCTTAGGAGTCGCCGCCGCTGAACCGCATGATCAGGCCGAGCGCGATGATCACCACGCCCCAGGTGACCCCCAGGATGACGGTGAAGCGGTTAAGGTTCCGTTCCGCCACCCCTGAAGAGCTGAGGCCTGAGCTCATGCCGCCGCCGAACATATCGGACAAGCCGCCGCCGCGTCCCTTGTGCAGGAGGATCAGCAGCGTCAGCAGGAGGCTGGTGATACCCAGGAGGATCTGCAGAATGACATGAAGAACGTCCACGACGGCCTTTCAGAAGTTGGATTTACGGGAGTGTGCGCTGGTTGCGGACTAGTCCGTGACCAGGTGACTCTCGAACCTGACAATATTAGCAAA
Source organism: Pseudarthrobacter defluvii (assembly GCF_030816725.1). NCBI lineage: Bacteria > Bacillati > Actinomycetota > Actinomycetes > Micrococcales > Micrococcaceae > Pseudarthrobacter > Pseudarthrobacter defluvii. Next base: position 2,062,673 of record NZ_JAUSYG010000001.1, read on the forward strand.
CTCGGCCGGGTCCAGGCTGGCGCCACCCACCAGGAGGCCGTCCACGTCGCGCTCCTGCAGAATGGCCGCAGCGTTGTTCGCCTTGACCGAACCGCCGTACAGCAGGCGGGTCCTGGCGGACACCTCGGCCCCGAAGAGGCTTTCGAGTTCTGCCCGGATGGCGGCGCACATTTCCTGCGCATCCTCCGGACCGGCGACCTCGCCCGTGCCGATGGCCCACACGGGCTCGTAGGCAACCACCAGTTCGGCCGCCTGTTCACCGGTCAGCCCGGCCACGCCGGCCCTGAGCTGCTGCAGCGTGTGGTCAACGTGTGTCCCGGCCTGGCGGATCTCCAGGCCTTCCCCCACGCAGAGAACGGGGACAACACCGTGCTTGAAGGCTGCCTTGACCTTGGCGTTAAGGACATCATCGGATTCGTTGTGGATTGTGCGGCGTTCGCTGTGGCCCACCAGGACGTACTTGCAGCCGAGCTTGTTCAGGAACTGCCCCGAAATGTCGCCCGTGTAGGCGCCGGAATCGAACTGCGACAGGTCCTGGCCGCCATAGGCGACCTGCAGGTCGTCCCCCTGGACCAGGGTCTGCACGCCACGGAGGTCGGTGAACGGCGGGAAGACGGCAACCTCAACGCGGCTGTAATCGTGCTTGGCGTCGGAGAGGGTCCATGCCAGCTTCTGCAGCAGGGTGATGCCCTGTACGTGGTCCATGTTCATTTTCCAGTTGCCCGCGATGAAGGGCTTGCGGTCAAAGGCGCCGTTCGTTGACGTAGTCACTTAATCTCCAAAAAGTTCTTGATAAGGGTTCTGCCGGCAGGCTGCCGCGGGCAACCTGCCGGCCGGAGGACTGCGGGGCCTGTACTACCTGTCCAGGACGCTGAGGCCGGGAAGTTCCTTGCCTTCAAGGTATTCCAGGCTTGCGCCGCCGCCCGTGGAAATGTGGCCGAACTGGTCGTCGGCGAACCCCAGGGTGCGTACTGCTGCAGCGGAATCGCCGCCGCCCACCACGGTGAAGCCGCCGGTCTCGGTCAGGGCCTGGGCAATGGCGCGGGTACCTGCCGAGAACGCCTCGAATTCAAAAACGCCCATGGGGCCGTTCCAGAAGACGGTGCGTGCGCTCTTGATCCGCTCAGCAAAAGCCGCGGCGGTATCGGGTCCGATGTCCAGGCCGATACCCTGGGCGCCGAAGCTGCTGCCTTCAATGGCGTCGGCGGCAACCGTTTCGTGGGCGGCGTCGGCGGCAAACTTCTCCGCCACGACGACGTCCGTGGGAACCACGAATTCAGTTCCCGCGTCCGCGGCGCGCTTCAGGTAGTCCTGGACAACCGGGATCTGGTCTTCCTCGAGCAGGCTCGAGCCCACCTTGTGGCCCTGGGCCGCCAGGAATGTGAAGAGCATGCCGCCGCCCACCAGGATGGTGTCAGCCTTGCCGATCAGGTTGTCGATGACCGCAAGCTTGTCCGAGACCTTGGAGCCGCCGAGCACCACCACGTAGGGGCGCTGGGTGTCGGTGGTCAGCTTCCGGAGGACCTCCACCTCGGTGTGCACCAGGTCGCCCTGGTACGACGGAAGCCGGGTGGCGACGTCGTAGACACTGGCGTGCTTGCGGTGCACGGCACCGAAGGCATCGTCCACGTAGGCGCCGTTGCTGCCCGTCAGGGCCACCAGCTCGTCGGCGAAGGCGCCGCGCTGGGCGTCGTCCTTGCTGGTTTCACGCGCGTCGAAACGGACGTTTTCCAGGACCAGGGCTTCCCCGTCCTGCAGGGACCCGGCCGCTGCCTCGGCGGCGTCACCGACGGTGTCGGCTGCAAGGGTGACCTTGAAGCCGGCCAGCTCGGCGAGGCGGTCCACTGCGGGCCGCAGGGAGTACTTGTCCTCCGGAGCGCCCTTGGGGCGTCCAAGGTGGGCTGTTACCAGCACGCGGGCACCGGCGTCCGTGAGCTTTGCCAGCACTGGGAGTGAGGCCTTGATGCGGCCGTCATCAGTGACTGTAGAGCCGTCGAGCGGCACATTCAGGTCGCTTCGAACCAGAATGTACCGCCCGCGGACACCTTCAGCGATCAGTTCGTTGAGGGTGTGAGATGTCATGTGTCTAACCCTAGCCCAGCTTGGATGCCACAAGCTCCGTGAGGTCGACGAGGCGGTTGGAGTAGCCCCATTCGTTGTCATACCAGGAAACAACCTTGACCTGGTTGCCGATCACCTTGGTCAGTCCGGAGTCGAAGATGGACGACGCGGGATCGCCAACGATGTCCGAGGAGACGATGGGCTCGTCCGTGTAGGTCAGGAAACCCTGCAGTTCTTCGGATTCGGCAGCACGCTTGAGGGCGGCGTTGACTTCCTCAACCGTGGTCTCGCGGGACACGGTGACGGTGAGGTCGGTGGCGGAACCGGTGGGGACCGGGACGCGGATGGCGTAGCCGTCCAGCTTGCCCTTGAGCTCCGGCAGGACCAGGCCGATGGCCTTGGCGGCACCGGTGGACGTGGGAACCATGTTGATGGCTGCAGCGCGGGCCCGGCGCAGGTCCTTGTGCGGTCCATCCTGGAGGTTCTGGTCGGCCGTGTACGCGTGGACGGTGGTCATGAGGCCTCGCTCGATGCCGAACTCATCGTTGACCACCTTGGCCAGCGGGCCCAGGCAGTTGGTTGTGCAGGACGCGTTGGAAATGATGTTGTGCTTGGCGTTGTCGTAGAGGTTGTGGTTGACGCCCATCACGATGGTGATGTCCTCATCCGATGCCGGAGCGGAGATCAGGACCTTCTTGGCACCGGCGGCGATGTGCTTCTGCGCGTCGGCTGCCTTGGTGAAGAACCCGGTGGACTCGATGACGATGTCAACGCCAAGCTCACCCCACGGGAGGTTGGCCGGGTCACGCTCGGCGAGGACCTTGACCACGTTGCCGTTGACGACGATGTTGCCGTCCTTGACCTCGATGGTTTCCTGCAGGCGTCCGCCGACCGAATCGTACTTGAACAGGTGTGCCAGGGCTTCGGGGCTGGTGAGGTCGTTGACTGCAACGATCTCCAGGTCCGCGCCTTGGGCAAGCGCTGCGCGGAAGTAGTTGCGGCCAATGCGGCCAAAGCCGTTGATACCAATACGGGTCGTCACTTTTACAGTCTCCTTGGTGCTTTGAAAAGCACTACTAGTTGAGCGGGCGTTGAAGCCAACTAACAGATCCCGCACGCCATTGGGCAGAGATGATTTACACGGAGGGCGACCAGCCTCATTGCTGAAGGCTAACCGCCTTCCGTGACCTATCTTACGTTTAACTGGGTCCGCCCCCGCAAGTGCGGGGGCGGACGGTCCACATCCCGACCCGTTTAGGTCAGAATGTGAAGTTCGTTACAGCGATGTAAAACCGCCGGCCACTACGGAAGGGTGATCAGTCCGGTGGCGTTGGTGCGTGCCGCCTCGAAGCGCTGGGCAACGTCTGCCCAGTTGACGATGTTCCAGAACGCCTTGACGTAATCAGCCTTCACGTTGACGTAGTCCAGGTAGAAGGCGTGCTCCCACATGTCCAGCATCAGCAGCGGGATGGTTCCCAGTGCCGTGTTTCCCTGCTGGTCGTAGAGCTGCTCGATGACCAGGTTTCCACCGATGGGCTCGTAGGCCAGGAAGCCCCAGCCGGATCCCTGCAGTCCAAGGGCTGCGGCGGAGAACTGGGCGCGGAAGGCATCGAAGGAGCCGAAGGCGTCGTCGATGGCGGCAGCCAACTCACCTTCGGGCTTGTCGCCGCCGTCCGGGGAGAGGTTCTTCCAGAACACGGAGTGGTTGACGTGGCCGCCGGTGTGGAACGCGAGGTCCTTGGAGAGCCGGTTGATGTTGGCGAAGTCGCCCTTGTCACGTGCCTCGGCCAGCTGGGCCAGGGCATTGTTGGCGCCCGCAACGTAGGCGGCGTGGTGCTTGCTGTGGTGCAGCTCCATGATCCGCGCGGAGATGTGCGGTTCAAGGGCGGCGTAGTCGTAGCTGAGTTCCGGCAATACGTACTCGGTCACAAAATCCTCCAATATCGTGGACCAGGAGGTCCGGTTGGTAACTCTCGGATTGTGCATCCGGGCAGCTCGTGCCCGGAATTCTTTCTGATTCTAGGGGCGGCTTACTCGTCCAGCATTTCAGGCGTCACATTGGCGTCCGTTCCGGGAACGCCGAGATCAAGGGCCCGTTTGTCGGCCATGGCCAGCAAGCGCCGGATCCGTCCCGCAATGGCGTCCTTGGTCATGACGGGGTCGGCCAGCCGGCCCAGCTCGTCGAGGCTGGCCTGCTTGTGCGCCACCCGCAGCTCGCCCGCGTATTTCAGGTGGTCCGGAACGTCGTCGCCCAGGATCTCGAGCGCCCGCTCAACGCGGGCCCCGGCGGCTACTGCTGCCTGGGCGGAGCGGCGCAGGTTGGCGTCGTCAAAGTTGGCAAGGCGGTTGGCGGTGGCCCTGACCTCCTTGCGCATGCGGCGCTCCTCCCACACCATCAGCGCGTCGTGGGCGCCCATGCGCGTCAGGAGCGCGGCGATGGTGTCGCCGTCGCGGATGACCACGCGGTCCACTCCCCTGACCTCCCGGGCCTTGGCCTGGATATCCAGCCGGCGGGCGGCGCCCACCAGCGCCAGGGCGGATTCGGGCCCCGGGCAGGTGACCTCCAGTGATGACGAGCGGCCCGGTTCCGTGAGCGAGCCGTGGGCCAGGAACGCCCCGCGCCACACGGCCTCGGCATCCGCCGCGGAACCGTTGACGACTGCGGATGGCAGCCCGCGCACGGGGCGGCCCCGCCCATCCAGGAGGCCGGTCTGGCGTGCCAGCGCCTCGCCGTCGCGGACCACCCGCACCACGTAGCGGCTGGCGCGCCGCAGCCCGCCGGCGGAGACCACGATGATTTCGCTTTGGTGGCCGTACACCTCCGCGATGGCGGCCCGGAGCCGGCGGGCAGTGGATGCCAGGTCCACTTCCGCCTCGATGACGATCCTGCCGGAAATGATGTGCAGTCCCCCGGCGAACCGGAGCATTGCGGAGACTTCAGCCTTGCGCACTGATGACTTCTTGATGTCCAGACGGGACAGTTCTTCCTTGACTGATGCTGTCAGTGCCATGGCACCTTCCTAACTGTTCCCAAAAATGTCCTGGTACGCCGTGGCCAGCCTGAGCGGCTCGTGGACGGGGCGGCGACCCGACGCCCCTACTTTACCCAAGACGACTTCCGCTCCGAGCATGCCGGCGGCCTTCTCGAACTCCTGCCGGTCCGGTACCGACGCTGGATCGGCCAGGACCACGTCCACGCTGAACTCCGGGGCGTAGCGCCGGAGGACGTGCAAATGGTCCGCGGCCGTCATGCCGGTGGTTTCCTTGGTGTCCGTGGCCAGATTCATGGTCAGGCAGCGCTTGGCGGGGGTGCTGCACAGGGCCTGCCGCATTTCCGGCAGGAGCAGGTGCGGCAGGACGGACGTGTACCAGGAGCCCGGGCCCAGGACCACCCAGTCGGCCAGTTCGATGGCGGTCAGGGCGTCGGTGCAGGCCGGGGCTGCCGCGGGCAGGAGCCGGACTTCCTCCAGTGAACCGGCCACGGCGCACCGCGCCTGGCCACGGATGGTCTGCAGTCTGGTGCCACCGTCGGGGGCAGCCACCCGCACGTCGCCTTCGATGGTGAGCGGGACGGTGGACATGGGCAGGACCTGCCCCCGGGCACCCAGCAGGGCCCCGGCCCACTTGAGCCCTGCGACGGCGTCGCCCAGCAGCTCCCAGAGGGTGACGATCAGCAGGTTGCCCATGGCATGCTCGTCCAGGGATCCGCCGGGGCCCTTCCCGGCGTGGAACCGGTGCTGCATGACGTCGCGCCAGGTGCGTCCCCAGTCCGTGTCGTCGCAGAGAGCGGACAGTGCCATCCGGAGGTCTCCCGGCGGAAGGACGCCGTACTCCTCGCGCAGGCGCCCGGAGGAGCCGCCGTCGTCCGCTACCGTGACCACTGCGGTGAGCTCGGAGGTGAGCAGCCGCAGTGCCGACAGCGAGGCCGCCAGGCCGTGGCCGCCGCCCAGGGCCACCACGTTGGGGCCCTTGTCCTGCTGGCCCGAGCCCTTGCCAGCGGCCGGCGGCACCAGGGGCAGGGCTCCGGTGAACAGGGCCATTACTCGCGGCCCAGATCCCGGTGCGCTGTGGTCACCGTGACCCGCGGGTACTGCGCGAGTTTCTTGGAAAGTTCAACGGCAACGGCAACGGAGCGGTGCTTGCCGCCGGTACAGCCGACCGCGATGGTGGCGTAGTGCTTGTTTTCCCTGCGGTACCCCTCCAGGACGGGTTCCAGGGCCAGGACGTAGCGGTCCACGAAGTTCTTGACGCCTTCGGCTTCCAGCACGTAGTCGCTGACGTCCTTGTCCAGGCCGGTCTGCGGGCGCAGCTGCGGGACCCAGTGCGGATTGGGAATAAACCGGACGTCCGCCACGTAGTTGGCATCCACCGGCAGCCCGTACTTGAAGCCGAAGCTCATGACGTTGAGCCGCAGAGCCACCGGCCCGGTTTCGCTGAAAAGTTCCGTGATGGCGGTAGCCAGCCCGTGGACGTTGTAGTTGGAGGTATCCAGGACGACGTCGGAGCTGTCGCGCAGTTCCTGCAGCAGCTCACGTTCGGCAGCGATTCCGTCAAGGATCCGTCCGCCGCCCTGCAGCGGGTGCGGGCGGCGGCCCTGTTCAAACCGGCGGACCAGGACGTTGTCACTGGCGTCAAGGAACAGGACCCGGAAGGTCACACCGCTTGCGGCCAATGCGTGCAGGGCGGCGCGGATGTCTGCGAAGAGGCCCTTGCTGCGCACGTCGATGACCACAGCCAGCCGTGGAATGGACTGGGGTGCGTGCGATACCAGCTCCGCGAGCGTGCCCAGCATCTGCGGCGGAAGGTTCTCCACGACATACCAGCCGTGGTCCTCCAGGGCGTCAGCTGCGGTGCTTCGCCCCGCGCCGGACATTCCGGTGACCACCAGCAGCTCCGCTTCGAGCGGCTTGACGGGCTCCAGCCCGTCGTGACCGGCCCCGGAATCCGCCGTCGTGTCTGCCATGAACCCTGCCCCGTTTCCTCGTTGTCCCCTGGGCGGCCGCGATGGCGCTGCCCCGACCTTTACCCTAGCTAAGATTCAATGATTTCGCCGGTGGCCATGTTGATTGCCGGCACGGCTGCGGCTTCGGGCCCGTCGGACGCGAAGTGGTTCACGATGGCACCGGCAAGTGCCGGCCCAATACCTTTCGCCTGGGCAAGCTCGTCGGCGCTGGCCGCCTTCACGCCCTTGACCGAGCCGAAGTGGGCCAGCAGAGCCTTGCGCTTGGAGGCGCCCAGCCCCGGAACGGCGTCCAGCGCGGAGACCGTCATGGCCTTGCCGCGCTTTTGCCGGTGGAACGTGATGGCGAAGCGGTGGGCCTCGTCACGGATGCGCTGCAGCAGGTACAGCCCCTGGGACGTTCGGGGCAGGACGACCGGAAAGTCGCTGTCAGGAAGCCATACTTCCTCCAGGCGCTTGGCCAGCCCCACCACGTACACATCATCGATGCCAAGGTCCCGCAGGGCGCGGGCCGCAGCGTTGACCTGCGGCTGCCCGCCGTCCACCACCACCAGGTTCGGCGGATAGGCGAACTTGGCCTTCGGTGCAGGCGTGGTGGTGTCCAGCACCATGTCTCCGGCTGCGGGAACAGCGGGAGCAATCGCATCGGTGGGGTCGGCGGCAAGGACGGATTCATCCACCTGCGCGGACTTGTCCTGCAGGTAGTGGCGGAACCGGCGGGTCAGGACGTCATGCATGGCGGCCGTGTCATCGGCGGCCGCGGGGCCCGTGATGGAGAACTTGCGGTAGTCGGACTTCTTGGGGAGCCCGTCCTCCACCACCACCATGGAGGCCACCACGTTGGTGCCCTGCACGTGGGAAACGTCGAAGCACTCGATCCGCAGCAGCGGTACGGGCAGGTCCAGGGCTTCCTGGAGCTCCTGGAGGGCCTGGGACCTGACGGTGATGTCCCCCGCCCGCCGGGTCTTGTGGAGCTTCAGCGCGTGCTCGGCGTTCTCACGCACCGTTGACATCAGGGCCGCCTTGTCGCCTCGCTGCGGCACACGGATGTCGACTTTGGCCCCACGGATCCCCCCAAGCCACTTGGCCAGGTCTTCCGCGTTGCTGGGCGCTACCGGCACCAGGACTTCCCGGGGCAGCCGGCCGTGCGTTTCGCCGTCCTCGCCGTAAACCTGCTGCAGCAGGTGCTCCACCAGGTCAGGGGTGCTGAAGTCCTCAACTTTTTCCACCACCCAGCCGCGCTGGCCGCGGATCCTTCCGCCCCGGACGTGGAACACCTGGACGGCCGCTTCCAGCTCGTCTTCGTGAAGGGCAAAGACGTCAGCGTCAGTGTCCTCGGCCAGCACCACGGCGTTTCGCTCGAAGACCTTCCGCAGGGCGGTGATGTCGTCGCGCAGCCGGGCGGCGTGCTCGTAGTCGAGTTTCGCCACGGCGTTTGCCATCTGCTTTTCCAGCTTGTTGATGAACCTCTTCGCCTCGCCGCCCATGAAAGCGCAGAAATCATCGGCCAGCGCCTTGTGGTCCTCCGGGGAGATCCGCCCAACGCAGGGCGCCGAGCACTTGTCGATGTACCCCAGCAGGCAGGGCCGGCCGCTGGCTTCGGCCCGCTTGAAGACGCCGGCGCTGCAGCTCCGTACGGGAAAAACGCGGAGCAGGGTGTCCATGGTTTCCCGGATGGCACCGGCGGTGTAAGGGCCGAAGTAGCGCGTCCCCTTCCGCTTATCCCCGCGCATCACCTGCACCCGGGGATATTTCTCGCTCATGGTCACGGCGAGGTAGGGATAGGTCTTGTCATCGCGGAACACCACGTTGAACCGTGGTTTGAATTCCTTGATCCAGGTGTATTCCAGCTGCAGGGACTCCAGCTCGCTGCCCACCACGGTCCACTCGACGCTGCTGGCCGCATGGACCATCGCGTAGGTTTTGGGCAGCAGACCGGCCGGGTTGGCGAAATAGGAATTCAGCCGGGACCGGAGGCTTTTCGCCTTGCCCACGTAAATGACCCGCCCGTGCGGATCGCGGAACCGGTAAACACCCGGGTTGGTGGGGATTTCACCGGTTTTGGGCCGGTAACTTGCTGGATTTGCCACCTATCAAGTCTACTGAGTTCCGCCCTGCCTCCTTGCCAGCCGGACGTAACCCGCCAACCCGGGAAGGCCCGGGGCCTGCTATTCGGCCGACTTGCTCTGGTTGTAGCTGGCGGAACGCTTTTGGCCGCTGAGTTCAGCAATCGAGTCCATGATCCGGTCCGTGACCTCACGGCGGGCGGGCAGGGAGTGGTCCGGGCCGGTCTTGTCGAAGTACAGGGGCTCCCCCACCTTCACGGTGAAGTGCTGCGGCCTGACCCCTTTTTCGCCGGCACGCTGGAGCTTCTCGGTGCCGATCAGGCCCACTGGAATCACTGGGGCCCCGGTGGTGAGCGCCAGCCAGCCGACGCCCGTACGCCCCCGGTAGAGGATGCCGTCACGGGAGCGGGTGCCTTCCGGGTAGATGCCGATGCCTCGCCCGGCCTCCAGGATGTCCAGCAGGGTCTTGAGCGCCTGCACGCTGGCAGCCTGTTCGCCGCGCTCCACCGGGATGGAACCGACGGATTCGAAAAAGGCTTTCATGACCTTGCCCTTGACGCCGCCCGTGGTGAAGTACTCAGCCTTTGCGAAGAAGGCGACCGGACGGGGCATCAGCGCCTGGACGATCACGCTGTCGAAAAAGGACAGATGGTTGGGTGCCACAATGAAGGGGCCGTCAGAGGGGACATTGTCGAGCCCGACGACGGTCGGCCGGCACGTGCCCGAGATCAGGTTGCGGGTGGTCCAGCGGACGGCATCAAACATTTCCATTGTTGCCCACCCCGCTCATCGCCGCTGTGTGGACAGCCTGCAGCCGCTCGATGACCGCCACCAGTTCTCCGCCCGTGCTGACGACGGCGACAGAGCCGGCTTCCTCCAGCTCGCCGTCCGGAGCGAACCCCCAGGCGACACCGATGCAGTCCAGTCCGTTGGCGATCGCACCTGAGACGTCCTGGGCCCGGTCCCCCACCATGATGGCGTGCTGGGTGTCCAGGTCGCGCAGGGCGGCGGCAATGATTTCCGTCTTCCCCAGCGGAACGCCCTCCACCGCAGCTTCGTCGTCGCCCGAGCCGTGGATCCCGTGGAAGAAGCCGTCGATGCCGTGATGCGCCAGGACTTTGTGGGCGAGCCGCTGGGGCTTTTGGGTGGCGACAGCCACAGGCCGTCCCGCTGACGCAAACGACTCCAGGATGTCCCGGACGCCCGGGTACAGCCGGCTCTGCCCGATCCCGGTGGCCACATAGTACTCGCGGTAGTGGCGGACCACTTCGTTCAGCCGGTCCGCCGGCACTTCTGCGATGTTGAGCAGTGAGTCGCTCAGCTTCGGGCCGATCATTGCATCAAGCAGGTCCTGGTCCGGAACCGGGAGCCCCAGCCCGCGGAGCGCTGCTGCAATCCCCTCAGTTATACCGCCGGCAGGGTCGACAAGAGTGCCGTCCAGGTCAAAGATCACGGGCACTGTTGTTGAAGTCACCGGGTTAGTTTCTCACGACAGCAGGAATGCCTGAAACTCGCATTCCCCTTGAGGAATACTTCGGCGGATTACCGCCCCCTTTAGCCGAGGATCTCGGCCAGGAACTTCCCTGTGTGGCTGGTGGTGGACTTCGCCACCTGCTCAGGCGTTCCTGCCGCAACAATCTGGCCTCCGCCCGAACCGCCGTCAGGCCCGAGGTCCACCAGCCAATCGGCGCTCTTGATGACGTCCAGGTTGTGCTCGATGGTGATCACGGTGTTGCCCTTGTCCACCAGGCCCTGCAGGACCATCAACAGCTTGCGGATGTCTTCGAAGTGCAAACCGGTGGTGGGCTCGTCCAGTACATAGATGCTGCGGCCGTTGGACCGCTTCTGGAGTTCCGCCGCGAGCTTGACCCGTTGCGCTTCGCCGCCGGACAGGGTGGTGGCAGGCTGTCCCAGCCGGACGTAGCCCAGTCCCACGTCCACCAGGGTGTTCAGGTGCCGTGCGATGGGTGAGAACGCTGCGAAGAATTCGGCGGCCTCTTCGATGGGCATGTTAAGGACGTCCGCGATGGTCTTGCCCTTGTAGTGCACTTCCAGGGTCTCGCGGTTGTAGCGGGCTCCGTGGCACACCTCGCAGGGAACGTAGACGTCAGGCAGGAAGTTCATTTCGATCTTCAGCGTGCCGTCACCGGAGCACGCCTCGCAGCGGCCGCCCTTGACGTTGAAGGAGAAGCGGCCCGGAAGGTAGCCGCGCACCTTGGCTTCGGTGGTTTCGGCAAAGAGCTTGCGGATATTGTCGAAGACGCCGGTGTAGGTGGCGGGGTTGGACCGCGGCGTGCGGCCGATGGGGCTCTGGTCCACGTGGACCACCTTGTCCAGGTGCTCCAGCCCCTGGACCGTCTTGTGACGGCCCGCCACCTGCTTGGCGCCGTTGAGCTTGTTCGCCAGGACCTTGTACAGGATCTCGTTCACGAGAGTCGACTTGCCCGAACCGCTCACGCCGGTCACCGCGGTGAAAAGCCCCAAGGGGAAGGCGGCATCGACGTTCACGAGGTTGTTCTCCCGTGCGCCCACCACCTTGATCTCACGCTTTTTGTCGTACTTGCGGCGCTTTTTGGGCACGTCGATGGCCTTGCGGCCGGACAGGTAGTCGCCCGTCAGCGATTCCCTGTTCTCCAGCAGATCCTTGTAGGTTCCGGAGTGGACCACCTGGCCGCCGTGCTCGCCGGCGCCCGGTCCGATGTCCACGATCCAGTCGGCAACGTGGATGGTGTCCTCGTCGTGCTCGACGACGATGAGGGTGTTTCCCATGTCGCGGAGCCGGGTGAGGGTTTCGATCAGCCGGCGGTTGTCCCGCTGGTGCAGGCCGATGGAGGGTTCGTCGAGGACGTAGAGGACGCCCACCAGTCCGGAGCCGATCTGGGTGGCGAGCCGGATGCGCTGTGCTTCGCCGCCGGAGAGGGTGGCGGACGGGCGCTCAAGGTTGAGGTACTCCAGGCCAACGTCCAGGAGGAAGGTCAGGCGGGCCTGGATCTCCTTGAGGACCTGGTGGGCGATCTGGGCTTCGCGTCCGGTCAGCACCAGGTTGTTCAGGAACTCCGCGCAGTCCCGCATGGGCAGCGCAGCCACCTCGGCGATGGACTTGCCGTTGATCAACACCGAAAGGGATGCGGGGTTGAGGCGTGCGCCGTTGCAGGCGGGGCAGGGAACCTGCCGCATGTACTCCTCGTAGCGGTCGCGGGCCCAGTCGGAATCAGTCTCGCCGTGCTTGCGGTGCACGTACTGGATGGCACCTTCGAATCCAGTGCTGTACTTGCGTTCGCGGCCGAACCGGTTGCGGTACTGCACCACCACCTTGTGGTCCTTGCCGTGCAGGATGGTCTGGCGTACGTCCTTGCCCAGCTTCTCCCACGGGGTGGACATGGAGAAGCCCACTTCCTTGGCCAGGCCCTCCAGCAACCGGTTCCAGTACTCAGTGGTGGCGGTGCCCATTGACCAGGGTGCGATGGCGCCCTCCGACAGGGAAAGCTCCGGGTTGGGAACAATGAGTTCCTCATCCACCTCCAGCCGCGTGCCGATTCCGCTGCAGGCGGCACAGGCGCCGAACGGGTTGTTGAACGAGAAGGAGCGGGGCTCGATCTCATCAATGGCGAGGGGGTGCTCATTGGGGCATGCGAGGTTTTCCGAGAACGCGCGGATGCGTCCTGGCGCGTCGGCTTCAAGGTCCACGAATTCGGCAAGGACACGCCCTTCGGACAGTCCGAGGGCTGTTTCGATGGAGTCGGTAAGCCGCTGGCTGATGCCCTCCTTGACCACCAGGCGGTCCACCACCACTTCAATGGTGTGCTTGAACTGCTTGCCCAGCTTGGGGGGATCGCTCAGCTGGACCAGGTTGCCGTCCACCCGGGCCCGGGAGTATCCCTTGGCGCTCAATTCCTTGAAGAGGTCAACGAACTCGCCCTTGCGGCCGCGCACCACCGGCGCCAGTACCTGGAAGCGTGTGCCCTCGTCGAGTTCAAGGAGCTGGTCCACGATCTGCTGCGGCGTCTGCTTGGACACCGGCTCACCGCACACCGGGCAGTGGGGCCTGCCCACGCGGGCCCACAACAGGCGCATGTAGTCATAGATTTCGGTGATGGTGCCCACCGTGGACCGCGGGTTCTTGCTGGTGGACTTCTGGTCGATGGAGACCGCCGGTGAGAGGCCTTCGATGAAATCGACGTCGGGCTTGTCCACCTGGCCCAGGAACTGGCGTGCGTAGGCGGACAGCGATTCAACGTAGCGCCGCTGGCCCTCCGCGAAGATGGTGTCGAATGCCAGCGAGGACTTGCCGGACCCGGAGAGGCCGGTGAAGACGATCATGGCGTCACGCGGCAGATCGAGGTCCACGTTGCGCAGGTTGTGCTCCCGCGCGCCCTTCACCACGAGGCGGGAGAGATCCGGACGCTGGACGGCCGCAGCAGCGGGTACGGCGAGGGCGGTGGAGGGGGCAGGGGTTTCTTCAGCTAAGGCTTTAGGCACCCCATAATGCTAATCGAAAACTTTTTCGAACACTGACGGTTCCGCCGTCAGGGAACATCGTAGGCAGCGGCCAGCAGCTTTACCGCTTCGGCAAAGCTGGCTCCCTGGGATTTTGCGACGGCGGCATAGGCGGCTGCGGCGTCGGACAGGCCTCCCAGGCGCTCATCACGGGCGCAAACCACGGTCCCGTTCCGCCCGCGGGTGGCGACGACGCCGGCCGCCTCCAGCTCCTTATAGGCCCTGGCCACGGTGTGGGGTGCGACGTCGAGTTTTTCTGCAAGGGCCCGGACCGCGGGGAGCCTGCTGCCGGGGGCCAGCGCCCCGGTGTCCGCCAAGTGGATGACCTGCAGCCGCAGCTGCTCGAAGAGCGCTACGCTGCTGGCAGGGTTGGGCCGCCAAGAGCCCGGGAAGTCGGCAGCAGCATTCACAGGCCGCCCTCCAGGACGCCGGCCTTGCCGTCGCTTTCTGCAAACTGGGCGTTGTACAGCCTGGCGTAGTAGCCGTTGGCGGCAAGGAGGCTTCCATGCGTTCCTTGTTCGACGATGCGTCCGTGGTCCATGACGAGAATTAGATCAGCGTTGCGGATGGTGGACAAACGGTGGGCGATCATGAAGCTGGTCCGCCCGTGCCGCAGCCGCTGCATCGCCTGGCGGATGAGCAGCTCGGTCCTGGAATCCACCGAACTGGTTGCCTCGTCCAGTACCAGTACCGAGCGCGCGGCGAGCTGGGCCCTGGCGATGGTGAGGAGTTGCCGCTGGCCCTGGCTGAGCGGCTCCCCGCCGTTCTCGAGCATGGTGTCGTAGCCATGCGGCAGGGACCTGATGAAGCGGTCGGCGTGGGTGGCCTCTGCGGCGGCCACAACGGCAGCGTCCGGGGCGTCGGGCCGGCCATAGGCTATGTTTTCGCGGATGGTGCCGGCGAAAAGCCAGGAATCCTGCAGCACCACGCCAAAGCGGGCACGCAATTGGTCACGGGGAATGTCGGCGATGTTCTTTCCGCCCATGGTGATCCTCCCGGACGTGGGCTCGAGGAACCGCATCAGCAGATTCACCACCGTGCTCTTGCCCGCGCCCGTGTGGCCCACGATTGCCACCGACCGCCCCGGTTCCACCGTGAAGGTGAGGTTGCGGACGGCTGGGACGGAGCCTGGATAGCCGAACGTGACGTCGTGAAAAACGATGGACCCCCCGGCCGGCGCGCCGGGAGCGGACCCGCCAGGCTCCTGCGGGTCCTCACGCGCGTCCAGGAGCACGAAAACCCTGGCCGCGGACGCCGCACAGGACTGCATGACGTTGAGGAGTCCCCCGATCTGGCCCACCGGCTGGGTGAACAGCCGGCTGAACTGGATGAAGGCCAGGACGCCCCCGATGGTCATGGCGCCTGCGATGACCTGAAGGGCCCCCACCACCGCGACGGCAATGTAGTTGAGGTTCGCCATCAGCACCATCAGCGGCTGGACCACCCCGGCGGAGTACTGCGCTTTGGCGGCTGCCCGCGCCAGGCGTCCGTTGCTGCGGCTGAAGACTTCCACCGCGTGTCCCTGCCGGCCGAAGGCCTTGATGACTTCGTGGCCGCTGACGAATTCCTCCACGTGGGCGTTGAGTTCACCGGTCTCCTTCCATTGCCCGGCGAAATGCTCCTGCGAGCGCCTGGCCACCAGGACCGTGATCCAGGTGGAGACTGGAACGCTGGCGATGGCGATGGCTGCCAGCAGTGGTGAGATCCAGAGCATCATGGCCAGCGAACCGCACAGCATCAGGACGGACACAATCAGCTGGGTCAGGACCTGGTTCAGGGCCTGGGCAATGTTGTCGATGTCATTGGTGGCCCGGCTCAGAACGTCACCGCGCGAGCGTTCGCGGAAGTAGGTGGATGGAAGCCGGTGGAGCTTGTCCTCGACCGAGGCGCGCAGCGCGTACATGAGCCCCTGCACGGCGTGGGCCGTGAGCGCGCCCTGCACCCAGTTGAACAGGGAGGCGAAGACGTACATGACGGCCACGGCCGCCAGCAGGATTCCCAGGCGCTGGTCGAGGGTGCCCTGGAAGGCACCCTCCACCACCACGTCGGTGGCATCGCCAAGGTATTTGGGGGCGGCAACGTTCAGGCCCGCGAAAACGCAGGTGGCTGCGACAGCTCCCAGCATCTGCAGCCGGAACGGGCGCAGGAGGCCCAGGAGCCTGCCGGCAGTCGGCCAGAACCTCTCCGCAGCTTCCCCGGCTTCCTCCGCCATCACTGAGTGCCGTCCAACGCGAGCTGCGACTCGGCAATCTCCCGGTAGGTGGCCGAGGTTTCCAACAGCTCCTGGTGCGTTCCCTGCGCAACGAGCCGGCCGCCGTCGAGCACCAAAATGAGCTCCGCATCCGCCACGGCTGAAATGCGCTCGGCAACCAGGATGATGGTTGCGGCGGCGAGCTGCTGGTCCAGCGCCTGCCGCAGCCTGGTGTCCGTGTCATAGTCGAGCGCCGAAAAGCTGTCATCAAACAGATACAGGGGCGCGTTGCGCAACAGTGCCCTGGCGATACACAGCCGTTGCCGCTGCCCGCCCGACAGGCTGGCGCCTCCCTGGCCCACGGGAGTGGCAAGCCCAAGCGGGAGGTCACGCATGAAGCGCATGGCCTGCGCGGCCTCCAGGACGGCCCAGAGTTCTTCGTCTGAGGCATCCGGCGCGGCCATCCTCAGGTTGTCGGCGATGGTTCCGGTGAAGAGGTGGGAGTGCTGGGGCACGATGGCCATGGCCGTGCGCAGTTCATCCAGGGGCAGGTCGCGGATGTCCTGGCCGTTAAGGGTGATGTGGCCCTCCGTGGCGTCGAGGAAACGCGGAACCAGGTTCAGCAACGTGGTCTTGCCACTGCCGGTGGAACCGACAATCGCGGTGGTGGTACCGGGGGCTGCTGTGAAACTGAGGCCGGCGAGAACGGGGGCTTCCGCTCCGGGATAGGAGAAGCCAACATCCTGGAACGTCAGCCTTGCCGGCTGCGCCGTATCCAGACGGGCACGTTCCGGATGGTTACGGTCCAGGCGGGCCCGGTCCAGGCGGGCGGGCCGCTTTGGGGCACTGCTGACCGAAGGTTCGGTGTCCAGGACTGCCTGGATCCGTTCGGCGCAAACGGCGGCGCGGGGCGCGGTCATGAGGACGTACATGGACATCATGATGGCCAGCAGGATCTGCATGATGTACGCGATAAACGCCGTAAGCGCCCCGACATTCATCAATCCTGCCTGGATACGGTGCCCGCCAAACCACACGAGGGCAACGGAACTGGTGTTGACCACCAGCATGATCATCGGCAGCATCCCCGCCACCAGGAGCGCCGACTGCAGGTTGTTGGCAGTCAGGCCGGCATTGGTCTGGGCAAACCGCCGCACTTCATGGCCCTGGCGGACGAAGGCGCGGATGACATCCACCCCAATGATCTGCTCGCGGAGAATGCCGCCGGACCGGTCCAGAAGGTCCTGGCCTTCGCGGTAGAGCGGAATCAGCCTGCGGACGATCAGGTACATGATGAGCAGGAGCAGGGGCACGATGACGATCACCACGACGGACAGCGCCACATCCTGCTGCACGGCAAGCACGATGCCTCCGACGCCCATGGCCGGCCCGGCAAAAAGCATGGTGAAGACGAGGACGGCGAAAGCCTGGACTTGCTGGACATCGTTCGTGGCGCGGGTGGTGAGGCTTTGGGTTCCGAACAAGGCCACGTCCTGGGAGGACAGCGACTGGATCCGGGTGAAAACCTGGGCCCGCAGGCGGTGCCCGATCCTCATGGCCACCACCGCGCCAAGGTAGCCCGCTGCAATGGCGGATGCTGCCTGCACCACGGCAATGGCGGCCATGAGCACTCCGAGCCGCGTGATGACCTCAGGCCTTCCGGCGACGATGCCGTCATCAATGATGGCGGCGTTCACGGTGGGCAGCAGCAGGTTCGCGGCCGCCTGGACCAACTGGAGGAAGACGATCGCCCATACGTGCCGGTGTTGGCCCGCGAGCTGCCGCCTCATGAGTCCGACCAGCAAAATACCCCCTGTAGATGCGTACGGCCAGAAAAGGGGCCAGCGGCTTGACCCCGAAACACAGAGGCCATTGTAAGCCAGATCACTTTCCGGCGCTGTCACATGCTGTGACGGCTGCCGAAAACCCGTCAGCCGCCCGCCTTGCAGCCCACGGCGAAGATCCGGCGGAAGGGAAAGACCGTGCCGTGCACGCCCTGCGGGTAGGCCTCCCGAAGGGCGGCTGCGTACTCGGTCTCGAAGTGCTTGGCGTCATCCTCATCAAGGGCCGCCAGCACCGGCACCAGGGCAGTACCCCTCACCCACTCCAGCACCGGGTCCTGCCCTGTGAGAACCTGCTGGTAGCTGGTTTCCCACGCATCGGCCGCGAAGCCAGCGTCGAGGAGGATGCCCAGATAGTCCCCGGGCTCACCCACGGACTCCCCGCCCCGCAGCACCCCGCCCAGTTTCGACGCCCACCGGTCCGAGGCCGCCAGCTCCCGCATCAGGGCATGCGACGGGGCGTTGAAGTTCCCAGGTACCTGCATGGCAAACCAGGCGCCCGGCCGGAGGGCTTCGAGCCAGCTCCGCATCAAGTCCTGGTGGCCCGGGACCCATTGCAGGGCCGCGTTGCTCACCACCACATCGGTCCCGGGACTGGGCATCCAGGCGGCAATGTCCGCCTGTTCAAACATCAAGGCGGGACGGTCCGCCGACAGCGGGGCGGCCTTCGCCAGCATCTCGGCGGACGAGTCCAGGCCAACCACCCGGGCGCCGGGCCAGCGTTCGGCCAGGGTTGCGGTGAGGTTCCCGGGCCCGCAGCCGAGGTCCACCACCCGCGCGGGTTCCTCCGCCTGGATCCGGGCCGCAAGGTCGAAGAACGGCCTGTTCCGGTAGTCGCCAAACTGGACGTACTTTGCGGGGTCCCATTTCATGACTATCTCCAGTTCTGACGTGCACACGGGCAAGCCGTAGCCTAACCCGCCCGGTACGCCTGCCCCGTCCGCAACGTGGCACTAAGGTTGAAGTCAATGAAACTCGTCGACCAGCTGAGCGATCTGTCCACCCCCAACCCGGCCGCCGCCGTCGACCCCGACGCCCTTTACACCCGGTTTCTGGAATGGACCGAAAGCCGGGGCCTGTCACTGTACCCGGCGCAGGACGAGGCCATCATGGAGCTGGCCACGGGGGCCAACGTCATCCTGGCCACGCCCACGGGGTCCGGGAAGTCACTGGTGGCCGTCGCCGCGCACTTCCAGGCCATGGCCCAGGGCCGGCGGAGCTATTACACGGCACCCATCAAGGCATTGGTGTCCGAGAAATTCTTTGCGCTCTGTGACATTTTCGGCGCTGAGAACGTGGGCATGATCACCGGCGACTCCGGCGTCAACCAGGACGCCCCCATCATCTGCTGCACCGCCGAGATTCTGGCCAACATCGCCCTGCGCGAGGGCACTGCAGCGGAACTGGGCGCAGTGATCATGGACGAGTTCCATTTCTACTCCGACCCGCAGCGCGGCTGGGCCTGGCAGGTCCCCCTCCTGGAGCTTCCGCAGGCACAGTTCCTGCTGATGTCCGCCACCCTGGGCGACGTCACCCGGTTCGAGGACGGCCTGACGGCGCTGACCGGCCGAGCCACCACCACAGTGAGTTCAGCCGAGCGGCCCATTCCGCTGCACTACTACTACCACCAGACCCCCGTCCACGAGACCCTGGAGGAACTGCTCTCCACCCGTCAGGTGCCGGTCTATGTGGTGCACTTCAGCCAGCTTGAGGCGATCGACCGCGCCCAGAACCTGATGAGCATCAACGTGTGCACCAGGGAGGAAAAGGACAAGATCGCCGAGTTGATCGCCAATTTCCGCTTCGCCGCGGGCTTTGGAAAGACCCTCAACCGTTTGGTCCGCCATGGCATCGGCGTGCACCACGCCGGCATGCTGCCCAAGTACCGCCGCCTCGTGGAACAGTTGGCGCAGGCAGGGCTGCTGAAGGTCATCTGCGGCACGGACACGCTGGGCGTGGGCATCAACGTGCCCATCCGGACGGTGCTGCTGACCGCTCTGAGCAAATACGACGGCGTCCGCACCCGCCTGCTTAACTCACGTGAGTTCCACCAGATTGCGGGCCGGGCCGGCAGGGCGGGCTATGACACCGCCGGGACGGTGGTGGTGCAGGCACCCGAGCACGTCGTCGAGAACGTCAAGGCCATGGCGAAGGCCACCGCCAAGTTCGGTGACGACCAGAAGAAACTCCGCCAGGTGGTCAAGAAAAAGCCGCCGGAGGGTTTTGTTTCCTGGGGTGAGCCCACGTTCAAGCGGCTGGTGGAATCTGTCCCCGACCCCCTGACGTCAAGCTTTACGGTGACGCACGCCATGCTGATGAACCTGATGGAACGGCCCGGCGACCCCTTCGCCGCGGCCAGGCGGCTGCTCACCGAAAACCACGAGCCGCGCTCCTCCCAGCTGCGGCTCATGAAGAAGGCGCTGGGCATCTACCGCGAACTCCTCGCCGCCGAAGTCATCGAGCGGATCCCGCCGGAGGAGCAGGGGCCAGATGGCCGCACAGTCCGCCTGACCGTGCACCTGCAGCCCAACTTCGCCCTGAACCAGCCGCTCTCCCCCTTCGCACTTGCCGCACTGGACCTCCTTGACCCGGAGTCGCCGTCGTACGCCCTGGACGTGGTGTCTGTCATCGAGGCGACCCTGGAGAAACCGCGGCAGATCCTATCGGCGCAGCAGAAGAAGGCCCGCGGCGAGGCGGTGGCGGCCATGAAGGCCGACGGCATCGACTACGACCAGCGGATGGCCATGCTGGACGAAGTCACCTACCCGCAGCCGCTCGCGGAGATCCTGGGTGAGGCGTTCGAGGTGTACCGGAAGGCTGCGCCGTGGGTGGGCGACTTTGAGCTGGCACCCAAGTCGGTGGTCCGCGACATGTTTGAGCGGGCCATGAACTTCGGCGAATTCGTCCAGTTCTATGGCCTGGCCCGCTCCGAGGGGATCGTGCTGCGGTACCTTGCGGACGCCTTCAAGGCGCTGCGCCAAACCGTCCCGCAGGACATGCTCCGGGAAGACCTCGCCGACCTCACTGCCTGGCTGGGCGAGCTGGTGCGGCAGGTGGATTCCAGTCTCCTGGACGAGTGGGAGGAGTTGGCCTCCGGTGCCGCGCCCACGCCGCACGACGCACCGCCGCCCCCGCCGCCGTCGCTCACCTCGAACATCCGCGCGTTCCGGGTGATGGTGCGCAACGAGATGTTCCGGCGGGTGGAATTGTTCGCCGAGGAGGACGCCACGGCGCTCGGAGACCTCGACGGCGGCTCCGGGTGGGGTGCCGACCGCTGGGAAGACGTGCTGGACGACTACTTCGACGAACACGACGACATCGGGACAGGACCTGATGCGCGCGGCCCCGGCCTCCTGATCATCACCGAGGAACCCGGGAAGTGGAAGGTGCGCCAGATCTTCGACGACCCCGCCGGCAACCACGACTGGGGCATCTCGGCGGAGGTGGACCTGGCGGAGTCGGACGCGACCGGAACAGCCGTGGTCCGGGTGACCGAGGTAAACCGCCTCTGAGACGGGCCGGCGGTAAGCTCGAACAATGAGTGTAATCCGCCCCGCAACCCGGCACGACGTCCCCGCCATCCTCCGCATGATCCATGAACTGGCTCATTACGAGAAGGAACCCGACGCCGTCCGGAACACCCCCGAACTGCTGGAGCAGGTGCTGTTCGGCGGGAACCCCCGGGTGTTCGCTGCCATGGCCGAAGACGATGCAGGCGACGTGCAGGGCTTCGCCCTGTGGTTCCTGAACTACTCCACCTGGGAGGGCGTGCACGGGATCTACCTGGAAGACCTCTACGTCAGCCCGGAGGCCCGCGGTGAAGGGCACGGCAAGGCCCTGCTGCAGCACCTTGCCGCAATCGCGGTCGAGAACGGCTACGCCCGGGTTGAGTGGAGCGTGCTGGACTGGAACGAACCCTCCATCAACTTCTACCGGCGCCTAGGAGCCCGCCCCATGGACGGCTGGTCCACCTTCCGGCTCACCGGCGGGGCGCTGGACGAGTTCGCCAAGGCAGCCTCCCTCCCCGCTCCTGCCCGTGGCTAGGACACAGGCGGGTGCGGTTCCCGCCGTCGGGCACGCCGTCAGGGCCAGGCACGAATTCCGCGGCATGCGCACCGCGGAGCACTACTTCACCGTCCCGCTGGACCACTCACAACCCGACGGCGAGACCATCACTGTTTTCGCGCGCGAATACGTCTCCTCCGCGCACAGCGAGGAAGCGGCCGCACGGCTCCCGTGGCTTCTCTTCCTTCAGGGCGGCCCCGGCGGACGTGGGAACAGGTGGAGTTCCCTGGGCGGCTGGAGCAAGGCAGCGGCACAGGACTTCCGGATCCTGATGCTGGACCAGCGCGGCACCGGACTCTCCACTCCCCTTGACCGCAACACCTTGCCCGGCCGCGGATCCGCGGCTGACCAGGCCGCCTACCTTGAACACTTCCGTGCAGATTCGATCGTGGCGGACGCGGAACTGATCCGCACAGCCCTGGGGTCCGGACCCTGGACCATCTACGGCCAGAGCTACGGGGGCTTCTGCGCTCTGACCTATTTGTCCTTCGCACCGGAGGGACTGCTCGAAGTGCTCATCACCGGCGGGCTTGCACCGCTGGCCGGCAGCGCGGACGACGTGTACCGGGCCACCTACCAGCGCGTTGCGGCACGAAACGACGAGTACTTCGGCTGGTATCCCGAGGACCGGACTACGGTCGAACGGATTGCCCGCCACCTGCGCTCCACCACCGAGGTCCTGCCCGACGGCGCGCCCCTCACCGTGGAGCGGTTCCAGATGGCCGGGGCATACCTGGGTGGCAACACCCGCGTGGACAGCCTGCACTACCTGCTGGAAGACGCCTTCGTGGAAACGGCCGGCGGACCGCGGCTTTCGGACACGTTCCTGGAACAGCTCCAGGGAGTGGTTTCCCGCCGTTCCAACCCGCTCTATGCCCTGATGCACGAATCCATCTACGGCCAGGGCCAGGCTACCAACTGGTCAGCCCGGCGGATGCTTGCCGAGAACCCGTGGTTCAGGCCCGACGCCGAGCCCCTGCTGCTGACCGGCGAGATGGTGTACCCGTGGTACTTCGAACAGGACCCTGCCCTGCACGCTTTGCGGGAAGTCGCTGAACTGCTGGCCCGCAAGCAGGACTGGAAGCCGCTTTACGACCCGCAGGTGCTGGCGGCCAACAATGTTCCCGTGGCCGCGGCAGTCTACGCGGAACGACATCTATGTGGACCGGGACCTCTCCCTGCGCACGGCGGCTGCCGTGCGGGGCCTGCAGGTCTGGGAGACCGCAGACTTCCATCACGACGGGATCGCCGACGACGGTGAGAGGATCTTCGCGCGCCTGCTGGGCATGGCCCGCTCAGGCGGCCGCTGACTGCCGGTGCGACGTCCGGGCGACGATCGCGGCGGCCAGGACAACCGCCCCGATGGTGCCGCCCAGCAGATTCAAGCCCAGGTAGCCGGCAAAACCCAGCACCAGCCCTGACAATGCGCCGCCCACGGCACCGGCGGCACCCATCAGCATGTCGGACACTCCCTGCACCGCCACTCTTGCATCCCGCCCCACGCTCTCGGCCAGCAGCGTGGACCCCGAGATGGTGGCAGCGGACCATCCCACGCCGAGCAGGACCAGGCCCACGGCCACACCGGCGGTTGAGGACTGTCCGAACCCGGCGATGGCCACAGCCGCGACCAGCACCGTGAAGCCGATCATGATGGTCTCGATCCTGCCTGCCCTGTCCGTCAGCCACCCCATCACCGGGGACAGCGCGAACATCCCGGCAATGTGCAGCGAAATCGTGAAGCCGATGATGACCAGCACGTCGCCCTCGACCCCATGTCCTGCGTGCGGGCCGGTCCCCTCCACAAGGTGCTGCAAGTGCAGCGGCGTCATGGACATCACGCCCACCATCACAGCATGGGCGGCGACGATGGCGGTCACCGCCAGCAGCGCAGTCCGTGAACTGCGGATGGCCCGCAGTCCGCGGCCCAGCGAGCCTCCGGCCGCCGCTGCGGCGGCCTGGACAGCGGGCCCGGGAAGATCGGACGCGGTGACATCGGATGCGGGGACATCAGGCCCAGGGCCGCGGGCGCGCGTGCTATCAACCGCCGGGATCAACGGTTCGTGCGCCCCGGCCTGGTCGGTCCCGCTGTTGACGGCGGCAAGTTCGCGTGCCAGCAGCAGCGGGTCCGGGCGTAGGCCGGCGAACAGGAGCACCGCAGCGATCAGGAGCCCGGCCCCGGAAATCACGAAGGGGCCAGCGATGGGCGGCAGGCCCAGCGCCGCTCCAACGGCAGTGCCGGGCTGGATCAGGTTCGGCCCGGCAACGGCGCCAACGGTCACCGCCCAGACCACGGTGGAAAGTGCCCGGCCACGGTGCTCGGCGGGAGCGAGATCGACGGCGGCAAACCTTGCCTGCAGGCTCGCGGCGGTGCCCACGCCGATGCCTGCCGCTCCCAGGACCAGCAGGATGAAGGCACCGGATGTCACGGCCAGCACCATGAGCACGGCACCTGCCAGCGCGGCGGAGAGGCCGGCCACCTGGCCCGCCCGGCGGCCGCGCCGTTCGGCCAGTGATGCCAGCGGCAGTGCGGCGGCCGCTGCCCCGAGGGTCATCACGGTGGCAACGGATCCCGCCCAGGCGCTGGAGCCTGAAAGTTCGACGGCCAGGATGGAGCCGATGGACACCGTTGATCCTGTTCCGAGTCCACCGAACACCTGGGCCGTACTCAGGAGTACAACGGTGCGCCGCTGCACCTGGGCCACGCCCTGTTCCTTCACAAGTGTGCGGGCCATGTTCCGAGCATAGTCCTGCGCCGGGGTCTGCCACAGGGGTGGGCCCCGACACTGCTGCAGGGCGCTTTAAAGGACGTAGTCCCGGCCGCGCAGGCGGCCGGGACTACCGGGAGGAATCTTGGGGTCGGGTGTGCCTATTCGGCGTCGCTGTGGCTCTTCCGGACGTCTTCTTCAAGCCGGGGATCAATCGCGGCGGCCTGGGCCTTGGAGCTGAGCAGGCTGGCGACCACGGCAATGATGATGGTGCCGACGATGACGGCGAGCGACACGAACGTCGGGATCTCCGGCGCCCACTCGATGTGGTGGCCGCCGTTGATGAACGGCAACTCGTTCACGTGCATGGCGTGCAGGACCAGCTTGACGCCGATGAACGCCAGGATGACGGACAGCGCATGCTTGAGGTAGATCAGCCGGTTCATCAGGCCACCGAGGAGGAAGTACAGCTGCCGCAGGCCCATCAGGGCAAAGAGGTTGGCGGTGAAGACAATGAAGGGGCTCTGGGTCAGGCCGAAGATCGCGGGGATGGAGTCCACGGCGAACAGCAGGTCCGTCAGGCCGATGGTGATGAAGACGATCACCATGGGGGTGAACACCTTCTTGCCGTTGAGCGTGGTCCGCAGCTTGCCGCCGTCGAACTTCTCCGACATGGGGATGACCTTGCGGATCCTGGCGATCAGCGGGTTCTCCCGATCTTCTTCCTCTTCGCCCTCGTCCTGCGCCTGCTTCCAGGCGGTCCACAGCAGGAACGCGCCGAAGATGTAGAACACCCAGCTGAACTGTTCGATGACAATGGCGCCAAGCATGATGAAGATGCCGCGAAGGATGAGCGCGATGATGATGCCCACCATCAGCACTTCCTGCTGGTATTTCCGGGGGACGGAGAACCTGGCCATGATGATGATGAACACGAACAGGTTGTCAATGCTGAGGCTGTACTCCGTGACCCAGCCGGCGATGAACTGGCTTCCGAACTCAGGTCCGGTGAAAGCGAACATGGCACCGGCGAACACCAGCGCCAGGGTGATGTAGAAGGCCACCCACAAACCGGCTTCCTTCATGGACGGCTCGTGCGGCCGGCGAACCACCAGGAGGAGATCGATCAGGAGAATCAGGCCGAGGACGACAAACGAGCCAACCTCGAACCATAGGGGCAAATCGAGCACAGGGCAGCCTTTCGCAGGGTACACAAAAATGGTGTAAGTCTCTCCGGCCTGCCTGTGCACTTGGTGCTGAAGTGGCGGCCCGCTACGCCCGGCGGGGCAACTGTGCCCTGCGTGTTGACGATCGTAGCGCTTTGGGATACTCCCCTACGTGCCATTAACTGTACCCCAGCACCGTCGCGGCGATGCCCCGGCGGAGCCCACAGCTCTTCCGGATAACGGTTTCCGAAAAAGCATTGACCCTGCCTGTGCCGCTTGTAATAATCACACGCAGTGAGAAAACGGTTTCTCGCGTCTAGTGTTCATCCAGAAAGTCAAGGTTGGTCAATGAAGACTCCTCTTCGCACTAGCAAGGTGGCCAAGGCCCTCGCAACGGCCGCCGCCGTGGCCCTGCTGGCTACCGGCTGCTCCCCGGCCTCGTCCAGCGACAGCGGCGGCAACGTCACCATCCGCTTTACCTGGTGGGGCAACGACCTGCGGAACAAACAGACGCAGCAGGTCATTGACTCCTTCCAGGCCTCCCATCCCAACATCAAGATCCAGGCGGAGCCCGGGGTGTGGAGCAGCTACTGGGACAAGCTGGCCACCACCACCGCCGCCAATGATTCTCCGGACGTGATCCAGATGGACCAGGCGTACATCGCTGAGTACGGCGGCCGCGGAGCACTGCTGGACCTGTCCAAGCAGGACAACATCGACACCTCCAAGATTGACCAGGACGCCCTGAAATCCGGCCAGGTGGACGGCAAGCAGTACGGCCTGAGCACCGGCCAGAACGCCAAGGCCGTGATGATCAACACCAAGATGTTCCAGGACTATGGGGTGCCCATCCCGGACGACAAGACCTGGACCTGGGACGACTACACCAAGACCGCCGCGCAGATCGCGGCCGCGGCGGCCAAGGCAGGCCAGACCAACTACGGCAGTTCCTACTCACTGACCGACTCCGATCTGAACACCTGGGCCATGCAGCACGACGAGTCGCTGTACTCGGCCGACGGCGGCCTCGGCTTCAAGGAGGCCACCGCTACTTCCTTTTTCGAAAACATCCTGAACCTGCGCAACAAGGGGGCAGCCGCACCGGCCAACATCGCCACCGAGGACATCAGCGCCCCTGTGGAGCAGACACTCTTCGCCACGGGCAAGACAGCCATGTCGTGGTGGTGGACCAACCAGGTCAACGCGCTGCAGTCCGCGCTGAAGACTGAGGTGAAGATCCTGCGCGCACCCAGCTCCACCGGGAGCGCCAAGGACAACGGCATGTCATACAAGCCGTCCATGTTCTGGTCCGTCTCGTCCCGCAGCAAGCATCCAAAGGAGGCTTCCGAAGTTGTCAACTACCTGCTGAACAACCTGGACGCTGCCAAGACCATCCTGACGGAGCGCGGCTTCCCCACCAACTCCGAAGTGCAGACAGCGATTGACCCGCAACTGACGCCCGCGGACAAGGCGGCTGCGGCGTTCCTCAAGGACATCAAGCCCGATCTGCAGGGCGTTCCGCCCGTGCCTCCGACCGGTTCCTCCGGCGTTCAGGCGCTGATCCAGCGGTACAGCAGCGACGTCCTTTTCGACCGGCGGTCACCGTCCGACGCGGCCAAGGGCCTGATGCAGGAAGCACAGGGCCTGATCGACTCGGCCAGGAAGAAGTAGGAGGCAGCACCGGACCGGACTGCCAGAACGGCGGGCACCTCCCTGGAGGGGGTGCCCGCCGTTCCTGCTTAATCCGCTCCCCACAACCGGGGTTGCTGCTGAGGCAGAGGCCCAGCCCTAGGCGTGTCCGGCCGCCTGCATTTGGCGCAGTTCCTTCTTCAGCTCGCCGACCTCGTCGCGGATCCGCGCCGCCACCTCGAACTGCAGTTCCGCGGCCGCGCCGTGCATCTGTTCGGTCAGCTGCGCGATCAGGCCCACCAGGTCCTCGGCCGGGGCCGCCGCCAGGCCGTCGGAACGGACCTGGGCCGCGCCCTTCTTGGCACCAGCTTTGTTTGCCCCGGTGATGCCGCGCTTGCCCTTGCCGTAGTCGAAGCTGCCCAACAGTGCATTGGTGTCGGCGTCTTCCTTGGCCAGTTGGTCCGTGATGTCGGCGATCTTCTTCCGCAGCGGCTGCGGGTCGACACCGTGTTCCTTGTTGTAGGCAACCTGGATGGCGCGCCGACGGTTGGTCTCATCGATAGCGTTGGCCATGGAGTCCGTAATGCGGTCCGCGTACATATGCACCTCGCCGGACACGTTACGGGCGGCGCGCCCGATGGTTTGGATGAGGGACGTGGACGAGCGCAGGAAGCCTTCCTTGTCCGCATCCAGGATGCTGACCAAGGATACCTCGGGCAGGTCCAGTCCTTCACGCAGGAGGTTGATGCCCACCAGGACGTCAAAGGATCCCATCCGCAGTTCACGCAGGAGCTCCACGCGCCGCAAGGTGTCCACGTCCGAGTGCAGGTATTCGACCTTGACGCCGTGGCCCAGCAGGTAGTCCGTGAGGTCCTCCGCCATGCGTTTGGTCAATGTGGTCACCAGGACCCGTTCGTTCTTCTCCACCCTCGTCTTGATTTCACCGAGCAGGTCATCGATCTGGCCCTTGGTGGGCTTGACCACCACCTCGGGATCGACCAGGCCGGTGGGCCGGATGATCTGCTGGACGAACCCGTCCGCCTTCCCCAACTCGTATTTGCCGGGTGTGGCGGAAAGGTAGACAGTCTGGCCTACCCGTTCCAGGAACTCGTCCCACTTCAGCGGCCGGTTGTCCATGGCTGACGGCAGTCGAAACCCAAAGTCCACCAGGTTCCGCTTCCGCGACATGTCGCCTTCGTACATCGCGCCGATCTGGGGAATGGTCACGTGGGACTCATCAACCACCAGCAGGAAGTCGTCCGGGAAGTAGTCCAGGAGGCAGTGAGGGGCGGTGCCCGGCCCGCGCCCGTCGATGTGGGAAGAATAATTCTCGATGCCGTTGCAGAAGCCCATCTGCTGCATCATTTCAAGGTCGTACGTGGTGCGCATGCGCAGGCGCTGTGCTTCCACCAACTTGTTCTGGCTTTCCAGCACCTTCAGCCGGTCGGCCAGTTCATCCTCGATCCGCTTGATGGCGCGCGCCATCCGCTCCGGCCCGGCAACGTAGTGCGAGGCCGGGAACACGTACATCTCCTCTTCGTCCCGGATCACCTGGCCGGTGAGCGGGTGGAGCGTCTGGATGTTCTCGATTTCATCACCGAAGAACTCGATCCGGATGGCCAATTCCTCATACATGGGGATGATTTCGACCGTGTCGCCGCGGACGCGGAAAGTTCCGCGGTGGAAGTCCATGTCGTTCCGGGCGTACTGCATGGAGACGAACTTACGCAGGAGGTCGTCCCGGTTCATCTCGGCGCCCTTTCGCAGGGTGACCATCCCGGCGATGTACTCCTCCGGGGTACCCAGGCCGTAAATGCAGGAGACGGTGGCCACCACCACCACGTCGCGGCGGGTCAGCAGCGCGTTCGTGGCCGAGTGCCGGAGCCGCTCGACTTCCTCGTTGATGGAGGAGTCCTTCTCGATGAAAGTGTCCGTCTGGGCCACGTAGGCTTCGGGCTGGTAATAGTCGTAGTAGGAGACGAAGTATTCCACCGCGTTGTTGGGCAGGAGTTCGCGGAACTCGTTGGCCAGCTGCGCGGCGAGGGTCTTGTTCTGCACCATCACCAGGGTGGGGCGCTGCACCTGTTCGATAAGCCAGGCGGTGGTGGCGCTCTTACCGGTACCGGTGGCACCGAGCAGCACCACGTCCTTCTCACCGTTATTGATGCGCTCCGTCAGCTCAGCGATAGCGGCAGGCTGATCGCCCGCGGGCTGGAATTCGCTGATGACTTCGAAGGGCGCTACAAAACGGTTGACTTCCTGCGCAAGGCTCATGGATCTAATTTACAACCGGGCACCGACACTGAACGGCCCCGTCCGTTACAGGCGAACAACCACCCGTGCCCGGCTCCCGGTCAGGACGGGTACGACGGCGGTTCCCACCCGGTTGCCTCCGCCCAGGCGGACATCCGTGGCCAGGCTACGTCCGTGAACCAGGGTTCCTTGGCCTCGGCATAGGCCCCGGTGCCGGCCGGGTCTGCAAAGCGCCCGGCGAGGTCCGCCTTATGCGCCTCGTAAAGCCGCAGCGCGGAGGGGTCGTTCCGGAGCCAGTCCCGGAATATCAGGGCGTACCGCCAACCGGCCGAACCCGCCGCCCGGACATGGACGTTCACTGCACGGCAAGGGTCCGCGTTGGCGTGGAACCGCTTCAACCACGCCGACTGGTCGGGATCGCCGGGCTTCGGGGTGTCCGCCTCCACTCCCCGGACGGCCGGAAAGCCGGCTGCGGCCAGGAGCGGCGCAACCGCCGCCGCGGCCTCCAGGTCCGGCACCGTGACCTGCAGGTCGATCACGTCCTTGGCGGCCAAGCCAGGCACAGAGGTGGAGCCGATGTGGTCCACAGCGAGGATGTGGTCGGGCGCCGCCGCAGTAATCCTTGCCGCTATCCTTTGCGCCTCCTGCGCCCAGTCCGGCCGGTGCGGCTCCAGGACCACTCCCCCGCGCCGCGGTGCCCGCCTACCTTCTGCCAGGTTGCGGGCGAACGGCACCAGGCGGCCGTCCCACAGCCTGTCCACCTGCTCCAGCAACTGCTGCACGGTGCCTGAGTTATCCAGGACCACGTCGGCAGCGGCCAGCCGTTCGGCGCGCGTCGCCTGCGCGGCCATGCGGGAAAGCGCTGCCTCAGCTGTCATGCCGCGAAGCTCCTGCATGCGGTGCAGCCGCACTTCGTCCGGCGCGTCCACCACTGCCACCAAATGGAAATTGGCCCCCTGCCCGGTCTCCACCAGGAGGGGAATGTCCTGGACCACGACAGCGTCAGCGGAGGCCGCAGCAGTGATGGCCGCGGCGCGGGCACGTACCAGGGGGTGGACGATTGCGTTCAGCGCGGCGAGCCGTCCCGGGTCGCCGAACACTGCCTCGCCCAGCCTGGGGCGATTAAGCCGCCCGCCGCCGTCGAGCATCCCTGCGCCGAACTCCGCCACGATGCGTTCCAGCCCCTCGGTCCCCGGCTCGACCACCTCACGGGCCAGCGCGTCCGCGTCCACCAATACGGCGCCGCGTTCCAACAGTTGCGCGGCCACCACCGATTTCCCTGAGGCGATCCCGCCCGTCAGCCCTATTTTCAGCACCCTCCCACCCTAGGGCCAAAGGCGTGGCCATCAGCCGGGAAACTCCCGGATGGGC
Organism: Pseudarthrobacter defluvii; assembly: GCF_030816725.1. Classification (NCBI taxonomy): domain Bacteria; kingdom Bacillati; phylum Actinomycetota; class Actinomycetes; order Micrococcales; family Micrococcaceae; genus Pseudarthrobacter; species Pseudarthrobacter defluvii. The sequence goes on from NZ_JAUSYG010000001.1 coordinate 2,093,478, forward strand.
TCATCCGGCATTTGGGCGGTGCCCTCAGCGCGGGTTTTGATCCCCTTCAGCATTCGCCGGGACATGATGAAACTCGCTACCTCCACTGCCTCGACCATGACCCGCGTCCACCATTTCCGATAGGCGTAACGCTCCCGCGCCAGCAGCCTTGTGGTGCCGTCGGGCTGCGGCCGCAGGACGAACGCCCAGCTGAAGTCGAAAGGACCGGGAGGGGAATCCGGCCGAACGCGCAGGACAAGCGCTTTGCCGCGGTCCACGAGGCCCACCTCCAGGTCCGCGGAAGGATCAGGTGCCAGGTGGAACCGGTCGCCGGGTTTGATGTCCTGCCACTCGGGATGGATGCGGTCCGCGCTGTGGATGTCGAGGCCCGCGAGGTTTTCCAGGAAGTCGTAGCTGTACAGGCCGCCGCGGCCCTGACCCATTTGCGCCAACCATGGCCACACTGCGTCCGGCGGGGACTTAATGGTGACGGCACGGGTTGCCTGCAGGTCTGCGACCTGCAGAAAATCGTCGCCCGGCAGCCGGTCTTCCACTTCGGCATCGGAGGCGTTCCAGCGCAGGTAGGACCTCCGGAACCAGGCGGCCGAAGCCACTCCGGCCAGCATCCCTGCGGGGGCGGCCATCCGCTTCAGATTGCGTGGCACTGACATGGGTCGATTCTCCGGGCCGTTGCCGGCCCTGTCACGGGACCTAAGCCCCGAGGCCCTGCTCCTTTAGACTGAAGCGGTGTTTAAACCGGCGGAACCACCACAGGACGGGGACAGCCGGGCCAGGACCTATACCACCCTGGCAGCGGGACGGGATTTTCGGCACGAGCTGGAGGTCAAGCGGTCCAGGTTCATCACCGTCCTCCGTCGCGCCGGCACCGAGGACGAAGCCCGCGACCTGGTGGCAGGCCTGCGCCGGGAGTTCCATGATGCGCGCCATCACTGCTCCGCGTTCGTCCTTGGGCCCGACCGCACCATCCAGCGTTCCAGCGACGACGGCGAACCCGCCGGGACCGCCGGCATCCCCATGCTCGAAGCCCTCCTGAAGCGGGAAACCGTGCCCGGCGCGACGGACCTCAGTGATGTCAGCGCCGTCGTCGTACGTTATTTCGGCGGTGTCCTGCTCGGTGCCGGCGGGCTGGTCCGTGCGTATTCCGAGTCTGTCTCGGCGGCCCTGGACCGTGCACCGCTGGTCCGGCGCAGCAGGCGGCGCATTTGCTACACCGCCGTACCGCACGCCGTGGCAGGGCGGCTGGAGAACGACCTGCGGGCCGCCGGCATGGTCATGGCGGACACCACCTACCAGGACCGGGACACCATGCTGCGGGTTGCCGTGCCCGACGACGCTGCCGCCCTTGCCGCCGCCAGGGACCGCGTCCTGCAGCTCACGGCCGGTTCCGCCAGCCTCACTCCCGACGGGACGGAATGGGTCGATGAACCCCTTGCCTGATGTGGCTCTCGTGGACGTTGACCAGGCAGTGGCGGACCTGCTGCTCGCACTGGCCAAGCGCGACGCCTCCCCCGACGAGGTTGCTCCCCCGTTGGGCGGCCCCGGCTGGAACCTGGAGCGCACGGCCTGGTTCTTCAGCTACCACCATGCGGCAGCGGAGGGCCTGGACGGACCGGCCGCGGAAAAGACCTGGGCTGTCTACAGCGGCGGCGAGATCGCCGGTTCCGTGCGCCTCAAGCGCCGCACTGAAGCTGGCATCCCTATGGCGGAAACCGGCATCTGGCTTGGCCGCAGCTTTCGTTCCCGGGGCGTCGGCGGCGCCGCCCTGGACCTGGTGCTGGCCAAGGCCCGGCGTGCTGGCCTGAAGCGCGTCACTGCCCGTACCCTGGCCGGTAACCATAGCGCCCAGCGGCTGCTCGCGGCAGCCGGAGCGGCACTGACGCACGACGGCGACGGAACGGTCCTGGCCGTCGTCGAGCTTTAGCGCCGGGCGGAGGGCGCAACGGCCGGCACTTGTTGCCTGGTTGCCTTAAAGCACAACGGGCCCCTGCTTTCGCAGGGGCCCGTTGCGTCAGCCCGGGAAGTCCGGGCCGGCGGCAATTAGTTGCCGGTCAGCTTCTCACGGAGGGCAGCAAGTGCCTCATCCGAAGCCAGGGTGCCGGCACCGGAATCGGTGGCAGCAGGCTCGGAGGAGTAGCTGGTGGTACCCGAATCGCTGTCACCGGACGTTGCAGCTGCAGCGTCGTCGGCGGCGTGCTGGGCAACCTGCTTCTTGTGTGCTTCCCAACGGGTCTGGGCGTCAGCGTACTGCTGCTCCCAGGCTGCACGCTGGTTCTCGTAGCCCTCAAGCCACTCGTTGGACTCGGGATCGAAGCCCTCGGGGTACTTGTAGTTGCCCTCTTCGTCGTACTCTGCGGCCATGCCGTACAGAGCAGGATCGAATTCGGTGCTGTCGGCGTCGACGCCCTCGTTGGCCTGCTTCAGGGACAGCGAGATGCGGCGGCGTTCCAGGTCGATGTCGATGACCTTGACGAACAGTTCGTCGCCAACGGAGACAACCTGCTCGGCCAGCTCAACGTGGCGCACGGCGAGCTCGGAGATGTGGACCAGGCCTTCGATGCCGTCTTCGACGCGGACGAACGCACCGAACGGAACCAGCTTGGTGACCTTACCCGGAACAACCTGGCCCAGGGCGTGGGTGCGGGCGAAGGTCTGCCACGGATCTTCCTGCGTAGCCTTGAGCGACAGGGAGACGCGCTCGCGGTCCAGGTCGACCTCGAGAACCTCGACGGTGACTTCCTGGCCAACTTCGACAACCTCGGACGGGTGGTCGATGTGCTTCCAGGAGAGCTCGGAAACGTGGACGAGGCCGTCTACGCCGCCCAGGTCCACGAATGCACCGAAGTTGACGATGGAGGAAACGACGCCGGGACGGACCTGGCCCTTTTCCAGCTTGTTGAGGAACGTGGAGCGGACCTCGGACTGGGTCTGCTCGAGCCATGCACGGCGGGACAGGACCACGTTGTTGCGGTTCTTGTCCAGCTCGATGATCTTGGCTTCGATCTGCTGGCCGATGTACGGAGCAAGGTCGCGCACACGGCGCATCTCGACGAGGGATGCGGGCAGGAAGCCGCGCAGGCCGATGTCGAGGATAAGACCACCCTTGACAACCTCGATGACGGTACCGGTGACGACACCGTCTTCTTCCTTGACCTTCTCGATGTCGCCCCAGGCACGCTCGTACTGAGCACGCTTCTTGGAGAGGATCAGACGGCCTTCTTTGTCTTCCTTGGTGAGCACCAGGGCTTCGACCTGATCGCCAACGGAGACGACGTCTCCGGGATCAACGTCGTGCTTGATGGACAGCTCGCGGGAGGGGATGACACCTTCGGTCTTGTAACCGATGTCGAGCAGGACTTCATCGCGGTCGACCTTGACGACGGTACCTTCGACGAGGTCTCCGTCGTTGAAGTACTTGATGGTCGCGTCGACAGCTGCGAGGAAGTCCTCAGCGGTACCGATGTCGTTAATGGCGACTACGGGGGTACCGGGCTTCTCGGTGGAGGTGATGGTCATGTAGTAGGGGCTCCGTTGTGGATAGTTAGTCGGTCAGGCAAACCGGCGCGCCCGCGTTATGGAAGGCAGGCGCGATTCTCGGTGAATCCGATGGATTCCCCGGGTCATCCTGATTTGTGGATTGCTTTCAATGCAGTCTTTAGGGGACTGCAAGCGCGTGCACGTGGTACACGCCCGTTCAGTCTAGTCGCTGCCGGCAATGGGGGTCAAAGCGGAAGCGGGCCAGGGCCGCGGCCGCTTAGAAGTGGGTCAGGCAGTGCGTGGGCCGCTCCACAGCGAACATCTGCTGTGCTTTGAAGGCTGCGCCGGGAGTCATCCCGCAGACCGCACCTGCCGCCTTGAGCGTGACGGGGTTGATTCCGCCGAGGTAGATGGAGGACAGTGCCGAGACGTCCAGTGCCAGGTCAGCTTCCTCCCCTGCTGGAACGCGTTCGACGGCGGCCTGGCCGCCCTTGACGTCCAGCGCGAACCTTCCAGCGGTGAGGCCCAGCGGGTCCCCCACCTCGAAGACCAGACGCCCGTCGGCCGGGTAGTGCCGGGCCGCCAGCGCCTGCGGAACGTCGAGGATCCGGAGCCAGAGCATGTCCCGGCTGTCCGAGGCGTCGATGCAGCGGGGGTCAGCCAGCGCCCAGGCCAGGGGATCGTCCACCGGGGCTTCGTTCCAGGACACGCGTTCGACGAGGTCGATGGCAGCGAGATATTGCCAGAGTTCCAGGTAGGCGTGGTCCGTGGCTGCCAGGAGGTCCACCACCTCCACCGTTGCGGGCGTTGTATCCCAGCCGGCGAACTTGTAGGAGACGTAACCGTCCACGCGGCCGTCCGGCCCGTAGTGGAGCGCCGCCTTGATGGCGGGATCCTCCTTGCCGTCGCGGCCGATGGAGCCGGACGCCAGCTGCCGGTACCATTCCTGGCGGCCGAGGGAGCCGGGCGTGTGGCGGTGCACCCGGTCGAAGACCTTGGGGGCAACGTCGAGCAGGACTTTCGGGTCCGCCACCTCCACGGTCCCGGTGGCCTGGTGGCGCAGGTTGAACCTGGCCGTGGTGTCCACCTTGACGGTGCGCTCCAGGCTGGCGACGCCGTAGCCGAACCGTCCGTAGATGCTTCCCTCGGAGGCGGTGAGGGCGGCCACTGCGATGCCGTCTTCCCTGGCTGCCGCCAGGTCCTCGCTCATCATCCGGCGCAGCAGGCCGCGCCGGCGGTGGGAGGTCCTGACGGTCACCGCGGTGACCATCTGGGCTTCAAGCATCCGCCCGTAGCCGATGTTGAGGGTTTTCCGCAACGTCCCGAACGTGGCCACGGGCACCTCGGCCGGGAGTGAGTGCTCCGCCGGCGTTCCCGTCTGGTAGGCCCCCGTGAAGACCCTGCCATCCGCCGCGTAGGTGGCCATTGAACGCGCCACGTGCTCGGGGGTACGCGTGGAGTCGTGGAACCCGAAGGCGACCGCCCGGGCCCAGGCCGCCGCTTCGGCGTAGCCCTCACTGCCTTCGGAGACGGCCGGAATGCGCCGGATTTCATAGTTTCCGCTCAGATCACCCATTTACCCGAGCCTAGTTAGGAATCCGGCGCCTGACCAGCAAAAAGCTGCAGCGAGGCGGCCAGCTCCGCAGGGGGCCTAGTGGCCGGCGTCGTACCAGCTGGGCCCGACGCCGATCTGGACTTCCAGGGGGACGCTGAGGTCCGCCGCAGCAGCCATCTGGTCGGTCACCAGCTTCTCTACGGCAGCCCGCTCCCCCGCAGCCACCTCCAGGACCAGTTCGTCGTGGACCTGGAGCAGCATCCGCGACTTCAGGCCCTGCGCCTGGAGCTCGGCGTGGACGCCGAGCATGGCCCGCTTGATGATGTCAGCGGCCGAGCCCTGGATGGGGCTGTTCAGTGCAATGCGCTCGGCGTTCTCACGCAGCTGGCGGTCGGTGCTGGTGAGGTCCGGCAGGTAGCGCCGCCGTCCCTCGATGGTGGCCGTGTACCCATCAACCCTGGCCTGGTCCACCACACCACGGAGGTAGTCGCGGACGGCCCCGAAGCGGTCGAAGTAGTCCTTCATGAGGGTGCGGGCCTCATCAACGGAAATTTCCAGCTGTTTGGACAGGCCGAAGGAGGTCAGTCCGTACGCTAGGCCGTAGGACATGGCCTTGACCTTCGAGCGCATGGCACTGGTGACCTGGTCCGTGGGGACGTGGAAGATGTTGGAGCCGACGAACCGGTGCAGGTCCTCGCCGTCCTTGTACGCCTGGATCAGGCCCGCGTCACCGGACAGATGCGCCATGATGCGCATTTCGATCTGTGAGTAGTCGGCGGACAGGAGGCATTCGTAGCCGTCGCTGACCACAAAGATGCCGCGGACCCGGCGGCCTTCCTCACTGCGGATCGGGATGTTCTGCAGGTTGGGGTTGTTGGAGGAGATCCGGCCGGTGGCGGCGACATTTTGGGCGTAGGTGGTGTGGATGCGGCCGTCCTCCGCCACGGACTTCTTCAGTGACTCGATCATCTGGCGCAGCTTGGCGGCCTCGCGGTGCGCCATGAGCTGGACCAGGAACTCGTGCCCCGTCTTTTCGAGGAGGTTCTTCAGCGAGGCGGCGTCAGTGGTGTAGCCGGACTTGATTTTCTTGGTCTTGGGCAGCTGCAGTTCGTCGAACAGCACGGTCTGCAGCTGTTTTGGCGAGCCCAGGTTGACCTCGTGTCCAATGGCGGCGAAGGCCTGTTCCTGGGCCTGGTCGATCACCCTGGCGAGGTCGGAAAGCTGGTCGTCCATCTTGTCCATGTCGATGGCAATGCCCGCAAGCTCCATGTCGGCCAGGACGCGGCTGACCGGCAGCTCAAGGGTGGACAGCAGTTCCTCTGCCTTGCGCTCCTTGAGTTCGTCCTCGAAGTAGCGGCTCAGGGCCAGCACCACGGCGCCGGCCTGTACCAGGGAATCGGCTGCAGCGGTGTCCTCGCCGTCGAAGGACAGCTCCAGCTGCCCCGCTTTCGCCGTGGCGGCAGGGATTCCCACGTTGAGGTGGTGCTGGGCGAGCTCAGCAAGTTCGTAGCTGCGGCGGTCCGGCTGGATCAGGTAGCCGGAAATGGAGGTGTCGTCCACCACGCCCTCCAACTCCAGGCCGCGGGCCGTCAGTGCCTTAAGTGCACCTTTGAAGCCGTGAATCACCTTGGGCGCTTCGGGATCCCGCAGCCATGCGGCGAGCACGTTTTCGGTTTCCGCGTCCTGACCTGCGAGGTCCAGAAATACCGCGGCGTCACTGCGGACGATGGCCAGCGCGGCAGCGTCCTCTCCGATCCGGCCCGGGACGAGGTCGACGGCGAGGGCTGACCGCTGGCCGGAGCCTGCAGCCAGGAAGGCGGCCAGTTCGGCCGCACCAGCCGGGGCGGCGTAGTGCGGGGTGTCGATGCTTTCGCGTTCAGCGGCCGGGGTGTCAGCATCGCGGTAGAGGGCGAACAGGCGGCCACGGATGGCCTTGAACTCAAGCTGGTCGAACAGGTCCTCAATGGCCGCCTGGTCCGGGCGCGGCTGGTAGAGGTCCTCGAGCGTGACGGGGAGGCTGAGGTCGGTGTGGAGCTGGTTCAGCCGGCGGTTGCGCTTGACGGCGTCGACGTTCTCCCGCAGGGCGTCGCCCACCTTGCCGCCGATGGAGTCAAGGTGCTCCAGGACGCCTTCCAGGCCCCCGTACTGGTTGATCCATTTCGCCGCCGTCTTGGGACCGACGCCGGGCACGCCGGGAAGATTGTCCGCCGTCTCCCCCACGAGGGCCGCGAGGTCGGAGTACCGGGACGGGGGAACGAAATACTTCGCTTCGATGGCGGCTGCGTCCATCCGCGGGATGTCGCTGACGCCCTTCTTGGGGTAGAGCACGAAGACGTTGTCCGTGACGAGCTGGAACGCGTCCCGGTCTCCGGAGACGAGCAAGACCTCGAACCCGGCTTTCTCGCCCATGGCAGCAAGGGTGGCCAGGATGTCGTCGGCCTCATAGCCGGGCATCTTGATGGTCTTGATGCCCCAGGCCTCCATGACCTGGCCGATGAGGTCGATCTGGCCGCTCATCTCGCGGGGGGTTTCGTTCCGGCCGCCCTTGTACTCGCTGTACTCGGTCTTCCGGTGGGTGGATTCATCGGAGACGTCGAACGCCACGGCGATGTGCGTGGGCTGCTGCTCCTTGATGAGGTTGATCAGCATGGAGATGAAGCCGTGGATGGCGTTGGTGTGCTGGCCGTTGGAGGTGGAGAACTTGTCCGCCGGCAGGGCGAAGAATGCGCGGAAGGCCATGGAGTGCCCGTCCAGGACCAGCAACCGCGGCTGGCCGGTAATGGGAATGACGGGCGCTTCCGTAGCTGAAACAGACCCACCGGCGGCGGGGGTGGCGCTCTTCGCAGCAGGCTTTGGGGCGGCGGACGGGCGCTGCACGGCGGCCCCCTCATCAATGGCCTGGGACGGGAAGGGAGCCGGTTTGGTTGTTTCACTCACAGGTGCCAGCCTAGTTGCCATGACAGACAATTTCACGCCGGGCGCTTTCGCCGAAGAGCTGGCAGCTGCCGGAATTCCCGACCACATGCACGGCTGGCTGGGCAGGTTCGGCGTCGGCGCCCTGGTGGTGAAGATGGGCATCCATTTCCTGGAAATGAGCCCGGAACACACCGTTGCCACCATGCCCGTCGAGGGCAACACCCAGGTGGCGGGGATCCTGCACGGCGGGGCGCACGTGGTGCTGGCAGAAACCCTGGGTTCCTTCGCCGCAGGAATGCACGCAGGTCCTGGCCGGCACGCCGTGGGCATCGAGGTCAACGCCACTCACCACCGGTCCATCGCGGAGGGCATGGTGACCGGCACCTGCAGTGCCATCCATTTGGGGCGGACCCTGACCACGCACGAGGTGGTCATGACCGACAGCCGGGGACGGCGCCTTTCCACGGCCCGGATCACCAACATGCTCCGGGACAACTCCGGCTGAGGTATGCCGGGCAGGACGCCTGGCTCAGGGCTGTGGGCCCGGGACCGCGGGCAGCAGGTAGCGCAACTCGACGATGCCCCTGCCCAGGGTGCGCGAGCCAGCCAGCTCAAGTGGCGGCGTCGGGCCCTTCATCGGCAGCAGACGCTTGCCCTCGCCCAGCACCACCGGGATGACGGAGAGGATGATCTCATCCAGCAGGCCGGCGTCGGCGAACTGTGCCGCCAGGTTCCCGCCGCCCACCACCCAGATGTTCCTGTCCCCGGCGGCGTGCCGGAAGTCCGCAATGAATTCCTGGATGCCCCCGCGGACGAAGGTGATGTCCGCACCATCCGGGGCGCGGTATTCGTGGTGGGTGAAGACGTAGCTGGGTGTGCCCGGGTACGGCCACTTGCCCGGCTCGTGCTCCATCAGCCAGGCGAACGTTTCCCCGCCCATGACGATGCAGCCCACGCCGGACATGAAGTCGTTGTAGCTGTCCGCCCCGCCCTCGAAGCCGTCGAACTGCAGCAGCCAGCCGAGGTCGTCAGTGGTGGTGGCGATGAAGCCGTCAAGGGACGCGGCCACAAAGTATTGGATACGCGGCATGGCCCTAGCCTAGCTATCGGCCTGCGCGCTGCCCAGACCCCGGCCAGCGGGAGAGTGCTACTTGGAGAAGTAGGGGATGATCAGGTACAGCCCCACCAGGACAGCGACGCCGCACAGGCCGAAACACATGTAGGCGAGGGACCGCTTCACTCCGGGGGACGTCTGCTGCGCGTCAGCGGCAATGGCCGTCAGCCGGACGCCAAGTGAGTAGAGGGTCACCACTGTGGCGGCGGATATGAGGGTGGCGCCGGCAACGGTCAGGAGTTCCAACCACTTCATCGCCGATTCTCCTTGGTGTTGTTTGCTTTTGCTTCGGCTCTGGCTTTTGCCTCGGCCCTGGCTTTCGCCTTGGCCTCGGCCCGGGCCTTCTTCTTGGCGAACCGGACCGCCTGGCCCGCCTCCTCCACCTCAACGGCGTTCTGGTGGCTCACGGAAGACTTGCGTGAGTAGAAGAACATGAACAGGATGGCGGCGCTGCCTGCGACGGCGGCAATGAGGATGCCCACGGCGCCGGTCTTCACCAGGAGCGCTGTCAGGGCGCCGACAACGCCGGCGGCCGGCAGGGTAAAGAGCCACCCCAGCGCGATCCTGCCCACCATGTTCCAGCGGACGGTGGTCCCGCGGCGTCCCATTCCGGAGCCGATCACTGAACCGGACGCCACCTGCGTGGTGGACAGGGCGAAGCCAAGGTGCGAAGAGGCGAGGATGGCGGACGCAGTGCTTGTCTCGGCCGCGAAGCCCTGGGCCGGCTTGACTTCCGTCAGGCCCGAACCCATGGTGCGGATGATGCGCCAGCCGCCGGAATAAGTGCCGATGGCGATGGCGAGGGCGCAGGCGGAGATGACCCAGAACTGGGGACCGGAACCGGGCGCCTGGCTTCCGGCGGCGATCAGGACCAGCGTGATGATGCCCATGGTCTTCTGGGCGTCGTTGGTCCCGTGCGCCAGGGCCACCAGGCTGGACGTGAAGACCTGGCCGTTGCGGAAGCCGCCGCGCTTCTGGGTGAGCTTGCTGCCCGTCTCGGGGTCGTGCCGGGAGGTGAGGGCATAGGCCAGGCGGGTGCAGACATAGGCGGCAACGCCCGCGATCAGCGGTGCGAAGACGGCCGGGAGAATGACCTTCTGGAGCAGCGTCTCAAGGTTGACTGAGCTGAATCCTGCGCCGACGATTGCCGCGCCGATCAGTCCGCCAAAAAGTGCGTGGGATGAACTGGACGGCAAACCCTTCAGCCAGGTGATCATGTTCCACAGGACGGCTCCCATCAGCCCGGCGAAGATGATGTCCGGGGTAATCTGTACGCCGTCGGATCCCTCCCGGATGATGCCGCCGGAGATTGTCTTGGCCACTTCGGTGGACAGGAACGCGCCCACGAGGTTCAGGATTGCTGCCAATGCCACCGCAGTCTTGGGCTTGATGGCCCCCGTCGCGATGGGCGTTGCCATGGCGTTCGCGGTGTCGTGGAAACCGTTCGTGAAGTCGAAAAATAGTGCCAGTGCGATGACCAGCGCCACCATGAAGGTGATATCCACCTGTTGCCCAATCTGCAGAGACGACGTTCAGCAGTTTCTCTTACCAGGCTGCCTTGCACAGCATAGTTCACCAGCTGTTTGCGTGGAATGACTTACGGTGACGGCACAACCGGCGGGAAACCCTATCGATCGTACGCGTCCCCGGCATGAGGTCAAAACACGGGCTGGGCCAGGAAAGACCGGAGCCGGTTCAGTTCCGCAGGCGTTATTCCGTGCCGGGGATGTGGTGAGACGGTAAGGACCCGGCGGCCCAGGATCCGTGCCCACTGCTGCGCCTCAGCCTCGAAAGCCAGCTGGTCGTCCACCCATGCGAACGCGCCCGGCCCCGTGTTTTCGACGTCCGCCTGGATGGCACGCAGCTTCCACCAGCCGGTCCCGCTACCGGGGCCCACCGCGGCGAGGTACGGCCAGTCCGTGCCGACAAGGCCGACGGCGGGGCACAGGTATTGGGGCGCCAGCTCCTCCCAGCTGGTAAGCCAGACACAACGGAGACCGGGCGTGCGGGCCAGGGCATTGAGCCCGGCCACGAGCTCGGCTGCGAAGGCCACGGGCAACAGTCCGGCCTCGGCGCGCTGCCAGGCCGAACCCCAGCCGGTGGTTCCCTCCGGTCCGAACGGACAAACCACCCCGTCCACGTCCAAATAGAGCGTGCGTGCCATGCCGCCCCTGCAGGGGTTCAGCCTTGGTGTAACTGGGGCGGCCGCGGTCCGGAGTCCAGTTCGGGCGCGATTTTCCCTTCTAGAACCGCCAGGGTGACGTCGGGCAGGACGATGAGGCCGTCCAGTTCACGCCGCGCCCGCTTGTAGGCAGCCTGCCGTTCGGCCGGGGTGGCGGCGTCGTTCTCGGCGATCATGAGCAGCTTCCGGGCCGTGGCCAGCCGTTCGCGTTCAGGTCCGCTGAACCTGCTGTCCCTGACGCGCCGGGCTTCGCGCTCGGCCACGTCAAGCGCCACCGCGAAGTTGTTGACCACTTGCCGGTAGGCCTTCAGGCCGGACACGGACCGGAGGTCTGCGGCGGAGGCAGGACGCTGGCCGTCCGCTTCCCGCTTGGCGCGAAGGAAGGCCACAGTGAGCGGTTCGCGGACGTCGGTCATCATGGGGAAGTCGATGAGCTTGCCCACATCGAGCTCATAGTCCAGCCACCGCCGATTGGTGGCGTCATGGGTCGCCATCAGCGCCTGCACCTCGGCTATGGACGCCATCTCGGCTTCCCGCGCCTCGTTCCTGAGTTTGTACAGTTCAACCCGGCGCCGGTGCCGGCGTTCGCCGGCCAGCCGCCATCCCCCGGCCCAGCGGCCGGCCACCGCCATCAGCGGAAATACCATCCACCATTTGTCGGAGAGAAACTCCATGAGTGGGCTCACCAGTTAATCCTCGCAGTGGCGGGGCCCGGCCTCAAGGAGCGAGCGAAGATCGGCAGCATGGCCGGCAGGGGCCCCGGACGTCAGGTCGCCGGCGTTGCCTGGGCGGCGTTGACATTGACCAGCCAGGAAACACCAAACCGGTCGGTGCACATGCCAAAGACATCGCCCCACGGCGCCTTTTCCATGGGGACAGTCACCGCTCCCCCGTCGGCGCTCAGCTTCTGATAGTAGCCGCGAAGCTCCACCTCAACCTCGCCGCTGAGGGAAATGGAAATGGAGGAGCCCGGATGGTATTCCATGCCGTTGGGGGTGTCGGCACCCATGAGCACCAGGCCCTGTGTGGTGGTCAGCATGGCGTGCATGATCTTCTCCGCTTCCGCGGGGTCCTCGCTGGCCTGGAACTCGCCGAAGGTGCTGAGCGTCAGTTCGCCGCCGAACACGGACTGGTAGAAATTCATTGCCTCACGGGCATTGTCGCGGAAGCTGATGTAGGGATTGAGGACTGTTGGCATGCAGCGTCTCCTTTTCAGGGGCCGGAACCGCACCGGCCGGAATGGGGCAGACAACATCCTGCCCCATGAGACTCCGGCCCGGTAGGGGGACACTCCCCTGCCCATCCCCTGGGAACAGGGTGCGGTGCGGCCCACGGGAACGTAGGCTCGGGGCATGGCCCGATTCTTTGATGTCCACCCCCACGACCCCCAGCCCCGCGCGATTGCGCAGGCAGTGAAAATCATCCGCGACGGCGGCCTGATCGCCTACCCCACGGACTCCTGCTACGCCCTGGGCGCGCAGATGGGCAACCGTGAGGCCCTGGACCGGATCAGGAGCATCCGCCACCTGGACAGCAAGCACCACTTCACCCTGGTCTGCCGGGACTTCGCGCAGCTGGGGCAGTTCGTGAACATCGGCAATGACGTTTTCCGCAGCATCAAGGCCGTCACCCCCGGCAGCTACACCTTCATCCTGCCTGCCACAAAGGAGGTCCCCAAGCGGCTGCTCCATCCCAAGAAGAAGACCGTGGGGGTGCGCATCCCGGACAACCGGGTGGTGCAGGCGCTGTTGGCTGAACTGGGCGAGCCGCTGCTGTCCAGCACGCTGCTGCTGCCGGATGAGGAGGAACCGCTGACCGTGGGCTGGGAGATCAAGGAGCGGCTGGACCACCAGGTGGACGCCGTGATTGACGCCGGGGACTGCGGCGCCGAGCCCACCACCGTGGTGGATTTCTCCAGCGGGACGGCTGAAATTGTCCGCCGTGGCATGGGCGATCCGGCAAGGTTCGAATAACCGCGGCCCGCGCGCAGCCCGTCGCGGGGCACTTTGCCGCCGGCCGCCGTCGTGCATTACGACGGCGGCCGGCGTGTCCGTGTCGATCTGCCCCTTTGCGGCGTTGCGGCTCAGTCCTGCTTGCGCGCCCTGCTGGGCTGCACCCGGGGCGGTTCGCCCGGCATCTTGGGGTAGTCGGGCGGGAAGGGCAGCTCGCCCAGGCCGGCCTTGCAGTCGCGGTCCCACCACTCCAGCAGCGTATCGATGGTGCCGGGGCTGGTATTGAAGTCGGCCCAGGGGTCCCCCAGGGTTTTCAGCCGGTCCGGGACGGTGAGGATGGTGAAGTTCGTCGGATCCGCCTGCTCCAGCTCGTCCCAGGTGATGGGGCATGAGACGGGGGCATGCGGGAGGGCCCGCGGGCTGTATGCGCCGGCGATGGTGCGGTCCCGGTTGGCCTGGTTGAAGTCCAGGAACACGCGACTGCCCCGTTCTTCCTTCCACCAGGCGGTGGTCACCTTGTCCGGGATGCGGCGTTCCACCTCCCTTGCAGCGGCGATCACGGCGTGGCGCACATCCAGGAATTCGCGGGTGGGCTCGATGGGCGCGTAGACATGGAGCCCGCGGTTTCCGGAGGTCTTGATGAAGCAGGTGAGCCCTGCCTCGGCGAGGACCTCCTTCAGCACCAGGGCGGCCGGGACGGCGTCGTCGAAGTCGGTGCCTGGCTGAGGGTCCAGGTCGATGCGCAGCTGGTCGGGGTTGTCCGTGTTCCCGGCGCGCGACGGCCAGGGGTGGAACACCACCGTGTTCATCTGGACGGCCCAGACGGCGGCCGCCGGCTCGTCGAACACCAGTTGCGGGTGGGACCGTGCGCTGGGGTAGACCACTTTGACGGAACGGATGAAGTCCGGTGTGCCTTTCGGCGGGTTCTTGGAGAAGAACATCTCACCTTCGATGTTGCCGGAATACCGCTGGAGTGACACGGGCCGTTCGCCGTTGGCGGCGATGAACGCCTCCCCCACGTCGCAGATGTAGTTCGCCAGGTCCAGCTTGGTCAGGCCCAGGTCCGGCCAGAGGACGCGGCCGGGACTGGAAATGCGCATCTCCCGCGGTCCGTGGGGACCCTGGACCGTGATGGTGGTCTGTTCACTCGCCATGGGGACAACCTACACCCGGCACCCTTCCGGGACCGGAACATCCGGCAGGGCTGGGGCATGATGGACACATGCCGGCATCCGACCAACTCCTCACCGTCACCGCAGGTGACGCCGCCTTTTCCGCCGTATACGCCCGCCCCGCGGATCCCACCGCAACGGTCGTGGTGGCGCACGGCGCAGGGGCCGGCAGGGAGCACCCGTTCCTCCGCGGTTTCAGCGATGCCTTGAACAGCCTGGGCCTGGCCACCCTGCGCTTCAACTTCCCGTATATGGAGGCAGGACGGAAGTTCCCTGACCGCCCTCCCGGGGCCATTGCCGCCTGGCGGGCGGCCATGGACACTGCCCGTGGACAGGCGGCAGCCAATCATGACCGCGGCCCCGTGTGGGCGGCAGGCAAGTCGTTCGGGGGAAGGATGGCGTCCATGGCCGTGGCGGACGGCATGGATGCTGCAGGCCTTGTTTACCTGGGCTACCCGCTGCATGCTCCCGGCAAGCCGGAGAAGTTGCGGGACGAACACCTGTACGGGCTTGCCGTGCCCATGCTGTTCCTGCAGGGAACCCGGGACACGTTTGCCACTTCCGGCATCCTGGCGGACGTCGTGTCCCGGATCGGCCCCAATGCCGTGCTGCAGTGGGTGGAGGGCGGCGACCATTCGTTTGCGGTGGCAGGAAAGAAGCGGCCCGCCGACGAGGTGGGCGCATCAATGTCCGTCCCCGTGGCCGAATTCATTGCTGCCCGCTCCTGATCCCCAGCACGCCTCCACCGCCGGGCCGCGTCCGGGCGCTGCTGTTACTTGCGCTGCTTGGTGCGTGAGGTAGCCGGGGCCGACCACGGATCCTCGGGCCACGGATGCTTGGGGTAGCGGCCCCGCATTTCGGCGCGGACCTGGGTGTACGGCCCGGACCAGAATGACGTCAGGTCATTGGTGACGGCGAGGGGGCGGCGGGCCGGGGAGAGCAGATGGAACAGGACCGGTACGCGGCCGCCAACAAGACGCGGGGATTCGGCCAGGCCGAAGCACTCCTGCAGTTTTACCGCCACCACGGGAGCTGCGGCGCCGCCGCCGGGCTCCGGGTAGTCGATCCGCACCCTGGAACCGCTGGGCACCTCAAGAACTTCCGGAGCCAGCTCGTCCAGCCGCACCGCTTCGGGCCATGGCAGCAGGCGGCGCAGCGGCTGGCCAAGGTCAAGCGACGTGACGGGCTTGCCGGCGGCGAGCTCCTCCAGCTCAGGCCCCAACCACTCATCCAGCCGCGCCAGCAGGGCGGCGTCCGACACATCAGGCCAGGGCGCTCCCAGCTCACGATGCAGGAAAGCGAGCCGTCGCCGGAAGGCGGACGCCGCCGTCGACCAGGCCAGGGCCTCGAGCCCCCCGGACTGCAGCGCCGCCGCCACAGCCCTCCTGCCCTGACCCGGCGTTGGCCGGACCGGCGTGGCGGACAGCACGATGGCCCCCAGCCGCCTGGTCCTCCGCGCGCTGACCCGGCCCCCGCTGAATTCCGCGTCCACTGTGTCAGCCTGCAGGTGTGCCGCTGCCATTTCGGCCGTCGCAGCGGAAAGCGGCGCCGCAGCGCGGATCACGGCGCCGGTGCCGGCGGCGTCCCGGCCTTCCGCCCGGGACACCTCGGCCACGGCCAGCCATTCCTCGCCGGACAAGGTGCTGCCCGAGGGCAGGCCCCGCCCTGGTGCCGGAGGTCAGCAGGTACTGCCCTGCGCCCCCGCTGCCGGGGACGCGGCGGGCCACCCGGTCAGGAAAGGCGAGGGCGACGACGGCGCCTACAGCTTCGCCGCCGGCAGCAGGCAGGACGGAGCCGGCCCCCGCACCGGCCTCTTGCCGCCGGGCAAGCGCGGCCAGCCGCCTGGCCTCCTCCGCCCAGCGGCGTCCCGCCGGGCCACGGTCCGCACGGAGCTGGGACAGGAGGCGGGGCAGGTCAGCTCCCGGAGCACGGTGGTCCCCGGACAGTGCGGCGACCACCTCGGCGGGAAGCTCCTGGCCAAAGGAGGCGCCGCCGTCGAGCAAGGCCCGGGCCAGCCGTGGATCGGCGGGTATCGCTGCAAGGGCGCGTCCTGTCTTCGTCACCTTGCCGTCGCCGGACACGGCCCCCAACTCCCGAAGCACCTCGATGGCGTCCTCCATGGCCACGCGGGGCGGCGCATCGGGCAGAGCCAGCCCGTTTCCACCAGGCGCACCCCAGCAGGCGAGGGTGAGCGCGGCGCCGGTCAGGTCCGCGACGCTTATTTCCGGCGTCAGGTGCGCCGGAGCGGCCCCGTATGCCTGCTGCGGATAGCAGCGGACCACTGTCCCCGGTCCTTGCCGGGCGGCGCGGCCCGCCCGCTGGTCGGCGGACGCCCGGGAACAGGAAACGGTCACCAGCCCGCTCATGCCCCGGCCTGAATCCCGGCGCGGCTCCCGGGCCATCCCGGAGTCGATGACCAGCCGGACGCCAGGCACCGTGAGGGAGGACTCGGCAAGATCCGTGGAGACGACGATCCGGGGCGGATCCCCGGGGGTCCGCCCAGACACCGCCCTGTCCTGTTCCGCTGCGCCCACTTGGCCGTGAAGTTCCAGGACGTCCACGGCGCCGGCCGCCCGGGTGCGGAGGAGCCCGGCAACGTAGGACACTTCCCTGGCGCCGGGGAGGAAAACGAGTGCATCCACCGAGTTGTCCGCGGCAACGGCGCGGGTGTGGGCGTCCGCCGCGACCGCGGCCACATGGTCCAGGAAGGAGCGGCCCACTCCCCTGGCGTCCAGCCGGGCGGCCGGCGCGGGGAGCCACTGGACTTCCAGGGGATGGTTCACGGAAGGACAGTCCACGACAGGTGCCGGCCCGCCGCCGTCGGAATCCCCCAGCAGGGCGGCGAACCGCGGGGCATCCAGCGTTGCGGACATGGCGACGACGGCCAGGTCGCTCCGGAGCGCACGGACCTCGGCGAGCATCCCGACCAGGAGATCCGTTTCCAGCCCGCGTTCGTGGACTTCGTCCAGCACCACGGCGGCGGTCCCGCCGAGCCCGGGATCGGCCAGCAGGCGGTTCAACAGGATGCCCGGGGTGACAAACTCGACCTTGGTCCCCGGGCCTGCCTGCCGTTCCCCGCGCACCGTGTAGCCCACGCGGCCTCCCGGCCTGCCGCCGTCCAGTGCGGCCAAGCGGCGCGCAGCGGCCCGCGCGGCAACCCGCCGCGGCTGCGTGACAACGACGCGCCCGTGCCGGCCGTACAGATCCGCCAGCAGCGGCGGGACCAGCGTGGTCTTGCCCGTTCCCGGCGGCGCCTGCACGACCGCCGCGCCCGCCGGGTTTCCGCTGAGCAGCGCGTCCCGCAAAGCAGGAAGGGAACCTGCGAAGGCGAGACCGGCGCCGATGGCCGCCAGGTTGAAGGCGTCGACAGCCGGTGGGCCGTCAGATGAACTCATCCATCCATTCTGCCCTGACGGTGCGGCACCTTCCGGACGGGATCAGGGCTTCCCCTGGCCCTTGTCCCTGCCCTTGTTCTTGTCCTTGGCGTCCTTGGCGTCCTTGGCAGTATCTGCACGCTGTGATCCGGGAACCTCCATGACCGGGGCCGGCGCCGGGGCGGGGACAGCAGCAGGAACGGCCGGTTCCACCGGCGCGGGGACGGGTTGGGTTTGGGCAGTGCCGGCAACGGCGGGCGCCGCCTCGCTGGGTTCAGGTTTTGGGGCGGCGGGCGCCGCGGCAGCGGCCACCCGCCTGGTGATGTCGGACTTCACGGCCGAGACCGCGGTCTCGATGCCGCGGTACCGCGCTGCCGAAAGGCGGCCTGCTGCTGCGGCGTCGCCCAGGTCCTTCTCGAGTGCCTGCAGGGCTGCCAGTGCTCCGTCCATCCTGTTTTCGGCCGCGGCCTGGCTGATGCTCAATACGCGGATCTGGAAGCCGCGGAGGACGTTTTCGTCGTCAGTGGAACGGACACCGGCGGCGCCGGCAACGAGGGCAGCGGCAATGAGGGTGCAGCACAGGACAATGAGTGCATGGGCCCGCCGGCGGCGCGGGGCTGCCGGAGACACCGCCACTGCCCCGGCGGTCAACCCCGGCGCCCTTGTGGGTTCAACCCTATGCGGCATGCCTGCCCCTCATTGGCGCGGGGGCGGTGGAGCGGACGGGCAGCATGGTGACAGTGGCCGGGCTGGCCTCCGGCTGCGCTGACGTGGGCTTCCGGGACTGCGAGGAGGCCCGCGCCAGGAGCATCCGGACTCCTGCCCGCATGAGGGTGGCGATCAATAAGCCGATGCCCACTCCGAGCAGCACATGCCCGGCGAGATAGTGCTGTGCGGCGCCGGGGCCACCCTCTGTGGCGACGGCCGCGCCGCCAACGGTCAGCACCAGTGACAGGGCCGTACCGAAAATTGCGCCCATGGCTCCTGCTCCCATTCCCATTTAATCAGCAAGCTTACTAGTAATGCTCAGCAAGCTTACTACCTGATGGGCCTGAGGCAAGACTTAGGAAGGGTGCGTCGGCGCCGCTTGGGCCCGCCGGCTACACCCGCTGGTCCAAAGCGGCGAGCAGCCGGCGTACGGATCCGCCCAGGTTCCAGTCGGTGGCCAGCTGTTCCAGTTCCCGGCGCCGGTCACCTGTCACCGGTTGCAGCAGCGCGCCCGCCTGGTCAAGGGTGGGCAGCTCCAGGTCCCGCACCAACCGGACGACGGCGGGGGCTGCTTCCAGGTACGCGGCGGCGGCGGCGAGCTTGGCCTGGACAGGTCCGGGCACCCCGCCGCCCGGCTGTTCCGCCGCCGCCAGCAGCCGCTCAAGGGTGCCGTACTTCAGCAGCAGGGAGGCCGCGGTTTTCTCGCCGATGCCGGCTACACCGGGAAGGCCGTCGGAAGCATCCCCGCGCAGGGTTGCATAGTCGGCGTACTGCTGGGGCAGGACCTTGTACTTGGCCACCACGGTTTCCTCCGTGATGACTTCCAGGTTCTTCATGCCGCGGGCTGTGTAAATCACCCGGACCCCGCGCCCGTCATCGCAGACCTGGAAAAGGTCGCGGTCGCCCGTGACGACGTCCACGGGGAAGGCGGCCTGGCTCGCGTAGGTGCCCACGACGTCGTCGGCCTCGTGTTCTGCCGCGCCTACTATGGCGATGCCGGCCAGCTCCAGTACGCGGCGGATCATGGGCAGCTGCGCTTCGAGGCCCTGCGGCACCACTTCCACGTCGGTGCCGCCCGGTACTGCCTGGGCCACGCGGTGGGCCTTGTACGTGGGGAGCAGGTCCACCCGCCACTGGGGCCGCCAGTCGTCGTCCCAGCATGCCACCAGGTGGCTGGCCTGGTAGTCGGTGGTGAGGCGGGCGATCATATCCAGCAGCCCGCGGACGGCGTTGACCGGCGTTCCGTCCGGGTGGCGGATGGTGTCCGGCAAACCGTAGAAGGCACGGAAGTAAAGGGAGGCAGTGTCGAGCAGCATGAGGCGCTGGGGCATACCTTGATCCTGACATGGAATGGGTCATCCGAGCAGCAGGCGGGTCCGGCGCATAAAGCGCCTGCTGATCGGATGCGGCCAACCTGGCCCCTAACCGTTGACCCCGGAAGAGGCATGGGTGAGGATGTGGGAATACCCTTTCCTACCCCCACACCAGGAGTGCCATGCCCACGGAGCCGATCACCATCAATGACAACGGCGCATGGTGCTGGTTCCAGGACGAGCGTGCACTGGTCGATCCCGTGGCCAACACACTGCTGGTCGGTTCAGTGGCCGCGCCGCAGGGCCCCGGCGGCGACAGCAGGGGCGGCAACATCGAAGTCGCTGTCCTGGACCTGGCCACCGGAAACAGCAGGGTTCACGTCCTGCACCGGCAGCTGGAAGCCGATGACCACAATGCCCCTGCCCTGCTGATCAGGCCCGACGGCCGCTACCTGGCCATGTATGCCAAGCACAAGACGGACAACTATTCGCGCTGGCGGATCTCGGTCCGGCCCCACGACGCCTCAGAGTGGGGACCGGAACAGTGTTTCGACTGGACGGAACTTGCAGCCGGACGCGGCGCAACCTACTCCAACCTGCACCGGCTGGACGCCGAGTGCCGGGTTTATAACTTTGTCCGTGCCATCAACGACGACCCCAGCCTGATGGTGTCCGACAACGATGGCACCTCCTGGCGCTACGGCGGCAAACTCTTCACCCGGCCCAAGGTGGGGTACGTGAACGGCTACACCCGTTACTCCGGCAACGGTCAGGACCGGATCGACCTCATCACCACGGACCACCACCCCCGCGACTTCAACAACAGCATCTATCACGGCTACATCCGGGACAACACCCTGCATGACTCCCAGGGGAAGGTGGTTTCCAAGCCGTTGATCGGCTCGCCCGGCATCGACCAGGCGTCCCTGACCACCGTCTTCCGGGCAGGTGCGGAACTGGACGGGGACGTCCTCACGCACGGCTGGACAGTGGACCTTCGGGGCCGGGGAACGGACCTGGCCGCCATTATCAGCTGCCGGGCGAACGACACCAATGGTGTGCTGAGGCGCGAACAGGTGCTCGACGTCGATGATCACCGCCTGCTCTACGCCCGCTTTGACGGGACGCACTGGAGGCTGAACCCGCTCGCCGTCGCCGGCCCTGCCCTGCTGCCGCACGAACAGGACTACACCGGCCTGGGTGCCGTGGACCCCAACGACCTGGACCAGGTGTATGTCTCCACCCCTGTTGATCCCCGGTCCGGTGAGGCCACAGCCCACTATGAGATCTACCGCGGCCGGACCGGGGACGGCGGCGCCACGTGGGAGTGGGAGGCAGTGACCTCCGGTTCCAGGATGGACAACCTCCGGCCGATCGTGGCGCCCGGAGACGCCACGGTCCACGCTGTCTGCTGGTTCCGTGGCAGCATGCGCTCCTCCCAGGCCTACGAAACCGAAGTGGTGGTACTGCGCTGATCCGTCTTGCCCGGAGGCTTCATGGCCTGGTCCCCGGCGGACCGCCAATCACATGGGGGATGTACTCGAGCAGCTGAAGGCGCCCGTCGAACGTCCGGCTTTCCACCAGCTCCAGGGCGACGTCGGGGTAGCCGTCATAGATCCGTTCGCTTCCAGTGCGCCCGGTGATCAGGGGGAAGACAACCAGCCGGAACCGGTCCACCAAGTCCGCGGCCACCAGGGAGCGGCAGAGGCTCAGGCTGCCCAGGGTGCTCAACGGCCCCGCATGGGTCTGCTTCAGCTGCCGGACGGCCTCAATTGCGTCCCCCGCGACGAGTTGGGAGTTCGGCCAGCTGAGGGGTGCCTTCAAGGTTGAGGAAAACACCACCTTGGGAACGGCTGCCAGGCCCGTCAGGGACGCGCCTTCCTCCTCCGAATAGCCGGCAGCCCCGGCCGCGGCGTCCTCAGACATCCCGGACATGAGCCGGTAAGTGTTGGCCCCCATCAGGAACGTATAGTCCTTTCCCGCCTCCTGCTGAAGCCAGGCCAGGTATTCCGGTCCTTCCAGGCCCCACCACCCCGGCCAGCCGTCGCCCGAGGCACAGCCGTCCAGCGTGATGATCAGATCCACCGTCAACTGGGCCATGGCCGATCAGAACCAATCGCCGTCGGCGTAGGCGCTGCGGACGTGGGCGCGCAGGTACTCCCCCACCACCGCGGCGCCAAGGTCGCCCACCTCGGGCGCCACCACCCGGCCGTCCACCCGCCGCGCCATGCGCTGGATGAACCGTTCCAGGCCGGGGTCGTTCCCCAATCGGAAAAAGGTGGTCTGTGCCCCCATGCGGCCAAGGCGGTCCAGTTCGCCGATGGTGGCGCGGATGGTCTCGGCGTCCGGCGGCCAGTTGAACCAGGAGTCCCCGTCGGGCAGCAGGTGCGCCGTGGGTTCGCCGTCCGTGACCACCAGCAGGACAGGCTGCATGGAGGGGTGCTGCCGGAAGAAACGCCCTGCCAGCAACAGGCCGTGATGCAGGTTGGTTCCCTGTTCGCGCAGGGCAGGCAGCGCCGTCAGGTCCCCGATGTCCATGGACTGCGCGTACCGGCCAAACGCAATCAGCTGCAGCCGGTCCCCGCGGAAGCGGGTGGACACCAGATGGTGCAGTGCGAGCGCCGTCCGCTTCATGGGAACCCACCGCCCCTCGGCCGCCATGGAAAAGGAGACATCCACCAGCAGGGCAACCGCGGCCTGGGTCCGGGCCTCCGTCTCCGCTACTTCGATGTCGTCCACGGCCAGCCGCAGCCCGCGGGACGGGTCGCCGCCGTCGGCCATGGTCCGACGGATGGCGTTGGTCATGGTGCGGGTGACGTCCCAGGGCTCCGCATCGCCGAACTCCCACTGCCGGCTGGAACCTGTCTGTTCACCCGCCGCCCCCGCCATCCTGGTTTCCCGGCTGCCCTGCCGCCCGGACAGCCGCCTGGCAGCGTCCCGCAGCAGCGACTTTCCCAGCCGCCGCATGGCCTGCGGGGACAACCGGAGGTCCCCGTCCGCGCCGCGCCGCAAATAGCCGCCGTCCTGCATGGCGCGTTCGATGTCGGCGAGCGTACGGGCACTGACGGCGGCATTTTCGCCAAGCTGGCGCGCGAGGGCATCGAGGTCCAGGTCATCCAGCCGGGAGCCGTTGTAGCTTTGTGAGAGCTGCTCGGACAGTTCGTCAAGCTCCGCGATGTCCTGGAGCACCCCGGTGCCGTCGCCCAGTCCCAGGCCTTCCTGCCCTTCGAATCGTTCCGAGCCTGTCCAGTCCTCCCCTGGCCGCAGTGCCTGCAGTGTGGCGTCCAGCTCGCTGAGCTGGGCCATCAGTTCGGGTGAGCCAAAGGCCTGGGCTGACAGCCTCATCAGCTCATCACGCTGCTCCGGGGACATTGACTGCAGGAGCCGCTGGGCAGCGGCGGCACGCTGGGCCAGGGCATCCACCAGTTCCTCGACCGACTGGGGGTTCTCGGGAAAGTACTGGCCGTGCCTGGCCATGAACTCACGGAAGTCGGCGTCCGTGTCTTCGCCGCGGCGGTGCTTGCCCAGCAGCTCGTTGAGGTCCCGGAGCATCGCGCTCACCGCCTCGCGGTCTTCCTCGGTGGCGCTCTCCAGCGCCTGCTTTATCCCGGCGAACCGCTGTTCAAGGACTTCCCGGCCCAACAGGTCCTTGATCTGTTCGTATGCTTCGCGTGCTGCACTGGATTGCCAGTCGTAGGACGCCAGCTCATTGACGGCCGCGGCCGTGGACGGCGGCAGGTTCTGCAGCTGCATTTCCCGGAAGGCACGGTCCGTGTTGTCCATCATCGCGTCCCGGGCCAGCTGCTTGCGTTCCTCCAGCACCGCGGTGTCCAGGAGTTTCTTCACTTCATCCAGCGTGCCGTCCAGCCGGTGCCGGCTGAGCAGCTCGCGCCGCCGCTGCTGCACGCGCCTGGCAAGGTCGTCCAGGCCGTCGCGGTTCCGGCCGCCGCGCCGAAGGAACTCCTGAAGGGCGTGGCGCGGCGAGTAGCCCGCCATCACGTCCTCGGCGACGGCGTCCAGCGCCTCGGCCAGGTCCACCGGCGGGGCGAGCGGGTCCGGTCCGCCGGTGTACCGGCCGTACCTGGCGGAGCGTTTGTGGATGGCCATGGCGCCTCCTGGTGCTTAGCTGTAAATGGTTTCCTCGTCGTCGGACTCCTTGGAGATCCGGCGGCCGAGGTACAGGCCCTCCAGGGCGAGTTCGACGGCGGCGGCGCGCTGGCCGTCGTTCACCGCACCGAGGCGCCGGCTGATTTCGTCGTAAAGGCCCGAGCCGTTCAGCGACGGGAGGTTGCCGAGGAACTCCTGCGCGGTGACCTGCTCGCCGGTGCTGACGGTCCGGTTCCCGTCCAGGGCGGCCACGAGCGGGCCCATATCCAGGCCCTGGAAGTTCGCCCTGACCGCTTCGGCGGTTGCGGTGCGCAGGAGGTGGTCAAGGACGCCCTGTTCGCGGCCTTCCTCGCCCGATTCGAACTCGATCTTGCCCGTGAGCACCTCCACTGCCGGCTCCAGGTCGATGATCCGGGCCACGGCCTGGTCCTCACCCCGCAGGCTTGCCCGGCGCAGGGCAGCCGCGGCGATGGTTTCAGCCCCGGCGATGGCGAACCGGGCGGAGACGCCGGAGGTCTGGTTGATCGCCGGGGACTGCCGGAGCGCCCGGGTGTAGCGGGCAAGGATCTCCAGGATGAACGGCGGGACGTCGGCCACCAGCCGGCCCTCCTGCCGGATGACCGAGACCTCGTCGTCCAGTTCGATCGGATAGTGCGTCCGGATCTCCGCGCCGAAGCGGTCCTTCAGCGGCGTGATGATCCGGCCGCGGTTGGTGTAGTCCTCCGGGTTGGCCGATGCCACCACCAGCACGTCCAGCGGCAGCCGCAGCACGTAGCCGCGGATCTGGATGTCCCGCTCCTCCATGACGTTGAGCATGGCCACCTGAATGCGTTCGGCAAGGTCCGGCAGTTCGTTGATGGCGATGATGCCGCGGTTGGAGCGCGGGATGAGCCCGTAGTGGATGGTCTCCGGATCCCCCAAGCGGCGGCCTTCGGCCACCCGCATGGGGTCCACGTCGCCGATGAGATCAGCCACCGACGTATCCGGCGTTGCCAGTTTCTCGACGTAACGCTCCGAACGGTGCCGCCATGCGACGCGCAGCCGGTCGCCTTCGGTGACGGCGCGGGCACGGGACTGTTCAGTAATCGGTTCGAACGGATGCTCGTTGAGCTCCGAATCCTCAATCACGGGGGACCATTCGTCCAGCAGCCCGGCCAGGGTGCGGAGCACGCGGGTCTTGCCCTGGCCCCGCTCACCCAGCAGGACAACGTCATGGCCTGCAATCAGTGCCCGCTCAAGCTGCGGAATCACTGTCCTGCCGAAGCCATAGAGACCCGGCCAGGGGTCACGCCCCTCCGCCAGGGCGGCCAGGAGATTGTCGCGGATTTCGTGGCGAAGATCCTTGAGGACATAGCCTGCCGCGCGGAGTTCACCAACGGTGTAGATATCGGGGCGATCAGTCACCCCTCTACGGTAAGCCCGGCTTCGCGGCTAATCGAGGGATTCCTCCAGATTCCCGCCCCTCGCGGCTACCGCTTCGCCGCTCCCCACGCCTCGCAAGCTCGGCACGGGGTCCCCTCGCGGCTACGCTTAGACCCAATGACACAGAGCACGTTGATCCTCCTGGTCCGGCACGGCGAGACGCCCACCACCGGTACAGTCCTGCCTGGCCGGGCCCCGGGACTGCACCTTTCCGAGCGGGGCCGCGCCCAGGCTGACACGGTTTCCCAACGTCTTTCCGGCCTGCCCGTTCAGGCCATCTACTCCTCGCCCCTGGAGCGGGCACGGGAAACCGCGGCACCGTCGGCGGCCCGTGCCGGGCTCACCGTCAGGGAGGAGCCCGGGCTCCTGGAATGCGACTTCGGCGACTGGACCGGTGCCGCGCTCGCCGGCCTGACGGGTTTGCCGGAGTGGCAGACGGTCCAGCACAACCCGTCGGCTTTCCGCTTTCCCAACGGCGAGGGCTTCTCCGGAATGCAGGCCAGGATGGTCGGCACGCTGGAGTCGCTGCGGGCCTCCCACCCGGGTGCCGTCGTCGTCTGTTTCTCCCATGCGGACCCCATCAAGGCGGCCATGGCCCACGCGCTGGGCACCCACCTGGACCTCTTCCAGCGGATAATGATCAGCCCGGCGTCGGTCTCTGCGATCTCCTACACGGACGGACAAGCGCCGGCCGTGCTCACGGTGAATTCGACGTCGGAATCCCTCAGCGGGCTGAGGGCGCCGTGATCCGGCACGTTGTGGCGGGAAGCCTGCGGTGCCCGGGCGGGAGCTGACCCTCCTCACCGAGGGCCGCGTGGAACTGCTGGGCCGGATCATGAGCGGCAGCAATGCCACCTTCCTCGCGGAGCTTTCGTGCGGGGACGACTCCGCCTGGGCAGTCTACAAACCGGTTGCCGGGGAAAGGCCCTTGGCGGATTTCGACGCCGGCCTGCACCGCCGCGAGCGCGCAGCGTATCTGCTCAGCGAAGCACTGGGGTGGGGAATTGTCCCGCCCACGGTGGTGCGATCGGACGCGCCCCTTGGGGAGGGGTCGCTGCAGTGGTTCATCGAGGGCGACCTCCAGGAGCATTACTTCAGCCTGTACGCCGACTCCCCCGAAACGCACCCGGCTCTGGCCCGGATCGCCCTGTTCGACTACGTGGCAAACAATACCGACCGGAAAAGCGGGCACGTGCTGCGCGGCACGGACGGCCATATCTGGGGCATTGACCACGGCCTCTGCTTCTCGGCCGCGTTCAAGCTGCGCACGGTGATCTGGGACTTCGCGGGAGATCCGATTCCTGACGGCCTGCTCGATGACATCAGTCCCCTGGCTGCCGCGGTGCCGCCAGAACTGGCCGAGCTGCTTGACGACGCCGAGGTGGCGGCACTCCAGCGCCGGGTCCAGCGCATGCTGCAGGAAAGGGTGCTTCCCGTGGACCGCACGGGCATGCGCTACCCCTGGCCGCTGGTCTAGGTAGTGAAGTCTAGGCGTCCCGGGTCCGGGTGCCTGGAATTCAGGGGTCCCAGGTTCAGGCGGCGGGCCTGTGCTGGTCCTGGCGCGCTTCCAGAGCGGCTGCGGCCGCCGGTGCGGCCTGCTCAAGGTGCGCACCGATGTGGTCCAGCAGGTAGTGCTGCCCCAGCACTGTGGGGTGGTCGCCGTCCGGGCCAATCAGGTCATCAAAGTCATCGCTGATCCAGCCCTCGGCGATCGCGTCCACGTACTCACCGCCCGCCCGCGCAGTGGCAGTCTTGAGTTGGTCGCTGATATCCAGGAGCCCGGGATCAGGGTCCGTGGTGTACGACGGCGGCCCCACCACAATGATCCTGGCGTCCGGGGCAAGGGCTTCTGCCCGGTCCATGGCGGCCAGGGCCGCGTCGCCGACGTCGGCAGAGGCGTAGCCGAGGTCGTTCTCCGAACCGAAAAAGACCACGATCCCGGTGTCCGGGGTGACGTAATCATCCACCTGGGTGCCGAAGGTTCCGTTGTAGTCCCCCAGGCTGAGGTAACCGCTTCCGTCCTCAGCTGCGTTGACCACCTCAAGGCCCGCCACCTCCGCGTCCGTGCGCATCAACGCCGGCCACGCCTGCTGCGGCGACGTGCCGTGACCGGTGCTCAAAGAGTCCCCCACCACCACAACGCGGACCGGAAGCGTCGCCGTGGGCGGAGGCTGGGTCCGGGCTGCACTTCCCGACGTCACGGCCAGGAGGAGGGCAGCCACACCGGCAGTCACCAGCCGGCCGGGATGCCCGTGCAGCAGCGCGTTGTCCTGCATGGCACCTCCTCCCGCCTGGAATTTCCGGGTGGCCGGGAAACTGACCGCCGGCCGTATATCTTCTTGTCCGTGTCCCATCGTAGGCAACTGTGGGAATACTTTAGGGCCAAGGTGACCAGGATCAACAGGATGCACAGCGACTGCACAGGAACCTTTAGGGCATTAGGTACCCCGCTTGCCGCCGGGCGGGTTCGACGCCGGCCGGTGTCCACCCGGCTGCACTGAGGTCGGCGGGGCTACGCTGTATCCGTGCAGCGGCAGTCAACCGGGTGGAACCCCGCTACCAGTGTTTCCGAGCAGGCGCCCGGCGTCTACTTCGCCGAAGGGCCGGCCTCCAACTGGATCGTGGTGCGAGACCCTTCCGGGTTCATCCTCATTGACAGCGGCTACCCCGGTGACCGCAGCAACGTCGTTGCGTCGATCCGCCACCTGGGCCTGGAACCGGGCGACGCCCTTGCACTGCTGATCACGCATGGACACGTGGACCACACGGGCTCCGCCGCCTTCTTTTCCGAGTCATTCGGAACCCCGGTCCTGTGCGCCCCCTGGGAACTGGCCCACGTGCAGGGAAAGGAGAAGCACCAGGTCACCTTTGGCCAGGTCATCCGCCGCGCCTGGAGGCCGCGCATCTTCCGCTGGATGGTGCACGTCATCAGGGCGGGCGCCCTGGGTGCCAAGCCGGTGCCGGCGGCCGAAGCGTGGGACGCTGCCAAGCTCCGGGCCCTGCCTGGGCGGCCCGTTGCCGTACCAATGCCCGGCCATACGCCAGGCAATGCAGCCATCCACCTGCCCGGGGCGGGTGCCATCGCCGTGGGCGACTGCTTTGTCAGCAGCCACCCGATCAGCCGGACTTCCGGACCGCAGATGCTGCACCCGATGTACCACGCAAATCCGGCCGCCGCGCTGGCCGCCCTACAGAACCTGGCCGGCATGGAATCCGCGGCTGTCCTTCCCGGCCACGGCCCCGCCCTGAGCGCCCCGCTGGCGGAAGCGCTGGCAGTTCTCAGGCAGGGGACGCCTGGAGCGTCCCCTGCCGTGCGTGGAACTTTCCGTGCCGCGCCTAGAACTTTCCGTACCGTGCCCGTGCCATGGAATACACGCCGTAGCAGATAAGCCCGGCAGCGATGGCAGCGAGGAGGAACCCGCCGTACGGCTGTGCACCGAGTGTCTTCAGTCCGCCGTCCAGGCCCGAGGACTTGGACGGGTCCGCTGTTACGGCCGCCACGATGACCAGGACACCCACGACGGCGAGCACCACACCTTTGGCTGCATAACCGATGATGCCAAGCCATTCCACGGCAGTCCGCGCGTTGCCCGGGTCCTGCAGGTCCTTCATGAACTTCCGGGAAACGCCCCGGTAGGCGTAAAGGACGCCGCCGGCAATGATCGCCAGCCCCAGCACCACCAGAAGCACCACCCCGGCGGGCGCTCCCATCAGCTTTGCGGTGAAATCGCTGGCCGACTGGCTGGAGTTCTTGCTGCCCCCGGCGGCAAAGACGCCGAAGGTAAAGGCAAGGAAAGCGAAAATCACAGCTTTCCCCGCAGCACCGCCTGCTTTCTTCAGCTTCTTCTTGGAGTCGGGCTCGGTGCGCGCCCCAAAAGCGGCCTCGCTGAGCATCCAGAGGGCAAGGGCCGCACAGGCAACAGCGCCGGCCCAGAGCAGGATCCCGCCGCCCGGCTTGGATGCCAGGCTTCCCAGTGCCCCGGACTGGTCAGCCTCTCCACCCTGGCCCCGGGTCAACTGCAAGGCGATGGCGCCAATCAGGATATGGACCAGGCCGATGAAGACATATCCGGCACGGGCCAGCACGCGGACTGCCGGGCTGCGGCTCGCCGAGGCCGCCTCGGATACTGCCCTGTTAGCTCCCTGCGACGCGTTGCCCATGGCCGGCCCTTCCAAATATGTAATTGATCTCCTGTTCCGCCGCCGGCTTCCCCTGCCTGCGCCGCGGAATGCTTCAGTGTAAATCCGTCCGCGCCGTCCCGACAGGTCCCCGAAAGTTCCGGCCAAGCACGGTTGGCTACTACAGTCGAAGCGGTGCATGCCAAAGAGAACGCTGATGAACTGACCGAACTGAACATCTCCGACCCCGCGGCGGACCACGCTCAAGACGGCTTCGTCCGCGTGCGCGGCGCCCGCGAAAACAACCTGCGGAACGTCAGCGTGGATGTGCCGCGGGATGCGATCGTGGCGTTCACCGGGGTTTCCGGTTCCGGCAAGTCGTCCCTGGCCTTCGGCACTATCTACGCGGAGGCGCAGCGGCGGTTCTTCGAATCAGTGGCGCCCTACGCCCGCCGCCTCATCCAGCAGGGCCACAACCCCAAAGTGGACCTGATCACCGGGCTGCCACCCGCCGTCGCACTCCAACAGCGCCGGGGAACGGCGACCTCCAGGTCCACCGTGGGGACCGTCACCACGCTGTCCAATTCGCTGCGCATGCTGTTCTCCCGTGCCGGCAGCTACCCGGAGGGCGCAGCGCCGCTGGACTCGGACGCCTTCTCCCCCAACACCGCGGCAGGCGCCTGCCCGGAGTGCCACGGCCTGGGCACCGCCCACACCGTCAGCGAGGCATCCCTGGTTCCGGACACGTCCCTGAGCATCCGCGACGGGGCGATTGCCGCCTGGCCCGGGGCCTGGCAGGGCAAGAACCTGCGCGACATCCTGACCCACCTGGGCTACGACGTGGACATCCCGTGGCGGCAGTTGCCCCGGAAACAGCGGGACTGGATCCTGTTCACCGAAGAACAGCCGGTAGTGGAAGTAACGCCCCAGCGGGACCGCGTGGCCAAGCCGTACAAGGGCCGGTTCTGGAGCGCCAGGAGCTACGTCATGCACACGCTCCTCGACTCCAAAAGCCCCGCCATGCGGGAAAAGGTGCTGCGCTTCATGGAAACCGGGCCCTGCCCGCGGTGCAGCGGAACCGGGCTCAGGCCCGAGGCCCTTGCGGTAACCTTCGCCGGGCACACCATCGCCGGGCTCAATGCGGTGCCCATGACCGAACTTGCGGACATCATCCGCCCCACCACCACGCTGGCCACGGCAGGCACGGCATCCCGCAAGCAGTCATCCGAGTCCAATGAAGTTGCTGTGGCCATCACCCGCGACCTGCTCCAGCGCATCAACGTGCTGCTGGAACTGGGCCTGGGATACCTGGCATTGGGGCGCGCCACGCCTACGCTCTCGCCAGGGGAAATGCAGCGGCTCAGGATCGCCACCCAGCTCCGCTCAGGGCTGTTCGGCGTGATCTACGTGCTGGATGAACCGTCGGCGGGCCTGCACCCTGCAGACGCCGAACCCCTCCTGTCCGTCCTGGACCAGCTCAAGTCGTCAGGAAACTCCGTGTTCGTGGTGGAACACAACATGGATGTGGTCCGCCGGGCTGACTGGCTTGTGGATGTGGGGCCCCGGGCCGGCGAGGACGGCGGAGAGGTGCTGTACAGCGGGCCCGTGGAGGGCCTCGATGAGGTGCCGCACTCCGTAACACGGCCGTTCCTGTTCCCCGGCGGAACAACGGGCGCCGCGGACGGCGACGGAACCGGTGCGGGCGCCGGCAAAGATGCCGTGCGGACAGCCTCCGGCTGGCTGGAACTGCGGGGCGTCAGCCGCCACAACCTGCGGAACCTGGACGCAGCCTTTCCGCTCGGCGTCCTGACCGCGGTCACTGGCGTCTCGGGTTCCGGAAAATCCACGCTGGTCAGCCGGGTCCTCGCCGATGTTGCCGGCGCCGCACTTCATGGCATCGGCGCAACCGGGACAGGGACAGGGGCAGCGCCCGACGAGCAGGACGAGGACGCCGAAGACCAGGGCGGACCGGTTACCGTGGGGCAGGTCTCCGGGCTGGACCGGATCGACCGACTGGTGAAAGTGGACCAGAAACCGATCGGGCGCACGCCGCGGTCCAATTTGGCCACCTACACGGGGCTGTTCGATGCTGTCCGCAAGGAACTCGCCGCCACCGATGCTGCCAGAAGCCGGGGGTTCGGTCCCGGACGCTTTTCCTTCAACGTGGCCGGTGGACGGTGTGAGACCTGCCAGGGCGAGGGATTCGTGGCCGTGGAACTGCTGTTCCTGCCCGGGAGTTACGGCCCGTGCCCGGAGTGCGGCGGTACCCGATACAACCCCGAGACCCTGGAGGTCACCTACCGGGGCAGGAATATCGCGGAAGTACTGGGCATGACGGTCAATGCCGCGGCCGATTTCCTTGCCGGGGTTCCCGCGGCCGCACGGTCCCTGCAGACCCTGCAGGAAGTGGGCCTGGGCTACCTGCGGCTGGGCCAGCCCGCCACTGAACTTTCCGGCGGCGAGGCGCAGCGGATCAAGCTGGCCACCGAACTGCAGCGGGCCCGGCGCGGGCACACCCTTTACCTCCTGGATGAGCCCACGACGGGGCTGCACCCTGCCGACGTCCAGCTCCTGATGGCGCAGTTGAACCGCCTGGTGGACGCCGGGAACACGGTAATCGTGGTGGAACACGCCATGGACGTGGTGGCCGACGCCGACTGGGTCATGGACCTGGGACCCGCTGGTGGCGATGCCGGCGGCACGATCGTCGCCGCCGGTGACCCGGCCGCCGTCGCCCGTTCCCGCAGCAGCCGCACAGCCCCCTACCTCGCGGCAGCGCTGCAGGCGGCTTCCGTCGGCAGGGGCCATTAGGGCGGGCGCTCTTGCCCGCATGCACGCAGGGGCGTAGGACAGAGGAATGCGTACCCAACGGGCGGTGCCCAACCACGACATCCTTCGCGGCCGTGTGGCGGTAGTGACCGGCTCGACGCGTGGGCTGGGTTTTGCCGTGGCCCGCGTGCTGGGCCTGCACGGAGCAGCGGTAGTGCTGGCAGCCAGGTCGGACGACGGCGTTGCTGCCGCCGTCCAGCGCCTGCGCGCTGAGGGGATCCCGGCTTCCGGCAGGCGCTGCGACACCGCCAAACTGGGAGACGTTGAGGCGCTCAGGACGAGGCCCTGGCCCGGGGGACGCTGGATATCTGGGTCAACAACGCGGGCACCTCGGGGGTTTTCGGGCCCACGGCGTCCACGCCCATCGATGACTTCACGCGCGTGGTGCACACCAACATCCTTGGCACGTTCCATGGCTCCCGGGTGGCCTTGCCCGTGTTCCTGGGACAGGGCCACGGCGACCTGGTCAACCTCTACGGCCAGGGTGACCGCGGTCCGGTGGCCATGCAGAACGCCTACGCGTCCAGCAAGCGGTGGGTCCGCCAGTTCACGGAGACCCTGCGCCTGGAAACCAAAGGAACCGGCGTCCGGGTGCACGGCATGAACCCGGGACTGGTGGAGACCGACCTCCTCGGGCGCGTGACGTCGCAGGCAGGCTACCAGGAACGCCTCACGGGCCTGCAGGTGGTGGTCGGGCTGTGGGGACAGACCCCACGCGCAGCGGCACGCCCCATTGTGGACCTGGTAACGGCAGATGCCGCCGAATTCCGCTTCCTGACCGGTCGGCGGATGGTCACGCACGGCCTCCGCAACGTGCTGGCCGGCCGCCTGCGCCGGAGAAACAGGATGCCAATGGACATCACGGTCCAGGAGGCGGCGGACCCGCACTAGTCCGGACGCGGTCCGTGTTCCGGGTCCGCCCCCGTCGAATGCCGGCCAGGCGTGCCCCGGTGGCGGTGGAGAAAGCCCGTAACCCGGACCCGGAACTCGTGGGGATCCACCGCCGGTCCCCGTGTCGCCCATCGGCCGGCTTCCGTCAGCTGGCGCAGGCCCTCGTCTACCGCCGCCTTCGATGCCCTCAGCGATGCCGCTGAGACTTCCTTCCAGGGGTCGAGGACTGCAGCGAGCGCAGCATCAGCGTTGTCGTCAGGGGCCAGGGTTGTGACCAGCCCCATGTCCCAGGCCTGGCGGGCAGTCAGCATACGGCCGGCATAAAGCAGGTCCTTGCTGCGGGACGGGCCAACCCGCAATGCCAGGCGGGTGGCGAAGGTGGCCGGAACCAGCAGTCCAAGGCGTGCCACGGGCATCCCAATGCGGGCTGAGGGGGTGAGTAGCTGCAGGTCGCAGGCCAGCGCCAGCTGGCAGCCGGCACCGGCGGCCACCCCCTCAACGACAGCCAGGGTGGGAACGGGCAGGTCCTCGAGCGCCTGCAGCGCAGCTTCGATGACGTCGAACGTACGGTTGACCTCCTCGTCCGCCGCCCCGTCCCATTCGCGTACGTCGAAGCCGGAGCAGAACACGCCTCCCCTGCCCCGCACAACGACGGCGCGCAGGGACGGGTCTGCTGCCAGACC
This sequence comes from Pseudarthrobacter defluvii, assembly GCF_030816725.1. Taxonomy (NCBI): domain Bacteria; kingdom Bacillati; phylum Actinomycetota; class Actinomycetes; order Micrococcales; family Micrococcaceae; genus Pseudarthrobacter; species Pseudarthrobacter defluvii. The sequence goes on from NZ_JAUSYG010000001.1 coordinate 2,127,289, forward strand.
GTGGATGGCGTGCCGCAGCTCCTGCCAATCGTTCAGTCCGAGAGCATTGAGCCGTTCCCCACCGCCGAAGGAAACCGTCGCCACGGACCCCGATTCTTCAAGACCGGCCGCGGCCATGCTCTCCCGGCCTTCCCACCCGTCGCGTGCGGATGTCAGTCCCCGCCAGGAGTATCAAGCGTCTCTCCGCGGGTAACCCGTGGCGTGAAGGAACCAGGCCACTGCGATGCGCGGATCCGCGGGAGGCGGTGGACGGGGCCAAGGCTGCCCCATTCGTCCCCGCCAAGCCTTGCCAATGGATCAAGCCGGGCCACCTCCGGATGGTTGCCGTTGAGCACGTCGGAAGAGACGGCCGCGTGGACCACCAGGCCTAACACCAGGACGCAGTCGCCCACCCGCAGGGTCTGGTGAAGCGAACATTCCATGACCGCCGGAGACTCCTTGACCCTGGGCGGCCGGACTGCCGCACTGGGTTCACGGGTCAGGCCGGCGGCATCGAATTCGCTCACATCTGCGCTGAAATTGGTGCCGGTGGCGTTGATTTCCTGGATCAGCCCTGCCGGGGCGAGGTTCACGACGAACTCCCCGGTCGCCTCGATGTTCCGCAGCGAATCCTTTTCGCCCACCGAGGTGAACTGGATGATCGGCGGGTCCACCGAGGCGACCGTGAAGAACGAATGGGGCGCAAGGTTGTCCACCCCGTCCGGGGATGTGCTCGAAACCCAGGCGATGGGCCGCGGAACCACCACCGATGTGAGGAACTTGTAAAAGTCCCGCGGACCCAGCTGGCCAGGATCGAAGTCTGTGCGCATCCGGTCCTACGGGCTTCCTGGCGCGGCGGCAGCAGCGGCATCCTTGGCCAGCGCCCCCTTGGCCCTAGGGAGGAAGATCAGGGCGGCCATTGCGATCACGCAGCAGAGGATGATGTACAGCGAGATCGACGTCGAGTTGCCATAGGTCGCCAGCAGTGCGGCCGCGATGAGGGGCGCCGGGCCACCGGCGATCACGCTGGCCAGCTGGTACCCCAGCCCCGCACCCGTGTAGCGGATGTCGGTGTCGAAGCTTTCGGCGATCAGGGCGGCCTGCGGTCCGTACTGGATGTCGTGCAGGATCAGGCTGACCACGATGGCAACGGCCACCCACAGCGAGTCGCGGGTGTTCAGCAGCCCGAAGTAGGGAAATGCGAACAACGCGGTGAGCACGATGCCGGTGCCGTAGACGCGGCGCCGCCCGAACCGGTCTGACAGGCGTCCGAACAGGGGAACACTGATCAGCCCCAGTGCCGCCGCGATCAGCGTGTAGTCAAGGATCGAGTTGCTGTCCAACTTCAACTGCTTAGTGGCGTACGTAATCACGAAAGTAATGAACAGGTAGAACGGCGCCTGCTCCGAAGTGCGCACCAGGGCGGACAGGAGGATTTCTTTGGGCTGCCTCCTGATGACCTCGACAATCGGGGCTCGGACCACCTTGTTGGACTGCCGGACGGCATCGAATTCCGGGGTTTCAATTACCCGCAGCCGGACGAACAGGCCCACGCCGATCAGGATGATGCTCAAAATGAAGGGGATCCGCCAGCCGTAGGCCACAAATCCCTCAGTACCCGTTGCGGCCGTGGTGATCCTGACCACGCCGGTGGACAGCACCAGCCCCAGCGGCACGCCGATCTGCGGCCAGGAAGCGGACAGGCCGCGGCGGTTTTGGTCACCCCATTCCATGCTCAGCAGGACCGAACCGCCCCACTCACCGCCCACGCCGATGCCCTGGATGATGCGGAGAACCACCAGCAGGACCGGCGCAGCCACGCCGATGCTCTGGTATGTCGGAAGGCAGCCGATCAGCACCGTCCCGAACGCCATCAGGAAGAGCGTGGCCATCAGTGTTGTCTTGCGGCCGATCCGGTCGCCGAAATGACCGAAGATGGCCGCACCGACGGGCCTGGCCACAAAACCGACGAATTGGGTGCCGAACGCGGCCAGCACGCCGGCAAAGGCGACCTGGCCCGGGAAGAACAACTGGGGGAACACGAGGGCGGCGGCAGTTCCGTACAGGAAGAAGTCGTACCACTCGATGGTGGTACCCACCACGCTCGCCACGGTGGCACGCCTCACGGCCTGCTCCCGGGTCACTCCTTGAATACTCATCATCACTCCATTGCTCAGATGTAGTAGAACGCCCGGCTTGGCTTCGAGAAAGCAACGGGAAGGAGTATTGAAGTCGGGCGCTGGACCCGCATTGCGGTTCTTCACCCATCGTGGGAGCTGTAGTTGCCCGTGTCAACGGTTTGCGTGCCGCCCCGCTCTGGACTCTTTGGCGGGGCCAGATCAGACTGTCTACAACAGCTGGCCAGGTGCACCGGAATTCACGGCACTTTCATTGGTCGGGTAAATGGGCGGCTGCATTATTGGGGCTTTAGCGTGATGCCGTTATCCGGCGTCGAAAGGATCTGGTTATGCCGGACTTTGCACCATTCTTTCCACTTATCGCCATTATCCTGGGAGTACTTGTCGCCATTGGTTTTATCTGGATGGCCACAAAGCTGATGTGGAAGGTCGCTGAACCCAACGAGGCCCTGATCATTTCCGGGCTGACCCGGGGAACCCTGGAAACCCGGGAAGGAATGGATTTCAAAATTGTCACGGGTAAGGGCGCCCTGGTCCTTCCCGGACTCCAGACCGTGCGGCCCCTGTCACTGACCCTGAATGAAACCGAGCTCAAAGTGTCCTGCGTTACGTCGCAGGGCATCCAGGTCATTGTGGAGGGCGTCGTCATTTACAAGATTGGCGACGCGCCGCCATTTATCGCCAATGCCGCCCGCCGCTTCCTGGGCCAGCAACCAAAGATGGAAAGCCAGGTGTACAACGTCTTCGAGGGCCACCTGCGTTCCATTATTGGCAGCATGACGATGGAGGAGATCATCCGCGAGCGGGACAAGCTCGCGTCGCAGGTCCGCGGCGCCAGTGGCGTGGAGATGGAGAAGCTGGGCCTTGTGGTGGACTCGCTGCAGATCAAGGACCTGCAGGACCCCACCGGTTACATCCAGAACATCGCAAAGCCGCATATCGCCCAAGTAAAGATGGAGGCCCGGATCGCCGAGGCCACCCGTAACCGGGAGGCGGCGGAAAAGGAGGCGGAGGCGGCAGCCCTGATCGCGGATGCGCAGAGCGTCTCGGCCATCCGGCAGTCAGTGGCGCAGGCCAACGCCGAACGCGCCCGGGCCAACGCCGCCCAGGCCGGCCCGCTGGCGGAGGCCACGGCGCGGCAGCAGGTGGTGGTGCAGGAAACCGAGGTCGCCAAGCTTGAAGCGGACCGGGAAGAGCAGAAGCTGCAGACCAGCATCCGGAAACCCGCGGATGCGAAAGCCTACGCCAAACGCACCGATGCTGAGGGCCAGAAATCCGCAGACATCAGCGCCGCCGAGGCGCTGGCACGCCGCACCGAGCTTGAGGCCCAGGCCAATGCCCGCCGGACGGAGCTGCAGGCCCAGGCCAACGCCACGGCCGCGGCTGCAGCGGCTGGAGCCACCAAGGTCACGGGCGAGGCCGAAGCCGCAGCGACCAGGGCGAAAGGTGACGCTGCGGCGTCTGCAATCAAGGCCAAGGCGCTGGCAGAGGCGGACGGCATCAAGGCCCGCGCCGAAGCACTCGGTACCAACCAGGACGCGGTCATCTCCCAGCAGCTCGCCGAGAACATGCCGGCCATCATCGCCGCAGCGGCCGAGCCCTTCTCCCATGTTGGCCAAATGACCGTGCTGAACGGCGGCGAGGGCGTCAACAAGATGCTGGGCGGAATCCTGGCACAGGCAGGAGACTACCTGCCGGCGCTCGCATCGGCGCTACGAAAGGGTGAAGACGCCAAGCGCCAGCCCAAAGCGCCGGGCGCGTAGGAACTCCGACGTGTCATGATCCGCAGGAACGTTGACCGAAGCCTCACCGGGAAGATCGGCCGGGTAACCGGGCGGATCGCCCCGGGCACCATCGGCGAAGTCATGCTGCCCTACCTTGGCGGCACCATGGCATTCCACGCACATCCATTCGACAAGAAAAGCGATTATCCGGTGGGCGCTGAAGTGTTGGTGATCTATTTCGACCCTCCGCAAACGGTGTACGTGGATGAGCTGCCGGACGTGTTGAAGCACGGTCAGTGAGGCCCGGCGTCCTCCTTCCCGGGTGGAGCTACCTTCCGCCCTCCATTTTGCGGCTGCGCTGTTCCTGGGCCAATGGTCCGTAGGGATAAACCCCCGCCTCGGGCCGGCTGGCTTCAGTGAGCCGTTGTACCTCGTCCGTACTGAGGATCAGGTCAGCGGCCGCCAGGTTGTCAGCGAGCTGCTCCGTGGACCGGGCCCCAAGGATCACCGACGTCACGGCAGGCCGGTCCGCGAGCCAGGCCAGGGCAACCTGGGAGGGGCTCACGCCGTGGTCAGCCGCGATGCCTTCTACAGCGTCGATGACCGTCCACGTGCGCGGATTGTCATTACGCGCCTTCCAGGCTTCCATGCCGCGTTCGGGATTCTCCCCCAGGCGGGTTGCACCGGAGGGGGGCTGGTCCCGCTTGTACTTTCCGGACAGCCAGCCGCCGCCCAGCGGCGACCATGGGAGCAGGCCGATTCCGGCGTCAAGCGCGGCGGGAACGATCTCGAACTCGATGTCCCGGACCAACAGGCTGTACTGCGGCTGCAGGCTCACGGGCGGGTTCCAACCCTGGCTGCGGGCAACATGGACGGCTTTGGTGAGCTGCCAGCCCAAGAAGTTGGAGAAGCCGTAGTAGGCGATCTTGCCGCTCCCTACCGCATCATCCAGGAAGCGAAGGGTCTCCTCCAAAGGGGTGATCGGGTCCCACGCATGCAGCTGGTAAAGGTCAATCTGTTCCACGCCCAGGCGGCGGAGGGAATTGTCCAAGGCGCGGGTCAGGCGCCGCCGGGACGTCCCGACGTCGTTCGGTGCCGTTCCCATCGGAAAGCGCCCCTTGGTGGCGATCACCGCGTTGTCCCGGGCCTCCGGCCGCTTGTCCAGCCACCGGCCGATAATCTCTTCCGACACGCCTGCGCTGTAGACGTCCGCGGTGTCGATGAAGTTGCCGCCCGCCTCGAAGTAGCTGTCCAGAATGTCGTGGGAAGTCTCCTCCGTCGCCTCCGCGCCAAAGGTCATGGTGCCCAGCGCATAGCTGGTGACAATGGCGCCGCTGTGGCCAAGGGTTCGATACTGCATGGGTGTCCTCGCGATCAGTTGTGGTTGGGCGGAAAGGTGCGCGCTGCAGCGTCCGTCGTGGTGGTACGGATGCGGTACAGGCTGGTGGTTGCGGTGAGGTACAGGTCCTGGCCGTCGGGACCGCCGAAGCACAGGTTGGATACTGTCTCGGGTACGGGGATGGTGCCCAGGAGCTCGAAAGATGGCGAATAAATCCGGACAGAGGGGCCGGCAGAGGTCCAGATCCTGCCGCCGGTGTCGACCCGCAACCCATCAGCCGGATGGCCATCCTCCAGCTCCAGCGTGCCGGTCCTGGCGCTGCGGCCGCCCCCGCGCACACTGTAGGTGGCGATCCGCAGGGGCACGCCGTTGCGGGGGCCGGCGGTGTCGGCCACATACAGGACAGACTCGTCAGGCGAGAAGGCCAGGCCGTTGGGGTGGACCAGGTCCGTGATTACGGCCGTAAGTTTTCCGGTAGCCGGCTCAAAGCGGAACACATTGCAGCCGCCGTACTCCTGCTCCCCTTCGTGGCCTTCCCTCGTCCCCGAAAGAATTCCGTACGGCGGGTCAGTGAACCAGATGCTGGAGTCGCGGGCAACCACCACATCGTTGGGTGAGTTCAGCCGCCTGCCCCCGTAGGAGTCAACCAGGGCCGTTACTGTTCCACCGGCGTCCCGTTCCACCCGGCGCCGGCCGTGGCTGCACTGCACCACACTTCCGTCAGCGTCGAGGGTTCGGCCGTTGGTGAATTCAACGCCAACAGCGTATTCCCGGGTGTTCCCGCTGGCCGGGTCGAACTCAAGGATGCGGTCATTAGGAATGTCGCTCCAGCGCACGGTCCGCGACGAGGGCACCCATAGCGGGCCCTCGGCCCAGATCGAGCCCGTGAAAAGGCACTCAAGCGGGCCGGTCGTGAAGTCGTCAACCAAGGGAGCTCCTTTGCGTTCCGGGGGTTCGCTGCGGCGTGCCCGGACTGGACGGGCCCTCCAACGGCGGCATGTGCACCACCCTAGCCCCAACGGTCACGACGACGCCGTACCCGCGCCGGATCCTGCAGGATATGGTCTTCGGATACAATCGGCTGTCGGCGAGCCTCACTCGCCTCGGTTCCCCCTGCCGGGCGGAGGTTGACAGCGCCGTTTTATAGAGGGGGAGCAATGAGGCACGCGGCAGTTAAGGGTCGCCGGGCGCAGGTTCGGACCAGCCATGGCCCCAGGCCGGACATCCAGGGCCTCCGGGCGTTGGCCGTGGGGATCGTGGTGATCTACCACCTTCGGCCGGAAGCCCTCCCTGGCGGATTCGTAGGAGTCGACGTGTTCTTCGTCGTCTCGGGTTACCTCATCATTGGCTCCCTCGCGAGGGAAGCTGCGAAAAATGCGTCCATCTCCGTCCTCGGCTTCTACGCACGCCGCATTCGGAGGCTGTTTCCGGCGTCGGCAGTTGTCTTGGTGGCAGTTCTGGCCGGCGCAGTCCTGCTGCTTGCCCCAAGCCGCTGGCAGAACATCTCTTCCGATGTGCTGTTCTCGCTGCTCCAGGTACAAAACTGGCACCAGGCACTTTCCGCGGTGTCCTATGCGGGTGCGACTCAGGAAGTGTCGCCCCTGCAGCACTTCTGGTCCCTGGCCGTCGAGGAGCAGTTCTACCTTGTCATCCCGTTCTTCTTCCTTGGCCTGATCGCCGCGGCCCGGGCTGCAGAGCAAAAAGCCGGCCGGTTCATTGTCCCGGCCCTGACCGTGACTGCCCTGGCATCGTTCTGTTACAGCATTTACCTGAGCGACCACGAGCACACCATCGCGTACTTTGCCACCACCACCAGGATCTGGGAGCTCGCCGTCGGCGGACTCGCCGCCCTTCTCCCGACAACGCTGAAGGGCTCCCACCGCCTGGCGGCGCTCAGCGGCTGGCTGGGCGTCTCCGCCATTGTCGTGCCTGCCTTCCTCCTCAGCACCGATATGGCTTTCCCCGGCAGCATCGCCGCCATTCCAGTGCTCGGCACTGCCATCCTGCTGCGTACGGGCAGCCTGTCAATGGCCGTTCCATGGTCCGCTTCAAGGTTCCTTGGCATCCGTCCCATGACGTTCGTCGGAGACGTGTCGTACTCCCTGTACCTGTGGCACTGGCCAGTCATCGTTTTCGCTGTGGCGCTGTTGGGCCGCACCCCTCGGATCAGGGAAGCACTCCTCCTCGCCGTGTTGAGCCTTGTGCTCGCCACCGCCTCCTACTACCTCGTGGAGCAGCGCTTCCGGCACTCCGCGGCACACGCCGGTTGGAGCGCGTACCGCAGGGTTTACGCAATGGCGCTCTGCGTGGCAATGGTGGTGTCTGTGGCAGCGTGGGCGCCCTGGCAAGTGATCGAGTTCAAGCGCGCGCAGTTGTCCACCGAGCTGTCCGACCACGATTACCCCGGCGCCCAGGCGTGGTCTGCCCGGTCCGCGCCGGTGCCCGCCGGCCTGCCCATCCGCCCTGATCCCTCTGTTGCCATGCAGGATGTGCCTGCCACAAGCTCCGGGGCCTGCGGGGTGTACGACCCCACCCTGGTACCTGACACGGATTGCTGGTTCGGTTCAACCGAACAGGAAGGTGCCCCGGTTGTCGTGGTTGTCGGGGATTCCCATGCCGGCCAGTTTGTGGACCCCCTCATCGCCGTCTCGAGGAAGATTCCGCTCAGGATCCACGCCATGGTGCGCAATGGCTGCCCCTTTGCGCTGACGCCGCCGCGGTCTGCCGCCACCGCGTACGCCAACTGCTCGAATCAAAACGCTGTAACAGCCGAAAAAGTAGCGGCAGCAAAGCCTGACCTTGTCCTCGTTGCCGGGATGCGCGAAGCCGGGTACCGCAAGGCACTTGGATGGTCCTGGGGGCCGGACGCCCCGCTGCTGGACGGTTATGTCCAGTCCCTATCCCGCCTGCGCGGGGACGGGCTGCGCGTCGCCGTCGTCGCGGACCTGCCGTATCCCCAAGGCAATCCCGTGGAATGCGTTCAAAAGCATGCCGACGGCGGCGCTTGTGCCACCCCCGCTTCCGAGGCCCTTGAAGGCGGGGACGACGCACTGGTGGCGGCAGCCCGCCGGGTTGACGGCGTGGAAGTTGTGGACCTGTCGAGGCTGTTTTGCCGGGACGGCCTTTGCCCTGCTGTCATCGGCAATGTTCTGGTCTACCGGGACAACCACATGACGAATACCTTCGCAAAGTCACTTGGGCCGGACCTGGCCGTCGCACTGGGCCTGAGCTAGGCGTTTCCTTTCCGCTCGCACCATCTCAAAGTGCAGGCGGGCCTGTTGTGGACCTGACTATCAGCTTCGTCGGCATCTTGAGCTGCATGGTTTCCGGCGTCTCGCCATTCATGAGCGCAACCACGAGGGCAGCTGCCGAGGCGCCCATGCGGCTCATGGGCTGGTGCACCGTGGTGAGCGGCAAGGCATACCGCGCTGCTTCAGGAATGTCATCAAAGCCCACCACCGAAAGTTCTCCGGGCACCTGTAATCCAAGCTCTTGGGCCACCGCTATGACCACGATGGCAGAGAGGTCATTCGCGGCGAAAACCGCAGTGGGGCGGTCGTGCCTGTTGAGAAGGCGGTGTGCTGCCCGCCGGGCATATTCGGAGTCATGTTCCCGACTTCGACCAGGGTTTGGTCTGGCAGTGGGACGTCGTCAACGAGGCGTTCAATGACGATGGGACCCTGCGCAACAGCATCTGGCTGCAGAAGCTGGGGCCGGGCTATATCGCAAATGCCTTCCGATGGGCTCACGAGGCTGATCCGCAGGCCAAGCTCTTTTACAACGACTACAACATCGAATCCACCGGGCCGAAGAGCAATGCCGTCTACGCGCTCGTCAAGAACCTTCAGTCGCAGGGAGTTCCCATCGACGGGGTAGGATTCCAGACCCACCTGGACACGCAGTACCCACTTCCGGACCTCAAGAACAACCTGCAGAGATTCGCTGACCTTGGCCTGGACGTGGCCGAGACCGAAGTCGACGTGCGAACCACCCTGCCCGTGACAGCCACTGAACAATCTGCACAGGTGGCTGCATACTCACAGACGCTTCAGGCTTGCATGGCTGTGAAGCAGTGCATTTCCTACACCGTCTGGGGCTTCGGGGATGCCTACTCATGGGTGCCCGGGGTCTTCCAGGGAGAAGGCGCCGCCAGCATCTACGACGAGGACCTCCAGCCCAAGCCGGAGTATTACGCCCTCCAGCAGGACCTCCAGCTGGCAGCAGGCGCACCTCACAGGAGCGGCAAGGGCGCAGGCCGGGGCTAGGGCCCGCGCACGGGAAGCCTCTGCAGGGAGGCCGGCGGTGGACGCCGGAACCACCGCCGGCCTCCCGCTGCTGCGTCAGCAGCGCGTGAAAATGGAAGTTACCCGGCTGGACGGTAAGGAGAAACAGAGTGCTGCGAATAGGAATTTTAGGGGCAGCGGGCATTGCGCCCGCAGCGGTCATCCGGCCCGCCGGCCGCCGCTCCGACGTCAAGGTCCTGGCCGTGGCCTCCCGGCGGGCGGACGGTGCCCGCCAATACGCGGAGCGGCACGGAATCGAACGGTTCTACGGTGATTACGCCAGTTTGCTGGCTGATGCCGATATTGATCTTGTCTACAACGCGCTCCCACCGTCCCTGCACGCTGAGTGGTCAATCGCGGCCCTTGAGGCCGGCAAGCACGTTCTTTGCGAGAAACCCTTTGCCATGAATGCAGCAGAGGCCGCGCAAATGCTCCAAGCTGCACAATCGACGGGCTACCGGCTCATCGAAGCGTTCCACGACCGGTACCACCCCCTGAGCGCCGAGCTCGATGCCGTCAAGAGCTCCGGCGTCCTCGGGGAGATCAAGGTACTGCGCGCCGACTTTTCCAGCACCAACCCTTTCAACCCCGCATCGCTGAGGCACGACCCCCATTGGGGAGGAGGGTCGTTGATGGACCTTGGGTGCTACCCCGTCCACTGGGTGCGCGCATTCATGGGCGAAGAACCGCACGTGCTTGGGGCGAGTGCAACGCTCAATCCCCTGGGTGCGGACCTGAGCGTCAGCGCCGACCTGCAGTTTCCCTCCGGGGCAAAAGCGCTTGTTACGTCGGCGATGCTCGAACAGCCCCACCACCTGAACTCCTCGTTTGAGGTGACCGGTAGCGAAGCGCATCTGCTCGTCAACAACATGGTGTTTCCCTCCCGGGGCCACTCCATCACCTTGACCGCCAAGGGACTGGACCGGTCCTGGACCGTGCGTGGCCTCGAGACCTATGATCACCAGCTGGAGGCTGTCGTCTCCGCTCTTCAGTCGGGTGCCAAACTGCCCACTGAAGGCTCCGACTCCCTGTCCAACATGGCGCTGATCGACGCAATCTACCTTGCCGCGGGAGTCAACCGCTGAGGCGCTCAGTGACCCGGCACCACGTGAAGCGCCCGCCAAACCGGCTTGGGCCCTTCGCCCCTGTAATCGGGGGATCGCTGGGACAAGACTTGGGGCATGCGGTCGGCAGGCGCGTGGAGTGAGGAGTCATGTCGGGAACGAACGTGAGTGGGGTTGCCCGGCGTCTTCCGCGGTTTGCCTGGCCGGTGTTTCTGGTCGGGGCGATTCTGCTGCTGACCCTCGGGAACCCCGCTGTGTACGGTGTTGGCGTTCCGCTTGCCGCCCTGGTCTTTGCGCTCATTCTGCCCACGTCCCGGCCACTGTGGGCCGGGCATCCAGACTGGGCTGACATCAGCGCCATCGGGGCACTCTACATAGCTGTCGTGGCCCTCTTCTGGCTGGCGTTCAGGGTGTTTACGCAAGGAAACACCCTTGGGCTGTTTCTCACATTCGCTGCAGGAATGCTCCTCGGCGTCCTCGGTCCCATCTTTTACAACACTTGGATCCGGCGCCGGTCCCTGGCGGCGCTGGGCATCAGCCGCGCAAATCTGCGCCAGGCATTTGCCCTGGGACTCGTCCTCGCAGCGGTGCAGTTCGCCATCACGCTTTGGGGGTACCCGCTTCCCCGTCCCGTCGACTGGGTGCCCTTGGCGGCCCTCGCCGTCACGGTGGGTTTCTTCGAGGCGGTCTTCTTCAGGGGTTTCATCCAGGCGCGCCTGGAAGCCAGCTTCGGCCCGGTCCCGGGGGTAGCCGGCGCCTCCGCCCTCTACGCGGCCTACCACGTCGGCTACGGCATGGCAGGGTCCGAGATGCTGTTCCTTTTTGGTCTCGGCGTGGTCTACGCGGTGGCTTACAGCGTTGCCCGCAACCTCATCGTCCTCTGGCCCCTGCTGGTCCCCCTCGGCTCCTTCTACAACAACCTGCGCGGGGGTGCGATCCAGATGCCATGGGAGGCCATCCTGGGTTTCGCGGACGTGCTGGGCCTGATGGTGGCTGCGGTCTGGTTCGCCGCAAGGCATGAACGGCGGCGCGGGTTGGCTGGGGTGGGGCGGTCCGGTGATCCGAAAGAGAAACGCCGTAACGTTCGACGGCGGGACTAATGACCCAGCGGCACGGCTTGGTTAAGATCGAGGTTCTACGGTCAGTCAGTGAAGGCCCGGCGCTCTTCGTTCCCCAGGGCGCCGGCCCGGCAGAGAGAGGCCACCATGGACGCCACCCAGCCCGGCGAATTCCCGCTGGACCCCTTTCCCCACTATGAACGCATGCGGGCAGCGGCCCCCGTTTTTCAGGACGATCAGTCGGGGAGCTGGCATGCGTTCCGGTATGACGACGTCCAGCGGGTGCTGTCCGAGCACGCGACGTTTTCGTCGCGCATGGGCGGTGACAATCCCGCCGGTTCCGGCCAGTTGTTCGCGTCGAGCCTGATTACAGCGGATCCCCCGCGGCACCGGCAGTTGCGCTCCTTGGTTACCCAGGCTTTCACGCCCAAAGCAGTTGATGCGCTGGCCCCACGCATTGCAGCACTCACGGACGAACTGCTGGACGGGGTCGCGGCGCGTGGTGGAAGCGCAGACCTGATCCAGGACCTGGCGTACCCCTTGCCAGTCATCGTGATCTCCGAACTGATGGGCATACCCGCCCAAGACCGTGACCGCTTCAAGCACTGGTCCGACACAATCGTCAGCCAAACACGGACTGTTCCCGGCGGCGAAAGCCAGGATTCCACCACATCTGAAATGGTCGAGTACTTCCTGGCCCTGATCGACCGGCGCAGGAGCCACCCGGGTGAGGACCTGATCAGCGGCCTGCTTTCCGCCGAGATCGAAGGCCAGAAACTCTCGGTGCCTGAATTGCTGGGTTTCTGCGCATTGCTGCTGGTCGCCGGCAACGAGACCACCACCAACCTGATCGGCAATGCGGTTCTATGCCTGGCCGAATCCCCCGGCACCCTTGAGCGCCTCCTGGCAGATCCGGCCTTGCTGCCCCAGACCCTCGAAGAGGTGCTGCGCTTCCGGTCACCGGTCCAGTCGATGTACCGGGTGAGCGTGGCGGAGACCGAGTTGAGCGGGCAACGCATCCCGGCCGGGGCACCGATCGTGGCCTGGATCGGCTCGGCCAACCGCGATGAACGGCAGTTCGAGCGGCCGGCCGACTTCGACGTCGACCGCAACCCGAACCGGCACCTGGCGTTCGGCCACGGCATTCATTTTTGCCTCGGAGCACCGCTGGCCCGGCTCGAGGCAAGGATCGCGCTGGAGGCGTTGCTGTCCCGCCTGCCCGGCCTCTCCCTGGCACCAGGAGCCCGTCTGGAGCGCATGGAAAGCACCATCGTCTACGGGTTGAGGGCGCTTCCCATCAGCTGGCAAGCGGCCTGAATGCCGCGGGCGTAGCCGGACGCGGGAGTTCCCACGGAAACCACGGCGGTGTGTCCGTCACTCACCCGGCAGTGCCCGTTTTCGCGGCGTATGCGGTGGCCTGCGAGCGCACCTGGCGGATGTAGGCGTCGGACTGGTTGTAAGCGTAAATTGCGTCCGTCCACCCTCGCGCCGTGGCGAGGTCGCGGCCGTGGCCGCACAGGTAGATGGCCGCGCTGAGGGCGGCGTCGTCGATATTGAAGGGGTCTGCTGTTCCGTCGCCGTTTCCATCCACTCCGGCAAGACGCCAGGTAGAGGGAATGAATTGCATCGGCCCCACCGCGTGGTCCCAGCTGGCGTCGCCGTCCAGGGCACCGGAGTCCGTGTCAGGGATGGCAGCGAAGCCCGCACCATTGAGGCTCGGGCCCACAATTGGCCGGCTGGCCTGGCCTGCGGCGCTCAGGCTTCCGCCGCCATGCGTTCCATGGGCAGATTCGACGAAGCCAATGGCGGCCAGCGTGTTCCAGCCGATTCCGCACTGCGGCCTGGAATCATCCACCGTGACGGCGGCAGCAACGTAAGCGCGTAGGGCACGGGCAGGAATTCCGGTTTGCGCGGCAGCCCCGCGAAGCCATTCAGCGTCCGGACTGCGTGTGACGTTCACGGCCGTTGTGATGCCTGCAGGCGCGGTTTCAAGGGCGGCCTCCGCCCGCGGGGGCGGAGAAAAGGCCAGGCGGGCTTCTGCGCGCGGCTGCCCGAGGACCCAGAATGAGAACGCTGCGCTGGCACAGGCCACGAACAGGCTGAAAACTGCAAAGCGTCTTATCCGGAGCACTGACTAATCAAACCATTGATCGCCGCGCCGTAAGCGTCACAGCGTGGGATCGACCATTGTCATGCCCGCGACGTTCGCCGTGTCGAAGCGAACCAGCATGTCCGCGGCCTCATCCAACCCGATGATGCGCTCGATGAGTTTTTGTGGCTCCACCGCACCGGATTCGATCAGGGCAAGCATCCCGGGGTAATCCGCTGCTGCCATGCCGTGGCTGCCGAAGACGTCCAGTTCCCAGGCGATCACGCGGGCCATGGGGACGCGGGGATGACCCTGCACCGGCGGGAGGAGTCCGATCTGGACATGGCGTCCGCGGCGGCGAAGGCTGAGGACCGCGTCGGCGCACGTCTGCTCGCTGCCTACGGCATCGATGGAGACATGGCTTCCGCCCGTGAGGGCCTGGACCCGTGCAGGAATGTCCGAGCCGTCTGCGACAAGGGTGTGGTCGGCGCCAAGGGAGGCCGCCACTTCGAGGGCCTTCGGGTTCCGGTCCACGGCAACCACGTTGCCGCCGAGTGCCTTCGCGATCATGACGGCGCTGAGGCCCACCCCGCCTGCCCCCACCACGGTGACCCATTCACCGCTGCCAAGGCGTGCCCGTCCCGTGAGTGCACGGTACGCCGTTGCGAAACGGCAACCCAGGCTCGCCGCTGCCTCGAAACTGACACCGCGCGGAATGGAGATGAGATTCGTGTCTGCCGCGTGGATGGCCACTTGCTCGGCGAACGAGCCCCAGTGGGTGAAGCCGGGTTGTTGCTGCCGGGGGCAGACCTGAGCGTTGCCCCCGCGGCACCATTCACACGCCCCGCAGCCCTCGACGAAGGGCGCCGTCACCCTGTCGCCCAGCGCCCATTTGGTCACCCCCGTCCCTACGGCGGAGACGACGCCGGCGAACTCATGGCCCGGGACATGCGGCAGCACGATGTCGTCGTGGCCGGCCCAGGCATGCCAGTCACTGCGGCAGAGCCCGGTGGCGGCAACGGTGACCACCACGCCACCTGCCGGCACCTCTGGTGCAGCCACCTGTTGGACAGTGAGCGGGCCGGCGATCCGGTTCATGACGATTGCACGCATCAGAAGCGGAGGTGGGGGCATGGTCATGACCACAGCTTAGGCGCGGGCCAGGGCAGCTGGCCGCAAGGGACACGGGGAGAATTGCCCGCCCCGCATCGGTACCATCAGGCATGGGCAGAAAGAACTACCTCATTGAAGGCGGCTCGGGAACCGGCAAGACCGCTGTCTGCAATGAACTGCGGCGGCGCGGCTTCCACGCCATCAACGGGGACCGGGAGCTCGCCTACCAAGGCGACCCGGAAACCGGTGAACCAGTAGAGGGCATCACCGGAGTCGCCGTCCACCGGCACCACCTGTGGAGGGTGGACCAGGTCAGGGCCTTGGCAGCGGACCAGCGGGAAGCCCTCACCTTCTTCTGCGGCGGGTCGAGGAACCTCGCCGAATTCATCGATCTCTTCGACGGCGTCTTCGTTCTCGAGGTGGACCTCGAAACGC
This sequence comes from Pseudarthrobacter defluvii, assembly GCF_030816725.1. Taxonomy (NCBI): domain Bacteria; kingdom Bacillati; phylum Actinomycetota; class Actinomycetes; order Micrococcales; family Micrococcaceae; genus Pseudarthrobacter; species Pseudarthrobacter defluvii. The sequence continues at coordinate 2,142,511 of NZ_JAUSYG010000001.1, forward strand.
TGCAGCGACGGCTTGACGGGCGCCCGCGGGATGAATGGGGCGGACGGAAGACCGAACGGGAGCTGATCGAACACCTGCACGGCACACGGGAGGACATCCCGCCCGGCGGCATCGCGATCGACGCCACCGCGCCGCTCACCAAGGTTGTGGACGACATTCTGCGGCGCGTTTGATCACCCCACGGTGCCTGGTCGTCCTTCTTGAGGTGCCGCGTTTTTCGACGACCGGCGAGGTCAGCGCACCACCGTGCGGTGGCCCGCATCCAGCCGCCTGGTCCAGCCGCGGGAGTCGAGGTGTTCGAGCAGGGGAACCGCGATCCGGCGCGTCGTGCCGAGCGCCTGGCGTGCCTGGCTGGTGGTGAACGGCTGGTCCAGGCCGGCGAGGGTGCGCATCGCGAGGGCCGGGGCCGTAGGCAGCAGCACCACCCCGTCACGCAGCCGCAGCACGCGCCCCGTGCGTTCGGCGGCGGCAAGTTCCCGGGCGCCCAGGCCAAGTGCAGCCAGTTCATCGGCTTCCGGGGCGTGGAAGGCGTCCGCGCTGAGCCTGCCCTCCAACTGGGCGATTGCCGTTTCAATGGGACCGAGGTTGTCCTGGCTGCCCGGCAGGCGGATGTAGCCGCTCTCGTGTTCCAGCTCCGCCCCCTGGAGGACATGGGTGAGCAGCCGCTCGTCGGGCAGCTTAAGCAGGTCACGCGCCGCGCCCATGGAAAGGCCCGGAGCCAGGGGATCCCGCTCCTGCAGGGACTGGACCGCGGTCCGCAGCCTGTGCTGCCAGGCCTCGAGGACAGGGGCATGGACCCACCAGTCACCGAAAACCCGGACCCCCGACGGGGCATCCGCGTCGCACCCGGACAGCAGTCCAAGCTTGCGGAGATGAGGCACCTGGACCGCTCCCCGGGCCGCCACTTCCCCCAGCACGTCTCCGCCCGAATCCATGCCTGCAAGCCGCTCAGCCCAGTGGGCGCCATCGCCGCGCCGCCGCAGGGCCGGCGGGTCGGCGTCCAGGATGCTGGCGCCACCCAGGACCGAGCGGCTGCCGGGATCGCGCAGCACCAGCCGGTCCCCGAGAACCAGGGGCAGGTGCCTGTCGAGGACCAGCCGGGCGTGGTCGTCCCCGAAGGGACGCAGCCGGGCCGGCACGGAGGCCGTGCCAACATGCACCATGATTTGTTCCGGCACCTCGGTGTACGCCACACCGGTGGTGCGCTGGATGCCGACGACGCCGGTAGTGGGCCAGGCATCCGGGGTAACCAGTGCATCGCCGCGGCGGATGTCCGTCGCGGCAACATCGCGCAGGTTCAACGCCACCCGACTGACCGGCTCGACTGAAGTGTACGAGGTGTCCCGGCTTTGCACGCCGCGGACCACGACGGGCCGGGAGTCCACATGGCCGAGCAGCTCCAGCCTGTCCCCCTGGGCCACTGTGCCTGCCGCCAGTGTTCCGGTCACCACCGTTCCGGAACCGGTGATGGTGAACGAGCGGTCCACCCACAGCCTGACCCGCCCGGTGGTGGCGGGAGCAGGCACCCGGGCCAGGACGCCGTCGAGCGCTGCACGCAGCTCGGCCAGGCCCGTCCCGTCGATGGCTGACACAGCCACCGCGGGCGCGTCCCGCAGTCCGGTCCCTGCCAGCTCCGTGCGGGTCCGCGCGAGCACCTCGGCTGCCCGCTGCCCGGACGCCCGGTCCGCGCGGCTGAGCACCACAACGCCGTGTTCGATACCGAGTGCGGCGACGGCATCCCGGTGATCACTCGACTGGGCCTGCCAACCCTCATCGGCCGCCACGACGAAGCAGACCACTGGCGCTGGTCCGATGCCGGCAAGCATGTTGCCAAGGAAGCGCTCGTGGCCGGGTACATCCACGAACGCAACGTCCTGGCCGGAGGGCAGGGTGGTCCAGGCGTAGCCCAGGTCGATGGTCAGCCCGCGGCGACGCTCTTCCTCCCAGCGGTCCGGCTCCATGCCGGTCATGGCGCGGACCAGCGTGCTCTTGCCGGAATCGACATGCCCGGCCGTGGCAACGACATGCACGGTTCAGCCCGCCCTGCCCGTGTCCGCGGCTTCGAAGGCTGCCAGCACCTGCCGCACCGCACCGAGAATCCGGTCATCATCCTTTGCGGGCACGCAGCGCAAATCGATCAGGCAGGCGCCGTCGTGGACGCGGGGCAGCACGGCGGGGTCACCGGTGCGCAGGCGGCCCGCAATTCCCTCGGGAAGCCGGAGCGCCCATCCCGGGAGCGGAACACCCGGGGCACCGCCGCCGCCCACCCGGCCGTCGTGGGACACGACGGGTACCCCGAGTGCTTGGCCGAGCCGGTCAGTACGGCGCCGCAATTGTTCGACGTCGGCGTGCAGCGCCTCGACAACCGGCGGCGGGCCGCCGGCGACGGTCGCCTCAAGGGCGGCCAGGGCAAGTTTGTCGGCCCGCACCGCGCGGGCGAGCGGGTGGCGCGCCAGCCGCTGGATGATCTCCTTGCGGCCCAGCAGCAAACCCGCCTGGGGGCCGCCCAGCAGTTTGTCACCGCTGGCGATGACGACGTCGGCCCCGCCCGCCAGAGCCGTGGCAACGTCGGGTTCATCCGGCAGGTACGGGTCGGGGGCCAGCAGTCCGCTGCCCAGGTCGGCCACGAGCGGTACCCCGTGCGCCACGGTCAGCCGGGACAGTTCGTCGATTGGAACAGCGGACGTGAAGCCGTCCACCCGGAAGTTGCTGGGATGCACCTTGAGGACGCAGCCCGTGTCCGGTCCGAGGGCGCCCGCGTAGTCATGCAGGTGCGTCCGGTTCGTGGTGCCCACTTCACGAAGTCTTGCGCCCGTGGATTCCATCAGGTCGGTGAGCCGGAAGCCTGCACCGATCTCGACGAGTTCCCCGCGGCTCACCACCACTTCGCGGCCCGCAGCGAAGGCTGTGGTGGCCAGCACCAGGGCTGCGGCCCCGTTGTTGACCACCAGGGCGTCTTCGGCTGCGGGACAGGCGGCGAGCAGGGCCGCCCGGGCGCCGGCGCCACGGCGGGAACGGCTGCCGTCCGTGAGGTCCAGTTCGACATCCACGTAGCCGCTGGCGGCGACAAGGGCTTCCACCGCGCTTGCAGAAAGGGGGGCACGGCCAAGGTTGGTGTGCACGATGACGCCGGTTGCGTTCAGCACGGGCCGGAGGGTTGTTGCCGTCCGTGACGAAACGGCCGCCAACAGCGCTGGTTCCACCTGGGCCGGAGGAAGTTCGCCGCGCCGCGCCTGTTCCTGGACCTGCCGGACGAGCTCCCGGACAACGCGCCCGTTCAGGCGTGTCGCGGCGTGGCGGACGGCCGGAAGTGCCAGCAGGTCGTTCGTGCGGGGAATCAGGCGCCGGGGATCGACCTGGTCCACAGCCCTCCTCTTTTCGCGGCATTCCTGCCGGTAGTTGGCGGTGGCGGACGGGAATCGAACCCGCCAGGCCGAGATGCTCAGCCTCACCGGTTTTGAAGACCGGGGGGCCCACCAGGACCCGGACGCCACCGCGCCTCAATATAGCAGGGTTGGCTGGAGGGGTACGCTAGGCGGGTGAATGAGGCTCAGACATCAGTCCAGCAACTCGACGGCGGTGCTGCCGGCGCCTTCCGGCTCACCGACTACGCCCACGGCGGGGGTTGTGCCTGCAAGATTCCGCCGGGCGAACTCGAAGACGCGGTCCGCGGGCTGATTGGCCAACCGGGCGCCGAGGTGCTGGTTGGGCTCGACAGCGGTGACGATGCCGCGGCCGTCCTGGTCCGCGACGACCTTGCGGTCCTGACCACAGCCGACTTTTTCACTCCGGTCGTCAACGATGCCTTTGACTGGGGCCGCATTGCAGCCGCCAACGCTCTTTCAGACATTTACGCCATGGGCGGCCGGCCGGTCACGGCGATCAACCTCGTCGGCTGGCCCCGCGATGTCCTGCCGATGGAACTGATGACCGAAGTACTCCGCGGCGGCCTGAGCGTTGCATCGCAGGCCGGGTGCCCGGTGCTCGGCGGGCACTCCATCGACGATCCGGAGCCAAAGTATGGCATGGCGGTGACCGGTGTCGCCCACCCCGACCGCCTGCTCCGCAACGACGCCGCCGAGCCCGGGCTGCCCATCACGCTCACCAAGCCACTCGGCGTCGGACTTCTCAACAACCGGCACAAAAAGACCGGTGAGGTGTTCGCCGAAGCGGTGGAGTCCATGGCCGCCCTCAACCGCGACGCCGCAGACGCCGCTGTAGCGTCCGGCGCCCGGGCGGCAACCGACGTGACGGGATTTGGCCTCTTGGGACACCTATACAAGATGGTGCGCGCCTCCCAAGTGGGCGCCGTGATCGATCTGAAGTCGGTGCCGCTGATCGAGGGGGCACGGGAAGCGCTCCGGGACGGCTACGTCTCCGGCGGGACCCGGCGCAACCTCGACTGGGTGCGGCCGCATGTGGGATCCGCTCCCGGCATCACCGAAGACGACCTGCTGCTGCTGGCTGATGCCCAGACCTCCGGCGGCCTGCTGGTGGTCGGCGAACTACCGGGCTACCCCGTGGTTGGCCACACCACAGCAGGGCGGGGCATCGAGGTCCGCTGATGCCGGCCTGCCGGCTCAGCCGGCGGTGGTGATGGCGTCTCCGGTGATGCCGGCGGCACGGCGGCGGGCGAGCCGGTTCTTCTGCGGCTCGATGGTGTAGCGCGGATCCCTCGCAGATTCGAGTCCGGCCTCGAACACACCGAAGCGTGTCAGCGCCGAGGCGGTCAGCAGCGCCAACCCCGAGGCTGCTGCCACCAGGCGGTTCCGTCCGGCCAGCAGCGTCCCGAGGCCGCCGGCCACAGCAAGCCGCTCACTCCACTTCAGCATGGCCCCCGCCTTCCCCTGGTGCAGGGGCTCCGCGGCTACCGGGTCCATCCGGTGCTCCATTACCTTCATGGCAGCGACGTCGCCCAAGACGCCGAGGACGGCGAGTTTCCGGGCGGGCCCTGTCTCGTGGACCGGTGTGGTGACCATGGCGAGGCCGGCAGATGCCAGGCAGGCCGAACTCACAAAGACGAATGGCAGTTCCTCGTGGGCAGCGTTCCACGTCGGGGTGGCGGTGTCACCCAGCAGGACCGCGGTGTACGCGGCCAAAGGCCCGGCGAATACCGCAGCTTCGATGCCTGCCGGTCCTTCGACAGCCTGCAGCACCTTGCGCAGGGGTCCCAGCGGCAGCCGGCTTCCGCTCATCCGGTCGATTTCAGCCACTGCCGCGACCCCCGCACCTGCGCTGAAGGCGCTGAGGATCCAGGAGCCGACGCTCATGGGCGAGGTCACTTTGAAGGTCCGCAGCATGTGCAGGAAACGCTCAGGCCTGCCCAGGTCCTTCACCAGGGCCACGGCACCGGCGCTGACTGCTGTCAGGGCGCCCAGTCGGGCGTTGCGCCGCAGCGTGGGCCGTCCGGTCAGTTGCCCGCCGAGTCCGAGGAGGGCCGACCCGGCTGCCACGCCACCGAGGAAGAGGTAGATCGCGACGTCATCGCCCCAAGGAGCCGGCTTGACCACGGGACGGCCGTAATACGAAGTGAACTCCGGCTCCGGCACCATGGGCATCTCGCGGGAACCGTCACTGTTGTCACGGCGGCGGCCGTTGCCACGCTTACCGCCTTCCCGGCGACGGCGGGCAGGCTCAGATGGCCGGAAACTGTCAAACTCTGAGAGGGTCACGCCCGTCCTCCCAGGAAAGCCAGCGCAGCTGCCGCGGCCATGCCAGCCACGGCCAGTCCGGCCCGCCGGTACATCGTTGGCAGGTCGGCTGTGGGCACCCGGGGGTCCGGCGGAAGCCCATAGACTTCGGGCTCGTCCAGCAGCAGGAAGACCGATCCGGTTCCACCCACGCCGTCGTGTTCGTTCGCCCCGTAAAGCCTCGCTTCGGTCATGCCCTGCGTGTGCAGGGTGGCGACCCGTTCCCGGGCCGTCTCCACCATGTCATCGTGGTCGCCGAACTTGATGGACGTCGTCGGGCAGGCCTTGGCACATGCCGGTGTCTGGTCATCAACCAGCCGGTCGTAGCACAGCGTGCACTTCTGGGCGATGCCCTCGTTGGGGACGGACGGATGCTTGGCGTGCTGTTCTTCCCTGCTGCTGGCAACCTTGACCGTGCCGTTGCTGCGGCGCTCGATCACGCCGAAGGGGCACCCGGCCACGCAGGTTCCGCAGCCGTTGCAGACGTCATCCTGGACCACAACAGTGCCGAACTCGGTGCGGAACAGCGCACCGGTGGGACAGACGTCGAGACAGCCGGCGTGGGTGCAGTGCTTGCAGACATCGGAGGACATCAGCCAGCGGAAGTCTGCGGTGTCCGGCGGGGTGGTATCAGCGTCCGCGAGGTCCGTGACAGCCGTTGCCGGGGCCGGAGGACCGATGCGCGGCATGCCCAGGCTGACCAGGGCGCGGCCTGATTCCCGTGCCTCAACAATGCGTTCCTGGCCCTGCTCGATGAAGGCGACGTGCCGCCACGTGCTGGCGCCCAGGGACCCGGTGTTGTCGTAGGAGGACCCAAGCAGCTCCAGGTTCCCGTCCTGCGGGTTGTGGTTCCATTCCTTGCAGGCGACTTCGCAGGCCTTGCAGCCGATACAGATCGAGGTGTCGGTGAAGAACCCCTTGCGCGGATGGTTGTGCTCCCAATGGGCATCGGCGGTGGGGTCGGTCGGTCCGGACAGCTGGCCCATCTAGTCCTCCGTCGTCGGGTCGGTGTCCGGAACGCTGCCGTCTGGCAGTGGCTGTCCGGGCGGGGCAATGTGTGCTTGGGCGGAGGCAGTCACGTCCATCAACTCGGACCACCCTCGGCGGGGCGTTCCCCGCCCCCGGCGGCGGATTCGATGCCTTCCGCCGCGGAGTCGGTAACGGCGCGGTTGCCGGTCTCGATAGTCACTCCGGCCCGTTCCTGATACTCGGCTACCAAGGCAAGCAGTTCCTTTCCGCGGGGCCGGCGGCCCGGTCGGATGTCGCAGGACGCCACCTTGGACTCCTGGATCTGGACGTTGGGATCCAGCGTCACACCCAGCAGATCGTTGGCCGCGTCACCGCTGACGACGGCGTTGCTGCCGACACCCCAGTGGTAGGGCAGCCCGATCTGGTGCACCGTGTGACCGCCGACGCGCAACGGCCTCACCCGGTCCGTCACAAGCACCTTAGCCTCGATGGCAGAGCGGGGCGAAATGATCGTGGCCCACCCGTAGGGTTCAAGACCGCGCTCAGCTGCCAGTTCCGGCGAGACCTCGCAGAACATCTCCGGTTGCAGCTCGGAGAGGTACGGAAGCCAGCGGCTCATCCCGCCCGCCGTGTGGTGTTCGGTCAGGCGGTAGGTGGTGAAGACGTAGGGATAAACTTCGGCGCCCTTGGTCCCTGCGCTCGGGGCACTGAGGTTGTCCGCCCGGGGGAATACCAGCCGCGCCGGATTCTGCTGTTGCGGATACAGCCCGTTGGCCACCGGTGACTCCTGCGCCTCGTAGTGGGTGGGAAGGGGTCCGTCCAGTAGGCCCTTCGGCGCGTACAGCCAGCCCTTGCCATCGGCCTGCATGATGAACGGATCATCCCCGCTGAGGGCGGCCGGACCACCGACAGAGGGGTCCGGATGGCTGCCCGGCGCCCGGTCAACCGGGAAGTCGGGCACGTCATCACCCACCCATTTGCCCTGCTCCTGGTCCCACCAGATGTATTTCTTCCGCTCGCTCCAGGGTTTACCGGCGGGGTCGGCCGAAGCGCGGTTGTAGAGTATCCGGCGGTTGGCTGGCCATGCCCAGCCCCATTCCGGAGCTGCCGGTCCCTGTTCCTGGCCGGGCTTGCGGTTGGCCGCATGGTTGAGGCCGTCAGCGTACACGCCGGTGTAGATCCAGCAACCGGCCGACGTGGAGCCGTCAGCGCGGAGTTCCGTGTAGGCGGAGAGGGGCTTGCCGGCTTCCGGACCGACCAAGTGACGGCCGTTGATCTCGGCAAGGACCGACTCGGCATCCGGATCGCCGTGTTCATCGGTGGGATAGTCCCACGTCAGGTCCAGCAGCGGACGGTCGCGCTCGTCCTTGGATCCTGCCAGCTTCTCCCGGATCCGCTTGCCCAGTTCAAAGAAGAACTGCAGTTCGCTTTGGCACTCCCCCGGCGGAGCCACAGCCTGGTGCCGCCACTGCAGCAGCCTCTGGGTCTGGGTGAACGAGCCGGCCTTCTCCACGTGGGTTGCCGCCGGCATGAAGAAGATCTCGGTCTCGATATCCTCCGTGCGCAACTCCCCCGATTCAATTTCGGGGCCGTCTTTCCACCAGGTGGCGGACTCGATCATGTTCAGGTCACGCACCACCAGCCACTTCAGATGCGACATGCCCAGGCGCTGCATGCGGCCATGCGCCGACCCGACTGCCGGGTTCTGCCCGAGCAGGAAGTAGCCTTCCACTTCGTCCTCAAGCATGCCCATCACGGTCTCGTACGTACCGTGGGCGCCGGTCAGCCTCGGCAGGTAGTCGTATGCCCAATTGTTCTGCGCAGTCGCGGCCTCGCCCCACCAGGCCTTCAGCAGGCTGATGGTGTAGGCGTCCGCGTCAGCCCAGTAGCCTTTTTGCTGCTTCGATCCGATAACTGACAGGTACTCTTCGAGGCTGTCATGGCGGCCGGCGCTGGGCATCGGCAGGTAACCGGGCAGCAGGTTGAACAGGGTGGGGATGTCTGTGGAGCCCTGGATGCTGGCATGGCCTCGCAGGGCCATGATTCCTCCACCCGGGCGCCCCACGTTGCCCAGCAGGAGCTGCAGGATGGCTGCGGCCCTGATGAACTGCGCCCCAAGGGAGTGCTGGGTCCAACCGACGGCGTAGGCGAAACAGGTGGTCTTGTCGCGTCCGGAGTTTTCCGTGATGGTCCGCGCCAGGTATTCGAAGTCCGCGACGCTGATGCCGCACATGTCCTGCACCGTCTGCGCTGTGTATCGGGCATAGTGCCGCTTCAAGATCTGGAAGACGGTCCGGGGGTCCTGGAGGGTGTCGTCACGCTGGACCTCGGCATGCTCCAGCGGTGGACCGCCACTTCCATAGGCGTGGCCGGTGGCACGTGCGGTGGCATCGGCACCGTGTTCCGAACCTGGGCCGGGCTCGTCAATGGCGCCCTCCTCTTTTTCCGCGTAGGCCCAGGACGAAGTGTCGTAGGCGCCCTTCTCCGGATCGAAGCCGGAGAACAGCCCGCCGAGGTCCTCGGCGTCACGGAAATCCTTATGCACCAGCGTGGCCGCGTTGGTGTACGCGGTGACGTACTCCTTGAACCAGAGATCGTTGGTTATGACGTAATTAATGAGCGCGCCAAGCAGCACAACGTCAGAACCGGCCCGGATGGGGATGTGCTTGTCCGACACCGCTGACGTACGCGTGAAGCGCGGGTCGACATGGATGACCTTAGCGCCGCGGGCCTTAGCCTCCGCCACCCACTGGTACCCCACAGGATGGCACTCGGCCATGTTGGAACCCTGGATGACGATGCAGTCGGCGTTGGCCATGTCCTGCAGTGATTGCGTTGCACCACCGCGTCCAAACGAGGCTCCCAAACTGGGAACCGTGGCGGAGTGTCATATGCGGGCCTGGTTCTCGGTCTGCACGGCCCCGGCAGCCGTGAAGAGCTTCTTGATCAGGTAGTTCTCTTCGTTGTCCAGGGTTGCGCCGCCCAGAGAGGCGATGCCCATGGTCCGGCGCAGCAGCCGGCCCTGGTCGTCCTCCTGCTGCCAGGTCCTGCGGCGGGTCTCGATGAACCGGTCGGCCACCATCTCGATGGCCGTATCCAGGTCCAGATGTTCCCACTCCGTGGAACGCGGCGCACGGTAAAGCACTTTGGTCTGCCGGCCCGGCGAGTTGACCAGCTGCTCGCTGGCTGAGCCCTTGGGGCAGAGCCGGCCGCGCGAAATGGGTGAATCCGGATCGCCCTCGATCTGGACCACTTTCTCGTCCTTGACGTACACGCGCTGTCCACACCCAACGGCGCAGTAGGGGCAGACGCTCTGAACCACTCGGTCAGCAGTTGCTGTGCGGGGGGCTATTGCCTTGGTCTTGGCCGATGTGACCGCTGGGCCACGACCCAACAGGTCGCCCGTGCTTAGCTGACGGACGACCGGCCATTGAAGGAAACTTCGCGGTGCCATTTCTGGAGCTTATCCCACACCACCGCCGGAGCAACAGGACAGGGCTGGGCGTGTCGTCCCCCGGGTCGTGCAGCCCGAAGCCCCGTAAGGAGCCGCCCCCGCGAACCCGGTTTGACAGCCTCGCTGCCCCTTCCTGGCGGGGCCTGCAAATTGGGTAGCTGAAGAATGCATCCGACCTTGACCCCCTTGAGGGCCGGGCGTATACCGAAGGAATCATCATGCTGGCCCCCGCTGGGCCCTGTATGGAGCCGGCTGCCCCTGGTCTTGGCGAAAAAAATGTTTGGAGTTGTGATGGGTAGCGATCGTTTCGACGTGCTCCGCGAACAGGTCCGCGGGCAGGTCATCGAAGAGGACGACGCGGAGTACGACGCCGCGCGGCGCGTGTACAACGGCATGATTGACCGTCGTCCTGCAGCAATCCTGCGGGTATCCCAGGTCGCAGACGTCATGGCCGCCGTCCGCTTCGCCCGCGGCCTCGACATTGAGGTTGCGGTGCGCGGCGGGGGTCACAGCGCCCCCGGATTTGGGACGGTCGACGGCGGCCTGGTCCTTGATTTCTCGGCGCGCCGGGGAGTGCGCGTCGACCCGGCAGCACGCATGGCCCGAGTCGAGCCCGGCTCCACCTGGGCGGACTACAACCACGCGACGCACGCGTTCGGGCTGGCAAGTACGGGGGGCATCATCGGCTCCACAGGCGTCGCCGGCCTTACCCTGGGCGGCGGCATCGGATATCTCACCCGCAAGTACGGCCTGGCGTGCGACAACCTCGCTTCGGCCGACGTCGTCCTTGCCGACGGAACCTTCGTTACTGCCAGCGATGCAGAAAACGTAGACCTTTTCTGGGCCCTCCGCGGCGGAAGCGGAAACTTCGGGGTGGTCACCTCGATGGAGTTCCGCCTGCACCCTGTGGACATGGTCCATGTGGGAATTATGTTCTTCGACGCTTCAATTGGCGCCCAGGTCGGTGCGGCGTACCGCGAGTGGATAGCGGCCGAGCCTGAGGAGATGGGCGCTTTCCTGGGATTCCACCAAGGACCCCCGGTTCCCTTCCTGCCTGAGGAGTGGCATGGGAGACCAGTGGCAGTGATTGCAGGCATGTGGACGGGCGACCTCGATGCGGGCCCGTCGCACTGGCAGCGCATGCTGGATGCCGGCCCGGTGCTGGGGAATTTCTTTGCACCAATGCCGTACCCCGGGCTGAACATCATGTTCGACGGACTCAGCGGCATCCCCGGACTCCAGGGCTACTGGAAGGCCGACTTCCTTCGGACCCTCAGCGACGACGCGCTCCGTGTCGCCGTCGAACACTCCCCCGGCATCCCCAGCGTCCACTCGGCAAACCACTTCTACCCGATCGACGGGGCAGCCCAGCGGGTTGCGCCGGAAGCCACCGCCTTTGCCTACCGCGACGTGAAGTTCGCCCCGGTCATTGCCGGGCAATGGCCCGAAGCTTCGGAGAACGAGAAGAACATTGCCTGGGTCCGGGAGTACTGGGCCGCGCTCCACGAGTACTCCGAGCCTGGCGGCTACATCAACTTCCAGGACGCCGACGATCAGGCAAGGATCCAGGACACCCTCGGGTCGAACTACGCCCGGCTCGCTGAACTCAAAGCGAAGTACGACCCGGACAACTTCTTCCATGTCAACCAGAACATCACGCCCGCAGCGGCAGGCACCCCCGCCGTCGTCCGGTCTGAGACGCCGGTCGCACTGCACCAGTCCCTGGCTGCGGAGGAGGCACTTCCATTCCAACCCGGCGGGGGGACCTCAGCCAATCCGGCGGAAGGGACTCCGTCCACGTAAGCCCTGCCCGGGTACAAGAAAGCCCCGGACCAAGGTCCGGGGCTCCACGATCCCTCTATCGCTCGATTGCGACGCTCAGGTCCAGGTAAATGTCCGCTGCGGCAAGGCGATCTTCAAGGAAGCGCGCCAGGTTCGCGTCAGTCGCGGTGTGAGCACCCTTCGGAACAGCGCCGCGAAAGACAGCCTGCGTACTCGTGGACCTGATTACATCAAGGGGCGTCCAGTGCAGGTGTCCGGCACTCAACCGCTCTATATCGGTGCGGAAGGTGCCGCGGTGGTCGTCACGGGCTGAAGCGCGCATAGTGAACGGAATGAAAGCTGTGGGCAAGGGGGTCCTTTCGAATGAGGGGACCAACTGCCGGTCGCCTCACCGTTAACAAAGCGCGGGGAGGCTGCGTTATTCCCTTCCTGCTTCCCGAAAGCAGTGGGTTTCAGTAGAGGGCCAGGGCATCGTGAAGCATCCGGTGTCCCTGTCTCTCGAATTCCCGGTCACCAACGTGAAACGCCCAAACGGCGGTGCCGACAGCCTCGCGCAGGGATGTCATGTTCCATAGCCGGCTCTCCCGGGGGTCTGAAACCGTACCCCTCAAAGAAAGCAACTTCCAGCACAGGGTTGGACCGCCACTGTTGCGCGGCCAACCGGCAGAAATCACTGACCGCCGGCCTGAACGCAAACCGGCCAAAGTCGATGACCCTGAGCTCAGCGCCGTTAATCAGCCAGTTGCGCGGTTGCCAGTCCCCGTGGGTTGGAACGACGGGCACCGGTCCCGGCCGGTATGCGGCCAGGATTGTCACCGCTTTTTCTGCCAGGGATTCTTCAATGCGATGGGGCATCCTTAGCCATGCCATCGCTCTGCCAGTCGCTGTTGTCTCATATTCCCGGTCCATCCGCACGGTCTGGCCGTGGAATTCACGCAGGAGTTGCCCGGCCTGGACGTAGGGTCCCGCGTCGTATTCGGCTGCCGTCCCCTCGACCAGGCAACCCTCCAGGTACTCCGTCACCAGAAGGTTCAACAGTCGGTTCGCGTGCACGAGTCTGGGCGCTTTGTGTTTAGACGCCCAGACTCCGGCAAAGGACCGGTGGGCGTCTATTTCACGGCCGATGTGGTGGTTGCCGGGTGCGGCAGCTTTGACCACGTATCTGCGCTCATCATGCTCTATTTCCAGTACGACCGTATCCGCGAGGTACCACGAAAGATCATTAACAAATCGAAACCCTGGGAAATGGGCCTCAACAAAGCCAGCTTGTTCGTCGCTGAGTAAGTGCAGGCATCCCACCCATGGAGACTACCGGGTCCGGCTTCTCCCCCGCCCTGGCCTCAGGGTTTCAGGGGGCAAAGCAGGACCGGTGCCGCCGTCGTTCAGCGTTGTGCAGCCAGGTCTGTGAGGGTGACCTTCAGGTTTCACTATCAAGGCGTCGGCGGTAGCGGGCAGAGAGAACCGTTGTGCCAGCTGTGGAGTGATATCGGTGTGGGCCACGCCCAGGGCAGCGTGTTTGACCGATCCGCTCGCCAGGCGCGGTGGGGCGATTCCTTGGACGGCGGCATGTTCCGGTGCAGGCTGGAGACGATTCCGGCGGTGACCGTCTCCTCCAACCCCAGGGGGCTTCCGATCACTACGGTGAGTGAACCTACCTGAGGATCCGACGAAGTGAAGTTGGCGGCCGGAAGTCCGGTGCGGTCAACCTTGATCACGGATGCCGAGGCCGATATCTGTCCGGATGGGCCACTTATCTGTTCTGGTCAGCTGGATGGCTTGGAAGAGGGGACGTAGGGCTGGTACTGGTCGAAGGTCCCGTTCTGGATGGGGACATTGATCGAGCCTTCCTGCCCCTTTACGGTCACCTTCAAATCCGTGCGCGCCCCGGGCGGCTCCTGCGTGCTGTCGAAGATCAGAGGCGACCGGTCGAACTCTACGTGCTCAAGGGCCGGGATTTTGACGGAAAGTTGTTCGTCCGAATCAGCCAGCACCAATTCCATCGGCGTGGCAGTGGTGTTGAAGATCGTCCCCAGGACGCGCCCGGGTTCGTTTTGCCCTGAAGTGATGATCAGGACACTTCGCAACTTCAATCCAGCGAAATTCAAGTCCGCGCCGAGCGCGACGGGGTCGTGGTCTCCTTCGGAAGAGTGGTAGCAGCCGGTCAGCATAAAGGCTGACATCCCTAGAGCTGGTATGAGGCGGAAGAACTTGGTGGTGCTGTGCGGGGTTCTCATTAAAAGTCCTTATCCTGGTGGTGCTGTGACCGGGCAACGGACGGCAGGCAGCCCGATTCCCCTTGCTTGAAGGAAACATGCGGCGTGCAGCCGCCGCGGGCCCTGGTACCGGTTTACGTCCGGCTGATGCACAGCTCGGCAAGCCCCAGGCAATGCCTTCCGGGTTCGTGCTGTGACGGCGGGCAGTGGGCCGCTCCCGGCCGCCAGGGCACGGCGGCCTCCGGCAGCTCAGGGTCCTCGGACATCAGGAAAGTAGGCTCAGCACGCGGAGCGTGATAGCGGATACAGCACGGGTCCTGCTTCGGGACGGAATCCATGCAAGCTAACGCGGCTGCGCTGGACGGGCTGGCGGAAAGGTCATCAACAGCGCCACCGGAACGGATCGCTGGTCCGGCCGGATGGGCGGTGGGCACAGCGTGGGAATTTGCGGCGACAGCGTGGGGGTTTGCGGCGACAGCGTGGCCTGCTGACGGGTCGGTCAAGGTGTACCGGTTCCCCTGGGAGAAAGACGCTGCCGCGGCAAACAGGGCGACCACCAAAAGCCCCATCAGAACGGTCCGCGGCAGGAACTGCCTGCGGAGAGTGTTGTGAAACAGCGATGGAAACCTGGTCATCAACCTCATCCCTTTGATCAGCCGCCGCTCCCCCAACCGTAGGCCGGGCCATGGCCGGCGAACCACAGTGTTTGCGCAACCGAGACCTTGATGGGGCGAACGTGACCAGGAAGTGTTCACCAGGAAAAGGGTCGTCACAACCGGCCGCCTAAAGCATTGACGGACTTTAGCATCAGCCCGCAAAGATGCGAATCTATTGCGCAACCGCAAGCATTGGGGTTCAATGGAGGCATGGCGTGTGCAGGCGGAAACCCGTCACTTCAGGTGCCGGCCCCCAACGTGAAGCGACCGTCGGAGGTGCCCTGGCCCCCTGCGGCCGCTGCGAAAGCTTCGAGTGCTGAAGCCAGCGCGGGACGGCGGCCGGCGGGCATCCGGGAGATCACTTCGGCTATGGCCTGTCGCCGGTGCCCCAAAACGGTGTCCACCAGGTCACGGCCTTTGCTGGTCAACTCGAGCCGGATGTACCGCCTGTCAGCCGGGTCTTCCCGGCGCTGCAGCAGGTCAGCGCTGACAAGCCGGTCGCAGATGCGGGTGGCATTGGAAGCATGGACACCCAGTTCTGCAGCGACGCCGCCGAGGTTCTGCGGCCCTCGCGAATGGATAAGGACCAGTACCCGCAACTGCGGGGTGTTCACTGTGTCTTCCACTTCTGCGACCGAATGCGCCACCACGCGCAGAAGCACGTCCGCGGCCCCCATGACGGCTTCCACTTCCCGGCTCGCAAAGCCCGGCACCCCACCCAAAGCATCAGATGTATCCATGAGGACCAGTTTCCTCTGACATTTTCGGTTCTGCAAAGGTTGCGGCCCCTGAGGGTCACATCCGGACGACACGGCAGGGAAGGACAGCCATGAAGCTGCATCAAGGAAAACAGCCAACGGCCCGTACGCTGACCGGAATTGACAGGCTCATCAGGAACGTTCAGACAGGCCGGTTTGAGCGCTCCCTCTCGGCGCTGACGGCAGCTGGCGCCCTGGTCACCGCCGCGGAGATCTTCCTGGAGCATGACAAGGCAAGCTTCGGCAACAAGTGGATGTGGGCTCCTGTTGCCCTGGGCCCGGTGGGGGCTGCCGCGGGGGTGGCGGGGGTCTTCAGCCGCCGCATGGCCAAGACGGCGCTACCGCTGGCCAGCGCCGCCATCATCGCCAACGGACTGCAGGGCACCTGGCTGCATCTGCAGGGCATCCGGCAGAAGCCAGGGGGCCTGGCCAACCTGCGCTACAACCTTGAGATGGGCCCGCCGCTGTTCGCACCGCTGCTCGTCACCCTCGTTGGCGGCATGGGTGTGCTGGCCTCGGTCCTGAGGCGCGAACCGTGAGCGGGCTGCCCTTGAGCGAGGACGACGGCGGGAGCCGGTACCCGGGCTTCAGCACCCTCGCGCAGGCGAAGCATTGGGACCCGGCGACGGCCGCCGTCGTGCTTGCCAGGATGGGCCTGACTCCTGACGTCCGCTTCTTCAGCCCGGCCGAGGAAGCGGCGGCGCGGGCGCTCTTCGACCAGTTGCTGGACCAGTTCGCGGAACCTCGTGTGCCGGTGGTGAACATGGTGGACGCGCGCCTGGCCGAGGAAGAGACCGACGGCTGGCATTACGACAACCTGCCGCGGGACGGCGAAGCCTGGCGTGCCTCCCTGGCGGCGCTGGACCAGGAGGCCCGGTCCCGGGAGGACTGCACCTTCGCCGCGCTCAGCCGGGACGGGCAGGCACGGCTGCTGCAGGACATCTGCGACCTGGACCGCGACCTCTGGAGGGGCCTCCCGGCGGACCGCGTATGGAGCCTGTGGACGCGGTACGCCTGCACCGCGTTCTATTCACATCCCCTGGCCTGGGACGAGATCGGTTTTGCCGGCCCCGCCTACCCCCGCGGCTACAAGAACCTGGGCGTGGACCGGCTTGAGCCGTTCGAAGTGCGCGACGTCCGACCGGACGCGGACCCGACCCATGGAGCGGATCGATGAACCGGCTCCGGGAACGGAACGATTCAGCCTGGCTGTTGCCCTCCGGCCCCGGCAGCAACCTACGCCTGCGGGAAAAGATGCGCCGGTACGCCGACGACGACGAAGTGGACATTCTCATTGTGGGGTGCGGTGCCGGAGGAGCTACGCTGCTCCAGCGTCTCGCCCGCGCCGGGTGGCGGGCCGTGGCCCTGGATGCGGGGCCGTTCTGGGAACCTGAGCAGGACTGGGTCAGCGACGAGGCCGGCTCGCACCATCTCTACTGGACTGAACCGCGGGTGATCAGTGGCAAAGACCCGGTACCGCTGGGTTCGAACAACTCGGGCCGCGGCGTCGGCGGATCGATGGTGCATTTCGCCGGATACACGCCACGCTTCCACCCAAGCGACTTCCACACCCTCAGCGCGGATGGCGTGGGCGCGGACTGGCCGCTGGAGTATGCGGAGCTCAAGCCGTTCTATGAAGACATTGAAGCGGAGCTGCCTGTCTCCGGGGAGCACTGGCCCTGGGGCGATCCGCACACCTACCCCCACCGGCCGCACCCGGTATCCGGCAACGGGGAACTGTTCATGAGGGGCGCCAACGCCTGCGGCGTCACGGCGAAGGTGGGGCCGGTGGCCATCGCCAACGGGAGGTTCGGCAACCGTCCCCACTGCATCTACCGCGGCTTCTGCCTTCAGGGCTGCAAAGTCAACGCCAAGGCCTCACCGCTGATCACCCACGTCCCCGACGCCCTGGCGCACGGGGCCGAAATCCGGCCCGACGCCATGGCAACCCGGATCGGACTCGACGAACGCAGCGGCCGGGCGACCGGCGTCGAATATGTCCAGGGCGGGGTCCGCAGGTTCCAGCGCGCCCGCCTGGTGGCTGTGGCGGGTTACTCGATCGAAACCCCCCGCCTGCTGCTGAACTCCACATCCCCGCGCTTTCCGGAGGGAATGTGCAACGACTTCGACCAGGTGGGCCGGTACCTGATGGTCCAGGGCGCACCCCAGACGGCGGGCCGGTTCCAGGCCGAGGTACGCATGTGGAAGGCCCCTCCCCCGGAAGTCAGCACCGAGGACTTCTACGAGACAGACCCGGCCAAACCGTACAAGCGCGGATTCTCCATCCAGTGCGTTTCCCCGCTGCCCATTACCTGGGCGGAACACGTTGCCGCGCAGGGACACTGGGGCGCGGCGCTCCGCCGCTACATGAGCGACTACCCGCATTGGGCCTGCCTCGGTGCACTCTGCGAGTTCCTCCCCCTCGAAGGGAACAGGGTCACGCTCGCGGACGAAACGGACCGGAACGGCATCCCGGTTGCCTGCTTCAGCTACAGCCAGTGCGGCAACGACCGGCAGTTGATGTCCGCAGCCCAGCAGGTCATGGAGCGGATCCTCACCGCGGCGGGAGCGGAGGAAGTGATCACCATCAACCGCTACGCGCACCTGGTGGGCGGTGCCCGGATGGCCGCCGGTGAGCGGGACGGAGTGGTGGACCGGAACCTGCGAAGTTTCGCAGTACCCAACCTGCTGGTCACCGACGGCAGCGTCCTGCCCACCCAGGGCAGCGCAAACCCGGCCCTGACCATCATGGCACTGGCGGCCCGCGCCGCCCGCGTCCTGGTTCAAGGCGCCCGCACGGGCGTCCCGATGAGCATCAAGGAAGACTGATCATGGCAACTACAGTGGCTGACTACCTGCTCTCCCGCCTCGGCGAGTGGGGCGTGGACAAGGTCTTCGGTTTCCCCGGAGACGGCATCAACGGCATCCTGGCCGCCTTCGAGAAGGCAGGCAACCAGCCGAAATTCATCCAAGCCAGGCACGAGGAGATGGCCGCATTCGAGGCCGTGGGCTACGCCAAGTTCGACGGCCGCCCGGCCATCTGCATGGCCACCTCCGGGCCCGGCGCGATCCACCTGCTCAACGGGCTGTACGACGCCAAACTGGACCACGTTCCGGTGGTGGCCATCGTGGGACAGACGGCACGCAGCGCCATGGGCGGGTCCTACCAGCAGGAAGTTGATCTGCTGACCCTGTTCAAGGACGTCGCTTCCGATTACGTCCAGATGGTCACCGTCCCGCAGCAACTCCCCAACGTCATCGACCGCGCCATCAGGATTGCGGAGGCGCAGCGGGCTCCCACTGCCGTGATCATCCCTGCGGATGTCCAGGAACTCGAATACAGCGCACCCACCCACGAATTCAAGATGGTGCCCTCCAGCGTCGGAATCCAATGGCCTGACATCCAGCCCGACAGCCAGGCGGTCCGGGGTGCGGCACAGCTGCTGAACGAGGGCTCCAAGGTGGCTATCCTCATCGGCCAGGGGGCCCGGGGCGCTGCCGCCGAGGTCCGCGAAGTGGCCGAGCTGCTGGGCGCGGGGGTGGCCAAGGCCCTGCTGGGCAAGGACGCGCTGCCCGATGACCTGCCGTATGTCACGGGCTCGATCGGCCTGCTGGGCACGCGTCCCAGCTACGAGATGATGCGCGACTGCGACACGCTGCTCACCATCGGCTCCAGCTTCCCCTACACCCAGTTCCTGCCCGAACCTGGTCAGGCACGCGGCGTGCAGATCGACGTGGACCCGAAAATGATCGGGCTGCGCTACACCAACGAGTTCAACATCGTGGCCGACGCCGGCACGGCCTTGCGGGCGCTGATCCCGCACTTGGACCGGAAGAAGGACCGGTCCTGGCAGGATGCCCTGGAAGCGAAGATCAGCCGCTGGTGGGAAACCATGCATGACGAGGCCATGGTCAGTGCTGATCCCGTCAACCCGATGCGCCTGTTTGCCGAACTCTCCACCCGGCTTCCCGCCAATGCGATGCTGAGCGCGGATTCAGGGTCATCGGCGAACTGGTACGCCCGGCAGCTGAAGTTCCGGGGAGAGGTCCGGGGCTCGCTGTCCGGCAACCTGGCCACCATGGGGCCCGGCGTTCCCTATGCCATTGGGGCCAAGTTCGCCCACCCGGGCCGCCCGGCCATCGCCTTCGCAGGGGACGGGGCCATGCAGATGAACGGCCTGGCCGAGCTCATCACCGTCAAGCACTACTGGCGTGAATGGGACGATCCCCGGTTGGTGGTCGCCGTCCTGCACAACAATGACCTGAACCAGGTGACCTGGGAAATGCGGGCCATGGGTGGAGTGCCGGCCTTCCGCCAGTCGCAGGCACTCCCGGACGTGGACTACGCGGGCTTCGCCGAAAGCCTGGGACTGCAGGGCATCCACGTGGACAACCCCGACGACGTCGGGCCGGCGTGGGAGAAGGCCCTCGCCGCAGACCGGCCCACACTTTTGGACGTCCGCACCGACCCCGACATCCCGCCCATCCCGCCGCATGCCACCCTGGAGCAGGCACGAAAGACGGCCGAGGCCATGGTCAAGGGCGATGACAGTGCCTGGGGTGTGGTGAAGGAAGGGGTCAAGACCAAGATCCAGGAATTCCTGCCCCACAGGGAGGGGTGAACCGTGGCACCGGCGCAGGCTCCCGTCAGCGCCATATGGGCAGCGGCCTATGCGGTGCCCACTGACGCCCCTGAAGCGGACGGAACTTTCAGCTGGGACTCCACCACCATGGTGCTGGTCCAGGCCGCGGCGGGCGGGAAGACCGGCCTGGGGTGGACATATGCACCGGCCGCCGCAGCCAACCTGGTGGAAGAACTCCTCGGCCCCGCCGTCCACGGTATTGACGCACTGGACATACCGGCTGCGGCGGCGGCGATGGCCAGGTCTGTGCGCAACCCCGGCAGCACGGGGCTGGCCTCCTACGCCGTGTCCGCCGTCGACTGCGCGCTCTGGGACCTGAAGGCCCGCCTGCTGGACCTGCCGCTGCACAAACTGCTCGGTGCGGTCAGGGACAGGGTTGCGGTCTATGGCAGCGGCGGGTTCACCACCTACTCCAAAGAGCAGCTGCAAAACCAGCTTCAGGGTTGGGTCCAGGGCCAGGACATCAGGTGCGTGAAGATCAAGATCGGGGAGGACAACGGAACCAACGTGCCGCGGGACCTGGAGCGCATCCGCCAGGCGCGCGCCGCCGTCGGGCCTCACGTGGAACTGTTCGTGGACGCCAACGGTGCCTACACCGCCAAGCAGGCCGTCCGCGTCCTGCACGAGGCTGCTGGAGAGAACGTCACGTGGTTCGAGGAGCCTGTCTCCAGTGACCACCTGGCCGGACTCCGCCTGGTGCGGGACGCAGTGGATGCCGACGTGGCCGCCGGCGAATACGGCACCGGGCTCCCCTACTTCCAGCGCCTGTGCGCCGCGAATGCCATCGACTGCCTGCAGGCAGACGTCAGCAGGTGCGGCGGAATCAGCGAATGGCTCCGCATCGCCGCCGTTGCCGCGGCCCACGGCCTGGAGGTCTCAGGCCACTGCGCACCCCACCTGAGCACCGCCGTCGCCGCCGCCACCCCCAACTTCCGCCACCTGGAATGGTTCCACGACCATGTCCGTATCGAGAACCTCTTCTTCGAAGGATCGCTTGACCCCGGCGGAGGAGCACTGCGGCCGGGGGACGAGCCAGGGAACGGACTGTCGTTCCGCAGCAGTGATGCCGAGCAATTCCGGGTCCTTTGATCCGCCACCCACAGGAAGGACCGAACTGTGAAGTACCTGGGCAGTAGCCCGACAAAACGTCCGACGGCGGGTGGCGCCTGATGCCCGAATGGTTACAGGCCTGGATGTGGGGCACCATCGCCGGGGCGGCGCTCGTCCTGGGGTGCGCCTTGGCATGGACATGGAAGATCCCGTCCAAAGTCGTTTCCTCCGTGATGTCCTTTGGCGCCGGCGTCCTGATCTCGGCCCTGGCCTTCGAACTGGTGGAGGAAGCCGTCAACGGCGGCGGCCTGTGGCCGACGATCGGCGGCTTCGCCACGGGCGCCGTGGTTTACGTTGCCGCCAACGCCCTGCTTGCCCTCAAGGGCGCCAAACACCGCAAGCGGTCCGGCGGAAAACAGCCATCGGAACAGCAGAAGCCAGGCAGTGGAACGGCCATCGCCATTGGAGCACTGCTGGACGGCATCCCGGAATCAGTAGTCCTTGGAGTGGGGCTGGTGACTGCCGGCGCCGTCAGCCCGGCCATGCTGGCCGCCGTCTTTATCTCCAACGTCCCGGAAGGACTCTCCAGTACCGCCGGCATGAAAAAAGCCGGACGCAGCGCCAAATACGTCTTCGGGGTGTGGGTGGGCATCGCCGTGCTGTCGGGGCTCGCGGCACTGGTCGGGTTCGTCCTGCTGCAGGGCGCCCCAGCGGAACTGGTGGCTTTCATCACCGCCGTAGCGGCCGGCGCGATCCTGGCCATGCTCGCCGACACGATGATTCCCGAAGCATTCGAGGAACACCACCTCCTCACCGGCCTGATCGCCGCCGTCGGATTCCTGGCCGCCTTCACCGTAGACCAGGTAGGCGGCTGAACCACGACTGAAAGGAACCCATGAACACCACTGCGAACACCAGGAAACCCGCACGCGCGGCCAGAGGGCAAACGTACGGACGGCTGCCGGATCAGGTTCCGGCAGGAAAAGGCTTCTGATGCCACAGATCAGTGACTACGCGATGGTGGGCGATCTGCACACCGCCGCTTTGGTCAGTACCAGCGGGTCCATCGACTGGATGTGCCTGCCCAACTTTGACTCCCCGGCCTGCTTCGCCGCATTGCTCGATTCCCCTGCTGCCGGGCGCTGGCTGCTGGCACCGGCCGGCGCCGGGGCATGCACCCGCCGGCGGTACCGGCCCGGCACGCTCATTCTGGAGACCGAGTGGGACACCCCGGATGGAAGCGTCAGAGTCACTGACTTCATGCCTGCGCGGGATGAAGTTGCCGACGTGGTGCGGGTGGTTGATGGCCTCAGCGGGAGCGTGCCCATGTACGGCGAACTTTGCCTGCGCTTCGATTACGGACGCATAGTCCCCTGGGTGCGGCGCAACGAACACGGATTGAGTGCTATCGCTGGCCCGGACGCCGCCTACCTGACAACCGACGCACCCCTCGAGGGCCGGGACTTCCGCACCGTCAGCGAGTTCACCGTCCACGCCGGGCAGCGCGTATCTTTCGTCCTGCGGTGGGCGCCCAGCTACCGGCCCCCGCCGAGGATGACAGACCCGGCCACATCCCTTGCGGCCACGGAGACTTTCTGGCGGAGCTGGATCGGCCGGAACCGGATTGACGGTGAGTACAAGGATGCCGTGGAAAGATCCCTCATCACCCTTAAAGCACTTATTTACGCCCCCACCGGGGGAATCGTCGCTGCAGCCACCACCTCCCTGCCCGAAGACCCCGGTGGTTCCAGGAACTGGGATTACAGGTTCTGCTGGCTCCGGGATGCGACGCTGACCCTGCAGTCCCTGCTCGCCTGCGGGTACACCGAGGAAGCTGCCGCCTGGCGCGAATGGCTGCTCCGCGCCGTTGCCGGGGACCCGGCCGATCTGCAGATCATGTACGGGCTCGACGGCACCCGCCGCCTTCCGGAAACGGAACTCCCCTGGCTTGCAGGCTTTGAGAACTCAACCCCCGTCCGCACCGGAAATGCCGCCGCCCCGCAGCTGCAGCTGGACGTGTGGGGCGAAGTGCTGGACGGGCTCTCCCTCACCAGGGCCGCCGCCCCGGCCGGCGCCGTCGACGATTCCTGGGATATTCAGGTTGCGCTTATGGAGTACCTGGAAGGCGCCTGGGACCAGCCTGACAACGGTCTATGGGAAATGCGCGGCCCGCGCCGCCACTTCACGCACTCCAAGGTCATGGCCTGGGTGGCCGCCGACCGGATGGTCAAAGGAATCACCGAATGCGGCCTGCCTGGACCCCGGCAGCGTTGGGCCGACCTCCGGGACACGATCCACACGGATGTCATGACGCACGGGTTCAATGAAAAACACAACACCTTTGTCCAGTCCTATGACAGCACCGAACTCGACGCCAGCCTCCTGTTGATACCCCGGGTCGGCTTCCTGCCACATGACCATCCACGCGTCATCGGCACCGTCGACGCAATTCAAAAGAACCTCACCGAGGACGGATTCGTACTCCGCTACCACCCCGAAGCCAGCAACGACGGCCTCCCCGGCCGTGAGGGGGTGTTCCTGGCCTGCTCCTTCTGGCTCGTTGACGCGCTGCTGGGCATTGGCCGCCGGCGCGAGGCCGTTGACCTCTTCGAGCGTCTGCTCACGGTGCGCAACGACGTGGGACTCCTCAGTGAAGAATGGGATCCCAAAGCGGGGAGGCAACTGGGCAACCTTCCCCAGGCATTCAGCCACTTTCCCCTTGTCCACTGCGCCCTGCAACTCGAACAAGGGAGTGCCCGCCACAGCGACACCCCCATGCCGCGCGATCACACTGATTGAGGCTCTTCATATTCTTGCGTTACTGCAACAGTTGCGATTCAATAAGAGAGTGATTGCGAGTGGAGACCGCTGCCCGGCCGAATGCCGAGCGTGATCGTGCCGCCACCCCGGCTCCACCCGTGAAGTCCTGCTCTATTCCGCCGCAAACGGAAAGCGGGCCACGTGCCCGCGGGAGGGCAACAGCGCGCTGGGGCGCGATTTGATCGGCCACATTGCGAAGGAGCAATTCCGATGGCACATAACGTCACGTCAGTACCGGCAGTAGGCAATGCACGGTGGAAGCGGCTCATTCCTGTCGCGATCGTCGTGTACATCATCTCTTTCATGGACAGGACCAATATCGGTTTCGCCCTGAACGGGCTTCACCAGGACCTGGGCATCGACGCCGCCCAGCAGGGACTGGCAGCCGGCATCTTCTTCATCGGCTACCTCGTCCTGCAGATACCCGGCGGCCACCTCGCCGAGCACTGGAGCGCGAAGAAATTCGTCGGCATCATGGTGCTCGTCTGGGGTGTCCTGGCCGTCCTTTCCGGATTCATCCAGGATTTTACCCAACTGCTGGTGGTGCGCTTCTTCCTCGGCGTGGCCGAGGCCGGGATCTGGCCTGCGATCCTTGTCCTAATCAGCCACTGGTTCCCCGCCGCTGAACGGGCCCGCGCCTACGCCTTCTGGATGATGAACATCGCCATCGCTTCCATCATCACCGCCCCGCTCTCCGGGTGGATCCTCTCCTTCTCGGACTGGCGGTGGCTGTTTATCATCGAGGGCATCTTCCCGTTTGTCATCGCGGCACCACTGTGGTGGGCCCTTATCGCCGACCACCCGCGCGAGGCAACGTGGTGCTCGGTTGAAGAGCGCGAGTACATCGAGAAGGGACTTGCCGCCGACGCCGAAGCACATCCACAGCAGGAAAGGGTAGGGCTGCGCCACGTCCTGTCCAACGCGGTGGTGTGGCGGCTGACCCTGGTGTACTTCCTCATTCAAATCGGCTTCTACGGCATCAATATCTGGCTCCCCCACGTGATCAAGACGATCACCTCCGGGTCCTCCATCCAAGTTGGCCTGATCACTGCCATCCCGTACGTGCTGGCGATGTTCGGTCTTTGGTACAACGCCAAGGCAGCCGACCGCTCCGGCCGTTACTCCACCCATGTCCTTCTGTCGATGGCGGTGGGTGCTGTTGCCCTGGTGGTCTCGGTCGCCACCGGGGACAACCTTCCGTTCCTGGCAGTCACGCTCATCAGCATCGCCGTCGCCGGCGCCCTGGCTTACGACGGTCCGTTCTGGGCTTCCGCGTCCCGCGCCATGCCGGTGGCAGTTGCCGGCACAGCCATGGGTCTGATTAACGCGGTTGGCAACCTCGGCGGGTTTGTCGGACCCTACGTTGGCGGTTTCCTGCAGGATGTCACGCACGGCAGCTTCCTGGCCACGTCCATCTTCCTGGCGTGCTGCCTGTTGGCGGCCGGCCTGGTGATGCTGACGCTGAGGCGCGGCGGTGACAGGCCGCTTGAAAACCGACGGCTGCAGCAGTCCGGCGACGGAAAGACGGGGACACCAGCGGGTACGAAGAAGACCTCCTGACCGGGGGCTGACCCTGGCAGTTTGAAGCATGCGCGGCAGCACCGAACACCGTCGGTGCTGCCGCGCTTTGGGACCAGGATGCTTACAGCTTCGCCTAAGTCCGCGGCCACGGAACCTGGCAGGTCAAGACCGATTTACTGCGCCAGCAAGTACGCGGTGCGTGCGTTTCCGGAAGGGCTCCGCCAGGAAAACACCGACTTGCGGGTATCAGCGGTCTCACCGGGATTCACACTCACCGGGTTGACGGACCGGGGCGGCAATGCCGAAGCACAGGCCGCAACCCACCCGGCGTGGCGGCTGGGCGATGTCGGCGCAGTGTAGAGCCGGCTCAGGCCGGTTCCGGCGATCCGCCGTCCAGCGCAGCATCGCCGGACGCCGCCGTCGTATTATCTGCAGAAAGCGCCTGACGACGGCGGTACACCTGAATGCCGATAGCCACCGGTATCGCCGACACGGCGACTGCCCGCATCCACGGTCTGTCCAGGGCATGCCCGGTCAGGGCATCCAAGGAAACCCGCCCCGGGCCGCCGATCGCGAAGGACGCGGCCGCAAGCCCGAGGACCGCAGGGTATTCCAGGCCACCCTCCATAGCGAAGAAGCCGTTGGGTGCGTGCACGCTGGCCGCGACCCCCATGGTCGTGGCGGCGGCCGCTCCTGCCGCCGGCGTGGCAAAGCCGAGAGCAAGGGCCAGGCCGGCACCTGCTTCACCGAGGCCAGCCAGCATGGCACTGGTCTTGGCGGGGTGGAAGCCCATGGCAGCCATGCCTTTGCTGGTCTCCTCGATGCCGCCGCCGCCGAACCACCCGAATAGCTTCTGCGATCCGTGTGCGACGAGCACACCTCCGAGTGCGGCGCGGAACAGGGTCCGGGCCGCGGTGGTGGCCGCCGGCGTTACGTTCTCATAGCTCACGGTGGTGATCCTTCCGGACAGTAATGCGCGATCGGTCTCCTGCAACAGTCTAGGCCGCGGAAAAGCGCATGGACCGGAAATGTAAGCGCAACCTGCCCGAGGGGCCGCCGGCTCAAGTTCAGGCGCTGTGCACCGGCAGCGGAGGCCGCAGCCAGTCAGCAATGTCTGGATCGTGCTTCACCAGGAGGTTCTCCAGAAGAGGTTTGCCATGGTGTTCCTTTCTATGACCGCTGTCGGTACCCGCGTGCCCAAATGACTTCGGCGGCGCCCGCCAGAGCAAGCGGGAAAGCTACGACGGCGCCGAGATGGCGCAGCAGGCTGTAGGGATCCGCCAGGTCGGCCCAACCCACCAGAACTCCTGGCAGGGCCACGCAGACTGTTACCCAAACCGGGTTGCCCCGAACGTGCGACCAGGCGGCGGCCGCGAGGGACAGCGCGCAGCCGGCGAAGATGAAGCGGCTGCCCAGCCAGATCTCCTCCTGCTCCGCAGGACTTGGCAACCAGAGGTGCCAGCCGCCGCGCACGATCCCGTAAGCGATCATGACAATAGAGGCGAGCACGAGCAGGACCCAGCCGGCCGCACTTGCCCAACGGCGGCCGGCTTCTGTTAACTCCATCACCTGTCCCCTTCCCGCTGATAGCTGTTGCCTCTCATGGTCGGAGAGTATAGGGCCCGCGGTGTATGGCAGTGTTGCTTCCCGGTCGGATCTGGCTGTTTCACCGGGCCGGCCCCACCAATGATTGAAAACCTGCAGCGACTTCCCGTCCTCACAGAAGGGCGAGTGGGACCCGAGCAGTCAGTGCCATGTCTACTGCAGCGGCCAACCATAACGAAACGGTCACGAAAATTGCCCTTATTATTGACAGCGCTGTCAGTCTGCGAGTTAGATCACACTCATGGATGACAGCGCTGTCGAAGCAACACCGAAAGACGTATCAAAACAGGTGGTGCCGCGACTTGCGGATGTCGCAGTTCACGCCGGGGTTTCGCCCAAGACGGTGTCGCGCGTCGTAAACAATGAAGCGAATGTGCGGCCACAGGTCCGGGCCCAGGTCCTTCGGTCGGTGGCGGCTTTGGGTTATCGCCCGAATGCAGCCGCTCGTGCCTTGGTCACGCAACGGACCAATCAGATCGGACTCGTCGCGACCGCCAGCTCACTTTACGGTCCGACCGCTGGATTGTTCAGCTTGGAGCAGGCCGCCTGGAAGGCTGGCTACGGTCTGACACTCACAACGGTCAGAGAGGCATCCGAAGCGCACCTTGAAGAAGCCATCCATTACTTGATGGTGCGTGGCGTTGAGGGAGTGATCGTTTCCGGCGTGGCGGGAGTTCTCCATCTCGAAGCGACCGCCCTGACTGACATGCCTCTGGTCAGTACCAGCCCCATCACGACGGAGTCGGCAAAGCACGTGTTAGTCGACACGGATCAGGTAGCAGGCACGAGGGCTGCCGTGCGTCATCTTTACGACGCCGGGCATCGCAGGATTGCGCACCTGGCCGGACCGCTGGATTGGGACTCAGCAGCCCGGCGCCGCGAGGGATGGCTGCAAGAAGTGAAGGACCTGGACCTCTCCCCCGGCCCCCTCCTCGAAGGTGATTGGTCACCAAAGTCCGGATACGAAGCGGCGCTGACCCTCGATCGAACGTCAGCGACTGCCATTGTTGTCGCAAATGACCACATGGCGATGGGAGCCATCCGCGCCTTCAGTGAGCAGGGCATGCGCATCCCGGATGACATGTCAGTGGTCGGCTTCGACGACGTTCCGGAAGCCGCGTACCAGATGGTTCCCCTCACGACCGTTCGCCAGAATTTTTCCGCCGTCGCAGAACGTTCCGTCCGCGAACTGATTCATCTGATCGAAGGACGCACGGCGGAAGAGGCAAGCATTCATCTTCCTACCGAGCTGATCGTGCGGGACTCTACCGCACCTTATCCCAGGAATCCGAGCTGATTTATCAGCTTCTCAAGCTCCCGTAAGAACGAACATCACCCAGTTCCCCGGCGCAGCGCGCGTCGACCTTACGGGCGAACTGCCGCACCGATCACCACCCATCAGAAAGCAGAAGCCATGTCACGAGATATTTCACGTCGCTCCATCTTGGCCGCATTCCCCTTGGCTGCCCTGAGTGTTAGCGCTCTCAGCGCCTGCGGTGGCGGGACGTCCTCCGCGTCAGGCGGTGCATCCTCCCCCGTCTCCCAAGCTGATATTGACGCCGCAATGCAGAAGGAGACAAAGCTGACCTTCTGGACTTGGGTCCCGGACATCCAAAAGGAAGTGGGCTTGTTCCAAGCCAAGTACCCTGCCGTGAAAGTCGAGGTGGTTAACGTCGGCCAGGGCGGGGCCCACTACCAGAAGCTGCGGGCGGCAATCCAAGCCGGAAAGGGGGCGCCGGACGTCGTGCAGATGGAGTTCGACAAACTGCCTTCGTTCACCCTTACGGACAACCTCCTGGACTTGACGCCATACGGCATAGGTGATTTGAAATCCGACTACCCGGCCTGGGTTTGGGACGGGGTGACTCCGGGTGGCAAGGGTATCTACGGCGTTCCCCAGGACACCGGCCCCATGGGGATGCTGTACCGCGAAGACCTCTTCACGGCCGCCGGAATTAGCGTCCCCAAGACGTGGGACGACTTCGCGGCCGCAGTTTCGAACTATCGGGCCAAGAACCCATCAAGCATGCTCGTCAACTGGGCCCCCAGCTCGGAGGCGAACATGTTGGGTCTCTTCTGGCAGGCCGGGGGCCGGCCCTTCTCCTTCGACGGGACAAAGAACGTCAAGATCAACCTCACCGGGGACGCCGCGTGCAAGAAGGTCACCGCCTACTGGAACGATCTCTTCCGTTCAGGGAACATTGGTAACGAACCCGACTTCGCCGACGCCTGGTACCAGGGCCTAAACAACGGAAAGTACCGGCATGGCTGACAGGTGCTTGGGGCCCTGTGTTCCTGCAGGGAACCGCGAAGAGCACGGCTGGCAAATGGCGCGCCGCACCACTGCCACAGTGGGACCCCTCCAAGCCGGCCAGCGGCAACTACGGCGGTTCAACCGACGCCGTCCTGAAGTCAAGCGAGAACCCCATTGCCGCCGCCATGCTGGCCCGCTTCGTCAACACGGATGACAAGGCGGCACTGACCCTGGCCAACGAACAGTTCCTGTTCCCGCCGTCGACGAAAACGCTCAAGAACCCCGCCTTCGCCGATGCCGCAGCAAGCTTCTACGGTGGCCAAAAGGTCAACAAGGAGTTCACTGATATCGCTTCGACCGTCCAGGAGGGCTTCCAGTTCCTGCCGTTCAACGACTATGCCGCCAGCAGCTATGACAAGACCATGGGCAAAGCCATCGGCGACCGCGGTGACCTAAACGCGGCCTTGTCCGCATGGCAGGATGACTTGGTGCAATATGCCAAGGGACAGGGCTTCACCGTTGCAAGCTGAAACTCCCTCCCGGCAAGCACAGCGGACCCCTCGCAGGAAGACAGCGAACATCGCGCGGTGGCGCCAGTACGTGGCAGCCTATGCGCTGTCCATGCCCTTCATGGTCGCATTCGTTCTGATGGTCGCCGTACCTCTCGCCTACGCAGGCTATCTCTCCCTCTTCAAGAAGCAGCTCATCGGCGGCATCTCGTTTGTCGGCATGGACAACTACGGCCGTGCCCTGACCGACCCATCCTTCCTGGGTGGGGTCGGCCGAATGGCCCTGTTCCTTGTAATCCAGGTTCCAGTCATGCTTGGCCTGTCACTGCTCTTTGCCCTCATCCTGGACAGCGGGATGCTGCGCCTGCAGAAGTTCATCCGTCTCGGGGTGTTCTTGCCGTACGCGATTCCCAGCGTGATCGCCACACTGATGTGGGGCTACCTGTACGGGAAAGACTTCGGCCCTTTCGCGCAACTTGCCAAGTCGCTGGGGCTTCCGGCGCCGGACTTCCTCGCCGGGGGTAACGTCCTCTTCTCGATCATGAACATCGTGACGTGGGGATT
Source organism: Pseudarthrobacter defluvii (assembly GCF_030816725.1). Lineage (NCBI taxonomy): Bacteria > Bacillati > Actinomycetota > Actinomycetes > Micrococcales > Micrococcaceae > Pseudarthrobacter > Pseudarthrobacter defluvii. The sequence continues at coordinate 2,172,999 of NZ_JAUSYG010000001.1, forward strand.
CGTCGGCTACAACATGATCGTCATGTACGCGGCACTCAGGTCCATACCCGCGGAACTGTACGAAGCGGCACGGGTCGACGGCGCCGGCGAGTGGAGAGTGGCTTGGTCCATCAAGATACCTGCCATCAAAGGTGCCTTGCTGCTGACCACGATCTTCTCGGTCATCGGGTCCTTCCAACTCTTCAATGAACCGAACCTCCTTCGGGTTATCGCGCCGGCAGCCATTAGTCAGGATTACACGCCGAACATGTACGCCTTTCAGCTTTCTTTCGTCAACCAGGATGCCAACTACGCAGCGGCCATTGCCTTCCTGCTCGGGATCGTGATTATGGCCGTCAGCTATGGGGTCCAACTGACCGCGAACAGAAAGGAAGGGGCATCGTGACCGCTACAGTCGCTGACCGCCTCGCAGCACGAAGCCAGACCACGGCAGCACCGCGCCGCAAGCGATCGGGCCGGAGCACGCTCCTTACTGTCGCCATGCTGCTGTGCCTTGTCTATTTCCTCCTACCCATCTTCTGGCTCATCGTTGCGTCCACCAAGGCAAACGAAGACCTGTTCAGCAGTTTCGGCCTCTGGTTCTCCCACATGAACCTGGCCGAAAACCTGCAAAATGTCTTCACCTTTCAGAACGGCGTCTTCGTCCACTGGATGGTCAATAGCCTCATCTATGCCGTCGTCAGTGGCGTGGGCGCATCAGCACTGGCTACTGCGGCCGGGTACGCCTTCGCCAAATACAGATTCCCTGGTGGCAACGCGATGTTCACCATTGTGTTGGGCGCCGTAATGATTCCCATGACGGCCCTGGCCATCCCCACGTACCTGCTCTTCGCGGGGGCCAACCTGACCAACACACCTTGGGCAGTAATCCTGCCGTCCCTTGTGAGCCCGTTCGGCGTGTACCTCATGAGGGTTTACGCCGCCGACGCAGTCCCGGACTCACTCATCGAAGCCGCCCGCGTCGACGGAGCGGGAGAAATGCGCATCTTCCTCCAGATTGTTCTCCGGCTCCTCGTACCCGGGTCGATCACGGTGCTGCTATTCGCACTGGTCGCCTCCTGGAACAACTACTTCCTCCCCCTGATCATGCTCAACAGCCCTGAACTGTTCCCACTTCCGGTCGGACTTGCCCAATGGCAGGCAGCATCGGCAGCGGGTTCGGGATCCCAGGCGTTGTTCTCCACCGTCATCACCGGGTCACTGGTCTCGGTACTCCCCCTCATGGCCGCGTTCCTGTTTCTGCAGCGCTACTGGCAGTCCGGCCTCGGCACCGGCGCCGTCAAGGCCTGACCCAACCCTTCCCTAAACGAAAGTAAGAACCATGACTGAACGACCCCGCAAAGTACTTTTCGGCGCGGCCTACTACCACGAATACCAGCCATCCCCCCGACTCGACCAGGACCTGGATCTCATGGCAGCCGCCAACATGACCGTCATCCGCGTTGGCGAATCCACCTGGTCCCAGTGGGAGCCCGAGGACGGCAAATTCGACCTGGAATGGATGGCCCCGGTCCTGGACGGTGCCCACGAACGCGGCATCTCCGTCATCCTCGGTACCCCGACCTACGCCATTCCGATGTGGCTTGCCCGCCGCTTCCCCGAAATCGCGGGCGAGCCGAAAACCGGCCAGCCCCTGGGATGGGGTGCCCGGCAGGAAGTGGACTACACCCACCCCGCGTTCAAATTCCACGCCGAACGGATCATCCGCAAAATCGTCCAACGCTTCGCGAAGCATCCGGCGGTGATCGGTTACCAGGTCGATAACGAGCCGGGCCTGCTCGCCTTCCACAACCGGGGCGTCTTCCAGCGTTTTACCGACGAACTTCGGCACCAGTACGGCACGGTGGAGAACCTCAACAAGGAATGGGGCCTGGTCTACTGGTCCCATCAGCTCTCCACGTGGGCGGACCTCTGGACACCGGACAACAACGCCCAACCGCAATACGACCTCGCATGGCGCCGGTTCCAGGCCCGACTCACCACCGAATTCCTTCAATGGCAGACCGCCATCGTGAGGGAGTACTCGACCCCGGAGCAGTTCGTCACCACCTGCATCGCGTACGACCGGCCCTCACAACACGACCAGGACATGACCCGGGATTTCGACATCACGGCCGGCAACCCCTACTACGCCATGCAGGACGCTTTCGCCATCCCGCCGTCCAAAAGCACTCCCCAAGGTTGGGCGACCAGCGGCGCCTGGACGCTCTTCCAGAGTGGTGACCGCATGTACTCATCCAAACAGGCGCCGTTCCTGGTTACCGAGACCAATGCAGGAGCCATCGGCGGATCAGCGATGCAGTACCCGGCGTTTGACGGGCAGTGGCGACAGGCTGCTTACGCCTTCATCTCCCGCGGCGCAGAGATGATTGAATACTGGCATTGGGCCACCAACCACTACGGCACTGAAACCTACTGGGTCGGTGTCCTTCCACACGACCAGAAACCCGGACGCGTTTATCGGGAGCTTGCACAACTCGGAGCCGAGCTCAAAGCTGCCGACAAAGCCTTGGTGGGCCTCACACCGGATGCGAACGTGGGCATGATCTACTCCAACGATTCCAAGTGGGGCCTGGCCGGCCAGCCTTGCTTCCTGTCCGAGGCGCCAATGACGGGAGACGAACGCTCCTATCAGAAGATTTTCGAAGCCTTCTACCAGGGCGCCTTCCGGGCAGGCACTCCGGTGCGGATCCTGCACGACCGCCAGATCATCGGCGCTGAGGGCCATAGCCTGGATCCTGCCCAAGTGGCTCACGAACTGCCCGTCCTGATTGCCGCCGGCCTGTACATAGCGGACGACGCACTCCTGGACTGGCTGCGGGCCTACGCGGAAGCAGGCGGCCACCTCGTACTGGGAATGCGCACTGCGTACGCGGATCATGAGGCACGGGCCCGGCTCGAAATCAAACCTTCCCGCCTCGCGGAACAAGCAGGGGTGAGCTACCAGGAATTCTCGCAGCTGGCCGAACCGCTTGAACTGGAGGCGGCAGAAGGATTCCAGATTTCGCCGGGAAGCCTCGCGACCCGCTGGGTAGACTACCTCGAGCAACAGGATGGCACTGCCCTTGCCGGCTACGTCCACCCCCAGTTCGGCCGCTACCCCGCCATCACCACGACGGCGGCGGGCGCCGGCAGGATCACCACCATCGGCACGCTGCCAAATACGGAACTTGCAGCAGACCTGATGCGCTGGCTGAACCCAGATCAAAAAGCCGGCTGGGAAGACTTGCCCGAGACAGTTACCGTCCACTCGGCGACAAGTGCCGACGGTGGCCGCCTTCACTTCGTGCACAACTGGGGATGGGAACCGGTCACGATTGCCGCGCCGGCTTCCGTGGACGACCTGCTCAACGCGGAAAAGACCAATCTCACCAAGATTGAGCTCACGGCCTGGGACGTGCGCGTCCTCATCGAGACCTCGCCGGAAGCCAAGAGCTGACTGTTCTTTTCATCCCGCGGACCCTGAGCGCCAGCATTGCAGGCGACCAGGAAGGGCAGGGAGGAGGTCCGGTGTGTCCGGCCCTCCTCCCGGTGCTCCAGAGCCTCTCGATTGACAGGCGAAATAAGGACTCGCAACGGACCCGCGCCTTTGACCCATCGTGTTACTCCACCCCCCCGCATACGGCAGTCGTACGGCCGCTCTCGATTAAGAACTCACAGCGGAGACCAAGTGCAAACTACAGCACGCATGGCAGATGTGGCCGTGGCAGCAGGCGTCTCTGTGGCGACCGTTTCGAATGTTCTCAATCAGCCGGACATTGTTTCTCCTGGCACTCGCGAAAAGGTACGGGAAGCGATACGTGTCCTGCAATACAGACCGGTCCCGCGGGCTGCACGTCTTCCGGAAAAAAGCCAGGAGATACGCCCGCTTAAAACTGGCCCCGCCCCGGTGACCGGGAGGGGAAGATGCAGATCTGCAAAGGCGAAACCGGCTGCTCACATCAACCCGTATTTCACCGCCGATCAGGCTGCCCAGGTCCGTGCAGCACTTCAGGCCGTTGGGCTGGGGGAAGGGTATGCCTCGCTGTCTGATCTGGTGGTCGCCGCGACGATGGAGGAAGTCAAACGACTGCAGCGCAAATACAACAAAGGGCAGAGGTGGCCCGGCATCCCTGAGGGGAAGATCCGGAGGGGACGGCCCACCCTTGGTGACGTTACAAGGCGGAAGGACTGGCCGTGATCCTGCAACAGCCAAGTCATTGCTGCACCCGCATCAGGCAGCGCGAAGGGATTGCACCAGCGAAGCGACTCGGAGCCAACAGCGTGTCGAGTCCGCAGCTATTTCCAGACCCTGGCGTAGTCGACCCGGACGGCACCAGGGGGTCCGAACACCTGCGAGCCCGACCAGGAGCCCACGTTGATGATCAGGAAGTGCGGCGCTGCACCGTCTTGGGTTGAATATGACTGGATTAGCACGCCATCGAAATAGATGTCGTTCCGGCCAGCCTTCCGGTGCAAGCCGTAGGTGTGGAACTCCCCCGCCCAGCAGCCGGGGATGCTGACAGTAATGTTTCGGGAGGGCGAGTGGTAGTTGGAGTGCATCGTGCCGGACAGGGGCTCGGCGATGTCATTCTCACCGTGTAAAGGCCAGGACTGGCCCGTTGTCCACCAGGCGGGCCAGTTGTGGATCGTGGTGCAGGTACCGGGAAAGAGAATCCTGGCCTCGTAAAAGCCCAGCCCAAATGAGGCCCCGGTGTGGCCGGCAACGCCATCGTTTGGATTCGTCGCTACCAGCGCACCCTGTCCGGGTGAGGACATCTGAAGCCGCAGCTCTCCGCCCATGACGCTGACGTTACTGGAGCACGTCAGGACCTTGTTCATCATGGAACCCGCGCAGTCTTTGAACCAATACGGTGTCCAGATCCTCCGGTTCAACGTGTCAAAGTTGTCTTCAAACAACAGCGACCAGTTTCCGGGCACCCCAAGGGGCGTCTGTATGCTGACGGAGGATGCAGCGGCAGCCGTTGCTACTGCGCGCGCGGCAACAACGTGCGTGGTGATTTGCGTTGGCGGGCTGCCGGTGGCAGGCCCCGCCCCGACACATAGCAGAAGGTTGAGGAGCCCCGCCATGAGGCTCAGGCAGGCCCTGGCCATCCCCATCCCACTCTCCCTCGGGTCCTTGACACTGTTCATTTGCACCAGAAACTCGGCGTGCGCACCCAGGTCCAATCAACTCGCCACAAACCCGCATCTACCAAAAGGGCCCCTCGCGACGGCTCAAAAGGAGGTCCTAATCGACCAAACCTTCATTTCAGCTACCTGACGCAGTTTCAGGCTCGACCAGGCGAAAGCCCGGCAAATGCGGCGAGAGCCTCCGGCAGCAGCCAACATACACCGCCAAAAAGCCAGCCATAAGGGTCCCTCGTACCCCATCCACGCCCTACGTCTCCCCGGATTGCACCGGTAGGTTCGGGGGGCTTGCCCCCTATGCCCGATCCCTGCTGCCGGTGGGCTGGCGCGAAGGTGTCCCCGCCCGGAAACCAACGGCGGCGGTGACCTGTCCCCGGAGTTGCACACCGCTTGTGGGCAGGCCGAATGTTGGGGTGATCCCCTGTGTCCGGGACGGTGGCAAACTGCGAATGCGCGGGTTCCCGCGCATTTACAAGAATTGCCGCCTGGGCTGCACACCTAACGGGCTCTCGTTCGAACGACTCCAGCGAGTCACCACAGTCACCCGACAAACATCCCCTGGCAGTCACCATGAGTGATTGCAGGCCCTCGAGGGCGAGTACCGGTGGTGAGACAGGGGTTCCTCGGAGGTCAGATGCGAGTATTCGCTACTGGTGACGGCCTCCGAAGTATACAAATAACCTCGGAGGATCGGTCTTGGGCCCGCACCGGTGCCCAGCGGAGAAAAGCACGATCGAACAGGACCACACCGGGCTCTTCCCGGGTCGAGTGCCGGACTATGAACAGCTGTACCGCGTCGGGGGAGTGCGTTAGAGATGAAGCGATTTGCGAGTTGGTTGGCCCAGACGGTGGTCGCTGCCGTTGTCGTTGCCGGTTCCATTTTGGTCTGGTCTCCTGCCGCCTCTGCTGATCCTGTCTACGGCACCCAAAGCATCTCTTACTCGGGGCTCGCAAACCCGCCAACGGCCGATAAGCCCCAGAGCAAACTCTGGTGGAATGACGGCTCCTGGTGGGCGGACATGTGGACGACCGGAAGTGGCTGGCACATCTACAGGCTCGACCGCGGCACCCACGTCTGGGTGGACACCGGGGTGTTGAATGACGCTCGCGGGAGCACCCTGGCAGATACGCTCTGGGACGGCACGCATCTGTATATTGCCTCCCACGTCGTCAGCGTTTCCTCCGACACCAACCCGGCGGCTTCCAAGGCCGGGCACCCGGCGTACCTTTACCGGTACAGCTACGTTGGCGGGAAATATACTCTTGACCCCGGCTTCCCCAGCGTCATCACCGATAACAGCAGTGAGTCGCTGACCATCGCTGAAGACAGCACCGGTGCCATCTGGGCCACATGGACCCAGGTAGCAGGCAACGCCACCAGCGGCTACACCAACACCGTCTACGTCAACAACTCAACCCCAGGGGGCACAGACTGGGCCGAGCCATTTGTCATCCCGGTCACCCACCCGACTGCTGCGCCGGATGACATCTCAGCGGTCCTTGCCTACGGGAAGAACAAGATCGGGGTCATGTGGAGCGACCAAGTCACCGGCACAGTGTGGTGGGCAACCCGCACGGACGGGACATCCCCAACAGCCTCCTCATCCTGGAAACAACAGTACGCCAGCCGGGGAAGCGGCCAGGCCGATGACCACCTCAACCTGAAATCAGTCCAAGCCGATGACAGCGGTCGTGTCTTCGCCGCCGTGAAGACCAGCCTCAACGACACCTCGACCGATCCCACCCTGCCTCAACTGCTGCTGCTCGTCTTCAAACCAGGCACAGGGGCATTCACCAAGTCGACTATTTCCACAACAGGTGACTGCGTCACCCGGCCGCAGATCCTGCTCGACACTCAAAACAACTTGGTGCATGTCTTCCAGACCGCACCACCGACCTCGGTCACCGGGTGCGCCTATTCGGGCGTGGCCGGAAGCATCTACGAGAAGACAGCGGCCATGGACAACCCGACGTTCGGCCCGGGCCGGGGAACCCCCATCATGCAAAGCGCGTCGTCGTCGAACATCAATGACCTGACCACCACCAAACAGGACGTCAACGGCACCACCGGGATCGTGGTCATGGCTACTGACAACGTCGCGAAAAACTACTGGTTCGCCGACAAAAGCCTGATGACAGCGACAGCTCCCGTCGCCTCGTTCACCTCCACCCCATCCTCGGGCACAGCACCCCTGGACGTTTCCTTCACGGACACCTCCACCGGGACCCCCACGTCCTGGGCATGGGACTTCGGCGACGGCGGAACCTCCAACGCCCAAAATCCCACCCACAGCTACGCCACAGCCGGCGATTACACCGCCAAACTCACTGCCACGAACACGTCCGGTCAATCTGTCGCCACCACAACCATCACGGCCACAGCAGCGACGCCGTCTGACCCCGGCGGGGACGTCCCACCTGAAGCCACGACCCAGATCCAAGCGGCAGCGGATGTCAGTCCGGGTCTCGGGACAGCCACCTCGCCCATCACCTGCGGCTTGCGAGACGGTGGTTGCTATCAGAACTACCAAGGCGGGGCGATCATCTGGTCCCCAGCCACGGGAGCACGCGTCAGCGTCGGCGCAATCCGTGCCGCATGGGCCGCCACCGGCTATGAAAACGGCGGACTCGGCTACCCGACCACCAACGAAGTCTGCGGCTTGCGAGGCGGTGGCTGCTACCAGAACTACCAAGGCGGGGCGATCATCTGGTCCCCAGCCACGGGAGCACGCGTCAGCGTCGGCGCAATCCGTGCCGCATGGGCCGCCACCGGCTATGAAAACGGCGGACTCGGCTACCCGACCACCAACGAAGTCTGCGGCTTGCGAGGCGGTGGCTGCTACCAGAACTACCAAGGCGGGGCGATCATCTGGTCCCCAGCCACGGGAGCACGCGTCAGCGTCGGCGCAATCCGTGCCGCATGGGCCGCCACCGGCTATGAAAACGGCGGACTCGGCTACCCGACCACCAACGAAGTCTGCGGCTTGCGAGGCGGTGGCTGCTACCAGAACTACCAAGGCGGGGCGATCATCTGGTCCCCAGCCACGGGAGCACGCGTCAGCGTCGGCGCAATCCGTGCCGCATGGGCCGCCACCGGCTATGAAAACGGCGGACTCGGCTACCCGACCACCAATGAGTACCCCATCGGCGGTGGCAGCGTCGCCCAAAGCTATCAAGGAGGACGGATCTCGTGGTCACCCGTCACGGGTACCCTGATCACCTGACTGTGGCCAATCCTTCTCAGGGCGAGCGGTAAGCGCCTCCGCTGCGGCAGTGGCTTAGCGGCCAGGTTGGATCCAGCCGCATCTATTCCCAAACTTCGAAATAGTCGCCCCAGACCGCACCTGCGCCCGGCGGACCCGCCGGCCAAAGCCGCCGAGACCAACATCTTCCGGGCTAACAAGCCCCGACGGGCCTGCAGGTATTGGCTGAAAGCCTGATTATTCGCCACCTCCCCAATGTACGCTCGCCCTGGGCCGGTGGCGGTGCCTCTCCGCGGTCCTTGGCCGCGCAAGCCGAGGACTCCTTTACGATAAAGATCATGAATACCGAGGACGCCGTACTTGCTGCTGCCGAGGATTTGTTGGTTCGGCTCTTGCAGCCGCCCATCTTCAACCACTGCGCCCGGGTGTTCGAGTACGCCCGAGCCATCGCTGCAAACGAGGACTGCGCTGTTGATGTGGCAGCTCTGCGGGTCGCTTCGCTTTTCCACGATGCCGGGACCGCCGATGAGTATGACGGCCCCCAGCGCTTTGAAGTCGAAGGCGCGGACGCGGCCGCGGCGTTCCTGACCACCCACGGATGGGAAGCCCCCCGGGTTGACTCGGTCTGGGAGGCGATTGCGCTGCACACCTCACCCCAGATCGCTGAACGCCGGGGACCCGTGGCCAGGTACCTCCGCCTCGGCGTTCGGGCCGACTTCGGGGATGACACCCTGCTGCCTCGCGCGGAGAAGCACCGTTCAGAGGTCGAAGCGATGTATCCCCGGCTGATGATCGAGCAGTGCCTGGGCCAGACAGTCGTTGAACAGGCACTGCGCAACCCGGAAAAGGCACCTCCCTCCTCCTGGCCCGGTGGGCTGCTGCAGGCTCACCCGGGTAGAACCCATGCCCAGGGAATCAACCCCGCCTTCTAGCCTCTGGTCGAGCCGTTGCGGACTTATCGTGTCAGCATTCATGATGGGAAAGGTGCCCAAACGAGTGTTTGGAGCCGTGTGCAGCGCCGGATGCGAGGACTGCGGTGAGAAGTGAGTGAACGTGGCAGGACCATCGGGTTCCTGGTCCACGACAATGTCACGATGATGGACGTCGCCGGGCCAGCTGACGTGTTCCATCATGCCAATGCCTTTGGCGCCGACTATAAGACGGTCATGGTTTCAGCGGACGGCCAAGCCAAACGGGCTGCAAACGGCCACTATCTGATGGTGGAAACCACCGCCGCGCGGGCAGGTGCCTTGGACACGGTGCTCGTTCCTGGGGCCTACGGCATGGTAGCCAAGCCTTTTGAGCAGGAACTGGTCGACGCCGTTGCCCTGCTGACGAACCATGCCAAACGGATTGCATCCGGGACTGCCCCGGCTTTTGTTGACTCGGGGTCTTAGGCCGCTGTGAGCGCGGTCCGGTTGATTGTTTCATATTCGATGGGCGTGAGTTTTCCCAGCCGTCTTTGCCGTCGCCGGCGGTGGTAGGTTCTCTCGATCCAGGTTGTTATGGCCAGCCGGAGGTCCTGTCGGGTGAGCCACCGCTGACGGTCCAGGACGTTCTTTTGCAGCAGCGAGAAGAACGATTCCATTGCGGCGTTGTCGGCGCACGCACCGACCCTGCCCATCGAGCCGGTGAGCCCGTGGTGACGGAGTGATTCGACGAACCGGCGTGACCGGAATTGTGAACCGCGATCGGAGTGAACCACGGTCCCTTCCGGGCGCCGTGCCCGCACGGCGTTCTCCAGTGCGGCGACGGCCAGTGAGGACTTCATCCGCGAGTCCATCGAGTAGCCGACGATCCTTCCGGAATAGACGTCCTTGACCGCGCAGAGGTAGAGCTTGCCCTCGGCAGTGGGGTGCTCGGTGATGTCGGTCAGCCACAGCTGGTTCGCCGCTGCGGCGGTGAAGTCCCGCTCCACGAGATCGTCGTGGACCGGCGGCCCAGGTCTACGGTTCAGGCCCCGTTTCTTGGAGAACACCGACCAGATGCCGTGGTCCCTGCACAGGCGCTGGACCCTGTTCTCGCCCGCCACGATGCCCTTCTCCGGGAGTTCGTCGGCGATGAACCGGTACCCGAAGGCCGGGTCGTCGGTGTGGATGTCCAGGGCGGCGTTGACGAGGTGCGCATCGATCCAGTCCCGGTCTGTCACCGGGCTGGCCCTCCACCGGTAGTAGCCTTGCTTGCTGAATCCCAACACCCTGCAGGTCACCGCCACGGGAACACCGTCAGCGGCAAGATCCGTGACCAGCGGGTAGGTCATTTTGGGTTGATGTCCCTTGCCAGATAGGCAGCCGCCCGGCGCAGAATCTCATTCTCCTGCTCCAACAACCGGTTCCGCTTCTTCAGCTCCCGCATCTCGGCCGACTCCGCGGCCGCAGGGCCGGCCCCGGATTCCTTACGTTCGGCGATGGCAATCCAGCGCTTCAACGTCGTGACCGAGAGCCCGAAGTCCTTCGCGATCTGCGCCAGCGGCGCCTCGCCCTTGCGGGCCACATCAATAACATCCTGGCGGAACTCCGCCCCATAAGCCGTGGGCATGGTCAACATCCTTCCACGAGCACAAGCTCGCTAGGTTAAGGAGTCAACAAAACTGGGGGCAGTCCCTCCGTTTGCACTGGTGCTTTTCTCCTGGCGCACGCGGGTTTGTTGAACTACCGGAACGCGACAACGCACTGGACCCAGGTCGAGCGGTTCAGAAAGTCATTTCCCCTGGTTAACGTGGTCCCCGATGCGTTGTTTGTGCAGGATGATCCGATCATCACTTCCGCTGGCATCAGTTCCGGCGTGGATCTGGCGTTGTTCATGGTTGAGGACGACTATGGTCCGGACGTAGCCCGCGCCGTCGTTCGGCAAATGGTCATATTCAACCAACGACCCGGCGGCCAATCACAGCGTTCTGTGGCCGTCGGTGCGAGCACTTCCCGGGACCACGTCCTAAGGGAACTGCTGGACCGCATCACAGCTGAGCCAGCCGCCGACTACTCGATCGACGCCATGGCCGCCATGACAAATCTCAGCGCCAGCAGCCTTACCCGCAGGTTCCAAGAGGCAACCCGGACCAGTCCAGCACGGTACGTCGAAAAGGTACGCATCGAAGCCGCGCAGGCAATGCTCCAACGCGGAGCCACTGTTGCCACAACGGCAGCCGCAACCGGATTCGGAAGTGCAGAGACATTGAGGCGCGTTTTCACGCAAAAAGTCGGAATGAGTCCCTCCCTATATCTTGAGCGCCTCACGCCGCGCCACGACGGCACCGGACACCTCCCCACGTAACTTCTACAGCCTGACGCTAATTGTGGGTTTCCTGACGGAATCAGCGGGTCCGCTGATTCCTTCCAGGAACGATGCTTGACGTACCGGGGCAAACCGGAGCACCCACAACAAAAGGAGAAGGCCATGCCCTTCGTAAACGTCAAGCTCGTCGACGGGGTATTCACCGAAGACGAAAAGCACCGTATGGCGGCAGCACTGACCGACGTCATGGTGCAGTTCGAAGGGTCCGAAGCTTTCCGTGAGGTCGTCTGGGTCCTCATCGAAGAACTGCACACTGACGGTTGGCACATCGGCGGTCTTCCCTTCCGGGGACCAGCCAGCCTGATGGACGGCCTCGCCCGTTCCAAGAGCCTCTACGAGTCCATCGATGGCCATCCGCTGACCCGGACCGAACTGGCCGAAAAAGCACCCGTTCGGGACAAGTAACCGGCCTGAAGGTTCAGCGACGCATCTGCTTGGGCAATGCGCCCTCGTCGAACCGGACAGCCAGCCCTTACCAGCCACATCTCTCAATTCGATGTGCAGACAGCTGGAGAACCATCGTTCGTTCTCCCCTCAAGAAAAGAAACAGAATTATGGCTTTCATCAAAGTCGGTACGGAATACAGCACGGACGTCGAGCTTTACTATGAGGACCACGGCACGGGGCAGCCGGTTGTCCTGATCCATGGCTACCCGCTGGATGGCGGGTCATGGGAGAAGCAAAGCGCAGCCCTCCTTAACGCCGGCTACCGCGTCGTCACCTACGACCGCCGGGGCTTCGGCAAGTCAAGCAAACCGACCACCGGCTACGACTACGACACCTTCGCCGCAGACCTCAACACCGTCCTCGAAACCTTGGATCTGCAGGAGGTCGTCCTGGTTGGCTTCTCGATGGGCACCGGCGAAGTGGGACGGTACATCGGCACCTACGGCGAGGCACGGATAGCCAAGGCAGCGTTCCTTGCTTCCCTCGAACCATTCCTCCTGCAAACCGAGGACAACGCCACCGGCGTTCCTTCCTCAGTGTTCGACGGCATCCGCAACGCTGCCATCGAAGACCGCTACGCCTGGTTTGCCGGTTTCTACGAGGATTTCTTCAACACCGACGCCTTCCTTGGAAGTCGTCTCAGCGAGGAAGCCCTGCGCAGCGCATGGAACGTTGCGGCCCGCTCCTCCTGGTACGCCTCGTTCGCTGTCGTCGACTCGTGGCTGACGGACTTCCGTGCCGACGTCGAGAAGATCACCGTCCCGGCCCTGATTGTCCATGGAACGGAGGACCGCATCCTCCCAATAGGCGCAACAGGCCGACAGTTCACCCAGCGTGTTCCATCCGCTGAGTACGTGGAGATAGACGGCGCCCCGCACGGCATGCTCTGGACGCACAGTGCCGAGATCAACGAAATCCTGCTCCGCTTCCTGAACAAGTAACCAGGCCCTGCCACCCGACAGCGGGGTGTGGAACCGTCCGCTGTCCACACCCTGCTGCGGCTTCCCCGCCAAAGAAATGGAACCACGACCATGACAGCCGTACATCACAAGACACTGGTCCTCCTGGACCATCCGGACCTTTCCACTTCCCGTATCAACAGGGCCCTGGCAACCGCGCTCGGGGATGCGCCGGATCTTACTGTGCACGACCTGAGACGCCTGTACCCCGACGGCCACATCGACCTCGCTGCCGAGAGGGCCGCGGTGGAAGCGGCCGAAAACATCGTCCTGCAATACCCAACCCACTGGTACGCCCCTCCGGCATTCCTCAAAACCTGGCTCGACGAGGTGCTTGTCCGCGGCTGGGCCTACGGCACCGGAGCACCCGGAGCACTTGCAGGCAAAACACTCCGGATTGCCACCAGCACCGGCGGCGCCGGCGAGGCCTACTCTCCCGACGGCTTCCACGGATGGGACTACAACGACATCCTCATCCCGCTGCAGGCCACAGCTCGCCGGCTCGGAATGCATTGGTTGAGCCCCTTCATCCTGCACGGCGTAAGGGACCTGACGGACGAACAGCTTCAGTACCTGGCGCAGGACTACAGGAACCTGCTGTCGTTACGCGCCGTGCCAGAGCCCGTCCAGGCAATGCCGGCGAGAACCAATACCGATAGGACAACCACAATGAAAAGTATGTCGACCACGGCCTACGGCGGCCCCAAAGTCATTCAGGAAGTCCACCTTCCCACCCCCGAGCCGGCCGGGCGGGCGGGAAATAACCATTGACGTCCAGTACGCAGCCGTAGGCCTCATCGATGCCATCATCCGTCGAGGAACGTTTGCCGACCTCGAGTACGTCCCCAAGCCCTCCTACGTACCGGACTCGAAGTCACCGGGACGGTCCGCGCCCTTGGGTAAGGGGTCACCGGTCTCTCAATCGGAGAGCACGTCGCAACGGTGGCCCTTCCCAACAGCGGAGGCTACGCAGAAGTTGTGGCCGCCCCGGCCGCGCTGGTCGTCTCACTCGAAGCATCCGGCGTTGATCCGGTCCAGGTCGTGGCGGGACTCGGCAGCTCACCCTCCCGGTGAACGTCCTCACTTTGGAAAAAGCTGCCAAAGCACACGCACAAATGGAAGCACGGACCGTCACGGGCAGGCTGATTCTTGCCGTAAGCGGCCACCAAACATTGGGAAGTACTGACAAGGTGGGGCACTCCCAGGCAGACCTCTCCCTTCCCGCATCCTCAAGTGAATGAGTATCAAAACATGAACCATGAAAACCAAAAGAACATTATCGTCACAGGTGCCAGCAGTGGCATCGGGGCAGCCACCGCACGCGCGCTGGCGGCCCAGGGCCACAGGGTATTCCTCGGCGCGCGCCGTGAGGATGCACTGCGGACCCTCGTGTCTGACATCCAGCGCGATGGAGGCGAGGCAGAGTGCCGCCGACTCGACGTAACAGACCTTGCCGACTTCGAGGACTTCGTGGAAGCCGCCGAAGAGCGCTTTGGTCCGGTCGACGTTCTCGTGAACAACGCCGGTGTCATGCCGCTGTCCCCCGTGCATGATCTGCGCATCGAAGAGTGGAACTCCATGATCGATGTAAACCTGCGCGGCGTACTTCACGGTGTGGCAAGTGCTTTACCCGGCATGCGGTCCCGGCGGGCAGGCCACATCATCAATGTCGCCTCAGTCGCTGGCCTGCGCGTTGACCCGACCGCAGCAATCTACTGCGCCACAAAATACGCCGTCCGGGCCTTCTCTGAAGGGCTCCGCCAGGAGAACACCGATGTGCGCGTAACCGTGGTTTCGCCCGGCTTCACGCTGACCGAACTAACGGACCGGGGCGGCAATCCCGAAGTCCAAGCGGCTGCCCACGCCGCAGCCGACCAGTTCGGGATTCCCGCTACAGCTGTGGCCGACGTTATCGCCTTTGCCGTCGCGCAGCCGGCAAATGTCGACATCAATGAGCTCGTCGTCCGGCCAACACTTCAGCAGTAGCCCCCCGACACTTCGGGGCCGACACAGGAATAACTCGAGTTGACGGCTCGTGGGCCTGTCTATGCCAGGCCCACGAGCCGCTTCTGAAACCGGGGTATGCGTATGGCCAAAGACCAGCGCACTAAGCGAGAAGGTGTGCCAGCCTGACCGTTCCAGGCTTTCCTTCAGCCGGGGCCGTGGAACGGGAAGAACAGCAGCAGCACTAAAGGTCCGCGGCTCAGTACTTGTAGAAGCCCTCCCCCGAGGCGACGCCCAGCTTGCCCTGGTCGATGTAGTGCTCCTTCAGGTATTGGGCGAACGCCTGGGAACCGGCATCCGGCGAGGCCGAGGCGATGTTGTACGCCGTGGTGAGGCCGACGACGTCGTAGATCTGGAACGGTCCGCTCGGGGCCCCCGTCGCGATGCGCCAGGTCTTGTCAATGGTGTGCGGGTCGGCGACGCCCTGCAGCAGCAGGCCGGCGGCCGCGTTCAGCAGCGGAACCAGCAGCGAGTTCAGGACGTAGCCGGCCTTCTCCTTCTTGATCTCAATCGGTTCCAGTCCGCTGTTCCGGGCAAAGTCGACGACGGCGGCGTACACCGCCGGGTCCGTCTCCGCGGTGCCCATGACCTCGACGATGTTCTGCGCCCAGATGTTGTTGGCGTAATGGAGCGCGAGGAAGCGGTCCGGACGTCCGGTGAAGTCTTTCAGGTCGCTGGGCAGCAGGGTGGACGAGTTGGTCGCGAAGATGGCCTTGGCCGGCGCAAGCTCCGCGAGCTTGCGGTAGACGTCGCGTTTGAGTTCCAGCAGTTCGGGAACGGCTTCGATCACGAGGTCCGCGTCGACGACGGCGTCCCCGAGGTCTGCGGTGAGGCGGAGGTTTGCCAGGGCTGCTTCGGTCCTGCCCTCGGAGGCGCCGGCTACCTGTGCCCGGTAGATGCCGGCGAGGCGGGTGAAACGGTCCTGCGCCTTGGCAAGCGCGTGTTCGTCGACGTCGTAGGCGGTGACCGCGAAACCGTGGAATGCGGCCTGGAACGCGATCTGGGAGCCGAGCACTCCGGTGCCGAGCACGGTGAGCGTCTTGATGGAGGGCATTATGGTTTCCTTTCGGCGCGGGCCTTAGGGGCTGCCGGGGTTGTCGGACCCGTAAATGCTGCGGATCCAGATGGTTGACAGGACGTCCAGGGCGGCGGTCTCCGCGATGGCGGGACTCTCCCGGTTGAGGACAGCGGTAATGACCCGTTCGTTCATCAGGTTCAGGCTCACCGCGAGGGCGTGTGCGTCGATGCCCGCCGGCGCGGCCCCGCGGGCCTGCTCGGCACGGATGACGTCGCTTGAGAAGTCGACCCAGGACTGCATTGATCTGGACCACAGCCCGCGCACCTCGTCGTTGCGGGCGCGCGCCCCGATGGCGGCGGTCGACACAGCGCGGTGCGAGACAAACACCTCTACGAACATTCCGATGGAACGGGTCCATGCACCCGCGGGGTCGCTCTCGAAATCGCGCGGCAGGTGCCCCACCCGGTGCTCGACCTCGGTGATGACCCGGTCCAGCAGGGCCAGCAGCACGGCATCTTTCGAGGGGAAGTAGAAGTAGAACGTGGGACGCGAAATGCCGGCACCCCGGGCCAGATCCTCGATGGAGACGTCGTCAAAGGCACGGCTGGCCAGGAGGGCCTCCGCGGTGACCAGGATTGCGTCCTGCCGTTCATCGCCCGAAACCCTCACGGTGCGTCTTCCTCTTTGAGCCATGCGCCCATCCTAGCCCCGGCTCTCAACACTGTGTTGACTATCTCAACATTAAGTCGATAACTTGGCGGCATGAGCGAGCACGTAGATGTGTTGATTGTCGGCGCCGGGCTGAGCGGCGTGGGTTTCGCCAGCCGGCTGAAGCGCGAGGTACCCGGAAAAACCTTCACCGTACTGGAGTCGCGGAACGCCGTCGGGGGGACCTGGGACCTGTTCCGGTACCCCGGGATCCGGTCCGACAGCGACATGTACACGCTCGGCTACTCCTTCCGGCCCTGGGCCGGCGCCAAGGCGATCGCGGACGGCGAGTCCATCCGCGAGTACATCGAGGCAACGGTCGCCGACGAGGGCCTGGCGCCGCGGATCCGGCTGAACACCCGGGTCATTTCCGCCGCATGGTCAAGCGAAACCGCACTGTGGACCGTGACGGCGGTCCACACCTCCGGCGGCGAGTTCCGGTCCGGCGACACCGCCTCCTCCCCCGAGCCGGTCACCTTCACCTGCTCGTTCCTGTCCGTCTGTTCCGGCTACTACCGCTATGACGAGGGCTTCACCCCGGCCATTGACGGGGCCGACACCTTTGCCGGAACGATCGTCCACCCGCAGCACTGGCCGGCCGACCTCGATTATGAGGGAAAGCAGGTGGTGGTCATCGGCAGCGGCGCCACGGCCGTGACGCTGGTGCCGTCCATGGCAAAGTCGGCCGCCAAGGTGACGATGCTGCAGCGCTCCGCCACCTACATCGCCCCGGTGCCCGCGCGGGACCACCTGGCCGACCGACTCCGGGGCAAGCTGCCCGCGCAACTGGCGTACGACGTCGTACGCTCAAAGAACATTCTCTTCTCCATGTTCACCTACCAGCTCAGCCGACGGCGGCCCGAGACGATGAAGGCGATCCTGCGCAAGTCGGCAGTAGCCAAACTGCCGGCGGGCTTCCCCGTGGACACGCACCTGGCCCCGTCGTACCAGCCGTGGGACCAGCGGGTCTGCGCGATCCCCAACGGGGACCTGTACCGGGCCATCAGTGCCGGCACTGCCGAGATCGTGACCGACACGATCTCCCGGATCACCGAGGACGGGATTGACCTGGCCTCGGGCACATCGCTGCCCGCCGACGTCATTGTCACGGCCACGGGACTAAACTTGCTGGTGATCGGCGGCATGAAGCTCTCCGTCGACGGCGAGCCCGTGGACGTCGGCAGAACCCTCACCTACAAGGGCATGATGCTGGAGGGTGTCCCGAATTTCGCCCTAACCATCGGCTACACCAACGCGTCCTGGACCCTGAAGGCGGACCTGGTCGCCGGCTACATCTGCAGGCTGATCAAGCAGCTCGACCGCCGGAACCTCCAGTGGGTGGTACCCGTGGCACCCGCCGACGTCGCCAACGGCACCCTGTCCTCGCTGATCGACCTGAAGGCCGGCTACATTTTCCGCGGCGCCGACCAGTTGCCCCGGCAGGGCGCAGGCTCGCCCTGGCGGCTGCACCAAAACTACTTCCGCGACTTCGCCCTGCTCCGGGCCGGCCGGCTGACCGACCACGTCCGGTTCGGCCGGCGCGGGCAGCCCGTGCGGGAAACCGTTCGGCAACCCGCGGCCCCGGCACGGGATCCCCTCGCGCTGCCGGGAACGGGCCATGTCACCGTCGCGGGGACGCGCCTGCGCTACCGGAAGACCGGCAGCGGGGATCCTGTCCTGCTGCTGCACGGCATTGGCCAGAGCCTCGAGGACTGGAACGAACAGCACGAGCGGCTCTCGGACCGCCACACGGTCTACAGCGTAGACCTTCCCGGCTTCGCCTACTCCGAACGGCTCCCCGGCACGACGACGCTCGCGAAGCTGGCCGGGATCCTGCCGGCCTTCCTGGACGCCGTCGGGGTTTCCGGGCCGCTGCCCGTGATGGGCAACTCGCTCGGCGGTGCCGTGGCCATGAAGCTGGCCGCCGACCATCCGGACCGCGTCTCCGCACTCGTGCTGGCCAACAGCGCCGGATTCGGCAAGGAAGTGGCCCTGGTCCTTCGCCTCCTTGCGGTCCGCCCGCTCGCGGCCCTGCTCCTGCGGCCCGACGAGAAAGCATCACGCCGGACCGTCCAGTCGCTCTTCTATGACAAAACGCTGGTCACGGACGACCGCATCGGCCACGCGCTCGCCCTGTCGCAACGGGAGGCGCACCGTCGGACGCTGGTCGACGTCGCCCGCGACCTGGGAACGATCTCCGGTGTCCGGTCCGAGTGGCGCACCGAGCTGATCGGGGCGCTCGCCAAGTCCGACGTTCCGGCGCTGGTGGTGTGGGGCGACCACGACCACATCCTGCCGTTCAGTCACCTTGAAGCGGCCGCCGCGGCGCTGCCCCGCGCCGAGTCGCACGTCTTCGCCAAGACCGGACACATGCCGCAGATCGAACGGCCCGACGAGTTCGCGGCCGTAGTCGAGGACTTCCTCACGAGGGTCTCCGTAGACCGTCAGGCTGCAAGCATCTAAGGGCGCTTCTCAGCGTCGGCAAGTCACTGTTTCGGCAGGAGCTCCCCCGACATTTTGGGGATCGTAGACATACGGCCCTCTGATCGCCAGCCCAGAAATGACGTTCCCTGCCAAAGCACGTACATTCTCGATGTAGTTGCTGACGCCAACGCTGTGGGGTTTGCCATCGGCGGCGATCCACTGGGTCTCATCACCGAAGATGCCCCGGCACAGCTCGGTCAACTTTCTCGCTTCGGCGGTGACGTCAGTCGTCAGCCTCGGACGCTGGCAAGTTTGCGGCGGGACCCACGGACGCAGGTGGGCTCTGTCCAAGCAAGAGCTTATCTATGAGCGTCGGATTCAGCATGAAGGACCCCGCAGCAGAAGCGAAGAATCTCAAGCTTTGTCAACGGTACAAAACCAAAAAGCCTCTGACCTGCAAGACACTGTGCCCGAGGTAGGACTCGAACCGGACTCCGCGCCCCAGAACCCCTGGCTTCCGCCGAAAGATAGGAAATCGGGGCAGTCCGGCACCGGTACGGTCCAGTCCGAGACCCAAAGTGTGGTCACTGTCCAGGCCCCGCCTTTTGCCTTTCCCGGCCACTCCGCTACGCAATCAGGTGGAACATTGCTGACAACGAGTCCCTACCAGCCTCATGAAGGTCTTGGGAGCCCCGCGAAGGGCGCTTCATGTGCAGTTAGCCGCACGCCGTTCGGGATGGCCTGGGGGAACCTGCAGTCGCGGAATTCTCAGCCGATCTCGCCGGGTCACGGCGGTCCTTCCGCCCCTCCACACTCTCTCTTCTCGTACCGGTGGATTCCTTGAACCAGCGCTACGCGTCCAGCATGCGCGTGGCGACACGCCCTACCGCGGTCACGTAAGCACGCCGTTCGGCAGCACGGCGTGCACCCCCCAGACCTGGTTCGCGACCTGGGTTACCCGCAGATCGACGACAGTGCCCGCGAGGGCGAGTGCCGTGGGCTTATCCACCGAGTAGATCGTGGTCATCCAGGTCACCATGGCATCCAGAGCATCACCCATCGCGAGGTTGAGGTCTTCGTTGAAGCCGAAGGTAATTTTGCCGCCGGGCGACTCGGCGTGGAGCGCCGCGACTGGCCGGTCCTGCACGATCTCGACGATGGCCTCGGTGCGCATGGGGCACTCGATGGCTGTGCCGCCGACCTCACCGTCGCCCTGGGCGGCGTGACCGTCGCCGAGATAGAGCAGCGCGTCGGGCACCGCGACCGGGATGTAGAGGGTAGAGCCTGCCACGAGCTCGCGGCAGTCGATGTTGCCGGCGGTCGCGGCGCGCGGAGGGATGGTCGAATGCTCGCCCTCTTCCGCGGGGGCGAGTCCCATCACCCCGAGGAATGGCGCGAGCGAACGGCGGAAGCCGCGGCTCTCCGTGGCCGTACCGAGCTCGCAGTCGAGGTCCCACAGCAGCCACGACGGCGCGTCCGTGCCGACTTCGAGCCGCTTTGTGATCGGGGATTCGCGGGCACCGGCAACGGTCCATTCCCATTCCCCCGGGCGGAGATCGACGAGGTGCAGCGCGAGGATGTCGCCCGGCATCGCTCCCCGGATCGCGATGGGTCCGGTGAGGCAGTGTCCCCGCCGCTCAGCGAACATGCGGGGTTGCTGCTCCCCCGGCGTCGTCTGCCGGGAAAGGTAGCCCGACGCGTCCAAGGAACCCACGACTATCGTGTCCCCCGGATCGACGACGAGTACCGGGCCATGGGCCGGCGAATACGCGTCTGCGGTGGTTTCGGGCGCGGCGTGGAGCCTGTGGATCGCCATTCGTTTCCTTCATGGGCTGTTAGATTGTCAGCAGTGTGACACGGACGCCGTTTGGCTGGCTGAAGCGTGGCAGTGCGTCGAGCCGATCCTTAGGTGCACCTCGTACCCTAACCGCTCCGGCCACGCCGCCGCGGACGGAGCCCTCGCCTCCGGGTCACCAAACTCAGGATGTCCCGCCTCGATGTGCCTTACTCTGTGTTCGCGTGTGCAGCGGCCGCCGCAGCGTTATCGACCGCCCGCTGATTTGCCAGGATAAGGCAGACCACATCGAGAGCAATGTGGGTAGCCCTGAGGCAATGCATCAAGACCGTCCTGGGGCTGGCGAAATCTGTCCCATTAGACTGACGGCGCCGAAGCATGATGTCGGAGTCAAGGACACTGGTAGACCAGAGTCCGCCGAACTGGTAGGCGATGTCCTGACCGTCATCAAGGAGCTGGCCGACGAAGGCTGGACCACGGTCGTCGTGACGCATGAACTGGCATTCGCACGCGAAGTCGCAAACGAAGTCATTTTCATGGACGCGGGATCGTCGTTGAACGCGGCCACCCCGACACCGTGCTGCGCGACCCGCGCGAGGAGCGCACTAGGCAATTTGTCGACCGGCTGCTGCACCCCTTCTAGGCAGGGCTTACGCCCGCTGCCGTCCTGGGCTCTCACTGGCCGCTGCGAGGTCCACCTTTAGGGGCAGCACTGTACACACGCCTTTGATAGGACAAATGACGCAGGCCATCCTTTCCTGCGTTCCTCCAAGCCGGCATGCGGCAGCGCCTGGAGCAAGTTCGGAACAGTCATGTTGTCCCCGCTCCCCCGGCCCATGAATAGGTGAAGGCCAACACTGGCCCACCAAACAGAACCGGAACGAGGAAATCGCATAACCCCAGCTCAGCACGCGGAAGTCTCACCAGCCAGGGACTTGAACCCGCCGCCGCTCACACCCTGCATAAGCTCCGCGGCAGCCAGGCCAAAGCCCGCACCCTAGCGTCAGAGGCGCCCAGTGCAAGCTTTGTACACGCGTCAAAGCAAATTAGCCTCTGACGAGGGAAAACACTGTGCCCGAGGTGGGACTCGAACCGTCTTCCAGGCGTTGAAAACACTGGGAACCCGCGAAAACATGCGGAATCCGGGCCAGTCCGAAGGCCTTACGAGGCAGTACGAGCCGAAAAGTGTGGACAATGTCCACACCCCCTTTCGGGGGTGTTGAAGGACTACCGGGGCACCAAATGCTTGGAAATCTCGGCAGCAGAGTCCGGTAAGTCGATAGTGCCCGCCGCCACTCCGACAACGAGGTCGAAGCCCTCATCCGCAGAGAAGCCGTGACGGTAACCGTTGATCCACAGCAACAGCACCATGAGCGTCCACGCGGTCCGCTTGTTCCCATCAATTAGCGGATGGAACCGGGCGACCGACTCCAACAAGGCAGCCGCTTTCACCGCCAGTTCCGGATAAGCCTCCGCGCCCATGACAGTTGTAGCCGGCCTGGCCAATGCCGAGGCCAACAACCCGACATCACGGATATGGAACCCGTACCGATCGACTACCTGAAGTGCATCCTCAATCTCCAGGTACGCTGTCACGCGTCCTCAAGGCGCTTCAGCAGATCAGCGTCATGGCTCATAACAAAATCAAGACCTGCGCTGATTTCACGCCGGCGCGCGTGGCGCTGCAGAACCAACTCTGCCCCCTGCAACAGAAGCGCGGACTTGGACGTGTGTTCCTCGGCAGCCAACTTTTCCAGCCGACGATCAAGGTCTTCAGGGACACGGAGATTCATAGCCATGTCCCCATGGTACCAAACCGGTACCCGCACTTGACTGGACTGCACACCTCGCTAATTCGACCAGACTCCCCCGAGCAGGGCCGCGGTGTCTTGGAAAGCTCTAGTGGTTTTCAAGACGCTAGGCTGCTGAACCCACAAGTGTGTCTGCTTCCGGCCTCGCTCTAATCCCCTCGAGCCGACGCCCGCTCACTTGTCTCATAACCAAGGATGAGTACCAGATTTTGGATTCGAAGTTATGCGACGTAGTTACGAGAATCACCCTTGCCATCGCGCGTCAAAGATTCCGTAGAAAATCAGCGACCGTGCAGGTCAGACGTCCATCCACTCGATGAGACATCTCATTACCCAAGCGTTTCGAGACAAGTTGGGTGTCGCGCTTAGGGCATACGAGCGGTTTTGCGAGCGGGAAATTCACACGAGGAGGCTATGCGGCGTCGAGGTCCGTTTCGATCATTCTGGCTAGCTTGTCGAGGGCTTCTTCGGCACCGGGGCCCTCGGCGCGCAGCACGACTGTGTCTCCGTTGCCAGCCCCCAGGGCCATGAGGGAAAGAATGCTTGAAGCGTCCACGGCCTCGTGCTCTGGGCTGCCGGCCAGGGCGATCGTTACGTCAATGTCGAATCCTGCGGCGGCTTCGGTGAAGACTGCTGCTGGACGGGCGTGCAGGCCTGCGGCGCTGGCGATGATGGCTTTACGTTCGGGCATGGGTGTCTCCTTGGTGGGGTGTGGATTAATTCCGGTCGGGTATGGCCTGTGGCCGTGTCCCGGGGTATCGAAAATTAGCCGGGCACCTTTACGTCGGTGACCAGCCTGGCTACATGGAGGGCGAGGTAGGCCATTTCATCCCGGGTGAGGGTGGTGTTCAGGCCCATTTCGAGCAGGTACTGGATTTTCGCTGCGCACACGACTGCGTCCGGATGGCTCTCGATGATGGCGTCGGCCAGCAGGGATGACTCCTCGGAGATCTGTTTTCCGGAGGCTATCCGGCTGAACAGGTACCGCAGGTGGGTGACGAACCGGGCGGCGTTCATGGACTGCTGGTCCACGTCAATACCGAAGGTCCGGTCGACCAGTTGAAAGGCCTGCTTTATCACCCCTGTCATTTGCATGGTCTTTTCCATGCCGGGGGTGGCGAACTGAGCGTTGACGAAGTGCATGGCCAGGGCGACGGCTTCGTCGTCATCCAACCGGATACCGAGCGAGGTCTCGACAAGACCTAGAGCCTCACGGCCCGTGTCCAGTTCCTTTGGGTAGAGCTGGGACACTTCCCATGCCAGGGGGAATTGGGCGGGGATTCCTTCTTCGATCCGTTGCACGGCGAAGTGCAGGTGATCAGCCAGTGGTACTACCAATGCCTGGCTGACTCTTAGCCCGAGGCGTTCCTGCGCCAGCGCGGCCACTTCGCCTGCGGCGGTCAGGTAGTCCAGCGGGATGTCATTCAGGAACCGCGCCAGGCGGTCCATGTTGGTGTTTTCGGCCGTGACAAACACTTGGTCCGCGGTGTCGCGGTGAATGTCATCACCGGGTTTGCGGCCGTGCCCAAGGCCCCGGCCGATCGCAACCAGATCCTTGCCGTCATCATCGACTGCCAGCACGGCGTTGTTGTTGAGCACGCGCTTGATCTTCACGTCTTAGCGTTCCTTCCAGAAAATTACATTTCGGTGGTGCGGGGTGGATTCCACCCCGCACCACCAATGCGCTACAGCCTACGGTGGCAGTCAGCGTCCGGGCTGAGCTGCCGCTGGGGCCGCATGCTCCAGTCGCTCACCGCGGGATGCGATGACGTCCTGGTACCAGAAGTAGCTGTCCTTGCGGATCCGGGCAAGGTCCTTCAGGTCATCCTCGGTGCGGTCCACGAAGATAAAGCCGTAGCGTTTGGAGATGCCTTGGTGCGTTGACACCAGGTCGATCGCCGTCCAAGGGCAGTAGCCGAAGACCTCGACCCCGTCGGTGATGGCCAGTTGGATCTGTTCCAGGTGCAAACGCAGGAACTCGATCCTGTAGTCGTCGTGCACGCGGCCGTCCACCAGTTCATCGAAGGCGCCCAGCCCGTCCGCCGCGCGAAGCTCACACCCGCGCAGGCCGGCCTCCCGGCTGGCGGCAATCGCCGTGTCGCAGGACTGCGGCGTAGCGAGGTGGCGATGCTCGCCGACACGAGCATCGAGTATTACTCGAAGATCGAGCGCGGGAATCTGGCCGGCGTCTCCGACTCCGTTTTGGACGCCATCGCGCGGCTCTGCAACTGGACGATGCTGAGCGCGAACACCTGTTCGACCTCGCCCGCGCCGCGAACGGTGCCGCCGTTGCCGTACCTCGCCGCAAACCGAAGCAGTGGGTCACCCGGCCGGGGCTACAGCTCGCGCTGGATGCCATCACCGCGAGTCCGGCGTTCGTGCGCAACGGGCGGATGGACATCCTGGCGGTCAACCCCCTCGGCGCCGCTTTCTACGACGAGGTCCTGGACGGACCGGGCCGGGGAAACCTGGCACGCTATAACTTCCTTGACGAACGCTCCCAGATTTTCTACCCGGACTGGGACGCCGCAGCTGACGTCTGTGTCTCGATCCTCCGTACCGAGGCAGGCCGGGATCCCCGCGACAAGCAACTGCACGACCTCATCGGGGAACTGTCCACCCGCAGTGATGAGTTCCGTACCCGGTGGGGTGCGCACAACGTGCGTCGGCACGGCTCAGGGACGAAGAACTTCCACCATCACGTCGTGGGAGAACTGACCCTCAGCTACGAAGGCCTCGAACTCACCGCCGAGCCGGGATTGTCGTTCCTGATCTACACCGCCGAACCCGGCTCGCCCTCCCACGAGCGTCTCCAGCTGCTCGCCAGCTGGGCCGCGACCCAGCAGGCGTCCGCCGGGGAGAGCACCACCCGTCATCGTCACGCCACAACGAACGCAGAGAAAAGCGCCCCATTGAGCGCAACCAGAAGCATTGAGGAGAAATACTGATGGAGATCATCCCGAAGACCGCGACGAGCAAGGGCCCGGCGGAGACCTTCACGGGCGATGTATACGTGGATGCGATCGCCGCGCCGCGCGAGCCGGACCAGCGCATGGTCGTTGCCCGGGTCCGGTTCACGCCCGGCGCGCGCACTGCATGGCACTCCCATGCCCTGGGCCAGACACTGCACGTGACCGAAGGCGTCGCGCTGCTCGGCACCCGTGACGGGCAGGTCATCCGCGCCACCCCAGGTCAGACGATCTACACCCCGGCCGGGAGAGGAGCACTGGCACGGCGCCACACCCGAAGACTTCATGGAACACCTTGCGCTGCTCGACAACGCTGACGACCCGTCGACCACCACCGACTGGCTGGAGCATGTCACGGACAAGGACTACCGGCAGGGAGCCCGCTGATGCACACCCGCACGCTCGGACAAGGACTCGAAGTGTCCGCCATTGGTCTTGGCTGCATGGGCATGTCCCAGAGCTACGGACCCAACCCCGGGCCCCGTGAGGAGATGATCGGCGTCCTGCGCTCCGCCGTCGACCACGGCGTGACGTTCTTCGACACCGCTGAGGTCTACGGCCCCTACGTCAACGAGGAACTCGTCGGCGAGGCCCTCAAATCCGTGCGCGACCAGGTTGTCATCGCCACCAAGTTCGGTTTCGACATCGCCGGCGGCAAGGGCGGACTCAACAGCCGCCCGGAGCAGATCCGACGAGTGGCCGACGACTCGCTGCAGCGGCTGCGCACCGACACGATCGACCTGTTCTACCAGCACCGCGTCGATCCCGATGTACCGATCGAAGACGTCGCCGGAACCGTCGCCGAGCTCGTCAGCGAAGGCAAAGTGCGCCACTTCGGGCTCTCCGAAGCATCCGCCCACACCATCCGCCGCGCCCACGCCGTACACCCGGTAACAGCGCTGCAAAGCGAGTACTCTCTCTGGACCCGAGACCCCGAAGCCGAGGTCCTGCCCACGCTCGCCGAACTGCGCATCGGGCTCGTTCCCTTCAGCCCGCTTGGCAAAGGCTTCCTCACCGGCACCGTAGACCAAAGCACCCAGTTCGCGGCCGGGGACGTGCGGACCACGATTCCGCGGTTCAGCGAGGAGAACCGCACCGCCAACCAGGCCCTTGTCGCGCATGTCGCAGCGATCGCCAAGGCCAAAGGAGCGACGCCCGGGCAGATCGCCCTTGCCTGGCTCCTCGCGCAGCAACCATGGATAGTCCCAATCCCCGGCACCAGGCGCACATCGCGGATCCAGGAAAACGCGGAATCCACCCAAGTGGCGCTCTCGGCCGACGAACATGGCGACCTCTCGGCCCTCGCCGACCGGGTGGGAGTTGCAGGCGCACGCTACAACGAACACCACCTCGGACTCGTCGGCCGCTGAGACTTTGGGCAAACTCCATGGGTGAGCTATCGTTCAAGCTCACCCATGGAGATGACTTCTTGGCACAGGTGCAGCCCGGCTCCTGAAACGGATGCTCGCCCGGTGCACCGAAAGTGATGAATCAGGTCTTAGGCAGGGTGCATTGCTCATATGTCGTGAATCCCATGGGGAACGAGCCGTTTCGCCCGTTTAACGTGTCTCGAAACCTCTTTGTGTTGAAACCCAAGGGTTTCGAGACAGCCGGGGTGTGTAGCGTTTAGGGCACGCGGGATTCTGTTGATCGAAGCAACACCTTCTTTCTAGGTGGTCGACATGTATCTCAGTTCTTCGTCAGCAGCAGGCATCCGGTTTCTTGCCTCGGTAAAGCACGGCCATGGTCTCAAACCCTCCGCCCGACATGCTGGCATCGATAAAGAGGTCGGCTACCGCTTGCTGCGCGAGGAATACTTGCGTCTGCGTCGCAACGGCAAGACTCCCAGCGAGACGACGGCGGAGCTCGGGTTCACCACGTCCCGGCTGGCCGCGTGGGAAGGTGACGTCGGCCAGGTCAATGACCGGCACCATCTTCGGGTGAATATTGACGAGGAGGCCAGCTTTTGGGCGGCGTTTGATCGCGGGAAAAGCCTTGGGGAGGCAGCTAAGGCATCGGGCGTGAGCCGTTCAACCGCATCTCGGTGGATGCACCGTCGTTTCGACCAGCTACGGCAGTCGAAGGTGACCGTTAGGCGGTGCCAGGACCAATTGCGCCTGACGGACCGCCTCAGGCTGACCTTCGAACGCGACCGTTTATCCCGACTATCGAAAGAGCGAAACGCGGCCACGGCCGCGCAGCACGCCGCTGTCCTCTCCTCCGGTCGTTACGCAAACCAGATGCTCGGCGCAGTGCTCTCAGAAGCGCAGCACCGCCGTGCTGCACGGGCCGAAAAGTATTGGCAGCTGATGCGCAACGGGGTGAGCAACGCAGAAGCATGCAGACTTCTTGGTATGCACCGAAGAACAGGGACGCAGTTGCGTAAAGCCAGCAATTTCCAGATCCCAGCCATCACAGCGCCGGCAGTAACCGCGGGCCGCTACCTGGATGCGCGGGAGCGGTTGCAGATCGCGGACCTGCTGCGCCTGGGGCACTCAATGCGGCGAATTGCGGCGGAACTGGGCCGTCACGCCTCCACGATCAAACGGGAACTCGACCGTCACCGGGACGCTCAAGGCCTCTACCTGCCCCACACTGCCGATCACGACGCCCGGCTGCAACGGGCCCGACCGAAAGTGCATAAGCTCGTTGCCAACACCCGGCTGCGCACCCTTGTGCAACGCAAGGTCAACCGTTTCTGGTCGCCGGACGAAATCTGCGGGTGGATGAAGAAGACATACCCCGATGACCAGACGATGCGGTTGTGCCCGGAAACGATCTACCGGGCATTGCTGCTGCGTGAGGACCACGGCCTGCACCAGCGGTACGCCGCCAAGCTGCGCACCGGCGGTAGGGTCCGCAAGACCCGTTGGCGCACCCGCACCGGTCAAGGCTCCCGGATCCGCAACATGACCATGATCGACCAGCGGCCGGAAGAGGTGGAAACCCGCTTGGAGGCCGGCCACTGGGAATCTCAATGTTTCTGTCAAGCCGCCTGAGCGGTGATGGGTGGCATTGGTTCCTGGTAGATGGTGTGGTCGCGGAGCATGGCCCAGAGGACGTTGATGCGGCGTCTTGCGAGGGCGATGAGGGCCTGTTTATGGGACTTTCCCTCGCCCCTTTTCCGGTCGTAGTAGGTTCTTGAGGCCGGGCTGTTCTTCAGGCTGGACAGGGCGGCGAGGTAACAGGTTCGAAGGAGCCTGCGGTTGAAGCGACGGGGTCGGTGCAGGTTCCCGCTGATTCGTCCGGAATCGCGCGGGACTGGAGCCAGGCCCGCGACGCTGGCAAGCCGGTCGACTGAGTCGAATGCGTCCAGGTTGCCGCCGATATTCGCGAGGAAAGTTGCCGCGAGCACGGGCCCGAACCCAGGCATGGTGAGCAGAACATCGGCGCTGTCATGCTGCCGAAACAGCTCAGTGATTTGGGCATCGACGTCAGCGATTTCTGCATCGAGCGTGCTGATTTGCTCGGCCAGCCGGACAACCAGGGCAGAGCCTGTGGCCTGGGTAGGCAGGACGGTGTGCTGGGAGTTGGCGGCTATGAGGGCCTTCTCGGCCATCTTGGCACTGTTCCTGCAGCCGCGTTTCCTCAGCCAGCCGGCCAGCCGGGTCAGTCCTACCCGCCGGATGCTCTCAGGGGTCTGGTAGCCGCCTAGGAGGAGCAGGGGCGCTTTTTTGGAGTAGTCAAATGCGCGCTCAAGGGCAGGGAAGTATTCCAGCAAGGTGGCGCGAAGCCGGTTGATCGAGCGGACACGGTCGCAGATCAGATCCGTACGGCGGGCGGTGAGAAGCCGAAGGTCCACGCTGATTTGATCGGCACCGCGGACGGGCTGCAGATCCGTGCGCATCCGTGCCTGGTCAGCGATGATCCTGGCATCTTTTGCGTCAGTCTTGCCATCTCCGCGGTAGGTCGCCGCAGCGTGATGGACAATCCGTCCGGGGATATACAGCAGCTGCTGGGAATGCGCGGACAACAACTCGATCAACAGGGCCGCGCCGCCGGCGTTCAAATCCGTGGCCCAACAGACCTCACGACCGGCCGAGATCTCCGCGACAGTTGCTATGAGTTCGAGCAGTGCGTTTTCGTCGTTCTCGACCCGTTTCGAGAGCAGCACCGCCCCTGTCTGATCGATCACTACACAGTGATGAGCTCTTTTGCCCGAGTCGATTCCTGCCCACAATGCCGGCATATTCAGTATCCCCTTCGATCAGCTCCAATTTCGGTTGGCCCTGTCGATAACTACGCCGGCACGTCCTTACCCAACGATCGATGTCGTAATTCTCAATCAGCGGTCGAGTCATCGGCGGGCAGCGGGCGGCCATTCCCAGTAAGCCGTCCAAGCGGCAGGGAGACTTGTGCCATACCCGCCACCCGAGGGTGATCGAAACACTACGACAGCTCCGAAATCACCCACAACAACACCGTAAGGAGGGCGACCTCATCGTCGGCGTCGGGTCAGTCTCGGCGATGATGACACTCAGGGAAAGAAAAACACAGTACGGCATCATCATAAATCTGCCTCTGGATCACACCGCTGCGAGCGTCAACGCAGCCGCCATCGGAGCGTTCGCGAAGCTGCCAGCACACCTGAAGCGAACACTCACCTGGGACCAGGGCGTGGAAATGGCCAGCCACGAGGAACTAACAAAGAAAACCGGGGTCCAAATCTACTTTGCCGCACGCTCCAGCCCCTGGCAGCGCGGCGCTAACGAGAACTTCAACGGGCTGGCCCGCCAGTACTTCCCCAAAGGCACCAACCTCGCCGTTCACAGCGTTGAGCACGTCTCCCACCTGATGCGGGAACTCAACGAGCGGCCACGAAAAACCCTCGACTACGACACCCCGGCAGCACGTTTTAAAGCCGAACGCACCGCGCTGGCCGCCGCTTTGCGATAGCCTCAAAGCACCGGGGAAATGAGCCGAAAATCACGCATCTGTTGCGTCGACCCCCAGAAACCGCCGCACCTTCACCGGGCATTTATGCGGGCGGGGTATACGGGACACCTCGAAATCCGTCCTCGCAAAGCCGCACGTCAGAACCGGGTTGTCGCAGTTAGGGACCGGCTTACGAACGCTGGTGGCTCGCTGTGATCGCTGAGCGGCGATGTTGGCCTCCGCGAGACGACAGGGTCGAGGTAGATAAGGTTCCTATTTGTATTGCCTTGAACCTTTCGGCCGCCGTCGCCACCCGGGTCGTTGACGCAACTCGGCCTGCGCGTGGGCGAGCAGGAGTTGAGTCTCGCGAAGAAGTTCTAGCGACGTCTCTTGAATTTCTCGCGACGCATCCGTCGCCGCTTCTGCCTTCTCTGCCGCACGGCCGGGCAGGAGAAATTCGATAAGAAGCGTTGCTGCGGTGCCGAGCAAGACGCCTGACAGCACCAGTAGGAATTGCGCCATGGATCGCACCTTGGGAACGGTCCAGCGGACGACGAAGCCGTAAGCGATTGCGGGGAGGCGAGCTATCCGCTGATCCAGGTTGTCAGCCACCCACGGACCCTTGGGACGAAGGGAGAATTGCACGACCGCGACCCTTCCGATGTCGTTTAGGAGGACAGAGATCGTTTGCTGGTCAGGGGGTCTGCGATGCCGTTCTGCGTCGAGTGGAGACCTCGTGAGGGCACAGGCCAGGCCCTCCCTCCTGCCGGAGGAGGGCAGGTGACGGGGTGGTGGGAGCAAGCGCTTACTTGACGGCTCCCCGAAATCCGCTCAAGATTGCGTCCATGGGCGCCTCGCACGAGGAAATGCTTCGCCACTACGAGCCGGGTGGACTTCTGCCGCGAATCGTGGCGGGGTTGCAAGCTCTCGGCAAGGACCTGGACTCGGTCACGCACGAAGATCTCGCGCCGGCCGACGAGTTTCACTCCGCGGGACGTTCGGCCACGCGCGCATTGGTGGAGCTTGCAATGATTCCGCCAGGATCGCGAGTGCTCGACGTGGGCAGCGGGTTGGGCGGCCCGGCGCGTTACCTCGCCGCAACTTTGGGTTGCGACGTGACAGGCGTCGACCTCTCGCCTGAATTCTGCGGGGTGGCCAGCGCCCTTTCTCGGATGACGCGGTTGTCCGATCGCACCCGCTTTCAGGCGGGTGATGCCCTGGAGCTTCCGTTCGCCGCGTCCAGCTTCGACGTGGTGTGGACGATACAAATGCAGATGAACATCCGGGACAAGCGCCGCCTGTATTCCGGAATCGCCCGGGTACTCAGGCCGGGCGGGCTGTTCGTCTGCCAGGAAATCTGCGCGGGGAACGGTGAGCCGATCGAGCTTCCGGTCCCATGGGCGAGCCGCCCCAACCAGAGCCACCTGGCCGATGCGGAATCCCTCCGCGGGTTGATCCGCGGTGCAGGTCTCCTCGAGCGCACCTGGCGCGACATTACCGCCGACATCGTGGCGGCGCGCAAGGCACAGCAGGCGAAGGCGCAAGAGTCGGGTGCGAGCGGCTCCAGCGCCCCTCCTCCGCTTGGAATGCATCTCGTGCTGGGAGAACAGGCAGCCGTCAAGATGAGTAACTCCGGGCGCAACATCGACGCCGGGCGCACGGTGTTCATCCAGGGCGTATTCGACAAGCCTGGCTAGTGGTCCGATCCGATGATCCCGCTGGAAAACTCTGTCGAAAGCACGGGCGCGGCGAATCTCCATTGATCGTCCGGTCAAAGGGCACATTCGGTCACGACGACCGAAATTCGCCCACTGAGGGATCCTTTACCGGGCGCGGATGAGATCCGATGGGGATGGGCAGTGGCTAGACGATGGCTCCGTTATTGAGCTGTAGGCGCTTGGAGCGGCGCGGGAGCCCCCGGGCCCAGAATGCGATCATGAGCCCGGCTGTCGCGGCTCCTCCTGCTTCAATCCAGGACGACGACCAAGATCCTTCCGGGGTGGGAATTGCAAAGGCAAGCACCATCGCCGCGAGCCCCAGCAGAACCTCCACGCCGGCCTGGAACGGCCGGGCACGGTACTCGGGGTAGGCCAGCCGGACCAAGGGGACGATGGGCAGTACGAATAATCCAGGGCTGAAGACCACGAAGATCACGTTGAATGTAAAAATGAGCAGGCCGAGTACCAGCAGGCCCAAGAACTTCAGGACCTGCAGCACGGGGAGTGGGTTCGCCGATGCCGGAGTGGAGCTCTAGCTAGTCGACCGTGCGTCAGTTGGAAATGGTTCATTGACCGTTTGACCTATGCGGTAGAGGATCAAAAGAAGGCGCAGTCTTCTCCCAGGCACGCGAGGCCGCGCTGATGGAGGATTTCCGTCTTGGCGGTCAGGGTCCCTCCCGGGCCAAGAACCTGATCGCTTTGGAGCCTTCACCTGCCTACCGGTGTCTAAATTCGGCCGGGTTAGGTGTTCGTTGGCTCGTACAACCCGCCCAAATGGAGGAGAGGCTGTTGGAGAACGTCCCGTGCCACTTCATGCAGTGGTGTGCTCTCTCCGCGGGAGCGGGCCAGCAGTACGTCTAGCGCCTCCTGTGAGTCCAGATTCATGCGCTCAATGAGGATCCCTTGGGCTTTTGAAATCATGTCTCTGTTGACCAGGGCTTGTGCCAGTTCCGCATTCATCCGTTGTGCTGCTTGCCGGTCGCGGGTGTGGCCGAGCAAGACCGCGGCGAGGCCGGCGAGCCGTTCGATCAGGAAAACGGTGTTGTCATCAAATGCCAGCGGGAGGGGGGAATAAACCTTGAGGGCACCAAGGTGTCTTCCCCCGGTGCTCAGCGGTGCGCTGAGCACGGAACGAATCGGAAGATCAGTCACCGCCGCCGTCCACGTGGGCCACCGGGTTTCTTCCTGAGTGTCCTGGATAATGACCGGACGTTGTTCCGCCCAGGCACTCAGGCACGGTCCTTCGCCGGCCTCGTACTGGAGTTTGTCCGCTACGAGCACGACTGGGTCGGTGGCACCGGTACTTTCGCTGCGGCCACTGGGGCTGATGATTGATGCCCCCACTCCTGCCGCGTTCGGGATCATGTCTTTCAAGACGTATGACAGGGACTGCACTGCTTTTGAAATCTCCTCCTCGGTGAGGAGGCAGGTAATCATTTTCCCTGTGACTCCGGCCAGTTCATAGGCCTGGGGAAGGAAAGAGTTCATGCGTTCCACCTTGTCCTGCCCGGCAACCGAGGCTGCCGCATAGCTGAATGATGAGCAAAGCGCCCTTGCTGCGCAGGGTGCCTGGGGGTGATCGGTGCGTGACTGACCGCTCGGATGTCGCGGTATCAGGAACGCCCTATTCGGGCAGTTCCATTTGGAATCCGCAGGGACAATGCAGTACCTGGGTTGTCAGGTAGACATCCAGGGCGTTTTCCGCCGCACGGTCCGTGAAGCTGGGCGTGTTGAACCGGCGGGTCTCCGAGCCGGTTTTCTGCATTGGCTGGCCGCAGTGGATGTAGTGCCCGGCGAAGGTTAAGACATCGTTTGACGTGCTTTCCCTGTTCAGGACTGCGGCAACGGCTGCCACATAGGCATGGTGCAGGTAGTGCCGCCGGCAGGCCCTGCAGGAGTAGCCCACTTCCACCATCACAGTCGAGGGTGGGCTCAGCGCGGAGATGGAGCCCAGGACGAGATCGCGGTCGTGTCCGCAGGTGCGGCACGTTAACGACACCGCATGGGAGTCCT
Organism: Pseudarthrobacter defluvii; assembly: GCF_030816725.1. Taxonomy (NCBI): domain Bacteria; kingdom Bacillati; phylum Actinomycetota; class Actinomycetes; order Micrococcales; family Micrococcaceae; genus Pseudarthrobacter; species Pseudarthrobacter defluvii. The sequence goes on from NZ_JAUSYG010000001.1 coordinate 2,207,367, forward strand.
GCCCCCATGTTTGATGGTCCGGATCCGCAACACGTACGGGCATGATCAGGCAGCCATGGGGTAGCTGGAGAGGATGTAGTCCGCGGCGGCGGGGCCGACCATCCGCAGCCGGCTGTCGTGAACGTCCACGCCACGGCGGTGCATCGCTGCCCGGAACGTGAAGTCCGGTTCTGCCTCGATCCCGTGCAGTGCACACCAGCTGACGTACAGGCCGTAGAGGCAATCGGCGGTGAGAGGGCAGTCGGTGTCGAATTCAGGGACGGTGGCTTCTGCAAGGAAGGTTGTGAAATGCGAGGCGGCCATGGTGGCTCTCTTTCCCCGGTGTGCATCTGTCCGCCGGCAGGCTCTAGCGGTACCTCCTCGAGGCCCTGCACTCGGCCACGAGGGGAACGTCCCACAACGGTGTGACGTCTGCCACTTAGAATGTACGCAATCGGGTGAATTCTGTCCAGCCGGCGGGGCCAAAAGCGGGCCCTCGGGATCGTCCTGGGGAGGGGAAGAACCCGCAACCCAAGGCGCGCCAATTATGCCCTGCATTTTCGGGGCCAGGCTGGAGTGATGCGACTAAGATTCTTAGTGGATGGGCCAGTCGACAGCTGGTCTGGTGAGGGCATATGGAGCCCCCGTCTAATTGCGTCGCACTTCGCTTTTGTTGGGTGTTCAGTTTCCGCCCGACACTTTAAGCCTTTCCTGGGTAGGGGAGATACAGGCGAAGGTGTTGCTCGCGTGGTGGTGACGGGAGGTTTTCGATGGATATCGAATTGACGGACGCGCAGACCGATGTGCTGATCGACGTGCTACTGGACAGCCCTGACATGGATGTCTTCCTGCAACGGCTGGTTCAGATCTCAAGTCAGAAGTTAGGGCAAAGCCAGGCGGGGCCGCACTGCAGCGTGACCGTGATCAGGAACCGCAGGCCGGTCACGGTGAGCAGCAGTGATCCTGAAACCGCAGCGCTGGATGAGGTGCAGTACGCCTCAAAGCGGGGCCCCTGCATGGAAGCGGCGTTGAAGGGACAACTGGTGGAGGTCGTGGACCTCCGGACCGAAACGCGGTGGGCCCGATATGTGACTGCCATGACCGGGAGCCCGATGCGGTCGGTCCTGGCCGTTCCCATCCCGCTCAAGACGGCCGGGGGGAGCCGCGCTCAACACCTACAGCCCTCATCCGGGCCCGGTTCCCGAAGACCTGAGGAATGCCCTGGCGAAGTTCGCAACTCTCGCGGGCCGGGCACTGACGCTCAGTCTGAAGCTGCAGACGCGGGCGGAGGAGTCCGTGGACCTTGCAGCGGCTTTGGAGTCGCGGACAGCCATTGATCTGGCCGCCGGGATCATCATGGCCCAGACCGGTTGCTCTCAGAAGGAAGCGATCAACATTCTGATGAAGGCTTCGAGTAACCGCAACGAGAAGTTGCGCGATGTAGCGCTCTCCGTCCTGGCGCGTTTCAACGGCGCCGTCCCTACCACCCACTTCGACTCAACGACATGAGGTTCCACGGGCGGAAGGAGCCCACAATGACACCCCCACCGTGCACGGCAGCCCACACGGTGCAGGAAAGGGCGGAGGTGAACAGCTATGGACAATTCCCTCCCATTGACCAATGAACTGGCCGCACTAACGGGACGGATGGGCGGTGGTTTCCTCACCGAGGAGAACGCGTCCAAAGCCGTGCAGTCCCTCGCCTACGTGCTCAAGGACTCCGTGCCGGGCTCGGCAGGAGCCGGCGCTTCAATTATCAACGTCCGCGGCCGGAGGGAAAGCACCGGCGCCACCGACCCGATAGTGCTCCAAGCGGACAGGCTCCAGTACGAACTGGGTCAGGGCCCATGCCTGAGCGCATGGGCCGAACAACGTCCCATCATCATCCAGGACACCAGAGAAGAGACGCGCTGGCCTCTATGGACGGCCGCGGTCGCGGATCTTCCGCTTCGTTCCGTACTCAGCACGCCGCTCACAACGGAGGGACGGCACATCGGCGCTTTAAAGGTCTACTCCCCGTTGCCCTTAGCCTTTGACGATCATTCCGTTTTCCTGATCGAGCGGCTGGCGACTCCGGCCGCAGTGATGCTTGGCAACGTCCGTGACAGGGAATCAGCCCAGCGTCTGAGTACCGTGCTGGTCGACGCCCTGACCACGCGCGACCTGATTTCCAACGCTCAAGGGGTCCTCATGGAACGGATGAACATCACGGCGCATGAAGCGCTGATCGTCATGCTGTCCGCTGCCCGGGGAGAAGATAAGCCTTTACATCTCGTCGCGAGGGACATCATCAGCGGAACGTCCGACGAATAGGGGGCCCGGTGGAGGCAATCGATGATCCGCACGAGCAGGCACAGGCAACCCGGGAAGCCATGGAAGAAGCCGGGCTGCCGCTCCATGCAGTGTGGACGCGCTATTTCAGCTTCACTGGCGCCGCCGGCGAATACGAGATCGACGCCTACCTCAACGGATCCATGGAACTGGCAGCTCACGAACGTGACCTCCTCGCCCACGCAGTGAACGAACTGATCAAAGAACTCCCCCCGCCACGGATGGCGCCCTACAGCACCAACCAAACCAACCCGAGCGAAGAACGCCAAACCTCCCAGGACGACAAGACCCTGTAAGGCCCAAACCTACCCTTCCGCTTCTTGCTTCATCCCCGTGACGGAGGGAACCAGGCGGAGTGTTTGACGGGGAGCCCCTGTGGTGTGCAAGGGCTCGGTTTGGGTCGAATCTCGCAGAAATGCGCGGCCTGCCCTCCCGGGGTGAAGGACAAAGGCATGGCGTTTTCGCGTTCAAGGGCGATCATGCATCGAAGTGTGTGGTTATTTCTTCTGCCCCTGAGACGTTTGAGATGATTTCCTGGGCGAGGCTATGAAGCTTCTGGTTCCGGGCAATGGACGCCCGGCGGAGAATATCGAATGCCTCGTTTTGAGAGCATCGGTTTAGGGCCATGATCATCCCACAGGCCAGATCGATCGTTGTCCTGGATTCCAGAGCCGCTTTGAGGTTCCCGGTGAGCAGCTCAGCGAACATGATCCGGAGCTCCACCCGCAGCGCCTGCCCGGCGATACCTGCGAAAGCCTGGACATCCTCTATCACTTCGGCGGTAAAGAGAGCAGTTTCCGGGGCAAAGAAATCCAACACAGCCTCCCCGCCTGATCCGAGGTCAAGGGGCACAGCCAGAACGCTGCAGCACCCCAGATCAGTGATCGCCTCGCAATACTGCCGCCACCCCGGTTCACTGCAGACATCACGGACAACGACAATCGTGCGCGTCTGCAGGGCGGTCGCGCGGGGCCCGCCTCCCCGGCCTTGGCCCGTGCCCTCAAACAGGACGGCGTCCTCACTGCTGCCAGAGATTATTGCGCCCCGCCGCCGCGGATGCACCATGACAGCACACTCGATCCGGTCCCCGGTCGCCTGGGTCATCATGGCCGCCGCAAGACCGGTCGTGCCATCCAGAAAACCCTTGACATTCTCCGTGCCGATCACCAGAGCATGCAGCAGCTCAAAGTCCCGGGAATGGTCTACTGCGGTCATGGCACAAATTAAAAGCAGCACAACCGACCGGACAATAGGCAATTACACCCTGTTTTCCACCGTCCTAGGGTGCGGACAGCGCCTCCAACGCCCACCCCAAAATGGCTGCGTCCATGTCGTCCAGAAGAGGAACCCCGTGGATGAATGCATCCAACTCCGTCAAGTCGGCATTGCCTCCCTGGCCCCAATACAGCAGCCACAGGTGAAGAAGGGAAACATCACCTGCTTCCAACAGAGAACAGGCTTCCTGCAGAGAATCCGTGCTAGCCATGCCTGGTACCTCCAAAACGCCTCCGCCGCTCTTGCCGGGGAAATCGTGTCCCCGCGGCAAATAATCAGCATACTGATGATTTTTTCATGAGCCTCCGACTGGAACAAGAGCCCCGCCCGGCTGATCGTTGGCGTTACCTGCCGTGCAGCTCCTGTGCCTTGAGCGGGATGGCCCACTAGACACTCTCCCGACAGCTGCCTGGGCAGGGCACGACCAACCCTAATGGCAAGGTAGAACCTTCACACGTCCGGTAAAGGATCCTCTACCGAGCGCCACTGTGTACCAGGCGGATAGGCCGTCTAGCGATTCACTCGAGCCGCGACCCTGACGGGTGGGAGGGCTCGTTGCCGTTCAAACTCTTGTGGCTCTTGCGAGAGGAAACGGCTATCGCCATAGCAAAGACCACGACGCAGGCTACAGGCACGGCCAACGCATCGGGAGCTATCGGGCTGAAGTTTCTGACTATCCATGCGACACCCGAACCAACCGGGATCGCTGCAACCAGCCATAACCAATTCATCCAACGCGGCTGGACTTTCCGTTCTTCCATGTTCCCCATTGCCGAAGCATAATCCCGCCTCCTTCGGAATGCCCCAGCTGCTTTTTACTGGAACCGAACTGATACCAAGCCCATCCGGGCTGAGACTCGACGTAGGCCACCGTCCGGTGGAGGATCCCCTTACGGGACGGCCGAAGTTGCATCGCAAATCTCATCCGATGTGTCTCATAACCTCTGCGCCTCGAATCCCTAGCCATACGAGACGCATCGGTTGGTGCAGGTGGGCCTTTCGCAGCGAAAAATAGGCACCTGGACGTTACTGCGAGAGGACCATGGCCCTGCACATCTGTCATCACGATGGGCTCAGTCCGCGCCTTTCTGATAGGACCTCAAAATTTGGCCCCGTTCCGAACGATTGGGTGGGTGATCACAGCGGAAGATTGGGCGCTTGTCGGGCCATTGCATCTGACCGCGGGGAGTCGATGAGATCGATAGCTTTGAGGTTGTAGATCTCCAGGAACACGGTCGCGAAAGCAGTGAGCGCTGACAGTCCCCCGCCTTACGTGCGGGCGCCGCAGGACTGCGGAATCAAGGCTGTGGAACCCGCCATCGCTGACACCTTACGGCCCTCCAATAAAGCAGACGTAAGTGTGGACACTGTCCACACCCTCTTTGGCAGGACAAACTTCGGGGCCGCGACTCTCGCGGGCACGCCTAAGACCGCCTCCCAGGGGCGCCCATAAGCGAGATCGCCAAAGTCATGTCGTCCCCGCTTCCCCGACACATGAACAGGTGTAGGCCACGCCGGCCAACCCAAAAGAACCGGAACGAGGAACCATATAGCCCACTTCAGCAGGCGGAAGGCCCACCAGCCAGGGACTTGAACCGCCACCCCATACACCTGAACAGGCCCCGCGGCGGCCAGGCTAAAGCCCGCGACCCAAACCGTCAGACGACGCGACCGCAAGCTTTGTACACATGTCAAAGCAAAATCGCCCCTGACGAGGCGATCTGTTGTGCCCGAGGTGGGACTCGAACCGGACTCCAGCCCTTGCAAACACTGCAAACCCGCGAAAACATGCGGAATCCGGCCAGGTTCGAAGGCGGTACGAGGCACTCCGATACGAAAAGTGTGGACATTGTCCACGCCCTCCTATGGGCCTAAATTTTCGAACTGCGTCGGGAGTCTTCTAGGAGATCAATTCGCCCCCCGCGGCATGGGACTAGTCCTGCATCCAGACGAAGTTTCCGAATCCCGACGCCGGTTCCCCAAGTCCCACTTCAGCCCCCTCAACCCAGCAGCCAGTCCCTTTTGCCTAACGAGATCAGCCGCAATGACCCCGACTTAGGAACAGTTGCAAAAGAGCTTCTCGTAGAAGGTGCACCATCGGCGTTCGCGCAGGGCTGATACCTTTTGGACACGTCGAGGGCGAAGGCCGCCTGTTGAGCGCTGGTAAGGCCGCGAACACCAGTGACGTCGTGAGGTTGTCCGAGTACACACTGCCCGCAGTCTTCGAGCTTCCGCTTGTCCATAACGAATCGCTATGTAGGAACACAAAAGCCGTCTTTGTGTGACCCATAACTCAAAGGCTAATTTCTTTCTAGGCCAGTTCGCAAAGCCGTACAAACACACGACTTCAGGCGAGAGAGCCCATAAAACTGGATCAACCGGACATTCCACTCCAGATCTCTTTCCGCAGCCACTTGTACCGGTAGGCCCCTCTTCACCTATCGCCATGGAGACGAAATGACAGAAACCACACTTCCCAGGAAGACCCCGGTCAGGGCCGCAGTTGCGGCCTGGATCGGCACGACGTTGGAGTACTACGACTTCGCGGTGTATGGCACCTCGTCGGCGTTGGTGCTGAACGTCCTCTTCTTCTCGCCCGAGCTGCCCCAGGGCGTCAGCGTGCTGCTCGCCATGATCACCTTCGCGGTCGGCTACGCAGTACGACCCCTCGGCTCTCTCATCCTCGGACCGATGGGTGACCGCCGCGGCCGCAAATTCGTCATGATGATCACGCTGTTTGGTATCGGCGGTTGCACCTTCCTGATCGGCTGCCTGCCCACGTACGCCCAGATCGGTCCTCTTGCTCCGATCCTGCTCGTGGCGATCCGCGTCATCCAAGGGCTGTGCCTGTCCGGCGAGCAGCCAAGTGCCATCACCATGAGCCTGGAGCACGCCTCCGAGGGCCGTCGTGGCTTCCTCGCGAGCTTCACCACGTTGGGCTCCTCCTCAGGCACGCTGCTCACCCTGCTGGTCTTCATCCCGATCGCCGCCATGCCCTCGGAGCAGTTGCTGTCTTGGGGTTGGCGGCTGCCGTTCTGGGCCTCCGCAATCGTGGTCGTCGCTGCATACCTGATTCGCCGGCACGTCCAGGAGCCGCCCGAGTTCGTAAAGGCCCAGGCCGCCAAGGTGAACGTCGCACCCCTCAGGCATCTCCTGCGCTTCCACTGGCGCGCGGTTCTGCGTATCGTGTTCTGTGCGCTCATCGCGGGCACCAGCTACATGATGCAGACGTTCTCAGTGGCATTCGGTACCGCAGGATACAAGCTGGACAAGCCGACCATGCTCCTGACGACCACAGTCTCGGCAGTGATCGCCCTCGCGATCACCCCCCTGGCAGGATTCCTGGTGGACAAGATCGGCCGCAAAACGATGTTCCTCATCGCAACGGGCGGCGCAGGCATCACCATGGTGCCCTACCTATGGTCGATCACCACCGGTAACTGGTCGCTGATCTTCCTGTTCGGCATTCTCAACTATTCCCTCTTTTACTCGATGGTGAACGCGTCCTGGCCGTCATTCTTCGCAGAGATGTTCCCCGGCCGGCTGCGCGTCTCCGGACTCGCCCTTGGCACCCAGATCGGCTTTGCCATCTCGGGCGTCATCGGCCCCGTTCTCTCGACAGCACTCGCTGGCCCTGACCTGAAAGATTGGGTCGGCCCGTCCATGGTCGCGCTCGGCTTCATGGTCCTGGCAGGGACCTCAGCTCTCACCGGCAAGGAGACCAAAAAGTACACGCTCGAAGAACTCGACGAAGTACAGCAGAGTCCCCTGGAGCAGGCCGTCCTCACTGGTGCGACCATGTCCCGAAGCAGGGCCACGAGCGTAGTCGCCGCTAAACCCCTCGTAGAGAAATAGCCCTTGCAGTTGTCAACCGTAAACGGCCGCTGACCAATAGGTCAGCGGCCGCTTACCGATGACGGTCTTCGTCCGGCCCAGCGTCGGAGGCAAGAGCCCATTCGATTTCCACGATTTTGGAGTACCAATGCCTTTTCCGATTACACCACCGCCCTTGTCACCGGAGCGTCCACCGGGATGGGCGCCGCCATCGCCGAACGGCTTACCAAGCGCGGCCTCACGGTCCACGCCCTGGCCCGCAACGAAGAACGCCTCGCCGAGCTGGCTGACCGCACCGGAGCAGTCCCGCACGTGCTGGACCTGACCGACACCGCCGCCCTGACCGACGTCGTAACCGGCCTGAAAGTGGACGTCCTGGTCAACTGCGCCGGCGTCTCCCGCCCCGGCAACATCCTGGACTCCACCGAACAGGACATCGACGAACTCGTGGACGTCAACCTCCGCGGCCTGCTGCAACTCACCCGCCTGGTCCTGCCCGGCATGGTCGAACGCGACCTCGGCCACGTGGTGAACATCAGCTCGATCGCCGGCGTCTACAACTTCTACGGCCACACCGTCTACCACGCCACCAAAGCCGCCGTGCACCAGATCTCCCGCCAACTCCGCAACGACACCGTGGGCAAACGCATCCGCGTCACCGAAATCTGCCCCGGCCGGGTCGAAACCGAAATCTTCGGCCGCAACCTCGGCGGCAGCCCCGAAGCCATGGAAGAAGCGTGGCAAACCTACTACGAAGGCTACGAATCCCTCACCACCGATGACATCGTCAACGCCCTCGACTACGCCATCGAAACCCCACGGCACGTCAATGTTGGCATGCTTGAACTCATGCCCACGTTCCAGGTCCCCGGCGGCCTGACCTTCGACCGCCGCGAACCCACCACCTAAACACCCGACCCCCGCACCCCAACCACCACCAACCGACAGGCCCCACCGTCCCGGACCCTACGCAACAGTGCAGACGGAGTCCTGTGGCCCGCAGTCAGCCAGGGACGGTCAAACCTAAGATGAAGGCATGAGCAGCAACGTCGTCGTCCTGACCGGCCCTCCAGGCGCGGGCAAGTCGACGATTGCCGGGGAGCTCGCCCGCCGACAGCCCAAGGCTGTGCATCTTCATACGGATGACTTCTGGGACTGCATCGTGTCTGGTGTCATCCCGCCCTACGAGCCTGCCTCTGATGCGCAAAACCAGACGGTTATGGAAGCGATCGCAAAGGCTGCGTGGACGTATGCCGCCGGCGGATTCATGACTGTAGTCGATGGAATCGTGGGGCCTTGGATGCTCGGACACTTCCGCGCGCAGGCGATGGAGCGGCCCGAGGTGCTGATCGATTACGTGGTCCTCCGTCCGCGCCGCGATATCGTCCTCGCCAGAGCGCAGGCACGGACAGCGGTGTCTGCGCTCGTTGACGAGGCTCCGATCCTCGCCATGTGGGACCAGTTTGCAGATCTCGGAGCGTTGGACCAGCATGTGCTGGACACGTCGGACGAGGACACGGCAAGCAGCGCTCAACGCGTCGCGGACGCCCTTGCGGGCGGCCGGTTCAGGCTGGCACTCTAACTTGCCCGCTGAGGGACAGTCACTTCAATCCTGATCCGGCATCAGCCTTCTGGAGCTTCAACTCCACCGACTCCACCAGAACGTCCAGGGGCTGCGAGATGTCCACGACGAGATAGGTTTCGTCGGCCTCCAGCTCCTCCAGCGCGGCGAATTGGGACTCCAGCAGGGTGCGCGGCATGAACTCGTGGGCGCGGGCCTCCATCCTGGCGCCGATGGTGGCTGCAGTCCCGGACAGGTGGATAAAGACAAGGTCCGGTGCGTAGCTGCGCAACACGTCCCTGTACCGGCGCTTCAAGGCTGAGCAGGCGACGATCGGCGGAACTGTTGGGCCGCCGTCGGCCTTTCCTGCAAGCAACTCCCCCAACCTGCCAAGCCATGGCTCCCGGTCCGCGTCCGTTAGCGGAATTCCGGCGCCCATCTTTTCCTTGTTGGCGGTCGGGTGGAAGTCGTCGCCGTCGAAAAACGGCTTGTCCAGGCGTCGGCCCAGGAGGGCACCAACGGTGGACTTCCCGCAGCCGGAGACGCCCATCACCACAAGGGGCGGAAACTGCTTGCTCACCGGGCCTCCCCATCGCCGAAGCTGAGGAGCACCTTGCCGGAGCTGGTGGAATCCTTGGCCACTTCGAAGGCGTGCAGGGCATCCGCCAGCGGGAACTGGTGGGTGATGACGGGCTCGATGTGCAGGGAGCCATCGGCGAGGGCGTTGATCACCTGGTCGATTTCGTCGTTGAAGCGGAAGGAGCCTTTGAGGTCCAGTTCGCGGGTGATGGCCAGGGAGATGGGCACCGGTTGCTTGCCGGTGGGCAGCAGTCCCACCATCACTACGGTGCCGCCGCGCACGGCGCCCTGGATGGCGGAGGCCAGCCCGTGGTGGTTGCCGGAGGATTCGATCACGACGTCGGCCTCGACGGCGGCGATGGCTTCAGTGTCGGCGGCGTTGATGACTTGGTCCGCGCCCACGGCCGTGGCGATTTCCAGCGGCTTGGGGTGGAGGTCGACGGCGGTGATCCGGGCAGCCCCTGCCCGCTTGAGGACGGCGACGGCGAGGGCCCCGATGGGGCCGGAGCCGATGACCAGGGCGGTCTTTCCGCGGACGTCGCCGGCGCGGGAGACGGCGTGCCAGGCGACGGACGCAGGTTCGATTAGGGCGGCGGTGCGCAGGTCCATGCCCCCCGGAAGGGGCCGGAGCATCCGGACAGGCAGGTTTACGTACCGGCTGAAGGCGCCGTCGGTGTGGGGGTAGCGGGCGGCGCTGCCCAGGTAGGTGCACCCTGGCGAGAGGTTAGGCCGGTCGGCCGGGTAGCGCGCCGCGCCGGGGCCGGGTGTTGCGGGATGGACGGCGACGGCGGTCCCGGCCTGGGGGCCTGCGCCGTTGGCTGCCGGGCGCACCACCACGCCGGAGATTTCATGGCCCAGGACCAGCGGGGCCTTGAGGATGGACTCCCCCGCGGCACCGTGCAGCCAGTAGTGCAGGTCGGAACCGCAGATGCCGCCGTACAGGACCTCCACTACTGCTTCGTCGGGCGCCGGCTGGGGCAGCGGGACCTCGTCGATGCGGAGGTCACCGGCGGCGTGCGCCACCAGCGCCGGGCCGGTGGCGGGCAATGCGACATCAAGGGGCGTTGCCATCAGACCACCACCGTCATTCCGCCATCGATGAAGATGGTTTGTCCGTTCACGAAGTTGGAGCCGTCCGAGGCAAGCCACACCACAGGTCCGGCCAGGTCCTCCACGGTGCCCCAGCGGTGGGCCGGCGTCCTGCCGAGGATCCAGGAATTGAACTCCTCGTCATCCACCAGGTTCTGGGTCATCTCGGTGTGGATGTAGCCCGGTGCAACGGCATTGATCTGCAGCCCCGACGCTGCCCATTCGGCGGTCATGGCACGGGTGAGGTTCCGCAGCCCACCCTTCGCGGCGATGTACGGGGCGATGGTGGGGCGGGCCAGGTCCGTCTGGACAGAGCAGATGTTGATGATCTTGCCCCGGCCCCGGCCGATCATGTGCCGGGCGGCCTCGCGGCCCACCAGGAACGCACTGGTGAGGTCCGTGGAGAGGACGCGTTCCCAGTCCGCCACGTCCAGGTCGAGCATGGGGACGCGGTGCTGGATGCCTGCGTTATTGACCAGGATCTCCAGCGGACCCACGTTCTCCTCGATCCACTGGATGCTCCGCGCAGCGGCGTCGTCATTGGTCACGTCGAAGGCAACGCTGTGGATCCGGCCCGGGGGAAAATCAGCCGCCATGGCCGCGGCGGCATCCTTCAGCCGCTCCTCGTTGACGCCGTTCAGCACCACTGTGGCACCGGCGTCTGCCAGCGCCTTGGCAAGGGCCGAACCGATGCCCCTGCTCGAACCGGTGACCAGGGCTACGCGCCCGGTGAGATCAAACAACGCGCTCATGCAAAGGGGCCTTTCTGGACGAGGTTGGCGGGGATGTGGCCGTCGGCCAGCGCCTGGAGCTGCCGTTTCAGCAGCTTGAGAATCCGGGGTTCGAAGGCCGAGGCGTTGCCGCCAACGTGCGGGGTGATGAGGGCATTCTCCGCCGGCCACAGCGGGTGGCCGACGGGCAGCGGCTCGGGATCGACCACGTCGATGGCGCACTGCAGGCGGCCGGAGACTACTTCGCGGGTCAGGGCCTCGGTGCTGATGACGGCGCCGCGGCCCACGTTCACCACCAGGGCTCCGTCGGGCAGGGCGGCCAGGACGTCCCGGCCCACCAGGTGGTGGGTGTTGTCGTTCAGGGGCAGGACGGAGACCAGGATGTCGTGGTCTGCGGCGAGGGCCACCAGCTCATCCGGGCCGTGGACCTGCCCGTCAGAGTCGGTGCGTGCCGTGCTTCCCACCCGGGTGATGGTCACCTCGAATGGTTCCAGGCGGCGCGCCAGTTCCTTGCCGATCCCGCCGATGCCCAGTAGCAGGACCTTGCGGTCGGCCAGGGACTGGCGGCGCTGCGGCTTCCAGCTCTCAACCTGCTGGTCCTTGACGGCCTGGTCGATGCCGCGCAGCTTGGCGAGGATGAGGCCAACGGCCAGCTCCGCGGTGGCAGCAGCGTGGACGCCCGAGGCGTTTGCCACCGCGGCGCCCGGACCGGCAGCCTCGCAGACGCCGTCGTACCCCGTCGATTGCGTCTGCACGAACTTAAGGTTCGGGACGGTGCCCAGGGAACCCAACACTGCCCCGGCATTTATATACGGCAGGATAACGCCGTCGATGCTGCCCAAGTCCTTCTCCGGGGCGTCCTTCATGTCCCAGACCACGCCGCGGAGGCTGCCGGGAAGCGGTGAGAGATCGGCCAGGAGCTGGGGTTCGGGGAAACTGACGGTGTGCACGTGCTGCATCTGGTGGGGCCTGTCGGTTGGTGGTGGTTGGGGTGCGGGGGTCGGGTGTTTAGGTGGTGGGTTCGCGGCGGTCGAAGGTCAGGCCGCCGGGGACCTGGAACGTGGGCATGAGTTCAAGCATGCCAACATTGACGTGCCGTGGGGTTTCGATGGCGTAGTCGAGGGCGTTGACGATGTCATCGGTGGTGAGGGATTCGTAGCCTTCGTAGTAGGTTTGCCACGCTTCTTCCATGGCTTCGGGGCTGCCGCCGAGGTTGCGGCCGAAGATTTCGGTTTCGACCCGGCCGGGGCAGATTTCGGTGACGCGGATGCGTTTGCCCACGGTGTCGTTGCGGAGTTGGCGGGAGATCTGGTGCACGGCGGCTTTGGTGGCGTGGTAGACGGTGTGGCCGTAGAAGTTGTAGACGCCGGCGATCGAGCTGATGTTCACCACGTGGCCGAGGTCGCGTTCGACCATGCCGGGCAGGACCAGGCGGGTGAGTTGCAGCAGGCCGCGGAGGTTGACGTCCACGAGTTCGTCGATGTCCTGTTCGGTGGAGTCCAGGATGTTGCCGGGGCGGGAGACGCCGGCGCAGTTGACCAGGACGTCCACTTTCAGGCCGGTTACGACGTCGGTCAGGGCGGCGGTGTCGGTCAGGTCCAGCACGTGCGGGACTGCTCCGGTGCGGTCAGCCAGCTCGGCGAGGCGTTCTTCGTTGCGGGCCAGGGCGTGGACCGTGAGGCCGCGCTTGGTAAGCCGTTCGGCGATCGCGGCACCCATCCCCGTGGACGCTCCGGTGACAAGGGCGGTGGTGTAATCGGAAAAAGGCATTGGTACTCCAAAATCGTGGAAATCGAATGGGCTCTCGCCTCCGACGCTGGGCCGGAACAAAAACCTAAGGGTCGGTAGGGTCAGGCGTCAGGGAACGGTTCGTGGGCGCGGTCCTTGACGGTGGGAAAAGGCGTTCATGATGTTCAGGCTCCTGACGCCGGGGTGAGTTCATGCCAGCGCTCACCGGCGCCGATGCCGAGCAGTGCGAACACCGTTTGGACTGTGCTCCGGAGCCTGTCCAGTTCAAGGCAGGCCGCCCGGTACGTGGCCGTTGCTTCGGCCACGGATGTCTTTCGAAAAGTGACGGTGTGTCCGGGCCTGGCTTGCGCCAGGAGGTCCAGGGAGCGGCTGGTTACCACGCCAAGGACCGGGTAGCCGGCTGTGACGCCCCGTCCCCGGTGCAGGACCAGCAGCTCCTCCCGGGACGGGACCTCGATGGCGCCCACAGGAACACCGCGGGACAGCACTTCGGACGTGAGCTGGCGCTCAGGCAGGGCGCCGCCGAGCCTGAGCCCGATGTGGTTGCTGCGGGGGCTGACGGTGTACTTCGTGGTGAACAGCAGGTTCGCCGTGTCCCCGAATTCCGCCACATCAGGTCCATCGGTAACGTCGATGACCGGGTGGGAGGTGAAGTCTGGTTTGGTAAGGCCCAGCCGGAACAGCGGCAGGCCGAAGTGTGGCTGGGTGATGGGGGCCGTCGTCTTGCGCGTTTCAAGGCGGAAGCCTTCCACAAGCTTCAGCCCGAAACCCACTACTGTGTCCGGGGCGCAGCTGCCGAGAAGGCTGGGAACGGTGAAGGATCCGTGGACTGCGATGTAGGCGCGCAGCCCGGTCCGGATTCCCCGCACCGCTACAACTTCTCCTGCGCGGACAGATACCGGTTCCCACTGTGGGCACGCGCGCCCGCCCACGGTGAGGTCCAGGGGCGCACCGGTGACCGCGATCAGCAGGTCGGTGGTGGCGCGCATCCGGAAGTCCAGCGCCGTGAGTTCCAGCAGCGGCTCGTTGTCCTCGTTGCCGGCCAGGATGTTTGCGGCCTTGGCGGAGAACTGGTCCAGGGCGCCGTTGACGGGGAGCCCGTAGGCGGGCCCCTTGGTCCTGCCGAGGTCGGTGACGACGGAGTGGCCGGGCTGCAGGATGGTCAGTGATCCTGTCATGGCCGTGCCTCCAGGAACTTCCCTGCGAAGTTTTCAAAGTCCTCGGCCGGGATCTGGTAGAAGCGGAGCTCGTCGCCGGGAACGTAGGGCACCAACGGTTGGCGGGACACGTCCAGGACAGACAGGGGCGTCTGGCCGAGGACGCACCATCCGCCGGGCGCTGTGGCCGGTGCAATGACTGCCTGGCGTCCGGCAACGGACACGGCGCCGGCGGGAACGGACAGGCGGGGGTCCTTAAGCCGGGGCACCGGGACGGGGAAGTCCGGGCCGTCCATCATGGGTGAGCCGGCGGGCGCACCGAGGCAGCGGATGACGTAGGTCTTTGCGGTATGGCGGGCGATGACCTCTTTAACGTCCAGGCCCTGGTGTTCTGCCACGCGTTCCAGGTCGGGCCCGTAGGCGCCGCCGTACACCACGGGAACTTCGAACCGGCGGGGCTTCCGCGCGGCGGTTCCGGTTAATTCCAGCTGGCGCATACCCAGGAGGACGAACGCCCTGACCTGCCGCGCCGAGGTGAGGTAGGGGTCGAATTCGACGAGGACGGAATCGTAGGTGGGAACTGCACCGTGAATGCCCTCGATGCCGGCGGTCGCCAGCCAGTCCGCGAGGGAGTGTACGGTGGCCCAGTTCGCTTCCGCGTCGCCGGATTGGGCCACCACGCGAAGGGCGCCGTCACCGGACTCGTGGATGTCCAGTGTTGGCCGGACGGTTATTGCTGCGGCAGTCATGGTAAGGAGATCTTCTGCTTGGCGGCGATGACCTCAGCGACCGGGGCGATGGTGACGCCTGCGGCGATAAGTTCCTTGCGGATCAGGCGGGCCAGTTCGACGGCGCCCGGGTTGTCCCCGTGCAGCAGCACGGTGTCTGCCTGGATGGCGATATCGCTGCCGGAGGCGGTTTCAATCAGGCCTTCGCGGACCATCCGGACGGTCCGTTCGACGATGACGGCGGGGTCATGGATGACGGCGCCGGGCCGGCTGCGCGGCACCAGGGTGCCGTCCTCCTGGTAGGCGCGGTCGGCAATGCCGACGATGGCAACCGGAAGTCCGCGCTCAGCCGCTGCGTTTGCCAGTTCTCCGTCCTGCGCCACGATGATCAAGCCGGGGTCTACCCGCACCGCCGCGTCCGCCACGGCTTGGGCGTAGTCCGCCCTGGTGGCAACGAGGTTTCCCAGCCGGCCATGCGGTGCCACATGGGAGACGGACGAGCCGTGGTAGGCGGCGAACGCGGTCAGTGCTCCGAGCTGGTAGATGACATCGTTGCGGACTTCGCCGGCAGTGAGGTCCATGGTCCGGCGGCCGAAGCC
The DNA here is from genome assembly GCF_030816725.1 of Pseudarthrobacter defluvii. NCBI lineage: Bacteria > Bacillati > Actinomycetota > Actinomycetes > Micrococcales > Micrococcaceae > Pseudarthrobacter > Pseudarthrobacter defluvii. Next base: position 2,222,979 of record NZ_JAUSYG010000001.1, read on the forward strand.
GCGCAGGTCAGGGAAGCTGGGGTGCGCGCCGATGCCCACACCCTTGCGGACGCATTCGGCAACCGTAGCGTTCATGATGTCCGGATCGCCCGCGTGGAAGCCGCAGGCGATGTTGGCGCTGGACACGATATCCAGGAGCGCTTTGTCGTCACCCATCGAGTAGGCACCAAAGCCTTCACCAAGATCCGCGACGAGATCGACTGTGGGCATTTTCGGGCCTTCCTCTGTTGGGTGTTCGGCGGGACATAAATGAGTGTGGCATCGGGATTCGCGCCACACAAAGACGTAATTCGTGTCACGGGATAGGGGGCCGTTATGACCTCTGCCGGCGTAGCGGGCAGAATTACTCAGGGCTTCATTCCGTAATCTGAAAATCCAGCGGCCAGTTGATTCTCTCCGGGTATATGCAAAACAGCTATTCCGTCATCGGAAACAGTTATGCCTGGGCCTGGGATAGAATGTCCTGGTCACTGAAAAGTCATCTGCAATTAATCTATGCCCGGGACTCGGATCACACAAAGACGTAATGCCTGTCCCGCCATAGCACCACCATATGACCCCCACATGCTGTGCCGTCCCCGCTGGAAAGAGGAGCGCTATGGACACCCGGAAACTGGCGTATTTCGTCCAGATCGTCGATTCAGGAAGCATCACCAAAGCCGCTGCCGCCCTCCACGTGGCACAGCCGGCCCTGAGCCAGCAGGTGTCCGCCCTGGAGACCGACCTGAAGCAGAGGCTCCTCATCCGCAGCAAGCAGGGCGTGGAGCCCACGGCTGCCGGCCATACCCTGTACCGGCATGCACAGACCATCCTGCGACTGGTGGAGCAGGCAAGGATCGACGTTGCGGCCTCCGGCGCAGCCCCCTCGGGCCGCGTCTCCATCGCCATCGCCCCGTACAGCATGGCGTCCAGCCTGACCCCTCGGATCATCAGCGAGGTGGGACGGCGCTACCCGGACATCGTCCTCCATGTCACGGAAATCTACGGCGGCGTCCTCAGCGAAGCCATCAAGAACGGCCGCCTGGACATGGCGCTCATCTACGAGCCTGGTCCCATCCGCGGGGTGCAGTTCACCACCCTGATCGTGGAGGACCTGTACCTGATCGTGAATGCCCATCGGGAACTGCCGGTAGCGGCGGACGCTGAATCCATCACCCTTGGGGAGGTGGCAACTCTGGGCCTTTTTCTGCCGGAACAGAACCACACGCTGCGGCAGGTGGTGCAGGCAGGCATCGAAAACAAGGGCATGAAACTGAAGCTGGTAGGTGAAGTGGAATCGGTTCCCTCCCTCACCCGGCTGCTGCGCACGGACCTCGGGGCAACCATCCTGCCAAAGTCGGCCGCGGATGCCCTGTTCCACGAGGAGGACTTCCGTGTCCTGCGGATTACCGACCCCGCACTTCAATGCAAGATCGCGCTGTGCACCCCCGACCATGAGCCCCTGTCCGAAGCCGGATCTGCGGTCCTGCTGGTACTAAAGGAAATGCTCCAGGAAATGCTGCGCAACAAGTATCCGACGCTGCCCGCCAAATGACCGGACTGCATCATAAGGGCCGCTTATCAGGGCACCTTTGTTTTGTCTTATTCAGGGCCCCGCTGTAGTTCTAGGATAAAAGCCATAAAGGGACGCTGAAACGGCGTATTACCTCGGCAATAAAAAACCCCCGGAGCCCACCATGAAAAAGATCACCAGCCTGCAATACCGGAAAACGGCAGAAAGAAGAATCCAACTCAAAGCAAGCACCGGTTCGCACTGCCCCACCAACGGCTTCTGGCGGCCGGAGGACGGCCCCTCCACGGAGCCGGTGTTCGTGTTCGAGGGAAGCATGATGCCGCCGGGCAAGAGCGGCTCCACCATGTGGTACCTGGACGACTCCCAGGTGGGTCCGCCCGCCTACCTCCTGCCCGGCATGAACTAAGCCGCTACCGGCGGTAGAGAGCAGCAAGAGGCAAGGCCCGGAGTTCCGAAAGGAACCCGGGCCTCTTGGCTTAACCTCATCGATTGCTCCCCACCGGCCCCCTCTCCTCGCAAGCTCGGCCAGGGAACCCTGCCGGCGTGGGCCCAACTTCCGTTATGAGGGGTCAAAACGACGTTTACTCAGCAACCGATGGGGCTGATGCGGCTTACAGGGCCGGCTCGAGCTCGGCATCCTCGACCAGCAGGCCCTTGGCCTTCAGCACATCGGTGAGCTTGCACAGTTCAATGGTGGTGCCGCCGTCTTTGTAGCGGCGGATGAGGTCGTCCTCAGCGTCCACGCGTGCCTGGGACAGCTTGATGACTTCCTCGATTTCGTCCTTGCGGACCACTACCACGCCGTCGGCGTCACCCAGCAGGACGTCGCCTGGGTAGACGATTTCGTCGTCGAACACCAGCGGGTGGTTGATGGGGCCAATGGTTTCCTTGACGGTCCCCTTGATGCAAACGCTGCCCGAAAACACCGGAAGTCCGAGTTCAATCAGGTCCTTGGTGTCGCGGACGCCGGAGTCGGTGACCATGCCGGCCAGCCCTTTCGCCTTCATGGCGTTGCCCAGCACGTCGCCGAACGTTCCGGCTTCTGCATACTCACCGGCGGAGACCAGGACAACGTCGCCCTTCTGTGCGTAGTGGATGGCCACCTGGAGCATGAGGTTGTCCCGCGGTGCACAGACAACGGTTACGGCGGGGCCGCAGAAGGACATGCTTCGGTCGATCGGCTTGATTTTCGAGCTCAAGGCTCCCTTGCGTCCCTGCGCCTCGTGCACAGTGGCGGAGGAGAACTTCGAGAGTCGCGCGATGGCGTCTTCCGAGGGCCGGTCGAACTTCGTTTTAACGTGGATCATGGAATGTCTCCTTTGAGTGGAAAAGTTGGTGTGGGATCAGGCCAGGGCCTGGACGGCTTTTTCGATGGCAGCAATGGATTCCTCGATAACCGGCAGCCCGGTGGCGTAGGAGATCCGGAAGTACGGGCCGAGGCCGTAGGCCGAGCCCTGGATGACGGCCACGGAGGCGGCATCCAGCAGGTAAAGGGTGAAGTCCTCGTCGTTGGTGATCCGCCTGCCTTCCGGCGTCGTCCTACCGATGACCCCGGCGCAGTTGACGTACGCGTAAAAGGCGCCGTCCGGCGTCGTGCACTGCAAACCTTCGATGCTATTCAGGCCGGCAACTGCGGCGTCGCGCCGCTCCTGGTAAACCTCCACGCTGTCGCGGACAAATGCCTGGTCGCCGGTGAGCGCCGCGGCAGCGGCTGCCTGGCTGACCGAGGACGGGCAGGAGGACATCTGGGACTGCAGCTTGTTGATGGCAGCAACCAGCGGTGCCGGGCCACCGGCGTAGCCCAGCCGCCACCCGGTCATCGCGTATGCCTTGGAAACCCCGTTGGTGACCAGGACCCGGTCCTTGAGTTCGGGCGCCACGGCCACCAGGCTGGTGATGGGTTCGGTGCCGAAGTGGATCTCGTCGTAGATCTCGTCCGTGAGGATGTAGACGGATGGGTGCCCCTTTAGGACGGCAGCGAGGCCGGCCAGTTCCTGGCGGGAGTAGACCGCGCCAGTGGGGTTGGAGGGCGTATTGAGGATGACCCACTTCGTATGCCCCGTCAGGGCTTGTTCCAGGGCGTCGGGGGTGAGCTTGAAGCCGGTGTCCTCGCCGCAGGGGACAATCACGGGAGTGCCTTCGTTCGCCAGCACCATGTCCGGATAGGAGACCCAGTACGGTGCGGGGATCACCACCTCGTCCCCTGCATTGAGGGTGGCCATGAAGGCTGTGAAGATGACCTGCTTGCCACCGCCGCCGATCGTGATCTCGGCATGCGTGTACTGTTGCCCGGTTTTGCGCTCCAGCGTCTGAAGGATGGCCTTCTGGAGTTGGGGCGTCCCGGTGACGGACGTGTACTTGGTTTCGCCGCGGCCGATGGCGTCGATGGCCGCGTCCTTGATGTGCTGCGGGGTATCGAAGTCCGGTTCGCCGACCGTCAGGTCCAGGATCCGCCGGCCTTCGGCTTTGAGCTCCCGCACTCGGGCCGCCGCAGCAACGCTCGGCGAGGACTTGATACGGGTTACGCGTGAGGCGGGCACGAATTCAGGCATGTTCTCTTCCAGGGTTCCGGGTCGGATGAGTGTGGTTCATTCGAGCCTAGGGAAGGAGGGAGCAGCTTGGATAAGACCTAAAGTGCGTGGACAGATAAGCAGTCCTTATGACGGGCCGGCCACATCATTCCCCTATAACTCCACGCACTTTCGGTATTGCCCGGCCGGCTTTGATGCGGCGTAACGTGCAGGGAGGACAACGGTGCCGCACACAGTACGACGGCGGCCCCGCGCGTTATGCAAGATCCGGCAGCGGACGGATAGGAACGGTTATGGATCCTAGGAGCAGAGTTGGCTGGCAGCCAGACACACAAGCGGATGCATCCGCTTTCAGGACGCAGCAGGACGGGCGGCGAGGCGCCGCACGCTTACCGGTACCAGGGCCCTCCAAAACCGGACCCGGCCGCCGCCCGGACCCGGGAAGTCCTGGCCCTGCTGGCCCAGCAGCGGAGGATGCTTGCCCTCCGGTCCAGCCGGGTGCGTGACCTGGCCAACGAGCTGCACGAGCGAGTTGCCCAGGCCGTCTGCGACGGCGCGAAAGCCGCCGCAGTCGCGAAGGCCTCCGGTATGCTTGCCACCGCCGTCCGCAGCGTCGCCTTGGCCCGTGAGGAACTGTACCCGTCGGGGCAGGGCCGGGCTGAACAGCTTCGCCTCATCGCAGAACTGGCCGCGGACCTGGCCGCAGCCGCTGACGCACGCGGCGCCCTGGAGCAGAAGCGCACCGAAGTCCTTGCCATGGCCAGGAAGTCCCGGCTCCTTGATGACTACCAACTTGCTGCGGCAAGCGGCCTGAAATCCGACGAAATCCGCAAGATGACCAGGGGCGTGGGTCTGCGGGTGGCCTAGCAGGTTGATCGGCCTGGGCTGCTGCTCACCAAGGACACTTTGGCGGTGCGTCCATGATCGGCGTTCCAGCCTGGGGCTCCAGTTTGATCGTCCTGGCCGGGGAATCGCTTATGGCGCATCGTCTGCCATGGGCTGGATCGACGTCACCTTGAAGGTCATAGTGGCCGGAGCCCTAGGATTTCTCTGTTTCCCGTGGATAGTCTGGGAAAGAACGCCACCCTACGCGAAGTTCAGTGAGAATGTGATCGAAGCCGACGCTGCGGTAATCGCCCGAAACAATGTCACCCTATTGGGCCAGGCTGACGGGCCTGTGTTGATGTTTGCCCACGGCTTCGGCTGCGATCAGACCATATGGCGCAAGTTTCTCCCCTACTTCGTTGATGACTACCGGTTGGTGCTTTTTGATCATGTTGGCGCAGGACACTCCGACATCAGCGCCTATGACTGGGAGAAGTACGAATCCCTGAAGGGGTACGCGACGGACCTTCTGGAGATCTGCGCAGCCCTTGAACTTGAGGACGTCATCCTGGTGGGACACAGCGTCAGCACCATGATCGCCGTGGTCGCCGCAGCCCAAGAACCCACCCGGTTTTCCCACCTGATCCTGCTGGCTCCTTCACCCCGCCATACGGACGACCCCTACGACGGCTACATCGGAGGGTTTTCGCGGGAAGACATCGTGGGCCTTCTGGCTTCTCTGGACCGCGACTATTTCGCCTGGGCCGCGGCCCTGGCACCGATCGTCATGGGCAACCCGCAAGAGCCGGAACTAGCGGAAGACCTGCGTGCCAGCTTCTGCCAGACAGACCCGGCCATCGCCCGACACTTCGCCGAAGTAACATTCTTCTCCGACACCCGCCCCGAACTGAGAAAGCTGCACACCAACTGCCTCATTCTGCAGTGCTCCGACGACCGGCTAGCCCCGCCGGAGGTGGGCGCCTACCTGCACAAGAACCTGGAACACAGCACCCTGGTGCAGCTTCGGGCAACAGGGCACTGCCCCCACATAAGCGCGCCGGAGGAAACGGCGCACGCGATTCTGCACTACCTCGACACGCACTCCTGAGAGCGGTCCAGCCTTACTGAATCTGCCTTGCCGGCCTTTGTATTTGGCCAGGGCAGAGGCTCTGAAAAGGAGACCCCTGGCATCACGGTCGGGCGTTTTCTCTCACTGGCAGGGCTTGACAGCGCCCTCCCCGCGCAGTGGGGACGTTTTACCCGCAGTGGCTGGCGCCGGACATCCCACTTGGAGGCGTGGTGCCTGCAAGGGTAGCCTCGGCCGCCCTCCGGAGCCATGATGGCACTATGACTAATCCCCTACGGAAGCTGTCCGCCGCCGAGCTCGCCGAAGCCGGGCTCACGGGCTGGCACTTGACCGGCGAGGCCCTCACCGCCACCTTCAAGACCCGGGAGTTCTTCACCGGGCTGGAGCTCGTGAACCGCATCGGAGCCTCCGCCGAGGAGGCCAACCACCACCCCGACCTCACGCTCACCTACCCTGAGGTACGCGTCAGGCTCTTGAGCCACGATGTCGGCGGGATCACCAGCCGCGACATCGACCTGGCCCGCACCATCAGCGGCCACGCCGCGGACCTCGGGGTCGCCGCAACGGAGTAAGTCCGCGCCGTCGAGCAGGGCGAAGGCTCGTCGGGGCGCAAAAGCGGCCTTGACGGAATCTTCATTATTGGCGGCGGGCACGCTGGGGTCGATGCCGACAACTGCGGATACTTCGCCGGGATACCGGTTGGCATAGTCGAGCGTGTAGAAGCCGGCGATCGAATGTCCGGCCAAAACGTACGGTTTTCCGATGTCGAGGGAGGAGAGGGCCTCATGGAGTTCAGTGCTGATGTTCGTTAGGGTCCGTTCGCGGGCGCTCATATCGCTGTAGCCGTATCCGAAGCCTTCGACGACGATGACGTCGTAGGAGCTCAGTTCCCGGATCAGGGGTGCAAAGTCCAACGCCGGAGCTATCGTGCCTAGACCGCTGAGCAGTACAAGGGGTTGTGCACCTTCGGTGCCAGCCCGGTAAACGTTCACCGCGCCGTCCGCGACCTTTAAGAGGTCGCCGTAAGGGGCAATGCTCGACTTCTCCTGTTGTTCGAGGAAGGAGTTGGCTGCTGTGGTGCAAGAGTCATTCCCAGCGCGGTATGAGCAAGGATGCCTGTGACTTTCAGCGCGCGGAGTGGCCGGCGGCGCCTTACGGTTGTTGGTTCGGTTGCAGGGTGTGATAGGTGACGGCTGACCTGTGACATGGGGACGTTTCCAGACTTGAGGATGTTCGGATGAAGTGAGAGCCCGTTCAAAGGCGGGCCATTCGCCCGAATGACATCGCCCCCCGACGAGGGAAGGGAAGTCCTGCAGGCGTGTCGTGTTGTCGCTGAATTGGCATTCATGTGTGCGTGAAGGACCTGTTGCGCTGGGTGTGAACCGAGAGCGAGTGGGTTTGCCAACACCTTGAAGACATACCCCCGGGGTATAGGTCAAGGGTGGTACCTGGATTGTGGAATCGCTTGATTCCCCGCGCGCGCCGAGCATCGGGAGTTAGCGTGGGGTGCAGGTGAACCCGTGGGCTGACGCCTTTGGGCAGTGCCCCGGGACCTTAGGCTCCATTGCAGCCAACACGTGGCGAGTCGGTCGGGGAATTAATTCGGTTCCTCTCCTGCTGGCGACACCGCATTCAACTGGTGGGCAGTGGTTGCTGACCTGCTTTGGAGCATCCAGAGGGCGAGCCAGACGACCGAGGCGCCCAGTAGCGCCAGGGCCAGATCAAGTGCCAGCTCCGGGACGAAGTTGCGTAGCGCACCCCGGATCCCAACAATCGCCTACGGCATCGCAACCATTCCAATCGCGCTTTGCCGTCCCGTAGCAGCGCCAGAGAATACAGGATTGATCCGAGTAGGAAGATCATTGAGGCTGCCACAAAGGCTGTTCCGAGCGGACCTGCCCGCAACGTAGCGATCTGGGAGGGGTCGAGTCGGACAAATACCAGGTTGATCACCCATTCCACGCCGGTCGCGGCGGCGAGTCCCAGGACGTTCAGCACGAGGGCGACCGCGGAAAACTTTGATGATTGGCGCAGGGCAACCGCGGCTAGGCCGATGACCAGAATGATTGCGAGTGCCTGTGCCAGGGGCGCAGCAAGCTGCGTCGCTGAATTGAGTGGAATCAGTTCGGCACGCTTGGCCGCATTGACGAACAGGACCGCGGCTGCGGCCAGGCCCGTAACTGCTGCGAGGCGGACCGGAAACGGGGCAGGTGTTTGTCTGTCGAGAGTTGGGCTGGCGGTAGTCAACATGGGGTTCTTCTTTCGTGGGGGTGTAGCGGATTGCGGCGATGGGACTGGCGCATCCTTTGTCAGGACAGGTCAGTTCCCTTATTGGATGTGAAAGTGCGCATTTGGATCTGATCCTTTTCAGGATGCGGGTGTTTTGATCGTTAGGCGGGGGCGTCACTGCGGGCGGGCATCGTGACGGCAGGCGCCATTCCTGTCGTGATGGGACTGGGCCTGAAGCCTTTGGCGACCAGCCAAATGCCCAGCGAAAATTCCCAGAGCGCAAGCAGGAGTGCGCCGATCCCGGACAGTAAGGACACTGGTCCCCAGAGTCCGAACAGCGTTCCGGCAACAGAAGCGACGAGCAGGGGCGCTCCAATAAATCCCAGCATGGGAAGAATCCGCGGCACCAGCCGCGACTTGTACATCAGGGAGCCCAACAGCAGGGCGTTCAGGGCCGGGAGGAAGCCCTGTCCGAGGACCGTGGTCCAGGTGTGCAGGGAGAGCAATGCCTGCCCTGTGGTCAACGCATCTGCTCCGGCTCCGGCCTGCCGCAGGGTCACAATGGAGAGGAGGGCCACGACACCGGCGAAGATGGTGGCGGCCTCCAGTACCCGCACGCTGACGAAGCCCAGCGCGAGCCCTTCGTTCTGCCTCTTGATCACCGGGTACAGCGCGACGCCAGTGCCGATGCAAGCAAGGGCCACGATGATCTCGAGGACGCCACCGAAGATGATGGCGGTGTCCGGTCCCGGTCCGGCGATGTAGTTAGGGTCCGTTCGCACCGGACCGTAGAGAGCGAGTGTCGGGATCGAGATAAAGGTGATCAGGTAGAGCACGCCCGCGGCCAGCGCGGTCTTTCGCAGCGAGCCCATCGGGACTCGTTTCGTTGCTGCTAAAGGGTCGATGCTTGTCATGGTGTCGTTCTCCTTCGTGGAATGCCTGGGGAGCATGAGCTATCGGGGCTCTGTGGTGGACTCGGGCTTGTCGGGTTCAACCTGAGTGACAGAAATCAGCGGCAGGCCGATATCGCGCACTTTTTGGAGCAGACCATGCAGTGCGGCCTGGTCAGCCACGTGGCCGTGGAGGATTGTGGTGCCGTCGTTTTCGTTCGTCAGGCTCAGTGCGTCGAACCAGGCAGTCCACCGGGAATCCAGGTGGCCTTCGAGTCGAATGTCGTACCATCCGGAGTTGTGGTGATGGCCGGTCGGTATTTCGCTCACGGCGCTCCTTTCACTGTGTCCGACTGGATGGACCTCAGCCGGCGTTGCGGCTGTTTCGTTGTCCTGATCGAACGGTAGAAGGAGACCTAATGACCACGCGTCATCACACATGGTGATTAGCGTGGTGATTTATTCACCGGGCCTTGTCATGCCATATTCCGTCCATCCGCGGCGGCCCGGGCTGGCCGGTTGCCGGATCAGGACAACAGGCCCAGTTCTTCGGCCCTGCGGACCGCTGCGCGACGGCTGTTCACACCGAGCTTGGCGTAGATATGACTGGTGTGCGTCCGCACCGTGTTCAGGGACACCGTGAGTTCGTGAGCGATGCCCGGACCGTCGAGGTCCGTTCCGAGCAGCCGGAGAACGTCCAGCTCGCGTTCACTCAGCGGCTCGATCAAGCCCTGATTGACGGGTGCGGTCTCTTCGGTGTTGTTGTTCATTGCCGTCAGGAGCCGGCGGAGGTAGCCCGGGGCTGTCCGTTGTTTCACAGCCGCCCTGAGCAGTGAAGCCATCGGTGCGCCTTCATCAGCGAAAATCCGAACGTAGCCCTCCGGCTCGGACAACGCTGCGGCTCGCTGCAGGAATGCCAGCGCCGCCGGGATGTCCCCTCGCATCTGGTCGGCAAGCGCATGAAGCACGAGGATCTCGATGATGCTTCCCGTTCTCCCGCCATCCTCTGCCGCTTGCAGAAGGCGGCCCAGCAGTCGGATTGCCTCGTCAAGGGAGGGCGTTGAGCGCTCTGCTGTGTGCCGGGCAAGGAGCACCCGGGCAAGAGTGATGTGCTCGAACTCGCGAAGGTAGCTGAGTTCATCTTCCGCTGTCAGGGCCCGCTCCCGCACCCAGCCGAGCGCTTGCCCCAACCGCCCTTGCGCGACCCAGGTCCGTGCTCTCAAAGCCGGCACCGGACGAACATTGGGGAAGTAATCGCTGACGTAGAGCCGGTCAGCCTCAGCCAGGAGGTCGAGCGCTCCGGCCGGGTCTCCTTCCGCCTCCCGGATCCGAGCCATCGCGACGCGCCAGCGATACAGATTTTGCGGCAGCTCGCTGAGGGGACCGAGCTGCTGGCTGCGGACTAGGAGCCGGGCTGCGCCCTGCAGGTCGCCGCGCTCCCGGCAGACCCCGCTCATGCCCACATACATGTCGGCTGTCCCCCGCAGAGCCGATCCGTGCTGTTCAGGGACGCGCTCCAGGGCCCGTTCGTAGGTGCGCATGGCGTCATTGAGATGTCCCTGGGCCAGCCGGATGTCCGCCAGCGCGATCGCGCATCCAAATGTGTCGGCAAGGTGCCGTGCACGGTGCAGGCCGGCCATGCATTCGGCATACGCCCGATGGGCTGCCTCGAGCTCCCCACGCCCCCAGTAGGCGAGTCCCAGCAAGCCGGATGCGGCGGCACGGCTGAGATGATCTCCCTCAGGTGCAAGCTCAAGTGCACGTTGGGCATGACCTGCCGCCCCGGATCCGTCGCCCCGGCCCAGCGCCAGCGCGGCCCGATATACCTCAATCGTCTCGGGAAGGCGGCGAAATTCCTCCTCGTCGGCGACGACCATTTCCGCTGATCGGCCTTGGATTTCCTTACTCGTATCCGTCAGTGACTTCAGCCACCGTTCGACCTCCCGCAGCCGGGCCTCGGCTTCCTCGACATCGCCGCTTACGACCAACGTCCCGACCAGCCCCACGCCCAGAACGGGCCTGACGCGGACCACATCGTCCGGGAGCACCTTCAACCAGCCGCGCAGCACGGCCTCCTGCCGGTTCCGCCGAATGGCGGGAACCGCTAGCTCGACGAGGTGCGCCGCCCGATCGAAATCCTGCGCGGCCACGGCATGGCGGACAGCATCGAACGCCTGACCATTCTGTTCGTACCAAGTGCTCGCCCGCCGATGCAGAACCGGGAGCTCTTCGCCGCGCTCCTCCAGCAGGCGCGCCCGTAGAACGTCGGCAAAAAGCTGGTGATAGCGATACCACTGACGGCGGTCATCCAAGGGAACCAGAAACAGGTTCGCTCGCTCCAACTCCACGAGCCTGAGCTTGCCGTTGTCCTGTCCGGTGACGGCATCGCACAGTGGGCCGGTAAGCCGATCCAGGATGGAGGTTTCGAGCAGGAAGCGTTGGACATCCTCTGGTTGGCGCTGCAGGACCTCCTCGGCCAAGTAGTCGACGATGTATCGGTCGTCCCCGGCAAAGCCTGCGATGAAGGCGGCGAGGTCTTCGCGACCCTGCATCGAAAGCGCAGCGAGCTGGAGCGCCGCGATCCACCCTTCGGTGCGTCCTTCCAGCGCTGCTATATCCCCTGCCGTCAGCTCCAATCCCATGGCGCCGCTGAGGTAAGCCGCCGCCTCGTCCGCAGTAAATCGCAGATCGGCGGCGCGGATCTCGACGAGCTCGCCCCGTGCCCGTAACCTTGCCAACGGCAACACCGGGTCGGCTCGGCCGGCGATTACGAGATGCACCTGCGGTGGCAGGTGCTCCAGCAGGAAAGCAATCCCGTCGTGTATATCGGGTGCATCGATAACGTGATAATCATCGAGAACCAAGACCACATCGCTCGAGACGGCGTGGAGGTTATTGAGCAGGCTGGCGAGCACCGCTTCGATGGGCGGCTGTGCCGACTGCAGGAGCGAGAGCGCAGCGGCGCCAACCCCATCGGACGCCGTCTTCAACGCCGTGATGAAGTACGTCCAGAACATCGTGGAATCGTTGTCACGCTTGTCGAGCGAGAGCCACGCCGCCGACCATCCATCAGCGGAAGCGGATGCGAGCCACTCCGTCAGCAACGTCGTCTTACCGAAGCCGGCCGGGGCCGACACCAGCGTCAACGTGGACTCCGCTCCACGGTTCAGACGCTCGCTCAACCTCGGACGCTCTGTCAGACCCCGTCGCCGTCTGGGGACGCGGAGCTTGCTCTCAAGCAGTGGGCCCGCCATGACCGCCTCCCCTCTGCAGACAGTGTACGGCTGCCACGAATGGTGCCGACGCCCATTCCGAGTCGGCAGGGCGAAATGCTCGGCCCGGGTGATCATCAATGTGGACTGTGAACGCCCAGTACTAGCCAGCTTCTACATAGCAAGACATAACCCCGTTCACCTGACCCGGTTTTTCACATCCAAGGATGAGGCGGTGACCTGGCGGACGGACGGTCTTTTGCTGACCTGCCACCTGTAGGGCAGGGGTTACGGTTTGGTCGTCATGGTTGGAGGCAACCTATCTAGCCGTTCGTCTCCAGCTGTCCCCGGGCGCCTTCACGAAGCGCTTCCACACGTAGTCCCAGGGCGTCACGGCCAGGATGGCGGTTACAAAGAGAATACTGAAGAGCATTTCAGAGGTGGCCTCGTCCATGTCGTTGGCGATGAGGAGGGGCAGGGCTACGATTCCCAGCCAGAGCACTTTCCAGATCACTTCGAACATGAGAATCGGGAGCATTCCGATGGGGTACCTGAGTCCCAGGAGCGCCAGAAGCGACATCGCTGTCAGAATGCAGACGACTACGCCGTCCATTACCGGCATCGACGCTGCCTGGAGAAGCAGGGGCCATTTGACGATGATGAGCCCTACTGCCATCAGCAGGTAACCGCCCCGCATCATGTGCAGGCGGAAGGTCGGCAAAACCGCGCCGGCCGGGCCGTCCTTCCCGGGTATAACTGTCCGGGGATGATGATTCAGGGGGAGTGAGGATGCGGCGGGCTGTGACATGGTCAGGATCCTTTGATGTTTGGTGGTCCGGCCCGCGGATGCGTTGCCGGGCCCGTGGCTTTCCGTTATCCGCTGCCGCAGCAAAAATCATGGCCACCTACCTTACTACCGAGCAGTACAGGTAGGGACTTCATAAGATACGTGACGCGAGGGCCGGAACCGGCCCGACGTTACGCAGCTTTGGGCGGGGGCTGGGCGGGCCGGGCAGAAGGGCCGGACGCGGGTCCGGGTCCGTGGGCGCGGCGGTAGATGAAGTACTCGGCTACGGCGAGGCTGAGAACCCATGATGCCCCGATCAGTAGCGCCCGGGGGGTGCAATCCCTCGTCCCAGGCCCCCGGCCCCCAGAAGAATTAGGAGTACCGCCGTGCCGATTAGTAGGAGCGCGGTGGTGAGTCCATCCATTTCCCGCGGAAGCGAACGGTAGGCCGACAGCGCACCCACCGCGGCGAGTCCGAGCAGGACCCCCAGCATCAGGATGGCCATGGGCAGCGCGGGCATTCTGGCTGCTGGTGAATTGGGCCCGCGGGCAGGATTGTCGGGCATTGACGTGGACATGGCTTGCTTCTTTCATAGAGGGCTGACGGTTGGAGTACCAAGAGCCGGCGACCGGATTAGCGGCCCGCCACAGCACAGGTTTCGTACTGCGTACGGTCCACATACCGCACCTAGTACGAACACGCGATAGGGAGAGGGACGGACAGGTACCGTGTTACCGCCGGGGGTGTGGCTCAGTGGGGCTGATATTCACGCGATGCGCCTGTGTATCGGACCGCCGTCAACGACCGTCCCGGCGTGGCGGAAGCCGCGGGCGATGAGCCAGATACCGAAGACCACTTCAAATAGCCCTCCGGGAACAGCTCCGACGAGACCCGCACCTTTGACGCCCAACAGCTCCAAGAGCGAGCCGGCGGCAAAGAACGCGTATCCAACAAAGCCCCATCCCGCCAGAAATCTGGGAGTCAGGCCTGAGCGGAAGAGGACCGCGCAGAAGAATAGGCTGCCGATTCCAAGTCCGGACATTGCGACGTTGTAGGCGATGAAATTTCCGGAGATCGCGGCTGAGCCGTTGAGTAGCAGCAGGCAGCCAACACCGACGGCGAGGCCGATGCCCTCAAAGATCCTGGTGGCCAGATACCCCAAGGCAACGGCCTTGCTGTGCGGCTGCAGGATGGGGAGCATCAGCACGCCGATGCCAATGACGACGAAGGAATTGGTGAGCATGAGCGCGGCGCCGACGACGAGCATCGCTCTGGAGCTTTGGTCAACAGACCCGGCCAGATTCGTTGCGATGGCGTTGCCGATCCCGTAGGTCAGGAAGCCCGCAAGAAACAGTGTCCCGACGATCCGGGCTGTCGCCCGCACGCTTCGGGTCAACGGCCGCTTAGGGATGCTGGGTTGCCGGAGGTATCCGCTCGGCATTGACGCTGACATGGCTTTCTTCTTTCGGGAATGTCTGGCTGGGGATGGTGTGCAGGTTCGGTCCGGCGGGAATTCGACGGGTCCCTGCCAAATGACAGCCTCCGGCCAGTCTTAGTCGCGCTTTTGGCCGCTTGGACCGGGTTCCGTGTAGGGAGGTTCCGGATCATCCCCGGAAGGTCCTGAAGATTGGTTCATGGGAGAGATGCGTAAGGAGCTCTTCGTACTTTGTACGCTGAGCATACCGTACTAAGTACGATAAAGCCATAGCGCGGCGGTACCAGCCGACGGCGTACGGGCTGCGCGATAAGCCGCGGGGACCCATTGAAGTGCCGGGCCTGCATTCGCCGTGTTCCTTCGACTCCAGCTGCAGGGCACCTCCCTGTCGTTACCTGCTTTTGGGATCCACAGGCTCCGCGGACGTGGTCACTCCTGGGAATCGGCCGGCCAATCGCAGGAAGCCGGATGGTTGAGTGTTCGCCCTCCGCTCTTCACCACACCGTTCGGCCGTGACGGGTGTTCGTTCCTTTACGTGTTCTGCTGCGACTGGTCCTTGCCGCTGCTGGGGATCGCGCGTGCGAGCCCGTCGAGAATGACGTTCAGCCCGAAATCGAACTCGTCCCCGAAGTCGTACCCGGGTTTGAGGACGTGCTCAGTGGCGATCTCAACGAGATGGGGGTACTGCCCGCCTGAGAAGCGTTCAACAATCGAGGCGGTCACCTCGACGGCGGCGTCCGGGCCGTGGAAGGGCAGGGCGGCTTCCTGGAGGGCTGCTCCGTAGATGTAGCTGTCGAGGAGCGCGTAGGCGTGGGCCGTCATCTGCACGGAGAATCCCGCGGACCGCAGGGTAGCAAGGGTCGCCTCGTGATGGCGCAGGGTTGCAGCCCCAGGAGATGCGCGGGTCTCCAGCAGCCCCACGGCCCAGGGGTGGCGCTTGAGCGCAGCCCGCACTGCGTGCGCCCGTCGGTGCATTTGGTCACGCCAGTCCCCCGCGGGGGATGGCGGCTCTATTTCGTCGAAGACCATGTCCACGATGCCGTCCAGGATCTCATCCTTGTTGGCCACGTAGTGGTAGAGCGACATCGGCTTCGTCCCCATGCTGTTCGCGAGGGAACGGATGGTTAAAGACGCGATTCCCGACTCATCGGCGAGGTCGAGGGCGTATCTGAGTACCCTTTCCCGGCTGAGTGGAATTCGTTTCGGGGGCAGGTTTTGCGTGCTGACTGACATCGTGGCTCCCAGCCGTATCGGTTTAGTACTATGTACGCTACCATAACCGTACAGCGTACGAAATTGCGCTTTCAATCCAGCATCTAAGGAGAGCGGCCATGACCTCACCGGGTCAGAGCGTCACAGAAGGTCTGTTAGGACGCCCAGCGTCCGCAGGGGAAGTGCCCATGCGGGCCATAGTGCAGGAGGCCTACGGACCCGCCGATGTCCTGCACCTGGCGCACATTGCCCGCCCCGCCATTAGCGAAAAAGAGGTTCTGGTCCGTGTGCACGCGGCGGGACTGGACCGGGGCACCTGGCATGTCACCACCGGACTGCCCTACGCCTTACGGTTGGTCTACGGCATCCGCGCCCCTAAAAACCCTGTCCCGGGGCTGGACCTTGCCGGCACGGTCACAGCAGTCGGGGCAGCCGTGACCAGGTTCTCGGTCGGGGACGAAGTCTTCGGTTTCGGAAAAGGTCCCTTCGCTGAGTTCGCCGCCGCCCGGGAAGACAAACTCGCCCGCAAACCTGCCAACCTGACCTTCGAACAAGCCTCGGTCGTTCCGGTCTCGGCCAGCACCGCCCTGCAGGCGCTCCGCGCCGCCCGCCCCATAACGCCGGGGCAGAAGGTACTGGTCCTGGGCGCCTCAGGCGGGGTCGGCAGCTATGCCGTGCAGTTGGCCAAGGCGGCCGGGGCCGTGGTCACCGGCGTGGGCAGCACCGCCAAAATGGACCTGATTCGCTCCCTCGGGGCCGACCACGTCATCGACTACACGCGTCAGGACTTCGCTGACGGCACCGCACGATACGACCTGATTCTGGACATCGCAGGAAACCCCACCCTGGCCAGCCTCCGCAACGCCCTTACCCCTAAGGGAACCGCTGTCATCACCGGCGGGGAGGAAGGCGGATCCTGGACCGGCAGCATGGACCGGCAGCTCCGGGCCCTGGCCCTCAACCCGTTCATCACCCAGCGGCTGACCATGATCACGTCAAAGCAACGCGCGTCGGACCTCGAGCACCTCACTGGACTTATCGAAGCTGGCACCCTTACACCGGTCATCGATCGGGCCTACCCCTTAGAGCAGGTCCCGGACGCCATGCGCTACTTCGACGCCGGCAAAGCCCGCGGAAAAATCTCCATCACCATCCAAGCCCCACAAGCCTAAGAGAGAAGCCCGCCATGTCAGTATCAGCACCCTACGGTTCCCTGGACGCCACCGGCAACCGACTCACCAAATCCCTGCGTGCACCCAGCCTGGTTGCCGGAACCGCGCTGCTGCTCATGGCGGTACTGTCCGCCTGGGGCAACTTCGGTATCCTGGAAAACCTCATCACCACAGGGGACACAGCCAAAACCGTCGCGGATATCTCCGCTTCAGAAGCACTGTTCCGCATGGGCGTAGCCGCCCTGGTCGCCGTCGTCGTTCTGGACGTCATCGTCGCCGCAGCGCTGTTCGAGGTGTTCGAGTCCGTGGACCGGGGCCTATCGATGATGGCGGCCTGGTTCCGGCTCGCCTACTCAGCGGTCTTCCTCGTCGCCATTTGCCGGCTCCTGGAAGTGCCCGCACTCCTGAAGAACGACGGTGGGCAGGCGGTGCGTATGCTGGACGCCTTCGATGCCACCTGGAAAGTCGGGCTGGTCCTCTTCGCCGTCCACCTGCTGCTGATCGGCTACCTGGCCTACCGGTCCGGGTTCATGGCAAGGATCTTCGGCGTCCTCCTCACCATCGCCGGACTGGGCTACCTCGCTGATGGATTCGCCACCATCCTCGTCCCTGATTTCCCGTTTGGCTTCGCCGTGTTTGTTTTCGGCGGCGAAGTAGCACTCATGTTCTGGCTGCTCATCAGGGGCCGCCAGGTCCGGGTCCCCGCCGATTCTTCCCCGGTTCCCGGAAAAGACATGCCATGAACGTTGGACTGCCTACCTTCCGCTTGAACCTGATGCGGGGCGGTTACCTGCTGATGGCAGTAGGCCTCATCATCGTCAAATGGCCCCTCCTCCGCCAGGCCGCTTCCATGCCCGTGCCTGACGGAGTGATCGTCTGCCTCCTGACAGCGATGTCGCTCCTGGCACTCCTGGGCCTCAGATATCCCATCGGGATGCTGCCGATCCTCTTGTTCGAGGTGATCTGGAAAAAGCTGTGGTTGGGGATCGTGGCGCTGCCCCACCTTCTCGCCAACGACATGGACACCGCCACGGCCGACATGCTCTTCAGCATCCTCTTCGTTGTCGCCATCCTGGCCGTGACCCCGTGGGACTACATCTGGAAGCGCTACTTACTGACTCCCGGGGACATTGGGGACGAACCGCCTGACGGCGCTTACGTTCGGGTAAGCCCATCGAGCACTTTGTGAAGTCCCCATCTGTACTGCTGGGTAGAGACGTAGGTGGCCATGATCGCTGCCGCTTCAGCGGAGAGGGGGTACCTGGTGGCCGGTATTGCCGAAAACCCCTCCAGGCGGGAGGCAATTTTCTCCGCTTCCGAAATTCCCCTGGGCCCATTACCCAGCTCTGCCGCCTCGAGGGCTATCGAGCCGAAGACGTAGACGATTAGCAGGTAGGACGCCCTCGCGGCCTCGCCGGCGTCGAGCCCGGAATCCCGAAGCGTTTCCATGAGGTGTTCGTTCAGGGCAAGAGCCCGCGGGCCGTCCATGGGCCCGCCGATCATCAGGTTCACCGCTCCCGGATGGGCGGTGAGCCGCTCCCTGAGTTCCAACGCCAGGGATTCAATGCGCTGACGCCACGGAACGTTGCGGTCCGAGAACACGGCCAGGTCAACCTGCCCCAGCAGGTGCTCAACAATGGCTTTGATGACTGCCGCCTTATCGGGGAAGTACGTATAGACGGCGTTCGGGGCGACCCCGACCCGGGCAGCAATCCCCCGCACGGAAGCGGCATTAACTCCGCCCTCGTCGAGAAGGTCAAGGGCTGCGTCCATGATCGCGTTCTCGGTCAGGGTCCTGCGGGGCCCCGGTTTCGAACTGCGTGCCTGCGTCGTCATTAATTCCTCTCTTGACTTTCCTCTGTACAGCGTACACCATTTGTACAGCGTCCAGATTGCACGCCGTACAGAAATAGGCAGGAACACCGCCATGAACACCATGCCAACCACGAAACTTCGCAGCACCACCGGTGGGCTGTTTGCCTTCAGTGCCCTCGCGTTCGCGGCAGCGGCCACAGCCCTGTCAGTGATGTTTGACTGGCCGGACGTATTGCGGGAGCCGGCCGAGGTGGTGCTGCCTGCCTTTACCGCCGGCGGCCCCGCCCTCGTGTGGGCCTGGTTCGCGGCGGCCTGGACCTACGGGCTCCTCGCCATCCCGATCCTGCTTCTGCCGGCAGCTCTCGGCCTGCAGGGGAATCCCTTTGTGAAGGTTGCCACCTATGCCGGGGCCGCCTCGGTACTCCTGTCACTCATCGGGTTCCTGCGCTGGGTGTTCGTCGTCCCGGCACTGGCCAGCACCTACGCGACAGGGGACGGGCAGACGCGGGCTGCGGTGGCCGCTGCCTGGACAGCGCAGCACCAGTTCGGCGGTGCACTGCTGGGTGAGCACCTGGGCCAGCTGCTGGTGATCGGGTGGTCCGCCGCCGTCAGCATCGTGATCCTGCGCAGCGGGATTCTTCCCCGATGGATCGGTGCCGCCGGCCTCATCACTTCCAGCATCTATCTGCTCAATCAGGGCGACATCCTCGCCACCGCCGTCCCGGGATTTCCCGTCTGGGACCTCGCCGGCCTTCTCGGCAGCACAGGTTGGGGCCTCTGGGTTGCAGGGCTCGGTATCAGCATTCTCATAAAGCGTTCAGTGGCTGCAAGGCCTGTGCTCACCACGCATTTACATCCTGCCCAGCACGGTATGGCCTAATGAACGGACATCATGACCCACACAACGACTTCGCGGGCAAGCACCATCTGTGCCTGGCTGCTGTGGACCACCAGCTTCCTGGCACTGCCAATCGGCGAATACGCCGGCACCATGATCAGTGGCCGCATCGACGACCCGCTTTCTGCGGTCATCGGCGGGGCCACCGCCGGACTCATCATCGGTAGCGGGCAGGCACTGACCAGCAGCCACAGGGTCCGGCCCCTGGCCTGGATCCCGGCGACTGTCCTGGGCATGGGCGCCGGACTGGCCCTGGGCGCCACGGCCGCAGGCTACGGCACCGCCCTTCCTGACCTTGCCCTGATGGGCGCACTCAACGGGCTCGTCCTGGGTTTCGCCCAGGCACTTGCCCTTCCACGGCAGGTGGGCTGGCGCCGCTGGATCTGGGCAGCGGCCATGCCTGCACTATGGAGCCTGGGCTGGACAGTAACCACGCTGGCCAGGATCGCTGTCGATCAGCAGATCATCGTTTTCGGCGCCAGCGGAGCCCTCCTCGTCACCGCGATCACCGGCCTCATCCTGAACCGGTTGCTACCCGTCCCGCTGCTCAACAAGCCGGCCGTGTCCCCCACGAACGCAAAGGTACAGTCATGAATACCGGGCTCCACGTCATCTTCGGTACCGGCGCCATCGGGCTGGCCGCGTTCGACGCCCTCCGGCGGCGAGGCCGGACCGTCCGTCTGGTCAACCGGTCCGGGCAGGCCACCGTGCCCGAAGGTGTGGAAGTCATCGCCGGAAACGCCGCCGACCCCGTCTTCGCCGCCCGCGCAGCCCACGGTGCCACCGTCCACTATCAGACGATGAACCCGCCGTACCACCTGTGGAGCGCACAATTCCCCGCACTGCAGACCGGAGTGCTTGCGGCGGCGGAAGCCACAGGCGCCCGGCTGGTCAGCATGGAAAACGTCTACATGTATGGCCGCCCGGCAGGACGCCCACTGACCGAAGACCGACACAACAACGCCCACACGATCAAGGGCCGGCTCCGCGCCGCGATGGCTGACGAACTCCTGCACGCCCACCATGCAGGCCGCGTCGAAGTAGCCATCGGCCGCGCCTCCGATTACTTCGGTCCGCGCGGCGGAGCACAATCAAACCTCGGCGACCGCGTCTTCCCGGCAGCCCTGGCCGGAAAAACCAGCACAGTACTGGGCGACCGGCACCAACCCCACACCTACACCTACGTTCCCGACATCGGTGAAGGCCTCGCCGTCCTGGGCGAACACCCGGACGCGCCCGGCCAAATCTGGCACCTGCCCAACGACCCCCACACGTGCAGCACCCAGGAACTCGTTGACACCATCTACCGTCAGGCAGGCCAACAGCGAACCAGGATCCGCGCCGTCCCGCCATTTCTCCTGCGCGCTCTGGCCATCAACAGCCCCGTCGTGCGTGAACTCCTCGAAATGCAGTACCAGTTCGAAGAACCCTTCATCGTTGACAGCAGCAAAATCACCACAAGGCTCGGCGTCACAGCCACGCCCCTGGACGAGGCCATCGCAGAAACACTCAATAGCTACACCGACACCAGCCAGCCCTACCCGGAACGAGCACAGTCATGAAAAACAAAAACATGAGACCCATGGCGGGCAGGACAGTGGTCGTCACCGGCGCAACCGGAGGCATCGGCAAGGCAACCGCCCACGCTGGCTCTGATGGGGGCCCACGTCGTCATCATCGGCCGGGACGCCAAACGCGCCCAAGAAACCGCCGAAGAACTGCGTTTGGCAGGCGGCGGAAAGGTGGACGCCTTTGTTGCCGACCTGTCTTCCCAAAACCAGGTACGTCGGCTCGCCGACGAGCTGCTCACCCTCCCCTGCATCAATGGGCTGATCAACAAGGCCGGAGGGTATTGGAACACCCGCCACACAACAGTCGGCAGTGCCCGCGGCGACTCCGACGACGAGGTCGAAGCCTGCATCCGTGATGAAGTCGTGCCGGTAACCGTTGATCCACATCAGCAACACCATGAGCGTCCACGCAGTCCGTTTGTTGCCATCAATGAGTGGATGGAACCGGGCGACCGACTCCGACAAGGCTGCCGCCTTCACCGCGAGTTCCGGATAGGCTTCCGCGCCCCATGACAGTTGTAGCCGGCCTGGCCAATGCGGAGGCCAACAACCCGACATCACGGATATGGAAGCCGTACCGATCAACTACCTGAAGAGGGTCCTCAATGTCCAGGTACGCTGTCACGCGTCTTCAAGGCGCTTCAGCAGATCAGCGTCATGACTCGTGACAAAATCAAGACCTGCGCTGATTTCGCGCCGGCGCGCGTGGCGCTGCAGAACCAACTCAGCACCCTCCAACAGAAGCGCGGACTTGGACGTGTGCTCCTCGGCAGCCAACTTCTCCAGCCGCCGATCGAGGTCTTCAGGAACACGGAGATTCATAGCCATGTCCTCAGGCTCTGGGGGCATCCATAGTCGGGTTCGCCAAGCAACTGGGCGCTCAAATCGTGGCGGAAGGAATCGAAACACCGGCCGAACTCGAAGTGGCCACCAAGCTCGGCATGACGTCCGGTCAAGGCTTCTATTTGGGCCAGCCCACGTGCATCCCTCCAACTGGGCGGCATGGCGCGACAAACATTATTTGCCCAGAAACCACGGGAAACCGGCCATCAGGGCAGTGGTGTCATTACCTATAGTTCGTGAGACGCCGGCCAGGACATATCTGTCAAGGAAATCCAATGCGCGCAGAATGGCTGCAGCATGAAGCTGAGGCTGGGGCCGAGGACCAGAAAGCCACTCCGCGTCATCCCGATCATGCTTGCGCTCGTTGTGGCCACGCGGCAGCAGAATGAGGGACACAGGCTGCTGGGTCAGGAGCATACTGGTGGCATGAGCGACCGTGAGGATTTCCTCGCCTGGGTGAAGTCAACGCTCCACCAGGCCGAGCTGGCACTGCATAACGGTGATGCTGCGCCGCGGCGGGCAATATGGTCCCGCAATGAACCGGTCAGCATCCTGGGGGCGCTGCGCAACTCCTATGGGGTGCAGAACGTGGACGAATTGTTCACCTGGCTGGTGCAGATGTTCTCCGACTGCCAGTCCTACGATTTCGAAGTGCAGGCCTATGACGTTGTGGGAGACATGGCGTACACAGGTGGTCTGGAGCACATCTCCACCTCCGTTGAGGGCGAGCCCCGCACCTTTACCCTCCGGGCCACGCAGATATACCGCCGCGAAGACGGGCAGTGGAAAGTAGTCCATCGCCACGCCGATACGGTGGTGCCGAACGCGGACCGCAGCCTGTAAGTGGCCGAGGGGCCGTGCCGCGTGCGGCCTCTTACGTGAGTAGGAGGAATTCGCACCAGAGCGGGTAGTGGTCGGAGATCCGCCAGGACACCTCGTTGCAGCTGAGCCCTTGGAAGACGTGCGGGATGAAGTCGAACGTTCCGGCCCGCTGCCCGTAGGCCAGGCCGCGCAACAGGGAGGTGCCGCCGGGGGTGGAGAACCAGGCCAGCTGGTCGTAGAAGTGCTTGGTTTTGTCGTCATCGAAGATGGTCCGCGGGACGGCGTTCAGCTCGGCCGACGGCCAGAGGCCCGTGGAGATGAACGCCTCGTAGAACGGGTCGCCGATGCGGTCCAGGTTGAAGTCGCCCAGGACCATCAGGTTGGTGTTCCATTCGTTGGGGCGCACGGCCAGTCATGCATCCATTGGGCGAACGCGGTAATCTCCGGCAGCCGCTCGGTCTCGTCCTTGCCCCACAGCACGTGGACGGTGGCGAGGGTGAACTGGACGCCGGCCCCGGCGATGCTGGCCGTGTACGGGGTGCGGGCGAACTGGCGGGCCGGGGCGTCCCCGATCGGTGGCAGCACGACTTCACCCACCAGACCCGAGGGCCGGATCCGTGAGCTGTCGTAGAGGAAGGCCAGACGTTCGCCGTTGCCGGCCGCCCCCTCGGTGACATCGGAGACGATAACCTGCCACTGCTCCCCCAGACTGGCCATGAGCCGCCTCAGGGCCGCGGGGTTGCGGCCGGATTCCTGCACGGCGACGACGTCGAACCGGGAGAGGATCTCGGCAAGGCAGGCGATGGCATGCCAGTCCCGCTTCGGCGAATCTTTGGGCCCGGCCAGCCACTTGTTCGTGAGGTCGCCGAGTCCGCGGATGTTCCAGGTTCCGACCAGCAGATTGGACTCTGTCTTGGTAGGGATGGCGGTGGCGAGGGCCGTCTGGAGCCGGCCCAGGTCTTCGATTACCGGTGCGGGTGGCTGCTCAGGTCATGACTTCATGCAAGCAGACAGCGTGACGGATGCAATCAGACGCACCGCGCACTTGGGATTACGATCCTAAACGTCCAATGGTGCTCAGCCTGCCCAGCGTCGCTGCTGCTAGCGGGTCGGCGGTTTGCTGCCATACGTGCTCCATCAACTCGTTCCTTCATCCCTCACGTTGTGCCCTGGAATTTCACGCCTATTGGGTGTCAGGACAATCAAGGGAGGTGGCAGAAATGCCAAAAATCAGCAAGATGGAAGCCCCGATTCTCGTCAGCGACGAACATCTGGAGGGCCGTTATGCAGAGCTTGGACCGTTCACCGTAGCGTTCGAGCATTTTCACATCGACGAGGACCCTGCAACACTGTTCCGCGGACTGCCTGAGGACCGATGCCAGTGCGAGCACTGGGGCATGGTCCGGAGCGGGAAGGTCGTGTTCCGCTTCGCGGACCATGATGAAGAATTCACCGCAGGGGATTTCTACTATGTGCCGCCGGGCCATCTGCCGCTCGTGGCAGCCGGAACAGAGGTCGCCGAATTCAGCCCCACGGCAGCTTTGGCGAAGACCATGGAGGTCCTGCAGGCCAACATGGCGATGGAAGGAGAAGGACAATGATCACGAACATCCCGATGGAAAAGAAGTCCAGGACGGAGATCCATCAGCATCCCCCCGTTGTGCCCCTAGTCTCGGAGGAGACCGTGAGGGTCCTGGAGCGGAAGTTCATCGAGTTCCTGAAGACCGGCAACATTCCAGATGGGCTCTTTGCTGACGACGTTTTCCTTGATTTCACCGTTCCCCTCTGGCGGCTGCAGGCATCAGGCGTCCAGGACGCGGTGGCCCTGCGGCGCTCCGGACACCCCTGCGCTGGCAAAGTTCCACGGTGGCGTACCGATCGCACCGACACGGGGTTTGTCATGGAATTCGAGGAAGTCTGGGTGGACGGGGGGCAGCAGTGGTACTGCCGCGAAATGGCACGGGCAGACGTCGCCGACAATGCCATCTCTGCCTTGTCCGTATATTGCACTGGAGATTGGGACGCGGCGCGGCAAGCCCGTCATGCCCAGAAGGAAGTGATGCTGCGGCCCTAGAAGTGTGCCAGGGGTCAGTACCCGCAGCGGTGGTGACGGTGGACAGACGGGCCTAGTATCGGAACATGGCTTCGGCCACCGTTCCCGAGCCGCCTGTCGGTACCACTGCCGATATGCTGTTCCGTCGTGCGCAGGAGGCAGAACGGAACAACGACCCGGCCGGCGAATCGCTGTACCTGCAGGCCTGTCACGAGGCCGTCCAATCCGGCCGGATCGATGTGCTGGCCGCCGCGGTGCTGCAGTTGATCAATCGCCATCGATTCGGTACCGCCGCCGGTCAGCTTCCTGCCCTGCTGAACACTGCCTACCGGTCAACGATCGGACCGGCTGAACGTAGCCGGCTGGGGGCAGCGATGGCACGGCTGTGGGTCTACAGCGGAGAGGCCGCCCGGGCGGCCGACTTCGCGGCAGATGCATTGCACCTGGCAGAGGAAGCTAACGACCCCGATCGTGTCGCCGAGGCCCTGGAGGCCGGATTATTGGTTCACTGGGGACCCCAGGAGGTGGCCGAAAGGGCGTGGCTGTCGGCCAGGCTGGCAGAGCTGACCGCCTACACGGACGACGTCGAACTCAGGCTCCGAGCCCTCTGCTGGGTGCTGACCAGCTGCCTGGAAAGGCTCGATGGGCTCGGCGTGCAGCGACAGCTGCGGGAACTGGAACTGCTTGCCGTCCAGTCCGGATCCCGCCGGGTGTCTTTCTACGCTCTGAGCCGGCGCGCCATGTACCTGCTTCTTTGCGGGGAAACAGTCCAGGCTGCCGCCTTGTGCACAGAAGCGGCGGCGGCCGGACGTGACACCGGAGACGTTGACACGATCGCCCTCGAGCACACCCTGCGCGGCGAGATCGCCCGGCAAACCCGCGACAAGGCCCAACTGGCCGCGGAAGCGGGCCTGCACGAAGAGTTTGCCAGGGCCGAAGGAGTCCCCTCCGTCCTGGCGCAGGCCGCCGTGCTCTGGCTGGAGTCAGGTGACCCGCAGCGCGCCCGCCTGATGGCGCGGCAAATTGCGGGAAAAGACTTCGGCACTGTTCAGCGTGACGTTGACTGGTTGCTCACGGCCTGCCTGGTTACTGATGTGGCCACGCGCACCGGGGACACCGCGACAGCCTCGCTCATGGCGGACCTGCTGGAACCATTCGCAGGCCAAGGAGTCGTGAACGCCGGTTCTGTCAGCTTCCACGGCATGGTCGATGCCTATCTCGGCACCGCAGCGCTTCTGCTGGGAAACGACCTCCAGTCAGAACACCACTTGGACCAGGCGAGGGCCGGCTACGGACGGCTGGGAGCGACGTGGTGGGAAGCCCAACTGCCACCCGCACCACTGGGTCCCGCCGCCGGACCGGCTGGCCCCGCCACCACTCGAGCGGAATCCACGATTGACTTCCGGCCCACTGATCACCGGATATGGAAAATTGGGCCACCTTCAGCCCCGCATTTTCTCCCACACACGCGAGGCTTCGAGTACTTGCGCCAGCTAATTCGTAATCCCGGCAAGGAAATTTCATGCCTGGACCTGGCCACCGGCTTCTCCCGATCGGCTGACGCTCATGCCGACGCCGGCGGCGGTGGCGAAATCCTGGACGATGCGGCACGCACGGCCTACAAACAGCGCCTAGCCAACCTGGCATCAGAAATTGAGGATGCCGAGAGTTGGAACGACACCGCCCGGGCCTCGGCAGCGAGGCAGCAGCGGCAGGTCCTGATAGACCATCTGGCCAAGACGTACGGATTGATGGGACGGCCACGGGAGTTCAGCTCCGCGCCCGAACGAGCCCGGGTGGCCGTCCGCAAGGCCATCACGGCCGCCATAGACAGCATCGCAACAGCAGATCCGGCAACCGCGACCCTACTACGCAGCGGCGTTCACACCGGAAGGTTCTGCCGCTATGAACCGGACCCCGACCGCAGCATCCACTGGCAGACGGAACCTTAACCGCTCCCCGCCGCCTGAAATGGCACATCGGGCGGCCGGAACTTCGGCTTCTGGTACGGCGGCTGGCGGCTCGGCCGCCCGGCCTGGAGGCTGCTGCGAAATTTCTTGATCAACTCTTGGGGACTTTTGGGCATCACCCTTGCGTCACGCAGCGCATCATAGGGGCAACGCCCGGGCACTTCCGGGTCGGCACGGGCAGGAAGGCAACCGCCGTGATATTTCGAGTAACCACCGGCCCGGACGGAGCCCCCTCGTGGTGGCTGTACGGGGCTCACGTTGAACTGTTGGCCTGGGCTGGCCGGCGATACGTCTCCCTCGAGTTCGCCCGCACAGAAGCGTCGGCCTTCCGGTTAGCAGCCCTGCGGGTGAGGTATGAAATCTATCCTCATCCTGACGGCGGATGGGCGTGGAGGGCCATCGAGCCCGTCGACAACTACATGGCGTATTCGGGTACCAGCTTTGTCCACCAGGCAGAGGCGAGGAGGGCGGCCCGGCACGTCAGGAGAGGCGTCTCCCACTCCACAGGCCTGTAGACCGGGATCCTGAGGCGGGGCTTGACCGCACATTGCTAAGCATGCTTACAATAGCTGCATCCGGATGGGGATCCGGTGCGAAGGGGAATCGAAAGGGTGCGCTCAGCGAACGGGGCGCACCCTTTCCCGTATCTATGCAACAAAAGGAGGACAATGTGAGCGACTCCGGAACCAGGGAACAGCCTGTCGGTGAGCCGAAGGACCCGCAGACCGACCGACACACCGAACACGAAGCCCGAGGAAGACCGTCCCGTTACTGAGGACCCCGACGGTACCCCGAAGGAGAACCCTTCAGGAGGCTGATGGCCATCAACAGGGCCTGCCAGGCGTCGAGTGGTAGGGAGTGTAAACAGCGGGCCAGTCGGGACTGGGCCCGCTCTTTCTTTGCCCGATGCTGCCCACCCTCGCGTAGCCTTGGGGCAACGACTATGTGGGGGTAGCAATGTTTAGTCTCAGTCCAGCCTTTGGCATCCTTGGCATTCTTTACGCAGTCTTCACGGTCGTCCTGGCCGGCCTGGCGGTGTACGCCCTGGTCCTGGCCATCATCTTCCTTCGGCTGCGGATCGCCGAGCTGAAGCGGGCCGCGCGGGCCGGGGACAGCTGATGCGCCGCACCCGCAACGCCAGAATTTTTCTCGCTGGAGTCCTGCTGCTGCCCGTAGGATTCTGGGCGCACGGCCTTGACGTCAGGTTCTCCAAGCCCGAATACCGGAACGATGAGGACCTCTATACGCTCCTCTCCCTGATCGGACTGCTTCTGCTGCTGATCGGCTTCATTCTGATTGTGACCGCCGTCTTCCACGGGCTCCGGAAGATCGACAGGCTCACCGATGACGACCTCGAGGGCCGTTTGTCGTCAGTCCGGAGCTCCGAGACTTCGTGACCCAGGCTCGTCGCCCCGCCCCGGACCTTGAGTGGGTGCTGATGTACCGGCACGACATCACCAACCCGAAGATTGCCGCGGCCGCCGGGGCGTCCGAATCAACGGTACGGCGCCACCTCGCAGCTGCCGTCAAGCAGGAGCCGGGGCTGACCGCTGAGCACCAGGCGGCCCTTGCGCCAGCTGCACCGCGGGTGACGGAGCCCGGCCGCAAGAACCTGGACGAGATCCTGGCGTTCTACAAGAGTGAGGGACGACTCCCGATGCATCGCCGCTCCGCCCGGGAAACGGCTCAGGCGGCTTGGCTGGTGCGGCGCCGCAAGGAGGCAGCCGACGGCACCCTCTCCCCCGCCTACGCTCTGGTCCTGGACAGCATTCCGAACTGGCGGGACTACCCCACGAAGCGGGATGCCGACGCGGCCCGCTGGCAGCAGCGCCTGGCCGAGCTCGCCGCCTACCTTGCCGCCGGCCACGACTGGCCCCGGCACAACAAAACCGACAACCAAGAGGAACGGACCCTGGGCGTGTGGCTGCACACCCAGCGCATCGACTACCGTGCCGGAAAGCTGGGCCCGGCCAAGGAAGAGCAGCTGAACGAGGGCATTCCGGGCTGGTGCCAAGGCAGGGCGCGGCGGGGCGCGAACAGCCGGCGGAGCGGCGCTTAGCAGGATCCCTTTCCCACCAGGAGGGCCGGTCGTACGATTGAGGCCTGGGCGACGGTGCCGCCCAGGTTTGGCCGGACGTGGTGCCGCAGGCGGCTTTGAACGTGTCACCCTCGCTGCTGCGTGACGGAGGTAGTTGTTGTGACGGAATATGATGTGCTTGCCGAGGTGTACGAATGGCTCATCTCGGATGAAAAGTTGCCTCCCGCCGAGTTCGTTGCGTCGTTCGATGACGTCCTCAGTCTCCTGCCGTCGAACGCTAACGTCCTCGACTGTTCGTGCGGAACCGGACAGTTGGCGGTTGGCCTCGCCGGTCGTGGCATGCAGGTTGTCGCAACTGACGCCAGCGAAGCGATGGTTCGCCGGACTGCAGAGTTGTCTGAGGAGTTCGGGGCCTCCGTTCGGGCCGTGCGGGCGAACTGGGATGAGTTGCCCAACCATTTCGAGGACGACACGTTCGACATGGTGTTCTGCGTTGGCAACTCGCTTCACCATGCCGCGGGCGCGACAGGCAGGGGTGTTGCTCTGGAGTCGATGTCACGGCTTCTGCGCCCTGGCGGGCGCTTGGTGCTCACATCCCGCACTTGGGAACTCGTGAGGGCCAGAGGTTCCCGGATAGACATCTGGGACCGACTCGTCCGCCGGAACGGTCGCGATGCCGTTGTGGTCTACCGCTGGGAGATTGCGCCGCGTTGGGAGGATGAGCACCACATCGAGATTGCGGTTGCCCAAGTTGATGCTACGGGTCTGGTTCTTGTCCGCTCGGAACTGCTGTCCTGCTGGCCCTACCGGTATGAGGAACTCGAAGTCGAGCTGCGCCGGATCGGACTCCGGACGGAAGTAAGCACGTTCGATCTTGAGGCCGAGAACTACATGGTGGTCGCGAGCAAGGTATAGCCGCGAGGAGTCATGTCCCTGAACCGACTACGCCTCGGTAAGCCAATGCATGCCGGGGCCTTGCATCAGGCCAGACGGGACTTGGCTACCGTTTACTGGCGCTTCATATGGGGACCGTCCCTTTGGGGAACGACAAGCCCGGCATGCCGGCGTTGGTCTACCACCAGCGTTTCAGCGCCCACCCGTTAGCTGCACCATCCCCGGCGTCGCCGGCCTCCCCATCTTTGCCGCAGCGCAGACATCGCTTATAGATCGCTCCATCTTCAGTATGTTCAACGTGCCATTCATGGCGGATATTGAATTTGCACAGCAAGGGCTTCAACATAGCCTTCTCCTATCTGCGCATCTGGCAGTTTCGGAAGTGGCCTCCAGGATCGTCGGCTACTCGAAGAGCTCCACGCGTGGTTCGCCCTGAACGCCGCTGCGCTGCATCGCGTCCCTCAAGTCCTCCCGTCCGAAGAACGCCGTCGCGGTTTGCAGGTTGTCGAAATGATGGATGACGAGGACGTTGTTAGGGTCATCGACCATCTGGTGTACTGACTCCTCGGTTACCCCTCCATCTTTCTGCATGTCGCCCACAGAGTCGTAGACCTTGCGCCAGGTGTCGTAGTCGGCGACGCGGTGAAGGATGGTTGCAACGGTCATGGTGCTTCTCCTTTGAAGCGTGTAGCGCCTTTGCTGGAGCCGGCCCTGAGGTAGTGGAGGGCAGACCTGATCTGGGATGGCGCGTGCACATTTTCTGCGGCGACCCCGAATAGAGCCGCTACTGGCTGTGTTACTCCGGCCCCGGAAAGGTGTCAATGAGCATCCTGCTGGAAGGCCGTATGGATCGATCGGAGGGGCAGTGCACTCAGCCGTGAGTGTCAGGAGCACAGTGTGCCATGCGCCCATTAGTTGGCCTCTCGATGTCAGTCGGGTTGCTGGCACCACTATGGCAGGCCGTGGCCGCCAGAGGTAACACATACAGTTGATGAGTGCGGGTGCTCTCTTGTATTCGGGAGGTGGTGACCAAGTCGAACCACGAGCGCGGGTTAGCAGTCCTGCCTAGCGCCCCAACCTGCTCGGTGGGGCTTCAGAGCGAGTCTGGAGCACCGACTAAAACTGAGGCGATCTTGCGGGGAAACTCGAGCTTTCTTTGTGGCCGCTCGGGATAAAATCCCCTATGCGTCTCCAGACGCGGGCCGGTGCCGGGAGTCACTGGCGATGACTCTCCAGAGGGGTGCCATGGGCAAGATGAAGGGTAACCGGCTGAACACGGCGGCGAACGTTGGCAGCTTCATCACCGGGCGGCAACAGCTAGGCGTCCAACGAACCATCGCTCAGCAGAACGCCGTCCAAGCCGAACTGGCTGCCGCCCAACTCTCCCAGCTCAAACGTCGGCAACTCGACGCGGAGTATCAACGGTTGCGCGCATGGGCCGAAGCGGAAGTCGCCGCCGGGCGCCTTAGCCAAGCTGACGCAGATACCCAAGTGGCAACCCACATGCACAATTTCGTGACCCCTCCACCCCAACCATCCGACAGGATTACCGCCCGCTTTACAGACTTCCTCATCGCAGGGCTCAATGCCGGCGGGGCTGGACGAGGATGGTACAACCAAGGCGAGGGAACTGCCCGCTACTGAAACGGAACGATGTGGACTCACCACGTCACCTCAGTCCAAGTAGCGAAACAGCTCGTCCAGCGCCTCTCCGATGAGGACTACAAAGGCCGCCGCCATGACGTCGAACAGGCGGCGGATGTCATCTCCGAAAACCCCCGAGCAACTTCGGCACAGGTTCCCGCCCCCGAGCAAATACAGCTGCCTCAGCAGCCAGCCATGCCGCCGGCCGGCTGGTATCCAACGGCAACAGCTGGAGTGCTTGGGTACTGGGACGGCCAGGCTTGGACCGGTGAAACCAGGCCTGACCCCAACAGCTTCCCGGGATAGGCAACGCGAGAATTGCCGAGTCCTTCAGTTGGGCACCAGGGGAGCCTGAAGAAACCGACCGAGTCGCCAGCACCGAGCAGATTGTGGTGAAAGGGGAGGGCATCCACGGGTCGGGTATCCACGAACAGGACCACGACCCCAGCAGGTGGGCCCATCCAGCCAGGTGTGGATGCCGCTGAACTCCTCGACGAACAATCCGTTACCGAGCGGGCCCCGCTGATCGAGAAGGTCCCGGCGAGATGCCATGCGAGGTCCATTACATCGCGAACATATTAGGGGTACCCCAATGGCAACAGGGGTGCCAGCCCCCTTCAACAGGTCCTTTCAGCGGGCGTAACGTCTTCCCAAGACTCGTCTTCATTGGGGTAGCGGCATGGACAGCATACTTTTTGAGCCGGAAAGGCATCCTGCAGAACAGAGTCTTAGCGCCAGAACAGTCGCCCGCTTATTTGCGGCTTGCGTCGCTGTAATTCTGGCCGTACAGCTTAGCGCGTGTGGCGGCGGGAGCGGAGATTCCGGCGGCGGCGGAGGTGGCGCGCCGCAGGCGCCCCAGGACTACGGCGGCAGCCCCCCCGCGCCGGCGCCTTATACGGCCGCCCCGCCAGTAACAACGGCGGCGATCCCGGACGTCCCGCAGGTGGGGTGCACCCCAAAGTGGCCCCGGAGGCAGCCTCCGGTTCCTGAGACTCGTGAAGAGGTTGCATACCTCGATCTGATCGTCGTCTGCGTCAACGACTCGACGGGATCAATGTCAGTGAAAAATAAGAGCAACATGGTCTGGATGTTTCAAGCGGACACTCCCGTGAGCATCTACCAGGAAGACGCGGACTTCAAGGTCAAGGAATTCCATGCACTGACACAAGCAGGCATGGATTCCCGTGGCTTCATGGCACCGGCGGAAACAATCTATGTTGACTCGCCACCCGCTTCGTTTGGATGGGTCATCAATCCTGATCTCAGCCTGGCGTGGATGACCAATGAATTCGTGATTAAGCAAGTCGTCAAGAAGACCACCGCGGCCCTCAAGTCGGCCTACACCTCTGGTTCCGCGGTACGGAAAGCAGTATGGGACTGCACGAAAGCTGTGTATGACGTCGCTTTAAAGGTTCCACAAATCCTTTCTCCGCAGTACGACCCTGCAGAACTGCTGAAACAAGGACTAGACATAGCAACGTCCTCAGGAACATGCGGAATGTCCTGGGCGGCAGCGGAGAAGGAAGTCGCGGCTTCCGCTCCCATTCCATCTTTTTTGCAAATGAGTGAAGAGGCTCGCGCTGCTTCAAAGGCTGGTGGCGAGTTTGCGGGAATGTCGGCTGACCTACTGCGGGGAATGAAGGCACTCGCGCGACCTGTCTGCAGGGCCACGCACCGATGCGGCTAATAGGGAGACTCGCTTATGTGCTGGTCTAAGCCTGCCTTCTCCCATGCAGCAGGCTTTAGAGTGTGTCCTGCCTCTGGTACCCCAACAAGTGTCGATCCCGAAGGGGACGGAGCTTCAGCGCCTGCCCTAGAGGTCGTGTGGACAAATTTCAGTGCCAGCCAGTTCAGGCTTTCCCTGTCCGTATGAGGGGTCGTCGTCGCTTCCTGCCCAGATGACACCGCCCCCTGGGCAGGGCATAACATCGAACGCTCTGCCATTGAGGTGCGCCCGCAGATGGTGCCCGTCATCCTCGACCACTTCCCAGCCGGCCGCCAGCAGCGTTGCGCGATAGTGCTGCAACACATCGACGTCTCCTGAGAGCTTAAACCAGCGGGTACAGCCGCCCACCCCACTCATGCCGCCGCCGTTGAATTGGCCGATGTGGCTGATGGTATCGAACACCTGCTGGGCCTCACGATCTGCGGTGGCCATGGGCTCATCCGTGCCTTCGGTCACGCATTGTGGAGATGAAACGTACTGCTTTTCAAACCGCTGTCCCAGCGCCAGGGGGGTGATAGCGAACATCCCGACCAGCATGAGGACAGGAATGGCCGCGGCCGTCAGCCGCATCCATCGTCTTGTCGAGAGCATGAAACCGATGACCGCCAAGACCGCGACCAGAAGGAGCGCCAATCTGGAGGGTCCGGCCGTCAACCCCCATATGAGTCCGTCAAACGCGGTGCCGGTGACATCGCCGTACACCCTCATGAATCCGTAGTGAACCAGCACGCCCAGCAGCGCCAGTCCTGTCCCAATGACGAGCAGCACCGCGGCAGTGACGGATCGGCCGGTCACGGGCATGGCTCATGGTAGGTTCCGCCCGACCATATGTCCACAGGTTTTTCGGCAGTGTAAGCAGTGACTGGAAACAGAAGAAAAAGCTTTGGGGTGGCTGGAGTCAGCGGGACGTTTCGCAGGACCACCGATTATCTGCATCTAAGTCCAAGCAGTAGGGATCTTGGACATCACCAGTGCCCCTTATTGGCCGCTTGATCTCACCACCGCATGTTCGAGACGGCTCACATCCCAAGGGTTGTGAGACGCACATAATGCTCGAGTTGGGGACCTTCACAGCACCGACGCGGACGCGTCCACATCCGCTTCGAACCGGCCAGGACACCGGAGGCGGTCCCGGAGTGCCCAAATGACCTGTCCGTTTATCACCCTTGCAGGTCATCGACTATGCCCCCGCGCGGAATCCGGGGGCGCGCCTTACGCCGCGTACCAAGCACCGACGCAGCTCACTGTCACACGAGCAGCGCCTCGAGCTCCGGAAGTCGGCCGAACATGTCGGGGAGGCCGCGCACCCCGTTGCGCACGGACTCGTGCGACAGCGCGAGGCCAGGGCCGGTGCTCGCCTCGCCACCGGCGAGGCACCGGAGGACGTTCAACCTCATGTGCCCCAGCCAGCCGCCGATCATGAACACAAACCAGCTTGGACCTGACGGCGGCAGCACTCCGCCCCCCGCGACATAGCCGTCGAGAACCGAGCGGAAAATGGCGGGCCTGATGTCATCGAAGCCAGGTCCCTTCGCGAGGCTCAGCGCGGTCGAGCCGAGCTCACTGGACAGGTCGAGCATCCCCGAGAGCTCCCAGTCGAGCACCACCGGCCGACCCTCTCGAGCGAGCAGATTCCATGGGTGGATATCCCTGTGGGTCAGCACGACGAGGCCTGGCCGTTCGCAGGTGTCGACGAAGTGGGCAATCGCGAGGAACGTCTCGACGTGAGAGGCGAGTTCGTCGGCCCACGGCTGTCCGGTCGCCGCTGCCCGCACGGCGAGCTCGGACCAGTCCCGAGAAGGCGGGTCCTCGATCGACACACGGGTCCACGCGACGTCGAGCGCGTGGATGCGCGCGAGGATCTCACCGATCTCAAACGCGTACGCCGCCGTCACCGGCGCTTCGGGTACCTTCTCGCCTTCGACCCACCGGTGAATGAGTGTGTGGTGGCTGGCCGAGATCGGCTCTGGCATCGGAATGCCGGCAGCGAAGGCCGCCCGCTCAAACCGGAACACGTCCTCGACGCGGTAGGTCCAGCGGCGGTCGACGAGGTTCAACTCCTTCACCGCGAACGACCCCTGGTCAGTGTCGAGCCGATACATCCGGTTGGCGAACCCGCCGTGGACGCGAATCATCGGCCCGAACGGCGCGCCGAGATGCGAAAGGTCCACCCAGTCATTCTAAAGATTGCCATTCACCGATGCACCGAACTATCCCGCCATGCATGCGCACGATCAGCGCCACGCCGACGAATGGCTACAGCCCGACCACTTACCAAACACGCCTTAGCCCGATTCGGTGTCTCGAATCCTCTGCGCCTCGAAACCCAAGGGTTTCAAGTGCATACTGCCGCCAGATCTCTCGGGCCAGTTAGGCTCGGGCGGTGAAAGCTGCCACTCCCACAACACTGCCTCAGGGCGCTCCTGTCATTTCGGAGGTTGCCCGAGTCGAAACCGGGCTTCGGGCAACTCTTCATTGTCACGAGTTCTCTGCCAGAGGAGACTTGAGGTGACGGCATCCCATTTCGGGCCGCCCGCGGGGCCACCCGGCTGCGGGGCCTCACAGTACCCTGTAGCGGCTTGGTGGATCGATGAGCTCCATGGCACCTACCGAAAAAGCCGGTCAGCGGTCGCGCCATCTCTTGCCCTTGGTGGCTATCGCACTGATAGGCTGTCTCAGCGGGTGCCAGTATGAGCCCGATAACGTCTCCCTCCCGTCCGCCAGTTCTCCGACCACGGAGGCTCGCACGGTCCCACCGCCGCCGGAGAGTAGCGACACTCGCACGGTCCCACCGCTGCCGAAGAGTGGCGACATCGACGCCGGCACATACCTCGTCCCCATTGCCGGCTACAAGGAGCCTTTCCAGATCACCGTCCCAAACGGCTGGTTTGGTCTCGACGGCGACAGCCTGGGCAAGGACGAACCGAATCATCCGGCTGAATGGGCCGTCTACCTTACTCTTTGGCCCGCGAAGTATGTGGCGATGGACGCATGCAAGTGGAGGGGCGCCCTTTCCGATGACGGTCCGTCGGCCGAGGCCTTCGTTACCGCGATGGCGGCGCAGACGTCAACGACAAGCACCCCTCCCGCCAAGGTCATGGTCGGCAACTACTCCGGCTTCGAGTTCGACCACTCCGTCGAGGGCAGCGTGGACATCAAAGCCTGCGACGGCGGCAAGTTATGCATCCACTCAGAAACTAGATCCGACTGCTCCCGCTGGTACTCAACTCAGAATGAACACGAAACCTACCGGGTGGTCGACCTGAACGGCCAGCGGGCTGTCGTCGCCGTTGCCCACATCGACGAAACGATCAATCCGGAGCTGATGAGAGAGGCACGCGCCGTCTTCGACTCGATCGTGTTCAAGGCCGACAAGACCAGTTGATGTGATGGGCGATCCCGCCCTCGGGCGCCGGCTCCTTCTCTGAAACCCACCTGCATGTCTCATAACCGAGGTGCCTCAAATCGCTAGCGTTTCGAGGCATAGAGGCGGCAGGCGAGAGCTAGCCTGACTGCCTCTTGCACCCGCGGGGGGCATCCGAAGACGACGTGTTGGGGGCCCACCTGACATCGGGCTCAAGTTCGCTCGGCCTTCTATAAAGCAGACGTAAGTGTGGACACTGTCCACACCCTCTTTGGCAGGGCAAACCTCGGCGCGACTCTCACGGGCACTGGGACTGCCCCCAGTTTTGTTGACTCCTTAACCTAGCGAGCTTGTGCTCGTGGAAGGATGTTGACCATGCCCACGGCTTATGGGGCGGAGTTCCGCCAGGATGTTATTGATGTGGCCCGCAAGGGCGAGGCGCCGCTGGCGCAGATCGCGAAGGACTTCGGGCTCTCGGTCACGACGTTGAAGCGCTGGATTGCCATCGCCGAACGTAAGGAATCCGGGGCCGGCCCTGCGGCCGCGGAGTCGGCCGAGATGCGGGAGCTGAAGAAGCGGAACCGGTTGTTGGAGCAGGAGAATGAGATTCTGCGCCGGGCGGCTGCCTATCTGGCAAGGGACATCAACCCAAAATGACCTACCCGCTGGTCACGGATCTTGCCGCTGACGGTGTTCCCGTGGCGGTGACCTGCAGGGTGTTGGGATTCAGCAAGCAAGGCTACTACCGGTGGAGGGCCAGCCCGGTGACAGACCGGGACTGGATCGATGCGCACCTCGTCAACGCCGCCCTGGACATCCACACCGACGACCCGGCCTTCGGGTACCGGTTCATCGCCGACGAACTCCCGGAGAAGGGCATCGTGGCGGGCGAGAACAGGGTCCAGCGCCTGTGCAGGGACCACGGCATCTGGTCGGTGTTCTCCAAGAAACGGGGCCTGAACCGTAGACCTGGGCCGCCGGTCCACGACGATCTCGTGGAGCGGGACTTCACCGCCGCAGCGGCGAACCAGCTGTGGCTGACCGACATCACCGAGCACCCCACTGCCGAGGGCAAGCTCTACCTCTGCGCGGTCAAGGACGTCTATTCCGGAAGGATCGTCGGCTACTCGATGGACTCGCGGATGAAGTCCTCACTGGCCGTCGCCGCACTGGAGAACGCCGTGCGGGCACGGCGCCCGGAAGGGACCGTGGTTCACTCCGATCGCGGTTCACAATTCCGGTCACGCCGGTTCGTCGAATCACTCCGTCACCACGGGCTCACCGGCTCGATGGGCAGGGTCGGTGCGTGCGCCGACAACGCCGCAATGGAATCGTTCTTCTCGCTGCTGCAAAAGAACGTCCTGGACCGTCAGCGGTGGCTCACCCGACAGGACCTCCGGCTGGCCATAACAACCTGGATCGAGAGAACCTACCACCGCCGGCGACGGCAAAGACGGCTGGGAAAACTCACGCCCATCGAATATGAAACAATCAACCGGACCGCGCTCACAGCGGCCTAAGACCCGGAGTCAACAAAAGCCGGGGCAGTCCCCATCGAGGCCTTCAAAGTCCTGGGAGGCATCCCCACCAAACACATCCGCTACGACAATCTCACCAGCGCGGTCACCACGGTGGTGTTCGGCCAGGGCCGGCACCGCCAGGAGAATGACCGGTGGGTGCTGTTCCGTTCGTTTTACGGCTTCGATCCCTTCTATTGCCAGCCTGGTATCGCAGGGGCCCACGAAAAGGGCGGCGTCGAGGGTGAGGTGGGCTGGTTCCGCCGCAACCGGCTTTCTCCGATGCCGGTCGCTGACTCCCTGGACGAGCTCAACGACCGGATACGGGCTTGGGAAGCCCAGGACGAGGCCCGGCGGATCAACGACAGGATCCGCACCATAGGCCAGGACTTCGAGATCGAACGGCCATTCCTGGCCCCGTTGCCGGCCGAGGAATTTGATCCGGGTCTGTCCCTGAACCCGAGGGTCGACAGGTCCTCGATGATCACGGTCCGGATGGTGAAATACTCCGTCCCAGCCCGGTTCATCGGCCGGAGGGTCCGGGTCTCGCTGCGCGCGTCCGAGGTAGTGGTGTTCGATGGCCGCACCGTGGTCGCCAGGCATCAGCGGGTCGCCGCCCGGTCCGGTCAATCGGTCCAGCTAGATCACTATCTCGAAGTCCTCAAAACCAAACCCGGAGCCCTCCCGGGCTCCACCGCTTTGGCCCGGGCCCGGGAGTCCGGGGCGTTCACCAGTGCGCATGAAGCCTTCTGGGCCGCGTCCCGCCGGGTCAACGGCGACGCCGACGGGACCCGGGAACTGATCGACGTCCTGCTCCTCCACCGGTCCATGAATGCCACAGACATTCATGCAGGGATCAGCGCGGCGCTGGGAGTGGGCGCGGTCAGCGCCGACGTCGTCGCGGTCGAAGCCCGCAGACACGCCACGACCTCTTCCCTGGGTGGGGCCAGCTCCGACCGTCATCCCGGTGCTCACGTTGAAGACAAAGTGCAACGGGTTGTCAGTCTCACCCAGCGCCGACTCATGGACCCCGCGGCCGTCATTGCCGGGCTCCCGCCTGACATCCGTCCCCTTCCCTCGGTCAATGCCTATGACGAACTGCTGGCCAAACGCTCCGAACACCCCGCAGGAACCGCGTCAAAGGAGAACATCTCATGAGCCCCACCGCACCGGCCACCACCATCACCCCGACCCTGCGCCGGCGGCGCGGCCTGACTGAGCAGGCAGCGGTCGCCACCGTGGACCAGGCCTGCCGCCGACTGCGCCTACCCACCATCCGCGGGGTCCTCGATGAAGTCCTCACCGTCGCGGGGAAAGAACAACTCTCCTACCAAGGCTTCCTGGCCGAATTGCTACTGGCCGAATGCAACGACCGGGACCGGCGCTCCTCGATCCGCCGAGTTAAAGCCGCGAACTTTCCCCGGGACAAGTGGCTCGGGGACTTTGATTTCGATGCAAACCCGAACATCAACCCCGCCACCATCCATACCCTGGCCACCGGGGAATGGATCCGCAAAGGACAACCCCTCTGCCTGATCGGAGACTCTGGAACCGGCAAATCCCACCTGCTCATCGGACTCGGCACTGCCGCCGGCGAGAAGGGCTACAGGGTCAAGTACACCCTCGCCACCCGGCTCGTAAACGAACTCGTCGAAGCTGCCGATGAGAAAGTCCTGGCAAAGACTATCGCCCGCTACGGGCGGGTAGACCTGCTCTGCATCGACGAACTGGGCTACATGGAACTGGACCGCCGCGGCGCCGAACTCCTCTTCCAGGTCCTCACCGAGCGCGAGGAGAAGAACTCCATCGCTATCGCGTCCAACGAATCCTTCTCCGGCTGGACCAAAACCTTCAGCGACCCGCGTCTCTGCGCCGCCATCGTGGACCGGCTGACCTTCAACGGAACCATCATCGAAACCGGCACCGACTCCTACCGCCTTGCCCACACCCTCAACCAACAAGCCGCTAGCTAATCGCTGGACCTAGGGGGTTGCCGGTGTCTCCGCTCTTGGTGGGCGGAGCAGATGAGGCTTGGCGCGCCGCGATCTACGACCACGGATTTCTGGTCTATGCGAGACAAACATCGTTCCGTGGCATGGAGCTGACCCCACCCCGCTGACTTGGGTCAGTCCGCGGCAGTCTGCCGGAATCCTTCAGACCCTCACCAGGACGTGGGGCACAGGGCGGAACCGACGGGGATGACAGGGCTGCTGACCCCCTCGGCCCCCTCCACCTCCACGCTCAGCCTGATGCACCTGGTCTCCGTTCCGTGGACCAGGAAGCCGCCCGGCCACCAGGTGTACGGGGTCTTCTCCTCCGGGCACGCCGTGAAGGTCACGGATGTGTTACCCTCCGTCGCCCCGTACTCGGCCACGAGTCCCACGGTCGTCTTCTGCTCCGACGCCACGGTGACGGTGACCGTCTGCCCGGCACGCAGCCAGTACGGATCCTTCATCCATTGAACGCCGTTCATGAGCTGAGGCGTGCCATCGCCGGGCTGGGAAAAGTTGTCCATGATGAACAGCGGATCGACGTTGAAGAGCCTTTCTCCGGACGGGCTGAACCCCGCAGCGTCGGTCTGGCCCTGCAGGCATCCCGCCTCGTAATGCCCGGCAGGCGGAGGAAGTGCCGTGACGGAGGTTGTTGCCGTGGACGACGAAGGCGGGGAGTCGCTCGCAGCGTCTGGCGCCGGAGTGCCGCCGCCGGTGCATCCAGCCAGCAGCAGGATCAAAGGAACCAGTCCGAGCGGATGGCACCGCGTCTGCTCCACCATGCCCTCACGCTACGCCGGCGCGTCGTGGGCGGAAAGTCCAGGACGGCGCCTCAGTCTATGCAGTGGTACATGAAGGATCCATGACGGCAGGGCACCCGCGGGACCAGGACAACCAAAGTTCCTCAGTGGGGCCAGAAATAACCGTCATGCTGGGGCCAAAAAAGGTTGACATAGTCAGCACGCCCCGACAGGGATTGCGGGTGATGTAGCCGAGCATCTCGGCGGTATTCATTGAAGCTGATATGAGGCCGTGGATGTTGTGGATCGTTTTGGGCGCCTTGCCCTTGGCCATCATCGACTTCACCCAATGGGCAATGACGCGGTAGTCGAGCTTGTCCACAGGAACGTGGCCGATGACCGGCCGGATGTGGAATTCAAGCATGGTCTGGTACGTCTTGACTGTCCCGCTCGACGGGCGGACCAACAGATCGATATGTTCCTGGATGACTTCCGCCACAGTCGGCGGGCGCTTCTCGTTTGTCAGGATGGCGTGCTGCGCGATCTCAAACGACTGGCCGTTAGCGTCCAGCAGCCTCTTCAGGGTTTCAGCCTCGACGAGACTAGCGACTGTCAGTCCCTGCTGCTCGCGGCTCTTTGGGTCCCGCCACAGCACCATGTAGGACGAGGAACCGTCCTTCTTAGTGCGTTTACGGATGCTTGCCACATCAAAAACGGTACGCCGCTGTCAACACTTTGGGCGTTTTTGTCAACACACAAAGTGGCAAGTGCCGTTTGACCTGCGGAAACACTGTGCCCGAGGTGGGACTCGAACTACATTCCAGCCCCTGCAGACACTAGGAATCCGCGGAAACATGCGGAATCCGGAGCAGTCCGTCGGCAGTATCATCGGATCCGAAGGGAAGAGTGTGGACAATGTCCACACTCCTTTTTCAACTAACACCTGAAAGACGGACTGTAGCGCTTAGTCAGGAATTGCCTGCATCGCCGGGGTG
Organism: Pseudarthrobacter defluvii; assembly: GCF_030816725.1. NCBI lineage: Bacteria > Bacillati > Actinomycetota > Actinomycetes > Micrococcales > Micrococcaceae > Pseudarthrobacter > Pseudarthrobacter defluvii. The sequence continues at coordinate 2,264,753 of NZ_JAUSYG010000001.1, forward strand.
GGTCCGTCTACGGCAGCGGTGGCGATACTGACACGGGGGTCGAAGGCGATGGCTCCGGGTTCGACCGCGATCAGTCCCCCATCCACCGGGATCGTGGCTGCATTAACGTACGAGGCCTGATCGGAGAGCAGCCAGGCAATGACATCGGCGACCTCGGAGGACGCGGCCGGGCGCCGACTGGGGACGAACGCAGTGGCAAGGCTGTAGGCTTCCTCGCGATCGATGCCGCTGTGTTCAGCAAATTCGCCCATCTCCATATCCGCCATTTCCGTCCGGGTCCAGCCAGGACATACCGCGTTGGCGCGCACCCCGAGCGGTCCGTAATCGACCGCGATGGATTGCATCAACATGGCAAGGCCGGCCTTCGTGGCGTCGTAGCCCGCGATTCCAGCCGTCGCGGGAAGCGCTGCTGCTGAGGCCACCCCTACGATCGAGCCGCCGGCTTTGATCAGGTGCGGCAAGGCGGCACGGACTAGTAGGAAGGGCCCGGTGAGGTTGGTGCTGACCATGGCGTTCCAGTCTTCATCGGACAGCTCGCCGGCACTGCCGGCGCGGACAATTCCGGCATTCAGTACGAGGCCGTTAATAGCGCCGAATTGCTCCACGGTATCGGCGACCAGCCGTTCCATGTCGGAAGCGGAAGCAACATCCGCGACGACAGCGCGGGCGCCGGTCATGTCAGCGACTCGGCTTACAGCTTCTGGGCGGCGTCCGCAGACGACAACTTCCCACCCTTGGCCCCGGAGTGTTGCGGCAGTGGCGGCTCCTATTCCGGTTCCTCCCCCGGTAATGATTGCAACTGATGTGGGGGTCATTCTGATCTCCCGGTTCTGTTTCGAAGGTGTGTGCTTTCGCTTACTCGTGGAGGACCAATCGTCAGACTTCAAAGACGATGCGGGCACACCACTGGGCCACCTCGTAAAGACGTTATCGTCCTGGAGGAAACGAATTACCGTGCTGCCGCCCGCGGAGGCGGCAGCACGCTAACCGTTTCAGATAACTTCTTTGGCGTAGTCGATGTCGCGCTTGCTCCTGCCGAATACCAGGCCGCCAAGCATCGCGGCAGGAATGAGGACGAGCAGCCACTTTGCTGCGGCGTTGTCAGGCCCGATGAGGGAGTCGTAGTTCTCGATCGTCACGTAGCCGATATAGGAGAGGATCACGGTGGAGAGGGTAGGTGCGATCTTCGTCGCCCAGATACTGGTGTTGTCCTTGGTCCGGACGAAGAACACGACTATGGATACGGACGCCACGATGAGGATGGTGATAAAGGCTGCCGTTGCCAGGGCGCTGAACCAGGCGAACACGACGGTCAGTGGGTCTGCGCCGAGGACGAGGAAGGTAACCACGATGATGCCGACGGCCACGCCGTTGGACAGGGCTGCCGTGGCGGGACTCTCCTCCTTGGAAACGGTGGCCAGCCTGGCCGGCAGGACTCCGGCACGGCTGAGGGCGAAAAGGTAGCGGGCGAACATGTTCATCAGGCCCAGCAGCATGGCCAGGTAACTGGTCACGACGAGGACCTGCATGGCCATGCTCAAGACGCTCCCTCCGCTTTCGGAGGCGAGGCTGAAGATGAATCCTGCAGGGTCATCCGTTGCCGCCTGTTGGATGTTGTCCACCCCGATGGCCCCTCCGATAACCCAGATGGAGAGCGTGTAAAAAATTCCGACAAAGGCGATTACGGCGTAGAGGGCCCGCGGGATGGTCTTGCGGGGGTTGATTGCTTCTTCCGAGAACACCACGGTTGCTTCGAAGCTGGTGAAGCACAGGAAGGCGAACAGCAATGCAATGCCCAGGCCCGGGCTGAAGAGGTTCTCAGCGGTGAAGCCGGAGAATGTGAAGACTCCCGGCCCCTTGCTGGCAACGAGCACAATAACCAGAGCAGCAACGACGAGGGTTTCGCCGATGATGAGAACGGCCAAGAGTCGGATGCTCGTGTCGACGCCCCGCATGGTGAGTGCCGTGGTGATGACGAGCAACGCGACGATCCAGACGAGCGGGGGTACGGAGAGTCCCGTGATGCTCTCCAGCAACTGCCCGGCGAAGACGCCGAACTGTGACCACAGCCCGACCTGCAGGCTGAGGTACATCAGCAGCGCCAGACCAGCTCCTGCGGTGGCCCAGGGTGTACCGAGGCCTTTGGCGATGTAGGCGACAAAGCCGCCGGCGTTGGTGACATGCCTGCTCATGCGTAGGTATCCGACGGCGAAGAGTGCGATGAGCAGTGCGGCGATCGCGTAGATCAATGGGGCTGCAGGTCCAACCGCAGCAAAGACCACGGGACCGGTGCCGACGACAGCCGCCATGGGGGCCGCCGCTGCGATGACGAAGAAGGCGATGGCGAAGACGCCGAGTTTATTTGAGCGGAGATGGCCTGCTTGCGGTTGGACAGGTGTGCTGGACGGCGTCGTTGCCGGCAACTCGCTGACATTATCAATCATGAATTTTCTCTTTCGGGCAGATAATGGCCGTAGCCGTGTTCGGGCTTCCTCAGACGAGGAGCCGTGCCTTGAGTTTGTTTGTGAGCGCCGGAGTGATGCCGAGTCCGTCTTCCAAGTAGGAGTGGCGTGATCCCCAGGCGTGCTCCCCGCTGTGCCATGCGGCTTCGAGGTACCCTTGCCGCGCTTCCAGCAAGGGTGTGATGACTGTTCGCAGGTGCTTGTCGATGCTGGTGACACTGCCCGCTGAGTCTCTGATGAGGTATTGGTTCTCCGGTAATGAACTCTGAACGTAGTCTTCGAGGATCGCGGTTTCAGGTACCCCCAGGATGGTCAAAAGGATGGCTATTGCCCATCCGGTTCTGTCCTTCCCAGCCGAGCAGTGGACGACGACAGGCAGCTCAACTCGAGCCAATGACTGAAGGAAATTGGCAAATACCGGTGGGTTGCCTGCTATGTCACGGGCATAGAGCCGGTGCATTGCCTCTTCAGCCCGCACTGCCGTAAGGGCCCTGCCAAGCTCGCTCACGCGACCTTCGCGAACCGCAGACCACAGCCACGCGTCCCTGCTGTCTTTAGCCTGTAGTGGCGTTTGTACAGCCGTTAGCGCAGGCACGCAACGGTCTTCGGTTTCGGATTCCCGAGGACTTCGCAGATCCATGAAGTGCAGGCGTGCCGCCTCCAGCCTTTGACGATCCGGGGCTGTCGAGTATCCGAAGTGTCCACTCCGGTACACCAGGCCTTCAGCCACACGGGATCCTCCGTGCGCTGGCAGTCCCCCGAGGCTTCGGAAGTTCCGGACGCCCTCAAGGGAGTTAGGACCAGCCAAGCCTGGTGTGACCTGTTTCATACATAAAAGGTAAACACTGAATGTTTCGTACTGCAATAGAACAAGTTAAATATTTGTTGCATGACTAGTTCAGAACTTAGGCATAGTGTTCAATGTCTTCAACCGTTCCAGAGCGACCGCGGACCCCTTCTTCAAAGTTTGCACAGACTGTTCACTTTTAGGATCCGATGTGCAATCATGTGAAGCAGATCACCAGCACCCCACACGAAGGACCAGAAATGAGCGCCTCCAACAAGCCCCTCTCCCTTCGGGAACGAAACCGTATGAGAACCCGCGGCGACATTCTCGACACCGCAGCTGAGCTGCTGAGTTCGGAGGGGTACGCCTCGACCGCCCTGGAGGTCCTTAGCCAGCAGGCGGGTATTTCGAGGGGCACCATTTATGCCCACTTCCCCGGCGGAAGGGACGAAATTGTCCGTGAGGTGTATCTGCGGATCGCCGACGCCGTCTACGTACGGGGCATCAGCCTGCGCGATCCCCTCACGGACCCCGGTGCAAGAATCACGGCGCTGGCCACCGCGCTGGTGGAGGCGACCAAGGAGCCCAAGGGCCGGTTCTACGGGGTGATGGGACCGGACCTGGTGTCGGCCCTCTCGGACGTCATGGGCTCGACTTCCCGCTCTTTCGAAGAGCTCATTGCGCGGGATCTGAAGGATGCCAAAGACAGCGGCACCTTGCCTGAGGACGCGCCGACTGAGGCCTTGGCAGCAACGATAACCGGGGCGATCCGCGCTGCCGGGGCTGCTGCAGCTCGTGAGCCGGCGAACGCCGGGCCAGCGGTCGCGGCTATCCGGTTGCTCATGGACGGACTTCTAGTACGAGCCACTGTCTGACCCGCCAAGGGTCCGAAAACCACTAACGGAGGAATTTGTGTCAAAACAACACTACGACGTCATTGTCATTGGATTGGGCCCCTGGGGTTCGTCAGCGGCATGGCACTTGGCGGCCCGCGGCAAGTCCGTGCTCGGCTTGGACAAGTTTGCACCACCGCACATGCACGGTTCGCACGGAGGCGCCACCCGGCTGGCCCGGCAGTCCAGCAGTGCAGGAGCCCAGTACACCACCTTCACGAAGCGGACCTTTGAGTTGTGGGACGAGTTGGGCGCGAAAACCGGGACCCGGCTGTTGGAACGTTCGGGAACTGTGTTCGTCGGCGAACCCGGATCAATGTGGTTCGACAAAACGGTGGCATCCCTGAACGCGTCCGATTTTGAGTACGATGCCCTTGACGCTTCGACGGCACGGAAGCGGTTCCCTTGGGCCACGATTAAAGACGACGAAGTCGCCGTATGGGAGCCAAACGGCACCGTTGCCCTCGTTCACCCCGCCATCAAGGCCCTGCAGTCAGAGGCTCGCCGGCTCGGCGCAACCCTGCGCACGGGAGAAGCGGTTCAAGGCTGGGATGAGAGCGCTTCGGGCATCGTCGTGAGCACCGATCAGGGTAACTATTCAGCCGACAAGGTCGTCGTCACCGTGGGTGCCCGCGCCAACCATTTGATGCAACTGGATCTGCCCTACAAGGTGGACCGTCAGGTGCTGGCCAATTTCCGCCAGGACGGGCCACCGAAGCCGGCCATCTACTTCGCCAAGCCCCCAGGATCGGACGAGGCACCGGCTTACGGTTGCTCCGAGCCTAACGGTGAATGGAAGTTCTCTGTCCCCGGGAAGGGAAACTGGATCGACCCCGAGGACCTCAGCCAAGACCTCAGACCCGGAGACCTCGAACGGATCCAGGAAGTCCTCAGCGCCAGGCTCCCGGACATCGACACCAACCCGGTATCTACCACCGTATGCATGTGGTCTGAGGTGGAGGACGGCCATTGGGTTATCGGTGGACACCCGCAGTCGTCCGATGTCGTCATCGGCACCGGAGACATGGGCCGAGGGTTCCGCTATGCAGCGGTTGTTGGTGAAATGCTGGCCGATCATGTCGACGGCATTTCCCGCCCCGAAACAAACCTGTTCCTGCCTTCACGCTTCGCCACAGCAAAGGCATAAACCGTGACACCGGCAGACGTCCTGACCGCACCGTTACAGAGCTTGTGGGAGCTCGTGAAACAGTGCGAACAGTGCAGCCAGGACAACCTCCGACCCCAACACAGTGCACCTGCATTCGAACATCGAAGGACATCCAATCCTAATGACCATCGTCCCTGATACCGAAATCACCAGCATTGAGGCGGTGCTTTCGACGAACCCAGACTGGGTTGGCTGTCACGTCACCGCACATTCCCTCTCCGGCGGCCAGGCCCATAAGAACTACCTCGTCGAGGACGGTTCCCGTCGTTGCGTCGTCAAGCTCTGGAACAACTACTGGGAAACGGTAGGAGTTCTGCCCGCCGCCCACGTGGTTCTGGAAAACACAAGAATTGCCGCCGAGATCGGCGTAGGCGCGCCCGTCATAACAGTCTCAAACGAACCCTTGGCGCTGGCTCTCGACTTTGTTCCGGGAGGCCACCCGAGGCTAAGCGACGACGATGACTCCGTCACCCGACTCGTCCCTGCCCTTCACCGGCTTCATCACTCCGGCCGCCGGTTCCTCAACGACATCAACCCCTTCAACCTGGCCCGACAAAGGATGGAGGCCGCCAGAAGACAAGGTATCGAGCTGCCGCCCGGAACGTCAGCCATCCAAGCCCTGATGGACCGTCTGGAGACCGTCCTGGCCCTGGATCCTTCCCAGTTTGTTCCCTGCCATCTGGACATTTGGGATGCAAACATCATCAAGGACACCTCCTCGATGACCTACAACATTATCGACTGGGACCTCGCCGGCAACTCGGACCCGTGCTACGAGATCGGATTTATTGCAGCGCAAAACGGATTCGGGGAAGAGAAGGCACAGGCACTCTTCGAAGCCTACTTCGGCAACACTGACCCAGTAAAAATGGCCCGCGCCAGGCTCTTCATGGCGGTGGCTCATTGGTCCAACAGTGGACTGTGGATCACCGCAATGGGCAACGCTGCGCCCAACGACGACGCCGACTACGCAGGGGAACTGCGTACCTGTTGGGAAGGGTTGATCTCTGAAATAACAGCCCCTGACTTCCCCGACTTAATAAAGGCAGCCGCAAAACCGGCAGCTCTCGTCTAACAAAACCGCGGCGCGCGCGTTAGCGCCTAACCAAGGCTGGCTCTACGCCAGTCAATGCAACTACGCCCTTAAACAGGAAAAGATTTCGGAGCAACAGATGAACGACATCACGCAGCAAGAAGCACACAAGATAGTTGAAGCGGCACGAGAGGCAGCCCTGTCCTCGGAAACCCTGATGAACATTGCCGTTGTAGACGCCGGCGGAAACCTCAAGGCCTTCACCCGCATGGACGGTGCGTGGCTCGGCAGTATCGACATCGCCATCAAAAAGGCACGCACGGCCCGCTACTTCGACATGCCCACCGGAGACATCGGCTCCATCTCGCAGCCCGGCGGACCGCTGTTCAACATCGAAGTATCCAATGGCGGCCTGATCACCTTTCCCGGAGGCATCCCACTGACTAAAGACGGGGTCACCGTCGGCGCCATCGGTGTCAGCGGCAGCACCGTTGAAAACGACCACCTGGTCGCTACTGCCGGCGCCCAAGCCCTCTAACCGGCTGCCGGGGCCGGCCAGCGACCGTCCGACCCCGGCAACACCCACCGACTCATGTTCCGGACTCAAATCCGCACCAACGGCCAAGGACAGCAATGACACTCGAAACAGCCACAGAACCGGCACCCGACGCACTCCTTCAGGAAAGCCTCATTGACCGCCGCGAACGCACCATCGGGCGCCACTCCCCGCTGTTCTATGCCACTCCCCTGGAAATCGTGGCCGGCGAAGGCGTGTGGGTCCACGACGCCACCGGCAAGACCTACCTGGATGTCTACAACAACGTCCCCCACGTCGGACACTCCAACCCTGTCGTCCGCGAAGCAATCACAGCCCAGCTGCAGACCGTCAACCTCCACACGAGGTACCTCAACTCGCGCGTCGTTGAGTACGCCGAAAAGCTGCTGGCGCTCTTCGATTCCCCGCTGGAGCGGGTATTCTTCACCAACAGCGGATCCGAAGCAAACGAGCTCGCCCTACGAATCGCACGGCAACACACCGGCAACACCGGCATCCTTATCTCGGACCACAGCTACCACGGCAACACAACCACTCTGGCCGAACTGACCACCGGCCTCCAGGTCAAAGAACCCCTCGGCGCCCACGTACGCCCCCTTCGTATTCCGGACGCAGCAGGGTTGACACAGGCTAAAGGAAAGCGCCTCCTCCAGGAAGCGCTGCGCGACGTCGACGCAGCCATCTCCTCGCTCCAGGCCGAAGGCTGCGGAGTCTCAGCCATCCTGTATGACCCGTTGTTCTCAACCGAAGGACTCCTACAGACCCCCGACGGCTACATAGAGGCAGTCACCGAGCGGGTCCGTGCCGCCGGCGGGCTGGTCATAGCGGACGAGGTCCAATCGGGCTTCGGACGGACCGGCAACCATATGTGGGGCCACCAGGCTTTCGGCACCACCCCTGATCTGGTGACGCTTGGCAAGCCGATGGGCAACGGCCACCCGGTAGGTGGTGTCATCACCACGCAAGCACTGATGGAGGAATTCGGGGAAAACAACACCTACTTCAACACATTTGCCGGAAACCCCGTCTCGTCAGCTGCCGGTCTTGCTGTGCTGCATGTCATGGAAGAGAACGGGCTTATTGAAAATGCGCACCAACTCGGCAAGTTCATCGCTGACGCACTCGCAGCCGTCGCTAAAGGCAACCCCAGGATCAAGAGCGTACGCGGCCGGGGCCTGTTCTTTGGTCTGGAGATCGTCAATCCCGAGGATGCGACACCGGACCCTGCCGCCACCAAGGCACTCACGGAAGAGATGCGTTCCCGCGGCGTTCTCATCGGAAAGATCGGTCGCCACGAAAACGTCCTCAAAATGAGGCCACCGCTCGTCTTCGAACTCGAACACGCCCAACACATGATCGAGCAACTCCGTCTGGCACTGGAAACACTCAACGACCCAGCTGATCAAAACCAATGGTGACCATCCCGGATTCACCCGAACAACAACCAACCACTCAATGAGGAGAATGCCATGAACACCACGCCTGTCCTTACCCAGGACGCCGTCTCCACCCGAACCATCTTCAACCCCGCCACCGGTGAACCCGTCGGAGAAGCCCCGGTGCATACGGTCGCGGACCTGCAGCACGCCATCGACGTGGCAGTCGCCGCCCAGCCCGGCTGGGCCACACTCGGTCACGAGGCACGGTCCGCCGCACTGCTGAAGGCCGCCGACGCCGTCGAAGCGCGCGCGGAAGAACTCGCCCAGCTGCTCTCCCGCGAGCAGGGCAAACCGCTGAACGGCCCCAACGCCCGCTTCGAAGTCGGCGCCTGCGCCGCCTGGCTCCGCGCCGCCGCCGGGACACCGCTCGAAGCGGAAACCCTGGTCGATGACGGTGAAACCCGTGCGGAGCTGCACTACCGGCCCATCGGCGTCGTCGGGGCCATCGGGCCATGGAACTGGCCCATGATGATCACCGTCTGGCAGGTCGCCCCCGCACTGAGAATGGGCAACGCCGTAGTGGTCAAACCCTCCGAATACACCCCGCTCAGCGTGCTTGCCCTCGTTGAAACCATCAACGAAGCCCTGCCCGAAGGGCTCCTCACCGTGGTCTCCGGCGGCCGCGACGTAGGCGAAGCCCTCGCCTCGCACCCCGCCATCGGGAAGATCATGTTCACCGGCTCCACCGCAACGGGCAAGGCGATCATCAAATCCTCCGCGGACACCATCAAGCGGCTCACCCTGGAGCTCGGCGGTAACGACGCCGGCATCGTCCTGCCCGACGCCGACCCGAGGGCCATCGCCGAAGGCCTGTTCTGGGGCGCCTTCATCAACACCGGCCAAACCTGCGCTGCCCTGAAACGCCTCTACGTCCACGACGACATCTACGACGCCGTCTGCGAGGAGCTCACCAATGTGGCCAAGGCCATGCCGATGGGCAACGGCCTGGACGAAAACAACGTCCTGGGACCGCTGCAGAACAAGGCACAGTACGAGATCGTCGCGAACCTCGTGGAGGCCGCCAAAGCCGCCGGGGCCCGCGTCCTCCTCGGCGGAAACCCGGACACTGACCAGCCCGGCTACTTCTACCCCACCACCCTCGTGGCCGACATCGACAACGACAACCCACTCGTCGCCGAAGAACAATTCGGCCCCGCCCTGCCCATCATCCGCTACAGCACCATCGACGAAGCAATCCAGAAAGCAAACGCCCTCGACGTCGGCCTCGGCGCCTCCGTCTGGTCCTCAGACCCGGCAACAGCCCGCAACGTCGCCGCCCGAATCCAAGCAGGTACCGTCTGGATCAACAAACACGGCGCCGTCGACCCTCGCATCCCCTTCGGCGGGGCAAAACAATCCGGCTACGGCCTCGAATTCGGCGTCGAAGGACTCAAACACCTCGGCGTCCCCCAGGTCATCAACGGCTAAAACACCACTGACTGGTGGGGGCACCGCCACAGGCGGCGCCCCCACCGCGGAATGCCAAGGCTGAGGGCCGCTTCCTGGATACAGCGACCGGTAGTGCCAATCGACATCGCGGAGGATTAATTGAACCGCCACACCCGTGCAGTTGAGGTAGAGGACTGGTCCATGCTCCGGGCCGGCGACAGGGTTGCCGTCTCAGAAGACCTCTTCTACCAGGACGCGCTCCAAGTAGAAGAAACAGCAGCAGACATCGGAGTGATCTGGGTCCGCAGAATCTCCAGTGGTGACCGCCAGCTTCTCAGCGTCGGGACCCACAGAATTTGGCATCTCGGCACTAAAAACATCTGATCCGCCCCGGTTCAACTGCAAGAACGCAAACGAAGGTACGCATTCATGGTTCATAAAGTCCAAGCAGTAGTGGTTAAGGAAAAGAACGCCCCGGTGTCGCTGGAGACCATCCTGGTGCCGGATCCGGGGCCGGGGGAAGCGCTGGTGGACATCCTGACCTGCGGTGTCTGCCACGCGGATCTGCACTATAAGCAGGGCGGCATCGGCGATGATTTCCCGTACCTGCTGGGCCATGAGGCCACCGGCGTTGTCTCTGCAGTTGGTCCGGACGTCACCTCGGTGGGGCCCGGTGACCGGGTCATCCTGAACTGGCGGGCGGTGTGCGGCGAGTGCCGGGCGTGCGCCAAGGGCCAGCCGCAGTACTGCTTCAATACCCACAACGCAACCCAGAAGATGACCCTTGAGGACGGCACGGTCCTGTCCCCGGCCCTGGGCATTGGCGCCTTCGCTGAAAAGACCCTGGTGGCCGCGGGGCGGTGCACCAAGGTGGACCCCGACGTAGACGCGGCGGCCGTGGGGCTGCTGGGCTGCGGCATCATGGCCGGCATCGGTGCCGCGATCAACACCGGCGAGGTCAAGCGCGGCGAGTCCGTGGCAGTGATTGGCTGCGGCGGCGTGGGCATCGCCGCGGTCGCCGGCGCGAAGTTGGCGGGTGCGACGACGATCATCGCCGTTGACATCGACGACAACAAGATCGGGATGACCAAGTCCCTCGGCGCCACCCATGGCGTGAACTCCAAGCAGGAGGACGCGGTGGAGGCCATCCGGGCCCTTACCGGAGGCAACGGCGCGGACGTGATGATTGACGCCGTCGGCCGTCCTGAAACCTACAAGCAGGCGTTCTACGCCCGCGACCTTGCCGGCCGCGTGGTCCTGGTCGGTGTGCCGACGCCGGAGATGACGCTGGAACTGCCGCTGCTGGATGTCTTTGGCCGCGGCGGGTCGCTGAAGTCCTCCTGGTACGGCGACTGCCTGCCCTCCCGGGACTTCTCCATGCTGGTGTCCCACTACAAGCAGGGCAACCTGGACCTGGACGCGTTCGTGTCCGAGCGCATCACCATCGACCAGGTGGAGGAGGCCTTCGGCAAAATGCACGAGGGCAAGGTCCTGCGTTCCGTTGTTGAAGTCAGCCCAGTGCAGATCTGATGGCCGTCACCATTGAGAACCTGGTCACCTCGGGCACGTTCTCGCTCGACGGCGGCACCTGGGATGTGGACAACAACGTCTGGATCGTGGGCAACGACGAGGAATGCGTCATCATCGACGCTCCCCACGACGCCGCCGCGATCATCAACCAGGTCCGCAGCCGCAAGGTCAAGGCCATCCTGCTGACCCACGCGCACAACGACCACATCGGTGCCGCCCGGGAGGTTGCAGACGCGCTGGGAGCACCGGTCCTCCTGAACGAGGAGGACCTGGTGCTGTGGGAGCAGGTCTACCCTGACGCCAAGCCGGACCGCTATCACTCGGACGGGGACGTGTTCGAGGTGGGCGGGGCAACGCTGAAGGCGATCCGCACGCCCGGCCACTCCCCGGGGTCCACCTGCTTCTACCTCGAAAGCGAAGGAACGGTATTCACCGGGGACACGCTGTTCAATGGCGGCCCGGGTGCCACGGGCCGGTCCTACAGTGACTATCCCACCATCCTGACCTCCATCCGTGGACGGCTTTTGACGCTTCCCTCGGAAACGGTGGTCCGCACCGGCCACGGCGACAACACCACCATCGCCGCGGAGCAGGAAACGCTGGCGAAAGTCCCGCAGTAGCGGCAGGAACAACGCAATAAGCCAGCGAAAAGCGAGCCGTGAACATCCGGCGCGCTTTTCAAAGACACCGCGAGGGCGACCCACGCGTCAGGAGCTGTACCCGCCGAGGTCTTCGCCGAACGACAGTGCCATTGTTCCGCTGCGCTTTAGGGCGTCTACCACCACGGCCGGCTCGATGGCATGGGCCCGGGTGGCCCACTGGGACTCTTTCAGGTACGTGGAAAGTGCGGCGCGGCTGGGAAAGACGGCATCGACAACAAGCTGGAAGTCACCGGCGAGTACCGCGGCGTACCGGACTGACGGGGAAGGAAGCATTTCCGCTTCCACGCGGTCCAGTTCCGGAAACGGCACTTTGACCCACAGCAGCACCTCTACCGGCAATCCGAGCAGCGCAGGCTCGAAGACTGCGCGGATGAACACTGTCCCCTCGCGCCGCATCCGCTCCACCCTGCGCTGGGTCGTCTGCACCGAGAGTCCCGTGATGCGCGCCAGTTCCTCGTAACTGGCGCGGCCATCGCGTTCCAGTGCCCTGAGAAGTTGCCGGTCCTCTTTTCCCAGTTGCTCCACGTGTTCCAGGGCGGTCGGTGCCTTCGAGTAGCGGGTTCCGCCCATCACCTCAATTTCTTCCGGCGTCAGGACGCCGGGATTCCACTGGTGCATCGTTCTGGGATAGCTGAGGACGGGATACGTGGCGGCCGATCTAACGCCCGGGATGCTCCCTATGTCCCGGATCAACAGCTCTGCAAACTTAGAGGCAGGGCTGGAAAGCTCCGCCGCGCAGTCCGCGGACCCGGTGAGGATGTAGGTGTACAAGGTTTCCGGGCGCCTCGCGACGGCGGCAGCGGCATGAACCTCTTCAACATCCATGCAGCCTTCTGGGGCCTGGCGATTGGCTACGGGGTGTCCCGCCTGCTGGAGCAGAGGGACCATTTAGGTCTCTAAGTCGGGCAACCTACAGCGTCGTCCGCGTACAGGCCGCCCGGTCGCGCGGGTTGCGCGGTACATCCAACAACGAACAGGCATCCTGCCGCAGGCATCGAGGTCAACCAGGTGGGGCACACCCCAACCTGACGTCGAGCGGTGGTGTGTAGGGTCCGGCTGGGCTCGGTTTGTTTCTTTTCTGACGCCGCCGAAATGAATTCATATCCCTGAACCGGACAGTGGACACGACCCCTACGGCCACTCCAAGAAGCAGACGTAGCTGTGGACACAGTCCACACCTCCCTTGGCCGGACAAATACACGACCACGTCCTCCGGCGCAACCAAGAGCGGCCTTCCGAGACCGTTCCGCACCAGAGAGGTCTTCGTCATGTCGTTCCCGCACCGCAAAGCCATGAACAGGTGTTGGCCACCCCAGACCAACCCGACAGAACCGGAACGAGGAACCACCTGCCACCCATAAACAGCAGGCGGTGAGCCCACCAGCCAGGGCACTGAGCCCGCCACCCACACACCTGAATAGGCCACCGCGGCGGCCAGGCCACGGCCGCGAACCACCGTCAGAGTCGACGGGCCAAAGCTTTGTAGACACGCTTAAAGCAAAAACCCCCTCTGACGAGGGGCTCTGCGTGCCCAAGGTGGGACTCGAACTGCATTCCCGGCCGGCAACATGCGTAATCCGGTCGAAACCGAAGGCTACACGAGGCATTCTGAGACGGCACGCGTGGACATTGTCTACACGCATACTACCCTCTATCCGATCAGCTATTCCGGTCCTCCTCGAGGGCACCGCCGCCCCTCGACAGCAGAAAATCTAGGTCATTACTTCCACGCCGGCATCCCCCTTCAACTTGTTGAGGGATTAGAGTCGCTCCTGACTATCGAAGGAGCAGCGCATGGGCTACACCCACTACTTTCGCGGCTTGATCGCCACGCCCCAAGTCATCGCTGAGGCCGCAAAAATCATCGAAGCTTCCGGCGTCACAGTCTGCGGGCCCCGCGGCGAAGGGCTGCCGGTCCTCATCGAAGCACACGGCATCAAGCTGAACGGGTTCGCCGCAGCAGGTGAAGCCTACGAGACTTTCTCCCTCCCTAGCGCAAACGCCGCCGGCAGTGGGCACCATGCCTGGTTCTGTAAAACCGAGAACAAACCCTACGACGTTGTCGTCACCGCAATCCTCACCGCCGCCGCCCTACACCGCCCGGGCGTCCTGCGCAGCGACGGCCGTTGGGAAAACTGGACCGCAGGCCTCGCCCTTTACGAAAAGTCCGTTCGCTTCCTCCCCCAGGACCAGAAGATCGCGCTCGAACTCGACATCGAAGCCATGCGACCAGCACATCGCTGACACCCACAAACGCCCGATGGTCCCTGCCGCCCCGCTCCCAGTGTCGTTTTGAAAGGTCTCCGGGCATTGCTTGCAGCTCAGCCATCTTGGAGTGGTCATGCTGCTCGATCTGCCTAGTCCGATGAATGAGTGGAAGCTGTATCGCTGCTTGTCATTCTGATATATCCCATGATCGCTGGGCGGGTCCTCCGCGCAACCAGGGCGCTACCGCGCCGACCCCGGAACCGAAAACTTCTCCATGATCGCACCGGAGGCACTGCATGGCGATGAAGTTTTCGTCCCCGGCGCCGGTCCCCCAAGTTGCACTCCGGCCCCTCAACCCAGCGGATGGTCCCCTACCAGAACGACGCTCACCACCAACAACCACAGGAACAAGGCAACTCAAGGGTCAAGGAGAACAGGGATGATGGAAAAACTCACCATCAAAACGCCACCGGATGTCCTCAGCTTCATCGGGCACACACTCGGGTTCTGGCCAAAAGAAAGCCTGGTCTGCATCACCCTCAACGAGAACAGCATCGGCGCCACCCTACGGATCGATCTCCCCCGCCAGCCCGGCCAGGAACTCCCCTACGCCCGAACCGTCGCCCACTACCTCACCAGCGACACCACCGCGACGTCACTGATCTTCGCCGTCTACACCAGCGCACCCTGGCAACCCGGACAGCCCAAACCCCACGCCGGCACCATCGCCGCACTCACCGGAGTCCTCGCCGAACAAGGCATCACCATCCGCGACGGGCTCTTCGTCGGCGACGACACCTTCTCCCCATACGACGGCGAACCCGGCCACGAACTCGCCCTGCCCGTCAGCTCCACCCAGACCAGCGCAATCAACGCCGAGTTCATCTACCGCGGCAGCGCCGTCCAACCCACCGACCAGATCACACTCCCAGCCACCAGAGAGGCACTTGCTAACGCCGCCGCCGTCGAACACCACATGGACACCATCCGATCCATGTCCGCCGGTACCGCAACGAGGCAAGCCCGGGAGCTCTGGGCCGGCATGCTGGACACTGCATCCTTCCCCAGCGACGACGATTCACACGCCTTGGTCGCAAACCTCCAGTTCCCGGCCATCCGCGACCGCCTCATCGCCGACATCCCAGACCTGGAAGAGCCACTGCAAAGCATCCTCTTTGCACAAACCGACGGCGCCCCCAAGTGGTCGCGCATCGAGTGGGCACAGCAACTACTCCTGCACGCCTACACCCGCACCAGCCCCCAACACGCTGCCCCGGTCCTCACCACCATCGGCTACATCAACTGGTGGGAAGGCAGAGGCAGCAAAGCACACCAATTCCTCCAACTCGCCCTCGACACCGACCCCGCCTACCGCCTCGCACGACTCAGCGACCAAATGATCGGCTCCGGAATCGTCGCAGGCTGGAACATGAACAAACACACCGCCTACAAAGCCCTGCCGTACGAAATGCCGTAAATCACGCGAAGCTGGACAGAAGGGCAGTGTCGAGGCACGCTTACATCGCGGTGAGCTCCTCAGCTCATGCAAAAGGTCGCCAAGGCAATCGCAACTTGCTAGGTTGACGGAACGTCGGCCATCAGCGGCCCGATGGAAGGGCGCTGGGGGAGTACAAATGGTCCGTGGAGTTAAATTACGGCGAGCTGGGCTTCCAGCGAATTCTCAGGCACCAACGACCATAATGTACCGAAGCTCCGGTCAACCGCTATTTGATCGGAGCTTCACCAGTGGCCGCCACGAGCAGGGGTCCCGCTTGGCGCCTTCTATTGGCCAGTTAGGCCCGGGAACAACCGCGCAAGCGCGCACGTTGCAGCCTCAGAAGAGGATAATCACCAGGCAACGAGGAAACGAGAAGCACAACGTGGCAGCCGACTATGACGAAGTCCGTCCCGACGTCAAGGAGTCCCAGGAGCGCTCTCTGGAGGACGTACAGTCTGTAAAAACCCCTGATGCGCGCAGCGTCGTCACCGAGCTGGACGAAGCCGACGCCCTGGACGAAGGGCTGACGCCTGGCGGGGAAATCATCGCCGACGAGCTCATCGTGCAAGTGATTCCCCAAGCCGCTGACGAGTTCACATGCTATTCCTGTTTTCTCGTCCGGCAACCGGTCCCAGCTGGCGCGCGAGAGCAACGGCCATTCATACTGCGTCGAGTGCGAAGGCTAAGGCAAAATCTTCCTTGCCTAAGGAGCCGAAATCGTAGTCTCGGAGCCCCTTTCGGCGCCAGCCTGACAAAATATCCACTATCGGCTCTTTAGAATCGACAGGGGAGTGTCTGCAAAAGGACTGTTTCAGCCAGCGCTGGGCGTCCTCACCACTGCCGAAGGCTTCCATTCCCCGTGGTCGTCCTCATCCTCTACCTCATCGGCGTCGCCGGACTCTTCGCCGTCGCCACCATGACCTAACCCCATAAAGCAGCCCGGACAGATCTATGTGCAGAGGTACAAATTCGGGACCTAAGAACTTTGGGAATGGACCTGACCGCCAAACTCCGTAGCGAGCATACTTGACAGTGACGCGGACGGGACAGCAAGCCGGAGGCAACTCACTGGGACGCCGCTTACCACTGTTATTGACCCTTTGAAGGAGTGGGCATGAGCGGATGGGACACCAGCAAGGGCAGGAATTCTGCAGTTAGTGATCCGCTGCGCAGTTCTGGCCGCATGCACGAGGCGGGCCGGGTCCGGCGTGGCGTCGACGAGTTCCTCAGGGTGCCTCTGCTGATTACGGCCGCTTTCTGCGTCGGGGGCGTGCTCGTGTCAGTCCTGGATATTGTGGGCGGGAATCAGACGCCGCTGCGAAGTGTTGCGGCGGCCATCGTGCCTGCCAAAGGGGCATCAGACTTCGTATCAGCAGTTGCGACAAGCCTCCTGACCGTCACGTCGATTACGTTTTCAGTGCTGCTGCTGGCCGTGCAACAGACCGCGAGTTCACTGACCTCCGTGGTCTTCGACCAGTTCCTGCGCCGACGTGCCAACCAAGCCTATTTCGGGTTCTTCGTGGGGGCCACCGCCTTCACCTTCCTTGTTCTCGGCCTGGCACGGGATGACCCGGCGCCCGTGTACGGGGCAGCCATCACATTGTTCCTGACCGTGGCGGCGCTGGTGGCCCTGCTTCTGCTCATTCACGGGACCATCGACCAAATGCGCCCGCAGTCGGTCGTGCGTTCCATCCATGAACTTGCGCTGCGGGCACGCGAGAACGAACTTGTCCTCCTGGGGCGGACGCGCAAGCGGAGGATAAGCGCCGAGGGCGCGCCTGAGCGGAAGGTGCGGGTACTGGATAGTGGTTACGTGGTCACAATCGACGTCGACAGGCTTGCCCAGATTGCCCGGGCCGCTGGTCCGCACACAGAGGTTCTGGTGGAAGGCCGGCTGGGTGAGTACTTGGTTTTCGATGAAGTAGTAGTCCGCTTGGTCGGCGTAAGCCCAGATGATTCCTCACACGATGACCGCGTCCTTGCAGCATTCGGAATCGACGACATCCGCGACGTCGATGCCGAGGCCGGTTACGCCATTGACCAACTGGAGAACATTGCTTGGGCAACCGGCACCAGCGCCTCCCAAAGCCCGAACACCGCCACCGCTGCAATCCGGTCACTGAGCGACCTACTGGGACGGTGGATGATCAGCGGAGAGCGGGACAGATCCAACCGCTCTCTAGAACAGGAAGAGTTGCCCGTAGTTTATTTGGACGGGGCTGTGCCGCTGGGCATGGCAGCGCTGAGCACCCTCATCATCGGCACCGTCGATTCCAGCCAGGTCCAGACCTGCGCTGAGCTGATCCGCTCTTTCGCGCGCCTGGTACCCAGACTCCACGAAACTGACAAGAAGGACTTCGAAGAGGTCCTCGACGGCGCCTTGCCCGCCGTAATCCAACATGCACACGTACCGGTGCTGCGCAACGCCCTTGCAGAGCTTGAGCACGTGATGTACCAGTGCGGATACAACATCGACCGCGTTGGCGAGGTCCGTCACCTTCTCGACGAATCCGCCCGCCGCCTGCTGCCCAAACCCTCCGACGAACCAGAGTCCGCTCATCCCCAGTAACGAAAAATTACCGGTGTCGGTCCGGTTCCCGAAGAGATGAGTTACTGGAGGGCCAAGCCTTCGAGACTTCGAGAGCATCCATGAGGGGGTGCAGGGCCCCCGTCACGGGAGCGCGTACCGTCTTGCCGAACAGATGGGTACGAAACCCGCGACCAACACTCCTCTCCCCGCCGCGCCTGGGAACCGGTCCGACGGCGTCTTCGAACCGTAACCCCGTGGCCGTAGCCCGACGGAAGGTCCATTATTGGCCTTGTGCATGGGACGACTACCGCGGTGGACGAAGGCGGAAACGAGGATTCATTCAGCGATGATGAGGGCCTGGGGGGCTGCTTGTTTCATTCGGGTTTGCAGCCATTTGAGTTGGGTGCCGGTTTGCCCGTCGCAGGCGGTAATGATGTCCAGGAGTTCCTTGTCCCTTAGTCCTTGCGCGGCTTGCTTGATCATGGTCCAAGTGGTGTCGACGAGGCTCGCGAGGAGGTAGAGGTCCTGGAGGTCTCTCAGCAGCCCAACGGGACCTGTTCGGGTGTCCTGGAGCCCGTCGGAATGCAGTCTTTCTGGTTCGTCGTCGGCATCGACCTCGCCGTACCGGTTGATGACGGGCTGAAGTGCCTTTTGGTGTTCGTCGCATTGTGCCGCCAGCGTCTGGCAGAGGAAGTGGACGTCGGGCTCGTGCCCGTGCCCTTCGGATACCTGTCGGAAGGATTCGGCGAGGGTGCCTTCGGACTTGTGCAGCAGGCCCAGGTAGACGGGAAGCTTCATGAGTGTTCCTCCTTGGTGGCCACCGCCGGGGGTTCGACTGGTGCGATTGTCTCCTTGGCCTGTGCTGCCGGCCCGCCCGCCGTGGGCAGCACCCGTTTGCCTCCCCGTCCTTGGGTCGCGGGGCGCGAGGCTGTGGTGGTTGGGGCAAGGGCTGGTCCCACACCGTCGGCGATCTTTGTGACGCGGACCGCTGCGTTCTTCAGGACGGGCTGTTTGGAGACGGGATCCCATTCAGTGATGGTCAGTTCGTTCGCGGCCCGGTGCCTGCTGTTTGGTGTTCCCCCCTCGTCCCAGTACCCGTAGTGGAACGGGGCGAAGATGCTGCCATCCCGGATCCCGCTGACCCGTACCGGGGCGGTGATATGTCCCCGGCGTGATTCGACCTGGACAAGGTCGCCTTCCACCAGCCCCGCGGACTGGGCGTCGTTAACGGACATCTCCACCCATGCGTCGGGCGCTGCCTGGTTCAGCTGGGGGGATCTGGCCGTCTTCGTGCGCGTGTGGAAGTGGTACACAGTGCGCCCGGTCGTATACCGGAAGGGGTAGTCCTCATCCGGGGTCTCGTGCGCCGGCTGGTAGGGGGCAGTTTTGAAGATGGCCCGCCCTGCCGGGTTCATTGCCTTGTAGGCTGCCGGGCCGACCGTGGCTCCGGTCAGCAGGTCATGGCCGTAGGTTTCGCAGTAGTCGGGGTCGGTGGCGAACACTCCGTCACGGTACATACGCACTGTGCCATCTGGATGGTCCTCGTTGCACGGCCAGGGGACGCCGCTGCCGCCGCGGAGTTTGTCGTAGGTGATGCCGGTGTAGTCACAGGGACGCCCGCGCGTACATTCCTTCCAAGCGGTGAACGCGTCCTCCGGCCCTTTCCAGTCCAGCAGGGGCGATCCGTCACGCTGCGTGAAGCCCATGCGCCGGGAGTAGTCCAGGAATGTATCCAGGTCGCTGCGGGCCTGTCCCGGAGGTTCCACCGCTTTCTCCGACAGGTGCACTGTGCGGTTCACGTTGGTGAACGTCCCGGTTTTCTCTCCCCACGCCGCCGCCGGCAGCACCACATCGGCGTATTGGGCGGTCTCGGTCAGGTAGAGGTCCTGCACGACCAGGAACAGGCTGTCAGCGTTGAGGATCTCCCGGATCCGTGGCAGCTGCGGCATCGACACGGCCGGGTTGGTTGCTGAGATCCACAGGAATTCAATCGATCCCTGCTCGACGTACCGGAAGATCTGCATGGCGTGGGTAGGTGGAGCCCAGTGCGGGATGATTGCGGCGTCGACGTTCCACAAATCGGCAAGTTCTTGGACGTGCTCGGGGTTTTCCCAGTTCCGGAACCCGGACAGGTCCCCATCGGCCCCGCATTCGCGGTTGTTCTGGGCTGTTGGCTGGCCGTTCATTTGCAGTATCCCGCAGCCCGGCTTGCCTAAAAGCCCCCTGAGCAGGTGCAGGTTGTTCACCGCGCAGGAGGATGCCGTGGCTTGGGACGATTGGTAGAAGCCCTGCAAGACCGTGGACAGCACCCGGTCCGAGGTCCCAAAGATTTCCGCCGCCCGGCGAACATCCTCCGCATCGACGCCGCAGGTTTGTGCCACCGCCTCGGGAGTCCACGGTTCAACCGTTCTCCGAAGCTCATCGACGTTCATTGTGTGCCGGTCGATGTAGTCCTGGTCGATCCAACCGCTGATGAACAGTTCCCGTACCAGCCCGTGCATCAAGGCCAGATTGGTGCCGGGCCGGACCGGCAAGTGGACTTCTGCGTTGCGGGCGACTTCGGTGTCGCGGGGGTCCACGCACACAACTCTGGGCTTGTCCGGGCCGGCAATCCGGTCCAGGACACGCATCCACAGGACGGTCTGGCTTTCGGCCATGTTATGCCCAAACAGGAACATGGCATCACATTCATCTATGTCGACATAACTGCCGGGCTGGCCGTCAGAGCCAAAGGATTCCTTCATGGCCGCCGCCGCGGTCGCGGTGCAAAGCCTCGTATTGCCGTCCATGTGAGGCGTGCCGATCCCCGCTTTGCCGACGATGGCCTGAGCGTAGTACTCCTCAAGGAACAACTGCCCGCTCGTGTAAAAACCGTGCGAGAGAGGGCCCTTTTCATCCAGCAGTCTCCTGCTGCGGGCGACGATGCGGTCCATCGCCGTATCCCAGTCCGACTCGACCAGCACCCCGTTTTCACGGACCAGGGGCTTGGTGATGCGGTCCTGGTTGCTCACCCCCTGCCAGCTCGCGAACAGGCCCTTCGGTCCAAGACGGCCATGGTTGACGGTGTCCACAGACCTGCCGCGGACCCCGACCATGGCCCCGTCCTTCACTGCGATATCGATGCCGCATCCGTTGCTGCACAGCACGCATGCCGACTGCACCCACCGCTCCACCTCAGCTTCGTTCACACCCTCGGCAAGGACCTGGTCCACCCGGACCGGCCACCGCTCATCCCGTGCATACGGAGTGCGGGTCCCCCAAATCTGAGCAATACGATCGACCATGGCCGTTCCTTCCATGCAGGGGCTTGTGGCCCGGTGGCGCGAGGAACCCTTCGAGGGCGAATTTGGCTGCCGTGTGTCCGACGGTGCTTCAACCGGGCTGCATGACAGACAGCATCACTCCCCGCCTGGGATTATGTGACGATACGCTAGCCCTGTTACTTGCGTTAAGGCAACAGTCCGCGGCATCGGTACTGTCGCAGCTGCCGCTCAGCCCTTCGTGCTTCCATGCGTGATGAACTGTTCCGGCCGCACCATTTATCTACTGGCCAACTTGCGGAAAGCTTGGCCGAAGGCGGCACGGCCAAATACCGCCGCAGGTTGTCTCAGCAATCCGGCTCTCCCTCACCCGCAACGCGTTGCTGCACTCCCCTGACGATTCCTGGGACATCCGGATCGCCCTGATAGACCACCTCGAGGGAGTCTGGCAACAGCCCGACAACGGGCACTGGGAGATGCGGCGACCCCGCCGCCATTTCACCCACTCCAAAGTCATGGCCTGGGTGGCGGTAGACAGGATGGCAAAAGGCCCCCGTGACTTCCACCTCCCGGGCCCAGCGGAACGCTGGGAAGACCTACTTGACAGCATCCACCGCGATTCATGCAACAGCGCTTCGATTCAGAATTGAATTCATTCGTCCAGTCCCATGGCAGCAAGGGATTGGACGCGAGCATGCTGTTGATCCCCCGCGTCCGGTTCCCGCCCCCCGTGCCACCCCACGCGCTGGGCACCGTCGACGGCATCCAGCGCAACCTGACTCAGGACGGGTTCGTGCTGCGGTACAAGCCAGAGCGCAGCAACGACGGATTGCCCGGCGGGGAGGGCGTCTTTCTGGCCTGCTCCTTCTGGCTCGTCGATGCCATCCTCGGGGCAGGCCGGAGCACCGAAGCAACCGAACTCGTCGAACGGCTCCTGGCGCTTCGCAACGACCTTGGCCTGCTCAGCGAGGAATGGGACGGCCAGGCGGCGTGGCAGCTCGGAAACACGCCGAAAGCCTTCAGCCACTTCGCCCTCATCAGCAGTGCCTTCGGGCTTCAACACGTTTCCCCGTGCGCCGAAGTGACCAAGCACGCCAGTTATCCAGCGTTCAGCGGGGCCAACTTTGGGGTTCCCATTGTCTGTCGGCAGGCTTGTCTGACTTTGGCGATGCGGGGGTGAGTCGGTCATGTCGTTGCTGTAGATCAGGCTGACGCGGGATACGGCGCTGGCGTCCTGGATGTCCAGGTACGCAAGGCCGGGGATGGCGAAGGCGCGGAGGGATTCCGGGACAACTGCGATGCCCAAGTGGGCGGCCACCAGTCCGAGGATGGTCGGGAACTGGACGGCTTGCTGCGAGAGGTCGAAGTCGACGTCGGCGGCATGAAGCAGCGCAGCGATGTGGTCGAAAAGCCGCGAGATCCGGTCGCGCGGGAAGGCAATGAACCTCTCCCCCTTCAGTTCGGCGAGCCCGACTGAGGTCCGGTGGGCCAGGGGTGGTCTGTCGGGACGGCCACGACGAGGCGTTCATTTTGCAGGAGCGTCGAACTGAGGCCCGCCACGTTTCGGACTTCCCTGGCGATTCCGGCATCGAGGGCTCCGGCGGCAATGAGTTGAATCTGGGCGTCGGTGGTTTCCTCCCGGAGTTCCAGGTCAATGCCAGGCCATTGCGAGAGGAGTTCCCGCACCACGGGCGGCAGAGCTGAAATGGCTGCCGATGACACGAACCCGAGACGGACGTCCGATTTCGCCCTCCCGGGAGCTCCTAATGAGACGCCCATCCCAAATTATGGACAAAAGGTATGTCCTCCGTCACGTACCTCGATGAGGCCAAGAAGTCACTGGCCCGGAAGGACTTTGAAAAGTTTCTGGCCGACAGCGCATACCCGGGCCTGCGCGAACACCTTGGGGCCCTCCAGGAGTGGGCACATCCTGGCTCCATTAGCGTGCGGTAATGCCTTGGAAAAAGAGACAGGACCCGCGTGGAGGTCGACGGGGCCATTGCTCGGATGGCTATGCGTCATAACGGGAGTCCGGGCATCCAGGGGTAAGGCACTCAAGTAACGCCAGTTTCCACTTCTCGGCTGACCCGGGGTCGGTTTCATCGTAGACGCGCTGCCAGGTCGGGTATGCCGTCTCACCGCAGAACGGACAGACGGCCGTGTAGCTTCGACGCTCTTCCGCTGAGTATTCCCGATCGTCTTCCATCCACTAATGCTAGAGCGCCGCGGCCGATGGCCCCGCCTCCCGCTCGCACCCGGGCTCGCTCCCGCAGTCGCGGCAGGCCTGCTGGACTCACGGCTCAACTCACCCCGACGAAGTCAAGGAAGCCGGGGCCCGCTAATTCCGTCCCTACAACACGTAGAACTGACCTAGCTAGCTAAAAATCAAATCTGGGTGACAAAGAACCACTCCGAGGTCGTCGGCAAACTCAACTGTTTCTTTGGGCCCCCATCCTGGCCTAATGGGCCAACAAGTTGAGCGGCGGTTTTGGCAGCTCACCGGCTAGAAGGCATACGCCGCCGGAAGTCTACAAGTCGCGAAGGATAGATAACGACTCAACCGGGCGCACCGCAGAGCGCGGCCCGTATTAGGCGGTTGTTACGCTCACCTATTGGCATTCGGCAGCCACTCCTACCGTAGCAGCGGGTCGGACGAATTATCGGGCCCCAGCCTTAATAGGGAGGGATAGCGAGACGTGGAAGCGGTCGTCGGTGAGGCTGGTTTCAGCGGTTCCGCCGGCCAGCTCGGCCCGCTCAACCATTCCTTTCAGACCGAAGCCACGTCCGGAATGTGATGATCTTCCGATGGTCACGGCGTTGCTGATCTTCAGGTCCACCCGGTCCTCTCCCCAGGTAAGGTCGGCGTCGACGTCTGCCCCTGACGCATGCTTCCGAACATTCGAGAGCGCTTCCTGCACCGTTCTGTAGAGCGCCACAGCCGCCTCATCGGACAACGGAACGGGCGCGCCGTGGACGGTGTAGCGCGTCTCCCCCGCCGAGGCGAGCTTGTGCTGCTCGATGAGGGAACGGATCATCTCCGGCCCCGGCGCCGTGTCCCCGCGGAGGGCTTGCACCGCTTGGCGGGCTTCTGTCAGGCCAGACTTGGAAAGACTGTGGGCACGCGTGACGGCTTTGAGCAGTCTTTCGTCGGCGCCGGTGCTTGACGCAAGCAGGCGTGCGCCTTCCAGATGCAGGACGAGTCCTGAGAGGGTGTGGGCCAGGACGTCGTGGACTTCCCGAGCCATCCGGCCGCGTTCAGCGGCAACGGAAGCAGCACGCTCGGCCTCCCGGCTGGCCTCGAGTTCGTGGAGCAGCCCGGCGATCTGGAGTCGCTGCTCCTTTTCCCTTCGCAGCAGCGTGCCGACCAGGAAGAAGAACGCGGCTCCGGCGTCGGTGGCGAGGATCAGCGTCAGAGCCGAGTGTCCCGTGCTCAGCTGCAGGACATTGAACGCCAGTGCCGCGAGCAGGGTCACCGCGGCCAGGGCCGGGCGCGGCGGGCGCAGGGGTGCGAACGCCGCGAGCAGGAACAGGGCCAGGACTTCGCCGGTGGGATCGGCAAGGCGCATGCCCAGCACCCCCAGGCCCATGAGCACCGTCAACTGCAGGAAGACCGCCGGGGGCAGGCGTTCCTTGATCAGGAAGGGCACGGCCGCGCCGGCGAAAACCAGGGCCGAGATCAGGTTCAGCAAACCGTCCCCCACGTCGGCGAACCCGGGGCCGCCGAAGGCGGAGGTAATGACCACGAGGGCAACCATGGCCAGGCCTAGTGGAGTAAGCCATTGGCGGGTTGGATTCATGGTGGAATACTTCCACAAGCCGGAGCCGTTTGGCGCCACCGAGTAAACGCAGGCTCAGCGCCTTCCCCGGAATTGCCGCTGAACCGAACGGGGGAACATCATGGACGCACCCGAGGTCAGGGTACTGATCGCTGATGACCAGAAGATCGTCCGGGACGGCTTGTCGATGATCATGGGCCTGCTGGAGGGCATCACCGTCATCGGGACCGCTGTTGACGGGGCCGACGCCGTCCGCCAGGCCAGGGCATTGCAGCCGGACGTCATCGTCATGGATCTCAACATGCCGGTGATGAACGGCGCGGAAGCCACGGAAGTCCTCAGCAGGGAAATGCCGGCGGTCAAGGTGCTCGTGCTGACCACCTACGCCGATGACCAATGGGTGTTCGCAGCTCTCCGGGCCGGGGCGCGCGGGTTCCTGACCAAGGACGCCGGCGCAGAAGAGATCCGGCATGCACTGCTCAGCGTCGCCGCCGGTGAAGCCCAGCTCGATCCCACCGTCCAGCGCCGGCTCCTCGAGGCGCTGCGGCGCGGGGACCACACAGCCCTCGCTCCCGAGCCTGCCGACGTCCGTTCAGACGGCGGTAACGCCCTGACCGCCAGGGAAACCGAGGTCCTGGTCCTGATAGCGGAAGGCCTGTCCAACAAGGAGATCGCCGACCGGTTGTTCGTTTCGGATTCCACGATCAAAACCCACATCAACCATCTGCTGGCCAAGACCGGCATGCGCGACCGGGCCCAGCTCGTCGCCTACGCGTACCGCCACCGCCTGGTCACCGGCTGACCGTCTCCACCCCAGGGTGGAGAAACCGCAAACGCGAATCCACCCACGCGCCGAATCGGCCGCCGCCTCCGCTGCGTAGCTTTGAAGAAAGCACCCCGACGGGCTCCCCACCAGCCCTCAGAACGCACCGGAGAACCACATGACCACCACCCAATGGCTGCTTAACGCCGGCCTCCTGATCTTCATCCTCGCAACGAACCTGGGCACCCGCCCGGTCACCCGCCGCCGACTGATCCTGCCGATCATCCTGGCTGCCGTCGCGGGGATCCTGCTGCTCTCCAACATCCCCACCGGGGGCAACGACCTCGCCCTGGACTACATCGGCGCCGGCGCCGGGATCGCCCTCGGCATCCTCGCGGCCCTCCTGATGCGGGTCGAACGCAACCCCGCCGGCCAGGCCACCAGCACCGCTGGCGCCCCCTACGCCCTGCTGTGGCTTCTGGTCATCGGCGGCCGGGTCACCTTCGCCGAATCAGCCAACGGCTGGGCAGCAGCCGGGATCCGGGACTTCTCCATCAGCAACGCCATCACCGGCGCCGATGCCTGGACAGCGGCCTTCATCATCATGGCCCTGACCATGGTGGCCGCCCGCGTCATCACCACCTACATCCGCTACCGCGCCCTGCCCGCCCGCGTTGACGCCGGCACACCCCAACCCGTCCGCGGCCACTGACCCGTCCGCGCCACGACCCAAGGAAAAACCATGATTGAAACCCAGACCGCTGCCCCGGCGCGCCCACTGAAAGCCGCCCTCACCCTCACCGGGATCACCGCCGGACTCACCATCGCCGCGGCCCTGGTCATCCAATGGCTGGCCCCCGGCATGGAACCCATGCAGCAACGGTTCATCGCCGTCCTCGCCCTGGCCGCCTTCGCCGTCATCACCGTCGCCGTGACCCGCCGGGACCTCCTGACCTCCGGCCGGCTCCACCCGGTCCTGCTCATCCTCCCGCTGCTGGTCAGCCTCGCACCGTTTGCCGGCGGCATCAAAGACATCAGCCCGCAGGCCGGCACCACGGTCGTCATCGGCTACCTCGCCACCGGAGTCTACGAAGAGCTCTGGTTCCGGGGGCTGGTCCTGAACAGCCTCGCCCAATGGACCCCCGTGAAGGCGGCACTGGTGTCCTCGACCCTATTCGGCCTCACCCACTTGTCGAACATCGCCTTCGGCGCGAACCCAGCGATCACCGCCGCCCAGGTCATCGGCGCCACCTGTTTCGGGATCGGCCTGGCAGCCCTGAGGCTCCGCGGAGTATCACTCTGGCCGCTCATCATCATCCACGCCCTGACAGACATTGCGCTCCAGGTCGGAGACGTGACCAGTACCTGGCGTTGGATCCTCATGATTGGCGGTGACATCATCCTGCTCGCCTACGGGCTTCGGATCCTCCGCAAAGCGAGCCCCACCGGCGAAGACCACCTCTGGCCAATGGTCTAACCCACCCACTGACAACCACACAAGAAAAGGGAGCGGACATGGAAGCACTGCAGGGCCGAATCGAGAAAGCCCACACAGCCACGGAAATCATCTTCAAGGGAATTCGCCACGACCAATGGGCCCTGCCCACCCCTTGCACGGACTGGGACGTCCGCACGCTGGCCAACCACATGGTCGGCGGCTACAGACTGTTCCACGCCGCCATTACCGGGACCGGAGACGGGATGGACTTCGAAGCCGACTGGCTCGGAACTGACCCGGTCACCGAATACACCAACGCCGCCACCGACGTCCTCACAGCCTGGCGCGCTCCGGATGTCCTGGAACGGACCCTGACGATCTCTGTCGGCCCGGTCCCGGGACAGATCGCCGCCCTGATCCACCTGACCGAAGTCATCGTTCACGGCATCGACCTTGCCGTCGCCACCTCCCAGGAACAGCTGATCGACGACGGATCGGCAGAAGACCTGCTGACCACCATGCACCAGATGGGCATCATGGGACAGTTCCGTGTCCAAGGCATCTTCCAGCCAGAACTGCCCGCCCCGTCCGACGCCCCGGCACACCGGCGACTCATGGCCTTCCTCGGCCGGGACGCCAACTGGCAGCCAGCGGCCCGGGCCTGGGCTTACAGGCCGGCAGTCCAGATATTGAAGCGCCGGTAATTGGCGTGGACGTCTTCGGTGCCCGCCCAGCCGCAATTGTCCAGATGGGGGTGAATGCCGGGGAGGGAAGTTGGATCCGGCACCCGACAGTACCTGCTCACGGCCGACGGGCCGTGGATAGCGCCGCAATGCTTGACGAAAGACCCTTTATCTGCCTTTTCCGTCGCGCCTCTATGTTGCACGATCGGTCAGCTGGCGGGGATCATTTCGGCTTCGAAATGGTGCGCCTGCGTAAGGCCGGGTGCCCGTTGCGGCAAGGCCAGCATTAGGGGGTTGTGGACAGGTTTCCGAGGGTGACATGCAGGTTCTGCGGTGTTGAGCCGCGCTGCACCACGATGTCGACCTGCTGTCCGGGGTCCTGTTTCCTGAGTGCCACAAGCAGGTCTGTAACGTTTCCTATCTGGGTTTGGGCGAATTTGGTGATGATGTCACCTGCTTCCATGCCGGCATTGTCAGCTGGGCTGCCTTGGGAAACGTTGACGATCAATGCTCCGGCCGTGACGGGTAGAGAGAACCGTTGAGCTAGTTGCGGTGTGATATCGGTGGGGACGACACCGAGTGCTGCGTGTTTGACCGCTCCGCTGGCCAGGAGTTGGTCGGCAACGTTGGTAACCGTCGAAGATGGGGTGACGAACCCGATTGCAACCGCTCCGGAGCTGGGTGGCAGGTAGGCCTCGGACAGTCCGATGACCTGTCCGGTGGAGTCTGCTACTGCGCCGCCGGAGTTACCGGGAGAGATGGGGGCATCGGTTTGCAGCAGGTCGATGGCGCCGTGAGGTGATTCCTGGGAAGGGGGCATGTTGCGGTGCATGCTGGATACGATTCCTGCGGTGACTGTTTCTTCCAAACCCAAGGGGCTTCCGATGACGACGGTCATCGAGCCCACTTCCGGATCGGAAGAAGCGAATTTTGCGGCGGGAAGGCCCTTGCGGTCGACCTTAATGACGCCAACGTCCGTGACGTCGTCCACGCCCAGAACGGTTCCCTGGGACTGTGAGCCGTCGGCGAACTGGACCTGAACGTTCTTGAAGGGCTGTTTTTGCTCGTTCTCAATGACGTGGGCGTCGGTGACTATGGATCCGTCCGTGTGGTATATGACTCCGCTGCCGAGCCCAATATCTGTCCGGATCGTCACGACTGACGGCTCGACTTCCTTGACCACGCCCGGAACCGCGGGCAGTCCCCCACCTGCGGCCTGGCTAGCCGCTGGAACGGAAACCGCCGGTGATGCTGCGGAGGCGCTGGATCCTGGCGCGGAATTCCCGGTGCAGCCAGCCAGAGCGAGTGCTGCTGCCGTCGCTGCAGCTGCCGGGTAAATCCTGAAGTATTTCATGGGGTTACTCCTTCTTGAGAGCCTCCAAGGAAGCGGGCCCCTTGCGCCTCTGAAACTGTTCCGCCCCGCACCGAGCTGCCTGGTGCGAGGCGTTACCTCGGCCGCCTGGCTTTTGCCGGGGCAGCCGGGAACAACTATCGCACGGTGGTTTTATTTAACCGCACTAATTGCGCAAGCGCAACGGTAATGACGGTTATTGATGTGGGTTTGGGAATGAAGTTCCCGCGGCCTGCCTCATCGACGTTGTAGAGACGGCTTTCCCCGGCTAGGGCTGATGGAACCGCGGCCAGAGCTGACCCGCCGGAGATCCCAGAGAAGCTGATGGTGATGTTCAGTACCGGATGACCCGCAGTTCTTTTTCGTCTCTGCTCATCATCTCGCCGCCTGAGGTCCGTCGTGTCAGTCCACGGGCGTGGAGGCCAGTGAAGCACTTGGGCTTGGGCGGCCGCTTCTGTGTGGGGCAGGCACGAACAGCAGCCCCTGCCTGACAGCTGGCTGAAGCACTGACCCCAGGATGAAGACTCGGCCACTCGTAAGGCCGTGGAAGTTCTGCTTTTCTGAGGTTCACATCTTGGTGACGGGTTGTTCGCGATGCCGGAATCCGCGGCGCCGCCGCGTCGATGAGTCGCGTGCGCGTGGTCTGGTACTGGTCTTTGGGGTCAGCTGGATGGGCTTGGAGATGGAATGTATGGCCGGTACTGGTCAAAGGTTCCGTTCTGGATGGGCACGTTGATTGAGGCCTGTTGCCCTTTCACTGTTACCTGTAGATCGGTGCGGGCACCGGGCGGCTCCTGGGTGCTGTTGAAGATCACAAGTGACTGGTCAAACTCGATGTGTCCCAGAGCGGGGATCTTGACTGGAAGTTGTTCGTCGGAGTCGGCCAGAACCATGTGTATGTCGGTAGCAGTGGTGTTGAAGATCGTTCCCAGGACGCGCCCGGGTTCGTTTTGGCCGGACGTCAGGATCAGGACGCTCCGCAATTGCAGTCCCGAGAAATTCAGGTCCGCGCCGAGGGCAACGGGGTCGTGGTCTCCTTCAGAGTGGTTGTAGCAGCCAGTTAGGAGAACCGATGATATCGCCAGGGCTGGGATCAGGCGAAAGTACTTTGCGGTGCTGTCCGTGGGTTTCATGGGAGGTCCTTATTGCGGTGCTGTGAACTGGTTGGTTGATCAAACCTGAAGCCGCAGGCGCAGCTGTAAGTGATGACGCCGTCGACGCTGCTGGTGCGGCTTTCGGCAACGGACCCCAGGCGTAAGATCGTCATGGGCCCACCGCAGTGGGTGTGTGTTGTGAGCATTCGCAGAAGCTGTGGATCGGGTGACAGTGCTTTGACGTCTTCCGGCCGGTGTTGTTTCATCACTGGCCACGGCCTGTTTTGACCTCGGTGCCGGTGGTGAATTTGGTATTCATACTGGCCTCTCTCCATGAGTTGTCCGTGGTGGGTGCCGCCCCTCTTCGCCCCTAGAGGCCTGGCCTGTCAAGGAGCGGATCAAGTAATTACCCAGGCGAGGGCAATCACCGATCACTACCCGGCGCTTGGGTCTAATGGATGGATCGGCCTAGCAACTGCCGCTATTCCCTGTACAGTGACCGGCCTGAGTGGCCGTTGCCTTCCCGAGGTTTCTGCCCCGTGCGTACTGCCCGCCATGCCGACTGGCAGCAGCTTTACTGACTCGTCCAGGCCGTTCCGTTCCGCTGAGAGGCCTTCACCCAAGTCTGGCGCATCGGTTGCGCAAAAGCAATGAATTGCTCGTTTTCCGGCCACCCGTTGGCAGGATTGTTGTACTCCTGTAACCCCTCACGGCCCCGGGGCGGGAATGGGGGCGATAAGGTTGTTTGCTTATTGCTAACTATTCGAGTCGCCGTCCGTAACAGCGGCCGCGTTTCGGCCGCCTTCTTGGCATGCCCCTGCAGGGCTTGATGGGTGACCCTTGGTGCGCGGCACGAACAAAGGAAGTTCTGCATGCTGATCAAAGACATCCTGTTGAGGAAAGCGGGGGCCTTCATCGCAGCCGGCGTTATCGGCGGCTTCCTGGTCGCCGGACTTCTGGCCCCGGCCGCGGCGTTGGGATCGACGGCAGCCGGGGCATCCATCAGGTTCTTGGATCAACTCCCCTCTAACCTGAACCTGGAGCCACCGGCCAGGAAATCGCGGGTCCTGGCGAAAGACGAGTCGGTCATCGCCACTTTCTACGCCCAGAACCGGGTCCCGGTGGACCTGGAACAGATGTCGCCCTTCATCCGCGACGGGATCGTGGCGATCGAGGACGCACGCTTCTACGACCACGGCGGGATCGATCCCACCGGTATCCTCCGCGCGCTCTACGTGAACGCCCAGGGCGGCCGGCAGGGCGCATCGACGATCACCCAGCAGTACATCAAGAACGTCCTCATCCTGTCAGCGGAAAACGGCGGCAGCAGCGCAGAGGAGGCCATGACCACCGCCGCCCGAAGCATCGGCGACAAGCTGCGGGAAATGAAGCTTGCCGTTGGGTTGGAGGAAAAATACTCCAAAGACCAGATCCTGCAGGGTTACCTGAACCTCGTCTATTTCGGCAACGGGGCCTACGGCATCCAGGCGGCAGCGAAAACATACTTCGGTGTGGCCGCTAGCGCCCTGAGCCTTCCCCAGGCCGCAGCACTGGCAGGAGTAGTGAACAGGCCGGCCTACTACGATCCCCTCACCCAGCCAGACCATGTGGTGGCCCGCCGGAATGAAGTCCTGGACAAAATGCTCCAGCAGGGATACATCTCCCCCATGCTGCACGACAAAGCCGCCGAATCCCCCTTGGCCCTGGATGTCCAACACAGCCCGCAGGGCTGCGCCGCTGCCACCGCACCATATTTCTGCGACTACATCCAGCGGCTGATCCTCAACGATCCCGCCTTTGGAGCGGACGAGGCCGCCCGGCACAAGCTCCTCTACCAAGGCGGGCTGACCATCCGCACGACCTTGGACCCGGGCCTGCAAAAGACCGCCCAGGAGCAGGTGAATGCCTCACTGCCTGCAACAGACCCCCTGCAACGCGGTGCCGCCCTTGTCAGCGTTGAGCCCGGCACCGGCAAAATCCTGACCATGGCCCAAAACACCATCTACGACCCGACCACAGGACCCGGACACTACACAGGCAATCTCACCCTTCCCGAGAAGGACAGCAACGGCAATCCCCTTCACGGAGCAGGCGGCTTCCAGATCGGCTCCACCATGAAACCGTTCGTTTTCGCCGAGTGGCTTAACTCCGGCCGGTCAATGGCCACTGAACTGGACGGCTCTATCCGCACCTACAAAGCCGACTACCCCTGGAAAAACTCCTGCGGCACGACTACCGGCTCCTACGACCCCGCGCTGGGTCAAACCCCATTGCCAAACGATGATCCCTACCACTACTACCGGATGAGCGTCCTGAAGGGCCTCTACCACTCCATCAACACCATCACTTTCCAGTCAGCGACGCAGCTGGACTTCTGCAAAATCCAAAAAATGGCCACGGCCGCCGGAGTCAAGAACGGCCATACCAACAAGCCCTACGACCTCTCCAGCATCGCAAGCCTGATCGGCACGCAGGACATTGCCCCACTGGACATGGCTACCGCATACGCGACCTTCGCAGCAGGCGGTATCCACTGCAACCCGATCGCCGTTGAATCCGTCACGGGCCCCAATGATCACAACTATCCGGTGACTTCGGCCGGTTGCGAGCAAACCATCGCCCCGGACGTGGCTGCCGGCGTCACTTACGCCCTCAAGCCCGTGCTGACCAAGGGCTCGGGCTACAACATCCCAGTGAACAAGGAGCAGGATATTTTCGCTAAAACCGGCACCACCGACGGACACACCCAGACGTGGACGGTAGGAGCCACAACGGGCATCGCCACCGCTTCATGGTTCGGAAGCTATAAAGGATTTGGTCCCCAATGGGCGAATGAGCACATTACCATCAACGGTACGTACTACGCGGGACTGGATGGAGCCAACATCGCCGGCACCCAGTGGGCCCACCTCATGAACGCCGCAGAACCGAAATATCCAGGAGTGCACTTTCCTGCCCCACCGCCCTCGATGCTCCGGTAGGGGTAACGCATATCAATTCCAGCCACCGCCGAAGAGAGCTAGTCAACCCCTTCGGTGACCTCAGGATAGGGAACGGCCTGGTCCGTGAGGGCCTGGATCCCTCCAGGAAGGTATCGCACGTGGACACCATGGTCCTGCGTTGCGGCCGATTGCTCTAATACCGGCAGAACGGCAGCTATGAATACAGGGTCCTTATCTGCCAGATACCGAACGTAGGAATCAGGCAGACTTTGCGACATAGAACGCTTTCCGACCGCTTCCTCCAAGGGGTTGCCTTCCCCCTCTGGTCCACCACCGTCTGGGATAGCCGGTGTCAGCCTGTCGAGGGCCTTGCCCAGGACGGCGCCGTAGAGCAAGTGAGCGACCAGCACCGTCACGGCCCGTCCCGGCTTGTCGCGGTGTGCAGGGGGCAGTATTCCCATGGCAGGCAGCCATCCCTCATATCCTGCAGCCCATACAACAGCACCATAAGCCAGACCCGTGCCGACGGTTGGCCGCTTCCAGCGTGCGAGGGCGAAGAGACTTCCACCGGCGATCCCGTAGCCAAAATGGGCGACGATGGCAGCGGTGTTCCTTAGCGGCAGCGGAAGCCGGGGAAAGAACTTATCGATGATTTTCCGGGGAGGCTCGTAGTCCATCACCCCGGTGACGTCAGCGGCCACGAGCAGAACACTCATGGCACCGGTAGCGGCCAAGCCCGCCACGCCTCCATCGGCAAACGTAATGAGGGTGTGCTTACGGCGTTCCGCATCCGTCTCTTCATGGAAGCGGAATACGTGTGTAATCGCAAGCGCTTAGCGGGGTAAATTGTAAACGGCCCCTTCACTCAGAAAGGGTCAATCGCGCAGCTGGCGGAACTTCCTGACGAGAGAAGTTACTGCTATAGGGCCACCGCGGAAGAGCAAAACCCATAGCCGGAATGAGGAAACAAGGTTCAAGACCATTGCGCATCTACAACTATTGCACTATCCTCATATTGCTTCCGCTGAGGGCCAAAGGAGAGATCCAGATGGAAACAGCACGCAGGGTAGTGGTGGTCACCGGCGCCAGTGCGGGGATAGGCCGGGCTTCCGCTATCGCTTTTGGAAGGCAGGGTGACGCCGTTGCCCTGCTGGCCCGGGGTGAGGCAGGGCTTGCCGGGGCGGCCGCCGAGGTTGAAGCGGCCGGTGGGAAGGCCTTGCCGGTGCCGGTTGATGTCGCTGACCCCCACGTTCTCGACGCCGCCGCTGAGCGGGTCGAGCGGGAGCTTGGTCCCATCGATGTCTGGGTGAATGTGGCCTTTACGTCGGTCTTTTCCCGCTTCGAGGAGATTAGGCCCGAGGAGTTCAAACGTGTCACGGAAGTCAGCTACCTGGGCTACGTCTACGGGACAATGACTGCTCTGAAGTGCATGCGCCCACGGAACCGGGGAACGATAGTTCAGGTCGGGTCAGCCCTCGCCTACCGGGGGATTCCACTTCAAAGCGCATACTGCGGAGCGAAGCACGCCATCCAGGGCTTCAACGAAGCACTTCGAACCGAACTGCTGCACGAACACAGCGGTATCAGGAACACGATGGTTCAGATGCCGGCCGTGAACACTCCCCAATTCTCCTGGGTCCTCTCCCGGCTCCCCCACCAGGCGCAGCCGGTACCGCCGATCTATCAACCCGAAGTCGCGGCCCGAGGCGTGGTCTACGCAGCGGCACACCCCGGACGCCGCGAGTACTGGGTAGGCGCCAGCACCGCCGCGACCCTCATCGTGAACGCGATCATGCCCGGCCTTTTAGACCGGTACCTCTCCAAGACTGGTTTCACGTCCCAGCAGACCTCCAAGCCCCGCAGTCCAGACCAGCCGGCAAACCTTTGGAAGGCCGCCGATTGCACCCACGACTTCGGCACCCACGGGATCTTTGACAGCGAGGCTTCGGCGCAGCTACCAGCTCGTTGCCTCCCAACATCACGGCCCCATCGCGGCCGCGCTCGGGGCAGCCCTTTCGACGGCCGTGCTGGCCACTGTCTTTCTCGCCAGGAAGGACCATGGATGAGCCTCCTGGAAGTATTCCGGGCCGCTTACGGCACCGCCGAGCTCCTCAGCCCCGGGGCTGTCGAGGGCTTTCTGATCGGTCAGGCCCCTGATTCACATGCCCGCACCTTTATCCGGGTTCTGGGGGCACGACATGTGCTGCAGGCCACTGTGAGCAACCGCGGCGGGACTGTTCTGCACCGCCTGGGCGGTGGAGTTGACGCGCTGCACGCCCTGACCATGCTTGCGCTGGCAGGTTTGGACCGGCGACGGCGACACGCCGCCGTCGCCAGCGCAGCCATCGCCCTGGCCTTCGCGGCAGGGGAAGTTCGATGCGGCAGCCTCAGCGCCAGGTAGGGCCTAAATGCCGTCACGCACCCCGGGGGCTGAAGTGCCCGGCAAACGAAGGATGAGCATTCAGACCACAGTGAGCAGCCATCAGGAGAGGACATGAGGGCCAATAAGACCAGCGGTGACAAAACTGGCTTCTTCACGAAGTTCACTTCCAGGACAGCGAAGATTCTGGGGCACGCCAGGGTGTTCGCCGCGGCAGTCGCCGCTCTCGTCCTCTGGGCATGTACGGGACCGCTTCTGGGTTTCTCCAACAGCTGGCAGCGCGTCATCAACACCGGCACGACGATCGTCACATTCGCGATGGTGTTCATCATCCAAAGCACCCAAAACCGGGACTCCCCAGCGTTGCACCTCAAGCTCGACGCCCTGATGCAAGAGCTTCACGTCACCCCACTCCACGCTCTATGAGGCTGAAGACGAGGGCGAAGAGGAATGCGAGCACCAGCGCAAGTCCCTGGAGGCACCCTCCGGAGAGCTGCCCGCCAGAGAGAAGAAGAGCTGCCCGCCAGAGAGAAGAAATGAGAACGTGCTGTGGCAAGCGATTACGACGAAGTCCGACCCGAGGTTAAGGAATCGCAGGAAAGTTCACTGGAGGCGCTGCGCACGGAGAATACTCCGGATCCCCGCAGCGTCGTTAGGGAACTCGACGAAGCCGATACGGTCGACGGCGTCGACCTGCCTGGCGACTTCATCGCCGAAGAACTCGTCGTGGAAGTCGTCCCCCAGAAGGAGGATGAATTCACCTGCTGGTCCTGTTTCCTGGTCCGCCACCGCTCCCAAATGGCCAGGGAAAAAGACGGCCACGCCTACTGCATCGAATGTGAGGGATGAGCAGTGCCGGGCCGGGCGAGGTCCGTATCGACGCCGCAGCCACACCCGAACAAATGCCGGGACGACAGCTGGCCCACGACAAACAGGCGAAAGGGACATGTCCGGTTGGGCGACGGGTACGTGGTGTCCCCCGGCCATTTCCTGGTCCTTTGTGCACTGTCCCTCATGCTGGCCCTGGCCGGTACGGCTACGTTCGTACTGACTCTCGGCCAAGTGCTCGATGGGCAAGGGATCGCCACCGCCGACGGGCCAGTAACAGCATGGTTCGTGGATCACCGAAACGGCTTCACCACCGCCGTCCTGACAGCCTTCGCGTTCGTTTTCGGCCCAGTCGCGCTTCCGGTGATTACACTGCTCGCCACCACCGCCTGGGCTCTGCTGACCCGATGTCTGTGGCGCCCGTTACTGCTCGCCGGAGCAATGGTCACAGGAGTAATCGTCACAGAGGCGACCGCCCACGCCGTAGGCCGCCCCCGGCCGCCCTCGACCCTGATGATGCTTGGTGCCGACCCCACTTCATCGTTCCCTTCCGGCCATGTCGTCGGTGCAGCGAACTTTTTGCTGGTCGGGGCATATCTGGTCTTTTCCCGATCCACGGCAATTTCCCCGCCGGCTGCATTCAGTGCTGCTGCCACAGGTGTCATATTGGAGGCGACAAGCCGCATCTACCTGGGCTACCACTGGTTTACCGACACCCTGGCTTCCGCCTCGATCTCCATGGTCATCCTCGCCTTCGTCATCACGCTGGACGTCACCCGCGGCAAGCAGACCCCGAGGGAACCAAAAAGAGAGCCCTCGGCCCTGAACGGCTGCCTTCAAAGGTGACCAGCGGCGACAGGAATGGTCTTGACGGTCCTGAGGGTGCCGTTGCGCTAACGCAAATATCGTTGGAAACTGGCGATACGTAGCCCTGCGTTTAAGGAGAGGCAATGCAAGCGTTGACAGTTACCCCCGGGAAAAAGGACTCACTGAGCCTTCGCGGGATTCCTGAGCCGTCGGCCAGCCAGGGGCCGGTGCTGGTTGAGGCGCTGGCGGTGGGCCTGTGCGGCACCGATATCGAGATCATCGCGGCAGAGTACGGCGAGGCTCCGCCCGGCCAGGACTACCTGGTTCTGGGCCATGAAAACCTGGGCCGTGTCCGGGAGGCTCCGGACGGTTCCGGTCTGGCCGAGGGTGACCTGGTGGTCGGCATCGTCCGCCGCCCGGATCCCGAACCGTGCAAAGCGTGCGCCGCCGGGGAATGGGACATGTGCCTGAACGGCAAGTACACCGAGCACGGCATCAAAGGCCTGGACGGGTTCGCCCGGGAGCAGTGGCGCGCAGACCCGCAGGCGATGGTGAAACTGGATCCAGGACTGGAAGACGTGGGAGTGCTCCTGGAGCCCACCACCATCGTGGCCAAAGCGTGGGAACAGATCAGCCGGATCGGGCAGCGGGCGTTCTTCGACCCCCATATCGCCGTCGTGACCGGGGCCGGGCCTGTGGGCATGCTCGCGGCCCTTCTGGGTACGCAGCAGGGCTTGGAGGTGCACGTCTTCGACGTCGTCAAGGACGGGCCGAAGCCGGAGCTGGTCCACGACCTTGGGGCCAGCTACCACAGCGAGTCCCTGCCCGATTCCGGTCTCAAACCGGACGTCCTGGTCGAGTGCACAGGGGTGACGTCCGTGGTGCTGGAGGCATTGCGCTGCCGCGCCCAGGACGCCATCACCTGCCTCACCGGCGTCTCCGGCACTGGAAAGCAAACGGGAGTGGATGTGGGCGCCCTCAACCGCGAGGAAGTGCTCATGAACGGGGTGGTGTTCGGCAGCGTCAACGCCAACCGCCGCCACTACGACGCCGGCGCCAAGGCTCTGGCCGCCACCGACAAGGACTGGTTGCGCCGGCTCATCAGCCGCCGGGTACCCCTTGAAGACTTCGCCGAAGCCTTCGACCACCGCCCCCATGATGTCAAAGTTGTCCTGGACCTGCAGGCCGCCGACGACGGAACGCGGCAGTCATGAGTTCGGGGCAGGAACCGCCACTGGAGGCCAACAACGGTTACGGAGTCCCGTCAGGCTGCCAATACGGGA
The DNA here is from genome assembly GCF_030816725.1 of Pseudarthrobacter defluvii. Classification (NCBI taxonomy): domain Bacteria; kingdom Bacillati; phylum Actinomycetota; class Actinomycetes; order Micrococcales; family Micrococcaceae; genus Pseudarthrobacter; species Pseudarthrobacter defluvii. The sequence goes on from NZ_JAUSYG010000001.1 coordinate 2,303,513, forward strand.
TCCGGCATGGCCGGCAGTCTGTACACCTGACAGAAGTTGGCGGGGCGTTACGGGACTACCTGCTGGACGGCCGCCCCCTGCTGGACGGCTACGGGCCTGAGGAAATGTGCACCGGCGCGCGGGGACATTCGCTGATCCCGTGGCCGAACCGGGTCAAAGGCGGACGCTACGAGTGGGGTGGCCAGCAGTTGCAGCTCGACCTAAGTGAGCCGGACAAGGGCGCGGCAATCCATGGTCTGACCCGGTGGCGGAACTGGAACGTCCCTGTGGTGGAGCATGAGAACAACAAAATCTCCTTCACTTACACCCTGCATGCCTGCCAGGGCTGGCCATGGGTACTTGACTGCCGCCTGGACTACACGCTCGACGACGGCGGCCTGAGCGTGCGGACCACGGTCACCAACCGCAGCCCGGAGCCGTGCCCCTTCGGGACAGGTGCGCACCCCTACCTCAGCCTGGGGCTGCGGGGCCAGGTCATCGACCCGGGTTTGGTCCAGGTGCCCGGACGCACCTTCCTGCCCGTGGATGACCGTGGCATCCCCACCGGCCACGAACCGGTGGACGGCACAGAGTACGACCTGCGGGAACTTCGACAGCTTGGCAGCCGGCGCATCGATGTGGCCTACACGGACCTCATTCGTGACGCGGACGGGCGGGCGCGGGTGAAACTGGTCCGGGCCAACGGCTCGGCAGGAGTGGAGTTGTGGGTGGACGAGACATACCCCTACCTGGAGATCTTCACCGGCGATACGCTCCCCCAGCCGGACCGCCGTCGGACCGGACTGGGCGTGGAGCCCATGACCTGCGCCCCTGACGCCTTCAATTCGGGCGACGGCCTAATCACCCTCGAGCCTGGGCAATCCCACTCCGGACAATGGGGCATCACGCCGCTCTGAACGACTCCCTGCGCCAATCCGATCCAGAAGAATATCCGCCTCGGCCATCGCCAACTATTGCGAATACGCAAGCATTGGAGTTCAATGGAGGCATGGCTTGCCGCACCAGGATCCGGTCACGTCACGTGCCGGTTCCCAACGTAAAGCGACCGTCGGAGGTACCTTGGCCGCCGGCGGCGGCTGCGAAGGCCTCGAGGGCGGCGGCCAGTGCCGGACGGCGGCCGGCAGGCATCCTGGAAATCACCTCGGCGATGGCCTGCCGCCGGTGCCCCAGCACAGTATCGACCAGCTCCTTGCCCTCCTTGGTCAACTCCAGCCGGATGTACCGGCGGTCAGCGGGATCCTCACGCCGCTGCACCAGGCCAGCTGCTACCAGCCGGTCGCAGATGCGGGTGGCATTCGAGGCGTGCACGCCAAGCTCTGCGGCCACACCGCCGAGATTCTGGGGTCCGTGGGTATGGATAAGGACCAGCACCCGCAGCTGCGGGGTATTTACGATGTCCTCAACCTCAGCAACAGAGCGGGCCACCACACGCATCAGAGTGTCGGCGGCGCCCATCACGGCTTCGACTTCACGGCTTAGGGGCTCAGGGACCGGCACAGATCCGGCAGATGCATCCATGAGCACCAGTTTCCTCCAATAGTTGCTACCCCGCAAAGTTTGCCCGCTTCCCTCACCTGTTGGTCAGCCGGCATGAAGGAGAATCATGAAGACGCAACATCCGGCAGATCCGGTCAGCAGCACGGTCAACGGCATCGACCGGTTGATCCGCAACGTGCAGACCGGCCGGTTTGAACGCTCATTGTCAGGCTTGACGGCGGCCGGGGCCCTGGTCACGGCCGCGGAAATCTACCTTGAACATGACAAGGCCAGCTTTGGCAACAAGTGGATGTGGGTCCCGGTGGCCCTGGGCCCGGTGGGTGCCGCCGCGGGAGTGGCCGGCGTGTTCAGCCGCCGCATGGCCAAGACGGCCCTCCCGCTGGCCAGTGCGGCCATCATCGCCAATGGCCTGCAGGGCACATGGCTGCATCTGCAGGGCATCCGGCAGAAGCCCGGCGGTCTGTCCAACCTGCGTTACAACCTGGAGATGGGTCCGCCCCTGTTCGCACCGCTGCTGGTCACCATGGTGGGTGGGATGGGTGTGCTGGCCTCAGTCCTCAGGCGGGAACCATGACCGGGCTGCCCTTGGAAGTGTCTGACGGCGGCGGACGCTACCCGGGCTTCAGCACCCTTGCCCAGGCGGGGCATTGGGACCAGGCCACTGCCGCCGTCGTCGAATCACGCCTGGGCATGCCACCGGACATCCGTTTCTTCACGCCAGTGGAAGAGGCCGCCGCCCGCGCCCTGTTCGAGCTGTTGCTGGACCAGCACGGCGAACCGCGCGTGCCGGTGGTGAACATGGTGGGCGCCCGGCTGGCGGAGGAGCAAACCGATGGCTGGCACTATGACAACATGCCGCGCGACGGCGAGGCGTGGCGGGTTACGCTCGCGGCGCTGGACAGCGAAGCCGGCACCCGGGGCAGCTGTACCTTCGCGCTGCTGGATCCGGATCAGCAGGCCGAACTGCTCCAGGACATCTGCGACCTGGACCGGGAGCTCTGGCACGGCTTGCCGGCGGACCGGGTGTGGAGCCTGTGGACGCGGTACGCCTGCACCGCGTTTTACTCCCATCCGCTGGCGTGGGACGAGATCGGCTTTGCCGGCCCGGCGTACCCGCGGGGCTATAAGAACCTGGGCGTGGACCGGCTGGAACCGTTCGAGGTGCGCGACGTCCGCCCTGACGCGGACCCAACCCACGGGGCAGACCGGTGAACCGGGTCCGCGAACGCAACGAATCGGCCTGGCTGCTCCCTGCCGGGCCGGGCAGCAACCTGCGGCTGCGGGAGGACATGCGCCGCTACGGCGAAACGGATGAGGTGGACATTGTCATCGTGGGCTGCGGAGCAGGTGGCGCCACACTGCTGCAGCGCCTGTCACGCGCGGGCTGGCGTGCCGTGGCCCTGGACGCAGGACCGTTCTGGGAACCGGACCGGGACTGGGTCAGCGATGAAGCGGGGTCCCACCACCTGTACTGGACCGAACCCCGGGTCATCACCGGGACGGACCCCGTGCCATTGGGGTCGAACAATTCCGGCCGCGGGGTGGGCGGATCCATGGTCCACTTCGCCGGCTACACACCGCGTTTCCACCCCAGCGACTTCCGGACCTTCACTGCGGACGGTGTGGGCGCAGACTGGCCGCTGGAGTACGGGGACCTGCGGCCGTACTACGAAGACATCGAAGCCGAACTGCCCGTCTCCGGCGAACACTGGCCCTGGGGCGACCCGCACGGCTACCCCCACCGCCCGCATCCGGTGTCCGGCAACGGTGAGCTGTTCCTGCGCGGTGCCAACGCCTGCGGCATCACGGCAAAGGTGGGGCCGGTGGCCATTGCCAACGGGCGGTTCGGGAACCGGCCGCACTGCATCTACCGCGGCTTCTGCCTTCAGGGCTGCAAGGTCAACGCCAAGGCATCCCCGCTGATCACGCATGTCCCGGACGCGCTGGCACACGGCGCTGAAATCCGGCCCGACTCGATGGCGACCCGGATCGGATTCGACGAACGCACCGGGCTGGCGACCGGCGTCGAATACGTCCACGGCGGCGTCCAAAGATTCCAGCGGGCCCGGATGGTGGCCGTGGCCGGTTACTCGATTGAGACCCCGCGGTTGCTGCTGAACTCCGTGTCACCGCGCTTTCCGGAAGGGATGTGCAACGACTTCGACCAGGTAGGCCGGTACCTGATGGTCCAGGGCGCTCCCCAAACCGCGGGCCGGTTCCAGGCCGAAGTGCGGATGTGGAAGGCCCCTCCCCCGGAAGCCAGCACCGAGGACTTCTACGAGACCGACTCCACCAAACCCTATAAGCGCGGGTTCTCCATCCAGTGCGTGTCCCCGCTGCCGATTACCTGGGCCGAGCATGTTGCCGCGCAGGGGCACTGGGGCCCGACCCTCCGCCGGTACATGAGCGACTACCCGCACTGGGCCTGCCTGGGCGCCCTGTGCGAGTTCCTCCCCCTCGAGGGCAACCGGGTGACACTGGCGGAGGAAACCGACCGCCACGGCATCCCCGTGGCCTGCTTCAGCTACAGCCAGTGCGACAACGACCGGCAGCTGATGTCCGCCGCCCAGCAGGTCATGGAGCAGATCCTGACCGCTGCCGGGGCACAGGAGGTCATCACCATCAACCGCTACGCGCATCTGGTGGGCGGCGCCCGGATGGCAGCCACCGAGGATACCGGCGTAGTGGACAGGAACCTGCGCACTTTCGCAGTCCCCAACCTCCTGGTCACCGACGGCAGCGTCCTGCCCACCCAGGGCAGCGCCAACCCGGCCCTGACCATCATGGCGCTGGCGGCCCGCGCCGCCAGTGTCCTGGTCCAAGGCGCCCGCCGTGGCGCCCCGATGAACACGAAGGAAGACTGATCATGGCAACGACAGTGGCTGACTACCTGCTCTCCCGCCTGGGTGAGTGGGGCGTGGACAAGGTCTTCGGGTTCCCCGGAGACGGCATCAACGGCATCCTCGCCGCCTTCGGCAAGGCAAACAACCAGCCGAAATTCATCCAGGCCAGGCACGAAGAGATGGCCGCGTTCGAGGCCGTGGGCTACGCCAAGTTCAGCGGGCAGCCGGCAATCTGCATGGCCACCTCCGGTCCGGGGGCAATCCATCTGCTCAATGGCCTCTACGACGCCAAACTGGACCACGTACCCGTGGTGGCCATCGTAGGGCAAACGGCCCGCAGCGCCATGGGCGGGTCCTACCAGCAGGAAGTGGACCTGCTGACCCTGTTCAAGGACGTAGCGTCCGATTACGTCCAGATGGTCACCGTTCCCCAACAGCTGCCCAACGTGATCGACCGCGCCATCCGCATCGCCGAGACCCAGCGCGCTCCCACCGCCGTGATCATCCCGGCCGACGTGCAGGAACTCGAATACGCCGCCCCCACCCACGAATTCAAGATGGTGCCCTCCAGCGTCGGTTTCCGCTGGCCCGACATCCAGCCCGACAATGAGGCCATCCGGGGTGCGGCCCAGCTGCTGAACGAGGGCTCCAAGGTCGCCATCCTGATCGGCCAGGGCGCGCGCGGCGCGGCCGCCGAGGTCCGGGAGGTGGCCGAACTGCTCGGAGCCGGGGTGGCCAAGGCGCTGCTGGGCAAGGACTCACTGCCGGACGACCTGCCGTACGTCACCGGCTCCATCGGGCTGCTGGGCACCCGGCCCAGCTACGAGATGATGCGCGACTGCGACACCCTGCTGACCGTCGGCTCGAGCTTCCCGTACACGCAGTTCCTGCCCGAACCCGGCCAGGCCCGGGGCGTGCAGATCGACGTGGACCCGAAAATGATCGGGCTGCGCTACACCAACGAATTCAACATCATCGCCGACGCCGCCACCGCCCTGCGCGCCCTGATCCCCTACCTGGCACGCAAGCAGGACCGCTCCTGGCAGGAAAACCTGCAGTCAAATATCAGCCGCTGGTGGGAAACCATGCACGACGAAGCAATGGTCAGTGCCAACCCCGTCAACCCCATGCGGCTGTTCGCCGAACTCTCCACCCGGCTGCCCGGGAACGCCATGCTCAGCGCCGACTCCGGCTCGTCAGCGAACTGGTACGCGCGGCAGCTGAAGTTCCGCGACGGCGTCCGCGGCTCGCTCTCGGGCAACCTGGCCACCATGGGACCGGGCGTCCCCTACGCCATCGGCGCCAAGTTTGCCCACCCGGACCGGCCCGCCATCGCCTTCGCCGGCGACGGCGCCATGCAGATGAACGGGCTCGCCGAGCTCATCACCATCAAGCACTACTGGCGCGAATGGGATGACCCGCGGCTGGTGGTGGCCGTCCTGCACAACAACGACCTCAACCAGGTCACCTGGGAAATGCGCGCCATGGGCGGCGTGCCCGCCTTCCGCGAGTCCCAGGCCCTGCCCGACGTCGACTACGCCGGTTTCGCCGAAAGCCTGGGGCTGCAGGGGATCCACGTTGAGGATCCCGACGACGTGGGGCCGGCCTGGGAGAAGGCCCTCGCCGCGGACCGGCCCACCGTCTTTGACGTCCGCACCGACCCCGACATTCCGCCGATCCCGCCGCACGCCACCTTCGAGCAGGCGCGGAAGACGGCCGAAGCCATGGTCAAGGGTGACGACAGTGCCTGGGGCGTGGTGAAGGAGGGGGTCAAGACCAAGATCCAGGAATTCCTGCCGCACAAGGAGGGCTGAACCATGCCCGCCGCCGCCACCCCGGTCACCGCAGTCCGGGCATCCGCCTACACGGTCCCCACCGACGCGCCCGAAGCGGACGGCACCTACAGCTGGAACTCCACCACCCTGGTCTTGGTGGAAGCGGACGGCGGCGGGACGACAGGGCTGGGCTGGACCTACGCCCCGGCACCGGTAGCTGCCCTGGTGGAAGACCTGTTGGGCCCGGCCGTGCAGGACGTTGAGGTCCTGGACGTGCCGGCCGCGGCCGCGGCGATGGCCCGGGCGGTGCGAAACCCGGGCCGGACCGGTCTGGCGTCCTACGCCGTGTCCGCCGTCGACTGCGCCCTCTGGGACCTGAAGGCAGGGCTGCTGGAGCTGCCGCTGCACAAGCTCCTCGGCGCAGTCCGGGACACGGTGGCGGTCTACGGCAGCGGCGGGTTCACCACCTATACCGAACACCAGCTGCAGGCCCAGCTCCAGGGCTGGGCCCACGGTCAGGGGATTCCGCGGGTGAAGATCAAGATTGGCCAGGACGGGGGAACCAACGTCCCGCGGGACCTGGACCGCATCCGCCAGGCGCGTGCCGCCGTGGGGCCCGGCACCGAACTGTTCGTGGACGCCAACGGTGCCTACACCGCCAAGCAGGCCATCCGGGTGATGCACCAGGTTGCCGAGGAGAACGTGACCTGGTTCGAAGAACCGGTCTCCAGCGATGACCTCCCCGGACTGCGCGCGGTACGTGCCGCTGTCGACGCCGATGTGGCGGCAGGGGAATATGGCACGGGTCTGCAGTACTTCTGGCGGATGTGCAGCGCGGAAGCCGTCGACTGCCTGCAGGCGGACGTCAGCAGGTGCGGCGGGATCAGCGAGTGGCTGCGCGTCGCCGCCGTCGCCGCCGCGCACGGCCTTGAGCTCTCCGGGCACTGCGCACCCCACCTGAGCGCCGCCGTCGCCGCCGCTACCCCCAACTTCCGGCACCTGGAATGGTTCCACGACCACGTCCGCATCGAAAACCTCTTCTTTGACGGGACCCTTGACCCCAGCGGCGGGTCTGTCCGGCCAGCGGATGCTCCCGGCAACGGGCTGGCCTTCCGCAGCACCGACGCCCGCCAATACCGGGTCCAGTGAACGCACGTGGGAAACGAAAGGACTGGCAGATGACAAACCTGTGCCCTGGTGCAGGCCGGCGACCGACAGAGGGTCGTGAATGATGCCCGAATGGTTACAGGCCTGGATGTGGGGCACCATCGCCGGAGGCGCCCTGGTGGTGGGCTGCGGTTTGGCCTGGAAATGGAAGATCCCCTCCAAGGTGGTGTCCTCCGTCATGTCCTTCGGCGCAGGCGTGCTGATCTCGGCCCTCGCCTTTGGACTGGTGCAGGAGGCCGTCAACGGGGGAGGCCTCTGGCCGACCATCGGCGGCTTTGCCACCGGTGCCGTGGTCTATGTGGCCGCTAACGCCGTCCTCGCCTTCAAAGGCGCCAAACACCGCAAGCGTTCGGGCGGGAAACAGCCGTCAGAACAGCAGAAGCCAGGCAGCGGGACCGCCATCGCCATAGGGGCCCTTTTGGACGGCATCCCGGAATCGGTGGTTCTGGGGGTCGGGCTGGTAACAGCTGGCGCAGTCAGCCCAGCCATGCTGGCCGCCGTCTTCATCTCCAACGTGCCCGAAGGCCTCTCCAGCACAGCAGGAATGAAGAAAGCAGGGCGCAGCGCCAAGTACGTGTTCGGCGTGTGGGTCGGCATCGCCGTGGTGTCAGGCCTCGCGGCCCTGATCGGATTCCTGGTCCTGCAGGACGCACCAGCCGAGGTCGTCGCCTTCATCACGGCCGTGGCCGCCGGGGCGATCCTGGCCATGCTCGCGGACACGATGATCCCCGAAGCCTTCGAGGAACACCACATCCTCACCGGCCTGATCGCCGCCGTCGGCTTCCTGGCCGCCTTCACAGTGGACCAGGTAGGCGGCTGAACCATGACTGAAAGGAACCACATGAGCACCACTGCGAGCAGCAGGAAACCCGCCGGGACAGAGCCGCTGAGCGCGGACCCGACCGGGCAGGACCCGGATGCCATCGACCCCATGGTGAACGAAAAGCTCCAACTGCAACTGGCGATCTTTGAAGTGACCCCGGACGCCCGGGGCAAAAGCCTGGACGAAATTCAGGCCATGCTGCGTTCAGCCTTCGCCGCCCGTGGAGTTGAATGCCCACCAGGTACGTGGCTGGAGTCCGTGGCGTCCTCCGCTTTCCATGGGGAGCCGTACATCGTTGACCTTCCGGCGGCGGTTGCCGCCGACAACACCATGCCTGCCCCCAACGAAGAGGTGCGCCGGAGGCTTTCCCTCCGGCGCCGCCTGCGGCAGGAAAAGCTTCCGGCGGGGATTTTCCCTTCCCCAACTGACTGGGACATCCCGGCCCACCACGCAACCAACGCCAATGCCCACGGCACGCACCACAGTTGGCGCTCCCGGGCCATGATCAGGTCCAAGGGCCCGGGCGCCATGCTCGCTGCTGTTCTTATCGGGGTCGCCGTTTTGGTAGCCCAGGCGCTCAGACGCCGGCGCACACACCGACAGCTGGATCAGGGTATGAGAGGGGAAGGTGTCTGATGGCTGAGATCAGTGACTATGCGATGCTGGGCGATCTGCATACGGCAGCCCTGGTGGCCCGCAGCGGCTCCGTTGACTGGATGTGCATGCCGAATTTTGACTCGCCGGCCTGCTTTGCGGCCCTGCTGGACTCCCCCGAGGCGGGACGCTGGCTCCTGGCCCCAACCGGCGCCGGGAACTGCACCCGGCGGCGCTACCGGCCCGGCACGCTGATCCTGGAGACAGAATGGGATACCGCGGAAGGGAGCGTCAGGGTCACTGACTTCATGCCCGCCCGCGATGACTCCGCGGACATGGTGCGTATCGTGGAGGGCCTGAAAGGCAGCGTCCCCATGCAGGGGGAACTGCTCCTTCGCTTCGATTATGGCCGCATCATTCCCTGGGTCCGCCGCACCGAGCATGGCTTAAGTGCCATCGCCGGCCCGGACGCCGCCTACCTCCGTACCCCCGCCCCACTGGAGGGCCGGGACATGCGGACCATCAGCGAGTTCACGGTCAAGGCCGGGGACCGCATCCCGTTCGTCCTGCACTGGGCGCACAGCTACAAGCCCGTCCCGGGCCGGGCCGACCCCGAAGGCGCCCTGGCCTCCACCCAGAGATTTTGGGAGCAATGGATCGGGCGCAGCGAGATGGAGGGAAAGTACAAGGAGCCCGTGGAGCGCTCTCTGATCACCCTCAAGGCTCTCACCTATGCCCCTACCGGAGGCCTTGTCGCCGCGGCCACCACCTCGCTGCCCGAAGACCCGGGCGGCAGCCGCAACTGGGACTACCGGTTCTGCTGGCTACGGGACGCAACCTTGACGCTGCAGTCCCTGCTCGCCTGCGGCTACACCGCGGAAGCTGCAGCCTGGCGGGAGTGGCTGCTCCGCGCCGTGGCAGGTGACCCGGCCGAGCTGCAAATCATGTACGGGCTCGACGGCACCCGCCGCCTGCCCGAGACTGAACTGACCTGGTTGGCCGGATACGAAGGCTCCAAACCGGTCCGGACTGGAAACGCAGCCGCCCCGCAGCTGCAGCTGGATGTGTGGGGCGAAGTGCTCGATGGCCTGGCCCTCACCCGCGCCGCCGACCCCGGCACCACCGATGATTCCTGGGACATCCAGGTGGCCCTCATGGAGTACCTGGAAGGCGCCTGGGACAAGCCCGACAACGGGCTCTGGGAAATGCGCGGGCCGCGCCGCGACTTCACCCACTCGAAGGTCATGGCCTGGGTCGCTGCGGACCGCATGGTCAAGGCCGTCCAGGAATCCGGACTTCCCGGACCGGATAGACGCTGGGCGGCGCTGCGCAAGCAGATCCACGACGACGTCATGACCCACGGCTTCGACGAAAACAGCAACAGCTTCGTCCAGTCCTATGGCAGCGCTGAACTCGACGCCAGCTTGTTGCTCATCCCACGCGTCGGGTTCCTCCCCCACGAGCACCCCCGCGTCATCGGCACTGTCGAGGCAATCCAAAAAAACCTCACCCAAGACGGCTTCGTTCTGCGCTACCACCCGGAAGCGAGCAATGACGGGCTCCCCGGCACCGAAGGCGTCTTCCTGGCCTGCTCCTTCTGGCTCGTCGACGCGCTGCTGGGCATCGGCCGCCGCCACGAGGCCGTCGAACTCTTCGAGCGCCTGCTCACACTCCGCAACGACGTGGGCCTGCTCAGCGAAGAATGGGACCCCCGGAACCATCGGCAACTCGGAAACACACCCCAGGCTTTCAGCCACTTTCCCCTCATCCACTGCGCCCTGCAACTCGAACAGGGGCTCTCACACCACAGCAACACTCCCCTGCCCAGCCCCCAACACTCCGGCGGCCGTGGACAGCGGGACAGGAGATAAACCTTCGGTAAAGCCCTAACGTATTCCTTGCGTATACGCAACAATTGCCGTTGAATAAGAGCATGGTTCGCGTGGGAGGGCCCGCCGACAGGTTGGCGGCGGTTGGATTCCACCGCCGTGCTGACGGCTCCCCCGCAAAGTCCCGCTCGTTCCGTCCTGCGGCGGAAAGCTGGCCCGTCTGGGTCCGCGGGAGAGCATCAGCGTGCTGGGGCGCTATCTGATAAGCCATATTGCGCAAGGAGTACTTCCGATGGCACGCAACGTCACGTCAGCCCCCGCGGTGGGAAATGCCCGGTGGAAGCGGCTGATTCCCGTCGCAATCATCGTCTACATCATCTCGTTCATGGACCGGACCAATATCGGGTTCGCCCTCAACGGCCTCCACCAGGACCTGGGCATCGACGCCGCCCAGCAGGGACTGGCCGCCGGCATCTTCTTCATCGGCTACCTCGTCCTGCAGATACCCGGCGGTCACCTCGCCGAACACTGGAGCGCGAAGAAGTTCGTCGGCATCATGGTGCTCATCTGGGGTGTGCTGGCCGTCCTTTCCGGCTTCATCCAGGACTTCACCCAACTACTCGTGGTGCGCTTCTTCCTCGGCGTTGCCGAGGCCGGGATCTGGCCGGCGATCCTTGTCCTGATCAGCCACTGGTTCCCTGCCGCTGAACGGGCTCGGGCCTACGCGTTCTGGATGATGAACATCGCCATCGCTTCCATCATCACAGCGCCCCTCTCCGGCTGGATCCTCTCTTACTCGGACTGGCGCTGGCTGTTCATCATTGAAGGCATCTTCCCGTTCGTCATCGCTGCACCCCTCTGGTGGGCCCTCATCGCCGATCACCCCCGTGAAGCCAAGTGGTGCTCGGTCCAGGAACGTGAGTACATCGAGAAGGGACTTGCTGCTGACGCAGCAACACATCCACAACAGGAAAGGCTGGGGCTTCGCCACGTACTGTCCAACGCAGTGGTATGGAGGCTGACGTTGGTGTACTTCCTCATCCAGATCGGCTTCTACGGCATCAACATCTGGCTCCCCCACGTGATCAAGACGATCACTTCCGGCTCTTCCGTCGAGGTTGGCCTGATCACCGCGATTCCATACGTGCTGGCGATGTTCGGACTCTGGTACAACGCCAAGGCAGCGGACCGCTCCGGCCATTACTCCACCCATGTGCTCCTGTCGATGGCCGTCGGTGCCGTTGCCCTGGTGATCTCCGTGGCAACCGGGGACAACCTTCCGTTCCTTGCAGTCACCCTCATAAGCATCGCCGTCGCCGGAGCTTTGGCCTACGACGGCCCCTTCTGGGCGTCCGCGTCCCGTGCCATGCCGGTCGCCGTGGCTGGCACCGCAATGGGACTGATCAACGCGGTAGGCAACCTCGGCGGATTCGTCGGACCCTACGTGGGAGGCTACCTTCAGGACGTCACCCACGGCAGCTTCCTTGCCACGTCCATCTTCCTCGCATGCTGCCTGCTGGCTGCCGGCCTGGTGATGCTGACACTGCGTCGCGGCGGGGACAGGCCCCTTGCAGCCGACCATTTGCATGAGCACAAACCCGGGAGAAAGAATGCCGGAAAAGCAATATAGCTTATTAGAAAAAGTTTGAATTCGCTGCAGGTGTTTACGCGTGGAAGATGCCACGTGGCCGTAGCCGACGTGATCCTTGCCCAGGGAATGTTCTTCAAACACGATTCAAGACGAAGAGGAGTCCAGGAATATGAGCGATCAACACCCGGAAAAAGAACCCTCCAATTCCGGCAAACTTCGAGAAGACGACCGGGTTTCAGAAGAATACGACACGGTGAACCCGAACCCGGCCGAGCAAGCCATTACCGGACTGACACCTGGGGGTGGAGTGCCTCCCGGGGAAACTCCACCAGCATCAGCGCAGACAGCGGTAGATCGCGGACGCCAGACGTAAGACCATCCTGACGGCGCTAAGGCGCACAGGAGACCAGGTGAAGGATGGAGACAGCATGGTGCAGGCCGCCGGCATACAGCTCTGGTTCGGGTTGGCAGGAGGAAGCTTCCTGGCTAGTTGCACGCTCGGTCTCGGCACCGCGCTGAGCTGGTTCGACACCGCCGGTTTTCGTTGGCTCCATCACGCGCTGTTCGTGCTCACCTGCGTCCTGGCTGCCGTCGGCGCCGGTTCCCTGCTGTGGTCGGCGAGTCCTGCCGGCTGGTTCCTGCTTCCGGCCGCCTTGCCACTGGCGGCACTGCCCGCCCTCGGTTCCTCAAGCCTTATCCGGCACGCCGCGATTGCCGTCACTGCCACCCCGTTCTTTCTGATCAGCGTCCTCGTTGCCTCGAGGTAGGTACTGAATGGAATTTCTCGAAGTCGTTTTCAATCGCAAAACCACTAACGGACCCTTCCTGCCACATAAGGTCAGCAAAGAACACCAGCAGCTACTGATGAAGGTGGCGGCCGCGGCACCGTCCCAGTTCAACAGCCAGCCGTGGCGGTTCGTGCTCATTGAGGAGCAGGAAACGATCGACAGAATCGCTGAAATCAGCGGCGCCAGCATGACGAAGGTCATGGCCGAGGGGACATTCTTTGAGCGTCACAGGAAGTATTTCCGCTTCAGTCGACAAGAGATGGACGAACAGCGCAGCGGAACGCTCCGGGGGCGTGAACGGATTCAAGGAGTATGGCGACCGAGACCGGGGAAGAGCGGGTGCCGTGGTCCACTGGCGGTCACCTACAACAGGACCGAAAAGTGCGCACCTCCCCTAAATTAGGGTCGCCGTGCAGATGGGTCCCCCCAACCTGACAGGCGGCGCAGTCCGCGCTGCTGCAGACGCCACTTCGCCTGGTGTCCTCAGCTTTACGGAATCTCCACTATCGGCTCTCCACATGGCCGGGGGAGTGTCTGCAGAGGAGGCCGTTTTCTGTCGTCATTCTCGGCGTCTTCACAGGTCCACCGGCTTTTCGCCAATGACTGTGCGGCGGTCGTGCCTCGACTCTAGCCGCAGCCCCCTTTCGCTGACCTTGGAGGACGGACCACTGTGACGGACACGCCGGTGTCCTGAAGTTCGTGGCTGATGATCCCGGTGAATCCGCAGATGCCGCAGGAGAGCAGGCGCAGACCGCGTCGATGTGCACCTACTCGATGCCCTGGCCCGATTGACGCCCTCGCATTACTGGACCGTGCTCCGAGATAGGCTCACCTCAATCCACAGAAACCGGGCCCCCGCGGGGAGCCTGAGTCGATCAGCAGGCATAAAACAGGAGGAATACCGCGCATGAGTCTGAGAATGGGATTAATTGCCGCGTATCTGCGGCTGACCGCGAAGCCGAAGATGGTGACGGCCCAGCGGGCGCGGCGCCGCATGGCCGAGCCGCCGGGGCCCTCCGCTCCCCCGCAGAAGGTGCGCGAACGACACAATGTCACCTGCCGCAGGGTCAATGGGTTCGAGTGCTGGACCGTCACGCCACGGACCGGTGGCGACCGTGCAGCGATGTACCTGCACGGCGGCGCTTACATATCCGAGATCGCGCAGCAGCACTGGGAACTGGTTTCTGCCATGGCTGATGCCGGCGTCCGCGTCGAAGTGCCGATCTACGGGCTGGCACCCCAGTACACCTACCGGCACGCCTACCCCTTTCTGACGCAGGTCTACCGTGACCTCGTAGCCGTTGCCGGCCCCTCCGCAGTGGCCATCGCTGGCGACTCGGCCGGTGCCGCTTTGGCTCTTGGCCTGACGCAGTCGCTATCGGAGGCAGGGCTGCCTGCACCCTCCCGGATGATCCTCATCTCACCGTGGTTGGACCTCACCCTAAACGGACAAGGCGTGGCCGAAGCCGATACGCGCGACCCGTGGCTATCACGGGCGGGACTAATCGAGGCAGGCGCGGCCTGGGCCGGCGGCGATGACCCGACTCAGCCGAGACTAAGCCCCATAAACGGTCCCATGAGCGCGCTCCCGCCGACCGATGTCTATATCGGCACACGGGACTTGTTCCTTCCCGACGTGCGCCGCTTCGCCCGGATCGCTGCCCAGAGCGGCGCCCCGGTGACCGTTCAGGAATGCGCCGGCGCCGTGCACGTATACCCGCTGGTTCCCGCTCCCGAAGGCCGCCTTGCAACGCAACGGATCATCGCTTCGATCGCATGCCCGGTTTGGAGTCATCGTCAGCCGACGAGCCTCGACGACCGGAGCCTTCGGCGTAGCTACGTAGACCGCCCTACCCACTTGGCAGAAAGGCAGCCTATGACCACGGCAGGACATACAGCCATGTCCCAGTACCGACAGCTTCGCAGCAGCACCGGATGGCTGGTCCGGAGGACGCTCATAGGAGTTCGTTTGTTCGGCACGATTGTCAGATCGCCCTGATTATTCACTACTTGGGGCCGCCCACAGTCCGCGCAACTCCGCAACATCCCGGTAGGCTTTGTCACAGCCGGTACACGGCCGGGGAAATCAAGCCCCAAATCGGGAAGGGCGGCAGTTTTCAGGCCAGCCGCTATTCGGACCGCAGGGTGGCTCAGAAGGTAAAGACTAAAGAAGCATACGGTGGGGTGGACCTGATCGCATCCCAGCCCAGATGTACCTGTTACCCCAACCGGTCCCGCCGCACACCTACACATTCGGGCCCGTACACCGCATGACCCGCGAATCCGTCACCTACCCCGAACCGATACCGAGTTGACCTCGCTGCCAATCTGCATGCTTGGCAGCGCACCTCCAGGCTCCCTCCCCCTTGTTGCTCTAGTGTCGGCGTTGCTGATGCACAGGAATGCTATTTGGTGTCGTGGTCCGTTTCGAGGATTTGGGCCAGCTGGCCGAGAGCTTCGTCGGCGCCGTGGCCGTCAGCCCGTAGGACGACCCTTTCGCCGTGGCCTGCTCCCAGGCTCATCAGTGACAGCATGGATGCGGCGTCCACTGCGTTGTGTTGAGGCTCTCCTTCGGGGGCGATGGTGATGTCAAGGTGTTCATACTGGCTTGCGGCCTCGGCGAAAACCGCTGCCGGGCGGGCATGCAAGCCGGTGTTGGAAGCGATGGTTGCGGTACGTTCTGCCATGTCGATGGCATCCTTTCACTGGTTCATGGTGCGGCCGGAGTGTGGCATAGGACAGTTGGTCTGGGTAGAAAGCAAGGCCAAAGTGTGCGATGTCTGCGGGTGTTAGTCGCGGATGTCGTCGACCATCCGGGCGATGTGCAGGGTCAAGTACGTGACCTCATCCTCGGTAAGGGGTTCGCCCAGCCTGAGTTCCAGGACAGCCTGTAGCTTGATTGCGGTGGCAAATGCCTCTGGGTACGACTCCCGGATTGCAGCGCTGAGCCGCGCGGCGCCTTCGTCCAGTTGTCGGCCGGTGTGGGCTCGGACGAAGAAGTAGCGGAGGTGGGTGATGAAGCGGGCTGCGTTGATGGTGTTGCGGTCAAACGAGCGGCCGTATGCCTGTTCAAGGACTTCGAACAGCTGCGTGAAGATCCCTGTCATTTGATACGTGAAGGCCAGATCGCCGGTCGCGAATCCGGCGTTCACCAGATGCAGTGCGATCGGGACTGCTTCTGCATCCGGAAGTGGCTGTTCAAGACAGGTATTGACGTGCTTGAGGATCCGTTGGGCTATTCGGAGTTCGTCGGGGTAGAGGTGGGAGACCTCGGCCCACAGGGGGTATTCGATATCGATGCCCTGTCTTAACCGTTTTATGGCGAAGCTGAGGTGGTCCGCGAGCCCTACGACGGTCGTGGAGCTCAGGGGGCTGTCCATGCCGGACCGGGCGATCTCCAGGGCTTGGTCCGCCAGAAGCAGGTGTTCGGGGGGAATTGCTGCCACCAGCGCCCCGAAGTTGTCCGCGTCGCGCCCGTCGTCGGGTACGAAGACGCGGACAACCTTGGCCTGGTCGATTTTCTGCCCCGGTTTCGCTTGGAAGCCAAGGCCGTTACCGGTGGCGATGACTTCACCGCCGTTCCCGTTGCGGGCGAGCACGACATTGTTGTTGAAGACACGCAGGACTTCCACCTCGCCCTCCTTTCTCTGACGTTGTTTGCACCCGGGGGCACCGGGCGTGCTGGTGCCCCCGGGTGCTTTAACGGTTTTACTGCAGGGCTGCGCCGTTGGTGGCGATGACCTGGCGGTACCAGTCGAAGGACTTCTTCCGGTACCGTTCCAGGGTGCCGGAGCCGTCATCATTCCGGTCCACGTAGATGAACCCGTAGCGTTTGCTCATTTGCGCGGTTGAGGCGCTGACCAGGTCGATGCAACCCCACGTGGTGTAGCCCAGCAGCTGGACGCCGTCGGCGACCGCCTCGCGTGCCTGGACGAGGTGGTCGTTGAGGTAGGAGATGCGGTAGTCGTCCAACACGGTTTTCGTCCCGTCAACCTGCACGAGCTCATCCACCGCCCCGATGCCGTTTTCCACGATGAACAGCGGCTTCTGCCAACGTTCCCAGTAATCGTTGAGCACGACTCGGAGGCCCTGGGGATCGATCTGCCAGCCCCACTCCGAGGCCTGCAGGTGAGGATTGGGCACACCGCCCAGGACGTTGCCGGGACCCTTGATGTCCTTGGCAGGGTCGGCTGTCTGGCAGATACTCATGTAATAGCTGAAGGACACGAAGTCCACGGTGTGGGTCAGGTCCTCGCGGTCCTGGTCAGTGATATCCAGTTCAATGCCGTGCTCCCTGAAGAAGCGCAGCAGATAGCCAGGGTATTCACCTCGGCAGTGGATGTCCCCGAAGGCGTAGTTGTCGTGGTCGAAGTGCATGGCGGCGACGACATCGGCGGGGTCGGGGGTGAGGGGGTAGGCCGGCATGGCGATGAGCATGCATCCGACTTTTGCGCCGGGGCTTATTTCATGGGCCAGGCGTGTTGCCCGGGCCGAGGCGACGAGTTCGTGGTGGATGGCCTGGTAGAGATCCTTCTCGCTCAGTTCTTCTTTTTGGTTCGGGATTCCCCCGGACATGAAGGGCTGGTGCAGGACTGAGTTGATTTCGTTGAACGTCAGCCAGTATTTGACTCTCTGGCCGTAGCGCTCGAACAGGGCGCGGCAGTACCGCTCGTAGAAGCCGATGAGTTCCCGGGACTTCCAGCCGTTGTAGGCGCGCGCCAGGTGAAGTGGGGTTTCGTAGTGGCTGATGGTCACCAGCGGCTCGATGCCGTGGCGCTCCAGTTCATCCAGTACCCGGTCGTAGAAGGCCAGTCCTTCCTCGTTCGGTGTTTCCTCATCGCCCCGGGGAAAGATCCGGCTCCAGGCGATGGAGAAGCGGAAGACCTTGAAGCCCATTTCGGCGAACAGGGCGATGTCCTCTGCGTAGCGGTGGTAGAAGTCAATGGCTTCCAGTTTGAGGTTGTCCTCGGTGGCGGCCTCCGTGGGAGGGGTCAGGATGCCCCTTGGCATGACGTCCTGGATGGAGAGGCCCTTCCCGCCTTCGTTGTAGGCGCCCTCGATCTGGTTGGCGGCGGTCGCGCCGCCCCACAGGAACCCGTCGGGGAAAGTCGTGCTCATGTACTGCTCCTCTTTTTGGTCATCGTTCGTTCGATATTCATTTGCGGTGGTTCACTGTCAGCGGTCGGGCTTAGACCTGCACGGTCACGGCGGGCTGGCCGTGAGTCACGGTGCCCTCGGCGACGGGGACGACGTCGGTCAGCTGGGCCGTGTTGGTGATCAGCATCAGGGTTGTCGGGTCGTAGCCGGCGTTGGCGACGATGTCCAGGTCGACGACGGCCAGCAGATCGCCGGCATTTACCTGGTCGCCGCGGGTGACGGCGGGTTGAAAGCCGTGCCCCTCGAGCTGGACGGTGTCGATGCCGATGTGGACCAGCACTTCGACGCCTTCAGGGGATTTGATGCCGTAGGCGTGTCCGGTCTTCATTGCAGCCTTTACCGTGCCGGAGATCGGGGCGTAGATGTTACCGTCCGTGGGAACGATTCCCAGTCCCTTACCCATGGCGCCGGACGCGAAGACCTTGTCGCTAACATCGGCCAGGGCCACCGCCTGGCCGTCGACGGGAGCGAGGACCTCCACGCTGCCTGCTTCTTCACTGGCGGAGGTGAGGGTGGCGGCGTCAGCTGGTGCGGCGGCCACTGCGTCCGGGGCTTCCCTCGGGCCGAAGAAGAAGGTGAGGGTGAAGCCGATGACAATGGCAGCACCTGTGCCGATCAGCTGCATAGCGAAGTTTCCGACCTGCCCATAAGCAGGCAGCGATAGCAGGGAAGGGAACACGAAGGATGTTGCTGCGCTGCCGCCTGCGCCTGCGATTGCGCCGCCTACCAGACCGCCGATGCCGCCGAAGTAGAAGGGCTTCTTAAGCGGCAGGTTCACACCATAGATCGCCGGTTCGGTAATACCTGCCAGGAACCCGGACAGGGCGGCCGGGCCGGCGACTTCGCGGCGGGTCGCGCTGCTGGTGCGGAACAGCACGGCCAGCGTTGCCGCGGCCTGCGCGAGGACAGAGGGCAACAGCGGCCCGTACAGCAGGGTGTAACCCTGAGTGGCGAAGTCATTGACCATGATCGGTACGAGGCCCCAGTGCAGTCCGAAGAGGACGAAGACCTGGTAGAACCCGCCAACGATGGCTCCTGCCAGCCACGGTGCGAAGCTGAAAATGGAATTGATCCCGTTGGAAACCGACTGTGCAGCAAAGGTGGTGACCGGACCGACAGTCATGAGGATAAAGGGAACCATGACGAGCAGGACCAGCAGCGGGGTGCTGAAGTTACGGAAGGCCGAAGGAATGACCCTGTTCAAGAACCTCTCCAGGTACCCCTGCAGCCAGACCGCGACGATGATCGGAATCACGGAACTGGTGTAATTCATCATGACCACCGGCAGGCCCAGGAAGGACACCGGCTCCCCTGCTCTGGACAAGCCCACGACGGTGGGATAGACCAACGCACCGGCGATAGCCATCGACGTGAACTGGTTCGTCTTGAACCGGCGTGCGACGGTGACCGCCAAGAAGATCGGGAGGAAGTAGAAAATCGAGTCGGCTGCCGCCGCCAGGATGGTGCGGGTCTGGGACTCTGCATTGAGCCAGCCGAACTGGACGGCCATGGTGATGAAGGCCTTGAACAGGCCTGCTCCGGCCAGTGGCCACAGCATGGGCGAGAAGATTGATGAGATCAGCCCGATGAACTGATTGAACAAGCTACCTTTGGGGCCGTCATCGGCACCTGCAGTATCATCACCGGTCAACTTGGTGATCTTGCCCAATTCGGCATAGACGGTGGGCACATTGTTGCCGACGACCACCTGGAACTGGCCGCCCGCCTTCATCACCGTGATCACGCCCGGCAGCTTCTCGACGGCAGCCTTGTCCGCTTTGGACTCATCGCGCAGCTTCAGGCGCAGGCGGGTCGCGCAATGGGTTGCGGAGACGATGTTGTCCTCGCCGCCCACCTCCTGCAGGATTCCCTCGGCCAACGACCGGTAATTCACGGTAGCCATATCAGGCCTTTCTCTCAGATTTTGGGCACAAAAAAAGACCCGAGCCGCACCAATGGTGCTTCTCAGGTCTTGCCCCGTACGGGTAACAATCCTTAAGGCGTGAAACGCCTGCGAAGAAGACTGTACACGTGGTCGCCGTCACACGCAAACGACCGGGTTGACGCATTACAGGTGTTCCAATCGTGGCGGGGTGGATTAGGTCGCTGACCCTGTTGCTTCCGTGAGTGCTGTTGCAGTCCAGCTGTTGAGGAGTTTGATCCGTTCTTCGTGGGTTGTTCCGGGTTCTGCCGTGTAGACGCTGAGTTCGTGGACTGGCCGCGGGAGGGTCTGCAGTGCAAGGGATTGATATGCCAGCTCCACGTCGCCGACCACGGGGTGTCGCAGCCGTTTGATTCCTTCGTGGCGGAAACGAATGTCATGGGAGGCCCAAAGGGTACGGAACTCCGGGCTAAGCGTTGACAACTCGCCGATCAGGGCGCGAAGCGGTGGGTCATTGGGGTTGCGGCCGGCTTCGGCGCGCAACAAAGCCGCAGTGGCAGCGGCGCCGGCCTCCCAGTCGACAAAAAACTCCCGCGAGGCCGGCTCCAGGAAGTGGAAGCGCGCGAAGTTCGCGTGCCCGTGGGCGGTAGTTGTGTCGCTGGCGAACATGGGCGCGTGCAGGGAACGGGCGAGCTGGTTACTGGCGATGACGTCGAGTCGGCCATTCCGGACAAAAGCGGCGGACATGCTCATGGACTCGATCAACCAACGGACAGGGGCCGCCAGTGCCGCTTCCTTGCGGCGGGAAGTCGTACGCCGCAGGGGCTGGGCGGCGCGGGCCAGTTCGAAAAGGTACGTGTGTTCCTCCTCGTTCAACTGCAATGCCTCAGCGACAGCCTTGAGCACGTCCTCTGAGACACCCCGGATGTTGCCTTTCTCCAGCCGCGTGTACCACTCAGGACTCACTCCGGCGAGAATGGCAACTTCCTCCCGGCGCAGGCCCGGAACCCGCCTCCGGCTCCCGGCGGGCAGACCGACCTGCTCAGGGCGGAGCTTGGCGCGTCGACTGGACAGGAAATCACGGATGTCGGCGCGGTTATCGGGCTGGGTGGTCATGAATCCACGATAGCCCCGGCACCTGCCCATAGCGGGGGGAGAGTTTGTACCCCCTATAGACGCAGCCTTCTTCGGGTGCGCGGGAGGGGGTGTCATTGATAGAAACGACATCAGTGGCAAGAAGGAGCATGTATGCCAGTGGACACGAAAGCCCCTCGGCAGGAGGCTCGGCCCCCAAGGACCAGTAGTCGCTCAATCCGGCTTCCGCTGGTGGTCTACGTCCTGGCAGTGGGAACATTCCTGATGCTTGCCACGGAGTTCGTCGTGGCCGGAATCCTTCCCGGGATCGCAGCCGATTTTCAGGTCGAGGTCGCACAAGCGGGACTGCTGATCACCGTGTTCGCGGTAGGAATGGTTCTGGGCGCACCCCTAATGGCCATGCTGACCCTCCGGTTGCCGCGCCGGCTGACCTTGATTCTTGCGCTTCTGGTGTTCGCGGTCGGGCACGTCATCGTAGCCCTTGGGCCCAACTTCAACCTGGTCCTGGTTGCGCGCTTCCTGACCGCCCTTGCTACCGGCGCGTTCTGGGCGGTAGCCGCTGTGGTCGCAACCCAAGCGGCGGGCCCGGCAAAGGCAGCCCGGGCAACGGGACTGGTGAATGCCGGGGGCATGCTGGCAACCGTTATAGGGGTGCCGCTGGGCGCCTTCATTGGTCAACTCGTCGGATGGAGGGGAACGTTCTGGGCGCTGGCAGCCCTGGCACTGCTCGTCACAGCGCCGATTGCACGCTACGTGCCGCATGACAGGCAGCCTTCACAGGCGGCGTCCATCCGGTCAGAACTGTACGGACTGCGCTCCGGCCGTTTGTGGCTGGCACTTGCCGCCTGTGCCGCCACCACCGGAGGGGTCCTCGCCGCCTACTCCTACATCTCTCCGCTACTGACTGACCGGGCCGGCATTCCCTCAGCTCTCGTTCCACTGGCCCTGGCCGGCTTCGGCGTCGGATCGCTCGCCGGCTCACTTCTTGGCGGCCGTTTCGGCGACAGGCACCCGTACGTGATCACTCTCCTCGCCCCCGCAGCCACTGCGGGCATCCTGTTACTGATCTGCGTGCTCGCAGGACAGCCACTGCTGACCGCAGTGCTGGTGGTGATGCTGGGACTCTTCGGACTCGGAGCAAATCCGGTATTGATTTCCTTGGCGATTCGCTTCGCCGGCGCAGCACCGACGCTCGGATCATCACTAAGTGTTTCGGCCTTCAACGTTGGAACAGCCGTCGGATCATGGCTGGCTGGCCTGGCCCTGGTTACACCCCTCGGAACCACAGGACCCGCTCTGGTGGGGACTGTCATCGTGACGCTGACCTTAATCCCAGTCGCAGCGCTTGCGCTGCGCACCCGGGTCCGGCCGGACCCCACCACAAGCCCTGCAGACGCAACCACCGCGGCCGACGTCGACAACCTCACCAAAATTGGTGCCGACAACTAAACCATCTGGCACCTGAAGCCATCCGAAACCAACAAAAGGAGAATCATGCTAACTGTCAACGCCTATGCCGCGACTTCCGCCACCGAACCCCTGATTCCCACCACCATCCAGCGCCGGGGCCTTGGCCCGCACGATGTCCTCATCAACATCGATTACGCCGGAATCTGCCACTCCGACATCCACACGGTGCGCGGTGACTGGGGCCGGATCACATACCCGCAGGTCGTCGGACACGAGATTGTCGGCCACGTCACGGAGGTCGGCTCCGCCGTCAGCAAGCACAAGGTCGGCGACAGGGTGGGAGTTGGCTGCGAGTCCGGATCCTGCGGCAGCTGCGAGCAGTGCCTCAAAGGCGAAGAGGTGTACTGCCTGAAAGGCAATGTGCAGACCTACAACGGCGTCGATGTCGACGGATCCATCACCCAAGGCGGATATTCACAGGCGATCGTCGTGAACGAGGACTTCGTACTCCGCGTTCCCGAGTCGCTCGACATCGAGAAGGTCGCGCCGCTGCTCTGCGCAGGCGTCACCCTGTACTCCCCGCTCAAGCACTGGAAAGCCGGACCAGGCACGAAAGTCGCTATCATCGGAATGGGCGGGCTCGGCCACGTCGGCGTGAAGATCGCCCACGCACTCGGCGCGGAAGTCACCGTGCTGTCCCGGACCTTGTCAAAGCAGGAGGACGGCCTGAAACTCGGCGCGGACCACTACCACGCCACCAGCGACCCGGCCACGTTCGAAAAACTGGCAGGCTCCTTCGATCTGATCCTGAACACCGTCTCGGCGGGGCTGAACTACAACCAGTACGTCAACCTGCTCGCCGTTGACGGCACCTTAGTGATCCTGGGTGCCCCCAGCGAACCGGTCTCCGTCGATGCAATGTCCCTCGTTGCAGCCCGTCGGAGCATTGCCGGTTCGGCCAACGGCGGTATCCCTGTCACCCAGGAGATGCTGGACTTCTGCGCAGAACACAACATCGTCCCCGAGATCGAGCTGATCAAAGCCTCCCAGATCAATGAGGCGTACGAACGGGTACTTGCATCTGATGTTCGGTACCGCTTTGTAATAGACGCGAAGACGTTCGCCTGAGTACGAGCAATTAGGGACAACCCGGAAGGCAACAGCGACAGCAAGGCTTTGGCAGCCCCCCTGTCGGACTCCATCACGACGTCTGGATGGAACTGCATGACGACCTGCTCACCACGCTAGGCCAATGAGAACCGACAAAGACGAATAACAGTGTGGCGCGGCTTACCCTATCGAGTGGATACGGAGCACGTCGCCAGAATGAGCTGTACTACTAGAAGGGACGTTCGGCCGCCAACTGGCCGTGCGTCCCTTCTGGTCTCTGCTCTTTGTGGGGTAAAGCCTTCTGAACGAGCTGCAGGACCTAGGTTTGCTCAACCAGGTCTAAAACGGCCGATTATGCAGCTAGAGAACATGTCTGACGGTAGTTGTCGTACTGTTAGGGCAACCCGAACCTGACGACCCTGGGCAGTGGGCCTTGACTTTCTTCTGGTACGAGCCTAGAACTCAATCTGACAGGACGAGGGTCGGAGGCGCGAATGACTGGACAGCGGATCGGGTACGTGCGGGTGAGCACGCTGGATCAAAACGAGAAACGCCAGCTCGAAGGCCAGGTTCTTGACAGGGTTTTCACCGACAAGGCCTCGGGCAGGGATACCGCCAGGCCGGAGCTCACCGAACTGCTGCGGTTCGCCCGCGACGGGGACACCGTGGTGGTGCACAGCATGGACAGGCTCGCGCGCAACCTCGATGACTTACGCGCTCTCGTTCAGGGCCTGACCCGCAAAGGCGTGCGGGTGGAGTTCATCAAGGAGAGCCTGGTCTTCACCGGTGAGGACTCCCCCATGGCCAACCTCATGCTCTCCGTCATGGGTGCGTTCGCTGAATTCGAACGCTCACTCATCAAAGAGCGCCAGAGGGAAGGCATCGCCTTGGCCAAGCAGCGAGGCGCCTACAAAGGACGGAAGAAGACTCTCACCCCGGAACGGGCCGCCGAGCTGGCCCAGCGCGCCGGCGACGGTGTGCCTAAAGCTGTCCTTGCGCGGGACTACGGAATCAGCCGGGAGACCGTGTGCCAGTACCTGCGCCACGCCAAGCTGGACTGAAGCACTCCCCTACCGACGCCGTCGTTGTGCCATAACCCCCGTGGCCGTAGCTTGACGGAAGGCTGGTTATCGGCGCTTAAAAAAATGGCCGGGGAGCGGCTAGAAAACGTTCTAGGTTCAAAACTGGCCGGCCAGCGCCTGGTTCACGGCAGGGCTTGATGTGGTGAAGGCCGAAGCCTCCGGGCCGCGGTTCTTGAACGATGCCGGGGTGTTGGATTTCAGGCCGTTGCCAGCAAGGGGGTGAGTTTGCCGTCGCGCATGGTGGCCACTGAGTCGGTCAGGGGCACGAACTCGGTGTCGTGGGTGACCATGACGGTGGCTACCATGAACTCGTCGGTGACGCGACGCAGGAGCCGGACGATGGAGTCACTGCGTTCATGGTCCAGGGCCGCGGTGGGTTCGTCCACGAGCAGGACCTTGGGGTTGCCCATCAGGGCGCGGGCGATGTTGACCCGCTGACGCTGGCCGCCTGAAAGCTGGTGCGGCCGTTTGTGGGCGCTGGAGCTGAGTCCGACGACGTCGAGGAGTTCGGCGGCCTTGGCGCGGGCAGTCTTGAGGGGCTTTCCGCGCAGGTGATCGCCGATGATGAGCTGTTCTACAGCGGTTAGGGACGCGAGAAGGTTCGGCTGCTGGAAGATGATCCCGACCTTCTCCCGCCGAAGCGCGGTGAGGTCCTTGTCGCCGAGCCCGGTGGCGTCGGTCCCGTCGATGAGCACCAGTCCGTGGGTGGGGCGCACGAGGGTGGCTGCCGCGGCCAGGAGACTGGATTTACCGGACCCGGAGGGACCCACGAGCGAGACCATCTGGCCCGCCTGGACGCTGAGATTCACTGCGTCCAAGGCTTTTATCGTTCCGTCCCCGTCCGGGTATTCGAGGGTGACATTCACGAGGTTCAGCGGACTGTGGATGGAGGACATGGTGGTACTTCCTTATGGCAGGGTGATGTGACATGGGTGGTGGGCCGGCGGGTAACGGAGGGTCTAGTTCCCGCCGAGGGCGATCAGGGCGTCGACCTTGGTAACGCGAGCGACGGCCAGCGCCGCTCCGGCCAAACCAAGGGCGATGATGCCGAAGACGGGCAGGAGCGTTGTTGCCGGGTTGACCAGGAACGGAGCCGCCTGCGCTGCGAAGAAGCCGCCTAGGACGCCGATTCCGCCGCCGATCCCCGCGCCCAGCACCAGGACGATCGCGGCCTGGGTAATGGCATCGCGCAGAATGTAGGTGCTGGATCCACCCATGGCTTTGAGGACGGCGATATCGCGGGTCCGCTGGACGGTCCACACGGTCAGAAAGGCGACGATGACCAGGGCGGAGATCCCGTATAGGAAAGCCTGCATCAGGGTCAGGGATCCGTTCTCGCTCTTGTAGGAGCCCAGGGCCTGAAAGGACCCGGTGCGTGACGTGCTGACGGTGTGGGCTGCGATGTTGGCGGCGGCCTCGTCGACCTTGGCACCGTCCTCGTAGGTGACGGCAGCGACGGTTCCGCGCTGCTCCGGGTCGGTCAGGTGCGCCAGCTTCGACCAAGTAGGCAGGGCGGTCCATACGACGCTGGTGTGGGAGTACCACTGGTCCTCGACGACGGCGCGGACGGTCAGTTCGAGCCCTCCGACGCTTGCCTTGTCTCCCGCACTCAGGGAAAGGGCCTCCGCTACGGTCTTGCCGATCACGACGGTGTCCGGGGTGAGACGGGAGGGCGCCAGGTGGCCGTCAGGTTCGACGCCGAAGACGGCGACATTGGTCGTGCCGGTTCCGGCCCCGGTATCGGCGGCCACAGCCTGGAACCGGGTCTGGCTGATGCCCAGGGCTTCGGCGTCTTGAACCCCGTCCCGGTATTTCCAGCTGTCAACCTGCGCGGCGGTGACTTCGCTTTCGGTGTAGGAGGCCTTGGGCTCATTGGTTCCGGGGGCGCCGAAAACGATACTGTCTACGGCCTTTGACGCGACCCCGGTGCCGTTGACAGCGCCGAGTTTGTCAATGGCCGAGGTTGACTGATCGCCCAGGCCGGAAGTTAGGCCGGAGAGCATGACCAACAGCAGGGTGATCAGGGCGACAACGCCGCCCATCAGGGCGAACCGGCCCTTGGCAAAGCGGATATCGCGGATAGCAAGAAACACGACTGTTCTTCTTTCATGAGGTGAAGCTGGCGGCCAAAAGGCCCTATATTCAGCCTCCCGCGCACGGGCGCCGGCACCATCGCGCAGTTGGTTGATAGGCGGTGGAAGAATGGTTGACCCCACGGTCAACCATTCGGTTGATCCTGCCCATGGCGGGTGCGCATAAGCTGATCCAATGCCTGCCACGGAACCACTCCGGCCCCTGCCCGAGGCCGGCCTCGACAAGGCCTACCCGCTCAGCGGCCTGGACGCTGCGCCCTCCGTTGCGATCCTGCGCGGCCTGCGGCTGACGCTGCACGTCGGTTTCGCCGCCCTGCTCGGTGTCGCTGTGCTGAGGTTGCTGCTATCCGGTGCCGGGGGCCCCCTGCAATATGTCTGGGCCGGAATCGCGCTGGTCCTGGCCGGGGTCTACCTCATGGGAACCATCCTGGAAAAGCGCTTCGCCAGCGGCAGCACCGCTTTTGATCCGCGCCGTTATGGCCCCCTGTGGCTGGGACTCGTCACCGCCCTGTGGGCCATCCTGCTGGCCGGAAGTTCGGATTTCGCCTGGTTGGCCTTCCCTCTGTTCTTCCTGCACCTGCACCTGTTGCCGCGCCGCATTGCGATGCTCACGATCGCGCTGATGACGGCCGCGGTCATTGCATCCCAGTGGCTCGCCAGCGGCCTGCCGGTCCCGCATCTGGCGGCAGTCCTGGGACCGCTGTTCGGTGCCGCGTTCTCTGTCGTTACCGGGCTGGCCTATCAGGCGCTCTACCGCGAAGCGGAAAACCAGCGCCGTGCCGCCGATGAACTCCGCCGGACCCGGGCGGAACTGGCAGCATCCCAGCACGATGCCGGCGTCCTGGCCGAGCGCGAACGGCTTGCCCGGGAAATCCACGACACGCTCGCCCAAGGGTTCTCCAGCATCGTGCTGATGGCCCGCGCAGCCGAAAAATCGCTGGCAGACGGAGATACCGCCACCGCCGCAGCCCGCTTCGCGCTCGTGGAGCAAACAGCCTCAGAGAACCTGGCCGAAGCCAGGAATTTCGTCCGGGGACTCACGTCCCCGCAACTGCAGGAAACCTCCTTGGTGGAAAGTCTGCGCAGGCTCTGCGCCACAACGGAAACCAGCGCGGCGGCCCGGGGCCTCGGGTTGCGGTGCCGGTTTGAAATGGACGGGGACCCGCTCGATCTGCCGCAACCGCTCAAGGTCACATTGCTTCGGGCGGCCCAGGCCAGCCTCGCGAACGTCACAGACCATGCCAAAGCCGCCACCGCCGTCGTGACCCTCGCATTCCTGGGCAATGAAGTCACCCTGGACATTTATGACGACGGTATCGGCTTCGACCCCACCGGGTCCGCCGCTCATAGGAATGACCGAACCGATGGAAGCGGTTACGGGATCCGGTCACTGCAGGAACGGGTGACGGCACTCAAAGGCACTCTTGAACTCGAATCAGCTCCCGGGGAGGGTACGGTAGTGGCCGTCCGTCTGCCGCTGAATGACGAACCTGGGGGGAAGAACAATGAATGACATCCGGGTCCTGCTGGTCGATGACCATCCCGTGGTCCGGGCCGGGTTACGGGCCATGCTCACCGAATTCGAGGGCATTTCTGTCGCAGCCGAAGCGGCCGACGGCGACGCAGCACTAACGGAACTACGGCGGCTGCAGATCCTGGGTGAGCCGGTCGATGTCGTGCTCATGGACCTGCAGATGGGTTCGGGCATGGACGGAGTCGCCGCGACCGCGCAGATTAGGCTGTTGAACGATGCTCCGCCGGTCCTGATCCTGACAACGTACGACACGGATGCGGACATCCTGGCCGCCGTGGAAGCAGGAGCCAGCGGCTACATGCTCAAGGATGCCCCACCGGAACAGATCCACCAGGCCGTGCTGGCAGCAGCCGCCGGCCAGACCGCACTGGCACCACGAGTTGCCGCCCTGCTCATGGGCCGGATCAGCAACCCGGTCCCCACTCTCACGGCGCGGGAAATACAATTGCTTGAGCTGCTGGCGACAGGTTTGTCCAACCGGGCAATCGCCAAACAAGTCTTTATCTCCGAGGCGACCGTCAAAACTCACCTGGTGCACATCTATGCCAAACTCGGTGTGGACAACCGCACGGCAGCCATCGCAGCCGCAACCCAGCGACGCATTATCCGATCCCCTGGCCAGTAGAAACTGCACCAAACAGATTCAAAACCAAGCTCCGTAAGTGGAGACCTCTCGCTCCCTGCCTTGATTCTGCAGTTGATTCCCCAATGGAGCTGCCGGTGCACCCTGCTTTGCTGCATGATTCGGACCGTTTCGCTGCCGCCCCGGTTTTCCGAAAGCCGATGTGCTTACTGGAGCGCTGAAGGCGCAGTGTTGTAGTGCAGTCACCGTCCCCGCAGCTGCAACCATCACCACTGAGGAAACACTGTAAAGTACGATCCCGCGCACGAGCGCAGCCCGCTGCCGTACCCCCCTTTCAAGAGTTGCACCGTCCCGCGGCCCATGGGCTGGCTTTCCTCCGTCAGCCCTGATGGCGTGCAGAACCTTGCTCAGTACAGCCAGTGGCAGAACCTGACATTCGACCCACCCATGGTGATGTTTTCAGCGAACCAGTACCCGGACGGCAGGAGGAAGGACACTGAACTACGTGCACGCATAAAACTGCTCCCAAGAAATTTGAAACGAATTCCTCAGTCAAGCTTTCGGGGAGCAGGGATTCTTGGTCTGCTCTAGGTGAAGATCCTAGAGACGGATGGCTGTGAGTGCCTGGTCGTAGATGGCCAGTGCTTGCGCTACTTCTTCAGGGGTGACGACGGCGGGTGGCACCACGTGGATGCGGTTGTCGGCGAGGAAGGGCAGCAGGCCCAGACGCAGGAGTTCGGCTTTGAGGCGGCCCATGTACTCAGCCGTGACCAGCACGCGTGTGGCACGGTCCTGGACGAGTTCGAGCGCCCAGAAGACGCCGCGCCCACGCACTTCTCCGATGACGCCGTGCTTCTCCGCAAGCGCATGCAGACCTGGCTCTAGGTGGTCACGGCCGATCCGGGCGGCGTTGCCGACAATGTCTTCTTCCTCGAAGGCCTCAATTGAGGCAACCACGGAGGCGGCAGCGAGCGGGTGGCCGGAGTAGGTCAGGCCCCCTGGGAAGACTCTTTCGTCGAACGTGGCGGCGATCTCGCTGGAAATGATGACGCCGCCAACCGGGACGTATCCGGAGTTGACGCCCTTGGCGAAGGTGATCAGGTCGGGGGTGACGTTGACGGCGTCCAGCGCGAACCAGTCGCCGGTGCGGCCGAAGCCGGCCATGACTTCGTCAAGGATCATGACTATGCCGTATTCGTCGCACAGTACACGGACTCCTTCCAGATAGCCGGGCGTGGGGACAAGGATGCCGGCGGTGCCGGGGATCGTTTCCATCAGGACTGCGGCGATCGACTGGGGACCTTCGGCTTGTATGACGCGGCGCAGGTGGTGCAGCGCCCGCTCCGTTTCCTGCTCGGGGGTTTCAGCCCAGAAATCCGAGCGGTACAGGTAGGGGCCGAAGACATGGACGTGCCCGAGGGAGTATTCGTTGGGGATGCGGCGCCAGTCACCGGTCGCTGCTATCGCCGCCCCGGTGTTGCCGTGGTAAGAACGGTACCGGGAGATGACCTTCTCGCGGCCGGTGTGCAGGCGCGCCATGCGTATAGCGTTTTCGTTGGCGTCAGCACCGCCGTTGGTGAAGAACACTTTCTTCATGTTGGTCGGGGCGTGCGACAGGATCTTGACTGCTGCTTTGGCGCGCACGTGGTTCGCCGCGCCGGGTGCAACGGTGGCCAAGCTGGAGGCTTGCTGGGCGATGGCCGCGATGACTTTGGGGTGCTGGTGGCCGATGTTGGTGTTGACCAGTTGGCTGGAGAAGTCCAAGTATGTGTTGCCGTTGTGGTCCCACACGGTGCTGCCCGACCCGCCGGCGATCGCAACGGGGTTCAGTGACTTCTGGGCTGACCAGGAATGGAAAACGTTGGCGCGGTCTAGGGCGACGACGTCGGCGTTGCTGACGGCTGCAGTGATAGCTGCGGCGTCCAGGCTTGCCGGGCTTGCGACCATGGCGGTTCCTCTCGATGGCTTATTGGTAACTTCCTCCATCATCCGATTAGTTGAGTGCAGAGAGCGGTATACATTTGTACAAATAATTCAGCTCAGTTCGCCGTCTTCATACCAGGGTTCCTTATGCCTCCGAATTTGAATGTTTTGATCCGCAGCCGCTCGCTAAAGCTCCGCCTCGTGGTGCCCGACCTGGGCGCCCCGCAGCTGGAGGACCCCATCAGCTGGGTTCACAGCTCCGATCTCGAGGACCCCACTCCTTTCTTGGACCAAGGTCAGTTTCTTCTCACAGACGGTACCCAGTTTCCGGTAGAGCCGCCATTAGGTACGACTACGGCGCAGGCTGGTGCAGAGCGCCCGTTATCCGAGTTTCCAACCAGTCAGGCCTATGAGGAGTACGTACGGCGGCTGGTGGATCACGGCATCGTGGGTTTAGGTTTCGCGACTCAGGTGATCCACGGGACACTGCCTCGCGGGCTGCAACAGGCATGTAGGAACAAGAATCTGCCGTTGCTGGAGGTACCGGACCGGACTCCGTTCATAGCGATTATCCGGATGGTGGCTGATCATCTTGCCACTGAAGCGCACGCGAGGGCTGAGTGGTCGCTACAGGCGCAGCGTGCCATTTCCCGCGCGGCCCTCCGGCCGGACGGCCTGACCTCGATCCTTGGGGAGCTTGAGCGGCAGTTGCACAGCTGGGTGGCTCTATACGATGCTTCGGGGACCTACGTCCGCATGCCTCGCAACCGTCCAGTTCCCTCTGGCATTTCCCGAGAAATTGCGCAACGGGTGCGGAGTGCTCTGGACCTGGGCACGCGCTCGGCGTCACACCTGGAGGTTGGCGGGCAGTTGGTGACGTTGCAGACCCTTGGCAGGAAGGGCAGTTTACGCGGCGCGTTGGTGCTCGGCGCTATCGAGCCTTTGGACCCTGCCAGGGCGGACATCGTCAACAGCGTCATTGGCCTCGCGAGCCTGGCTTTGGAACAGGCCCGCACCCTTGATACCGCCCGGCGGCACCTTCGCGCCGGTGTCTTTGAGCAGCTGCTGGCGGGCAGCACCGACGTCGCCCTTCGGACGGCCCGGCAGGTTTGGGGCCAGTTACCGCGAGACCCTCTGCTGGTGACGGCGTCGCGGCAGGAAAACGCTGCGCCGAACCTGCTTGAAGCCTTGGAACTGCTGGCTGATGACCATCGCGGGGCTGTATTTTATGCCGTGCGCGGTGAGTTGCTGGTTGTCCTGTCAGGGAAGGCCCACCAGGACAAGGTCCTGGAACTCCTGCAGCGCCACGGAGCAGTCTGCGGCGTTTCCAGAGAGGCGACCGCCGAGACTCTGCCGGATGCACTCGAAGAAGCTGCGCGTGCTTTGCGACGTGCAACGGAGGTCGGTAGCGCAGTCGTCGAATTCTCGGAATTGTCCGACAGCGGGATGCTCGGACTGTTGAGGGAGGAAGAAGCCGGGCCAGTGGCCAGGGGACTGTTGCAGCCGCTGATCGCTTACGACGCTACGGAAAACACCAAACTGTTGGCGACAGTTCAGGAGTGGTTTGCCAACAACTGCGTTTGGGACAAGACCGCACGCCGCTTGGGGGTGCACAGGCATACGCTTCGCAACAGGATCGACGCCGCCGGGCGGATTTTGGGGCTGAACTTGGACGGCATGCGGGACCGGTTGGAGCTCTTTGCCGCGGTCCAGTTCGTGGAGGAGGCGCAGAAGTAAAGGTAGGGGCGCCCGGCGTGACCGCCGGGCGCCCACTTTAAAGCTATGGGTTCCTAGTTCTGCGGGAAGCCCAAGTTGATGCCACCGTGACTGGGGTCGAGCCAGCGGGAGGTGATGGCCTTTTCGCGGGTAAAGAACTGGAAGCCCTGCAGCCCGTAGGCCTTGGAGCTGCCGAAGATGGAGTCCTTGAACCCGCCGAAGGAGTAGTAGGCCACGGGGACGGGGATGGGCACGTTGATGCCGACCATGCCCACTTCAACTTCGTTCTGGAAGCGGCGGGCCGCGCCGCCGTCATTGGTGAAAATT
This sequence comes from Pseudarthrobacter defluvii, assembly GCF_030816725.1. NCBI lineage: Bacteria > Bacillati > Actinomycetota > Actinomycetes > Micrococcales > Micrococcaceae > Pseudarthrobacter > Pseudarthrobacter defluvii. The sequence continues at coordinate 2,336,332 of NZ_JAUSYG010000001.1, forward strand.
GCCGTGCCGTTGCCGTAGGCGCTGGAGTTAATCAGGTCCAGGCCTTCTTCGTAGGTGCGGACGCGGACGACAGACAGGACCGGGCCGAAGATTTCATCGGTGTAGACGCTGGACGTGACCGGAACTTCGTCGATCAGCGTAGGACCAAGCCAGAAGCCGTTCTCGTCACCGTCGACGTTGATGCCGCGCCCGTCCACCACCACCTTGGCGCCGTCCTCGATGGATACCTCGATGTAGGACGCAACCTTGTCCCGGTGCTGCTTGGTGACCAGCGGGCCCATGTCGCAGTTGCGGCGGCCGTCGCCGATTTTCAGCGTGGCCATGCGGGAGGTGATCTTTTCGATCAGATCGTCGGCTACGGGCTCGACGGCGACTATGACACTGATGGCCATGCAGCGTTCGCCGGCGGAACCGAAGCCGGCGTTAATGGCGGCATCGGCGGTCAAGTCGAGGTCGGCGTCGGGCAGGACCAGCATGTGGTTTTTTGCGCCGCCGAGGGCCTGTACGCGCTTGCCGTTCCGTGCGGCGGTCTCGTAGATGTACTGGGCGATCGGGGTGGAGCCAACGAACGAGATGGCCTTGACGTCCTTGTGTTCAAGGAGTCCATCGACGGCTTCCTTGTCGCCGTGAAGGACGTTGAAGACACCGTCCGGCAGGCCAGCTTCGGTGAACAGTTCAGCGAGCCAGTTCGCAGCTGTCGGGTCCTTTTCGCTGGGCTTGAGGACGACAGTGTTGCCGGCGGCGATGGCGATCGGGAGGAACCACAGCGGCACCATTGCGGGAAAGTTGAACGGGCTGATGATCCCTACGACGCCGAGCGCAGACTTGGTGGAGTACACGTCCACGCCGCTGGAGACGTTCTCGGAGTACTCGCCCTTGATCAGATGCGGAAACCCGGTGGCCAGTTCCACGACTTCCTGGCCGCGGGTGATTTCTCCCAGTGCGTCTAACACCACCTTGCCGTGCTCAGCGGTGATGATCTGCGCGAGTTCGCTTTTGCGCTCGTTCAGGAGCTCGCGGAAGCGGAAAAGGATCTGCTGGCGCTTGGTGATGGAGAGATCACGCCAAGCGGGGAAAGCCTTCTGCGCCGAGGAGACCGCAGCTTCGATGTCAGATGCGTTGGCCAGTGCCACGCGCTTGGTTTCAATGCCGCGGGCGGGGTCGAAGACGGGGGCGGTGCGGTCGCCAAATGAGAGGAATTCGGCTCCGCCGATCCAATGGGACAGCACGGGAAGTTCCTGGTTTACGGACACGCTTCTTCTCGCTTTCGGGGTTGTTCGTTCGGCAATGCCGGGAGTGGCCTGAAAGGCAAGCCTAGTTTGGCGGCAACATATGAGGGCGTCGACGTTTGTCCCGAACGTGGGGAGACCATCAACATATGTATATGCCAAATGGATGATGGACCGCGCTACGGTTTTGCCATCTGCTACTTAGTAGGGAGGAGAATGCCATGAGAAAACGCCCGCCCAAGTCCCCTGATTACCTCAGGCGCAGACCCTCGTAGTCCGCACTAGCGAGCACTGCACCAAGACTGGCTGGTGGCAGTCGGTTCAGCAGCAACTTGCCGGGCCTGGGCCAAACTTTCTTTTTGTGGGTCAGGGAAGCGTAATGCCAGCAGTGGGCGGCTCACCCTCCCTCTAGGTGCCAGCGAAATTAGCCAATGACCTAGCTGGTCCCGGGACCCTGTCGCACTGGAGTCACAGGTTAAAGCGACGTGCTGATTTAGTTCAAATTTGCACAGGCGGAAGAGGCAAGTGTTTCCAATGGCCGCGACTGGAAATAGGTGTTGGAAATACTGAAAAGTAATGAACATTCGAAAAAGGACACCGCACCGGATCAGCTGATTGGGACCGCAAAGAAGCAGTTCCGCCCGGCAGTAACTACCGGAGCTCAATTAAGGAGATCGACGATGACTGCAGCATTTGAGCTGACCCAGCAGACGCCCGAACAACTGGCCGCCGCCCTGGAGCTCGAGTGGGCCGCCAACCCCCGCTGGGAAGGTGTGACCCGGGACTACTCGGCTTCCGACGTCGTCCGTCTCCGCGGGCGCGTCTCCGAAGAGCACACCCTGGCCCGCCGCGGCTCCGAGAAGCTGTGGAAGCAGCTCACCGAGGAGCACAAGGAAGGCAAGTACACCAACGCGTTGGGCGCCTTGACCGGCAACCAGGCAGTCCAGCAGGTCAAGGCCGGTCTCCGTGCGATCTACCTTTCCGGCTGGCAGGTCGCCGCGGACGCCAATAACTCGGGCCACACCTACCCGGACCAGTCGCTGTACCCGGCCAACTCGGTCCCCACGGTGGTGCGCCGGATCAACAATGCCCTGCTCCGGGCCGACCAGATCGAGTTCGCCGAAGGCGTCCAGAGCGTGGAGGACTGGCTGGTGCCGATCGTCGCCGACGCCGAGGCCGGCTTTGGCGGGCCGCTGAACGCCTACGAGCTCATGAAATCCATGATCCAGGCCGGCGCCTCGGGCGTTCACTGGGAAGACCAGCTCGCCTCAGAAAAGAAGTGCGGCCACTTGGGCGGCAAGGTCCTGATCCCCACCCAGCAGCACGTCCGGACCCTGAACGCCGCCCGCCTCGCGGCGGACGTCGCCGGCACCCCCACCGTGGTTATCGCCCGCACCGACGCGGAGGCAGCAACCCTGATCACCTCGGACGTGGACGAACGGGACCAGGAATTCATTACCGGTGAGCGTACCGCGGAGGGCTTTTACAAGGTCCGCAACGGCATCGAGCCCTGCATTGCCCGGGCCAAGGCCTACGCCCCCTACTCGGACCTGATCTGGATGGAAACCGGCACGCCGGACCTGGAGCTGGCCCGCAAGTTCGCCGAAGCGGTCAAGGCCGAGTTCCCGGACCAGATGCTCTCCTACAACTGCTCGCCGTCGTTTAACTGGCGCAAGCACCTGGACGATGCCACCATCGCCAAGTTCCAGCGTGAACTCGGCGCCATGGGCTTCACCTTCCAGTTCATCACCCTGGCCGGCTTCCACGCCCTGAACTACTCGATGTTCGACCTCGCCCACGGCTACGCCCGTGAAGGCATGAGCGCCTACGTCGAGCTCCAGGAAAAGGAATTCGCCTCCGAGTCCCGCGGCTACACCGCAACCAAGCACCAGCGCGAAGTCGGCACCGGCTACTTCGACACCATCTCCACCGCGCTCAACCCGAACGCGTCCACCCTCGCCTTGGTCGGATCGACCGAAGAGGGCCAGTTCCACTGATCCCCGGCCGCCCCTCCACTCGCAAGCTCGCGAGGGAACCTGGCGGCCGTGGGCCCACTTGCGACGGCGGTTGTCCTTCGTCGATGAACCGGACCATCCTCTGCGTGCTATGCGCTGTGGCCAGCTTCTTACCTCGCTGGGCGAGGACGAAGCCGGCGGCAGGGCCCCCTTCACGCACGCTGTCGGATGCCCGGTTCGCCGCCTGTGCATACTCACCAGCCGCCGGCGAACTTTCTCTTCTTGCTTTAAGGAGCAAACGAAATGAATTCCTTTACTGACAGCTTCACTGTCAATGACATCAGTTTGAACGCGCAGCCGGTTTACCGGCAAAACGAGGTGCTTACTCCGGATGCCCTTTCTTTTATTGCCGGGCTGCACCGGGCTACTGCTGACCGCCGGCAGGAGCTGCTGCAGGCACGGCGGGCCCGCCGCGCCGACATTGCCGCCGGTGCCGACCCGCGGTTCCTGCGGGAGACCGAGCACATCCGCAACGATCCGTCCTGGCGGGTCGCTCCGCCCGCACCGGGTTTGGAGGACCGGCGGGTGGAAATTACCGGGCCGGTGGATCAGAAGATGACCATCAACGCGCTGAACTCCGGCGCGAAGGTGTGGCTGGCGGACATGGAGGACTCCTCCACCCCGACCTGGCGCAACGTGATCAAGGGCCAGCTGAACCTCACCGACGCCCTGGAACGCCGGATCGACTTCACCACCCCCGAGGGCAAGGAATACAAGCTTCGCCCCGCCGGCGAACTGCCCACCATCGTGGTCCGTCCCCGCGGCTGGCACCTGCCCGAGAAGCACATGCTGATCGACGGCGCCCCGATTGCCGGCGGCATCGTGGACTTTGGCCTGTTCTTCTTCCACAACGCCCGCCGCCTGCTCGCCCAGGGCAAAGGCCCCTACTTCTACCTGCCCAAGATTGAAAACCACCTCGAAGCCCGGCTCTGGAACGACATCTTCATCCTCGCCCAGGACCTGCTCGGCATCCCGCAGGGAACCATCCGCGCCACCGTACTGATCGAAACCATCACCGCAGCCTTCGAAATGGAAGAAATCCTGTACGAACTGCGCGACCACGCCGCCGGCCTGAACGCCGGCCGCTGGGACTACATCTTCTCCCTCATTAAGAACTTCCGCACCCGCGGCCCCCGCTTCGTCCTCCCCGACCGGGGCCAGGTAACCATGACCCAGCCCTTCATGCGCGCCTATACCGAACAGCTGGTCCGGGCCTGCCACAAGCGCGGCGCCATGGCCATCGGCGGCATGGCAGCAGCAGTCCCCAACCGCAAAGACCCCGAAGCGAACGCCAACGCCTTCAACAAGGTCCGCGCCGACAAAACCCGCGAAGCGAACGACGGGTTCGACGGCTCCTGGGTGGCCCACCCCGACCTCGTGCCCGTTGCCCGCGAGGTGTTCGACTCCATCCTCGGCGAGAAGCCCAACCAGCTGGACCGCACCCGCGAGGACGTCACCCCCGACGACCGGGCCCTGATCAACGTGGCCGCCACCGAAGGGACCATCACCGAACAAGGGATCCGGAACAACATCGAAGTAGGGATCCGCTACATCGAATCCTGGCTCCGCGGCAACGGCGCAGTGGCCATCCACAACCTCATGGAGGACGCCGCCACCGCAGAAATCTCCCGCTCACAGCTTTGGCAGTGGATCTACGCCCAGGCCATCACTGACCGAGGTGAAATCGTCACCCACCACTGGATCGAAGAACTCCTCGACGAAGAGTTCGCAAGGCTCGAACGCTTCGACGGCGACCGCTTCGAAGACGCCCGCGACATCTTCGAAGAAGTCACACTCGCCCGCGACTTCCCGTCTTTCCTCACCCTGCCCGCCTACGCCCGCTACCTCACCGAAGCCCGGGAAAAGGCCACCCCGGAAGAGCTCGCCTTGGCGTGACCAGACTTCCGTCCCCGGACCGGCACGCCCTCCGCAACAGGCACCCCGAGGTCCGGTAGCTCGCCTTAGCGACGGAATCATAGAAGCACTGACAATATCCAATTGTCAGCGCGCTTCGAGTATTGGGGTGCGGGGGTGACCGGGACCGGTGCGGTCAGCATTTGGGTAACGACTTGGGGAGAAACGCCCTAGTCGCCTTGTTGTGGAGCGGGAGCCTGTAAACACTATGCATCAATTCGTGGTAAATCGCTGAGATGTTGTAAGGACTGGGCGTCGGACTGACTGACGCTGGAACAACAGGTGACGTATGTCTGCAGAAAATACCAATCAGGAGAAGCTCATGACCAATTGGCGGATCAGGGACTTCCATTCAGCGGATCTGGACGGGATCCTGCATCTTTGGGAGACCCTCAAGTCCCACAACGTCGAGCCGGTCTACGCCCTTTCCGAGGTCCTCGCGTCATGCGAGAAGGACCATGCCGTGGTGGCGGTGCTGGGCGAGCAGGTGATGGGTGCCGCCGTCGGCCGCGCGGCGCACGACCAGGGGTGGATCGTTTTCCTCGCGACGCTGCCCGAATGCCGCGGCCGCGGTATCGGCACCTCGCTGCTGGCCGCCGTTGAAAACCGGATGGCGCCGCACGGGCTGAACAAGCTCTCGGCCCTGATGCCGGAATCGGAAACCAGGGTTGAGGCGTTCCTGGGCCGCGGTTTTGCCCTGAAGAAGAACCTGCGTTACTTCGAGCGGACCATCCCCGTCCAGCGGCAGGAACTCGGCGCGCTGGGCCAGCTTGGCGGGCGCGTCCTGGCCCGGGACCTGTGGGAAAACGTGGCGGGCATGCGCAAGGAAAAGGAACTGCTGGAACGCCGGCTCGTCCTTCCTCTTGCTGAAGCGAACCTCGCCGACGAATTCGGCGTGGTGCCGCCGCGCGCCGTCGTACTCTTTGGGCCGCCCGGCACGGGGAAGACCACCTTTGCCAAAGCCATCGCCTCGCGGCTGGAATGGCCCTTCGTCGAAGTCTTCCCCTCCCGGCTGGCCGCCGATCCGCAAGGCCTGGCCGGTGCTCTCCGCGAGACGTTCCTCGAAATCGCGGAACTGGAGCACGCCGTGGTGTTCATCGACGAGGTGGAGGAGATCGCCTCGCAGCGCTCCGGCGAACCGCCGTCGCCACTGCAGGGCGTCACCAACGAGCTGCTCAAAATCATCCCGGCCTTCCGCGAACAGCCAGGCCGGCTCCTGGTCTGCGCCACCAACTTCATCCGCGCCCTGGACACCGCCTTCCTGCGCCACGGCCGCTTCGACTACGTCATCCCCATCGGCCTGCCCGACCGCCAGGCACGCGAAGCCATGTGGCAACGCTTCATCCCCGCGGCCGTGGTGGACGCCGTGGACGTGGAACTGCTGGTGGAACGCACCGAAGGCTTCTCACCTGCGGACATCGAGTACGCCGCCCGAAGCGCCTCCCAGCGTGCCCTTGAGAAGGCCGTGTACGACGACTGCGGGCTCCCCTCCGGCGGCACACTTTCCGTTCGGGAGACCGTCCGAAAAGGCCCCTCAACCCAGGACTACCTCAACGCCATTGGCGATACCCGCACCACCGTCAGCGAAGAAGTTCACCAAGACTTCCGCAGGGATATTAAAGCCTTGGCCCGCGTTTAGGTGCAGCTAAGGCATAGCGCCTAGAAAAGCGGCTGGGCGTGCAGTTGAATTACCAGGAATCTCGAACATCGCTTCATGTGGCGCTCTTGCTCTACCGGTTGAGAGGGCTTCCGCATGATGTTGAAGAAAACGTGCTGGCGTGAAAATTCGGATGTGGCTTGCCAATAACGGGGCAATGACCCTCGTTGCTAGTGCACTGACCCTCGTCGCATATGGGGCTGTGGTCCGGATTTGGCCTTACGTTGTCGGCATGAAGGGCAATGGCCCTCGCTTGAATCGAAACTAACGCCATGACAGCGGGAAGGACGGCAGCGGTTACTCCTGACACGTGCCGGGAGTGCCCGAAGGCATTCCAGCACCGGTTCGCTCCTGATCTACCCTGACGTCATACATCTCGGTGTCCACTCCGCCCACTAAGGAACCAAAGTTTGAGGACCACGCTGCTGGACCCGCCTTGGATCGAACGCATCTTGATCAATTCACCATTGTAAGTTCAGACGACGACGGTTCGGAGAACACCGAGGCAAGGAAGGCCTTGGTGCGTTCGTTCTGCGGTTTGGTGATAGTCTGCCGGGCTGGCCCCCGCTCTATTACATAGCCATCGGCCATGAAGACCACCCGGCCGGCAACATCGCGGGCAAAGTTCATCTCGTGCGTGACCACAACCATGGTCATACCCGTCTTCGCCAAGTCCTTCATCACCTTCAGGACTTCCCCCACGAGCTTCGGGTCCAAGGCGGACGTCGGCTCGTCAAAGAGCATGAGCTGCGGCTCCATGCACAGACGCGGGCGATCGCCACCCCGCTGCTGCTGACCGCCGGAGAGCTGACGCGGATAGGACCGCGCCTTCTCGGTCAGCCCGACCTTCTCCAACAAGGACATGGCTCACGCCACTGCTTTTACTTTCTTTTTCTTCCGGACCAGTCGCGGCGTCTCGATCAGGTTCTCCAACGCGACGATCAGCAACGGCGTAGTTTCGAGGGTCCGTGCGTAGATGATTTGCGCCGAATATAGCAGTTCCGGCACCGAGATAACGCTGACCAGCGCGGTTGTCTTAAGCAGGCCATCGTTTCGTTGCCCGTGGGCGCGATAGTCACGCGCATAGCCTGCGGCAGCACCACCCGGTGCATAATCTGCATCCGGGTGATGCCTAAGGCCTCGGCTGCCTCCGTCTGCCCGTGGTCCACCGAGAGGATGCCGGCACGGACATTCTCGGACATGTATGCGCCCTGGTTCAGACCCGGTCCCAGGATGGCGGCCATCATAGGCGTAATCATTTGGTTCGCGTCCAGTTGAACGGGTGGATGGCGAACTTGATGACAGGGTACAGCGCCGCCAAGTTGAACCAGAACAGCTTGCACCAGCACCGGGATGCCTCGGAAGAAGTTCACGTAGGCGTAGCGGCACCGCGACGATCGGGTTGGCCGCAAGTCGCTTGACTGCGAAACGACGCCGAGCACGATACCAATAGCCATACTGATCGCCGTCAAACCAGGCGTGACGAGAATGCCCCGGTCAATGGAATCATCGCGCAGATAGAGCCCGACGATTTCCCAGCCAAAGTTGGGGGTGGTCATTACAGAACGCAGCAGAAGCACGATCACAATAACGACGTCCGCGGACAGCCACCTGCGGGGATGTTTGGCCTTCAGAGCGGTATAGCCATCGCCGGTGGACGCTGCTAGCTCACTTCGGCTGGTCAGGGCAGTCGCGCTCTGCTTCCTCTCCTCTACTTCTTATCGAGGACTTCGGAGGTGACCAGGACGGACTTCGGAAGGCCCCATTTAACGCGCATTACCTCGTAATAGTTGCTGTCGAGGATGCTGCGGGTGGCCTCGGTGACCGCTTCCTTCAGCCCGCCGTCCTTAGCAAGGGCGATACCTGTGGGGACGGGCTCGTAGTCTTCTCCGGGCGCCAGTTCGAACTTGCCTCCAGTTTTCTTTGCCTGGTAGGCCAACGAGATGCTGTCTGCCACGACAGCGTCCACCCGACCGGATGCCAGGGCGAGGTTGGCGTCCGTTTGCCCGGGGAAGTTTTGGATAGTAAGAGGCTCCTTGCCTGCCGTCGTGCATTGCTCGGAAAATTCGGGAAGGTACTCCATGGATTGGATTGAGCCCTTCTGACCGGCAATCTTCTTGCCACACATGCTCAAGGGGTCCATAAAGATTTTCTGAGGGTTTCCAGGCAGAACGGCGACACCGGAGCCGCCGTTGAGGTACTCCGCAAAGTCTACGATTTTCTCACGTTCCGGGGTGATCGAGAACGTCGACATCGCCATGTCATACTTCCCGGAGGCCAGACCCGGCAGGATGGTATCGAACGTTGCGGGTACGTGCTCCACCTCGAGGCCCAAGGCAGCACCCACCGCGTCCGAGAAGTCGACGTCGTAGCCGATCATCGTCTTGTTGTCCGTGTCGTAGTACTCGAACGGAGCGTACGTCGGGTCCGAGGCCACACGCAGGGTTCCGGCTGCACGAATCTTCTCAGGCAGCAGATTTCTTGCCGCCTCGTTAAGCGCAACGGGTTCCGCGCCGGGAGTGGAGCCTTCAGAAGCAGCGGTACCTGCCGGCTCCGGGGCGGCCTGAGAGGCGTTGGTGCAGGCGCTCAGGGACAGGGCTAGCAGGACCGAGGCGACCAAAATGGTTGAGCGGGTGTCGCGGCGACGGGAATGACGCATGTATTTTCCTTTCATGGTCCGGACCGCATTGTCCGGTAACGAATACCCGGCATTGATCAGGAGACGATCAGTGCTTCGGTGCTTCAAATTCAGGTGCGATGTGCAGCAGGTAGCTGCCTATCGAGGCCAGGGAGGGCCGACGCAGGATGGCGACGATGCCATCCAACCTAGCCGTGTATTCCTGCGGTGCGCGCTCAAGGTCATCGATGGCGTGGACCCGGGCAACTGGATCGCCTGCCCGGACCCGCTGGCCCAAGCCCACCAGTGGCTCGAAGATGCCCGGAGTGGTGGCCATGACCGGGGACTTGGGCACCAACTCCAACCAGACAGGCTCGGCGACCACCGTTCCGGCAGCCTGCACCTCGGTGAAGGGCTGGGCTGCCAGGACTCCTACGTGGGCGAGCAGCGAGCGCACGCCGCGCCGCGCATCCGTCAAGACGCCCGGATCCACGGTGCCTCCTCCGCCGAGTTCCGTGGACAGTGCCAGCACTCCCGCATCGTCGCCCGCGGTGCTGAGCGAACCAGGTTCCAGGCGGGGCTGTACCACGATCACATAGGGCAGTCTCATGGCCCGCGACGCGGAAACCTTCCGCTCCCAGGTCCGTTGGTCGGGCCCACGGTAGATGAACATGCTCGGCAGGTAGGTGGAGTTGGATCCGCCCGAGTGCAGGTCAATGACGACGTCGGCCTTCGGCAGCAGCGTGCCAGCGATCAGTTCGGCAACCTGGTCCGTGGGACCGCTGCGCGGCTGTCCTGGGTAGCTGCGGTTGAGGTTGCCGCCGTCGACAGGCGAAACCCTGGTACCGGCCCGTACCGCCGGTGCGTTGGCTGCGGGCACGATGACCACCGTGCCGCTCAGATGCTCCGGTTCCAGCCATCGGATCATTTCCTGCAGAATCACTTGGCCTTCGTACTCGTCCCCGTGAGTGCCAGCCACTAGCAACGCCGTCGGCCCGGGCCCCGAGGAAATAACCGCAACTGGTACCGTGATCAGCCCGTTGTCATGAACGTTGTCTGAATGCGACAGGCCGGCAAAACCCAACTGCTTGCCGGCACGGCCCAGTTCGATGCCGTACAGTGCCGGACCTGACGTACGCCGCTGGGTCTCAACGGCAATACCGGCGGTCAAGGGACCCACAGAAGAACCTTGGCTAGTACCGGATAATCGCGCACCTTTGCGTGTCCCGGGATCAAGGACTGCGCAGGCACTTTGGTGCACATGCCATTGGGACCACATGCGGAGCCGGGGTAGCCAGGTTCCAAAGAGTCGCCACCGGTGCGGCCCTTGGACAGCGGAAAGGCACGTTGGTCCGCCAGCGCGACGGCTCGTTTGTCCTGGGTGCCGAAATGGGCCATCGGCTGTTCGCACGTGGCCCGGTGAACAGGCTTAGGCTCCACTTCCACGGACAACGCCGCTCTGTGCCGATTGTTGAACGCATACATTTTCTCAGTTTCCTTCTTCCTTGTATACATTGTATTCGATGGCATATGTGACGACCACCACTTTTTGAGTGAGCGTTTGATTCGCGACAGCCGCAGCTTCTCTCGACCGGCCACAGGAACGATGGGTACCCGATGAAGCGCATGGGAAGAGGACTGCTGCGGCACTACGAATGATGCGAGACTCGGGCGTGGGAAGGGGCAGGCAACGGTTAGCTCGTCACCGGCTCATCGCCAGGAGGTCGGACGGCGGGCGGCCCAGGGCCGCGCGGCTTCCACGGCGGCGCCAACGGTGAAGACCGTGGCGTCGTCGAACGGGTGCCCAACTATCTGGACCCCGGTGGGGATGCCGCAGTCGGCCATTCCGCTCGGCACGGCTAGCACTGGGCAACGGTTGGTGATATTGAACGGCGCCGTCATGTGGCCCTGCCAGTAATGCTCCAAATGCACGTCACCGGCTTCAATCCCGTCAAGGTACATGCCGTCAGCCTCGAGCGCGGCAATGGCGGAAGCAGGGCAGATCAAGGCATCGAAGCCATCCATCGCAGCGGCCAGCTCAGCCTGGATGCGCGTCTCCGCTCTGATGCCGTCGACGAAGCGGTTGTCCTGTGCGGCTTTTCGGGTGTCAGCCATGAAGCGTTGGGTGTAGGCGGCGAGCAGTCCCCTTGAGTTGGCGGTCTCATCCTCGATGGTTGGGCCTAAAAGGTAGCCGAAATGCGTGAACACCGTCCGGCTGATTTCCTCGATGGTCCATGGCAGTTCAATCTCCTCCACCGCAGCTCCGGCTGCACCCAGGGCGGAGGCCACGGCGCGAGTGTTAGCCTCCACGTCCGGCGCAACGGGGTAGTTCCCCAGTCGGATGCACAGTGCCAACCGCATGCCGGCCACCGCGGCGGCGGCATCGGCAGCCGGAGGGCAGAACAGCGTGTGGCTGCCCGGGAGGGAGGTGTGGTCCCCGGGATGCCGGCCGGCCATGACGCTCGCCAGCAGCGCCGTGTCTGCGACGGTCCGCGCCATCGGGCCGTCGCCGCGATAGTGGTCGGCGGAGAGCGGGGCCAGGCCTGGAATCCGCCCGTAGGGCGCCTTGTACCCGACCGTCCCCGTGAACGAGGCCGGCAGCCGGGTTGAGCCGGCGATGTCGGAGGCGGTGGCGAGCGGCGCGAGGCCGGCAGCCAGCGCAGCGGCCGAGCCTCCTGAAGAACCCCCCGGGGAATACTGTGGGTTCCAGGGGTTGCGGGTGACGCCCCAAAGCGGGCTGTGGGTGACTGTGGCACAGCTGTATTCCGGTGTGGTCGTGCGGGTGTGAATGATTCCGCCCGCTCGCCGGATCCGTTCGATGACGGGGTGGTCCACCGGTGCCAGCTCGTCTCTCCGCGCCACTAGTCCCTGCGAGAGGGTGCGTCCCTTGAGTCCGTGTTTCTCCTTGGCAGCGATCGGCAGCCCCAGCAGCGGCGTCAGGTCCCTGCCGCGCGCGTATCTGGTAGCTGCCTGCTGTGCGGCGGGCAGCGCTTCCTCGAAAAGGGTTTCAGTCAGCGCGTTGATTTGGCCGTTGACGGCTTCCGTCCTGGCGATCACCGCTTCCAGGAGCTCCACAGGAGAAAGTTTCTGGGCACGGAAGAGTTGCAATGCCGTGACGGCGTCGAGGTAGTGGAGTTCAGTCATACCAGGGCCTCCGCTGGCAGCGCGGAGGATTCCGGGAGGGACCTGCAGGTGAGCTCGCGGGTCACGCCAGTGAGCATGTCCACCTTGGTCACCATGCCGGCGCCGGTAGCGGCTTCCCGGCCGCGGGTGTCGTTGACCGTCATGACAGCCATGCTAGAACCGCGGCGTTTCCAATTTCCCTTAACTTGTTACGGCCGTGGGAAATGAAGTCTGCTGAAGCCACGGTCTTGCCGGCATGCCCATGTTGGGAAATGCTGCTGACACATTGGGCGTGAACCGGAACCATTCAATCTCCTTTGATGAATGTGGTTGTCGCGCTTGGGGCTCGGCCGAGGTCGGCCTCGCAGGAATGGCCGGTTAAAGGCTCCCTTGGCTACCACACTGCACCAACTCTCGGTTATGCCTTCACATCTGTCCAATTGATAGTTTTTGATGGAGTCATGGATTTTATTAATGCAGGTTAGGGGGATTTATTGAATCTCCCGCCGAGCTGCCGTGGGCTCGGACTTTGTAGAGACGCATGCAGGTCTCCTCAAAGGCAAGGGCCCTGCGGGTGGGCTGTGCCCCCTCGGGCCGGACCAGCATCACCTCGATCGGTGGAAAGTCGTCTGTCAGGCTCAGAGCCACTGGTTGGACCCCCGTTAGCAGTCCAGCGCCTATGCGATAGCTAATTGGTTTTCTTGCGTCCAGTTTTCCCAGTAGCGCTTCGGCGTCATGCCGTTCAGGGATCCATGGGGCCGTTCATGATTGTAGATAGCTTTCCATTCGTCGGCCAAATACTTGGCTTCGGCCATGGTGTCCATGATTTCTCCGGAGAGTTGTTCCCTTCTGAACTGGGCGTTGAAGGACTCGATGAAGCCGTTCTGCCAGGGTGATCCCGGGTCAATGAAGGCGGTATCCACGCCGGCGGTGTTGCACCACTCAATCAGTGCGGCGGCGGTGAATTCGGGCCCGTTGTCACACCTCACGTAGGTCGGGGCGGTGCCGGTCTCGGCGATGATGTTCTCCAACACAGCGACCACGTCGGCGGCCTTGAACGACCGGCGCGGAATGACCGCCAGCGCCGTGCGGGTGTATTCGTCGATGACGTTAAAGAACCGGATGTGCCGTCCGCAAGAGGTCACATCGGACTGGAAGTCGAAACTGACCACATGCATCGGGTACTGGGCAGTTAGGCGCTTCTGTTCACCGGCGCCGGGCCCGGTCCGGCGCTTCTTCCTCGCCCGGGGTTTACAGACCAGGCCTTCATCGCGCCAGAGCCGTCGCACCCGCTTCCTGTTCAGCACCACGCCGTCCCACTCAGGCTGAGCCAGCAGGTGCCAGCGCACCTTCCGCCAGCCCCACGCGGGGTGCTGCCCGGCGACGGCGCGCAAGGCTGCACGGAGCCGGGCTTCCTCAAAGCCCATATCGGGCTTCTTCTTGCGGAACGCGGACCGGTTCTGCCCCAGCACCGCGCACGCGAAACGCTCGGACGCCCCGAACTTCTCCACCGCCATGCGCACGGCACGACGGCGGGGTTCGGGGCTCAGAATTTTCCCTTGGCCACCTCGTTCAGGATGTCGATGGCCAGTTCCTTCTCCGCCAGCAGCCGCTTAAGCCGGGCGTTCTCTTTCTCCAGCTCCTTGGTCCGTTTGGACGCCTCGGCGTTCTTCTCGGACCCGTACTGGTTCAACCACCGATACCAGGTCGCCTCGGTAACCTGGAGCTCCTTGATTACCTCGACCATCGGGCGCCCGTCATTGAGCATCTTCTGGCCCTGCCGGACCTTGGCGATGACCTGCTCAGGGGTGTGTCTGCGTGCCATGATTCGTGAATTTCCTCCTGCGTCCATTCTCGGACACGAAACTCACACAAACACTGGACTTCTATCTGGGGACCCAACCACCACCACCCTGCCCCCGGAATAGGTCAGGTCACTGTGAATTCTCTGGTTGAGTAATGCATACCCGTGGCCCTTGGCCACAAAGGAGCGAACTGTTTCATAGCCGGCGAAGCGGTGCCGCACCTTGGGCACCACCCCGGCGATGGCATATAGCTGCTCGTAATATTCCCGGCTGTACGGGAGGTCCAGGACAACCGAGGCTTCGCCGTCGAGATCCCGCAGCGCGATGCTCCGCTCAGGGCGGGACGCCGCAGGATGTCCTGCATGGACCAGGACATGCGGGGGCACCAGCTCAAGCACCTGGTGGGTGAAGCCTCGGCCCAGGCCAAGATTGTACGTCAATGCGACGTCGCACTGGCCCTCCAGCAGGGCTGTCTGCAAGCTGGCCAAATCGGCTTCGAGGACGGAGACCTCAATACCCGGATGCTGAACTTCGAAGGTCTGAAGGATAGTCGGAAGCCTGAAAGGTGCCAGCGGGGAAAATACCCCCACCTTGAGTTCGCCCACCAGGCTCGTCGCAAGCCCCCGGGCTGATTCATACAAGGAATCGGCGTGCTCCAGCAGGACTTTGATGTCCTGGGCCAGCTGTCGGCCCAAGGGCGACAGCCGCAGGCCGCGCGTCCTGGGCCGCACGAACAACTGCGTCGACAGGCTAACCTCAAGCTGGGCAATGGCGGTAGACAATGTGGACTGCGTCACCAAAAGCCTTTCGGCCGCCGCTGTCATGCTCTCGAGCTCTGCCACTACCGCGAAGTACCGCAGCTGGGTCAGGGTGAAGGGCCTAGCCATCCGCTATTGCTCGCATGCTGCGCGGTTCCGCGCGGTCACAGGCCCCGAAGCCGATGTAAAAGGAGGGCCATGGAACGAGGTCAGCAACCTCAAGGAAACGGAACCCGGCCTAGCTGTCGTCGAAAGATGCCACTTAACGATCGGGTGGGCAAGGCGGCCGGGGCGATCTCCCCGTCCACCCAAGCTCCCCGTTATGCAGACCACGTCGAGGAATCCCTGCTCGGTCTTCCTCGCGACCACTACCGCGTCGTACCGCAATAATGGCTCCAGTTCTTCAGCGTGGCCGCTGACGTTGGTTTGCCCGTGCAACAAGATTCCCGACTGCCCTTTGAGGATGGATAGGTATGGTCTCGCCGAAAATCAGTGATAGACGTAAAACACTTGAAGCTGCCTGTTCGCGTGATCATGTTTAAATCCTTGATGCCACCGCTGGGGAGGGATCCGTGGACCATGTCCTCCCGGGAGCAAAGGAACGGCGGATGCTTTGCCACACGCCGTTCCCAGTCGTCCCCTGCCAGCACCAGGTAATCTGCCTCGATAACGGTAAACACGCGTTCGTCATGCTCACCAGCCAGTACCAGTCATGGCTGGACCTGACTGGGACTGGCGCGCCGGACGCTGCAGCCGGCAGGACGGACATTTCCCGCGTGACACCACCGCCGTTGCGCCAGGATTGGACCTTCAGCTCTGCAAAGCGAATGATATGCATCAGCTCAGCCTCGATAGAGAGCTTCCAAAGACTTCGTCGGGGTCGAGGCGGCGGAGTTCCTCGGCAAGGCATTCGCTTAGGCTGCGGCGGGGCAGCGAGATCCGTTGGGCGGGCTGGCCCGGCTGGGTCAGCTCGGCGACGGACAGTCCAGGACGGAAGAGTTGGACGTCGCCGCCGGGGCGGGTGAGCCGGACGCGGCGGATGCCGGTTCCGGCGGGGTCCGCCACGATGGTGACGGGTGCTTCCAGGGCGAGGGTGAGCCAAGCCGCGAGGAGGATGGTGGACGGGGAGTCCGAGGCACCCTCGACGGCGACGGCGGTCACCGGCGAGGAATCGACTCCGTCCAGGGCGGCTGCGAGCTGGATCCGCCAGTTGGTCAGGCGGGTCCAGGCCAGATCGGTGTCCCCGGCGCGGTAGGTTTTGTGGATTCTCTCCAGTGCTGCCTGCGGGTCCGGCTCGTTGGCGGAGTCGGTGATCCGGCGGTGCGCGATCCGCCCGATGGAGGTTTCGCAGGCGTTTTCCGGGGCACCGTGCGGCCACCAGGCCACGATCGGCGCGTCCGGGAGCAGCAGCGCGGCCACCAGGGATTCGTTTTCGTGGGCGAGCTGGCCGTAGCCGCGCAGTACGATCACCTCGGACGCGCCGGCGTCCCCGCCCACCCGGATCTGGGCGTCGAGCCGGTCCGCTGCGTCGGCTCCGGCGTCGGCCAGGACGATGATCCGGCAGGGGTGTTCCCGGCTGGCATCGTTGGCGGCCTCGATCGCTTCTTCCTCAAGCCCGGACTTGGTGACCACCACGAGGGTGAGCACCCGGCCCAGGGCGATCACGCCGCCCTGCTCGCGCAGGGCCATGAGCTTCTTGGAAACGTTGGAGGTGGTGGTGTCCGGCAGGTCTACAATCATGGCCTTCTCCAGGTTCGTCCGTCGCGGGCCAGCAGCTCATCGGCAGAGGCCGGGCCCCAGCTGCCCGGGGGGTAGGGTTCGGGCTGTTCGTCCAGGGTGGCCCAGTAGTCCTCGAACGGGTCAAGGATCTTCCAGGACAGCTCCACTTCCTCGTGCCGCGGGAACAGCGGCGGTTCGCCCAGGAGCACGTCCAGGATCAGCCGCTCATAGGCTTCCGGGGAGGATTCGGTGAAGGAGTGGCCGTAGCCGAAGTCCATGGTGACGTCGCGGACTTCCATCTGCGTGCCGGGAACCTTGGAGCCGAACCGGATGGTCACGCCCTCGTCGGGCTGGACCCTGATAACCACGGCGTTCTGGCCGAAGTCATCCTCGCCGTGGTCGCGGAACAGCAGGTTCGGTGCCCGTTTGAAGACGACGGCGATCTCGGTCACGCGCCGTCCCAGGCGCTTGCCCGCGCGCAGGTAGAACGGCACGCCGGACCAGCGGCGGGTATGGATGTCCACCCGGATTGCGGCGAACGTTTCGGTGGTGGAGTCGGCCGGGATGCCTTCTTCCTCCAGGTAGCCCTGGACCTGTTCGCCGCCCTGCCAGCCGCCGGTGAACTGGCCGCGCGCTGAGTGCGTGGAGAGGTCATCGGGGAGCTTGACGGCTGCGAGGACCTTTTCCTTCTCGGCGCGCAGGTCATCGGCGTTGAAGGAGATGGGCTCTTCCATCGCGGTCAGGGCCAGCAGCTGGAGCAGGTGGTTCTGGATGACGTCGCGGGCCGCGCCCACGCCGTCGTAATACCCTGCACGGCCGCCGGTGCCGATGTCCTCTGCCATGGTGATCTGGACGTGGTCCACGTAGTTGGCGTTCCACAACGGCTCGAACAGCTGGTTCGCGAAGCGCAGAGCCAGGATGTTCTGCACCGTTTCCTTGCCCAGGTAGTGATCGATCCGGAACACCGCGTCCTGCGGGAACACCGACTCCACAATGTCGTTCAGCTGCCGGGCCGACTCGAGGTCGTGCCCGAACGGCTTCTCGATCACCACACGCCGCCACTTGTCCCCCTCGGCCTGCGCCAGGCCGTGCTTGGACAGCTGCCGGCAGACCTGCTCGAACCCCTTGGGCGGGATCGAGAGGTAGAACGCGTGGTTGCCGCGGGTGCCGCGGACATCATCCAGTTCCTTAATGGTCTCGCCGAGCTGCTCAAAGGCGCCGTCGTCGTCGAACTCACCCTGGACAAAACGGATGCCCTCGGACAACTGGTTCCACACCGCCTCATCAAAGGGCGTGCGCGCGTAGGCCTGCACGGAAGCCTTCACCTGACCGGCGAAATCCTCATCAGTCCACTCCCGGCGCCCAAAACCCACCAGCGCAAAGCTCGGCGGCAGCAGCCCGCGGTTGGCCAGGTCATACACGGCCGGCAACAGCTTCTTCCGGGCAAGATCCCCCGTTACCCCAAAGAGCACCAACGACGACGGACCGGCAATCCGGTTCAAACGGCGGTCACGCGGATCCCGCAATGTATTACGCCGGGGGCGTCGCCGTGTGCAAGTAGGGTCAAGCACGGCTGAATGCCACTCCTTACCTGAATCTTTTTTGGCATGTGTGGAAGTCCGGGTGGCGGTGGCACCCTGGGTGGGATGCAGCCGCTGCGGGGATGGAGTCATAGAGGGCACAGCAGGACACCGTCCTCCCGTAGGAAGAGCCGCCGATGGGCTGTCCCATTCTCGATCACCCAGATGAGCTCGCCCTGATTGCCGACTTGATCGACTCGGCCGGAGTACTGAAATGATTCGGAAAACCATACTTCGATGTCGTCTCCGGAGCTCAATGCTTCCCACCGTGATACGGGTTGTCTTATAGGTCGTGACATCGAAGTTTCCGCTCTCAACACTCGTCCACTCTGGATTGACGTGCGTCTGTCCAGTGAACGTCAGGGTTTTTAGTTGTCGGGTTCGTAGCAGGGTGGACGTAGCGGTCCGCACCTTTGACAGGCGCGGACCGCCACACTTTAGGGGCCTTCCTAGCCGATCGCAGCCCGGAGTTCTTTGGCTGCCAGGGCGGGGTCAGCTGCGGCGTAGATAGCGCCGCCGGCAACGGCGACCTCCGCTCCGGCACGCTGCACGGCTTCGATGGTCGAGAGTTTCACGCCGCCGGCAACGGAGAAGGGGACGCGGGCTTCCTCCCCTGCGCTGAGCAGGCCGTTCAGGTCATAGCCGGGCTGGGCCTGCTCATCCAGGCCAGCGTGGAATTCGACGAACTCCGCACCGAGAGCGTGGGCTTCCTTGGCACGGGTTACTTTGTTTGCCACGCCGATGAGGTCAACGACGATGCCTTTGCCATGTGCCCGGGCGGCTTTGATGGCGCCCGCGATAGTTGAGTCGTCCGCGGTACCGAGCACGGATACCAGGTCTGCGCCAGCCGTGAACGCGATGTCCGCCTCAAGCTCCCCCGCGTCCATGGTTTTCATGTCCGCGAAGACAATCTTGTCCGGGTGCGCTTCCTTGACAGCCGTGACGGCGCCCAGTCCGGCAGCCTTGATCAGGGGTGTGCCCAGTTCGATGATGTCTACGTATTCAGCGACCTTGCCAGCGAGTTCGAGTGCGTCCTCGACGGTGAGCAGATCCATTGCGACTTGGAGTTTCATAAGGGTTCTTTCTGTAGGGATGTGGAGGGTAAGAGGAAAGGCGGCAGTTGAGCCCTGCCTGCTACTCGAGATTCGCGTGCCGGGTCCACAGCTGATCGGCAGGGATTTGGGCTTTCTCCCATAGGGCCTGGAAGACCGACTCGGCAGCGAGGAACAGCACTTGTTCGAAGAGGCTTCCGGAATACTGTTGGGACGCCCCGGATCCGTGGTCAGTTTTTTGCGGGGCAGGAACAATTACCAGAGTGTGCGCCAGTGCGCCCAGCGGTGAGCCCGCGTTGGCCGTGAAGGCTGCAACACGGGCGTCGGCCTTGACCGCAGTTTCTCCGGCCCGCACGACACCTGATGTTGTTCCAGAGCCGGAAGCCACTAACAGCAGGTCGCCGGCTCCAATTGCGGGAGTGGTGGTGTCGCCCGCGACGTGGACGGTCAGGCCAAGATGCATCAAACGCATCGCAGCCATGCGCAGGACAAGCCCGCTCCGGCCCGCCCCTGCCACGAAGACGCGAGGGGCCCCGGCAAGCTCTCCGGCCAGAGCGGCGAGTTCTTGAACGCTGACCCGGGCTGCAGTGTCTGCAACCTCGCCCTGAATAAGCGAAAGGCTGCGAGAAATTGCCCCCACAGTTCCGGCTTGGACAGGGCTCACTTCTGAAACGCTCGGCATGTTGCTCTCCTTTGAGCTGCTACTGGCTTGGGCACCTTAATACCTCCGGCAAGGCATTGCCCCTTGTATACACTGTATACAGGCGCCGCGGTTGTGGTCAAGTGGATTTGGGGGCAGGGTCAGTTTGCTCTGGCCAGCTGTCCGAGGAACCTATGTTGAAAGGCGCACGGCGACGGGTTGAGGCGGCAGCTACGTCCCCGGGTCGGGGTGTTCGCGGCAGGTATAGTTACGGACAGCGTGGCAACGGGCTCGAAGCCCCATAGCCATCGTGTGTTGTTAGGCCGCTTGGGTCACTAGGCCGTAGCAGCTTGCATCTGACGCGTCAGTTGGCGGGCGCAGCTTGCGCGCGGGTCGGGTCAGTCACGTCATGGCAGTGCCGCAGGAGTTCGATTGCCTGGTCCGCATCCCCGTTTTTAAGCGCATTGAGGATGCGGCGATGGTCATCGACCACCTTGTTCTGGTACTCCTCACCTTGACGGTAAGTCATTGTGATGCGCTTCTGAATGGGGTGGTTCCATACGGAAGTGAGGACACTGAGCAGAAAGCTGTTGCCGGCAGGTCCGACGAGGGCTATGTGGAAGGCCTGGCCCAACCGGAACAGCTCCAGGTTGTCCGACGGGTCGATCAGGGCGGTCTCCTCAATGAGGCTACTCATGCGCAGCATTTGCTGAGGAGTGTAGTGCCCACATGCGCGGTGTACCGCGAGGGCTTCGAGGGCATAGCGAACGTCAAAGACGTCAGCGATTTCGCTTTCATCGAGCTGATTGACGACGTACCCGCGTCCAGGGACGAGTGTTGTAAGCCCCTCCAGCGTCAACCGGGTCAACACGTCGCGGACGGGAGTGCGTGAAACCCCATACTGGGCAGCGACCTGTTCCTGAACGAGTGCGGTTCCGGACGCTATTTTCCCGGTGGCGATATCAGCCGTGATGAGATCGTAGACCTTCTCGGCCAGCGGCCGGAGATCCTTCAGTTGTACGGCCATGGCACCTCTGCTTTCGGTTTCTGCAATTTTGTCACGAAGTAGTTCCCCCCAAGCCGTCACTGCACTGGCGCGTAACTGGATGAGGACACAACAGCACTGCCCTGCCGGCTGCGAGAGAAAAGCACTTGACCTGAGTCACAAGGTCTGAATACAGTGTATACACTCAATTGGAGGAGAACAAAGATGTTTGTCTTAAACACGTGGTACGTGGCGGCATGGTCCACGGACGTTTCCCGCAAGCCCATACGGCGAGTGATCTGCGCGCAACCGATTGTCCTTTTCAGGACACAGGACAACGAGGCGGTGGCGTTGGCTGATCGTTGTGCCCACCGTGCCTTTCCGCTTTCTGAAGGTCGGACAGTTGGCGACTCGGTGGAGTGCGGCTATCACGGGTTTACCTATGGATCTGATGGGGCATGCACGCGTGTCCCCGCCCAAACTTCGATTCCGGAGCGGGCCCGGGTTCGCAAGTACCCGCTCGTTGAAAAAGACGGCTGGATCTGGGTCTGGACGGGCGATGCCGAGCTGGCAGATCCGGCCCTGATTCCAGACACGCACTGGATGGTCGACCCCGAATGGGCTACGGTCACCCACTCGTACCATTTCAAATGCAGGGCCGACCTTATTCACGACAACCTGTTGGACCTGACTCACGAGTCGTTCCTGCACCAGACAACGGTCGGTGACGACTACATTTACGAGCATGGGATCACCGTTGAGGTGGACGGCAACGTCGTCAGTGTCGACCGCCTGATGCCCTCCGTTGAGGCTCCTCCCCTGTACGCGGAGACCATGAACGCCCGCGGTCTGTTCGACCGCTTCCACTGCACCGAGTTCTTCGTGCCCAACCTGCACGTACTGCACTCAGGCATTACCGGGGAAGGGCGCCCGCGTGAAGAAGGTTTCCTGATCAAGGTGCTCAACGGCATCACCCCGATTGACGAGCACAACACCTGGTACTACTACGCATTCAGCCGCAACTTCGCCGTCGACAACGCCCAGGCCACCGATGATCTCCGGGTCGGGTTGGGCACCGTCCTGGACGAGGACGCCGCAGCCCTGGAAGCCCAGGAAATTGGCATGAGCACCAGGCCCCCCGGCGAGCATGATGTGCTCATCGCCCAGGACGGGGGCGTTGCCAAGGCGCGCCGCATCCTCGCCGCCCTGCTTCGGAAGGAGCAGCAGGCGCCCCCGGCAACCTCTACCCGCGTGCCAGCCGCTGTCGGAAGGGACTAAAGATGTGGATGCTCATCCGCGCCAACGACATGGGGGCTCAAACAGGGCCCTCCGGCGCCCGAATCCTCGCCGCCAACCCTGACTCAGCCGAGCGCGGGGACCCCTGGCGGTGGACGGTGGAACTGGACGAATCCGCTGCCGAACCGCTAGCTGCTGTCACTGCCAACGATGACCATGTCAGCGCCAGCAGCACCCGCTACGAAGGAAACTTCACAGGAGTCTTCCAACGGGAAGCCGGAGAACAAATCGTCATGGCCGGTCTCACCGGAGAGGCCCTCGTAGCGGCAGAGGACGGACCGTGGAAGCGGTGGCTCCGGCCAGGGGACACCTTCATCGTTGAGGGCGAAGACCCCGAGGCCATACGGCTTTCCCTCACGGCCGGCCACTCGGCAGTGCAAGTCATCACCCTCTCCCCCACCCGCGCAAAAGTCCTTCGATGGGTTCCATAAACCCCTCCTCAACCATGCACGGCTTCAGTACATTTCAGCGTCGAAAGGTATTACCATGAGCCATCCCCGAAACCCGCTGCTTCTGGCAGGAGCCATCTTCCTGGCCCTGTCCGTCAGTTCCTGCGCAGCGACATCGGACGCCTCCCCCCAGGGCCCCGCACCGTCTTCCGCAAACACCGACTCAGCACTCCCGGTCAACGAAACGACACGGGCACTGCTGCCCGAAAGCATCCGGACGGCCGGCGTCCTGCGGGTCGCTTCGGACCCCACCTATGCGCCCTTTGAGTACTTCGACACCGACAACAAAACCATGATCGGCTGGGATGTTGACCTCACCGACGCCGTCGGCGCAACCCTGGGGCTGAAAGTCGAACATGTCCCGGCATCGTTCGACACCATTCTCCCCGGCCTGGCATCAGGGAAATACGACATGGCGGCATCCTTTTTCTCGGTCACCCCCGAACGCGAGAAAATCGTGGACTTCGTTCAATACATCAAGAGCGGATCAGGAGTCGCGGTCCTGAGAGGCAACCCGAACCAGATGACGATGGACCCGATGACAATGTGCGGCCGACGCATTGCCGGACAAAAAGGCTCCATCCAATCCATGGAAATCCTCCCTGCCTTCTCCACCCAATGCTCAGAAGCAGGACACCAGCCTATTGACGTGCAGAACTTCCCCTCCCAGTCCGACGCCAATCTCGCCCTGGTCTCAGGGCGGATAGACGGTGTCGTAGCCGACAGCGTCACCCTCGCCTACCAGGCCAAGGAAGCCAACGGCAAGTTCGAACTCGCCGCGGGCGAAGAGTACAAACCAGAACCTATCGGCCTGGCGCTCAGCAAAAACTCCGGACTTAAGACAGCGGTCACGGAAGCCGTCCGGGACGTTATCAACAGCAACCACTACTCAACAATCAGCGAGAAGTGGGGCGTCCCCAAAAGCGTTCTGGTAACCGCCGACGTGTTGGCAACTAAGTAAACGGAAAAGCCCTTAATGACAACAACAACGCCCCGGCTGGCCGCCGGAATGACCGGCGACGAATACACCGTCGTCAAAGCCAAGCACCCCGGCCGATGGGCCTCGGCCCTGATCATCCTGATCATTGCGGGATTGCTCCTGCAATCGGTGATGACCAACCCAAATTTCGGCTGGAACGTCGTCGCCGCCTACCTCACGGAAGCCTCCATCGGGCGCGGGATCCTCATCACTCTCGAACTGACCGTGGTCAGCATGGTCATCGGCACGGTCCTCGGGGTCATCTTTGCCGTCATGCGGCTCTCCCCCAACCCTGTTGTTCGGACAGCAGCCTTTGCCTACGTCAGCTTCTTCCGGGGCACACCAGTCCTGGTGCAGCTGCTCTTCTGGTTCAACCTCGCAGCGCTGTACCCGGTGATCACCTTGGGCATCCCCGGACTGCACCTGGACGCCAACCAGCTCATCACCCCGCTGACCGCAGCCATCCTCGGCCTTGGCCTGAACCAGGGCGCCTACATGTCCGAAATCGTTCGCGCCGGTATCCTCTCGGTCGACAACGGACAGATAGAAGCGGCCGAAGCCTTGGGTATTACCCGGATGCAGACCATCCGCCGCATCGTGCTGCCGCAGGCGATGCGTGTCATCATTCCCCCTACCGGTAACGAAACCATCGGGATGCTCAAGTCCACCTCGCTCGTCAGCGTTATTTCCGTCCCGGAACTTCTCTACTCATCGCAGGTCATCTATGCCAGGACCTTTGAAACGATCCCCATGCTGATCGTCGCGAGCCTCTGGTACCTCCTCATCACCACAGTGCTCAGCATTGGCCAGTACTACCTCGAGCGCCGGTTCGCCCGTGGAAACCACCGCAACCTGCCACCGACACCCCTTCAGCAGCTCCGTAAATTCGTCCGCACCCACGACGCGCTGTCTCTGAAACCTATTTCCCTGAAAGGCGGCCCGCGATGACGGTCCCAGCAGCGCCGGCCCCTATGGTCAAGGCGAATTCAATCTGCAAGAGCTACGGGGCAAACGAGGTCCTGAAAGGGATCGACATGGAAGTCGCCCCCGGTGAAGTCGTCTGCCTCATCGGCCCCTCCGGCTCAGGGAAAAGTACCTTCCTGCGCTGCATCAACCACCTTGAAACGGTCGATGGCGGCAGGATGTGGGTGGATGGAAATATCGTCGGATACGACCTCAAAGGCACAAAGCTCCACGAGCAAAACCACCGCGACATCTGCCGGCAACGGATGGACATCGGGATGGTCTTCCAGCAGTTCAACCTGTTCCCCCACATGACGGTCTTGGAAAATCTGATCGAGGCACCCCGCCTCGTGAAGAAGGAAAAGAAAAATACCGCAACCGCGCGCGCCATCGGTCTGCTCGAAAAAGTGGGACTCCGGGACAAGGCAGACGCTTACCCGCGCCAACTCTCCGGCGGACAGCAGCAACGCGTAGCCATAGCCCGGGCATTGTGCATGGAACCCAAACTGATGCTCTTCGACGAACCAACCTCTGCCCTGGACCCGGAACTCGTCGGAGAGGTCCTGAAAGTCATGAAAGACCTTGCGCTTTCAGGAATGACCATGATCGTCGTCACCCACGAAATGAACTTCGCACGGGACGTCGCAGACCGCGTCGTCTTCATGGCCGAGGGGCACGTCGTAGAACAAGGTCCCGCCCGCGAGGTGATCACCAATCCCACCAATGAACGGACACAAACCTTCCTGGCGTCCGTTCTCAACGAAGCGACAGCGAACTGACATGGACAACGGCTTTTTCGAACTGGTGGTCCACTCAATAAATCATGAGTCCCGCCAAGTAGTGTCAGTAACACTAAAACACCCCTTGGGACACGATCTGCCCGGTTGGGAACCAGGTGCCCATATCGACGTGCTCCTCCCCAACGGAATACTCCGGCAGTACTCCCTGTGCTCACACCCGGATGAAACCAAGGCATGGCGCATTGCGGTTCTCAAGGAGCCGCAGGGGCGCGGCGGTTCGGCCTACGTCCATGACGAACTCATGCCGGGCACAAAGCTCCAGGTCCGGGAAGCACGGAATAACTTCCCGATGCATCCCGCCGAGCGGTACCTGTTCATCGCCGGAGGCATCGGCATCACTCCCATCCTCCCGATGGTGTGGGCTGCAACGCACCAGGGTATCCCGTGGGAATTGCTCTACCTTGGCCGTAGCCGCACCTCGATGGCGTTCCTCAACGAGATCACAGCGCTCGGAGGGCGCGCCACAATCCACGTCAGCCAAGAGCTCGGGCCATTCCCCCTCAATTACCTACTCAGTGAACTCGAGGCAGGAACCGAGGTTTACGCCTGCGGCCCGCAGAAACTGCTCGATGCATTAGAGACGGCCTCTAAGTCCTGGGACGACGCCTCAGCGTTCCACTGCGAGCGGTTTTCACTCGAGCCCGCCGAACCCAGTGCGGGGACGTCAACCGATTCAGCGTTCACCCTGGAGCTGGCCGACGGCATGGAAGTACCCGTACCGGCCAATTCCTCCGTCCTGGAAGCGCTGGAAGCAGCAGGTATCAACGTGCCCAACTCCTGCCGCGAAGGCATCTGCGGAACGTGCGAAACACCAGTAATAGCCGGAGACATCGACCACCGGGACACGCTCCTCTCACCACAGGAGCGCGAAGAAGGAGCGACCATGATGATCTGTGTCTCCAGATGCAAGAGCCCCAGACTCGTCCTCGACCTCTAGGCCCAGACCAGAGTGTCCCCTAACCCGGCTACCAGCATCAAGAGGAAGCATGGCAGAAGAAAACAGCGGCAACAGTGCCGGCAGCCGTCGCACTGTTGCATCGAAAGTTCCCTCAGCCCACAACACCCTTCGTATCCTTCAACTGCTCGCTGCCAAAAAGGCCCCCATACCCGCTTCAAGGATCGCTGATGAACTCGGCCTTCCCCGGTCCAGCATTTACGACCTGCTTGGAGTGATGGAAGCCCAAGGATTCGTCACCCACCTGCCCTCTCAAGGGCGATACGGCCTGGGGGTGGACGCACGGGAAGTCAGCTCCGCTTACTCGCAGGATGAACCACTATCGCGGGTAGGCAGGCCGCTGCTTGCCCGCCTCGCTCAAGCCACGGGGAAGAGCGCGCACCTGTCCGTACTTCACGGACGCGACATCCGGTACCTCTTCGAAGAGCCCGCGAAGAGTCAACCATCCTTTATTTCCGCTGTCGGTATGCGGCTCCCCAGCCACCTCACAGCGACTGGCCGCGCCATTCTGGCTGCAGCACCCAGGGCACATGTACGCGCTCTCTACCCGAACGCGGCCGCGTTTGCAGCCCCCCAACAGGGCTCGTTACCCATCACCAAATACCAGACGCTGTCATCGGAGTTGAACCTAGTGAGCCAACGAGGTTATGCCGCGGAATACGGACGGACCATCCCAGGGTTTGGATCGATCGCCGTCGCCGTCAAGGACCAGCACGGCTGGCCTACCGCGGCCATCGCGGTGACATACGTTGAGGAAGACTTCCCGGTCCCGCTTCAGCAAGCGCTGGCAGACACCATAAAAAAGACCGCCTTCGAGCTGTCCCGGCGAATACATGGCCCTTGGCCAACACTGGTCGCCTCATGACTCTCAGCACAGACACAGGAACACAGGCCTTGGCTGTTCCCTTATATCCTCCAAGGGCCGCGGTCAATGACTTTGAAGAAAACCTTCCTAAGCTAGCCCGGCCAACCACAAAAGCTCCAACAGAGATGGCTTCCACACGCGAAAGACGCGCTGTTCCGCAGTCCACAGTAGACGCGGTTGACTGCCCCAACGGGTGCCACTACTGCGAGGGACCCGAGACCGACTGACGACACAGCCGTGGTGCATTTGTCTTGCGCTTTCGCGGTGGTCCTATTCCCGGCTCCGGTGCGGCACCGCAAGGGCCTTGACCCAAGCCCCCGGCTGACAACAATGACGCCTGAATGCCCCAAAGCCACCAGGGCCTTCCAATGCTCGCAACTTGGGAGGCCCTGGTTCAAAACCCATGTAAAGAAGACCAGGTCCAGAATGTCCCCTGACCCGGCCAGGCCGGATCCGAGGCCTCGCAAAGGAAATCCAAACCCGGAGGGGCCGCACCCTACGGCAGCAACCGGGGACCCCGCACCAGTGAGCGGTTGGTGGCGTCCGGATGAAGATCCCACACCCCTCCGCTACCTAAAACAGGGACAAATCACCCCTCAACTCTGCGGCAGGAAGACGCTGTGGACCCTCGTCTTCGCATTGCCGCCCACCGCCCGCGCCCCACAGCACCACCGAGGCCCGAAACACTGAGCGCATCAGCCGTAAAAAGAGACGGCTTCCACGGAAACGCGGTGCCGGGCCCGAGCGTCCACTCCACGCAATGAAAACGACGACACTTCGAAAGGCTGTGGAACCATGCCAAAACTCATCGCCGATCTGTTTGTTCAAAACCCTGTTGAAAGAGACGATCAGCTTTCTGCTGCAGTCGCAAATGCTATCCATGCGGCAAAAGCCGATAAAAGCCGCGGCGTCCTCATAACGCGACACCATTACAGCCGTTTCAGCGTCACCCTATGCCCGACAGTTCCCTACGGGCAGACCCGCGAGCTCGACCTACTGTAGAAGTCCGCGGCGCAGCTTGACCAGACGCTTGTGACGGGACAGGACCCAACCTCAGGGTTGACTACGGGAATCCCACGGCAGCGTACATATTGGTGACCCTGCACCAATATGTGGCTGGTGGCGGCCGGACGGAGACCCTGAACCATTTCGCTACCTCGAGCAAGGGGAACCCCTGCCCCGGTTGGGCAGAAGACAAAGCCTTTGGACCCTTGTGTTTGATATTGCGCCCTCAGGCAGAGCCCATGTTGCCAAACTGAGGCCCTGACTTGGCCCGTGTGACGCGTCGATTAGGCGGCGAGTGGGAGGTCGAACAGTTGCTCAGCAAGCCTGATCAGGCGGCGGGGTGCGTCGGCCTCTTCAGCGTCACTTCCGTGGCCTAGGAACAGGGCGGTGCCGTGGAGGGTTTCTTCGACCTCGATACCGGCTTCGCGGATGAGGGCCTCGGCACGCAGGTTCGGGGTGGCCACCTGGTTCGCTTCGCTGTCCAGGTAGACGTGCCAGTCACGGCCGACGATGACGCCGACCTCCCCGGTAGCCACCCGCTGAAGTGCTGACACGTCCAGTTCCACGGCTTTGACGTGCACCGGTTGGGCGAGGCGGGCCGGGACCACGAGGGCGCTGCAGGTATGCATGGTCAAGTCCTTGAAAATCTGGTTCGAGGTGTGGAGCGGGCGGCCGGGCGGGCTAGGAGTCTTGGAGCTGGCCGCCCGCTGGCGTGTCAGCGCTGGTTTTTACGCGGTTTTACAAAATTTAGTTCGCTATGTTCATTTTTAGCCCTTTTTTCGGCCCGCTTTTCCAGAATGGATTTGCCGGGTTTTTTAGCAGCGCCGCTTTTAGGGGATTTTCCGGACATCGGAATACACCTTTCTTTGATTGCGTTACTACCCATACCATACCCATTTTTATTTTTTTTGCCAGCCCGGGAAGACTTTCGTGAGACGGGCATCGCCGGCAGCAGTGGCGGGAGGAGCTTGATGCCGCATCAAATTTTCGGAGTTTTATGCCACGTACTTGGTTGTCGTTTTCTTGCGACTATGGCCTTTGCTGCAAATTTGATTCAATAACTAGAGTTTGCATTTCGACGTACTGCTTTTTTAGCTTCACGTTTCCGAAGTCCCGCAAGCTTCCTAGCCGAGGAAAAGTTCTCGGCTCAGCGGCCCCGTGAGCCACGGTCTAGCGCGTCCCGTGGTGCATCGGGTTGGCTCTTGAAGATGCCTGACCAGCAGTGGCGTTCCAAGCACGGTGATACCCCTATGCCCAGCCCAAGAACCGCAACCGATGCACACCTGGCATCACAGCTCACTAAGCGGAAGGGAGGGACATGAGCTTGCCCTCCGTCCGTAGTCATCCCCGCGATGCGGCAGCCGATTCGCACTGTTAATTTCTCCAGCTGACCGGTCGCGGACGCGTCAGCAGTTCAGCTTCGTAAGCAGTAACAGGGCGGCGGGGAGGGTAGTGATCCAGGATGACGGATGTTTCAAGAAATTTATTCGGGTGGTGCACGCTATGCAGGTGACTCTACGGAGTCTTCAAGCAGCCACGCCTTTGCTTTTTCCTCAGATGTGAAATACCTGATCGGGAATCCGGTCGGCGATACGGGCAGGCGGAACATGGCGATCACGCGATCACCGGGAGAGGAACCCAACAGCGCCATACGCGAGATGGTGGAGGGGTCGGGAAAGACTCTTCGAGCGGCCGCGGAGTGGGTCACGCCCTGAATTTCGACCAGCATCGGCAGCGTGGCGCCCTGGCCCAGGGTCGAGACGGCTGCGAGGCCGGCCTTGGCTACGTCAATGCCTACGTAGGCCCCGTGCTTCCAGCGCAAGTAAAGGACCCCACCGGACAACTCCATCGTGCCTTTGCCCTTGATGTCCACCTTGCTCATGCCGTCCCCTGTCATGAAAGCCCGACTAGTTTTGACCGTATCCGAAACGGCATCACCCTGGGTAAAGCCCGGCTGATCTGCCGGAAGGCGGGGATCTCCAGGAAAGCAGGGTCAAAAGGTTCATCGGGTTCAGTTATTTCGGCTACCCAGGCGGAATATTCAGCGTGGTCAGGATGCGTCGGGTCAGCCAGGGCATCCACGATGTCCTCGTATCCGGGAAATCCCCCGGAGTCTTCCAGCGGTTCGCGCCAATCAGCCGGGCCGGTGGACATTTATCGGTTTCTGAGGTGGACCTGGAGCGTGGGGACATAGTCGCTGTAAGCGGCTGCAATGTCTTCCAGATCGATCATTGGAGGGAAATCAATCACCGACTGGTGCCCGGCGAGGAACCGTGATGTTTCTTCAATAACCCTCCGCCCATCGAAGCCTCCCAAGCCGATCCCCTCCAGAAAGGAAGGATCTACGCGGAAGAGCGACTCTACCGCTTGTCCCTCTGCTTCCGCACGCACCAGGTACTCGTCCTGATTCACCAATTCGACTTCGAATGACTGCTCCATAAATGCACCTACAACTTCCTGGGATCACCCCGGTTACTTCCGGTTTGTGCTTGGAATATCAGCAAGCTGTTCCTCGAATTGGTTTGATTACCGGTCCGCGATGACGAGGAAGCTCGCCTGGAGGCACGCGTTAAAGGGGGTAAATATCAAGGTCGAAGTTCATTCAAGGTCATTCTCAGAACCTCGACCTCCAGCCCGTTGAGGAGGGGGATGTCGTGGATGCATGCATCCAGTTCCAAAACGCCGGCGTTCTCTCCCCGAGCCCGGTATTGAAGCCAGAGGTCCTCAAGAGAAAGGGCGCCTGATTCGATTAAGCACCTGGCTTCAAGGCGAGGATCAGACATACTCATCTCAACCTTCAGATCGGGCCGCCACTCTCACCGCCCAACCCCACAAACTTTGGACATCGGGGCATTGGAGCGTACCGAGGTCCAGGATCATTCCTTCAGGTGGGTTTTCTGCTCCGCCCAGACATGTCCCTCGTTGTCATGTTCTATCTCGATATCGGCAAGCTGCTCCTGGGATGCTGCTTCCTCGTCGTCGTTTTTGTGAATGATGGGAGTATCGACAGGGCTTCTGTCTGCTGGCCCAAACATGTTCATGATCAGCCGTCCAACCGCGCGGCTGAATGTGGTTGGGAAGCTGATGTTCTCTAAATGAAGCATTTCTTGCCCTCACTCGTTTTCCGACATGTTGGTGGATTGCTTAGCCGCTGCAAAATGTCTTTTTGCAGCGGCCATGAGTTCAAGGGCTGTCTTCGCCGCTTGAATTTCAGTCCTGGGTGATACCGCGCCCGGATCTCCCCGAATCGAACGTCCGTGCCAGCTGTGCCAGCGCCAGCGCGGCGACGAGCAGCCCGAAATCGCGCAGGGCGACGTCGTAGAAACCCGGGTACGTCAGCAAATTGATAATGATGCCGGCAAGCCAGAACGCGACCACGTAGGCTGCGTAGCGCGGTTTAACTGCGATCATGATGCCCGCGGCGATTTCCACTGCACCGACGATGAACATTGCGATGTGGGGGGTGAAGGGCAGTAGCCCGGCAACCCAGGGGGCGAGATATCCTTCCCACTTGGTCAGGACATTGGCGAATTTGTCCAGGCCAAAAACCACGGGAAGGAGAACGAAACCGACCCGCAGGATCATGAATGCTGCATAGGCAGGTTCTGTTCGAATCCGTTGCAAGGTTCGACTAATGCCGCTTTCAGCGGGCATGGGAATTGAGGTGGCAGCCACGGTACTCTCCTTCTAGGCATTGGTGCTGTGGGGGCCGGGGAGCGCGTTTTTCCTCGCTTCTCGGCAGGATCCGGAGGTTCCCGGAACGGGGACGGGTCCGGTTACGAATAGCTGTTGATTCTGCGCCGATGGTTCATCCGAACCAGCGGGATGGGCCCTGTTGTGTCTGCTGTAAACCGGACGGTGGGGCCGGGGTCGATGGCGGCCGCGTCGTGCGGTCATTGATAAAAGCCATTGCTGCGGATTCCTGCGCGTCGCGGATGCCCGCGACCGCTGAATTCTTGTCCTTGTATCTTTCGGAGACGGCCAGTACTTTCCCGGTGCGGGAGAGCAACCTGAACTCAAAGTCCCCGCCGGTTGTTACCACCAGTTCGAATGATGCTGTCATGGTCGATGTGATCCTTGGCTCGGGCGCTTCGTCTGTTTCGGGCTAACCTGTCGGGCTATCGCCTGCAGAAGCGCAAGGAGTCGGTTGGGTTAAGGCCATGTTTCCGGCCAGTGATTTGTCCTCTTTGGACTAGGGGTGCTGTGGATCTTCGGACGCATCGGTCGCCCCCGGAGAGTCGGGACCTTCGGCCGGTTCCTGGGAATGGGACCGGATTTCCGGAAACTCCCGGGTGTTGTCACCTTCAGCCGGAGCCTCACTGTGGACCCGGATATCGTCTGTGGCTGAAATGCTCATTACTCACACCTCTTTTGCTTGCCTGCACCGTCTGCGAGACGAAAGTCAGGCAGCGGAAATACAGCGTGATTTCATTGTTTCCCAGGTCCCGAATCTGGACGGCGCTTTATGGGGGGCGCGGTCAGGGCGGGCGCGTTCGCCACGAAAAGGTAGGTTCCTGCTCCCATTAAGAGGAAGCCGATAACGCCCACGGCGATCACCTGCGAGGCGACGCCTGCAATAAGCAGGACGACGCCGATAAGGCACGAGAGGGCAGCAAAATACGTGGTTGCCCTGAACCCGTCCGCCATAGAACCAGAGGACAGTTCCTGTGCCAGGCGCGGGTCCTTCGTAACCAGGTCCAGCTCCAGTTCATCAAGCAGTTTCTGCTCTCTATCTGACAACGGCATCTGGAGCCTCCTTTGATACCGCCGCTAGCCCTTTCAATAGGCCGTGCAGCGTAGCCGCTTAGCAGTTCCTAGCTCTCGCGGCTTCTAAATCTAACATTTTAGATGTTAGTATTCTGACCATAGGAGCGCCGCTCATGGAAGTCAAGGAATCCGGTCTGAACAGGGGGTTTCGTGGGCGGACGCCGTGAGCGTTAGGTGTTCGATGGGTGCGTTCCTTCTGTGATCAGCGTGCACAGCACTGCAGCCTCACTGATGCTGGGTTCCTTTGTTGCGGTCAGCAGGGTCAGGGGTCCGCGGCCGGCCAGGGTGCGGAGCTGGTCAAGGGCTGCCAGGGCTTCGGGTGCGTCCAGTTCGGCTCGGTAGCGTCGGCTGAACTCCTCGAAGAGTTCGGGGTCATGGGCGTACCACTTCCGCAGCTGCGGGGATGGGGCTATGGCTTTGTACCAATGGTCGATGCGGGCTTTTTCTTTGGTCAGGCCGCGTGGCCAGAGCCGGTCCACGAGGATGCGGGTGCCATCTTCGGGAAGTGGAGACTCGTAGATACGTCGTACTTTCACAGCATTCGGACTGGCCATCAGGTCGTCTCCTTCGTCGTGGCGCTTGTTGTGCCGTTTTTCTTCAGTGCCTATTCCGTGGAGGGCGGATGGGCGGGGCAGTGCCTGCAGTCTTAGTCAAGGGTTCCTGGGGCCGCTTCGTTCCGTGCGACGGCATCGCGCAGGGCGAGGGCGGCCTGTACGAGCGCCGCGTGCGTCAAAGCCTGCGGGAAGTTGCCGAGAAGGGCTCCGGTGGCCGGGTCAATTTCTTCGCTGTAGAGTCCGAGCTGGTTGGCATTCTCCAGGAGTGCTTGGAAAAGTGCGGTTGCTTCACTGAGCTGCCCAGTGTGGGCGAGGGCCTGGACAAGCCAGAATGAGCAGGGCAGGAAGGCCCCCTCAGTGCCGGGTAGTCCGTCCTGGCCGGGCGGGTAACGGTAGAGGAACGGGAAGCCAGCGGAAAGTTCCTCCCTGATGGCATCGACTGTTCCTTTGACCCGGGACGAGCCGTTTTCTTCGAGGCCGATGACGGGCAGGACAAGCAGAGCGGCGTCCAGGTCCAGGGATCCGTAGGTGCGGGTGTAGGTGTGTCTGGCCGGGTCAAAGCCCTTGGACCTAATTTCGGCCGCGAGATCGTGTTTGGCCTTTTGCCATTGTTCTCGCTGCCGTTTGCCCAGGCGGTGCGTCTGTCCGATACGGAGTGCCCTGTCGAGGGCGAGCCAGCCCATCATCTTGGAATGCACATGGTGGGCCGCGTCATCGCGGATTTCCCAGATTCCGGCGTCGGGGTCCTGCCATCGCCGTGCGACCAGGTCGGCGAAACCTCGCATCGCCCGCCATGTCTCTGAGTAAAGACGGTGGCCGCTCCGCACGAGGACCCAGGCGGCATCCAGGACCCATCCATAGCCGTCGAGCTGGTGTTGGCTTGCGGCTCCGTTGCCCATGCGGACCGGTGTGCTCCCTGCAAATCCGGGCCAGTTGTGGAGGGTGCGTTCGGCGGGCACGTGTCCCCCGGCAAGGGTCAGCAGCGCCGGCAGGCGCGGCCGTTCAAGCCGGCTGGCGTGCAGCAGCCAGCCGAGGAACTTTCTTGCTTCACCGGTTTTACCAACGCCGAGGAAGGAAGCGACCCCGATGCTGGCATCCCGGGGCCAGGCGTATCTGTAATCCCAGTTGCGTATGCCGCCGGGGTCCTCGGGCAGGGACGTGGTGGGGGCTGCTACCGGGGCGCCGGATGGAGAGTACGTCAGCAGCTGGAGGGTCAGAAGGCTTCGCAGGACCGGTTCACGGAAGGGGATGTCTTCATCGACTTCGTCCGCCCAGGCCCGCCACCGGGCTTCGTCGGTTTCGACGAGGTCCCAGGCTGTTGAAGGGTCGATGTGGATGAGGGGTTCCCCGTGGGCGATGGCCAGTACGAAGGTGACGGGGTGGCCAGGTTCTATGGTCACGTACGTGTGCTGTCCTGGTTCGAGCACCAGTTCCTGGCTGCATCCCAAGGACAGGGCCAAGGGCCCCCAGTCGCAGACAAGGTTGCGGCCGCGGCGGATGCGGGGACGCTGGTGCTGTTCGCCCAGCCGGGGGTCGAAACAGATAACTGCGGTCATTGGTGATCCCTCGGCGCTGAGTCGTCTGATCAGAAGCGTCGTGGGCAGCAATTGGCCGTTGAGATCGGCCACCATGGCCTCGGTGAGGATGAGTTGACCTTGCCCGTCTGACCAGACGGTTTCCAGGGTTGCGCTGTGGTGCCGGTACTGGCGTCTGACTTCGTGAGCCGGCGGAACGGGTCCGGCAAGGAACGCTCCGGCTTCGGCGCCGCCAAGGAGTGCTCCGAAGATCGGCTCGCCGTCGAAGGCCGGGGCGCAGAGCCAGTCCAGGGAACCGCCGGCCGAGACAAGAGCTGCGGTGCGCGTGTCTCCCAGGAGGCCGTAATCGGGGATGGGCGAGGGCTGCCACGTCGGGTCTCCGTGCTGGACGTTTTTGGCCAGGTCCGTCTCCTCGGTCGCGTGCTCGGGCCGGCCCCTCATGCCGTCCTCAAGAGCAACCCGAGGAGGGCGCCGTAGACGACGTGGGCGAGGACCGCGACGGCCGGTGTCTGAATCCCGTAGTTCAGGCCAAGCAGGCCCGGTGGTTCCAGCACTGCCCTGTTCGAAGGTCCTGCTCTTGTCGATGCCATCCGGGGGTGGACCCCTGGCAACAGGGGGAGGATTACTGTCAGCGCTACCGCCACGTGGAGGAGTCCTAGCAGGGCACCGATCCACCAAGTCGCGGTGCCCAGACGCGCGAAGGTGGCCGCGTATCCGAATGCAAAAATCTGGCCTGCAGCGAGATGGATGAAAAATCCTGCGACCCGTGCCCGATCAGGGTCAGGCGTTACAAGAGTGCCCAGCACCAGCGGCAGGTCCAGACGCGTCCAACCGGCCATTTGGGCCGCGATCATCACTACTGTCAGGGCGCCGGTTGCCAAGAGCCCGAACATGGCCCACCCTCCCCAGTCCATCTCAGCCGTCCGGGCCTCTGCCGGTGAGGGCATAAGGAATTCTTCGCATTTTTGGTTGCCATCTCGCCGGATAGACATTTGTCACTGAATGGGGAGCGTGCGACGAAGCCAGCGTGCCGGCAGCTTGGTCGGCCGTGTTTGAAACCATGTTCTTGTCCTTTCCTCAGCAGGCGTGTCCCCTTCCGGCAGGGCCTTTTACTCCGGTGCCTGCGCCCCGTGCAGTTCATCCCCCTTGTCCTGCGCCGACTCCTTTGCGTGCGCGCTGTTTGTCGTGCCTGATCCGTGGTGGGCCAGGTAGCGGAGGAAGAGCATGTCCCCGCAGCGGAGCACGTGTTGAAGGTGCATCCTGCGGGGGTCAGAGTTTTCCTGGGAACTGACGGCGATGCGGGTGCCGGATCCTCCGGCGAGGACAGGACTAACGGACAGGCAGAGTTCGTCGACGCGCCCGGCCTGCTGGAATGTTCCGAACAGGTGGGGCCCGCCCTCGGAGTGTATCCGGGAGTGTCCGCGCCGTTTCAGTTCCCGGACCAGCAGGTCCACGTCCAGACGCCGCTGCCCGCAGGTAATCACATCCGCGACTTTCTCCAGGCTTCTCCTCCTCACCCTGCTGGCCTCGGCGGTCGTGATGACCATAGGTCGCTGCGGCGTTGATGTGAAGAAGGGCAGGTCCGGGTCGATCCGCAGGCTGCCGGAGACGACGGCCAGGGACGGCCGGTCATTCTTGCCGTTGTCCTGGCGCCACTGGACACCGTCTGCGCCGATTAGGTCCCCCGAGTAGCCCTCCGTTCTGACCGTTCCTGCGCCGAGGAGAAGAATGTCTGCGGTGCGGCGCAGCAGGACCATGATCCGCCGGTCCGCCGCGTTACCCAGGCCTCCGGAGCGGCCGTTGAGTGTCGCGGCTCCGTCCAGGCTGGAGACGAAATTGAAACTCACGTGGGGATCGGCGGTTACTGGATGGGTATACCAATTCAGGAGTTGCGTGTCGGTGGCGGCAGTGACGGGACTGGGCAGAAGGCGGTCGATCATGGCACCGCCCGGACGCGGATTCCGCGTCTTTTCATGTTGTGGTGCAGTGATAGTGGTTTCCGCCATCCGAGGACTGCCTCGGTGAGGTGCAGGGCCGACGCCGCCGGAGCGATGTTGTGCATGCGCAGGATCCGTGCGCCTTTCATCAGGCAAATCACGGCGGCGGCGAGGGACCCTTCCACCCGCTCATCGCGTGCTTTGCCCAGTGTCTCGCCGATGAAGTCTTTATTGGACACGGATGCCAGGACCGGGAAGCCCAGGGATGCGATCTGTTCAAGGCGCCGGGTGAGTTCCAGTGAATGGAGGGTGTTCTTGTTCAGGTCGTGCCCTGGGTCGATGATGATTTGCTTTTCAGGGACGCCGAGGCCGATGGCTTCATCGATTTTCCGGGACAGGAAGTCGCGGACCTCCCCGACTACGTCCTGATACGTGGGCTCAGGCCATGGCGTCCGGGGCGGGGCGAGGCTGTGGGTGATGATGAAGTGGGCATCTGTGGCTGCGATGACGGCGGCCATCTCCTGGTCGCTCAGTCCAGAGGTGTCATTGATGGCATTGGCACCTGCTTTGATGCTGAGTTCGGCCACTTCGGGATTGAAGGTGTCGGCGGAGATGATCGTGCCGGACTGGCGGCGGACTTCCTGGATGAGGGGAATGATGCGGTCTGCTTCTTCTTCTGTCGTGAGCGGGGTGCCGGGAGCGAAGGGCTGCCCGCCGATGTCTAGCCAGTCCGCACCGTCGGCCACGGCGGCCAGGGAAGCATCAACGGCAGCGTCCAGGTCAAAGGTCCGTCCTGCGTCATAAAACGAATCAGGGGTCCGGTTGATGATGGCCATGAGAACCGCCTGGCGGCGAAAATCGATGGTTCTGCTCCCGAGGCTGTGCAGGGGGTGAAGGAACGCCGGCTCGTACACGCCGTTCCCGCACGCATCTTCATCTGTCACCGGTTCGGGTAACTTCCGTGTCAGGGGCGCGGTCGGGAGTGGCATCACAACTCGCCAAGCGGTATGTCCGGGTCCGAGAGTTGCGATGTCTGGACCTCGTGCCCGCTGCTGATGAGGAATTTGATGTCGTCCTGGATATCCCAGACGTTGACGCTCATTCCTGCCACGACCCATCCCCTGGTGGATGAGACCGGCATGAGCCAGAACGCGATGAATTTGCGCGAAGCCGGGTCTCCGCGCAGGACCATCTTGGCGTTGGATGCCAGTGAGGAGTAACCGGAGTACTCCATGCCCAGATCGAACTGGTCGGTGTAGAAGTACGGGACATCATCCAGCTGTGCCGTCTTCCCCATCATGGTCCTGGCGGCTACCTTGCCGCTGCTGATGGCGTTAGCCCAATGCTCGCTGCGCAGGTGCCCACCTATGAAAGGGTGATAGGGGTTTGCGGCGTCACCGGCAGCGAGGATCCGCGGGTCGTCCGTCCGGAGTGCCCCATCGGTGAGTATGCCATTGTCGATGCTGAGCCCTGCAGCTTCTGCCAGTGCGGTATTGGGGGCCACGCCAACAGCGACAACGATCACATCAGCGGGCACATAGCTGCCGCTGCCGGTCGTGACCCCTGCAGCCCTGCCGTCGCGTTCGACGATTTCGGTGACAATCGTTTCGGTGTAGAACTTCACCCCGGCTTCTTTCTGCCGATCCATGAAGACTCTTCCCAGTTCCGGACCGATGGCAGCGGCCAGGGGCACTTTGTCCCTGCCTAGGACCGTTACCTCTGCACCGAGGGTCGTGGCGGTTGCGGCAACTTCCATCCCTATCCAGCCTGACCCGACCAGAACAACCCTGCACCTCCCCTGGCCCGGGCCCGCCCGCTTCAGGGACTCCCGCAGGGAACGGCTGTCCTCGAGCGTCCGCAGGTAGTGGACCCCGGGCAGGCCGGCTCCGGGAACTTCCAGGGTCCGTGGCGACGCTCCAGTGGCAAGGAGCAGCTGGCCGTATTCCAGTACCCGGCCCTGGGCCAGGGTGACCGTGGCTGCCGCCCGGTTGATGGCTACGGCGGCCTCTCCCTCCAGGAGCTCAATGCCGTGTTCGGTGTAGTCATCCGCTGTGTAGGGCAGCAGGGACGTCTCGTCCTCGCGGCCGGCCAGAAAACCTTTGGACAGCGGCGGACGCAGGTAGGGAAGATGGTTTTCCTGGCACACCAGCGTGATGGTGCCCGTGAAGCCTTCGGCCCGGAGGGTCTGCGCCGCTGTCGCGCCGGCAAGGCCACCCCCGACGATTACCACATCGTTCATCATGACCCTTCCTCCGCACTCTCCGGCCACGGGCAGGCCCGGGAAATCATTTACTTGGAAAAGAAGCGCTCGTTCAACGGTCCGGGCACGGCCAATTCCCCTCGGAAGGCCGCTGTGGTCGTCGTTGTCCCGGCTGCCTGAACCCCGCGCAGCGACATGCAAAGGTGCTCCGCTTCCAGGACGGCCCCCGCACCACGGGCGTCCAGTGTTTCCATCAGCCATTCAACCGTCTGTACGGTGAGGCGTTCCTGGACCTGCAGGTCCCTGGCGAAATGTGCCAGGCCGCGGGCAAGTTTGGACAACCCGATCAGTCTGCTTCCCGGGAGGTAGCCGATATGGGCCACACCGCGGAACGGCAACAGATGGTGCTGACACAGCGAGTGAAAAGGAATGTCTTTAACCAGGACCAGGTCTGTGTACCCCTCCGTGTTCGCAAAGGTGGTCCATGACGCCGGCCGTGCAGTCAGCAGCTCATCGAAGGCCTGGGCAACACGGCGGGGTGTCTCTGCCAGGTCAGGGTCCGAAAGATCCCTGCCCAAGGCAACCAGCAAGTCCGCGACGGCCGCCCGGGCCCCCTCCAAGTCAATTCCTGCCGGGGCAACCTGTTCAAGCCGGTCGAGTTCACCGACGGGGCCAGCGTACTCGTCCTGCCGCGCGGTGTACTGGGATAACATGACGCCCCCTCTAAAGTCGGTTATCTTGAATTTAGAGCGTATAATTGTTTCCGTC
Organism: Pseudarthrobacter defluvii; assembly: GCF_030816725.1. Classification (NCBI taxonomy): domain Bacteria; kingdom Bacillati; phylum Actinomycetota; class Actinomycetes; order Micrococcales; family Micrococcaceae; genus Pseudarthrobacter; species Pseudarthrobacter defluvii. The sequence goes on from NZ_JAUSYG010000001.1 coordinate 2,376,499, forward strand.
AAGCCCTCCAGGAGGTGATTGAATTTCCCTATGAATTCCTCGCCGATTACAACGCGAAATCCCGACACGGCTTTGCTGGCCGATCCTGTACGGCGCGCTCTTTACCAGGCGCTAATACGCAGCCCGGTTCCCCTCACGCGGGACCAGTTGGTTCGAGAGCTCAATCTTGCCCCGAGTACTGCCTCGTTCCATCTGGAGAAATTGGTCCAGGAAGGTCTGCTGGAAACTGAAAGCAGGAAGCTCGGATCCAAAACAGGCCCGGGCTCCGGACGGCCCAGCAAGTTCTACAAGCCGGTATTGGATGAAGTCCAACTCTCCATTCCGGCGCGCGAGTACGAGCTGGCGGGGCGCCTGCTCGCCTCCGCGATCGAAACCGCGGCCCAAACCGGAGAACCGGTTGAGAAGGCTCTCTCTGCCGTTGCCTATGCCGAAGGGCAACGACGCGGGGTGGCCGCAGGAAACCTTGAGGTAGCTCTGACCGACAACGGTTACGAACCCGAGGTTGACGGCCAGGGGCTGGTTTTGTGTAACTGCCCGTTCCGCCGCCTTGCCAGCGACCACACCCAGCTTGTTTGCGGTCTCAGTGCTGCACTTCTCCAGGGCACACTTGACGGGTGCAATGACCAGCAACACCGGGTTGTGCCCGCTGCTGACGGCTCAGCCTGCTGCTCACGGCTCACGACTTCGACGGAATGACGCACCCCAGCCCGCGTTGGCTTCCACCCAACGGGGGGCCGCCGCCTCCTGGTGCCGGCCGCCGACAGCGCCGGGCTGGAATGTCTGCAGCAGGGCTGGGGCGCCTGTACTGATGTCGACTTGCCCGCAGACGGTTGTGTCGCGCTTCGATCGGGCCCGCCTGGGGCCATTATGGGTCACCCCGACGCGGCACAACCGTCGTCGTTGATATGCGATAGCCAGGTGGCGCTGTGGGCTGAACAACGGCCGCAAAGCGACCATTGTGAAAGAGTGTTGCGGCCAACGCCGTGCACAATGTCGCTGCGTATGCTGCACCTTCAGGCTCCGAGCTGCATGAGGGGGGAAATGCCAGAGGCCGTGGGCCTATGGCCTTTATCGCTAAAGCTGTCATGCTGGGATAATGGTTGCAGTGGACCCAGTCGCACAGGCTCAGGCCAACCTCAAAGAGGCCGAAAAGCAGTTTTCTCACGCTGAAGATCAGTTCCGGCGCCATGAAATATCCAAGGAACGGCTCGACGAATTGAGCCGGCTGCGTGAGACCGCCGCTGAGGATCTGCGCCGAGCAGCGAAGGTATTCGGATTACCGATTCCCGACGAGGCGAGGTGGAGTGGAAACTTCAGACCGGGCTGACATCAATTAAATTCGATTGAGCCAGTGTGGTGAGCACTTGCAGTACCACCGTGGACGGCCTCTCAATCCCCCGCGAAAGCGCCTAAAAGCAGCGGAAAAAGTACGGCTGCTTCCGGTTGCGATGCTTGACCGGGATGTTTCCCGGCTTGGTTTGTCTTTCATCATGCGTGGCGGTTCTACCCTCTTGGGCTCCGTCGAAGCCTCTTGCAGAGGGCGACGCGGTCTTTCGGATCATGCAGGGCTCTCGCTTCACCATAGTGTTTACAGCGGAAGAAGCCGAAGATGGCGCAAGGGAACGTCGATAACAATGCCGGTACCCTGGGCCCGGGAGCGGTCACCCTGGTCCAGGGAACGTCATTTTGCATTTCCTCTTCCAACGGAGACATGTCGGCCCGTCTCCCGCATGGAGTGTTCTTCCAGGACACCCGGGTCATCAGTGATTGGACACTGAAGGTTCAGGGTGTCCCGGTTGAGGCGCTGTCGGCCACCACTCCGGAGCCCTTTCACCGTATTTTTATCGGGAGGGCCCGCAGGGATGATCACGCTGACACTTCTGTACTCATCGACCGTGAACGCACTCTGGGGGCGGGTCTAACTGAAGTAGTCACCGTCCATAACTACTCGCAGACTCCACTCCAATGCCGCGTGGAATTGTTTGCGGATGCTGACTTTGCCAGCTTGTTCGAAGTTAAAGAGGGTAGACAGACCTCGAGGAGCCGGTGTTCCCGTCGCATGAGCCCGGACGGCCTGGTGCTGGCGTCAGAGCGGGCGGGCAACACGGACCGCATCACTGTCGCATTCCCCGGGGCATGGATTGAGGAGGAGTGGCTGGTCGTAGACGTAACAATTGCCGCCCACGGGTACTGGTCAGGCACCATATGCGCCACACCGCTTCTTGCGCACGCGACCAACCCTAGCGGTGCCGGGGGGCGCGGAACGGGCCCGGATGTCTTCCGCCGCGTTATGCAGTGGCGAGAGTCCATGCCCACAGCAAATCTACGAAATGAGGCAGTAGAGAAGGTCATTAGACGCAGCCAGGAGGATCTGGGGTCTCTTCGCATTTTTAACCCTGATCATCCTGATCGTGCTGTGGTGGCTGCCGGGGCACCATGGTTTATGGCCTTGTTTGGCAGGGACAGCCTGCTCGCCTCGTTCATGTCCCTGCTCTTGGACCCTTCCCTGGCGAAGGGGACACTCCTAACCCTCGCGGACTACCAGGGAACAAAAGTAGAGGCAGCCTCCGAGGAAGAGCCCGGGAGGATCCTTCACGAAGTCCGTCTCGGCGCCACGGCGGAACTGGCACTGGGGGGCAGCGGGGTCTATTACGGCACAGTTGATGCCACCCCGCTTTTTGTTGTCGTCCTGGCCGAGTTGAGCAGGTGGGGACTCGATGACGCAGCCATGCGTCAGCTTCTCCCGGCAGCGGACAGAGCGATTCGTTGGATGGAGGAGTACGGTGACCGGGACGGGGACGGTTTCATCGAATACCAGCGAAAAACGGAGAAGGGTCTGCGAAATCAAGGCTGGAAGGACTCGGTGGACGGGATAAATTTCGCTGACGGAACCCTCGCCGAGCCACCCATCGCCCTGTGTGAAGTCCAAGGCTACGCCTACGCGGCATACATCGGGCGTGCACTGCTGGCGACGGCAATCGGGGACCCGCAGACCGCGGACATCTGTGTGGCCAAAGCGTCCAGACTCAAGCAGGCCTTCAACGACCAGTTCTGGCTGGCGGACCGCGGGTATTTCGCCATTGCCCTGGACAAAGACAAGAAACCCGTTGACGCACTCGCCTCAAACATGGCTCATTGCCTTTGGGCCGGAATCATTGACGATGACAAGGCCGGGCAAGTAGCCGGACACTTGATGTCCCCAGAGATGTTTACCGGTTGGGGAATCAGGACGCTGGCATCAAGCATGGGCGCATACAACCCTGCCAGCTATCACAACGGATCAGTATGGCCGCACGATACGGCGATCGCAGCTGCGGGCCTGATGCGGCACGGCTTTGTTGACGAAGCCCGCAAGGTGGCATACTCCTTGCTCGAAGCCGCGGATCACTTCGACGGCCGGCTCCCCGAACTCTTTTGTGGCCTGGACCGGTCAAAATATCCTGAACCAGTACCGTACCCCGCTTCATGTTCCCCGCAGGCATGGGCATCGGCAGCACCGGTTCACCTCATTAGGACGCTGCTTCGTTTCGACCCGGGGCTTCCCTGGAACGAGGTATGGCTTGCCCCCACACTGCCCCCGCACAACACTCGCTTCCATTTTGACAACGTGCCATTCTCAGGTGACGGCCGGTTATCGATTCACATCGACGGTGCATCAGTCAGCGTAAGTGGACTGCCAAAACACATCAGGCTGCGCCAGGAGCCCCGCCCTCCTCTCAGTGAGTTATTGAACCTGGGCGGGGAGGGAAAAGAGCGCATGGGCAACAGCACAACCACCGGTGGCGGAAGTCGCTGACCCGCCTGCTGAGGAGCAGGCGGGCGCCGTGCCTGAGGAGAACTGCGGGCTGACCTGACGGTTATTGTTGGCCATATGCGTCTCCCGGGTCAACAATGGCTGAATGGGCAATTCAGCGAAGGTTGCATCATCCGTTATGTACGTATCCGAGCTTGAGCGGTCCGTGACCTTTTACCGGGACCTGTTCAAATGTGCGGTAACCCTTCGTTCGGCCGAGGCTGCCCTGCTCCTGACTGCCGAAGGATTCCAGCTATACATTATTGAACGCGGCAAGCAAGCTGAACGCTACCCCAACGGGTTGGGCCATCACCTCCTAATGTGGGCTACCGATAGCGCTGAGGGCCTGGAAGGCCTGAAACGCGCGCTGCAGGGCACCGGCAGCTATGTCGATACCCACACTTCCGGCGGTGTCACGTTTTTAGAGGGCCGTGACCCTGACGGCCTTCGCGTCCTTATAGCCCACCCCGACCCAGCACAGCACCCGCGTTCAATTTTCGACAGCCACATGTTTGCGTGATTCACAGCGTGACCAAGGGGGGCCACGGTCATCACGCGGACCATAGGCAGGTGCTACGTGCTACGAACGGTGTGCTCGAGCTGGATGTCATCGCATGAGTGAACAAAGCGCACCCTCTCATCCGGGAGGGGCGGATACTCTCGATACCGCGCGCTTGCTCGACCACCGCGGGAGGCTTGTAGTCGGAGTGGACGGGTCGGAAGGATCGATGGCCGTCCTGCGGTGGCCCGTTTCGGAAGCACACAATTGCGCGGGGCCGCCTTCAACATCGTGATGGCCTAGCGGCATCCACAGTCTTACTGGCTGCAGCGCTGTGGACGATGATGAGTTACTCCTCCGGTGATACTCGCCAGACGACGGCCAATCGCCATCGTCGCCCTCTGCCTCATCGTCTACCTGACCCTGCCCGAAACCGGCAGCAGCGTGCATCCGTAACCCCGACCGCGACCCTGAGGAACTGGAGAGCGAGCACCTCGCCTCGGAGACTGCGCCGGCCGGAATCAACGCCAAAGGGCTCTGGATCATAGGCGTTCTTCTCTTCTACACAGTGGCCCCAGACGAGTACACGAAAAGAAGGGGGCGGTCAGCAGTTGAGATATACCGGAGCGGCGAGCCGGTCCGGTATATCGAAGAGTTTCCTATACGGCGTTACGCTCGAAAGCGCCGAAAAGTACTCTTCAGAGCGCTGCTCCGGGGCGCTCCTTTGCCCAAGGCCTGCGGAATCACTGCCTCGTTGGGGCACACCCCAATCGGACGTCAGGAAGCAGCGCCGACTCCGTCAGAATAGGGTTGCGAAGCCCGTTCTTGCACGTTTCAGCACCTAGGTCTTTAACTCATACCTGACAGAACCGAGGGGATAAGTTGAGCATCGCCCACTGGCGGAGGTGCCAAGATAACGACATGGAGTCGCGTCTCTTCGATCTCAGTTCCAATTGGTACCTCCCAGCGCCCGCCGAGCAAGTGTGGGCCATCATCGCGGACGTCGACATGAGCTGGCCGCAGTGGTGGCCGGGTTGCAGTTTCGCGGCGCCTCTGGAGCGTTGGCCAACCGAGAGCAGCTCCCAAGCAGACATCCTCAAGGCAACCACAGCGCACCTCAGTTTCAAAGCATTTTTGGGCTACACGCTCACCATAAGCATCCACCCCACAAGGGTGGTTGCATCACGAGAGATAGAGTTCGACGCCGGCGGTCACCTTGAAGGCACAGGCCGGGTAACGCTCATGCCCGAAGATCGAGGGCAAGCAACCCGCATGGACATCGAATGGCGTGTGCGCCCTACCGAGCACTGGATGAACATGCTGACACCGATCGCTGCGCCGGCTTTCACAGCCGCCCATGCTCTGTTGATGCGCCAGGGCGAGAAAGGGCTGATCAAAGCCCTGACGGCGGTACCTAAAAATAGCCCTGTGGACCCGTCTACGTCTCCCTAGTCAGGCAATTGCAACAGTCCTACCATGGAACCAGTCGCCGAGCTGGGGAGCCGTGCCACCCTCAACTTTGAGCGCTCTCTAGCAGCAGGAAGAATGGGGGGACGATGATCATCCACACAAGTCTCGCCGCAAGTCAGCGCCGTCAGGAGCGTGCCGCCCCGGAGGACTGGGAAGAGACATTCCGGCATATGGTCCTATTCGACCTGGCAGCAGACATGGAGCTCGGCCTCTTCCTCTCCTATTATCGAAACTTCGCCATTCCCAGCATCGCGGCAACTCTTCACGCCAACGGCGAGATACAACAGCGGCCTATGAAGCGTTCCTACGACACAGCAATCGTCATCTACGAGCTCATCGCGAGTGGCCTGGATAGCGACCGCGGCCGCGAAATGATCGCTCTTCTCAACCGCGCGCACCGCAACGTCCCCGGCAGCAAGGATGACTTCCTCTACGTCCTCCTCACCCTGCTGGTAGTGCCCATCAGATGGACCCAGCACCATGGCTGGCGACAGGCAACGTCAGCTGAACTCGCTGCGGCTTCGAGCTTTTTCACCGAGCTTGGCGCTCGGATGAATATTGTTGAAATTCCCGCTACCTACGCTGAAGCCGAGCAGTTCTTCGATCGCTACGAGGCAACACACGTCGCTCCATCAGCTGAAGGCCAACAGTTGATGGACGCGACAGTCCAGGTCTTCCAGAGCCGGCTGCCGCGCCCGCTGCGGCCCTTCGCCAGCCACATCATCAGCGTGATGCTTGACGACGAGCGCCTTGTCGAAGCACTCGGACTCCCCCGCCCGAGCTGGGTCTCATCAGCCCTTATGACGCGCGGGCTGGCCATCCGGAATGCCATCCGCCGGCGCCGGCCCCTCGGACACAAACCTCATTTCACTCCAGGCAAAGCCGGCTCATCCTTGTACCCGGGCGGATACTCCCTGGGTCAGATCGGTCCGGTCGACGTTCCGCAGCCGCAAACCGCCAGCCATGAACTATCGTGACGCGCGAAAGATAGCCCGCAAGGCGGAGAAATCCTTCGGTTTGCCGGGCGACGCCACCCTGGAGTTCATCCAGAACAAACTGGAAACGCAACGCGGCAGGAAGATACAAATTGATGAACTGCCCGGCTTGGCAGGAACGGAGCTCTGCGGTATCTGGCTAGTCTGCGCGGACCGGGACATCGTCCTCCACGCGCCAGTGAAGTCCGTCTGGCACCGGCAGCAAATAATCCTGCACGAATTCAGCCACATGATCCTGCGACATGACCTACAGAGAACACATGGGGACGTCGCCGCCGCACTCCTCCCCGACATCGACGTGGATGTTGTGCGCGCTCTCGGTCGCAGCAGCTACACCGATGACGCGGAGGTAACAGCTGAGGCCCTCGCCGACCAGCTTGCGACGCGGATAATCAACAGCGAAACCGAGTCTACGACTGAGCCCTCAGCGTTTCGGCGCGTGTTCGGCTGATGGAAGCGGTACCGGCCGCCGCCCTCTGGGTGTTGACCATCCTCAGGCTCCCTGCAGCATTGGATCCTGAGCGCGGAAGCGTGTTCCGTGCAACCATCTTGGCCGCGATCGCTTGCACGCTCTACGTTCCTGCCGTCTACTACTGGGGCGATCCCCTCCTCGGCGGCCGCAACCGCATTGGCCTGGTCACCCTTCTGTCTCTCCTCCTTGGGTTCTGGCAGTTCCGAACAGCAATGTTGCTGGCGGCAGTACCGGACGCAGGAGTACGACGGCGGCAACTCGCCTTGGGTCGTTGGGTCACCTTCGCGGCGTGCACCGCGGTAACGGCAGGGTTTCTCGGCAGCCGTGTCGATACGACGGATCCCAACTTGCCGCTGAGATATGGCGATCAGCCGGGCATGGCGGTCTTCCTCTGGACGGGCTCTGCATTCATTATGTGGGTGTGTCTCGACATAGCCTGGGCCTGCCGCAGCCACATCCCCCGCATGGGCGCGAAAGTCTTCCGCTCGGCGTTCACTCTTATCGCCGGCGGCTGTGTCTTGTTTGCCCTGGTCCTCCTCGACCGTCTGCTGTATGGGATTGTGACCGGAGCAGACGGCGCCGATAGCCCCACTGCCATTGCCCTGACCAACTTGTATTGGATAGGCGAAACCTTTGCTGTCCTACTTGTCAGCTTCGGCCTACTCCTCCCCCGGATGGCTGGCCGTCTCAGACACGGCATCCTCGGGCTGCGTGCGCGGGTGATGCTCGTCAAGATCGGCCCCATCTGGAACAACGTTGCTTATGGCCGGCATGAGCTGGTGTTGCAGAACCGGCGCGCCACCCCGATGCTCTTCTTTTGCCGCCACGCCCAAACGCAGCTTCATCGGCGCCTGGTGGAGATACGCGATTGCGAGATGGCCAATCCAGTCGTAGGAAATCGACTCGGCGCACTTGAGCGGTCCATTGTCGAAGCCGCCGAACGAGAACTTGAAAGCCGCAGCAGAACCCACACGGCATCATAGGGCGTGCATCACGAATGACCGTCGAGCACCTAGAGCCGCGTAACCTCATCAGCGGGTACAACTGTCCGCCTGCGCTACCTCTCCACGTGCCAACCCGGCACTTCAAACCCGCTAACCGCAGCAGTCCTTCCCCTCACACCTCTGGCATCCAAGGCCGTCGGCGTGAGCCGCTGCCACGGCGAGTCATGTTGCCAGTGACGCCATCCCTGATGAACGGACGTGAATACAAAAACTTGTGCTGACTGCAATTGCTCGTTCGAACCGTCGCGAAAGAGTCAAACATTCTGTTCCACCCGGTGCGCCAATCGGCACCGGGACCGCAAACGCCGGCTCACCCATCGTTCAGCAGTGGCTCCGGCGCCGAAGACGAACGCCCCACACCTCAAAGCCCAACTCCAAGCGATCAAACGTCGACTGGAATCCACGACAACGTCATGTCAACGCCAGCGAGACATACTCACCTCCAAGCTTCGGGCCCAGGCGTCCGAAATCGACAGGCTCGAAGCCGAGAAGTCTGACCAGCTCCGGGGCAACAACCTCTTGCAGTCAGAAGTCGCCCGCCTGAAACGCGCACAAAGGACCAATGTCCAGGATCTGGCACATATCGCGGCGTGGCTTGTCTCAATTGCCCAGGCAAAGGGAGTGGCGCTTGACCTCAGGACATTGGAAATCCTTCGCCGACGTGGATGGGATCCTGCGAACCGGCAGGCAGGAGTCCCGCGGCTGTGACGATGTCCATCGCGCGGCTCTCGGCACAGTCAGGCCTCCGCTACCTTTTCAAAACGACAATGATGAATGATCTTGCCGTTTCTCCCGCTGATGCAACCACTTACTACATGAACGCCGGCACACCCGAAGGACGATGGATCGGCGCCGGGCTCAGAGGCATCGATCGCACGGCCGGGGCGCCGGTCACTGAAACCGACGCCAAGGCAGTGTTCGACTCAGCCGAGCATCCGGATACATTGCATCCGCTCGGCCGTCCTCACAACCAGCCCTCCGTCGTCGACAACAAGACCGCTCCCCCGACAGTGCGTCACGCCGTCGTCGGCTTCGACCTGACCTTCAGCGTGCCAAAATCTGTGTCGGTTCTCTGGGCCCTCAGCCCTCGCCTCATTGAGGAGCAGATCCTGCGAACCCATCACGAAGCGGTAGCAGCGACACTGTCATGGCTCGAAGAGAACGTCATCCATACGCGGGCCGGACGGAACGGCGTCGCCCATATCGGCACCATGGGAGCCATAGCCGCTGCCTTCGACCACTGGGAATCTCGCACGGGCGACCCGCAACTGCACACGCACTTGGTCATCGCCAACCGGATCCAGCGCGTCACCGACGGAGCGTGGGTAACCCTCGACTCCCGCACGCTGTACAAGGCCGCCGTCGCTGCAAGCGAACACTACAACGGACTCCTGTTCGATGCCCTCCACCGGACGCTCGGAAGCGCCACCGAAATCCGGTCCCCGTCCGCCAACACCCGTAACCCCAGCCAACAACTGACCGGAATAGATGACGAACTAATCCGTGAGTTCTCCAATCGTTCCCGCCTCATCAATCTGGAAACAGACCGCCTCGTAGCGGAATGGACCACCGATCACAGCCATCCGCCGACCGCAGCAACAATAATCAAGCTTCGTCAGCAAGCCACCCTCGCCACGCGAACCCCAAAGGCGGACCTCGCCACTCCTCTGCGTGAACTCTCAATCCAATGGCGGGCGCGGTCCATAGCCAGAGGATTCCAACCAGCTGCCGTTACCGCCGCCGTACAACGCTCCAAGGATTCACCGTTCCCCTTTACGGACTTCACCTCTGATTGGATCAGCTCCGTCGCCACGCTTGCTCGTGAACGCGTCGCCGCCAGGCGCTCTACCTGGAACCGCTGGAACCTACTCGCTGAGGCTGAGCGAGTCTGCGCCCAGATCCGCTGCCGCACGGCTGCGGACCGGAGTGCACTGATCAGCGCCGTCGCCGACGCGGCGGAACAACAGTCAGTACCGCTGAACGACTACCGCTACAGCCTCCCTCCGTCCGCAGCCCCGGACCTCCGGCTCCGGCAACGCAGCGTCTTCGACTTTCACGGATCCCGGCTGTACACCGACACGTCAACGCTCGCGTGGGAGGACGCGATCATGGGGGCAAGAAACGACGACGGCGGCCCGGTGGTGCCTGCCGACGTCGTCATGGATTCCCTTGAGCATGTTGGGCACGCGAAGAGGCCGGAGCTTCACTCCGACCAGCGAGCCGCAGTTGCCGACATCATCCTCAGCGGCCACCGGCTGGATGCAATGGTTGGGCCCGCCGGCACGGGAAAGACCACGACGTTGAGCGCGGTCAAGGCGGCGTGGGAGGCAGAGCACGGCGCCGGAAGCGTCGTCGGGCTTGCTCCAGCAGCTGCGAGCGCGGATGTGCTGGGCCGCGAACTCGCTATGGCTACCGAGAATGTCACAAAGTGGCTGCACGAGTCGGCGGGGCAAGGAGCCTGTTTCAGGGCCGAGCGCTTCTTCGCTATACAGGCCCAACTGAAGATGTCTCACGTCGGCGAGCGCCGGATCATCGCGTTCGCACAGGAAGCTGCCCATCTCGCCGCCACCCAGGAGCGGTGGTGTTTCCGGGCAAACCAGCTGATCATCATTGATGAGGCTTCGATGGTTTCCACTTCCCAGCTTGCCGCCCTGGTACATCAAGCCCGGGAGGCCGATGCAAAGATTCTTTTGGTCGGCGACCCAGGCCAGCTGGACGCGATCGATGCCGGCGGTGTCCTTGGCTGGCTGGATCGGGAAGGAAAGGCAACGCGGCTTAGCACCGTCTGGAGATTCCATGAAGAATGGGAGCGTGCATCATCGCTCCAGCTGCGGAGGGGTGAGTACTCAGCCATTGCCGACTACGCCCGACATGGGCGGATCCGGCACGGTAGCTACGTGGATATGGCTGACAAGGCGTACCGCGCGTGGCAGGAAGATACCCGAGCAGGAAAGTCATCCATCCTCATCGCCGCCGACAATGAAACGGTCGGCTTGCTCAATGAACGGGCGCAGGCGGATCGGGTTGCCCATGGTGAAGTGGATCCCGAGCACACACTGCTTCTCAGCGATGGCCTACGAGCCGGTTCCGGTGACACGGTCATCGCCCGCGGAAATAACCGAAAGCTAGTCGACAGCGACGGCAATTTCGTGAGCAATGGGACGCTGTTCGACGTCCAACAGATTTATCTTCGCGACGCCTCGCTGCTGGCTCGACGGCGAGACACCGGCGCGAGTGTCATACTCCCCGGAGCGTATCTTGAGTCATCTGTCGAGCTGGGCTATGCCACAACGGCACACCGTTCCCAAGGCGTTACGGTGGACACCGGCCACACGGTCGTCACGCAGGGCCGGCTCACCCGCGAGCTGCTGTACGTGAGCATGACCCGTGGCCGCGCCGGCAACTTTGCCTACGTCAGCGAAGGTGACGACGACGACCACCCGGCTGTCGATCCATCCCTACAGCTCTCATGGCAGGGCATCCTTGGCGAGGTGCTGGCGGCTGAAGGTGCCGAACGGACCGCACACGAGGTACGCGACGCCGAACTCAGGAAGGCTGACAGCCTCGAGCGGCTCTACGGAGAATACGACTATCTCGCGCAGATCGCTGCAGGGCTAGACCTAAAACAGTGGATGGACGAGAAAGCGCCCGGAGCGTCCCAGGAATTCGAACAATCTCCGTCGTGGGGCGCAGCCGTCGCGGCATGGCGAAAGGCCACAGCCCTCAGCCGCCCGAGTGCTGAACGCATACTGGCCCAGGTCGGCTACGACACCACCCGCGCCCACGACCGCTGTGCTGTTCTCAGCACACGCTTGCGTCGCTTCGTGAAGGGGATGCCGTCGACGGCTGTTGGACCCATGACCGAGAAACTTACGCCCAGCCGCCCTGACTTGGCGGAGATGATCGAGCAAGTCAAGGCACGCATCTCCCAGAGGATCGAGACCGTAAACGTTGCAGCTCTGACAGGGGACCCTGAGTGGAAACGTGCTCTGCTCGAAGCCGTCGGAGAGAGCAGCAGCTGCGAAACCTGGCAGCTGGTCCGTGACGTTGCCGTATTTCGCGACAGGTGGGCGCTGCCGGACTCTCCCCTGCCCCTGGGCCTGCCTCCGGCCGACTATGAGTGCGAACAAATTGCCCAGCGTGAACTACTCAGTCAGGCCATCGACAACGCCCATTCCCGTGTAATACCTCCTCACCCCGGAACCAGTTCAAGGGAATTGCACTTTCCACAGCAGGTCGTCCTTACCAGCGCAGGCTGGCAGCTCTAAGCTGATAAAGGGACAAGACGATGGTCGAAAATCCGGTGATGAAACCCAGAGTTGCGACAGTCGCCCTGGTATCGACCAGTGCCGGCGTCTTGATACTCATCGTTCTCTTCCTGGCACTTTTCCCGGCCGTCAGCCTCCCGCTTTCGGTGACTGCGATTGTCGGCGGCATTTGGCTGGCAGCTGCACTTCTCCTGGGCCTGCTCTGGTGGAAACGCATCTCCCAATCCCGCCAGTGGCAGGCACATGCCGCAGAGCGCTGGAGAGCCTTTAACAGTCTCAAACTGGCAAGCGGCACCACGACAGAGGTGACTTTGCTGAACGTTGATGCGACTCAACCGACCGGGTCATGGGTGACCATCATGTGGAACCGCTTCGACCATGTGCAGCGCGCTTGGATAGAAGCGCTGCCGGAGCCCGTCTGGCCAGGATCCATCCTGCTCATCACCCCCGACCCGGCACAAGTCAGGCCAGGGGCCCCGTGGCCGGATGCTTACTTCATTAGCGCCGCCGACTGCTTGGCTTGGGCACCCGCCGAGGGACGGCCAGCTCAGCTGCAGCCATGACACCACTGAGACCTTCGGTGAAAGTATTCGAACGTATGTTCTAAAATGGCTTCATGTTCAAGTCCGGCTCCCCTGAAGATGTCGAGCGAATGATGATTCGCATGGACGCCGAAGCCAGCCGGCCAATAGACGACCCTGCACCTCTCCGGGATTTCCCGAAGTATGGCCGTCCGCTTGTGTATGTAGGCGGGATCTACGGCAAGGCCGTTGGATGGACGCACAAGTACGGCCTTATCGAATGGCTGGATTCTTCCGGCAAGTACCACATGGGGTGGGCGCATTCCTCGAGCATCAGGCGGGTAAAGCCCGGAGAGTGGAAGGGCAGCAGCGCGCTGTAGTGAAGCTCCCGCGCACGGCGATGGCCTGGTCCCCAGAGGACCAGGCCATCGCAATTTGTGGAACTGTACCAGGCAATAGAGCTGCGTCCTGAGCCTGCTGGTCCCCGCTCAGAGGCTAATGTCAGCCCGAGCTGGTCCGCCTAAAGGGGGCACGGCCACCGGCCCTTTCGTCGAGATGCTGTAGGCGGGCTGGGCAGCCTCCGGTGCCGCTTGCACACCCGCATCTACCGCAGCTTCCGGGCCTACTGCGGCCCGGGGAGAGCGCTGGTATGCTGCAGTGCCGAACCGAAGGTCAGGACCAATGGTTTCAGCAACAATCCGACGGGCTTCCCGCCGCTCCCCGTCCTTTTCGAATGCGCGGAATTCGAGTTCACCCGATACCGTGACGGGATCCCCCTTCTTGAGCGAGTTCGAGGCATTCTCTGCGAGCGCCCGAAAGGCGGAGACGTTGTGGAAGACCGGATCTCCATCGTGCCAGGCCCCGTCTGCTCCTTGAATCCGCTGGTTCACGGCCACGCGCAGTTTGGTGTGCGCAACCCCTGACTCGCCGTAAGTGAGCTCAGGGTCCGCGACAAGGTTGCCGGCGATGTTGACCGGGATCTTGGTACTCATAACTTCTGCCCTTTCATTTGCAGACGGGGCTCTCCCGTCCAACACTTCGATCGCCCCTACGGGCCGGAAATCTCCAATCCCTGAGGAGGCCCGACCGGATGCTGCGGGCCAGCGAACGAGTCCTGACCTTGCAGCCGGGGCGACGCATCACCGGGCGGAACCTTCCCGCCAAAACCCGGAGGATTCGTGACTTCGAGGATGTCCTTGGTGGCCGCCGTGACACGGCCTAGTACTGACTTCGCAATGTCGACCCGCGAGGCGGGTTGCCTCGGAGAAGAGCTGCGAGCCGCGACTGAATGCTCCGCTTCAATCACCGCGTCAGCCCAACCGGACAAGTAGCTGGCGGATTGGGGACCCCGGTCAATGCCATGAGCCTTAAGGATCGTGTACGCCACAGACTCGGCTTCGACTTCGGCAAGCCCGCGATGCTCCACGCTGCTCCCGTACAGCTTTCCCACCTTGTCGTCGGGTCCATGCAGCAGGACATGGCCGAGCTCATGTGCCAGCACGGCGACGCGCTCCTCCGCAGTCAGCCAGCCCCCTACCTGAACCTGGTGTTGTGCAAAATCGGTAAAACCGTTCGTCAGGCCGAACTGCGCATCGGTGACTTGGATCGAGAAGCCGTGCGTGCGTGCAACGCGGCCCAATGAATCCCATAGCTGCGGAGCGTCGACGGCCGAGGCTTCACTCGGTCTGGGCACCAGCAGCGGCTCCCCCTGGGTCTGCGAGACGTCGAAGACTGCCTGGCCGCGCCAACCGGTGATGAGGGTCTTCTTCCCCTCGTCGATAGCGCCGTTGGGTGGTTTGTCGCCCACAGGAATGCGCTGGCGCGTACCGTCGGGCAGGAGCATCTGCTGCACACGGGCGGTCCGGGGTGCAATGACCCACAGGGCATGCTCGCCCCGAAGAACGGTGCGGCCGTGTCGTTCCCATTCCTTGTACCCCGCGACCAGCGTCGGCTCATCTGTCCCCCTCTGCGCCATCTGCATCATGAGCAGTGCAACGTTGCCGCCGGAGTACCGCCACAAATTGGCCGATGCATCAAGCAAGACCTGCCAATGTGAGGGTGACTCGACGGCCTCCTCCAAGATGGAGTGCAACCCTTCCATCAACGAGACAATGCGTTTCTCAGCGGCCATGTGGCGGCCGCTTTGACCGGCTTTCGGGGAGCCCTGGACAGACAAGTTGGTAGGGGGAACTTCAGGTGTAGCGGCCACGACAGCCACCCTTCATGCTTCTTGGACCGCAGCATTGCTGCTCAGACACCCGTTCATGGCCAAGCACTACAAGAGCGACATGACTTAGAAGTCAGCAATCAGCTGGTGAGCAGCCTTGCGCCACTCAACAAAGGCGGGATCATCATCAGTCAGAATTCGGGGCGCAGGCTCCTTGTGCGCCTGCAGCCCGACGCATCCCGCAGTCCGGGTGTGCATCCTCAGACGTTCGACGGCGTGCGGGAGCCGTTCATGAAAGGCGAGCGGACCGAAGCCCGGGTCATCTTGAGTGTAGGAGGCGAGCTCCGCTCGGTGCAGCGCGTACAGCTCAGCCACAATCTCAGGGTGCCGCCACCAGCAATCGGGAACGACCGACGTCGTCAGTTGGTAAGTGGCCACAAGCCATCTCACCCAAGAGGTGAGGACACCCCAGACTTCCTGCGACTGCTCAGGCGTCATCTCCCGCCAACGGCGGGTGACGCTCTTGGAGGCGGAAGGCCCACTAAAAGCAGATCGAAAGAGCTGAGCGGTGATTTCATCGTCCCCAAAGGAATTGGCGGACTGGACGTCGAACTCGTCCGTCTCGTCATGGCTGCGCATCCGGCACCCCTTCCGCCTTCTGCTGGCGTTCCCTGTGTCCGTCGGCCAATACGCGCTCCATCTCGGCTTTCAGCCGGCGCAGCTCCCCTGCGTCCTTGCGCTTGTGCCACTCAAGAAGGTCCAGAAGTATCGGTCGAGTACGCCGACCCAGCATGAGCGCCGTTCCCGCGGGCAGCCGCCGTATTTCATCCAGAGCGATCACGGGGCTTTCGCGTATTTGCTCGCCGTCCTGCCTGCCTTGGGATGACCAGGACCTCGTGGTGAGGGTAAGGCTGCGTTCACCCAGCAACCCTGCAAGGGAGCGCAGATCCTGTTCGTCGGACCCGCCCCCGAAAATTACCTTGATGATCGCCGAGTCCCAGATGGTCGACGCCTCTTCAATGGACCAACCTGAACGGGCCTGCGACAACGACTGCAAAACGACGAGTGTTGAGATCCCGATGCCGCCGCCGTCGGACAGTGCCACAGGCAGCCCGGGCCAAGGGGCGAGATTAGCGATCTCGTCCAGGATCAGCGAAAGGGGAGGCTCCAGCCGGCCGCCCGGTGACACAAAGGCCATCTCGCGCGCTGCATTGTCGATGTCATCGATCAGTGCTGACAAGTAGGGCCCCGCGGCAGCGGCGCCGGCGCGGGTACCGATGAGATAAAGCGTTCCCCGGTCCCGGATGAACATTTTTGGATCGAACTCCTCGGACTCATCCTGCGGATTGAGCGCGGCCAGGACTTTCGGCGAGGACAAAGGTGCTACCGCCGCCGAAACCCCAATCCATGAGTTCGAGGTGTTCCTTGAGTCATCCTCCAGTATGCCCATCAGGTCTGCCTGCCATCCCAGCGCAGCCCCCGGCCGGCCTAGAATCTCGAGAGCTTCCCGCGCCAAGACAGGGCTGGATGACCAACGGCGGAATGCCGTCACTCCTTCCCCAGACAAAGCTGCAGCGTGGAGCAGGCATTGCAGAACGATCAGCGAGCGCTTCTGCCAGGCAGCGTTCTCGCCTTTCATCTCAGTATCCGCAGTAATGACCAGCGCTCGCCGTGTGGCGATATCCGGGTCCTCGCAGCCACGGACTGGCGACCAGCGAAGCGACGACGGGATCCCCGACATACCCTGCGGGTCAAAGACCGTCACGGGTCGCCCGCCAGTAGCCCTCGCCTTCATCGTCACTACCAGGTTGTCCGCACGCGTGGATGTCGTGACGACTGCCCCGGGCGCATCAAGAATGGCGTTGATGACGACGTACAAGCCCTTACCGGATCGCGGGGCGCCCTGGATCACCATCGACTCCTCCGTGGAGACATGAACGGTGACGCCGCGGGAGCGGCCCAGCGTCCACGACACATCATGCACAGTCGGGTTCACAAGTCCGGGTCGGGTGAACTTCCCTCGCTTCCGCACAGCTCTGGCCCCGAAATCGTGGAGGATCTCGGCACGGCGGGCAACGCCATCGCGGTTCAGGATGTCCTGCCGCAGCCATCCACCGGACTGCTTCCACCGTCGCCATATGACGACGGCACCTACGGCGAGCGAACCCACCAGAAGCAGCGCGGGGGCCAGGACCCACCAGACAGCGTCGGTGCTTACTGAACAGCCGGAGCGTGGCGCCACTATCCAGTCCATCCGGTTGGCGAAAAGTCCGACGGCGGCCGCCAGGTTGAAGGGCGACGGCGGTGAAGTGCCACATCGCCAGGACACCACCACGTGCCCGGCAGCTTGGACGACAGTGCAGAGGCACACGTAGGCCGCCGCGCCAATGAGCCCAGCGGTGACCAACGGGTTGTCGCTTGCAGCCCGCGGGCTGCCCGGCCTCCTCACAGCATCCTGTCATCAGTACCGAACACGGCAAGCTCGTCAGTGGTCACGCGGTTAGCCACAATGAATGACCGGTTCCCTACTTTCCAGAGCCCGACGCCCTTCGGCAGGTTCTCAACATGCTCGCACTCGGCTTCGGTCAGGCCCAGCGCTTCCTTGGTCAGCCGCATTGCGTCGTGCTTTTGGCGGTAGATGATCCTGGTGTCAGCCTCAGTCAGCAAACCCAGTGCCTTCTGTCGGTGTCCGCTGGTGCTGTCTCCGATTTCGTTGAGGTCGGCCACCTTGTGCATAATCAGCAGGTTCGCGATCCCGTACGTTCTGGCGAGCCGCCACTGTTCGCTCATCTTCGCCAGCATGTAAGGGTCGGCGAGCATCCGCCATCCCTCGTCGTACACGACAAGCCGCTTACCGCCGTCGGGGTTCGTAATGGCCGCTTCCAGCCAGGTGGCGCCGCAGGCGGCGGCCAGCGAAAGCGCCTGCTCTGATGCCCCGATCAGGGCGGAGGTGTCCATCACCATCATGGGAGCATCAGCATCGAAAGCGACGGTGGAAGGTGCATCGAACATCCCTTCGAGGTCACCGGACACGGTCCGCCTCAGGGAATGACTGACTGCCGTTCCGCCCTCTGTGCCGACAAGCGCGATCATTTCCTTCGAAGGCTTCAGCAGGTGGTCCAGCACCATGGGCAATGTCGGGTTCGAGTTCTCAGACATGGTTTCCATGAGGGCGATGTCCAAAGCTGTGTGCTCTACGGGGCGGAGGGGCAGGCCTTGGCGCATGAGGGAAACCAAGGCGACGAGGAGATACCGTCGACGCTGCCTCACCACTGCTTGCCACTGCGCTTCAGTGAGGGCGCTGGGGCGGGGTCCGGCGTCGAGAGGATTGACTCTGGCAGGACGGCCGGGGCCAACGCTGATGACCTTTCCACCTACAGCTTTTGCGACGGCGACCCACTCGCCTTTGGGATCCGAGGCGACAGCTGCCTTCCGCCCCAGCGTGATGGACCGTGCTACCAGGGATTTGCCGCACATCGATTTGCCGGTACCTACGGTGCCGATCACAACAATGGACGGGCCGCTGATGATGCCCTTGTCGTAAAGGATCCAGGGGTCGTACGAGAAGGCCCCGGACCCAAAGACGTCGGTGCCGATGTAGGTTCCTTCGTGACCAAGACCTGACTCAGTAAGGAAGGGGTACGCGGCGGCGAAGGTCATCGTTGAGGCGCGGTGCGGGGCAGGACGCAACCGGTGAGGTCCCCGCAGGGAGTTCGGCTCCTTGCTGCCCCAGTCCCCACCGAGACTGAAGGCCTCAAAATCGAACCGTCTCTTGGTGAGTGCTGAGTCCGTCCCCGTGGCCAGGGACGGTGACGTCCGCCGTCGCGCTTTCCTTTCCCTCCCCTTTTTCCCGGAAGGAAGGTACTCGAAGCTCTTCATGGCCGGGTTCACCGCAATCCTCTCCCCAGCGGCAGTCCACCGGCGACAAACGCCGCCCATTGCTGTCCATACAGAAGCCGCAGTTCCACGAACGCCCCCGCGGCAGCAGATTCCAGTTCCTGACGGTGCCGCGCCAGGTCTTCCAACGAGGCTGCTGTGACGGTCAGGTAGGCCGCCGGCCGAACGTCACCGTGGCCGGCGACGATCTCTTCCTCCCTCTGGGCCACTTCTTCTTCCTCGGCCTTTTGCTCACGGGTGAGCGGCCTGTCGAAGCGCGCATTGATGCGGCGACGGGTTTCGTGGGCCTCCTGCGCGGAGCGGATGTCCCGCAGTGCTTCAGCAGTCGGCACCGCCCGGACAACTTCAGTGAAGGTATGGCGGAACTCGCCGACGTAAATTAACGGATGCAGGAAACCTGGGAAGACTTTCTGTCTCGGCCATTCGGCGACCCAAAAGGTTTGGTGGAACCCGCTGTCGGTACGCAAATAGGTCCAATGTTCCTCGACGCCCATCGGGCCCTGCAGGTGACGGTGATCCGTCTCGGCAGTGGCTGAATCCTCCAGCAGAGGGACAGCGGCCAACGACGATTTGATTGGTGGCAGAGAAGCGGGATCGAATGCTGCTCGTATAGTTCTCAGCAGCTCCGACTCGTCGATCCATTCTTCGACCTTCACGCTGTGGGTGCCCAACGACGTGCGCATGGCTTCGACTTCCAGCCGGAGGACGTGTTCAACACCGTTGAGCCCTCCACCGGACTCCTTGATCCGCCGTCGTGCCTTGCTTGTGTCCAGCACGACCGCGACGAGGAGTTCGTGGCTCATGGTTGCCCCGGCTGCACCCAAGAGATCCTCATAGGCGCTCCGTCCCCAGCCCAGGGTGTCGTCGCTGTTCGCAGCGGGCAGGGCATGGTCGCGGTAGAAGTCCCACAGTGCAGAGGACGGATAAGGCACCGTGTAATCCTGGATTGCGATCCGGGCTACGCTTTGCCGCTGGGCCATCCCGGCTTGAACACGCGACCACGCTTGAACGGCCCACGCCTTGTCGTCAGAATCCAACAACGCAAAGGACCTGGTGCTGCAGCGCAGGATTGCGATCGCTTCCCTGCCGTGGCGGTCAACAATGAAGCATTCGCCGTTGGCCGTCGTCCGGAGTTCCAAGTTGCCCAGCCCTCCGGGGAGGGCAAGCCGGCCGGCAAGATGTGGGGCCTGAGGCTTGGCGAGGAAGCGTGTCTGATTTGCTGCTGCCCGGCAAAAGAACAAAGCGATCTGTTTCCCCCAGACCGGATAGGGGATGCGGGAGTACTGCAGGATTCCGAGCAGTACAAGCCCGAGCCACACAGGCCCGGAGGTAAACATTCCGGCGGGGCCGTGACTCGCAGCAGCCACGACGGCGACCGCGACTCCCCCGCTCACGATCAGCAATTGATACCACTTGAGCCCTAGGAAGAAGCCGCGGCGTTCATATCTGGGGAACTTGACGGCTTCGAGGGCACGCGCGTCTTCAGACATCAGGGGTACCGCCCTTCGGAGGATCAATTCTTGGTGGCTGGGGTTTCGGAGGTTGCATTCTTGCTTGGCCGGCGGCGGCTCCGCTGTGCTGCGCTCGCGGTGCGGGCTCCCCCAAAGGGGGCCGTCTTGCAGGCGTTGGCGGGGCCGCGCCTTGGCTTTGTGGTATTACAGTCACGAACCCCTGGTCCGCAGGTTGCAGGACTTCTTGGGGTGTGGTGGGGGACGCTCCGTTTAGGGCTCGCTGCTCTCCGCCGGGTCCCGACGGGAATGCCGTAGTGGGCACAGTGGGGGCGGAAACTTGGGTCGGGAAGATGCTGGGGCGTGAGCTGATGGGCCTTGTCATTGCGGAGCGGCTAACCAGACTTGCGAGCGTGAGGCGGCCGCCCGCCTGCCGACTGATCTGACGGGCTGCGACACTGCTGCTGCGCGACAGGATGTGGCCACCTCCGGCAGTCTGGGCTGCTGCGGCGAGTTCGCCTCCGGCAAAGCTGACAAGACGCAAGGACATTAGCGGCGCACCGCAAGCCAAGGCCATGCCCACGGTTCCGGCTGCCAGTCCGGCGAAGGACTTCGAATCGGCGAAGAGCTTCACGGCGACCGCTAGGACTGTTCCGGCAAGGGGCTTGGCTATGACCAAAGCGATGACGACCTCACACCATCGACGAGCCCACGACTTCGTCTTATCCCACGGCAGCAGCATGAGCGCCACGGGAGCGACGGCGGCCAGGACAACAAGGGCGAACGAGCGGAAGACCATCGAGCACATCAGAATGAATGCCAGTATCCAGACGACAACGACAGCCATCATGGTCACGATGACCGCGCCCGCCGGTCCTCCGGTGTTTCCAGGAGCAAGCGAGACCAGGTTCCATTCCCGGCCACTTCCGGCTGGCGCCCGCTCAAAGCCGAAGAGCCTCATGAACACCAGGTAGGGATCCGACCCGATGGATTGGAGCAGAGCAGCGGAGGCTAGGTCAGTCGCCCGCGTAAGCTGCCGGACGAGATATACGGCCCCGCCAACAAGGGGAATAGCGACTGCACCTCCGATCATCGCCCTTCCGATGCGTCTCGGTTGCTGGCTTATCAACCCCGACAGGATCTGAAGGATCATCACGACGACGAGTGGCGTCAGCATCACGACCACCCACCAGCTGGTCAGCCCCTGAATAGACAACCACTGGGATTCATCCACGTTCGACACCGTGAACGCGCCGGTGATGAAGGCCCAAAGCCAGGACGCCATGTTCTGGAGAATGTTTGCAAACAGTGCCGTAACTGCACCGAGGGCGTCGTCGTTCGCTTGTGACACGAGGCCGCAGCCTGGTGGCCACCATCCATTGAGGTCGCACTCAACGGGCATGACCTAAAACCCGAGGGGAAAGGCGGTCTGCGACCAAAGGATGTAGCCGTTGATACCGCCGAGAATGGCGGCCACCGGTCCTGTCCACAGAAGGATCACTCCCCCGCTGGAGGCAAGACGCGAGGACTGGCTCAGTTTGCCGGCCAACAGCATCGCGGCCCCAATAATGGCCACGATGGCAATGATGATGAACGCACCGACAAGGATGCCGCCGCCGATCTGTTTGAGTGATTCAAGGAAGGGGAAACTCGCGTTTGGGGTGATCCCCGGGTCCACCGCTGCAATGTACATGGGTGCTCCGTCCGTCGTAATCCATGGAGTGAGCAGATGAGCTCAGTGGTTCATGGAAGCTGGCGGACATAACGACATGACTTACGTGTTCAAGACGCGCATTGTTGAATCAACCGCATCGGCTTGGGTTCAGGAACAACTGGATGGCCCTGAGGGAACCTTTAACCCGTTCACGAAAAAGGGCGCTGACAACGACCGGGGAGCGGGTCTCGCTCAAAGGGGTCATACCCCCTCCTTCAAGGCTAGCCAAAGCCGACTACAGTTGTGGCGACGGAATGAAGAGCCCTTGGGGCAAGGGCATTACTCGGGGGATCAGTGGGCGACTCAAGCAAGTTCTGGGAAATCATGGCAACCGTCATACCCGTAATCGCTTTGGCATTCGTCGTAGAGGTGCGGTACGTGAAGCTCCACAAGATGGGCCCGTTTCGCCGGCTTGTGACATCATGGGCACATGCGCTAACAATCGCGGTCTTGCTTTTCAGTGAGGTGGCTGCCCTTAACCACTTGTCCGGGAGACCTCAGGCGGATTGGGCCGCCTACATCGCGCTCAACGGATCGGTAGCCGCATTGGGCGTTATTCTTTGGACTCCAGCCACACGGCTCCTGCTCATTGCTGTATATGGGACCAGCCCCCAGGTGTACTTCGAGTACTGGAAATTCTCCCGTCTTCAGGCAATCCATCGCCGTTTGCTCAGGAAGTCCGAGCGCCAGATCCAGAAGAACGAAAAGATCGGACGTGCCGCTGACCGGCTGATCATCAAGCGCGAAGCGCAAAGCAATACGATGCCCCAGGTGGACCTGAGGACAATTTGGGCGAAGGAGTCTTTCGATGCTGGTACTGCTCAGTTGCGGAAAGTCAGGGCAGAGATACCGATTGAGAGGCTAAAAATCGAGCGCGATATCCGCAAGGCCAAGAAGCAGAGTCGGAAGTCTGAACAGGAGATGATAAAGGTTGCAGGCCGTTACTCAAAGAAGCTCAGCAGCGTCCTGAACAAGAACCTGTGAAGGGCAGTCTTACGACCCATGAGATATTGGACGGCCTCTTCTCTTGGAGCTAAGCCATTCGGTCCGGCCGCCCCGTCATTTGCCTCGCGTCTATGTCCCACAAGTGGCTAAGCGTACGATGTCACGTCAAGACGTTGTAGGACACGGGCTCCGGCGGGCGTCGGCGGAAGAGGTTAGAGGTATTCAGCGCTCTAACAAGTTGTAGTAGGCCGTGCCTGAGTTCCAACTGACTGGATGCAGCAACGTTCCTACCGCCGGGTTGAGGGCACT